>CAVZOU010000008.1:0-136397 GCA_963776975.1 uncultured Actinomycetota bacterium | reverse complement strand
GTCTCGGTGTCCATGCTCTGTTTTTCGGACCGGACCGGACGCCGCGCGTCAGGGACGAGAATCGTGGGCAAAGCCCAGTGAGGAGTGATTCAGCATGCAGTCGATATCCCTGACCATCTGGCGGAGGAGAAGGCTCGCTGCTGCACGGGACTCCAGGACTGGGCGTGCCTCCGCGACGATCTTCGGCGGGCGCGACCACGACATGCGCCAGACCATGATTGCCCTCGCATTGGGGCACGCTCTCGGTGAGCACGAGTCTCCGGGCGAGGCCAGTCTTCAGGTGCTGTCCGGGGAGGTCCGGATCAGCGCGGGGGAGGAGTCCTGGTCGGGAGCGGCCGGCGACTACCTCGTGATCCCCACCGACGCGGCACGACCTGCAGGCCGTCAGTGACGCAGTGGTACTGCTGACCGTCGCGACCCGCGCCTGAACTGTGCCACCGTTGGCAGGTGTCAACCGACCAGCGTGAGGCCGACCGGCGGGCCCGCTTCGAGGATCTCGCCCGGGAGCTGATCGATCCGCTGCGGCACTACCTCGCGCGTCGTACCGATCCGGCGACGGCCGACCCCGCCGTGCTGCGCCGGCTCGCCGCGAGCGGGTTCGACGCCCTGTCGCTGGCCAACAACCACGTCGGCGACTACGGCGGGCGCGCACTCCTCGCCACCCTGCGGGAGTTCCGCGGCAGCGGCATCACCTCGTTCGGCGCAGGTCGGGACCTCGCCTCGGCCACCCGGGCCGCGGTGGTCGTGCGCGACGGGGTGCGGGTGGGACTGCTCGGCTTCAACGCCATCGGCGAGACCCCTCGTGCCACGACGTCGACGCCGGGGGCGCTGTCCGTCCGGATGCCACCCCGCACCGGGCCGCTCCAGCGCAGTGACCTCGCACACGTGCTGGACGCCGTGCGCGACCTCGCTCGCCGGGTCGACGTGGTCGTGGTGCTCCCCCACTGGGGCACCCAGTACACCCACGTCCCCGAGCCGGTGCAGCGCAGCGTGGGACGCCGGCTCGTCGACGCCGGGGCCGACCTCGTCGTCGGCGGCCACCCGCACTGGGTGCAGTCGCTGGAACGGCACCGGGGCGCCACGATCGCCCACTCGCTGGGCAACTTCGTCTTCGACATGGACTTCATGGAGCAGACCATGGAGGGGGTGGCGCTGACGGCCACGATCACCGGTGGCGAGGTCGTCGCCGTCGACCTCGCGCCCTACCGGATGGACCCGACCTTCACCCCTCGCCTGCTACGCGGCGCCGCCGCACGCGCGGTGCTGGCGGACGTGCGGTCAGGGGGCTAGCCAGGCCAGCACCAGCCGACCGACCCGGTCCAGCTGGGACGGGTCGACGACCGCAGGCACGTCCTGCGCCGAGTGGTAGCCGGCGTACGGCGTGCTCCCCAGCCGCGTGCCCGGGATGCCGGCCTGCGCGAACTGCCAGTGGTCACTGGACCGGTTGGCCTCCCGCACGACCGGGACGCCGACCCGCCGGGCCCCGGCCGCCAGCTCGTCGGCGAGGGGGTCGGGACCGTCGTACGCCGACCCGATCGGCACGACGTCACCCACGCCGACCCGGTCGAGGGACACCATGCCCCGCACGGCCCGGCGCCCGGCGGGGGTGAGCCGGGCGACGTACTGCCGGGACCCGTAGTGGTGGTCTGCGTCGGTCTCCCCGCGCGGCTCCTCGGCGCCGAAGGCCACCAGGACGACCGGCAGGCGGGCACGCCGGGTGGCCAGCGTCCCGCCGACGGCCAGCAGGACGCCGACCCCGGAGGCGTTGTCCTCCGCGCCCGGTGCCTGCGGCACGGTGTCGAGGTGCGCGCCCACGAGCAGGTGCGGCTCCCCCGGACGGAGGCCGGGCGGGGTCGCCACGACGTTGACCGAGCGGCCGGCGCGCACCGGCACGCCCCACGAGACCCCGGCCGGCACCTCGACCGGCTGGAGCTCGACGTCGAAGCCCGAGCGGGACAGCTCACGCGCCACCCAGCGGGCGGCCCGGGCGTACGACGGGCTCGTGGCCTCCCGTGGACCGATGCTGCCCGCGAGGTGCCGCACCGCGTCGACGGCGACCCGCGGCCTGAAGTCCGCGGCCCGGACCCGGGGTGTCGGCGACGGGATGGGCGGGGTGGGCGCCGTGCTCGGTGGCGGCACGGGCGTCGCAGAGGTCGCGGACGTCGCCGACGCGGAGGCCGAGGACCGCTCGACCGGGTCCTCCCGACTCGGGCCACCGGCCGCCGTACATGCGACCGCGGCCAGCCCCGCACAGAGCAGGGCGGCCGCGGATCGCATCGCGAGGGGCGTCAGTCGAGGTAGTCGCGCAGGACCTGCGAGCGGCTCGGGTGGCGCAGCTTGGACATCGTCTTGGACTCGATCTGCCGGATGCGCTCACGCGTCACGCCGTAGACCTTGCCGATCTCGTCGAGCGTCTTCGGCTGGCCGTCGGTGAGGCCGAAACGCATGCTCACGACGCCTGCCTCGCGCTCGGACAGGGTGTCGAGCACCGCGTGCAGCTGCTCCTGGAGGAGCGTGAACGACACGGCGTCGGCGGGCACGATCGCCTCGGAGTCCTCGATGAGGTCGCCGAACTCCGAGTCGCCGTCCTCGCCGAGGGGCGTGTGCAGCGAGATCGGCTCACGTCCGTACTTCTGGACCTCGATGACCTTCTCGGGGGTCATGTCGAGCTCCTTGGCGAGCTCCTCGGGCGTGGGCTCGCGGCCCAGGTCCTGGAGCATCTGCCGCTGGACGCGCGCGAGCTTGTTGATGACCTCGACCATGTGCACCGGGATGCGGATGGTGCGCGCCTGGTCGGCCATGGCGCGGGTGATCGCCTGGCGGATCCACCACGTCGCGTAGGTCGAGAACTTGTAGCCCTTGGTGTAGTCGAACTTCTCGACCGCGCGGATCAGACCGAGGTTGCCCTCCTGGATCAGGTCGAGGAAGAGCATGCCGCGGCCGGTGTAGCGCTTGGCCAGCGAGACGACGAGGCGCAGGTTGGCCTCGAGGAGGTGGTTCTTGGCCCGACGGCCGTCCTCGGAGATCCACTCGAGCTCCTCGAGCACCTTGGGCGTGATCTTGCCGCCCTTGGCGAGCTTCTCCTCGGAGAAGAGGCCGGCCTCGATCCGCTTGGCGAGCTCGACCTCCATCTCGGCGTTGAGGAGGGGCACCTTGCCGATCTGCTTGAGGTAGTCCTTGACCGGGTCGGCGGTCGCACCGGCGACCATGACCTGCTGCTCGGGCTCGTCGGTGTCGTCGGAGGCGGAGACGGTGAAGGCCTGCTTCTCGTCCTCCTTGATGGTCGGGTCGACCTTGACGTCCTTCTCGAACTGCGCGTCGGGCAGGTCGGGCAGGACCTTCTTGCCGTCCGCCCCGATGACCGCCGGCTCGAGCTCGGTCTCGAGGTCGACCGCAGCCGCGGCAGCCTTCTTGGCCGGGGCCTTCTTCGCGGGAGCCTTCTTGGCGGCGGCCGCGGGCTCGGCGGCGGGGCCGCCGGCGGCCTTCTTGGCAGCAGCCTTGGTGGCGGTCTTCTTGGCCGTGGCGGCGGTCGTCGTCTTGCGGGCGCCCGAGGCGGCCGCCGCGGCGCGCGACGTGTCGACACCGATCTCGACCGAGATGCCCAGGCCACTCAGGTGGCCCAGCAGGGCCTTCAGGTGGCGTGGCTCGACCTGGGCGTCGTCACTGGCCTGTCGGAGGTCGTGGGTGGTCACGCTGCCAGCGGGGGCACCGCGCTCGACGAGCGCGACGATGGCCGGGTGCGCGAGCACCTCTGCGGGGAGCAACTTGCGTGCGTGCGAGGACACGAACACCTCTCGTCAGAAGACTTCGGGGCGCGGCAAGGACCCGGTTTCGTCAAGAGCCGCATTGTCATTCTGCCACGGCACCCCTCAGGACCCGAACCTGCGTCCCCGTGTCGCCGTCCGGGGTCGAACTTGAGTGGATCCGTACAGTTTCCTCCGAGGGGAGTACCTCACCAAGGCCACCCGGTCATGACGGCGCGTCCTACCGCGCCTCGGGTGGACGCCGGGCGTGTTCAACGACGCGCGGCGAGGGAGACCTCAGGCCCAGACATCTGTCCCTGAGAAGCCCGAGGAGAACCTCCGTGCTGGATTCCATCGCGTCCCCGACCCTGTGGTGGGTCACCATCGGCGCCGTCGTCGGCCTGCTGGTCGTGGACTTCGTCGCCACCCGCAGGCCCCATGAGGTCTCCATGCGGGAGGCCGTCGCCTGGTCGGCGTTCTACGTCGCCCTCCCCCTGTTGTTCGGGCTCTACGTGTGGAACGCCCACGGCTCCGACCGCGGCCTGGAGTACTACACCGGCTACCTGGTCGAGAAGACCCTGAGCGTCGACAACCTGTTCGTCTTCATGCTGCTGCTGGCCGCGTTCGCCGTGCCCAAGGCGCTCCAGCAGCGGGTGCTCCTCTACGGCATCGTGGGTGCCCTCGTGCTGCGCGGCATCTTCATCGCGCTGGGCGCGGCGGCCCTCGACCGGTTCGACTGGGTCTTCCTCGTCTTCGGTGGTGTCCTGCTGCTCACCGGCCTCAAGCTGCTGCGCGACGCCGTCTCCGGGCACGACCACGAGGTCGACGTCAACGAGATGCGAGTGGTGCGTCTGGCCCGGCGGGTGATGCCCGTGACCGACGACTACGACGGCACGCGCCTCGTCGTACGCCGTGAGGGCCGGCGCTGGCTGACGCCGTTCGCCCTCGTCGTCATCGCCGTCTTCGCCACCGACGTCGTCTTCGCGGTCGACTCGGTCCCGGCGGTCTACGGCATCACCGGCGACCCGTACCTCGTCTTCGCCACCAATGCCTTCGCCCTGCTCGGGCTGCGGGCGCTCTACTTCGTCCTCCAGGGGGCGCTCGCCAAGCTGGTGCACCTGTCCTACGGACTCGCGGCGATCCTCGGCTTCATCGGGGTCAAGCTGGTGCTGCACTGGGCCCACGACGTCTGGCCCTCGGTCCCCTCGGTGCCGACCCTGGCGTCGCTGGGCGTGATCCTCGGCATCCTGGCCGTCACCACGACGACCAGCCTGGTCGCCTCGCGGCGCTCGGCCCCGGAGCCGGACCCGGAGCCCGAGCGGGTCGAGACCCACTAGGCCCGGGCGCCGTCGACTCAGGTGTTCGGGACGAGGATGGCGCGGTAGGCCCAGGTGCCGTCCGAGCTGACCACCGTCGGGGACCCGGTGACCCGGCCCCCGCCGAAGGGAACGCTGCGCAGCGCCCCGTCGGTGGTGGAGCCGTAGAGGATGCGTGCCCGACGCCAGCGTCATCCCGGCGGCGTTGGCGAACGAGACTCCTCCCGCGTCCGCGGTGAACGTCTGGGCACCCACCACCTCGCTCTCCGGCGTGAAGTACCGGTAGTAGAGCCGGGCGTCCCCGGAGACCGTGTAGTAGAGGCGGTGCGTCGCCGGGTCGTAGAACATGCCCGGTGACGCCCGCGATGGCGAACGGGATCCGCGTGCCGGTCTCCGGGTCGTCGCGCAGGTTGACGGTGCGCTGGGCGCCGGTGGCGCCGGTGGTCCGGGTGAAGGTGCGTGCGTAGAACGAGCCGTTGCTGAGGCCGTAGTAGACGGTCCCGTTGAGGAGGAAGGCCCCGCGCACGGTCGACCAGTCCAGCGCCGTGTTGGCGGTGCTGGGTGCGCCCGTGGGCGCCCCGGTGGCGTTCGACCGCCCGGCGCTGGAGCACACCGCCGGCGGTGCGCTGGGCGACGAAGAGGTCGTTCGGCAGGGTGGCGGCCGGCGACGGCGGGCACCGTGGTGCCGCCGGCGAGCGGCATGAGCGCGATGCGTCCGTGGCGTCTCGCCGCCGATCTGGGTGGTGTCGCTGCCGACCCAGAGCCCCTGGCTCGTCGCGAACAGCGCCTGGGCGCCCACGCCGCGGGTGCGGCCGGGGTTCCACGACAGCGGCAGCCCGTTGACCGGGTCGAGCGCGGCGATGCCCGCGCGCGGCACCGCGCCCGGACCGGCCTGGTCGCCCTGGAAGGGGTTGTTGAGCCAGCGCATGTGGCCGCCGACGTAGACGGCGCTCCCGGTGACCGCGACGCCGTACGTCGTGTCGCCGCCGGTGTAGTCGACCCAGCGTCGGGTCGTTGCCCGTGCTGGCGGTCTCCCAGCGGGAGATCGTGTCGCACAGCGTCCCGCTGCCCGCGCCGCCGGCGAAGGCGCCGGTGGTCGAGACCACGAAGTAGGAGCCGTCCGGGGAGAAGTCGACGTCGCGCATGAAGGTCGTCGAACGACGCGGGCGCAGTCGTTGTGTGCCGCGTCGAACCGGTTGGTGGCCCACGGCGCGACGCGTGGCCGTGGCGCCACCGGTGTCGAGCACGGCCACCTGCGCGCGCGGCTGGCCACCGACGGTGGCGAAGTTGCCGACCGCGGCGAGCCGGGAGCCGTCGGCGGACACGTCGAAGCGCTTGATGTTGGTCGTGCCCCCGCCGTTGTTGCCGGGGTCGTAGACGCCGGCGAACGGGACGTTGACCGCGGCGAGGACGGCGCCGGTGGTGGCATCGAGGGCGGCCAGGGCCCCGCGCGAGGAGGTGACCGCCCGAGGACCTGACGCTGGTGAACGCGCCGCCGATGTAGACGCCGCGGAGCCGCGCACGACGACCTCGTTGACGCCTGCGTTGGGGACCGCGTTGAAGGCGGGCACCACGGCGCCGGCGGCGGTCAGCTTGACCACCCGCTTGATCGCGGTGTTGCCGCCGACCGAGCCGAAGGCGCCCGCCGACGTAGACGTAGGTGCCGTCGGTGTCCAGCGAGTTGACCGCGCCGCCGAGGTTCGGGTTGAACGCCGGTGTCGATGGCGCCGGTGGTGGCGTCGAACGCGAAGATCCGGTTGCGGACCAGGTCGTCGCCGGTGTTGCCGAACGTGCCGGCGGGGCTCACCGAGGTGAACGTCCCCGCCGCGATGATCTTGTTGCCGACCTGGGTGATCGCGTTGACCGAGCCGTTCATGACGTGCGGCGTGACGTCGGCCGGGTTCGCCGAGACGACCCGGTTGCCGTGGTCGGCGTTGACCGCGGCCGAGGGCAGCGTCGCCGCGGTCAGCACCGCCAACGAGGTGACGAGCAGGGTGGCACCGTGCCGGGCTCGCAGACGCATCCCAGACTCCTCTGCACCGGAGGAGGTGGTGGCGCACCGCCCGGCGCGCTCCTCGCAGAAGCGACAGTCACCCATCACGCACGGATCCCGACACAAGTCCGCTC
This sequence comes from uncultured Actinomycetota bacterium, assembly GCA_963776975.1. GTDB lineage: Bacteria > Actinomycetota > Actinomycetes > Propionibacteriales > Nocardioidaceae > Nocardioides. Next base: position 129,211 of record CAVZOU010000008.1, on the reverse strand, counting down.
GACATCGCTCAAATCGGGTAGCGAAGATTGAACGTCGAACCACCCGTGCGGGGGTGCCGGAGGAGGTCCGACCGCCCTAGCCTCAGCCGCAGTGGTTGGCGTCCGGGGGGACGTTCCAGGCCATCACTCGACCGCCCGCCAGACCCGAAACTGGCGGGCGGTTCGCGTCTCCCGGGGGCGCAGCACCCGCGGAGTCAGGCCTGTTGCTTGGCGGCGGCCTTCTTCTGCTTCTTGTAGTCACGCACCTTCTGCAGGGAGTCGCCGTCGACCACGTCGGCCACCGACCGGTAGCCGTCGAGCGCATAGTCACCCACGACCGCCTCCCAGCCGTCGGGTCGCACCCCGCACTGCTTGGCGAGCAGCGCCACGAAGATCTGGGCCTTCTGGGTGCCGAAGCCGGGCAGCGCCTTCATCCGCCGCAGCAGGTCCTTGCCGTCGGCGGCCTCGTTCCAGATGCGCGCGGCGTCGCCGTCGTACTCCTCGGTGACGATCCGGGCGAGCTGCTGGAGCTTGGCCGCCATCGAGCCGGGGAACCGGTGGATCGCGGGCGTGGTGGCCGCCATGGCGGCGAACTCCTCCGGGTCGGCGCTCGCGATCGCCGCCGGATCGAGGCTGCCGAAGCGGTCGACGACCTTCGCCGGCCCCCGGAAGGCGTGCTCCATGGGGTACTGCTGGTCGAGCATCATGCCCGCCAGCAGCGCGAACGGGGACTCGTCGAGGACCTGGTCGGCTGCGGGGTCGCCGGTGATGTGGATCGCCATGGCCCCATCCTGCCGCAACCGGGGTGGGGGTGCCGGTCCTCGATCGGTCGCCCTCGGCCGACGCGTCGACCGGTGGGGGCGGGTCTCAGCGCCCCCTCGCGTGTGACGTTCTCCTCTGGTGTCGCAGGTGGCCCCGCTGGTGATCTGGAGGTGACACCACTCACGTGTGAGGAGCCCCTGATGGAGAGACGACGTCACCGGCCCACCACCCATCGAAAGCACCCACGAGAGGAAGACCGGTCATGGAGACCACGCAGTGGCACATCGAGCTCTACCTGACGGAGGACGGGAGGACGACCAGGGCGGACGCCGTCCTGCGCACCAGTGCCGGGACCGAGGTCCGGCACTCCGGGGTCGCCCGACGCAGTCCCGGGGACCGCGACGTGCCGGAGATCGGCGAGGAGCTCGCCGCCTGCCGGGCGCTCACCGGGCTCGCGCACGACCTGTTCGAGGCCTCCGTCGCCGATGTCGAGGACAACGTCGGCACGGACGCCCAGATCCAGGTGTGAGCCGATGAGCGGATACGAGGTCCGGGTCGAGGAGCGCGCGGACCGACCCGCCGCAGTGGTCCGCGCCGACGTCCCGTACGAGGACCTCGCCACGTTCTGGCACGCGGTCGCGTCGTACCCGACGAGCTTCCGGCGGGCGCCGTGGCCGTCACCCTCCACGCCGGCCCGTACAGCGAGGTCGGCGAGGCGTACCGGGCTGTCATGGAGTGGTTGTCCGCGCACCACATGACGGTGGCCGGTGAGGCGTGGGAGACCTATCTGGACGGACCGGACGTGGCCGTGCCGCGTACGGAGGTCTGCGTGCCCTGCACACGAGCCGCGGCGACCGGGGCCTGACCTGTCAGGTCCCTCGGACCACGGCGGTGCGCGGTCGACCGGATGCAACCACGGGGCCGTCGACGGCGTCCTTGGTGCGTGCCCCGTCGAGGAGCACGGCCCGTCAGGGTGACACCACACGAGAAGCGAGACCTGCCATGACCAGCACCACCCTCTCCAGCGCCCTGACCGCCCTCTCGGTGGCCGCCCTGACCGTCGGGCTCGCCGGCCCGGCGAGCGCGGACAGCATCGGGGTGCGCGACCCCCGGGACACCTCCCACGGGTCCGACCTGCGCGCGGTCCACGTCGAGCACGGCGACCGCGACCTCGTCGTCACCACCCACCACACCAACCTGCGACGCGACCCGGCCTCCGGCTCGGCCGGGGCGGTGTACGTCGACACCGACCCGGGGGACCGCGGCCCGGAGATCGTGCTCGTGGGCGGCTACTTCGTCGGCACCGACTACCAGCTGCTCCACACGGAGGGTTTCGGGCGCCGCAGCTGGGGCACTCCCGTCGACGGCTCCTACGAGATGACCGTCGACTACGCGAAGGACCAGGTGCGGATGCGGATGTCGCGGGCGTCACTGGGCAGTCCCGACCGGGTGCGGGTGGCGGTGCGGGTCTCCGGCACACGCTCCGACGGCACCAGCGGTGGTCTCGTCGACTGGCTCGGCGAGCCGCGCAGCTGGACCCTGTGGGTCGACCGGGACTGAGCGAGGACCATCGGCCTCCGGGTGGCACCCAACGGCCCTGTACCGGTGCCACGCGGCACTGCACCGTGGTGGCATGGATGCGTCCGAGGCCCCGATCGTCGTCGGGTACGACGGGTCGCCCGACGCCGGTCTGGCGCTCGAGTGGGCGGAGGCGACGGCGTCGACCACCGGCGCACCGCTGCGCGTCGTGGTCGTCGGCACGGCGATGGACCCGGTCGTCGGCCACTTCCGCGAGCACGAGGACGAGCTGGTGGCGTCGTGGAGCGCCCGGGCCACGGTCCACCTCCGGCGGAGCGGCAACGCGGACGCCGAGGTCGACGTACGTCGCGGGCCCGTCGTACCGGTGCTCCGCGCCGTCTCCCACGGCGCGGCGGCCCTCGTCGTGGGCAGCCGCGGGCACGGCCTGGCGGTGGGCTCGCTCAGCGGGTCGGTGTCCCAGCACGTCGCCCGCCACGCGTCCTGCCCGGTGGTCGTCGTGCGTCCGGCCCACCAGCCCGACGCGCGCCGGATCGTCGTCGGCATCGACGGGTCCGGGGGCAGCGAGGCGGCGCTGCGCTTCGCGTGCGCTCGCGGGAGCCTCACCGGGGAGGAGGTGCTCGCCGTCCACGCCTACCGGGCGCCGACCATCCCCAGCGGAAGGGCGCAGCTCACCGGGGCCGCACCGCCCGGTCCGACCCCAGCCACCCGGGACATGGCGAGCCGGGAGGCCGCAGACCGGTTGCTCGCGGCGGCGACCGCCGGCGTCCGCTCCGAGATGCCCGACCTGAGGCTCACCGACCTGGCGGTGCCGGCACCGGCGGACCGGCTCCTGGTGGACCTGAGTGCTGCCGCCTCGCTCGTGGTCGTCGGGTCCCGCGGTCGCGACGCGTTCGCCGACCTGCTCCTCGGCTCGGTCGCCCAGCGCGTGCTGCAGGCCGCCCACTGCCCCGTCACCGTGGTCCGGTGAGGTCGTCCGTGTCCAGCGCGAGGCAGGGACCTCCGGCCCTGTGCCGGCGGTGCAGCACGCCGCAGGCTGGACCCGTGGACCACGAGATCGTCCGGGCGGACTGACGTGGCGGGCGCGCCCGCCACCATGCGGGCCTGGGTGGTCAGCGGCCGGCCGGGGGCACCGGGGCGCCTCGAGGAGGTCGTGCGCGTGGTGCCGACGCCCACGGCCGACGAGGTGCTCGTGCGCGTCACCGCCTGCGGCGTGTGTCGCACCGACCTGCACCTGGCCGACCTCGACCTCGCCCCGCGCGCGACGCAGGTGGTCCCCGGCCACGAGGTCGTGGGTCGCGTGGTCGCCCGCGGTCCGGCCGCCGGTCGTCTGGCGCTCGGGGACCGGGTGGGCATCGCCTGGCTGCGACGGACCTGCGGAGGTGCCGAGCCTGCCGCCTCGGTCGGGAGAACCTGTGTCGGTCCTCGCGTACACGGGGTGGGACTGCGACGGGGGCTTCGCGGAGTACGCCGTCGTGCCCGAGGCCTTCGCCTACGCGCTGCCGGGCCCACGCGCCGACGACGAGGTCGCCCCGCTGCTCTGCTCGGGCATCATCGGTTACCGCGCCCTGAAGCGCGCGGCCCTGCCCCCCGGTGGACGCCTGGGGATCTACGGGTTCGGGGCGAGCGCCCACCTCACGGCCCAGCTCGCCCTCGCCCAGGGTGCGGAGGTGCACGTGCTCACCCGCGACCCTGCCGCGCGTGAGCTGGCCACGGAGCTCGGCGCCGCCTCCGCAGGACCGGCCGACGGGCGGCCGCCGGTGCCGCTCGACGCGGCCATCCTCTTCGCTCCCGTCGGGGACCTCGTGCCGACGGCCCTCGCTGCGCTGGAGCAGGGAGGGACCCTGGCGGTGGCCGGCATCCACCTGACCGACGTCCCGGGCCTGGACTACCAGCAGCACCTGTTCCGCGAGCGGACCCTCACCAGCGTCACCTCCAACACCCGCGCCGACGGTGAGGAGCTGTTGCGGCTCGCCGCCCGGCTCGCGGTGCGGCCCCGCGTCACTGCCTATGCCTTCGACGAGGTCGATCGGGCGCTCGCCGACCTCGCCGACGACGCCGTCACGGGCGCAGCCGTGGTCCGCGTCCCCTGACGGGACGGACGCGGACCCGCAGCAGCGTCAGTCGGCCTTGACCGCCAGCACGGGGCAGTGGGCGTCGAGGAGGATCCGCTGGGCGTTGCTGCCCAGGATGAGCTTGCCGACGGGCGAGCGGCGACGGAGCCCGATGACGAGCAGCTCCGCGGAGTTGGCCTCGGCCAGGCTGATCAGGTCCTCGGCCGGCTCGAAGCCGCGCACGAGCTGGCGGATGTCGTACTCGAGGCCCGACTCGTCGAGCGTCCTGCGGACGTTGTCCATCTCGCCCTCGGCGGCCTGGGCCCTGTCCTGGTCGTAGTCGTGCCCGCCGCGGTGGGAGTTGACCACCACGAGCTTGCTGCCGCGCAGCTTGGCCTCGGAGATCGCGGTCGCGAGTGCGGCCTCGCCCTCCGGCTTGGGGACGTATCCGACGACGACGGTGCCCATGGCGCCTCCTTCTGCAGGCCGGTCACGCATCGGTGCGCGCCGGGTGCTGGCACCGTACCCAATCCGGGCCCCGAGCGGGAGGCTGTGGAGGACGACGCGCACGAACCGTCCCGGCAGGGCAGGCTGTGGACCATGCCGGTGCTCGCCCCGATCACGCGCGCGACGCACGTCGCCCTGCGCGCGGCGGTGCTCGACTTCCGGGAGGGCGACCACCGGCGGCGTCCTCCGCCGACGCTGTGCGTGGGCGCCCCCGGCCGGCTGGCGGCGTGCTTCGTCACCGACCCCGACGCCCCGCCCGACCCGGCGCTGGCCGTCGACGTCGTCGGTGCCCTCCTCCAGCGGTCGCGACGCGAGCTCGCCGCCCTGGCGGACCGAGGTGGGGCGCTCCCGCTCGCGTGGTTGACGCGGGCCGGGTCGCTCGACGCCCACGACGCCGACCCTGGTCTGGTCCGCCGCGACCCGCGCGGCGTACGCCGAGGCGGGGCTGGACGCGACGTTCGTCGTCGTGACCCGCGACGGCTGGCTGGACCCCGTCACGGGTGTGCGCCGCGAGTGGCGCCGGTTGCGGCGGCGTTCGGGCGCTCCTCCCCCGTCGGCCGCGAACCGCTCGTGACCCTCAGTCGCCCCAGGTGTGGACGGGCTCGTTGGTGTGCATCCGCTCGCGGTAGTCCAGCAGGGTCGCGCGCAGCGCGTCGAACCGTCTCCATCGTCGGCGCGCCGCCGCATCCGCCCCACGAACCACTCCGCACCGTTGGTCCCCAGCAGGCACCGCTGCTCGATGATGCCGAGCAGCCGGTCCCGGACCTCGCCCTCGACGCCCCAGGCGTCGAGTCCCTCGGCGGCCATCGGCAGCAGCCGGCGCAGCACGAGCTCGGTGGCGCGCACCTGGCCGATGCCGGGCCAGTAGATCTGGGCGTCGACACCCTGCTGGGCAGCGACGTGGAAGTTCTCCTCCGCGGCCGAGAAGGACATCTGCGACCACAGCGGGCGCTCGCTCTCGGCGAGGTGGCGGACCAGGCCGAAGTAGAACGCCGCGTTGGCGATGGTGTCGGCGACCGTCGGGCCGGCGGCGAGAAGACGGTTCTCGACCCGCAGGTGCGGCACCCCGTCGGCGATGTCGTAGACCGGCCGGTTCCAGCGGTAGATCGTGCCGTTGTGCAGCCGGAGCTCGGCAGAGTCGGGCGTGCCGCCGTCCTCGAGCACCTGGAGCGGGTCCTCGTCGTCGGTGATCGGCAGCAGCGCCGGGAAGTAGCGGACGTTCTCCTCGAACAGGTCGAACACCGAGGTGACCCACCGCTCGCCGAACCACACCCGCGGGCGCACCCCCTGGACCTTGAGCTCCTCGCTGCGGGTGTCGGTGGCCTGCTCGAACAACGGGATGCGCGTCTCGCGCCACAGCTCCTTGCCCAGCAGGTACGGCGAGTTGGCGCCCACCGCGAGCTGCACGCCGGCGATGGCCTGGGAGGCGTTCCAGTAGTCGGCGAAGTCGTCGGGCGAGGTCTGGACGTGGAACTGGGTGCTCGTGCAGGCCGCCTCCGGCACGATCGAGTCGGCCGTCGTCGAGAGCCGGTCGCGTCCGGAGATGCTGATGGTGATGTCCTCACCGCGCGCGTCGAGGATCTGCTCGCTCAGCAGCTTGTAGCGGGGGTTGGCGCTGAGGCTGAGGAGCGCCCATGTGGCCCTCGGCGAGGGTCGGCAGGATGCCGATCATCACCTGGTGGGCGCCCGACCTCGGCGGCCGTGGCCTCCGCGTTGTTGAGGGAGCGGCGCAGGCTGTCCTCGAAGGTGTCAGCCCACCCTCGCGCAGCGTCGCGGGGTCACGTTGATCTCGATGTTGAACTGGCCGAGCTCGGTCTGGAAGTCGGGCTCGGCGATCGCCTCGAGCACCTCGGCGTTCTTCAGCGCGGGGTCGCCGCGGTCGTCGACCAGGTTGAGCTCCACCTCCAGCCCGGTCATCGGGTCGTCGGTGTCGAAGCGCGCCTCGCGGAGCATCCGGGCGAAGACGTCGAGGTTGCGGCGCACCTTCTCGCGGTGGCGCGTGCGATCGGCCCGCGAGAACTCCTGCTGCTCGACTTCTTCGCCCATGGGTGGACCCTAGCCACGCGGGAGCCCCCCGCGACAGGTGTCACCCCCCGTGGGATGGGCCCTCGCGGGGCTCAGGCCGCCCCGCGCTCCCACGACGAGCGCACCGGCTCCCACAGGTCGGGCGAGCACGCCTCGTCGAGCAGCTCGGCCACCAGCCGGGCGAGGGAGTGTCCGGGGTCGACGGCACGGCAGCGCTCGACCGCGCACCACGCGAGCGCGCCGTCCCCCGCGAGCCAGGCCGCGACGGCGAGCACCGCGGCGGGGCCGGCCACGAGGTCGTCGGGCGAGCCGCCGCACGGCGTCGCTCCACAGCTCGACGTGGTCGCGGGCCACGGCGCGGGACAACCCTGCCCAGGCCTGGTCGCGGCACCCCGGGTCGCGCAGGGCCAGGGCGAGGCGCGACGAGGACCTCGGTGGGGACCGGCACCGGTCCCTCGCCGTGGCCGACGACCACCGCACGCACCCGGTCGCCGGTCGAGCGGCTCCGGGGCAGCGGCGAGCGCCGCGCTGGACGCGGCGACCGCGTCGGGGACGGGGTCGAGGGTGGCGCGCAGCTCCTCGCGCGACGCCGCGGGTGACGCGGCCGTCGAAGACCGCCCGGGCGGTGAACGGGTGCGACCCGGAGTCGAAGGGGACGCCGTCGTAGGCCTCGGGCGGGCGACCGGGCAGGACGGCGAACCAGCGGCCGTCGTGCACCCGGAGCACGTCGATCACCTCGATGCCGTGCTCGGCGAAGGCCTCGTGCAGGGACCAGGCCGACTCGTCGGCCACGACGGTGTCGTCGTCGTAGACCACGAAGACCACCTGGCGGACGCGGTGGCGGAGGCTGGGCCTGAGCAGCGCGTCGACGACCTCGTCGACGTCGTCGGGGTCGTCGGGCAGGTCCACCCGGGCGTGGAAGGACGCGCGGTCGCCGAAGGTGAGCATCGACGACGGACGACTCGGGCGGGAAGCCGAGGGCGACCGGGACGAAGGCGAGGACGTCCTCGGGCGTGCGGGCGATCGAGCGAGGTGGGTGTCGGTGTCGGTGGTCATGCAGAGACGGTCCCCGCGGAACCCGGCGATCGCACGCGCGCACCGTCCGGGCTGTGGACGGCTCCCGCCACGGCGCGCGCCTGTGGACGCCCGGTGGCCTGCGACAATGGGCGGCATGCGTCGCTCCGGGATCCACCGTGCCCCGGGCCACGACGCCGACTGATGCGTCGTACCGCCTCGGTCCTGCACCTGGACCTGGACGCCTTCTTCGCCGCCGTCGAGCAGCGCGACAAGCCGTCGCTGCGCGGCAAGCCGGTCATCGTCGGCGGCACGGGCGGGCGCGGCGTCGTCGCCACCGCGTCCTACGAGGCCCGCGTGTACGGCGTCCGCTCGGCCATGTCGGGCCGCGAGGCACGGGCCCGCTGTCCCCATGCGGCCTTCCTCTCGGGGCGCTTCCACGCCTACAGGGAGACCAGCGCGCGGGTCATGGAGGTGCTGCGCGCCGCCTCGCCGCTCGTCGAGCCGCTGTCCCTCGACGAGGCGTTCGTGGACCTCGAGCGCGCCGGCCTGCCCGACCTGGAGGTGGGGACGGTGACCGCCTTCGGCGAGGAGCTGCGGCAGCGGGTGCACGAGGTCACCGGCGGGCTCACCGGCACGGTGGGCATCGGGACGTCCAAGTTCATCGCCAAGGTGGCCAGCGAGCTCGACAAGCCGGACGGGCTGACCGTCGTCCCCCCGGGCACGGAGCGCGAGCTGCTGCGGCCCATGAAGGTCACCGTCATCCCCGGCGTCGGTCCGGCCACTGCCGAGCGGCTTCGGCGCGTCGGCATCCACACGGTCGCCGACCTCGAGGCGGTGGACGCCGACGAGATGGTGCGCCTGCTCGGCAAGGCGCACGGGCACGGCCTGCACCAGCTGGCGCGGGCCGAGGACGACCGACCGGTGGTGGCCGACCGCGAGACCAAGTCCGTGAGCAGCGAGGGCACCTACGACACGGACCTGACCGACCGCAGCCTCATGGAGTCCCTGCTGACCCGCCAGGCCACGCAGGTCGGCGCCCGGCTCCGCAAGCACGGCCTCTCGGGCCGCACCGTGACGATCAAGGTGCGGCTGCACGACTTCACCACCCTGAGCCGCTCCTCGACCCTCGCGAGCCCGACCGACAGCGCTCCGACCATCGCGCGTCTGGCCCGGTCCCTGCTGGCCGACCTCGACACCTCCGGCGGTGTCCGGCTGCTGGGCGTGGGCGTCTCCGGGCTGGCCGACTGGATCCAGGAGGACCTGTTCGGCGAGACCGACCCCGAGCCCGAGGAGGTCGTCGTCCCGGAGCCCGCCCCGTCGCTCCGCCACTTCTCCCCCGGCATGGACGTCGTCCACGCGGAGATGGGTGCCGGCTGGGTGTGGGGGTCGGGTCGGGGCGTCGTGACGGTGCGGTTCGAGACCGCCGAGACCCCGCCCGGGCCGGTGCGGTCGTACGCCGTGGACGACCCGGCGCTCGCGCCGGCACCGCGGCCGGCCGAGGACTGAGCCGCGCGCGCCGACCGGCCCCGGAAATGAGGTGAGGGGCTCCAGTCGGTATGAGCGCCTGGAGCCCCTCGGGTTGACCGGCTGGGTGACGTCCGATCGACCTGGACGGGAGTCGGATCCCGGGGTCCCCGTCACCGGGCCCCCGCAGCGAGCGAGCTCGCCGTACGGATCTCTCTGCCTGTCCGATCCCCAGCCCCGCGAGCGGTGCTGGTAGGGGAAGTTCTATGCCCGCGCCGTGGCCCCCGCGCAAGGGGTTCGCCTCACATTCCCCCAGTCCCACAGGCGCCTCCACAGACCGGGGCCGGTGCTCCACAGGCCAGCCGCACTTGTCCACACCGATGTGGATCAGCCTGTGGACGAACCGCGGCTCCGGAGAACCGGTGCACCCCGTGGGCAATCCCGCCGGCCGTCGTCTCCGAACCACCCCTGAGAAGTCCCTGAGAGTTGTGCTGGGAGGCAACTCTCGTGCTCGCCGGGACGTCGAGTCAGGTGAAGGGCCGAGCAATCGGGGCCGGGGAATCTCTCGTCCGCGCAGGCCGTTGGAGATGACGTGGCGTGGTATTCGGCGCACCGCCACGGAGGAGGAGACGACGATGAGCACCGCACAGAGCACTGCCAGGAGCACCCGGACGAGCACGACGCGTGAGATCGAGGGCCGCGACAGCGTCGGCCTGTACCTCGACGAGATCGCCCGCACCCCCCTTCTCGACGCCGCCATGGAGGTCGAGCTCTCCAAGACCATCGAGGCCGGCCTGCTGGCCGAGAAGCTCCTCGATGAGGGCCGCATCGGCCGCCGCAAGGGCGGAGCCCCGATGAGCGCCAACCAGGAGGAGCTCGAGTGGCTGGCCGAGGAGGGCCGCCGGGCCGTCGACCAGTTCATCTCCGCCAACCTGCGCCTGGTCGTCTCCATCGCGCGCAAGTACGGCCGCTCCCAGATGCCGATGCTCGACCTGATCCAGGAGGGCAACACCGGCCTGATCCGCGCCGTGGAGAAGTTCGACTACACCAAGGGCTACAAGTTCTCGACGTACGCCACCTGGTGGGTGCGCCAGGCCATCACGCGCGGCATCGCCCAGCAGGCCCGCGTCGTGCGGCCTGCCCGTCCACGTGGTCGAGGAGCTCAACCAGGTCAGCGGCGCCCGCCGCACCCTGGAGCGCCAGCTCGGCCGCGACCCCGAGCCGCAGGAGATCGCCCTGGAGCTCGGGATGGACATCGACCGGGTCCTCGACCTGATGTCGTGGGGTCGCGACCACGTCTCCCTCGACACCCCGGTGGACGAGGACGGCGACACCTCCCTCGGCGACCTGATGGCGCAGGAGACCGCCCCCGGGCCGGACCTGGAGTTCCTCGACGTCGAGGCCCGGCAGCGCCTCGAGGACCTCGTCGCCCACCTCGACGACCGGGCCGCCGACATCATCCGCGCGCGCTACGGCCTCACCGACGGCCGCCAGCACAAGCTGGCCGACATCGGCGCCAAGCACGGCATCTCCGCCGAGCGGGTCCGCCAGCTCGAGCGGGAGGCCCTGCAGAAGCTCCGCCGCATCGGCGACCCGGACCTCGCGACCGGCACCGCCGCCTGAGGTCCGCCACCCGGTCCCACCGCACGCAGGCCCGCTCCGACACCGTCGGGGCGGGCCTTGTCGCGTCGGTGGGGCCTGGCGTCAGTACGCCGCCGAGCCGAGCGCCGCGGAGGCCTCGCTCGCCAGCGTCGAGACGTCGGCGGGCACCGGGCTCGCGTCGGCCGCGCGCCGCTGCCACATCTGGAGGGCCACGACGCGGGCGGCGGCCTCCTCGGCGCGCTCGCGGGTGACGTCGCCGTCGTTGATCGCCTTGGTGAGCACGCGGTGGGTCTCGACGGTGTCGACGGGCATGAGGAGCAGGTCGGCGCCGGCGTTGAGGGCGGCCACCGCCGGCTTGTAGCTGGCGGCGACGGCACCCATGCCGAGCGAGTCCGTGATGGTCACGCCCTCGAACCCGAGGTCGTCGCGCAGCAGGTCGTAGACCTCGGGCGCGAGTGACGCCGGGACGCCGGGGGCGATCGCGGTCAGGTCGAGGTGGCTCATCATCACTGCCGGGGCGTGGCTGGCGATCGCGGCCTCGAAGGGCGGCAGGTCGTGGGAGCGGATCTCCTCGAGCGTCGAGTCGAGCACCGGCAGCGTGTCGTGGCTGTCGCTCGTGGCGGCACCGTGGCCGGGGAAGTGCTTGACCGTGGAGACGATCCCCGCGGCGTCGTACCCGCGCACCGCGGTCGCGGTGGCCTTGGCCGCCACCGCCGGGTCCTCGCTCGGCGAGCGGGTGCCGATCGTGGGGTCCGCGTCCCCGATGGTGACGTCGGCGACGGGTGCGAAGACCCACGTGAAGCCGAGGTCGCGCACCTCCATGCCGGTGGCGTACGCCGCCTGCGCGGACGACCTCTCGTCCCGTCGGTCCGTCCGCGGTGATCGCGGCCCCGGCCGCGTCGAAGGCCGGGAACTCGGTGGCGATGCCGCGCAGGTGCGAGACGTAGCCACCCTCCTGGTCGACGCCGATGACGGCCGGGAAGTCCCGCCCGTCGGCGGCGACCGCGTCGCTGATCGCCGCGGTGGTGGCGCGCACCTGCGCCTCGTCGAGGATGTTGCCGTTGGTGACCGACATCCCGGCCAGGTGGTGGTCGCGCACCATCGCGGCCACGGTGGCGGGGTCGGTGCCGTGGTAGCGGCCGACGATGACCTGCCCCGCGAGCTGCTCGGGCGTCCAGCCGGCCACCAGGGCCTGCGCCTCCTCGAGCTCTCCCACCGTCGGGTCCCCACGCCAGGGGGGTGTCCGGGTCGGTGGTCGGCGTCGGCTCGGACGTCTCCGCCTCCGCCGACGGGCTGCTCGTCCGGGCGGTCGTGGGCGCCTCGGTCTCCGGAGCGGTGGCACAGCCGCCGATGAGGAGCGCCCCCGCCGTGAGGGCCGTCGCGGTCGTCAGGAGAGGCAGTCGCACGGCCTGCAGGCTACCCGCGGAGCTCGGCGAAGACCGCTTCGACGCGGGCCCGCAGCTCCTCGAGCGAGCCGTTGTTGTCGATGACGTGCGTGGCGATGGCCCGGCGCTGCTCACGGGTGGCCTGCGCGGCGATCCGCGACTCCGCGTCCTCGCGGGTCCAGCCCCGCTCCGACAGCATCCGCTCGACCTGGAGGTCCCGGGGAGCGTCCACGACGACCACCGCGTCGAAGGTGTCGGCCCGGCCGCCCTCGGCCAGCAGGGGGATGTCGTGGACGACGAGGTCGTCCTCGCCCGCGGCGGCCTCCAGGGCCGCCATCCGCTCGATGACCAGCGGGTGGATGATCGCCTCGAGCCGCTTGCGGGCGCCCTCGTCGCCGAAGACCAGCCGACCCATAGCCGGACGGTCGAGGTCCCCCTCCGGGGTCAACAGGTCGGGGCCGAACTCCGCCACCACGGCTGCCAGCCCCGGCGTGCCCCGGGCGACCACCTCGCGCGCCAGCGCGTCGGCGTCGATCACCACGGCGCCGAGCTCGGCGAGGATCGCCGAGACGGTGCTCTTGCCGGAGGCCACGCCCCCGGTCAGTCCGACCCGCTTGCTCACTGCTGCTCTCCCAACGTCCTCAGGATGCGGTCGAGCGTACGGCGCTCCCGGTCGCCGAGCGCCCCCAGCACCCGCTCCCCCGCCTGCCGCCGCGCCGCATCGATGCGCGTGAGCAGGCGGTGGCCCTCGTCGGTCACGGTCAGCGTCGTGGCCCTGCGGTCCGTGGGGTCCGGCGAGCGCCGGACCCAGCCGTGCTGCTCGAGCGCGTCCGCGACCTCGGTCGCCGATCGGGGTGCGATGTGCAGCTCCTCGGCCAGCACCGACGGCCGGACCGGCGCCTCGGAGGCGATCACGCGCAGGGCCCGGGACTGCGACGGGGTGGTGCCGAACTCCGCGAGCGCGGCGGCGTACTCCCGGCGCACCCGGCGCGCCGCCGCCATCAGCAGGTCACCCGTCTGGTCGGTCACGGAACAAATCTAGCGGCGATGGCGTTGCACCCTCATAGTGAGGCTACCTCACTATGTCCCGACCACAGGAAGGAGCTGGTCGCGTGGACGACCCCACAGGCTCCCACCGCTCCCGCAGCGGCCGTCCCGACCCCGCCGACCGGCGGCAGCTCGCGGACCACCCCGTCCCCCTCTCCCGCGTCGCGCGACTCTTCGCGCCGTACCGCGGCACCCTGGCGATCGTCGTCGCCCTCATCGTGGTCAGCTCACTGATCGGCCTGGCCCAGCCGTTCCTCGTGCGTCACGTCATCGACGAGGCCCTGCCCCGCCAGGACGTGCGCCTGCTCGTGCTGCTGGTGCTCGCGATGCTCGGCGTGGCGGTGTCGACCGCTGCGATCGGCGTCGTGCAGACATGGCTCTCCACCTCGGTGGGCCAGCGCGTCATGCACCGCCTGCGCAGTGACCTCTTCGCCCACCTCCAGCGCCAGTCGCTGGGCTTCTTCACCCGCACCCGCGGTGGCGACGTCCAGTCGCGGCTGGTCAACGACATCGGCAGCATGCAGGGCGTCGTCACCAGCACGGCGACGTCGGTCGCCGCCAACGTCACCGTCGTCGTCGGCACGGCCGTCGCGATGGTGGCCCTCAGCTGGCGCCTCGCCCTGCTCTCCCTGGTCGTCCTGCCCCCCGCCGTGCTGCTCACCCGGCAGGTCGCCCGGATGAGGCACGCGATCACCGCCCAGCGCCAGCGCCGGCTCGCGGACCTGCACGTCCAGATCGAGGAGGGGCTCTCGGTCAGCGGGGTCCTGCTCACCAAGACGCTGGGCGCCGGCACCGCGCTCAGCACGCGCTTCGAGGAGACGTCCGCCGACCTGGTCGGCCTCGAGATCCGCAGCCGGCTCGCCGGTCGCTGGCGGATGGCCACCATGACCGTCGTCTTCGCCGCGGTCCCGGCCGCCATCTACCTCGCCGCCGGTCTCCCGGCGACCTCCGGCGGCATGACCATCGGCACCCTCGTCGCCTTCGTCGCGCTCCAGGGCACGCTGTTCCGACCGCTGATGGGGCTGCTCAACCTCGGGGTCGACATCACCTCGTCGATGGCGCTCTTCTCCCGGATCTTCGAGTACGCCGACCTGCCGGTCGACCTCGCCGAGCCGACGACCCCGGTGCCCCTGCCCGCCTCGGGAGGCGAGGTGCGGTTCGAGCACGTCGGCTTCGCCTACGGATCGGAGTCACCGGTGCTCCACGACATCGACCTCGTCGTGCCGGTGGGCTCCAGCCTGGCCCTCGTCGGGGAGACCGGCAGCGGCAAGTCGACCCTGGCCGGGCTCGTGGCCCGCCTCCACGACGCGACCTCGGGTCGGGTGCTGGTCGACGGCGTCGACGTCCGCGACGTCGCGGCCACCGACCTGGCGTCCCGCGTCGGGATGGTGACCCAGGAGACCTACCTGATGCACACGACGATCCGCGCCAACCTGCGCCACGCCCGACCCGACGCCACCGACGCCGAGATCGAGCAGGCCTGTCGCAGCGCACGGATCCACGACCTCGTCAGCAGCCTGCCCGACGGCTACGACACCGTCGTGGGCTCGCGCGGGCACCGGTTCTCCGGGGGCGAGAAGCAGCGGCTGGCGATCGCCAGGACCCTGCTGCGCGACCCGGCCGTCCTCGTCCTCGACGAGGCGACCAGCGCGCTCGACAACGAGACCGAGAGGGCCGTCCAGGAGTCCCTCGACGCCCTGGCCCGCGGGCGCACCACCATCACGATCGCCCACCGGTTGTCGACCGTCCGGGAGGCCGACCGGATCGCGGTCCTGTCCGGGGGTCGGGTCGTCGAGCTCGGCACCCACGAGGAGCTCCTGCTCCGGGGCGGGCACTACGCCGCCCTGGTGCGCGGCGGGCTGCAGGCCGCAGCGGCCTGAGGCTCAGGCGAGCCCGGCCTTGCGCGCGTACGCCGCGGCCTGCTCGTCGGCGTCGAGGTCGCCGCGGAGCAGCCGTTCGGTGGTCCAGTGCTCCACGGGCAGGCCGGTGAGGGCGACGTACTGGGCCAGCTCGGGCTCCAGCGCGCGCGCCAGCGTCATCAGGTCCTCCCCGGTCGGCATCGTCCCGCTGATGGTCGGCGAGCCGGCCATCAGCTTCTTCAGCGGCGGATGGCTGCGGAACCGGTCGACCCCGATGTGGTCGGTCACCAGGTCGAGGTGGCGGGCGTGGTCGGCCAGCAGCGACGGGAAGTCCAGGAAGAGCCACTGGTCACGGGGAAAGACGGTGAGCCCGTGCTCGCACCTGCCCGCCGTAGTAGCCGCGCACCACCCCGGACGCACGCATGAAGCGGGCGCGACCGCCCGGCCCGGTGAGCTCCTCGGGCAGGATCGTGGGGAAGGACGGCGGCCGCCAGGCCATCATCTCGGGCCAGTCCGGCGCACGGTCCGGCTGCCGCTCGCGGACCATCACCCACTGGGAGAAGAGCCGGTCGATCGGGTCGCGGAAGATCGCGATCAGGCGCATGTCGGGGAGCCGGTCCCGCATCCGCTCCAGCGTGCCGGGCATCAGCAGGTAGCGGGGCGTCGCGTCGCCCAGCGCGCGCTGACTGCGGCGACGTCCTCCGCCCGCCGTACGACGCGTGGTCGACGTCGCGCCACGTCGCCTCGTCGACGTCGAACCAGCCCATCTCCTTGCGCGGCGGCCGGGCGACCTGCGGGTGCTGGTTGAGCATCCACTGCAGCGTCGAGGTGCCGGCCTTCTGGACGCCGACGATGGAGAAGGTGAAGGGCTGGAAGTCCCCGTCGACCCCGGGCTCAGCCACGGGCTCAGCCCCGGCCAGGAGCTTCTCCACCGCAGCGAGCAGCACGGCGGTGGCCACGCCGTCCATGGCCTCGGTGACCTCCTCGAGCGGCGGCATCGTCGGGGCGAGGCGGATGTTCTCGTCGTTCGGGTCCTGGCCGAGGGGGAAGGACGAGCCGGCGGGCGTCAGTGCGATCCCGGCCTCCTTGGCCAGCGAGACGACCCGGGACGCCGTGCCGGGCATGACGTCGAGGTTGACGAAGTAGCCGCCCGCGCGGCTTGTTCCACCGGGCCACCCCGTAGCGTCGAGGCGCTCGGAGAGCACCCGGTCGACCTCGGCGAACTTCGGGCGCGATGATCTCGCGGTGCCGGACCATGTGGTCCCGCACACCCTGCGCCGAGCCGAAGAACTGCACGTGGCGCAGGTGGTTGACCTTGTCGGGGCCGATGGAGCCGTTGCCGAGGTGCTGAGGTACCACCGCGATGTTCTCGACCGAGGCGGCGAGGAACGCGACACCCGCACCGGCGAAGGTGATCTTGGAGGTCGACGCGAACATGATCGGCCGGTCCGGGTGGCCGCTCGCCGCGGCCAGGGTGAGGATGTCGGCGCTCTTGGCCTCCTCCTCGGTGAGGTGGTGCAGCGCGTAGGCGTTGTCCCAGAAGATCTTGAAGTCGTGCGCGGCGGTCTCCATCGACGCGAGCCGGGCCGCGACCTCCTGGCTGCAGACGGATCCTGCCGGGTTGGCGTAGGTGGGGACGACCCACATGCCCTTGATCGACCGGTCGTCCTTCACCAGGCGCGGCCACCGCCTCGGCGTCCGGGCCGTCGTCGTTCATCGGCACGGTGATCATCTCGATGCCCAGCGACTCGAGCAGCGTGAAGTGCCGGTCGTAGCCGGGGACGGGGCAGATGAACTTGACCGTGTCTCTCCTTGCTCCACGGCCGGTCGCTGTCCCGCGCGCCGAAGAGGAGCATGTAGATCAGGCTGTCGCGCATCATCGTGAGGCTGGAGTTGCCGCCGGCGACGACCTGCTCGGGCTCGACCCACAGCAGCTCGGCGAACATCTCGCGCAGCTCCGGCGAGGCCGGTCAGGCCGCCGTAGTTGCGCACGTCGGTGCCGCTGCGGTCCGTGCACCCCCGCGGCAGGTTGAGCAGCTCGTCGGACGAGGTCGAGCTGGGCCGACGACGGCTTGCCGCGCGTCAGGTCGAGCTCGAGGCCGCGACCCTTCAGCTCGGCGTACGCCGCCTGCTGCTGCTCGCAGCAGGGCGGCGAGGTCGTCGTGGGACAGGTCGGAGAGCGGCTGTGTGCGTCACGTGGCAAGGCTACCGAGGTGCCGTGCCGGACGGGCGGCCGCGTCCAGACCCGGGAGGTGGACGGTCAGGCCGTGCAGGAGAACGTGCGGCGGTACTGCTGGGGGCTCACGCCGCGGACGCGGGCGAAGTGGTGGCGCAGCGTCGCGGCGTTGCCGAAGCCGACCTCGCCGGCGATCCAGTCGATCGAGTGGTCCGTCTGCTCGAGCAGCTCCTGGGCGACCTGGACCCGCTGGGCGAGCACCCAGCTGTACGGCGTCGTGCCGGTCTCGTCCTTGAACCGGCGCGCGAAGGTCCGGGGCGACATGTGCGTCTGGCGGGCCAGGGGTCCGACGCTAGCTCCTCGGCGAGGTTGCCCGAGATCCACGCCAGCAGGGGGGCCAGCGCCTCGGAGCTGCACACCGGCACGGGGCGGGAGATGAACTGCGCCTGTCCCCCGGCGCGTTGCGGCGGCACGACCATCCGGCGGGCGGCCGTGCTGGCCGCGGCGGCGCCGAACTCCTCGCGCCATCAGGTGCAGGGCGGCGTCGAGCCCGGCCGCCGACCCGGCGCCCGTGACGATCCCCTCCGCTGGACGTACAGCACCTTGCCGTCCACCCGCGCCAGCGGGAAGCGCGCCGGCGAGCTCGTCGACGTGCTTCCAGTGCGTCGTCGCCTCGCGACCGTCGAGGAGGCCGGCCTCGCCGAGCACGAAGGCCCCCGTGCATACCGACAGACGCGCGCGCCGCGCTCGACGGCGTCCCGGAGCGCCCGGATCACGGCGACGGGGACGGGGCCGTCCATGCCGCATCGCAGGGACGCACACGAGGTCCGCCTCGGCGACGCGGTCGAGGCCGTGCAGGACCTCCATCCCGAAGCCCAGCGAGGTGCGCACCTGACCCGGCTCCACACCGCAGACCGCGAAGTCGAAGCACCGGCAGGCCGTCGTCGCTGCGGTCGACGCCGAACCTCGCACAGCACGCCGAGCCCGAAGGGCTCGCCCCGTCCTAGACCACGACGGCGACCTTGAGAGCATGTGCCTCAGCCTGACCGCACGACTGGCAGGAAATCAACGCACCACTGTCATTGCTGCCACTGGTGGCAGCAATCTCAACAGGCGCAGATTGCTGCCATGACCACCTTCGCCTTCATCCTCGTCCTCATCGCCCTGTCCGTCCTGCTCGTCCGCTACGCCCGGCACGACCACTTCGCCGGCCCCGCCAACCTCGCCGACGACCACGACGAGCTCGGTCCCGTCGACCTCCGCCGCCACGTCGTGCCCCGCCACGCCTGACCCGCCCCACCCGACCGGCTCTGTTTGGATGGCGGGGTGACTCCTGCCGACCTGACCGAGGGCTCCCGGGTGGCCCTGCTCGTACCGGGCTCCGAGCAGTACGTCGACCTGGTGCTCGCCCTGCTGGGCCGCGGCATCTTCCCGGTGCCGCTGGACCCGGCCCTGACCGAGGCCGAACGCACCCGGATCCTGGCCCCCATCGCCCCCGACCTGCTCGTGACGACCCCGAGGGGGTCCAGGCGCTGCTGGCGGAGGTCGCCGGCGACTCGGACCCGCGCCGCACGCTCCCCCGCGGCCGGCCCATGCACTGCACGAGCGGCACCACCGGCACCCCCAAGGGCGTCGACTCGGGCCTGCTGCCCCCGGACCTGGCCGCCGACCTGGTCGCCGAGGAGCGCGACCTGTGGGGATTCTGCGCCGACGACGTCAACCTCGTGCTGAGCCCCCTGCACCACTCCGCTCCCCTGCGCTTCGCCACGGGAACGCTGCTCGCGGGCGGCCGGATCGTCGTCCCCGGTCGCTTCGACCCCGCCGCGATCACCGCCGCGATCACGCGCCGAGCGCCCGACCACGATGTTCTGCGTCCCCACGCACCTCCAGCGCCTCTTCGCCCACTGGGACGAGGTGGGCGTCCCCGACCTGTCCGGCTTCCGGCTCGTCGCCCACGCAGGGGCACCGTGCCCGACCGCAGTCAAGCGAACGCCTCGTCGAGCTCTTCCCCGACGGGTCGACCTGGGAGTTCTACGGCTCCACCGAGGGCCAGTTCACCGCGTGCCGCTCCGAGGAGTGGCGGGCGCACCCCGGCACCGTCGGGCGTGCTCGCCCCGGTCGCACGATCACGACGGACGACGACGGCACCCTGTGGTGCGCGGTCCCGCCGCACGCGCGGTTCTCCTACGTCGGGGCGCCCGACAAGACTGCCGCCGCCTGGCGCGACACCCCCGACGGGCCCGCGTTCACCGTGGGCGATGTCGGCCGGATCGACGCCGAGGGCTACGTGTTCCTCGACGGGCGTCGCACGGACCTCATCATCAGCGGTGGCGTCAACGTGTATCCGCTCGAGGTCGAGCAGGTGGTGCGCGAGGCGCCGGGTGTCGACGACGTCGCCGTGTTCGGGACCGACGACGAGGACTGGGGCCAGCGGGTGTGCGCCGCGGTCGTGGGCAGCGCGTCGGTCGCGGACCTCGACGCCCTCGCACGCTCCTCGCTCGCGCCGGCCAAGCGTCCCAAGACGTGGGTGCGCGTCGAGGGGCTCCCGCTGACGGCCACCGGCAAGGTCCGTCGCGACCGGCTCCCCGACCTCCTCGGCGACTGACGAAATGGCAGGAGGCCCGCCGGCGAACCGGCGGGCCTCCTGGTGGAACGTGTGGTGCAGCGGGTCAGTTGCCCCCACCGGTGAGCTTCTCGCGGAGCGCCTGGAGCGCCTCGTCCGAAGCGAGCGAACCGCCGGTCTGCTCCTGGGTCGCCCCGGTCGTCGCGTGCCCTCCGAGGAGTACGACGTGGCCTCGCTCGGCCTCGACCTCGGCCTGCTTGGCCTCGGCCTGCTGCTTGACGTGCGCCTCCCAGCGGGCGTGCGCCTTGGCGTACTGCTCCTCCCAGACCGCACGCTGCTCGTCGAAGCCCTCGAGCCACTCGCCCGTCTCGGGGTCGAAGCCCTCGGGGTAGACGTAGTTGCCCTGCTCGTCGTACGTCGCGGCCATGCCGTAGAGCGTCGGGTCGAACTCCTCGACGTCGGCAGCCGTGGCGGTCTCGTTGGCCTGCTTGAGCGACAGC
This sequence comes from uncultured Actinomycetota bacterium, assembly GCA_963776975.1. GTDB lineage: Bacteria > Actinomycetota > Actinomycetes > Propionibacteriales > Nocardioidaceae > Nocardioides. The sequence goes on along the minus strand of CAVZOU010000008.1, from coordinate 108,735 downwards.
GAGATCCGGCGACGCTCGAGGTCGATGTCGATGATCTTGACCATGACGTCGTCGTTGACCTGGACGACCTGCTCGGGGATCTCCACGTGGCGCTCGGCCAGCTCGGAGATGTGCACGAGGCCCTCGATGCCCTCCTCGACGCGGACGAACGAACCGAAGGGCACCAGCTTGGTGACCTTGCCCGGCACGATCTGGCCGATCTGGTGGGTGCGGGCGAAGTGCTGCCACGGGTCTTCCTGGGTCGCCTTCAGCGACAGCGAGACGCGCTCGCGGTCCATGTCCACGTCGAGCACCTCGACGGTGACCTCGTCACCGACGGTGACGACCTCGGACGGGTGGTCGATGTGCTTCCACGACAGCTCGGAGACGTGCACGAGGCCGTCGACGCCGCCGAGGTCCACGAACGCACCGAAGTTGACGATCGAGGACACGACACCCTTGCGGATCTGGCCCTTCTGGAGCTGGGTCAGGAAGCCGTGGCGAACCTCGGACTGGGTCTGCTCGAGCCAGGCACGGCGCGACAGGACCACGTTGTTGCGGTTCTTGTCGAGCTCGATGATCTTGGCCTCGAGGATCTGACCGACGTAGGGCTGCAGGTCGCGGACGCGACGCATCTCCACGAGCGAGGCGGGCAGGAAGCCGCGCAGACCGATGTCGAGGATGAGGCCGCCCTTGACGACCTCGATGACGGTGCCCTCGACGACGCCGTCCTCCTCCTTGACCTGCTCGATGGTGCCCCAGGCGCGCTCGTACTGGGCGCGCTTCTTGGACAGGATCAGGCGGCCTTCCTTGTCCTCCTTCTGGAGGACGAGGGCCTCGACCTTGTCGCCGACGGAGACGACCTCGGAGGGGTCGACGTCGTGCTTGATCGACAGCTCGCGCGAGGGGATGACGCCCTCGGTCTTGTAGCCGATGTCGAGCAGGACCTCGTCGCGGTCCACCTTGACGATGGTGCCCTCGACGATGTCGCCGTCGTTGAAGTACTTGATGGTCGCGTCGATCGCCGCGAGGAAGTCCTCTTCGGAACCGATGTCGTTGATCGCGACCTGGGGCGCGTCGTAGTCCGGAAGAGTGAGAGATGGTGCTCGTCATAAGGGAGGTGATTCCTTGGATGGATCAGAAGTCGTGCGGACGCGCCTGAAGTCCTGTTTCACCACCGATGAGAGATAGCGAGCGAGCGTCCGCTCCGTATGGAACGCTGGCAGACCTCTGGCGCACCCTGAAGACTACGCGGGTGCGACCACGAGAGTCCAACCCGTACGCCCCTCTCGACCCCGCTCAGGCCCGGGTACCGTGGCCCGTGCAGGACCACCTCCTCCGCCTCCGGCGGAGCGTCGCGTCGTCACCGGCTGGGGGCGCACCAGCCCGTCCGCGGGTGAGTACTCGACCCCGACTGATACCGAGCAGGTGGTCGCCGCCGTTGCCGGGGCGAGGGACGAGGGCTCGTGCCCCGTGGTCTCGGACCGGGCTACGGCGACGCCGCCCAGAACGCCGGGGGGGCCGTGGTCGACCTCACCGACTCCGCCGCGTGCTGACGATCGACGTCGAGGCCCGCTACGGTCACGGTCGAGGCGGGCGTGAGCCTCGACGCGCTCATGCGGCACCTGCTCCCCTTGGGACTCTGGATACCAGTGCTGCCGGGTACCCGTCAGGTGACCGTGGGCGGAGCCGTGGCCGCGGACGTCCACGGCAAGAACCATCACGTGGCCGGCGTTCGGTGATCACGTGCTCGCGATGACGCTGGTGACTGCGGATGGGCAGTCACGCGACCTGGTTCCCGACGACGACCTGTTCAGGGGCACGGAACGGTGGATGCGACGGGCGTCATCACGCGCGTCACCCTGCGCCTGGGCCGAGTCGACACCGCCTACATGTCGGTCGACACCGATCGTACGGACGACCTGGACGGGCTGATGTCCCTCCTCGAGGTGGCGACGGCGCCTACCCCTACACCGTCGGCTGGTCGACTCCATCAGCGGCGGGCTCCGTCACATGGGTCGCGCAGTGGTGAGCCGCGCCCGGCACGCCGACGCGTCCCAGCCGTCCCGCCGCCAGGCCTGCTCGCCCCTCGACCTCGGCTCGGGTCCGCGCGTGGAGTGCCGGACGTGCTGCCGTCCGGCCTCGTCAACCGAGCCAGCGGCCGAGCCTTCAACGCTCTGGCTTCCGCAAGGCACCTCGTCGTCGTGTCAACCAGGTGCTGGGCGCTGCCGCCTTCTTCCACCCCCTCGACGGGGTTGCGGACTGGAACCGCCTCTACGGGCCCCGCTGGGCTTCTGCCAGTACCAGTTCGTCGTTCCCTTCGGTGCCGAGGACTCCGTGCGCCTGTGCGATGGAACTCATCTCCCCCTCCGGACACGTGTCGTGCCTCAACGTGCTCAAGCGCTTCGGGAGCCCCGGCTCCCCCCGGCCTCGATGTCGTTTCCGGCACCCGGCCTGGACCCTGGCAGTCGACTCTCCCGGTCCGCGAGGGCCTCGACCGGCTGCTTGACACGTTGGACGCCCTGGTGCTGGCGGCAGGGGCAGGGTGTACCTCGCCAAGGACTCCCGACTGAGTCCCGAGACCCTTGCCGCGATGTACCCCCAGCTTGAAGCCTTCAGACGCCTTCGAGTCGACACCGACCCGTCCTGGCGTCTTCACGCTCCGACCTGGCACGACGACTGCAGCTGTGACCACCGACAACGGAGCACCCATGATCAACGCCCTCGGCCGACCTCAGCGACTTCCTCCTGCTGGGTGGCACGTCGGACATAGCCCTCGCCATCGCTGCCGGCAGTACTTGGCTTCGGGTCCGCTTCTGACGCTCGTGCTCGCCGCCCGTCCTGGACCCCGACGCGACGATGCGGAGCGAGCCTGGCTGCCGGAGGCCGCCTCGGTCCCCGTCTCGTCCCTCGACTTCGACGCTGCTGACACCGCCCAGCACGGCCGGGTCGTGGACGCGGCCGCCGCGGGCGGAGACCTCTGGGACATCAAGCGTCGTCGCCTTCGGGGTCCTCGGTGACAACGACCGGGCCTGGACGGACCCCGCTGTCGCGCTCGAGTATCTGCCGTCGTCAACTACACCGGGGCGGTGACGGGGGCGGAGTTCGCGCCGGCCGCACAGGTGCGTCGTCAGGGACACGGGGTGATCGTCGCCCTCTCGAGCGTCGCCGGCGAGCGTGCCTGTGTCCATCCAACTTCGTCTACGCCGCGTCAAGGCCGGGATGGACGTGTTCTACACCGGCCTGGGCGAGGCCCTTCGTCCTCACGGGGGGCGGGTCCTGGTGGTGCGGCCGGGATTCGTGCACTCCAAGATGACGGCCGGCCTCGACGCCGCGCCGCTCTCGGTCAGTCCTCAGAGCAGGTCGCCGACGCCGTGCTCGCCGCCGTGACCGCGCGTCGCGAACAGATCTGGGTGCCTGCGCCGATGCGCGGCGTGATGTCCGCCCTGCGCCACGTCCCCAGACCGCTCTTCCGTCGACTGCCGATCTGACGGGCGGAGGTGGGGGCGCCGACTCCCCCCAGTACCGTGACAGCGTGCAGGACCACCTTCCCCAGGCCGTCCGGGTCGAACGACGGATCGTCGACCGGCTCCCGAGTCGAGGCGCGCCAACGGGCGGGACTGGACGGCTACGCGGACGAGTACCAGTCGACCCACGGCGAGTTCCTGGGCGATACCGGGTTCGTGTGGGGGCCCGAGGGAAGTACGCGAGGCAGATCTCGACACCCTCGGCCTGGTCGCGGGACCGCGACGTCCTCGAGGTCGGGTGCGGGTGCCGGCCAGTGCGCGCGCTGGGTGCTGGTGCAGGGCAGCCGGCCGTGGGCTGGACCGTCGCATCGCCAGCTCCAGCACAGCCGCCGCATCGACCTCGAGACCAGGGTGTCGTTCCGTCCGTCCAGGGCGACCGCCGCCGCCTGCCCTTCGCCGACGCAGCTTCGACGTGGTCTTCTCCGCGTTCGGCGCGCTGCAGTTCGTCGCCGACGCCGACCGGCGCTGGTCGCAGACGTCGCCCGGGTGCTGCGCCCGGGTAGCGTCTTCGCGTTCTCCATCACCCACCCGACCCGGTGGATGTTCCCGGACGACCCGGGCGAGGACGGACTGGTCGCCTCGCAGTCCTACTGGGACCGGACGCCGTACGTCGAGGTGGACGACGTCACCGGGGGACGCGCTACGTCGAGCACCACCGCACCCTCGGCGACTGGGTCGCGGCGCTGGCGGAGCATGGCTTCGTGCTGACCGACCTGCACGAGCCCGAGTGGCCGGCGGACCACGACCGCACCTGGGGCGGGTGGAGCCGGACCCGCGGCCTGCTCACCCCCGGTACGGCGATCTTCGTGCGCCGGCCTTCGAGGGCGGTACCCGAGCAGCGACCTGGGCCCGTCCCGACGAGCCGGGAGCTCGACCCTCTGGAGCTGGTGCAAGAAGTGCCAGGGCCCTCACGGTCGTCTCGCGCCGCGACCGGCGAACACGCAGGAGCCCACCGGCGAGCAGGCAGGGCGCCGCCGATGAAGCCGACGAGCGGCACCGCGCGGGTGATCAGGTCGAGCTGGCCTTGTTGTCCTCGGCGGAATCCACGTTGGCGGCGACCTGCTCCTCGGTGAAGCCGAGCTGCAGGTCGAGCACCGTCGACCGTCCTCGAGGCCCGCGGCTGTGCTGGGTCTGGTTGACGATCGCGCCGGTGCGCGGCTCGACCCAGATGTCTTGTCCTGGCGAGTAGATGCCCTGGACGCCGTCGACGATCTCGGCGGGCGTCGTCGACGACACGTGGTACTTAGGTCTCCAGCCCGTCGACGTCTCGGTGCTGTCGTAGACGGCGTCGACGGCGTCGCCGAGCAGGCCGTCCCAGTAGGGGTAGTCCTTCTTCTCGGCGTTGAAGGGCCACTTGTTGACGAGGCCCTCCTTCTCCTCGGCGTCGGCCGGGAGGTACTTGCCGTTGACGGCCCCCGCGGTCGTGCGGTCGGTGGCGAAGACGTCGGTCGAGCGCTGACCAGACGGCCCTCGGGGTCCTCGGCGTCGACGCAGTCGGGCACGTCGCCCTCGTCGATGACGAGGCACATGCTGTTGACGAACACCACGACGTCGTCGTCGGAGCGCTTGGAGTCGGCCTTGGTGATGCTGGTGGCCTTGACGTCCAGGCTCTCGACCTCACCGGTCGCCGGGTTGAGCTTGTCGGCCGTGCCGCTAGGCGGGTCGTGCTGTCGGTGTCGAGCGGCGTCCGCTTGACCTCACCAGGAGCCCAGACGGACGCCATCAGACCGACCACCAACAAGAAGGCCCCCAGGCGAGAAGCACCCAACCAATGATCTTGCGCACGACGAATGTCCCTCCCGGTAGTCGATGAGTCGCCGAAGGCTACCAGCAAGTAGCCACGTTGTGGCGGCGTTCGCGAGGGGTGTTGCGAGGTGCGTGCCCGACGACCGGCTGGGTAGGGTGCGCGCGTGACACGGACCTCCGGCGAGCCGCTGCGCCATGGAGGCTGCTCGCCCTCGACGCTTCCCGCTGTGGGCCGCCCTGCGTCCCAGGCAGTGGATCAAGAATGTCGTGGTGCTGGCTGCCCCCGCGTTCGCCGGACAGCTCACCGATCCCGAGACGCTGGCGCGCAGCCTGCTCGCCTTCGTCCTGTTCTCCATGGCCGCCTCGGGCATCTACCTGCTCAACGACGTGTTCGACGTGCTCGAGGACCGCGCCCATCCCGTCAAGCGGTTCCGCCCGATCGCCGCCGGACAGCTGTCGCGCGGGACGGCGCCGCGGCCGCGTTCGTCCTCGTCGTGGGCGCGTGCGTCGGCGGCACGCTGGTCACCTGGCAGCTCGGGGCCGTGCTGGCGTCGTACTGCGTGATCAACGTGGCCTACTCGGCGATGCTCAAGGACGAGCCCGTGATCGACATCGCGGTCATCGCCCTTGGCTTCGTCCTGCGCGCCGTCGCCGGTGGCGCGGCCAGCGACATCTACCTGTCGCAGTGGTTCCTGCTCGTCGCGTCCTTCGGTGCCCTCTACATGGCGGCCGGCAAGAGGTACGCAGAGGTGCAGCTGGTGGGCGAGGGCGAGGCCGCCACGCGCCCCGCGCTGCGGGGGTACACCACCAGCTACCTCCGCTTCGCGTGGTCGACGGCGGCGGCGCTGCTGATCATGAGCTACAGCCTGTGGGCCTTCGAGAACGCCACGGACGGCGTGCCCGTGGACGGAGGTGCTCGATGGTCCCGTTCACGCTCGCTGTCCTCCGCTACGGCGTGGACGTCGACGCGGGTACGGCCGGTGAGCCCGAGGAGATCGCCCTCAAGGACAAGATCCTGCAGGCCATCGCCGGCCTCTGGCTCGTCACCGTGGCACTGGCTCTGTACACGTAGTCGTCAGTGACGGTTCTGCCTTGCCCCTCGTATATGGTCGCGCCCATGTGTCGCCCTCGGCCAACCCCGGAATCATGACCGAGGGCATCACCCACGTCGACGACTTCTCCCGCAGGAACCCGGCAGCCATGCTCTGGTGGCGGCTGGTCGCCACGTCCGCGGCCCTGGTCGGCCTCGCGTTCGTGCAGACCCCGGGCGCCCAGACCGCCGACACCAAGCTGGACCTCGTCGTCGACCCGGGCGGCATGCTCGCCCGGTCGCTGTCCATGTGGGACGAGCTCGGGGCCTTCGGTCAGGTCGGCAACCAGGCCTACGGCTACCTGTGGCCGATGGGACCGTTCTTCTGGGTCGGGCAGCACCTGGACATGCCGGGCTGGGTGACCCAACGACTGTGGCTCGCACTGGTGCTGGTGGTCGCGTTCATCGGCTGCGCACGCTTGCTGAAGGCCCTCGGGATCCGCCACGACCTGGCCATCGTGCTCGGCGGCCTTGCCTTCGCCCTGTCCCCGCGCATGCTCACCACCGTGGGGCCCATCTCGATCGAGGCCTGGCCCTCGGCCCTGGCCCCGTGGGTGCTGCTCCCGCTGGTGTTGGGGGCACGCCAGGGCTCGCCCGGGCGGTACGCCCTCGGAGCGGCGCTGGCGGTCGGCCATGGTGGGCGGGGTCAACGCTGCCGCGACGTTCGCCGTCATACCGCTCGGAGTGGTCTGGCTGCTCACGCGGACGCCCGGCCCGCGGCGGCGCTCGCTGATGTTCTGGTGGCCCTTCTTCACGGCGTTGACCTGCCTGTGGTGGCTCGTTCCCCTGCTGGTCCTGGGTCTCTACAGCCCGCCGTTCCTCGACTACATCGAGACAGCCGACCTGACGACCTACCCCACGAACCTGTTCGACACGTTACGCGGGACGAGTGCGTGGATCCCCTACCTCGAGGCGCGGTGGCGCTCGGGGGCCGACCTGATCACCACGCCGGCGCTCATCCTGCACAGCACGGTGCTCATGGTCCTGGGCCTGCTGGGCATCGCCCGGCGTGACAACCCGCACCGGACATTCGCGGTGGCGGGACTGGTCCTGGGGCTGCTCATGGTGACCTTCGGCCACGGCGGTGCGGTTGAGGGCTGGTTCGCGGCGTCGCAGCGGGAGCTCCTGGACGGCGTGCTCGCACCCGCGCGCAACGTCCACAAGTTTGATCCCGTCATCAGGATCCCCATGGTCCTGGGGCTCGCGCACGTGGTCGACGTCCTGTACGCCGCGTGGGACGACCACCGCACGCGAGGACCCGTACCCTCCACGCGGCTTCGGGCCCTGGGCCTGCGCGTCCAGCACCTCGCCGTCGTCTGGCTGGCGGCGATCGCTGTGGTGGGCGCGTCCCAGCCTGCCTGGACGGGTCGCCTGGCCCCGGGCGAGGCCTTCCACAGCGTCCCCGACTACTGGTACAAGACCGTAGAGTGGTTGGACCAGCACGGTCCCGACGACCGCTCGTTGCTGCTGCCGGGCACCAAGTTCGGTGCGTACACCTGGGGGACCACCCAGGACGAGCCCATCCAGCCACTGAGCCAGGCGCCGTGGGCGGTCCGCAACGCCATCCCGCTGGCACCCACCGGCAACATCCGCGCGCTGGACGCCCTCGAGGAGCGCCTCGACCGAGGCGTCGGGTCGGCCGGCGTCACCTCCTACCTGCGGCGGCTCGGAGTCCGGTTCCTCGTGGTCCGCAACGACCTCGAGGTGACCGACGACGTCGCGGACAAGGTGCTCGTGCATCAGGCCCTGATCGGATCCCCGGGCATCGCGCTGGTCAGGGGCTTCGGGCCCCTGACGGGTGGCGCACCGACCGTCAACCGGGGGGGCGTCCGGGTGAGCATCAACCACGGCTGGCAGGAGGCCTACTCCGCCGTCGAGGTGTTCGAGGTAACCAGTCCCCCCGAGCAGGCCGTGGCCGCCAGCGACCTGCCCGTGGTGATCGGCGCTCCCGAGGACCTGCTGACCCTCAGCGAGCAGGGAGTGCTCGACGAGACGCCCACTGTGCTGGGCTACCGACGCTCCCCCGGACGAGCCGCCATCGGGACCGGTGATCCTGACCGACGGTATGCGGCTTCGCGACCGGTACTTCGCGCGGACGCACGACGGTAGCCTACCCCGACCCTCTCGGAGCAGGAGCGCCGAAGCCATCCCCGACCGTCGGGACTATCCAGGTGACCGACGACCCCCAGCTGGTACACCTCCCGCTCGCCTCGAGGGAACCAGAGGGCATCGTGGCTCCTCGTCGCCTGTCGGACGCGCGGGACCATCGGAGGCTCGGCCCAGCCACCTCCGTACGCCGCCTTCGACGGCGACGCGGCGACGTCACTGGATCTCTCCGACCCGACCGGACGAGGACACACCGAGCCCGCGCCTGGAGCTCGAGGAGGCCGCGTCACGCCCCCCACGGGTTGAACCTGACGCTCGGCCCCTGTCCCACAGACCACCTCGGAGGTCAGAGGGTGCGGCACCGAGGCACGGGGTCCACCGAGTCGAGTGGTCACTGGGCACAGGACGAGTCCATCGACTATCACGCTTCCCGACGGTCCCCACGGGTGGATCCAGGTCGAGGACGGCAAGGGCCGGCCAGGGCGGCAGATCTCGGTCGCCGAGCTGGAGGTGCCGGGCGTGACGGTCGAGCCGGTGGCTGGGTCACGCCCACGGTGCCCCCACGCGTGGGGCGCCCCCGGGCGTGGGTGTCCCTGAGACGCGCGGGCCGACCTGAGAGACCGGTTGCGCCGGGTTCGACCGGGCGGTGCGGTGCCGGCCCGGCCGGGACCCACCTTGGGAGAGGAGGTGTCCGGCGTTCGTCGGGATGGTCTCGATAGCCGGGCGCCCGAGACCTACGAGCCGAGTCATCACCCCTGCTCCCCCGTCCGGGCGAGGCTGTCCCCCGGCTTCTCCAGGACGACCGGTTGGTGGCGGTCTCGGCGTCCTCGCGCGCCGACGGACCGGCGCCTCGGTGTCCAGCGCGGTCGCGGCCCTCGACGGACTACCCCGCACCACCTGGGTCCTCGTCCTGGACGGACTCGGGGCCCTCGCCCTCGACGTGCGCTGGGTCGGTGCTCGCACGATCACGATCCATCCACCCCTGAGCCCTGGACGACGAGGCGCCGGCACTGAGGCCCCACACACGTGACGGTAACCTATCCCGGTGGGCAGCAGGAGGTCGCCCTCGACAGGGACGGCCGCGGCGAGCTGCGACCCGCTCCGGCGAGCCGCGCTTGTCGATCCTTCGTCGATCGCACGAGCGAGGGCGGCAACATCGACTCCGGCGGGGGGGGGGCAGCCCCCCTGGGAGCCGGGGTCACCGAGCTACGAGATCGAGCGGCGCTCCCGCCGTCAAGGTCCCCGTGGATGCCGAGCAGGTCGACTTCGGGTGCGGGTCGGGCCCGGAGTTCGTCGTTGGACGGTAGGCGGTACCCGCACGGCAGTGGTCGCCTCCGCCTGGCCATCCACCTCGGCCGGCCCGTCGAGGCTCGGGGTATGCGGGCTGACGAGAGGCTCGACCTCGAGGCCGGCGTCCGTCGCATCGAGCTCGGTGCGACAGCCGCGTTCAGCCCGTCCTCGGTGCTTGCTCAGGAGCCCTCGATTGCGACCGACGACGCTCGACGGCTCGCACGACGGTCGGCGTGCCCCGAGGCGGGCAAGACGTACCGGACCCCGGGCGCCGGCGAGACGCTGGTGCTCCGCCACAACGACAACCCCGGGCTGGACACGCACGAGGCCGGCGGAGCACCGTTTGGAAGACGCTGCAGAGCCGCGGTGGCAGCAGGCCTTCCTCGCTTCCCGGCCACGTCACCGGAGGTCACCACCCAACTACGCACCCGGGAGCACCTATCGTCTCGGGCGTGGCCCTGGGGGAGCCTCCACCCTTCGTGGTCCGTTGCCTCCTGCTGGTACATGGTTGTCGTCGCCGTCGACCCGCGCACGACGTTTCCGCGCCGCTGGGTTGGCTCACGCTGGGTCGGCGCGGTCATGTCCGCGACGGACAGCGTCCTGGCCGGCGGGCTGGTCGCGGGGTGGTGGGGCGTCGGTCCTCGCAGCCGGGGCGAGCGCTCGTGCTGGCACCGCTGGTGGCGCAGGCGTGAGGAGTCTCGCGTCCCTGGTGGCCCTCGCGCCGGTGGTGGTCGTGGGTACGTGGTCTATTCCGTTCGAACCCTGGGGCAGCGGGGCCGGGTTGGGGAGGGAGACCACAGGCTCACTGAGTGCTGATGGTGCTGCCCCCTCGGGCTGCTGGCACGCCGCGACGGCCGGTCCCCTGCTGCCCCAGGCAGCGACAGCGGGCCGCTCGACGAAGCAGGTAGATCACTTCGGCGATCGCGATGCTGAGGACGAGGGTCAGCACGGAAGATCGGCACCCACCGTGGCCCCTCGACGGCCTCCCAGCCCCGTCGAAGTGGGTGATGAGGTGCAGCGCCGGCACATGCAGCGCAGAACACGCCGTCGAGTGCGCCCCAGGTGGCGAGGCCACCGGATGGGTCATGACGCGAGCGAACGCTCCTCCGGGGTCACGAAGCAGGGACGCCAGCACGACCAGCCCGCCGAAGACCCGCGTACAGCGCCGTCTTGGTCACCAGCTGGGCGGCGGTCGGCGGAGGCCAGCGCGGGAGGACCGGCCAGCGGTGTGGAGGCGGCCACAGAATGGCGGCGGGCCATGACCCAGGCACGCCCGGGGCTGTCGCCCCCCCATGTCGAGGAGCCAGCCGAAGCCCGGCTCCCTCCCCTTCTTCGTCGTGCTCGACGTGGTGCACGTGGACGTGCGCCGGGGTGATCCCTACTCGACGAACCACAGCAGGGACGCCCGGCAGCCACTGGTGGTGCAGCGGGGCGCGTTCGGCCAGTCCCCGCAGGAACACCGAGCGTCCACAGCCGCCGACCACCAGCACCGACCGCGAGGAGGAGGACGACGACGGTGCGGTCGGAGCGACGGCCCCGGGGTCGACCGGTTCCACAGCACCATCAGGAACGGCAGCGTGACGTAGAACGCGACCTCCGTGGCCGCTCCACGTCTGGGTGATGCCCGTGCGGCAACCTGGTGGAGACGTAGATGTCGGCCAGGCTGGAGCGCGCGGACCGAGTCCCACGCGCCCGCGCGCCGACGTTGTCCTCGACGAGCACCATCGCGAGCACTGCGACGATCCAGTACGCCGGCAAGACGCGCAGCGACCCGTTTTACAGGTAGTCCTTCTGTTCCGGCGCTGGTGCCCCACCGCACGGGCGCGCAACAGGTAGGGGCGCGACAGCAGGAAGCCCGACAGCACGAAGAACAGCGCGACCCCGGCGTCGAGCCGGGCCAGGAAGGTTCCCCAGACGTCGAAGCCGTAGTTGCCCGTCCAGAACGCCACGTGGGTGGTGAGGACCATGAGCGCACCGATCGCCCGCACGGTGTCGAGCGCGGGGAACACGAGGCGACCCTTCGCCGTCGACGCCGGGACCGTGCGCGCCGCGGTGTGCGTGCTTCACCGGTCGGCCTCCTCGGGCTGCCGCGGGGCGATCGTCCCGGCCTTGACGTTGTCGACACACATTGCCATGTCGCTCCTCGACTCCATCACCACCTCGTCCACGGGACCCCGCCCCAGGAAGACGAAGTCGTGGAGCCCACGCTGGACCTCCATGTCGGTGGAGACACCGTCGATGGTGAAGGTGGCGGACCCGTTGTCGCCGGCCAGGTAACCGATGGACCCCCACCAGAACTCGGACAGGGGGTCCCGGCCGGGGACCGGGTCGAGCGGGATGGTCGTCGGGCTGACGCCGATCGGGTAGCCACAACCGGTGACTGGTCCCTCGTCGGACTCACGTTGCGCGGTGATCGTGGCCCGGTACGGCACGCCGCTCGCGTCGAGGGCGTCGGGATCGTTCACGCGCAGCGACGCGACCAGGCGGTCACCCAGCGGCTTGAAGACCTGTGACGGCACCTCGAAGCTCGTGGGGCCCTCGCGTGGGATGACGTTCTGGGGGACCTGCTGGTCCACGACCACGAGGGGTCTTGCGCTGCTGGCGGTCAGGACGTTCTGGACGTACACGCGGGCGGGGTAGTCGTCGTGCCAGCGCTGCACGTACAGGGTGCTCGACACCATCGCCCCTCCCAACGCCGCCAGTCCGCCCAGGGCGTACCACACCCGGCGTCGGGTCTCCGGTGCCACCGCGGGTCGCGTCCGTCCACCGTACGCAGGAGGTGTCGAGCGGCGTCGTCGAGCGACGTCGCGAGGACGGCCACGACAAGGACGAGGGTGGGCGCCAGGTCCCCGAGGTACCTGATCTCGAGGCCGGCGACTCCTCCGAATCACCGCGCCCCGGGCCGCGGACACCATCATGACGTTGCACCCGACGGCCACCACGAACAGCACGACCGCCCACGCCGTCGCACGCTGTCGTCGGACGGCCGCCTGGATGACTCAGCAGCACGATGACGACCCACGTGATCGTCACTGCCCATCGGCGGGCCCGGCGGCGGGAGGGGTGCGTCCCCGGAGGGACCCCACTTCCACGGCCCGCCGAGCAGCACGGGACCCATGGCGTAGCGCAGCATCGTCTCGAAGATCGCCCCGGGTGCCTCGACGCCGCGGTCGGCCACCGGGTTGAGCCGGAGGTATCCCATCAGATACCCCGCGAGCATGACTGCATAGAGCAGCCAGGCCCGCCACTGACCCAGCAGCCCGTCACGCAGCCGGCCGCGAGGTCCGTGCCCGTCGGACAGGTAGAGGGACAGGAAGACGAAGCACAGGCCCGCGAAGAGGATCTTCACGTCGCAGAGCATGCCGAGGGACAGGGCCACGGCCGCGAGGGCCGCGTAGCGGAGCCGACGGGTCCGCACGTACTCGAGGTGCGCCGTCATCGCCAGGAAGGCGAACAGCTGCAACGGGACCTGGCGAATTGCGGCGGCCCACCACATGAATCCCGGCAGGGTGACGACCGAGAACAGGTAGAACGCCAGGGGCACCAGCACCGACCAGCGCCTGCCGCACAGTCGCAGCAGGAAGACGAGGCAAGCGGCGCTGGCCAGGGCCTGGAACGCCATGGTGATCGTGCTCGCGAGGAACCAGTCGTACGGCGTGGACTGGCTGACGGCCCAGACGATCAGGAAGCCGAGCGGCTGCTGGTGGTCGCCGTAGGGGGTGAAGAGGTAGTGCCACGACAGGTCCCGTCCCACACCGTTCGCGAGGAACCCGTAGTCGTCGATGAGGAACCAGCCGCCCTGAACAGCCCAGGCCCGGTAGGCGAGCTGGACCAGGATCATGCCCACACCGACGAAAACGACGTTGGCGGGTCGCGAGACGCGCTCCTGCCAGGCATGCCCCGGATCCCGGTGGTCCCCCACAGCAGCCGCCCTCATGACGGGCTCGCTTCCGCAGCACGAGCACGAGGTTCCACGTCACCACCTCTCGCACCACCGGCACACGGAGCAGCCAGCGGCTCCACCAGGGGTTGTAGCGCGGGAGCAGGTGGACGACGTCGGCGTGCTCCTGGGTGCGGGCCCAGCGCAGGCCGTCGGCGACGGTGACGGCGAAGAGGGACTCGCCGTACTTGTTCTTGGGCTCGTGGCCGTGCTTCGCGGCGTACCGGCGTCGCGCCCGGCGACCGCCGAGGAAGTGCCAGGGGGCGGTCTCGTGGCCGCCCCACGGTCCGTACCAGGTCGTGTAGCTGATGAACGCGAGGCCGCCAGGACGGGTGACCCGCACCATCTCCTCGGCCATCCGCCACGGCTCGGGGACGTGCTCGAGCACGTTGGAGGAGTAGCAGACGTCCACCGAGGCGTCCGCGAACGGCAGCTGCATGCCGCTGCCGATGACCGTGCCGGCCCCGATGTCGCCGGCCCCGGCCAGCTCACCGACGTCGGAGTCGAGGGCGAGGTACGTCGCGCCCGCGGCCCGGAAGGCGTCACGGAAGTAGCCCGGGCCGCCGCCCACGTCGAGCAGCACCGCGCCGTCGAGGTCGGCGTACTGCCCGACCTGCGCCGCCGAGTCCTGGGCCAGCGCGGTGTAGAAGCGGGCCGGGTCCGGCTGCTCGTACCGGAACTCCCCGAAGAGGTGCAGAGAGCGCCTCAGATCGGCCCGCCAGGGTCGCCGTCCCGGGAGGTGTGGGGCCCTTCGGCGGGACGGGTCTGGCTCGGCACGCGCAGACCCTACCCCGCGGTAGCTGTAGGTTGTGCGCCAATGTCTGACGTCCACGACCTCTCCGGCCGCCACATCGCGTTCTTCTCCTGGCGGGACACGCACAACCCCGAGGGTGGCGGCGCGGAGCGCTACCTCGAGAAGATGGCCGACGGTCTCGTGGCCCGCGGCGCCCGGGTCACCATCCTCTGCGCGGCCCATGCGGCCGCACCGCCCGACGAGACCGTCGACGGCGTGCGCTTCCTGCGTCGCGGCACCAAGCTGAGCGTCTACAAGGAGGGCGTCTCGGCCCTGGTCCGCCGCGAGCTGGGCCACGTGGACGCGGTCGTGGACGTGCAGAACGGCCTCCCGTTCTTCACCCGCGCCGCCACCCGGAGACCGGTCATCGTGCTGGTCCACCACGTGCACCGCGAGCAGTGGCCGGTCGTCTACCCGGGCCTCAGCGGCCGGGTCGGCTGGTGGATCGAGCGCCGTCTCGCCCCGCGCCTCTACCGCGCCTGCCAGTACGTCGCCGTCTCGCGGGCCACCCGCGGAGAGCTGGTCGACCTCGGGGTCGACCGCGAGCGCATCGCCGTGGTGCACAACGGCACCGACCCGGTCATCCCGGTCGGCGTCGGCAAGGCGCCGTACCCCATGATCGCGGTCGTCGGCCGCCTGGTCCCGCACAAGCAGGTCGAGCACGCCATCGACGCGGCGCTCGCGCTGCGGGCCCGCCACCCCGACCTCCGGCTGCACGTCGTCGGCAGCGGCTGGTGGGAGGCCGAGCTCCACGCGTACGCCGCGCAGCGCGGCGCCGGGGACACGGTGGTGTTCGAGGGGCACGTCGACGAGCGGCGCAAGCACGAGGTGTACGAGCAGGCCTGGGTGCTGGGCCTGCCCTCGCTCAAGGAGGGGTGGGGCCTGGTGATCGGCGAAGCCGGCATGCACCGGACCCCCACCGTGGCCTACCGCTCGGCGGGCGGGACGCGCGAGTCCGTCGCCGACGGCCGCTCGGGGGTGCTCGTCGACGACGAGGCCGCGTTCACGGCCGTGCTCGGTCGCCTGGTCGTCGACCACGAGGAGCGGGCGCGCCTCGGTGAGGGGGCGCACGCGATGAGCCACCAGTTCACCTGGGGCCACGCACAGGAGTCGTTCGCCCACGTCGTGGCGAGCGCGCTGCGCGGCGAGGTCATCGACAGCCAGGACCCCGACGAGGAGTGAGGCCGGGCCGGACACTGCGGTCCGGCAGGGGCACGGCCGACGGCCGCGCCCACGGGATCACTCGGAGACGGTGCCGTACTCGAGGGCAGGGGCCTCGGCGTTGGCCGGGGACTGGTCGGGGGCACCGGTCTGGGACGAGATGACGCCCATCAGCGTGGTGACACCAAGAACAGCACCAGCAACGATGCTCACGAGCGGCGCAACGACAGTTCCCATTGTGGATGTCCTCCTCAGGTACGACGCGGACCCTACCAGTCAGTACGGCCCCGCGCGCCATTTCGAGACGCGAGTACCCGACGCGTCATCCGCGACCGCGCCGGCGTCGCCACCACCCCGCGGCCAGCGCCGCCGTCGGCAGCAGCAGCCAGGCCGCCCAGGCCGTCGACATCGCGGCGCGCCGCGCACCCGACACCGGCACCTCCCGCGCCACGCCGAGCTCGACCACCGTCAGGTCACCGTCCAGCGTCGTCGTGCCCGCGACCGCAGCCACGGGATAGCCCTCGAGCTGCTCGACCACCACCACGGACACCCCGGCCGCCCGCAGCGCGGCAGCGCGCGCCTCCGGCGTGCCCGCGTCCAGCGCGGCGCGCACCTGCGCGGCACGGGGGTCCTCCCCCGCGATGCGGGTGCCGGAGACGACGAGCTCGTCGTTCGACCACGACCGGCCGGTCCGGGTAGCGCCCGAGCGGGTCGAGCACGCGTCGCCCACCGTTGTTCCACGCCGGGGCGCGGTAGCTCACGAAGGGCAGCGAGCACCGCGTCACCGACGGGCGCGTCCGACACCGCGGCCCGCGCGTCGTCGTACGCCGCCGGGTAGGACACCGCGGCCAGCCGCCCGCCGACGCCCCACGCGGCGTCCGGCATCAGGCTCAGCGGGACGAGCGGCGAGGACGCCGCCCACCAGCACGCGCGACGCGCGGTCGGGCAGGCGCTCGAGCAGGCCGTCGACCGCGACGGCCACCAGCACGACCACGAGCGGGACCGCGAGCGCCGAGCAGCCGGGAGCCGTCCCGCAGGAGCCCGCCGCCGGGCACGTTCGCCGCCAGCCATCCCAGGGCGCCGGGCGCCGCCCAGCTCAGCACCGCCAGCCCGTAGCCGACGCCCCAGCAGACGACGAGCCCCGCGAGACCGGCGACGCGGGCGCGGCCGCGCGCCAGGCGCACGATGCCCGCGCCTGCCGCCACGACCAGCAGCAGCGTCAGCGCGACGCCCGCCCACCCGGTGCGGGAGGTCGGCACCACCTCGGCGTTCCAGATGCCTCCGAAGGACAGTGCGGCCAGGGGTCCCGGCAGGAGACCCTCGCCCGCCGTGGCGAACAGCTCCGCGCCGACGGGGTCCGAGGTCGCCGACGACGGCTGGACGAGTCCGGCGACCACCCAGGGTGCGTTGGCCACGAGCAGCCACCCGAGCAGGACCAGCGTGCGGCGGGGATCGCCACGACGCGTGCCCGCCGCCAGGGCGGCGACCGCGGTCACCAGCCCGGCGCTGGCGCTCAGGCTGCCGAGGAGCAGCAGGGCCGGCACCCGCAGCGGCAGGCGCGCGCCCGGCCCACTCCCCCGCAACGTCACCAGCAGCCAGGGCAGGACGGCGTACCCGACGAGCAACGGCCAGTGGCCGATCAGCAGGCGCTCCACGACGAACGGGCTCCACACCGCGATCGTCACGGCGACCAGGCGCGCGGCGACCGACCGCTCGGCGACCAGGGCCGCGGCGCCGGTCCCGGCGCCCACGAGTGCCCCGACGAGCACCACCTTCTGGAGGAGGACGGCGGGGACGACGCCGTCGAGGACGGCGACCACGGCATCGGAGGGCACGGCACGCGGGAGGGCACTGCCCAGACCCAGGGTGTCGCTGCGCAGGTCCAGCTGCGGCACCCACACCATGTCGTAGCTCAGCACGTAGCCCCATCCCAGCGCCGGGCCGAGCATGAGGAGCGACAGCAGGAGCGCCCACGCGGAAGGAAGTGCCGCGAGCATCCCCGATCGTCGCGTCGTGCCGGCCGGGCAGCCGGGCGCTCTGCGGACACCACTTCTCCTCCGGGCCGATCGGGTGCTCCGGGCGGAGCGGGCGGGCGTCCGACCCTACTGGCAGGCGACCCCTTAGGCTCGCCCCCGTGGCTGTCACCGATCGTGTCCGGACCCTGGCGCAGACCAGCGTCGGCATCGCGGTGGCGATGGGCATCATGAACGTCGCCACGTACGGATTCACGATGCTCGCGACGTACCTTCTCGGCCCCAAGGACTACGGCGCGCTGATCGCGGCGATGAACTTCCTGCTCGTGGTCAGCGTGATCTCGCTCGGGCTCCAGGCGACGGCGGCGCGCCGGATCTCCGCCGCCCCCGAGCACGTCGGGCAGATCGAGCGCTCCATCATGCGCGTCACCTACCGGGCGGCTGCGGCCGTCGGCCTCCTGCTCCTGGTGCTCACGCCGGTCATCGACCGGCTGCTGCGCCTCGACAGCCTGCCCACGACGGCCCTGATCGCCGTCGCGGCCGTGCCGATGACGATCATGGGCGGGCAGGCGGGCATCCTGCAGGGCGAGCGCCGCTGGGCACCCCTGGGTGCCGTCTACATCGCGGCCGGTGTGCCGCGACTCGTCATCGCGACCGGGCTGGTGCTCCTCGCGCCCGGGGAGTTCACCGCGCTCCTGGGCGTGACGATCGCCCTCTTCGCCCCCGTCGTGGTCGGCTGGTGGACCCTGCGCGCGCGCGCCGGCAGCCGGGCGAGACCAGCGCCGAGCACGGCGGCACGGCGATCCTCAAGGAGGCCCTGCACAACTCGCCAGGCCCTCTTCGCGTTCTTCGCGCTGTCCAACGTCGACATCATCGTCGCGCGCAACGTGCTCTCCGACCACGACGCCGGGCCTGTACGCCGCCGGGCTGATCATCACCAAGGCGATGCTCTTCCTGCCCCAGTTCGTGGTGGTGGTGGCCTTCCCGTCCATGTCCACCGCCCACGAGCGGCGCCGGGCCATGGTCCGCAGCCTGACCCTGATCGCGGGCCTCGGCGTGCTCGGCACCCTCGCCGCGTGGCTGCTGGCGCCCCTGGCCATGGTCTTCGCGGAGGAGCCGGATTCGCCGAGATCCAGCCGTACCTGTGGCTCTTCGCCATCCTCGGCACGCTGCTGTCCATGATCCAGCTGCTGGTCTACTCCGTCCTGGCCCGCCAGGGTCGCTGGACCGTGCTGGCGGTGTGGGCCGCCCTGGCCGTCGTGCGTCACCGTGGGCCTCATGCAGGACTCGCTCCTCGGCCTGGTGGCCACCGTCGTGACCGTCGACGCCGTCCTGCTCGTGCTGCTGCTCGGCGCCACCGTCCACGTCCTGCGCGAGCAGGAGACCAGCGCCCCGGTGCCTGCCCCGGTCGTCTGACGCGGACGCGGGATCTTCCGGTCTTCGGGCCACTTCTGGGGAACGAGATCCGGCCGACGCCGAAGGCGACCGCCGATCTCGTTCCCCGAGCCGGCCCCGCGCCGACCCCGGGGAACCAGAACCGCCGTCGGGTGCGGCGACGTAGCGATCTCGTTCCCCAGCGCCCGGCTGCCGCAGCGGTGAGTCAGCCACCCGGCGACGGCCAGGAATGTGGCCTGCTCACCGCCCCCGGGCAAGCCACCGCGCGACACGCCGACGGGCGGTCAGGCTGCCGACTGTGCCGGGCGCCGGCGGCGTCACTCGGTCAGTGCGCGGCCTCGTGCCAGCTGCGCCGGTGCCCACCGACACGTCGAGCGGGACCGCGAGGTCGGCGGCCGCGCCCATCTGCTCGCGCACCAGGGCGGCGAGCGCCTCGCGCTCCCCCGTGGCGACCTCGAACACGAGCTCGTCGTGCACCTGCAGCAGCATGCGCGAGCGCAACCCCTGCTCCGCGAGGGCCGCCTCGACGCCCGAGCATGGCGACCTTGACCAGGTCGGCGGCCGAGCCCTGGATCGGCGCGTTGAGCGCCATCCGCTCGGCCGTCTCGCGCCGCATGCGGTTGTCGCTCGTCAGGTCGGGGAGGTATCGGCGACGTCCCATGATCGTCTCGGTGAAGCCCGAGCGCCGGGCCTCGTCGACGATGCCGCCGAGGTAGTCGCGGACCCCGCCGAAGGTCTCGAAGTACTCCTCCATGAGCCCGGCGGCCTCGCCGGTGCTGATCCGCAGCTGCTGGGAGAGGCCGAAGGCGGACAGGCCGTAGGCGAGGCCGTAGTTCATCGCCTTGATCTTGGCCCGCTGCTCGGTGCTGACGGCGTCGGCGTCGACGCCGAAGACCCGGGCAGCGGTCATCGAGTGGAAGTCCTGGCCCGAGCGGAACGCCTCGATGAGCAGGGCGTCCTCGGACAGGTGCGCCATGATCCGCATCTCGACCTGGCTGTAGTCGGCGGTCATCAGGCACTCGTGCCCCTCGCCGACCACGAAGCCCTCGCGGATGCGCCGGCCCGCCTCGGTGCGGATCGGGATGTTCTGGAGGTTGGGGTCGGTGCTGGAGAGCCGTCCGGTCGCCGCGATGATCTGGTTGTAGGTCGTGTGGATCCGCCCGTCGGACGCCACGGTCTTGAGCAGGCCCTCGACCGTCTGGCGGAGCCGGATGACGTCGCGGTGGCGCAGCAGGTGCTGCAGGAACGGGTGCTCGGTCTTCTCGAAGAGCTGCTGCAGCGCGTCGGCGTCGGTGGTGTAGCCGGTCTTGGTGCGCTTGGTCTTGGGCATGTCGAGCTCGTCGAAGAGCACCACCTGCAGCTGCTTGGGCGAGCCGAGGTTGATCTCCTTGCCGATGACGTCGTAGGCGTCCTGCGCGGCGGCGCGGACCTGGTCGCCGAACTCGGACTCGAGCCCCTCGAGGTAGTCGGTGTCGACCGCGATGCCGGTCTGCTCCATCCGGACCAGGGTGTCGATCAGCGGCAGCTCGACGTCGGCCAGCAGCTGGGTGCCGCCGTGCTCCTCCACCGCGGCGTCGAGCGCCGCGGCCAGGTCGAGCACGGCCTTGGCCGTCAGCATCGCGACGTCGCTCGTGCCGGTGTCGTCGATCGCGTCCAGCGTGAGCTGGTCGGCGTCGCCGGTGTCCTGGCGGAGCTCGCGCTTGAGGTAGCGCAGGGTCAGGTCGGCGAGGTCGTAGGAGCGCTGGTCGGGCTGGACGAGGTACGCCGCGAGCGCGGTGTCGACGGCGAGGCCGCCGAGCCGCCACCCGCGCGCCGCCAGCGCGAGGATCGGGCCCTTCGCGTCGTGGACCACCTTGGGGCGCTCCGGGTCGGCCAGCCAGCCGGCGAGGGCCTGCGTCGTCCTCGGGCGACACGTCGGCCACGTCGACCCAGGCGGCGGCGCCGTCGGCGGTGGCCACCGCGAGGGAGACGACCTCGCCCGTGCCCGCGCGCCAGGCGCCCTGCACGGCCACGCCGACCCGCTCGCCGGCCGTCACGTGGGCCTCCAGCCAGGCCGCCACCCCGCCGGCGGGGAGCCGCTCGCCGTCGAGCTCGAAGCCCTCCTCGGCGATCTCGCCGCCCGGGTCGGGGTCGATGGTGTCCATCAGTCGGGTGCGCAGCTCGCCGCGGAACTCCAGCTCGTCGAGGAGCTCGAGCCCGGCGGTGCGGTCCCACGGCTGGCGGGCCAGCTCGCCGGGTCGCACGGGCAGGGTCAGGTCACGGACCAATGCGTTGAGCCGCCGGTTGCGGATGACGTCGCCGAGGTGCTCGCGCAGCGCCTCGCCCTTCTTGCCGGTGATCTCGTCGGCCCGGGCGATGACGTTGTCCAGCCCGTCGAACTGGTTGATCCACTTCGCGGCGTAGCCCTGGCCCACACCGGGCACGCCCGGCAGGTTGTCGGAGGTCTCACCGACGATGGCCGCGAGCTCGGGGTAGCGGTAGGGCGGCACGCCGTACTTGTCCTCGACGTACGCCGGGGTGAGGCGAGCCAGGTCGCTGACCCCGCGCATCGGGTAGAGCACGGTGGAGGTCTCGGTCACGAGCTGGATGGAGTCGCGGTCACCGGTGAGGATCAGCACCTCCATGCCCTCGGCCACGGCCTGGGTGGTGAGCGTCGCGATGATGTCGTCGGCCTCGTAGCCGTCGAGCTCCATGTGCGTGATGTGGAGCGCGTCGAGGACCCGCTGGATCAGCGGCAGCTGGCTGCTGAACTCCCCCGGCGTCTTGTTGCGCTTGGCCTTGTACTCGGCGTACTCCTCGAGGCGGAAGGTCTGGCGCGACTTGTCGAAGGCGACCGCGACGTGGGTCGGGACCTCGTCCCGCAGCACGTTGACCAGCATCGAGGTGAACCCGTAGACGGCGTTGGTGTGCTGCCCCGAAGCGGTGGCGAAGTTCTCCACCGGCAGGGCGAAGAACGCGCGGTAGGCCAGCGAGTGGCCGTCGAGGAGCAGGAGCCGGGGGCGAGGGGAATCCGTCTGCGACACGTCGCGACTCTAGCCGCCGCCACCGACAGCCGGACCAGCCCGTCACCCGTCGTACGACGCCTCCCGTCGGCGCCCCCGGGGCGTCGGCCAGAATGGCCCGCATGACCGACCAGCGCGCCACGGACCCCACCACCATCGACATCGACGAGTTCGTCGCCCGCATGCCGGAGGGCATGGGCGCGCTCAACACCACGATGGGCATCGAGATCACCGAGATCAGCGCCGAGCGGATCGTCGGGACCATGCCGGTCGAGGGCAACACCCAGCCCTACGGACTGCTCCACGGCGGGGCGTCCGTCGTGCTGGCCGAGAGCCTGGGCTCGATCGGCTCGGCCATCGCGGCGGCGCCGGACCGGATCGCGGTGGGCGTCGACATCAGCGCGACGCACCACCGCTCGGCCACGTCCGGCACCGTCACCGGGGTCGCCACCCCGGCGCACATCGGCCGGAGCATGGCGACCTGGGAGGTCGTGATCTCCGACGAGCGGGGCAAGCGCGTGTGCACCTCGCGGATCACCTGCGCGTTGATCCCGGCGCGTTGATCCCGGCGCGCTGACCGAGCGCGGACGCCGACCCCGCGGGGCCGGGTCAGCCGGTCAGCCGGCGATGTTCTCGCGGCTGATGCGCCGGGCCGCGAGCACGCGGTCGATGTGCCGGGAGCCGGCGGGCCGGGTGGCCGAGCGACCCGCCGAGCGACGGGAGGAGAGCTTGGCGCGTACGGCGACCGTGGTCGCGGCCCGCAGGGTGGCCTGCGGGGTGAACGACAGCCGGGCCATGAAGCGGTTGGCGTCGCGCGAGCTGGCGACCGCCGCCGTGGAGATCGTGGCGATGCCCTGGGACTCCGCGAAGCGGACGGCCGCCTCGATGAGGGCGGAGCCGACGCCGTGGCGGCGGAACTGCGGCAGCACGTGCGGTGAGACGGCGAGCACGGCCGGCTCGAGGTTGAGCGGGGTGAGCGTCGTGGCGCTGAGGTGGATCGCGCCGGCCACCTCGCCGTCGTACTCGGCGACGACGATCGACTGCCCGGCGTCGGAGTCCGCCTCGTCCAGCACGCGGGCGAGGTCCGCGAGCTGCTCGTCGGCGGTGCCGCGCCGCAGGATGTCGCCCCACAGCTCCCGCAGTGCGGGCAGGTCGTCCGCGACGGCAGCGCGCACGGTCACCGGTGTCCGGCTCATGCTCCAACTCCCCAAGATCAGCCCCGTACTGGTGAGTCCCCCGTCCGCCGGATCCGTCCGGCGCACCCCCGGACCCTACGCCCGTCGGTGGCGCGGTGTCCCGGGAGGTGCCGAAGATTTGTCCTCAGACGCCGAGGTAGGCCTCGCGCACGCTGGGGTCGTCGAGGAGCTCGGCCCCCGTGCCGGTCTTGACGATGCGACCGGTCTCGAGGACGTAGGCGCGGTCGCTGCGCGAGAGGGCCTGCTTGGCGTTCTGCTCGACCACCAGGATCGTGGTCCCCTGCTTGGAGATCTCGGTGATGATGTCGAAGATCTGCTGGATGAGCATCGGCGCCAGGCCCATGGAGGGCTCGTCGAGCATCAGCAGCTTGGGTCGGGACATCAGGGCCCGCCCGATGGCCAGCATCTGCTGCTCGCCCCCGGACAGCGTGCCGGCGACCTGCTTGCGCCGCTCGCTCATCCGCGGGAAGAGGCCGAAGACGCGGTCGTAGTCCTCCTCGATGGCTGCCTTGTCCTTGCGCGTGTAGGCGCCCATGTTGAGGTTCTCGGTGACGCTCATGCCCGGGAAGATCCCGCGCCCCTCGGGCGTCAGCACGAGCCCCTTGCGCATCCGCTGGTCGGCGCGCAGCTTGGTGACGTCCTCGCCGTCGAAGACGACCTTGCCCTCGGTCAGGCCACGGACCCCGGAGAGGGCGCGCATGGTGGACGTCTTGCCGGCGCCGTTGGCGCCGATGAGGGACACGACCTCGCCCTCGGCCACCTGCACGCTGATCCCGTGGAGGGCCTCGATCTTTCCGTAGCTCAGGACGGCGTTCTCAAGCTCAAGCAGCATCGTCGGGCTCTCCCAGGTAAGCGGCAATGACCTTCGGGTTTCGGGCGACCTCGGCGGGCAGTCCGTCGGCGATCTTCTGGCCGAACTCGAGGACCACGATCCGGTCGGTGACCCCCATGACCAGCTTCATGTCGTGCTCGATGAGCAGCACCGTGTGGCCGAGGTCCCGGATCCGGCGGATGAGGCCCATCAGGTCCTCCTTCTCCGCCGGGTTGAAGCCGGCCGCCGGCTCGTCGAGGCAGAGCAGCTCCGGCTCGGTGGCCAGCGCGCGCGCGATCTCGAGGCGTCGCTGGTAGCCGTACGGCAGGTTGCGGGCCAGCTCGTGGGCCCGGTCGGCGATGCCGACGAAGCGCAGCAGCTCCATCGACGACGGCGACCGCCGCGCTCCTCGAGGGTGTGCCGGCTGATCCCGAAGATCTTGGCCATCCTGCGCCTGAACGGGTTGTCGGGGCAGCTCGTCCTCGCTCGGACGGACGCGGTAGAGGCGGAACAACGCGCCGAGCACGCTGGTCTTGTGCCGGGCGTCGCACCCGACCATGACGTTCTCGAGCGCCGACATCTCCGGGAAGAGCCGGATGTTCTGGAACGTGCGGGCGATGCCCATCTGGTTGATCTTGTGGGACTTGACCCCCGCGATCTCCGTCGCCCTTGAACCGGATCTTGCCGGACGTCGGGGTGTAGACGCCGGTCATCGCGTTGAAGCAGGTCGTCTTGCCGGCACCGTTGGGGCCGATCAGGCCGAGGATCTCGCCGCGGCGGATCTCGAACGTGCACGTCGTTGAGCGCGACGACGCCGCCGAAGCGCAGGGTGACGTGGTCGACCTCGAGCAGCACGCTGCCCTCCGGTCCCGACGTGTGGATCGTGATCGCGTCGTGGTCGGAGGTGTCCTTCAACACCGGTGTGGTCTCGTCAGACATCAGTCGCCGCCTCCTCCGCCTCGTGCTTGCGATCCTCGAACTCTCGTGCTCTTCGCCTGCTCGGCACCAGCCCCTGCGGACGCAGGATCATCACCAGCGACCAGCGCGACGCCGAAGGCGAACGGTCGCCACTCCTGGAACTCGCGGAAGCGCTCGGGCAGGTAGGTCAGCAGGAAGGCCCCGAGCAGCACGCCGTAGACGTTGCCGGAACCACCGATGACCACCATGGCCACGAACAGGAACGAGAGGTTGACCATGAACGCGTTGGGCTCGACGTACTGCTGCTTGCTGCCGAACAGGAGCCCGGCGATGCCACCGACGGCCGCACCGATGGCGAAGGCCCACAGCTTGAACTTGAAGGCGGCCACACCCATGATCGCGGCGGCGTCCTCGTCCTCGCGGATGGCGAGCCAGGCGCGACCGACCCGGCTGTTCTCCAGCCGGAAGGCCAGGAAGATGAGCAGGATCAGGATGCACAGGGCCAGCCAGTACCAGCGCTCGGCGTCGATCGGTGTTGAAGAAGGGACGGCCGTCGATCTCCGGGCCGGGCGGCACGGGCACACCGCTGATGCCGGTCGCACCGTTGGTGACGCCGTCCAGGTTGCGGGCGGTGATGCGGATGATCTCGCCGAAGCCCAGGGTCACGATGGCGAGGTAGTCGCCGCGCAGGCGCAGGGTCGGCGCACCGAGGATCACGCCGGCGGTGAGCGCCATCGCGATGGCGATCGGGATGCACATCGCGAAGGGGACGGCCCACTCCTCGGAGAGGCCGAACCTGTTCTGGATGCCCACCACGACCGGCGAGGACGGCGAGCCGAACAGGGCCACGGAGTAGGCGCCGAGCGCGTAGAAGCCGACGTAGCCGAGGTCGAGCAGGCCCGCGAAGCCGATCACGACGTTGAGGCCGACCGCCACGATCATGTAGACGACGACGAGGAACAGCACGCTGGCCCAGTCCGAGCCGCTCGAGGTGAGGTCGGTGCGGATGTAGGCGAACGGCAGGATGTTGAGGAACGGCAGGTAGAACGCGAACGCGACCACCAGCAGCAGTCCGACCTTGCGCGCCCAGTTGGGGGCGGCGGCGATGCCGGTCCCGCAGCTTGAGGCCGCGGTAGGCGTCGAGGATCTGGCTCATGCGCGTGCCTTTCCGAGGGACTCACCCAACAGGCCGGTCGGGCGGAACATCAGGACGACGCACGAGGACGACGAACGCCGTGACGTTGGCCCACTCCGAGCTCCAGATGGTCGAGGCGTAGACCTCGGCGATGCCGAGCAGCAGGCCACCGACCAGGGCGCCGCGCAGGTTGCCGATGCCGCCGAGCACGGCGGCGGTGAACGCCTTGAGCCCGATGATGAAGCCGATGTCGAACTTCGTGATGTCGTACTGGATCGTGTAGAGCAGCGCCGCCACACCGGCCATGGCGCCGCCGAGGACGAAGACCAGCATGATCACGCGGTCCTGGTTGACGCCCATGAGGGACGCCGGTGTCGGGGTCCTGGGCGACGGCCCGGACGCCGCGACCGAGGCGGCTCTTGTTCACGAAGGTGTCGAGCGCCATCATCATCACGATCGCGCCCACGATGATGATCACGCGGGTGTTGGTGATCGTGAGGTCGGCCCCGGGATGGTGAACAGCTCCTTGGTCTCGAGGACCGAGGGGATGTTGACCGTGACCCGGCCGAACGGCGGGCCGAAGAAGACCTCGAACACCTGGCCGAAGATCTCGACCAGCACCAGCGAGCAGCCGATGCCGGTGATCAGGAAGATCAGGGGTGGCGCGCCCTTCTTGCGCAGCGGCCGGTAGGCGATCCGCTCGACCGCCAGCGCCGTGCCGGCCGAGGCGACCATCGCCGCCAGGAGTGCCAGGAGGGTGGCGCCGATGACCACGCGGGCAGGGTCTCACCGGTGGAGACGCCGAGCACGGTGTAGACGCCGAGCACGGTCCAGGTGCCGACCATGAACACCTCGGAGTGGGCGAAGTTGATCAGCTTCATCACGCCGTAGACCATCGTGTAGCCGAGCGCGACCAGGGCGTAGATCGATCCGCGGGTGATGCCGTCGAGCGTGTGACGGTCGAGGCCGCTGAACAAGGCGTCGAAGTCCACTCAGGGACCCCTCTCAGACTCATGCCCCGGTCGGGGCCAAGGATCGGGGGCGGCCGGTGCGTCCCGGCCGCCCCCGCGGTGCTTGGTGCTACATGTGGGTCAGGTCCGGGTCAGGGAGCGACCTCGACCTCGGGCACCAGCGTGCCACCCTCGTTCTTGTAGGCCCAGTATGACGACGTTCTCCTGCGGCAACGTCGCCGTTCTCGTCGAAGGCGATCTCCTTGCTCAGGCCCTCGCCGCTGTAGCCGTCGACGAACGCCTCGACCTCCTCGCGGGTGCGGGCACCGTCGTCGAGGGCCGCCGAGGAAGACGCTCATCGCGTCGAAGCCCTCGGCGGCGTAGGCGCCCGGCGCGTCGCCGAACTCCGCCTCGTAGTCGGCGGCGAAGGTGCTGTCCTCCTCGATCGGGACGCAGGGGCACATCACGACCGCGCCCTCGCCGGCCTCGCCGACGGCCTTGCCGAAGTCGGCACCGTAGAGGCCGTCACCACCGACGAACGGGGCGTCGATGCCGGCGTCGCGCATCTGCTTGAGCAGCGGCGCGGCCTCGGCGATGTAGCCACCGTAGAAGACGGCGTCGGGCGCGGCCGACTCGATCTTGGAGATGGTGGGCGCGAAGTCGGTCTGGCCGACCTGGGTCTTGTCGCGCTGCGACCATCGCGTCGCCGAGGGTCTCCTCGACGCGGTCGGCCAGCGGCTCGCCGTAGGCCTCGGAGTTGTCGACCACGAACACCTTGGTGGCGCCGAGCTCGTCGGTGAGGTACTTGGCGATCGCCGCACCCTGGTAGTCGTCGTAGCCGACGACGCGGTGGAAGACCTCGACCTGGTCCTCCTGCGTGAGGTCGGTCGCCGTGGCGGACTGGCTGATCATGGTCACGCCGGCGTCGTCGAAGATGCTCTTGGTCGCGCGGGTCTCGCCGGAGAACGCGCCGCCGATGACGCCGAGGAACGTCTCGTCGCCGGCGATCTGGGTCGCGACCGGGGTCGCCTTGGCCGGGTCACCCTCGGTGTCGAACTTCGACGAGCTCGACCGTCGCAGTCCTCGTTCTCCCACTGCTTCAGCGCGAGCTCGGCGCCGTCCACGGACGGCAGCACGATGCTGGCGTTGGCGCCGGAGAGGGCACCCATCACGCCGATCTTGCCGTTGCAGTCGCTCACCGGACGCGCTGCCGCCGTCGTCGGTGTCGGTGGTGCCACAAGCCGTAGCCGTGACGGTCAGGGCGAGTGCGAGTGCACCCAGCCCAGCTCGAGTGTTACGCCTCAAGGCCTTCTACCTCTCGTCAGGTCCCGGCTCGACTACCGGGGACGCAGAGTTCATGGAGGAAGCGCAGCCCGCACCGAGTCGGCCACGTCCCTCCGGTGCGGAAACGTACACCTCCAGGACGCGCCCGTAAGCACCTTGCGATGCACGCGCCGAAACATGACTAATCCGTTATCGAACCGATGCGCACCGATCAGGAGC
The DNA here is from genome assembly GCA_963776975.1 of uncultured Actinomycetota bacterium. Classification (GTDB taxonomy): domain Bacteria; phylum Actinomycetota; class Actinomycetes; order Propionibacteriales; family Nocardioidaceae; genus Nocardioides. The sequence continues at coordinate 80,220 of CAVZOU010000008.1, read as the reverse complement.
GTGTCGCGCCCGCGGGCCGTGCTCGACAACTCCTTCGGCGACCTGCCGCATCGACAGGCGAAGGTCCATCGCCGTCTTCTGGATCCACCGGAAGGCGTCCGGCTCGGCTGAGCCCGAGCTGCTCCTGCAGGACCCCCTTGGCGCGGTCGACGGCCTTGCGCGTGGCCAGCGACTCCTGGAGGTCGGCGACCTCGCGCTCGAGCACGGTCAGCTCGGCGAAGCGGCTCACCGCCATCTCGATCGCCGGCACCAGGTCGGTGCGGGTGAACGGCTTGACGAGGTAGGCCATCGCGCCCGGCGTCCCGGGCCCGCTCGACGAGGTCGCGCTGGGAGAAGGCGGTGAGGATGACGACCGGCGCGATCCGCTCGCCGGCGATCTGCTCGGCGGCCGCGATGCCGTCGAGGACCGGCATCTTCACGTCGAGGATCACCAGGTCGGGCCGCAGCTCGCTCGCGCCAGCTCGATCGCCTTCTGGCCGTCGCCGGCCTGGCCGACGACGTCGTAGCCCTCCTCGGCCAGCATCTCGGCGAGGTCCATCCGGATCAGCGCCTCGTCCTCGGCGATCACGACGCGGCGACGGCGGGAGCGGGGTGCGGTGGCGGGCTCGGTCACGGCGCCAAGGCTAGTCGGGTACGGTTTCCTCGCCGTTGGCCCCGGTAGCCCAACGGCAGAGGCGATGGTCTCAAACACCATTCAGTGTGAGTTCGAATCTCACCCGGGGCACCGTGTTGTCGGTGGCCGCTGGCACGGTGCGTCCCATGTACGACGCAGCCGGTCGCGCGACGCCGCGCCGTCGAGCATGCGTGGCCGACGAGCGCGAGCCTGCAGCGGCGTCAGCCGCGCGACCGGCGTCGCGCCGCTCGACGCATCGGTCATGGACGCGCGCGGCCAGCGACCCGTCCGGTCCGAGTGCTCCCGCTGCGACGGCGCGTGGCCCTCGCCGGGCCGACGCCTACGCCGCGCTGCTCGGGTACTACCTCGGCGACGGATGCGTCTCGACGTTTCGACGCGCACACGACGTTGCGCGTCTCGTGCGACGCCACGCTGCACGGGGATCGTCGCCGACGTCTCCTGCGCTCGTCGGAGCCGTCCATCCGGCCGGCGGCGTCTTCCACGTCGCGGCTCCCGGCGTCGGTCGTCGTGTCAGGCGCAACTGGAAGCACTGGCCGTGCCTCTTCCCCCAGCACGGCCCGGGACGCAAGCACGAGCGCGCCATCGTCCTCGAGGACTGGCAGCGGGAGATCGTGATCGCGCGTTCCCGGCCGACTTCCTGCGCGGGCTCTTCCACTCCGACGGCTGCCGGGTCAACAACTGGGCGACGCGGATGGTGGGCGGCGAGAAGCGGCGCTACGACTATCCGCGCTGGCAGTTCAGCAACCGCTCCGACGACATCCGCGCGCTGTGCTGCTGGGCCCTCGACCTGGTCGACGTCCCGTGGCGGCAGTCAGGACCGTGGACGATCTCGGTCTCGCCGGAGGGAGGCGGTGGCCACGCTCGACGAGCTGATCGGCCCGAAGACCTGACTCAGCGCGGACGCCGATAGGCCGGCGCGACCCCGTTGATCGCGTCGCCCATCCGGTGGATCCGCAGCGCGTTGGTCGAGCCGGGGATGCCGGGCGGGCTGCCGGCGATGATGACCACGAGGTCACCCTCCTTGACCCGGCCGATGTGGAGCAGCGCCTCGTCGACCTGGCGCACCATCTCGTCGGTGTGCTCGACCTCGGCACCCTGGAAGGTCTCGACCCCCCAGGTCAGCGCGAGCTGCGAGCGCGTGCGCGCCTGCGGGGTGAACGCCAGGATCGGGATCGGGCCGCGGTAGCGCGAGAGCCGCTTGGCCGAGTCGCCGCTGACGGTGAAGGCGACGAGGAACTTGGCGCCGACCGCCTCGGCGACCTCGGCGGCGGCCTTGGCGATGATGCCGCCGCGGGTGTGCGGCTGCCAGTCGATCGGCGGCCATGTGGCCGCAGGCCGTGGTCCTCGGTGGACTCGACGATCCGCGCCATGGTCTGCACCGCGATGATGGGGTACTCCCCCACGCTCGTCTCGCCGGACAGCATCACCGCGTCGGCGCCGTCGAGCACCGCGTTGGCGACGTCGCTGGCCTCGGCGCGGGTCGGCGCGGGCGCGGTGATCATCGACTCGAGCATCTGGGTCGCGACGATGACGGGCTTGGCGTTGCGGCGGGCCTTGTCGATGATCCGCTTCTGGTGGATCGGCACGTCCTCGAGCGGGCACTCCACGCCCGAGGTCGCCGCGGGCGACCATGAGCCCGTCGAAGGCGTCGACGATCTCGTCGATGTTGTCGATCGCCTGCGGCTTCTCGATCTTGGCGATGACCGGGACGAAGATGCCCTCCTCGCGCATGATCGCGCGCACGTCCTCGGCGTCGGCGGCGCTGCGCACGAAGCTGAGGGCGATGAAGTCGACGCCGAGGTGCAGCGCCCAGCGCAGGTCCTCGGTGTCCTTCTCGGACAGCGCGGGCACGGACACGGCGACACCGGGCAGGTTGATGCCCTTGTTGTTGCGAGACCTTGCCGCCGACGACCACCTCGGTGACGACGTCGGTGCTCGTCGACGTCGACGTCACCCGCAGCCGCACCTTGCCGTCGTCGATCAGGAGCGGGTCGCCGACCTTCACGTCGCCCGGCAGGCCCTTGTACGTCGTCCCGCACTGCGTCGACGTCGCCCGGCACGTCGCGGGTGGTGATCGTGAACGTCGCGCCCGTCTTGAGCTTCACCGGGCCGTCGGCGAAGGTCGCCAGCCGGATCTTGGGCCCCTGCAGGTCGGCGAAGATGCCGACGCCGTGGCCCGACTCGTCGCTGGCCTGGCGCACCAGCGTGGTAGACGCGCCTCGTGGTCGGCGTACTCGCCGTGGCTCATGTTGAGCCGGGCGACGTCCATCCCGGCGTCGACGAGCTCACGGATCGCGCTCCGGGGTGGACACCGCAGGGCCGAGGGTGCAGACGATCTTCGCTCTACGCACACCTCGACCCTAGCGGATCTTTGATCGATCCAAAGGTCCCCGTCCGGTGAATGTCGGACGACCGGCGTCAGACGACGAGCGGACGGTCGGTCGGCCTGATCGGCACCGGCAGCGTCGGTCGAGCCGGTGAGGTAGGTGTCGACCGCCGGCCGCGGCCGCCCGCCCCTCGGCGATCGCCCACACGATCAGCGACTGCCCGCGGCCCACGTCGCCGGCGACGAAGACGCCGTCCACGCTCGAGGCGTACGACGCGTCGCGCACGACGTTGCCCCGCTCGTCGAGGTCGACGCCGAGCTGCTCGATGAGACCGGGCTGCTCCGGACCGGTGAAGCCCATGGCGAACAGCACCAGCTGCGCCGGGATCTCGCGCTCGGTGCCCTCGACCGGCTGGAACTTCGCGTCGACCTCGATCAGGCGCAGCCCCGACACGTGGCCGTCGTCGTCACCGAGGAACTCCTGGGTGGAGACGGCGTACACGCGGTCACCGCCCTCCTCGTGCGCCGAGGAGACCCGGAAGGTCATCGGGTAGGTCGGCCACGGCTGGCCCGACGGACGGTCCTCCGGCGGCTGCGCCATGATCTCGAGCTGGGTGATCGATCGGGCGCCCTGGCGGATCGACGTGCCGAGGCAGTCGGCGCCGGTGTCGCCGCCGCCGATGATGACGACGTCCTTGTCGGTCGCGGTGATCTGGTCCTCGACCTCCTCGCCGAGCGCGACGCGGTTGGCCTGCGGCAGGAACTCCATCGCCTGGTGGATGCCGCCGAGCTCGCGGCCGGGCACCGGCAGGTCCCGCGCCTGGGTGGCGCCCATGGCGAGCACCACGGCGTCGTAGCGCTCGATGAGCTGGTCGCCGGTCAGCGTGCCGCCGACGTCGACCCCGGCCCGGAAGACGGTGCCCTCGCGCCGCATCTGGTCGAGGCGCCGGTCGAGGTGCTTCTTCTCCATCTTGAACTCGGGGATGCCGTAGCGCAGCAGCCCGCCGATCTTGTCGGCGCGCTCGTAGACCGCGACGGTGTGGCCGGCCCGGGTGAGCTGCTGGGCGGCCGCGAGCCCGGCGGGACCGGAGCCGATGACCGCGACGGTCTCGCCCGAGAGCCACTCCGGCGGCTGGGGGCGGACCGCGCCGGACTCCCACGCGCGGTCGATGATCGAGACCTCGACGTTCTTGATGGTCACCGGGTCCTGGTTGATGCCCAGCACGCAGGCGGTCTCGCACGGCGCGGGGCACAGCCGCCCGGTGAACTCCGGGAAGTTGTTGGTCGCGTGCAGCCGCTCGATCGCACCGTCCCAGTCGTCACGCCAGACCAGGTCGTTCCACTCCGGGATGATGTTGCCCAGCGGGCAGCCCTGGTGGCAGAACGGGATGCCGCAGTCCATGCAGCGGCCGGCCTGGGTGCTGATGATGGGCAGGAGGGCGCGGCCGATCCCGTCGGGGTAGACCTCGTTCCAGTCCTTGACGCGCTCCTCGACGACGCGTCGCGTGGCGACCTCGCGGCCGTTCTTCAGGAAACCCTTGGGATCAGCCATGCAGCACCTCCATGATCCGTGCGTTCGCCTCGTCCTCGTCGAGGCCCTCCTCGAGGGCCTCGGCGCGGGCGTCCAGCACTCGCTTGTAGTCGCGGGGCATCACCTCGGTGAAGCGGCCCAGCGCGGTGTCCCAGTCCGCCGAGCAGCGCGGCGGCGACCGTCGAACCGGTCTCCTCGCGCGTGCCGGGTGACCAGCGCCTTGAGCTGCTCGGCCGCGTCGCCGGTGACGGGGCCGAGGTCGACGAGCTCGGGGTTGACCCGGCCCTCGTCGAGGTCGAGCACGAAGGCGTGCCCACCGGACATGCCGGCGGCGAAGTTGCGCCCGGTCGGGCCGAGCACGACCACCACTCCGCCGGTCATGTACTCGCAGCCGTGGTCGCCGACGCCCTCCACGACCGCGGTCGCGCCGGAGTTGCGCACGCAGAAGCGCTCGCCGGCCTGGCCGCGCAGGTAGATCTCGCCCGACGTGGCGCCGTAGGCGATCGTGTTGCCGGCGATGATCTGCTCGTGGGCCTCGAAGGTGGCGGACCGGTCGGGACGTACGACGATGCGCCCGCCCGAGAGGCCCTTGCCGACGTAGTCGTTGGCGTCGCCCTCGAGGCGCAGCGTGATGCCGCGCGGCACGAACGCGCCGAACGACTGTCCCGCCGACCCGGTGAAGGTGATGTCGATGGTGCCGTCGGGCAGTCCCTCGCCGCGGTAGCGCTTGGTCACCTCGTGGCCGAGGATCGTGCCGACCGTGCGGTTGACGTTGCGGACCGGCACCTGGGCGCGGACGGGCTCGCCGTCCTCCAGCGCCGGCGCGGCCAGCTTGACCAGCTCGTTGTCGAGCGCCTTGTCGAGCCCGTGGTCCTGGCCGTGGGTGCAGCGCAGGTCCTGGTCCTCGAACTGGCCGAACTCACCCGACCGCGAGGCCTGGTGGAGGATCGGCGTCAGGTCGAGGCCGGCGGCCTTCCAGTGGTCGACGGCCCGCGCGACGTCGAGCGAGCCGACCTGCCCGATGGCCTCGTCGAGGGTGCGGAAGCCGAGCTCGGCGAGCAGCTCGCGCACCTCCTCCGCGATGTAGGTGAAGAAGTTGACGACGTACTCCGCCTTGCCGCTGAAGCGCTCGCGCAGGACGGGGTTCTGCGTCGCGACGCCCACGGGGCAGGTGTCGAGGTGGCAGACGCGCATCATGATGCACCCGCTGACGACGAGCGGGGCGGTGGCGAAGCCGTACTCCTCCGCGCCCAGCAGGGCGGCGATGACGACGTCGCGCCCGGTCTTGAGCTGGCCGTCGGCCTGCACGACGATGCGGTCGCGCAGGCCGTTGAGCAGCAGCGTCTGCTGGGTCTCGGCCAGGCCGAGCTCCCAGGGTCCGCCCGCGTGCTTGAGCGACGTCAGCGGCGACGCGCCGGTGCCGCCGTCGTGGCCCGAGATCAGCACCACGTCGGCGTGCGCCTTGGAGACGCCCGCCGCCACCGTGCCGACGCCGACCTCGGAGACGAGCTTGACGTGCACGCGCGCGCTCGGGTTGGCGTTCTTGAGGTCGTGGATCAGCTGCGCCAGGTCCTCGATCGAGTAGATGTCGTGGTGCGGCGGCGGGCTGATCAGCCCCACGCCCGGCGTGGAGTGCCGGGTCTTGGCCACCCACGGGTAGACCTTGTGGCCGGGCAGCTGGCCGCCCTCGCCGGGCTTGGCGCCCTGCGCCATCTTGATCTGGATGTCGTCGGCGTTGGTGAGGTACTCCGAGGTGACGCCGAAGCGTCCCGACGCGACCTGCTTGATCGAGCTGCGGCGCTCGGGGTCGTGGAGCCGGTCGGCGTCCTCGCCGCCCTCACCGGTGTTGGACTTGCCGCCCAGCCGGTTCATCGCGATCGCCAGGGTCTCGTGCGCCTCCTGGCTGATCGAGCCGTAGGACATCGCCCCGGTCGAGAACCGCTTGACGATCTCGCAGACCGGCTCGACCTCGTCGATGCTGATCGACGGGCGGCCGGTGGTCTCGCCGTCCTTGAAGCGGAAGAGCCCGCGCAGCGTCATCAGCCGCTCCGACTGCTCGTCGACCCGCGAGGTGTACTGCTTGAAGATGTCGTAGCTGCCCGTACCGGGTCGAGTGCTGGAGGCGGAAGACCGTCTCCGGGTCGAACAGGTGCGGCTCGCCCTCGCGACGCCACTGGTACTCGCCGCCGATCTCCAGCTCGCGGTGGGCGGGGGCGATGCCGCCCCGGGGGTACGCCGTGGCGTGCCGGCGGGCGACCTCCTCGGCGATGGTGTCCAGCTCGATGCCGCCGAGCTTGGACGTGGTCCCGGTGAAGTACCGGTCCACGACGGCCTGCGAGAGCCCGACGGCCTCGAAGATCTGCGCGCCGGTGTAGGACGCCACGGTGGAGACGCCCATCTTGGACATCACCTTGAGGACGCCCTTGCCCAGGCCCTTGATCAGGTTGGCGACGGCCTTCTCGGGCTCGGCCTTGACGTAGTAGCCCTCCCGCGCGAGGTCCTCGACGGACTCCATGGCGAGGTAGGGGTTGACCGCCGCGGCGCCGTAGCCGACGAGCAGCGCGACGTGGTGCACCTCGCGGACGTCGCCGGCCTCGACGAGCAGGCCGACCTGGGTGCGGGTCTTCTCGCGCACCAGGTGGTGGTGGACCGCGCCGGTCAGCAGCAGCGACGGGATCGGGGCGAGGTCGGCCGTGGAGTGCCGGTCGGAGAGCACGATGATGCGCGCTCCCGCCGGCGATCGCCTCCGACACCTCGGCGCAGATCTCGTCGATGCGCTGCGCCAGCGCCTCGCCGCCGCCCTCGACGTCGTAGAGGCCGCGGGAGACGTGGGTGATGAAGCCGGGCATGTCGCCGTCACGGTTGATGTGGCGGATCTTGGCCAGGTCGTCGTTGGAGATCACCGGGAAGGGCAGCACGACCTGGCGGCACGACGCGGGGGTCGGCTGGAGCAGGTTGGCCTCCGGCCCGATGGTGCCGCTGAGCGAGGTGACGAGCTCCTCGCGGATCGCGTCCAGCGGCGGGTTGGTGACCTGCGCGAAGAGCTGGGCGAAGTAGTCGAACAGCAGCCGGGGCTTCTCGCTGAGGGCCGCGATCGGGGTGTCGGTGCCCATCGAGCCGAGCGTCTCGGCACCGGTGTTGGCCATCGGCGTGAGCAGGACGCGCAGCTCCTCCTCGGTGTAGCCGAAGATCTGCTGGCGGCGCGTCACCGAGGCGTGGGTGTGCACGATGTGCTCGCGATCGATGACGTCGTCGAGGTGGATGAGGCCGGCGTGCAGCCACTCGTCGTACGGGTGCTCGGCGGCCAGCTCGGACTTGATCTCCTCGTCCTCGATGATCCGGTGCTCGTCGGTGTCGACGAGGAACATCCGGCCCGGCTGGAGCCGGCCCTTGCGGACCACCGTGGCGGGGTCGATGTCGAGCACGCCGACCTCGGAGGCGAGGACGACGAGACCGTCGTCGGTCACCCAGTAGCGGCGAGGGGCGCAGGCCGTTGCGGTCGAGCACGGCGCCGATCTGGCTAGCCGTCGGTGAAGACGACGCAGGCCGGGCCGTCCCACGGCTCCATCATCGAGGAGTGGAACTCGTAGAACGCGCGCCGCTTGGCGTCCATCTCGGCGTGGTTCTCCCACGCCTCGGGGATCATCATCAGCACCGAGTGCGGCAGCGAGCGGCCGCCCATGTGCAGCAGCTCGAGGACCTCGTCGAAGGACGCGGAGTCGGAGCTGCCGGGCGTGCAGATCGGGAAGAGCCGGTCGAGGTCGCCGGGGATGAGGTCGCTGGACAGCAGCGCCTCGCGGGCCCGCATCCAGTTGCGGTTGCCCATCACGGTGTTGATCTCGCCGTTGTGCGCGATGAAGCGGAACGGGTGGGCCAGCGGCCAGCTCGGGAACGTGTTGGTGGAGAAGCGCGAGTGCACGACGGCCATCGCCGACGCGACCCGCTCGTCGACCAGGTCGGGGAAGAAGTTGTCGAGCTGGTCGGTGGTGAGCATGCCCTTGTAGGCCAGGGTGCGCGACGACAGCGACGGGAAGTAGACGTCGGTCTCGTGCTCGGCGCGCTTGCGCAGGCAGAAGGCGAGGCGCTCGAGCGCCATCCCGCCGACGCGCTTGCCGGCGCCGGCGACGAAGAGCTGCACGAAGGTCGGCATCACGCTCTCGCGGTGGCGCCCAGGATGGTCGGGGTCGATCGGCACCTCGCGCCAGCCGAGGACGGTGAGGCCCTCCTCGGTCGCGATCTGCTCGATCCGCGCGCGGGTGGCTTGGCCACGGCCGCGTCGTCACCGGGGATGAAGGCCGTCCCGACGGCGTAGCTGCCGGCGCCGGGGAGGTCGAAGTCGACCACGGCGCGCAGGAACGCGTCGGGGACCTGCATGAGGATGCCCGCACCGTCACCGGAGTTGGTCTCGGCGCCGGCGGCACCGCGGTGGTCGAGGTTGCGCAGCGCGGTGAGCGCCTTGGCCACGATGTCGTGGCTGGCGACACCGGTCAGGGTGGCGACGAACGCCACGCCACACGCGTCGTGCTCGTGGCGGGGGTCGTAGAGCCCTTGTGCCTCGGGTCCGGCCCCAAGTCCGGAACGTGGCTCCGGGCTGCGGGCGGCGGGAAGGCGTGCATCTGGGCTTTCTCCCGTCGTCGTTCGCCGGCGCACCGCGCGTCGCGGGTGCGAGGTGCTCGTGGTGGGGTCCGGCGGTGGATGTGGCGATCGGCAGGGGACGGCGTTGGCCCGCGCGTCAGCGAAATCTATCACCGGCGGACGCCGCGGGGTGAGACGGCGATCTCAGCCCTCAGACGCCCCGGTCGCCCGACGGGTGGTCGGCTCCTCGTCGGCTGGTCGTCGTCGAGGCGCTCCTGGGTGTAGACCTGCTCCTCGCGGCCCGGACGCTTGCCGCCGGCCCACGCGAAGTACGCCGCGGCGAGCACGAAGAGCACGATCGAGGTCCACACGTTGAACCGCAGGCCACCCACGTCGAGCAGCTGGACCTCGTCGATCCGCAGGTTCTCGATCCAGAACCGGCCGAGCGTGTAGAGCATCACGTAGAGCGCGGCCACCCGCCCGAAGCCGAGCCGGAACCGCCGGTCCAGCCACGACCAGCAGCGCGAAGGCAGCCAGGCACCAGAGGAACTCGTAGAGGAACGTCGGGTGGAACGTCGCGACTGTCCGGGTAGGCGTCCGGCCGGTGGGCGGGGTCGATCTCCAGCGCCCAGGGCAGGTCGGTGGGACGCCCGTAGAGCTCCTGGTTGAACCAGTTGCCCCACCGGCCGATGGCCTGGGCGACCAGCACCCCGGGAGCGATCGCGTCCAGGAGGGGCAGCAGCTTGATGCCACGCAGCCGGGCGCCGATGATCGACGCCCAGCGGCGCCCATGGCGATCGCCGCCCCAGATGCCGAGCCCGCCGCGCCAGATGTACAGCGCGGCCACGGGGTTCTCGCCCTCCCCGAAGTACAGCTGCCAGTCGGTCAGCGACGTGGTAGAGCCGGCCGCCGACGAGGCCGAACGGGACGCCCCAGATCGCGAGGTCGCCGATGTCCCCGGCGCGGCCCCCGCGGGCCACCCAGCGGCGCTCGCCGATCCAGATGGCGGCGACGATGCCGGCGATGATGCACAGGGCGTAGCCGCGGATCGGCAGCGGTCCGAGGTACCACGTGCCCTGGCTGGGGCTCGGGATGGAGTGGACGAGGATCTCGGGCAGCGTCGAGGAATGCGGTCATGACTCGCTCAGCAGGGTCTCGATGTCGGCGGCCAGCTGCGCCGCGGAGACGTCCTCGGCTCCAGTAGACGGGCGCCTCGTCGGCACCGTCGATGCCGATGACCTGGGTGCCGTGGGTGACGTCGTAGCCGCCGCTCGGCAGCTTGTCGCCCTTCTCGACGGCGATGCCCAGTGGCTTCGCCGACCGTCGATGATGGTCGTCGAGGCGGCCCGGTGAGGCCGATCGAAGCCCGTCGTCGAAGTTGGTCGACGTAGTCGCGCAGCACGGCGGGGGTGTCCCGCTTCGGGTCGGTCGTCACGAAGACGACGTCGACCTGGTCGCGGTCTCCGTCGTCGAGCCGGTCATCGCCGGTGGCGAGCGTTGGACATCACCAGGCCGCAGACGTCGGGGCAGTGGGTGTAGCCGAAGAAGACCAGCGTCAGCGCCTTGTCGGTGTCGTCGACCAGGCTGTACGGCGCCCCGGACGCTGTCGACGAGCGGCGTGCGCCGTCCACCTCGAACGGCGGGTCGAGCACCGTGCCGGCGAACATCCGCGTCGCCGCCCGAGTCGCCTCCGCAGCCCGCGCAGGAGGGCCAGCGAGCAGGAGGGCCAGCCGACCACGGCCACGGCGGGTCCTACGCCACGACGCACCCCACCTGCCAGGTCCTCGGTGAGCGCGCGCAGCGCGGACAGCCCGGCGGCCGGGTCGTCGGCGTGGTCGAGCAGGGCGCGCACGAAGGCGGACCCGACGATGACGCCGTCGGCGTACGACGCCACCTCGGCCGCCTGGTCGCCGGTGCTGACGCCGAGCCCGACGCCGACCGGCAGGTCGGTGGTCGCCTTGGTGCGCGCGACGAGCGGCCCGGCGAGGTCGCTGGTCGTGGTCCGCGCACCGGTCACGCCCATCACGGCGGTGGCGTAGACGAAGCCCCGGCAGGCGGCGGTGGTCATGGCGATGCGCTCCTCGGTGCGAGCTGGGGGCGACGAGGAAGACCTTGTCGAGGTCGTGGGCGTCGGCCGCGGCGATCCACTCGCGCGCCGAGTCGGGCGTGAGGTCGGGCGTGATCAGGCCCGCTCCCCCGGCGGCGGCGAGGTCGGCGGCGAAGCGCTCGCACGCCGTAGCGCTCGACGGGGTTCCAGTAGGTCATCACCACGGTGGGCGCGCCCGGTCGCGGCGACCGCCTCGACGACGCGCATGCACGTCGCTGGTGCGGATGCCGCCCTCGAGGGCCTGCCTGGGCGGCCGCCTGGATCGTGGGCCCGTCCATCACCGGGTCGCTGTAGGGCAGGCCGATCTCGATCACGTCGCAGCCGGCGTCGACCATCGCCTTGATGGCCTCGATCGAGCCCTCGACGCTCGGGAAGCCGGCGGGCAGGTAGCCGACCAGCGCGGCCCGGCCCTCGGCGCGGGCGGTCTCGAAGGCGGTGGCGCTCGTCGGCTCCCCGCTCAGCGTCGGGGTCTCCCACCGGTCTCGTCGGTCGGCCGCGTCGGGTCCCGAGGCCGAACCACTCGATCGCGGTGCCCATGTCCTTGTCGCCGCGGCCGCACAGGTTGATGAGCACCGTCGCGTCCGGGTCCCTTCTCGGCGGCCAGCTCGCGGGCCACGTCGAGGCCGCCGCGCGACGGCGTGCGCCGACTCGATCGCCGGGATGATGCCCTCGGTGCGGGCGAGCAGGGCGAGGGCGTCCATCGCCTGGGCGTCGGTGATCGGGGCGGTACGTCGCCCGGCCGGTCGCGGCGAGGTGGGCGTGCTGCGGGCCCGACGCCCGGGTAGTCGAGGCCGGCCGAGATCGAGTGCGACTCGATGGTCTGGCCGTCCTCGTCCTGGAGGACGTAGGTGCGGGCACCGTGCAGGACCCCGGCCTCCCCGGCGTGGATCGTGGCCGCGTGCCGGCCGGTCTCGACGCCGTCGCCGCCGGGCTCGAAGCCGTAGATCTCGACGTCCTCGTCGTCGAGGAACGCGGTGAACAGCCCGATCGCGTTGGAGCCGCCGCCGACGCAGGCGGCGATGGCGTCCGGCAGGGCGCCGTACTGCTCGAGGCACTGGGCGCGCGCCTCGTCGCCGATGCCGCGGGTGAAGTCGCGGACCATGCTCGGGAACGGGTGCGGGCCGGCGGCCGTGCCGAAGAGGTACGCCGTGTGGTCGACGCTGGCGACCCAGTCGCGCAGCGCCTCGTTGATCGCGTCCTTGAGCGTCGCGCTGCCCGAGTCGACCGGCACGACCTTGGCGCCGAGGAGGTGCATCCGGGCGACGTTGAGCGCCTGGCGACGGGTGTCGACCGCGCCCATGTAGACGGTGCAGTCGAGGCCGAAGTAGGCCGCCGCGGTGGCGCTGGCGACGCCGTGCTGGCCGGCGCCGGTCTCGGCGATGACGCGCTGCTTGCCCATCCGCTGGGTCAGCAGCGCCTGGCCGAGCACGTTGCGGATCTTGTGGGCGCCGGTGTGGTTGAGGTCCTCGCGCTTGAGCAGGATCCGGGCGCCGACCTGCTGGGAGAGGCGCTCGGCGTGGTAGAGCCGGCTCGGGGTGCCGGCGTACTCGCGGCAGATCGCCTCGAACTCGGCGACGAACTCCGGGTCGGCCATCGCGTCGTGCCAGGCCTGGGTCAGCTCGTCCAGCGCGGCGACGAGGGCCTCGGGCATGAACCGGCCGCCCCAGGTGCTCGCCGAAGTAGCCGCGCTCGTCGGCGTCGTACTGGCTGACCTGCTGCGCTCATCGCTGCACTCCTGTCATGGCACGCACCGCGCCGGTCGGGGTCGCCGTCCCTGACCAGCGCCTCGCCGACCAGCACCGCGCGAGCGCCCTCGCCGACGAACCGGGCGACGTCGTCGGGTCCGCTGATCCCCGACTCGGCGACCAGCACCCGGTCGTCGGGGACGAGGGGCGCGAGCCGGCCGAAGGTGTCGTCGTCGACCGCGAGGGTCTTGAGGTTGCGGGCGTTGACGCCGACGAGCTCGGCGCCGAGGGCGACCGCGCGCTCGGTCTCGGCCTCGTCGTGGACCTCGACGAGCACGGTCAGCCCGAGCTCGCGCGCCTCGTCGTGCAGGCGGCGCAGGTCGTCGTCGTCGAGCGCGGCCACGATCAGCAGGACGAGGTCGGCGCCGGCCGCGCGGGCCTCGACGAGCTGGTAGCTCGGTGACGATGAAGTCCTTGCGCAGCATCGGGGTGTCGACGGCCGCGCGGACGGCGACGCAGGTCGTCGAGGACTGCCGCCGAAGCGGCGCTGCTCGGTGAGCACCGAGATCGCCGCTGCACCGCCCGCGGCGTACGCCGCCGCGAGCGCCGCCGGGTCGGGGATGTCGGCCAGCGTCGCCCTTGCTCGGGCTCTTGCGCTTGACCTCCGCGATCACGCTGGAGCCGGGGGCGCGGAAGTGCGGCATCGGGTCGCGGGCCGGGTCGACGTCGGCCAGGGCGGCGCGCACGTCGGCGAGCGGCCTGGGCGGCCTCGCGAGCGGCGAGGTCCTCGCGGACGCCGGCGATGATCTCGTCGAGCACGGACATGGCGCCAACCCTCTCACTCCGACGGCCAACGCGGCCGACGGTGGCTCAGGCAGCGAGCCAGGACCCCGGCAGGTTGCGCACCACGGTGAAGGCCGCGACGCACGGCCAGTCCGACCACCCAAGGCCAGGTGGGCACGGCGAGCGGGCGCATCGCCTCTCCCCCGCGCCAGCAGGCCACGACGCCGGCGGAGCCAGAGGCCCAGCACGACCGGGAGCGCCAGCACGAGGAGCAGGTTGCTCGACGCGCGGCGCGCGAGGTCGAGGTGGGTGAGGTCGTTGACCGCACGCAGGCCGCCGCACAGCGGGGCAGTCGAGGTCGGTCAGCAGCCGGTGGGGCACCAGCCCCAGCTGCCGGCGACGTGCGGGTCGCGCAGGCGCAGCGCGAGCGTCGCGACCAGCGACCGCGGCGCCGACCGCGAGCGGTGAGGCGAGCCGCCGGGCCCGCGCGGCCATCGGGTCAGTGGTGTCGCCGTGGAACCCGAGCTTGGCCATGCACCAGGAAGAGCGGGAGCGCGACGGCGCCGAGCGCCATGCCGACCCAGAAGCAGCGTCATGCTGATCGGCGACGAGCATCAGCGCGACCGAGCCGACCAGGAAGCCGAGCATGGCCACGCTCGACCGCAGTCCACGCAGCGGGGGTGTTGCCGTGGTTGTCCGCCATGGAGTGCTCCTCGGTGGTGACTGGCTGGACGTCGCGGTCAGTCTAGGGGCCGCTGCCGGTCGGTCGGGTCATGGCCCTCGTCGAGGGCCTTCCAGAGCTCCAGGTTGCCCTGCGGGCTCGGCCGTGCGCCGCCTCGCCGGCCGGCGCGTCGTACCGGCGACCCATCTCCGGCCAGGCCGGCACGCAGCGGACGGCGGCCAGCGTGGTGACGACGCAGCCGACGGCGGCGACGCAGGCTGCGGCGTACCAGCCGGTGAGGCGGACTGTCGACGGTGTCGGCGCCCGAGGCGGCCGCTCGAGCTGGTCGCGCCAACGAGTCCGGGCAGGGTGAAGCAGCGACCACGCGTGGTGACGAGCGAGCCCGACCGCGGCGACGGCGGCCAGGCCGGCCACGGCACGGCGGACGCGCCCGCGGGTCACGAGCACGACGCCCCAGCAGGCGAGCACGCACCAGGCTCAGCGCGGCCGGCCAGCGGCATCTCCCCGGGCGCCGTCGCACTGGCGAGCGGCGGCGGCGGCTCGCGCGGCGGTGTCGACGACGAGCTGCCGGACATGCCCTCGACCCAGGCCCGGGCGCCGGCGACGGCCGCCAGGCGCCGCGCTGGCCAGCCCGAGCGAGGACGACCGGGCCGAAGGTCCGCTCGCCCGCTCCGGCTCAGCCATCGGGCTCAGCCTCGAGCCGGTCCGCGTCGAAGCAGGTGCGGTCGCCGGTGTGGCAGGCGGCGCCGACCTGGTCGACCTTGACGCAGCAGGGTGTCGCCGTCGCAGTCGAGCCGGACCTCGCGGACGTGCTGGACGTGGCCGGAGGTCTCGCCCTTGACCCAGTACTCCTGCCGCGAGCGGCTCCAGTACGTCGCCCGGCCGGTCGTCCAGGGTGCGGGCCAGCGCCTCGTCGTCCATCCACCCGAGCATGAGCACCTCGCCGGTGTCGTGCTGCTGGACGATCGCGGGCACCAGTCCGTCGGTCGGTGCGCTTGAGGCGGTCGGCGATGGCGGGGTCGAGGGCGGTCACCCGCTCCAGTATCAGGGGTCGATGCGTGCTCGGCCCTCGCGGCGTGCGCCCACGTGCGCGGCAGCACTCCGCGGTGACCGGGCCGGGCGCCGGCAGCTCGCGGTCGTCCCAGCGTGCGATGCGCCTGCACGTCGCGGGTGGTGGAGACGAGGAACGCCTCGCTCGCCCGCTCGGCGACCTCGATCGGCTCGTCGACCTCGCGACCCCCGCACCACTCGAGCACCAGCGCCCGGGTGACGCCGGCCAGGCAGCCGCTGCCCAGGGTGGGGGTGCGCAGCTCGCCGTCGACGACGTAGAAGACGTTGGAGCCGGTGCCCTCGCAGAGGTGCCCGGCGGTGTTGGCGAAGATCGCCTCGGTCGCCGCCCTGCTCGCTGGGCGTGGGCGAGGGCGATGACGTTCTCGGCGTACGACGTGGTCTTGAGGCCGGCGGTCGCCCCGCGCTCGTTGCGGGTCCAGGGCACGGTGGCGACCGTGGTCGACTCCGCGGCCGGCGGTCGATGGCGGAGTAGGCGACGACCAGGGTGGCCGGGCCGTCGCCGCGTCCCGAGCCCATCGGCGCCGGGCCCGGCGGTGTAGGTGATGCGCAGGCGGCCGAGCGGGTCGCCGGTGCCCTGCCAGCACCGCCGCACCCCGCGGCGTACGTCGGCCTCGTCGGGCGCGTCGAGCCCGAGGCCCGTCGCCGACCGCGCCAGCCGGTCGAGGTGGCGGGTGAGGGCGAACGGGCCGCCGTCGAGCGTCTTGATCGACTCGAAGACGCCGTCGCCGACGGTGAAGCCGTGGTCGGTGACGCCCGAGCACCGGGCCGGTCGGGTCGTGCCAGCAGCTCTCCGTTCATCCACGCGCGCATGGCGCCACTCTAGGCAGCGGAACGCCCGTGGAACACGCCCCGGAACACGCGTGCGGCGGACCCGATTTTGGCACGCCGCCGCACCATCGGCTACTGTTCTGCTCGCACTTCCCGCCGGGTCACCGGAGGAAAGCGCAGGCGGACATAGCTCAGTTGGTAGAGCGCAACCTTGCCAAGGTTGAGGTCGCGAGTTCGAGTCTCGTTGTCCGCTCGGAGAGGTCTCTCCACCGGGTCCCTCCCTGGAGGGGCCCCGCGCGGTGGGTTGGCCGAGAGGCGAGGCAACGGACTGCAAATCCGTGTACACGGGTTCAAATCCCGTACCCACCTCCACCACAAGTCAAGACCTGGGCGATTGGCGCAGCGGTAGCGCGCTTCCCTGACACGGAAGAGGTCACTGGTTCAATCCCAGTATCGCCCACCAGAGAACATGCAGTTGAGAGGCCGCTTCCCGTCCGGGATGCGGCCTCTCGTGCAACATACGTGCAACTAGCTGAGCGACCTCCGTGCGCAGTAGTCGCGCTCGTCGAGCCTCACCACAGCCGCCGAGAACGTCCCTACGTACCGCTGTCCGTCGAGGCTCCCATTGACGTTGGCCCACCAGGAGCCGTCTTCGCGCTGCTGCCACATGGGGAGCTCGGCGGGGTACTCGACGCCCTCAACGGTCACGAGGACGTCAGGGCGCTCGTCGGGACGGTAGACGCGGGCTTCCATGCCATCGAGGCTGTGGGCGGTCACCGACAGCCGATGCTTGCTCCACAACGGAGAGCCGCCCGCCGGGTCTCGGGTTCCGGCGGGCGGCTCGGGTGTGATGGTTGATCCCCCCGGACACCCATCACGTGACCCGAATGTAGGTCGGTACCCCGGTCTCCGACACCGCCCGCAGGGGTGGATTGGCTTGCACAAGCCCGCCGGGGTCTTGCCGCGAGACGAAAGCCCGCAGCACCATGGAGCGGTGACCCAGCCCGAGCCTGAGCAAGACGCCTACGAGGCGTGGCGCGACCTCCAGGACGTGCTCGAGGAACGCGACGCGGAGTGGTGGGCTGGCGAGGACGACGACGAGTGAGGAGCACGAACCGCCCACGCGCTGGGGGTGGACGGTTCGTGCGTTCCGAACGCTTGCTCCGGGGGGAACGATGCAGGCGCCGGCTCTCCGTCAAAGGTAAAGGATTCCCGTCTCCGCGTAATAGCCCACGATTGGGGAAGTCTCACCTGTGTCGGCGACGGGGGTTTCGCTCACCGATGCAAAGAACCGCCCACGAACATGGCTGTGGGCGGTTCTTGCGTTGCGCGCAGAACGGGCCACTTGCCGACCTTCGCTCGCTGCCCGGCTGAAGGGTCAGAGGCCGGGGTGACGTTGCGGCCTTGGGCGGCGCGCTTGCGGTGCCCGTTCAGCACCGCGAGCTCGGCCAGAGTCCAACCCAGCACGACGGTCCGGTCGACGGAGAAGTCGTCGACCGATTCCGAGCGCACCATCATCGGGTTGCTGACGGTTCTGGCGCAGACCGACAAGATGACGGCTGCCACGTCGACCAACGAAGAACAGCCCCTGACCTGAGAATCCAGCAGTCAGGGGCTGTGTCGTTGTCGCTGGCCTCCTGCCGACCCGCCGACGCACAGAACCGCCCACGGCCGATGAGAGCCGTGGGCGGCTGTTGTGTCCGTCGAGGACGTCCCCACGTCCCCGACCTCCCATGAGACGCCGGCCTTCCCCTGGCATGACGCCACTTCGGCTGGGCAACCGCGGCGCGGGAGTTACCCCATCTGGGGCCCTGACGTGAGGTGTTCCCGCTCCTATGGTCGAGGGGCGGCGTCGTTCGCGGCAGCTCCCGAGATGCTGCATTGGGCGCGCGCGCGGGACCGCCCACGGTTCTCATCAGCCGTGGGCGGTTCTGTCGTCCGGCGGACGACCGTCAGTCCGGGTCGTCGGCGAAGCCCTGCTCGTCGGCCCACCACTCGGCGTCACGCTCCTCGAGCACGTCCTGGAGGTCGCGCCACGCCTCGTCGTCGTCCTGCTCGGGTGCGGGCTGCGTCGTCATCCGCCCAGGTGCTCCGCCGGCGCCTCGGTCGCATCGGGCTCGGGTGGACCACCGGGGCGGCGCGGTGCGCTAGTCCGAACGGGCGGTTTACGCGGCACGAGGGGCACACCTAACCTGAAGTCGAGCTTGTGACCGGCTGGATCCGGGGGGATTCGCTGGGTCACACCGAGCCACCCGTCGGCCGGACGCGCAGGATGCGCGCCGATGGGTGGCTTCGTCTTGTCCGCAGCCCTCGCCGGAGGCGGCACGCCGTCCAGGACGGCGTGCCGGCACGCCGTCCAGACCGGTGCTCACCTGATTTGGCGAGGCTCACGCGCGGCGCACACAACCCACCCGCCCGCGGAGTAGCGTCGGCGCTGCCGCGTCGGCGGGGAGTCCCTCCCCCGAGATTCCCCTCCGACGTGGTCCACCGTCACGTCACCGGAGCCCGGTGACGGGCCGACGCCTAGGGTGTCGACATGAGTGGTGAGGACGTCGAGCGGACCCCGGACGGCCACCACATCGTCGTCGACGGTCGCCGGTGGCGTGCCACCGACGTCTCGATCCCGGAGCCCCTGCGAGCCGAGCTGGTCAAGGAGCTCATGCGGGCCCGCCGCCTCGTGGGCAGCCGGGGTGACGCGGCCCGCCCGTTGGTGCACGACGCCAAGGTGGCGCTCGGGGAGCGGGGCGAGCCCTGGTGGGAGGAGCCCTCCGAGGAGGGGCGGCGCGACCGGCTCGCCGCGACCGTCCGGTCGCTGCTGAGGCACCGGGAGACGAGCACGATCTGCCCCAGCGACGCCGCCCGCGTGGTCGGGTGGCGAGCAGTGGCGCGACCTCATGCCCGTCGCCCGCGACGTGGCCCGCGAGCTGCACGAGCAGGAGGTCGTGGAGGTCCAGCAGGGCGGGGAGCGCGTCGACGACCCGCGGTCCGCGCGCGGCCCGGTCCGGCTCGCGGCGGGTCCCGCGCTCGAGCGCTGACCGCTCAGCGGCCGAGGAGCCCCCGACCGCGACCGGGGAGGACCCGGTCCACCCGGTCCCGCGCGATCGCGGCCCGGGCCGCGTTGTCGCCACAGGCCCCGTGCACGCCACCGCCCGGGTGCGCCGACGCCGAGCCGAGGTAGAGGCCGCGGACCGCGGTCTCGGCCCGTCCGAGGCCCGGGACCGGCCGGAACACCAGCTGCTGGTGCAGCTGGGCGGTGCCGCCGTTGAGGGCACCCCCGACCAGGTTGGCGTCGCGGGCCTCCATCTCGTGCGGCCCCAGCACCCGGCGGGCCAGCACCCGGTCCCCGAAGCCGGGCGCCGCCCGCTCGAGCCGGGCCTGCATGCGGTCGGCGAACCGCTCGCAGTCGTCGCGGTCCCACGTGCCCCGGATGCCGCCGTCGCCGGCGTCCGAGGTCGCGCGCTGGGGCACGTGGGCGTAGGCCCAGAACGACTCGGTGCCCGCCGGCGACCGGCTGGGGTCGGACGTCGTCATCTGGCCGGTGAGCATGAACGGAGCTGCCGGCACGGCGCCGGACTGCACCTGGCTCATCGCCTGCGACATGTCGGCCACCGAGTCGGCGACGTGGACGGTCCCGGGCGCCAGGTCGGGCGCGCCGGTCCACGGGACGCCGCCGTCGAGCGCCCAGTCGACCTTGACGGTCCCCGGGTCGAGCTCGAAGGTCCGCAGCGCCCGGGTGACGCGGTCGGGCACGTCGGCGGGGTCGAGCAGCCGGGTGTAGAGGGTCGGGGCCAGCACGTCGGCCACGACGGCGCGTCGTACGGCGTACCGCTCACCGTCGGCGGTCCGGACGCCCGTGGCCCGTCCCCGGTCCACGTCGACCCGGGTGACCTCGGCGCCGGTACGGATCTCGCCCCCGCGGGCGCGGAAGCGGCGCGCCAGTGCCTGGGTGAGCTCGCCGGCGCCGCCCTCCGGGACCGGGAAGCCGACCGTCTGGCCCATCATGGCGAGCAGCATCCCCAGCAGCGAGGAGCCGGGGGCGTCGAGCGGGATGTCCGCGTGGGCCGCGTTGCCGGCGAGGAGCACGCGGGCCGCCTCTCCCCCGAAGCGCTGCCGCCCGAGCTCGGACACCGGGGTGAGCAGCGTCTTGACGAAGCCGAGCCCCCCGACGTGCCGCAGGGCGGCCAGCACGCCGACGCCGTGGCGGACGGGCGGGAAGGGCGTGAGCAGGGCGCCGATGAGGTGGGGACCCACCCGGTCCCACTGGGCACACAGCTCGAGCCACGCCTCGCCGTCCCCGGCGCAGTGGGCCTCGAGACCGGCGGCGGTCGCCTCCCGGTCGTGGTGCAGGACCGCCCAGCTCCCGTCGGGGAACGGGTGACCCAGCACCGACGGCGCGTGCCGCCAGGTCAGGCCGTGCTCCTCGAGGTCGAAGGACCGGATGGTCGGCGAGGAGGCGGCCAGGGGGTAGAAGGCGCTGAACGTGTCGTGCACGAAGTCCGGGTGCAGCTCGCGATCGCTGCGGACGGCGCCGCCGACGTCGGGCTGGGCCTCGAGCAGGAGGACCGACCAGCCGGCGTCGAGCAGCCGGTTGGCCGCGACGAGGCCGTTGGGCCCGGCGCCCACGACCACCGCGTCGTACGTCGTCCCCGTCACCGGGCCAGCACCCTGCGTCGACGGCGCAGCTCCGCGACGTTGCGGGCGATGCCGGCCAGGGCGTTGCCGTGGGTGCCGCGGAGCGCGTTGCGGTCCTGCCGCGACTCCAGCACGTTGCCGGGCCCGAGCACGACCTCGCGCTCCAGGTCCTGGGCCGCCACGCGTGAACAGCGGGCCGACCAGGCGGTCGTAGACCGGCGGGAGGACCCGGAAGCCGAACCGGATCACGTGGTTGGCGGCGTTGGACTGGCCGCCGCGCCAGGGGTGCGCCGCGGTCGCCAGGACCCGCGCCGCCACGCGCTCGGGCGTCTGGACGGGGAACGGCGGGCGCCCGACGGAGTCACCGTAGGTCGCGGCCTGCTCGTAGATGGGGGTGTCGACACCCCCGGGCGCGACGTAGCCGAAGCGCAGCGCGGGCCGGTCGCGGTTGTCGACGCGCAGCTGGCGCACGAGCCCGCGCAGGCCCCACTTGGAGACGACGTACGCCGCCATGTCGGGCACCGCGATGTGCCCGATGAGGGAGCCGACGAGCACGACGCTCCCCTCCCCCTGCCGGCGCAGGACGGGGAGCACGTGCCGGACGAGGTTGACCGAGCCGTGCAGGTTGGTGGCCAGGACGGCGTCGAAGACCTCGACGGGGACGTCCTCGATCCGGCCGTAGGCGACGACCCCCGCGTCGCCCACGACGACGTCGAGCCGGCCGTGACGCTCGACCGCGGCGGCGACCGCGCGGCGTACGTCGTCGTCGTCGGAGACGTCGGCGGGGGTGATCATCGTCGTGGCGGCGCCGAGCGCCTCGCAGTCGGCGGCCACGCGCTCCAGGGCCTCCCGGCCGCGGGCCAGCAGCACCAGGTGGTCGCCCCGGCGGGCGGACAACCTGGCGGTGGCCTCGCCGATGCCGCTGGAGGCACCCGTCACCAGGACGACCCGGGGGCTCATCGACGCCCTTCGGCGATCAACGCGAGCCGGCGCAGCGTCTCGGTGTTGCGCCACTTCAGCGTGACGCCCCGCACCGGCCGGGGCACCAGGACGCCCGGTCCGGAGACGGCGTCCTCGGTGATGCGCACCTCGGTCTCGGCGCCCACCGGGACCAGCCGGATGTGGACCTCCGCCTCCCCGACCGGCCAGGCCCGGGCCCGCAACGTGACCGAGTGCCCGGGCACCGTCGCGGTGACCTCGGTGTTGTCGTCGATGAGCAACGGCCACAGGCCCACCGAGTGGTGGAGCTTGCTGCCGACGGCCGGCCAGTGGACGTCGACCTCGCGCATCCGCGACGCGCCCACCACCCACACCGGGTAGAGCCAGCCGTCGCTCAGCACCTCCCAGACCTGCTCGGGGGTCGCGTGCACGAGTCGGGTGTTCTCCGCCATGGGTTCGGTTCCTGTCGTCGGGGTCTCACCACGCTAGCGAGGCACCGCGGCTTGCCCACCACCCCGAAGGGCCGTCCCGGGGTGACGTGCGTCCCTGCGGGATCAGTCGTCGTCCGCGGCGTCCTCGCCGTGGGTGCCGGGGCGCGGCGCCCAGGGCAGCTCCTTCGCGGGGCGTACGACGATCAGCCGGTCGCCGCGGGCCAGCAGGGTGACGACCGGGTCGAAGTAGCGGTAGACCTTCTCGTCGCGGATCACCGCGATGACCTGGTCGGGCAGCGACTGCGGCTGCTTGCCGACCTCGTTGACCAGCAGGTCGCGCTCGGCGACCTCGAGCCCCTCGCCGTACGTCAGGAGGTCCTCCATCACCGAGCCGAGCATCGGCGACATCGACGACAGCCCGAGCAGGCGGCCGACGGCGTCGGAGGAGGTGATGACCGAGTTGGCTCCCGACTGCTTCATCAGCGAGACGTTCTCCTGCTCGCGCACCGCCGCCACGATCCACGCGTCGGGGTTGAGCTGGCGCACGGTCAGGGTCGCGAGCACGTTGGAGTCGTCGCGGTCGGTGGTGATGATGACCTGGCTGGCGTTCTGCACCCCGGCGCGCCGGAGCACCTCGCGCCGGGTGGCGTCGCCGGTGACGACGGCCAGCCCGTCGGCGTGGGCCTCCTCGAGGGCCAGAGCGCTCGGGTCGACGATGACGATGGCCTCGCGGTTCTGGCCGTTGTTGACCAGGGTGTCGACCGCGCTGCGGCCCTTGGTGCCGTAGCCGACGACGACGACGTGCTCCTGCTCTCCCATGCTCTTCCTCCACCGGGCGACCCGGAACATCTCGCGGCCCTGGGAGGCAAGGACCTCCAGGGTGGTCCCGATCAGCAGCACCAGGAAGGCGATGCGGGCCGGGGTGATGATGAATGCGTTGACCATGCGGGCCTGGGTGGTCACCGGCGCGATGTCGCCGTAGCCCGTGGTGCTCAGCGTGACGGTCGTGTAGTAGATCGAGTCCATGAAGCTCACCGCGTAGTCGGTCGCGGGGTCGTTGCCGTCGCGGTAGCCCTCGCGGTCGAAGTAGACCAGCAGGACGGTGCCGACCAGGATCGCGAGCGCCAGGAGCAGCCGCCGCCCGAGCTCCCACCACGGGGACCGGGCCGGGTCGGGCAGGGCGACCATGGTCTTGCTCAGGGAGCTGGTGTCGCGTGGGGGGAGGTCCGGCACGGTCAGGAGTCTTTCACGGTGATGCGGCCGCGCAGGCGCTGCACGAGCTCGTGGCGGGCCCGCGTCGTGGAGCCCTGCGGGAAGACCGTGTCGAAGGCCGCGTTGACCGCGGCCCCGATGAGCACGGCGATGGCGAGGAGGTAGAGCCAGAGCAGCACCGCGATGGGGGCGGCCAGCGGTCCGTAGATCGACCGGGACTCCGCGGCGGTGACGGTCAGGACCCAGCGCAGCACGAAGGAGCCGGCGATCCACGCCACCAGTGAGAACACCGCGCCCGGGAGGTTGAACGCCCAGTTGGTCCGCACCGGCACGGACACGTGGTAGAGCGTCGCGAGGAAGCAGACGCACAGGAGCAGCACCAGCGGCCAGTAGAACGCCCATCAGGAACTCGAAGCGCTGGGGCAGCCACCGCTCGACCAGGCTCGGGCCGGCGACCACCAGCGGGATGCTGACCACCCCGGTGAGCATCGCCAGGACGTAGAGGACGAACGACAGGGCGCGGGTCTTGACGATCCCCCGGTGCCCGCCCAGCCCGTGCATGATCGTGATGGTGTCGACGAAGACGTTGAGGGCGCGCGACCCCGACCACAGGGCGAGCACGAAACCGACCGAGATGACGTCGTACCGACCGCCCTCGAGCACGGTGTCGATGGTCGGCCGGATGATGGTGTCGACGGCCCGCTCGGTGAGGGCCTGGGAGGAGAGGTCGAGGACCGCCTGCCGCACGTCGTCGAGCTGGGCGGCGGTGAAGCGGTCGGACACGTAGCCGATCGCGCCGGCCATCGCGAAGACCAGCGGCGGCACCGAGAGGATCGCGAAGAAGGCCGCCTCGGCGGCCAGTCCGGTCACCCGGTAGCGCATGCACGACCCCACCGTGGCGACGGTGATCCGCCACAGGTGCTCACGCACCGTCACACCCCTCGCCCGAAGGGTGCGCAGCGCCGGATGCTGCTGCCCCACCGAGACCATGGGGCCTACGGTATCCACCATGCAGGCCCATCTCCGGGACGCCACCAACCAGGCCCCGCCACTCGTCGGTCACAACGTCGTCACCTCCGACCTCGCGCTCAGCGAGGCGGTGCTCCGGCACGCCTCCGCCGACGTCCTCGACGACCTGGTGCCGCTGGGCGCCGAGGCCGGGACGGCCGACGCCCGCGAGCACGGGATGCTCGCCAACCGCCACCACCCCGAGCTGGTCCCCTACGACCGCTACGGCACCCGGATCGACGAGGTCGCCTTCCACCCGTCGTGGCACTGGCTGATGGAGCGGGCCGTCGGCCACGGCCTCGCGGCCGCCCCCTGGACGTCCGACGAGCCGCACGCGCACGTACGCCGCGCGGCGGGCTTCCTCGCCTGGTCGCAGACCGAGCCGGGCCACGGCTGCCCGATCTCCATGACGTACGCCGCCGTCCCGGCGCTGCGGGCCGACGACGCGATCGCCAAGGAGTGGACGCCCGCTGCTGGCGTCGCTGCGCTACGACCCCGGGGTGCGGGCCCACACCGACAAGCTCGGCGCGCTCGCCGGCATGGGCATGACCGAGAAGCAGGGCGGCTCCGACGTCCGGGCCAACGTGACGCAGGCCCGCCCGACCGGCGGACGACGGCTGGTACACGCTGCACGGCCACAAGTGGTTCACGTCCGCCCCGATGAACGACGTCTTCCTCGTGCTCGCCCAGGCGGAGGGCGGCGTGACCTGCTTCGTGGTGCCGCGGGTCCTCGACGACGGCACCCGCAACCGGATCGACGTCGTCCGCCTCAAGGACAAGCTCGGCAACCGCTCCAACGCCTCCTCCGAGCTCGAGCTCGACGGCACCCTGGCCCAGCGGCTCGGCGACGAGGGCCGCGGCGTGCGCACCATCATCGAGATGGTCGCCGCCACCCGGCTCGACTGCGTCCTCGGCTCCGCCTCCCTGATGCGCCGGGCGCTGGCCGAGGCGTCGTGGCACGTCACCCACCGCTCGGCCTTCGGCGGGCGGCTCGTCGACAAGCCGCTGATGCAGAACGTCGTCGCCGACCTCGCGGTGGAGTCCGAGGCCGCCACCGCGCTCGGCGCTGCGGCTCGCCGCGGCCGTCGACCGGCCGGGCGACGCCCACGAGGCCGCGCTGCGCCGGATCGCGCTGCCGCTGGCGAAGTTCTGGGTGTGCAAGCGCACCCCGGCCATGGTCGCCGAGGCGCTCGAGTGCCTGGGCGGCAACGGGTACGTCGAGGAGTCCGGCATGCCGCTGCTCTTCCGCGAGTCCCCGCTCAACTCCGTCTGGGAGGGCTCGGGCAACGTCAACGCGCTCGACGTGCTGCGCGCGCTGTCCCGCGAGCCCGAGGTGCTGGAGGCGTGGATCACCGAGGTCGGCGCCGCCCGCGGCGAGGACCCGCACCTCGACCGCGCGGTCGACGACACCCTCACGCTGCTCGGCGACGTCACCTCCCTCGAGGTCGTCCGCCCGCCGCCTCGCCGGCCAGATGGCCGCCTGCCTGCAGGGCTCGCTGCTCGTCCGCTTCGGGCCGCCCGAGGTGGCCGACGCGTTCTGCTCCAGCCGGCTCGGGGCGTCGTACAACGGGACGTTCGGCACCCTCGCGGGCGCCGACCTCGCCGCGATCGTCGGGCGCACGACCCCGGTGGTGGCCTGATGGCCACCCGCGAGTGGGACGCGTCGACGTACGACTCGCTGCCGCTCCCCCACGTCGCGTGGGGCCAGCGGGTGCTCGACCGGATGCGGCTCACCGGCGACGAGCGGGTGCTGGACGCCGGCTGCGGCACCGGTCGTGACGGCGCCGCGCTGCTCGAGCGCTGGCCGGAGGTCGACCTCGTCGGCATCGACGGGTCGGCGCAGATGATCGAGCAGGCCCGCAGCAGGCTCGGCGACCGGGCCGAGCTGCACGTCGCCGACCTGACCGAGCCGCTGCCCCTCGGCCGAGCCGGTCGACGCGGTGATGAGCGTGGCCGCCTTCCACTGGATCGACGACCACGACCTGCTCTTCGCCCACCTGGCTGCGGCGATGCGCCCGGGCGCGCGGCTCACGTCGGACTGCGGCGGGCAGGGACAGCTCGCGGTGATGACCGCGGCCCTCGTCGAGGTCACCGGCGACGGCAAGTTCGGCACGTCGTTCAAGGGCGTGGACGAGACGCGCGCGTCCCTGGAGGGCGCCGGCTTCGACGTCGAGGACGTGCGGCTGCGGCCCGACCCGCTGCGGCTCGAGGACCCCGAGCTGATGGAGACCTACCTCGCGACGGTCAACCTCGGCTCGCACCTGGAGAAGCTGCCCGTCGAGGAGCACCGCGCCGTTCGTGCGCGCGGTGCGGGAGGCGATGTCCGAGCCGGTCATCGACTACGTCCGGCTCGAGATCGACGCGACCCGCCGCTGAGCTCACCCCAGCGCGGCCGACACCACGTCGCGCGCCTCGGCCTGCACCTGCGCGAGGTGCTCGGCACCCCGGAACGACTCGGCGTAGATCTTGTAGACGTCCTCGGTGCCGCTGGGTCGCGCGGCGAACCACGCCGACTCGGTGGTGACCTTGAGCCCGCCGATCCGCGCGCCGTTGCCGGGCGCCTCGGTGAGCTTGCCGGTGATCTCCTCCCCCGCCAGCGACGTCGCCGAGACGTCGTCGGGCGAGAGGGCCGCGAGCTTGGCCTTCTGGGCGCGGTCGGCCGGGGCGTCGACGCGGGCGTACGCCGGGTCGCCGTGCTCGGCGACGAGGTCGGCGTAGTGCTGGCTCGGGGTCCGGCCGGTGCGGCCGAGGATCTCGCTGCCGAGCAGGCAGAGCAGCAGGCCGTCCTTGTCGGTGGTCCAGGTCGAGCCGTCGCGGCGCAGGAACGACGCGCCCGCCGACTCCTCGCCGCCGAAGCCGAACGAGCCGTCGATCAGCCCGGGCACGAACCACTTGAAGCCCACCGGGACCTCCACCAGCGGCTTGCCGATCGAGGCGGCGACCCGGTCGATCATCGAGCTCGAGACCAGCGTCTTGCCGATCCGGGCGCTGTCCGGCCAGTCGGGCCGGGCGCCGCCGAAGAGGTAGCCGATGGCGACGGCGAGGAAGTGGTTGGGGTTCATCAGCCCGGCGTCGGGGGTGACGATGCCGTGCCGGTCGGCGTCCGCGTCGTTGCCGGTGGCGATGTCGTACTCGTCCTTGCGCCGGATCAGCGAGGCCATCGCGGACGGGCGAGGAGCAGTCCATCCGGATCTTCTCGTCCCAGTCGAGCGTCATGAAGCGCCACGTCGGGTCGACCAGCGGGTTGACCACGGTGAGGTCGAGCCCGTGCCGGTCCGCGATCTCGCCCCAGTAGTGCACGCTCGCGCCGCCGAGCGGGTCGGCGCCGATGCGGACGCCCGCCTCGCGGACGGCGTCGAGGTCGAGCACGGACGGCAGGTCGTCGACGTACGTGCCGAGGAAGTCGTACGCCGAGGCGTGGGCCCGGGCGCGCGTGAACGGGATGCGACGTACGCCGCCCATCCCGGCCGCGATCAGCTCGTTGGCCCGGGCGGCGATGACGCTGGTCGCGTCGGTGTCGGCGGGACCGCCGTGCGGCGGGTTGTACTTGAAGCCGCCGTCGGCGGGCGGGTTGTGCGACGGGGTGACGACGATGCCGTCGGCGAGGCCGGAGCCGGTGGACCGCCCGCCGTTGGCGCGGATGATCGCGTGGGAGACCGCCGGGGTCGGCGTGTAGCCGTCGCGGTCGTCGACCAGCACGGTGACGTCGTTGGCCGCCAGCACCTCGAGCGCCGTCGCCCACGCGGGCTCGGACAGGGCGTGCGTGTCGCGGCCGATGAAGAGCGGACCGTCGTAGCCCTGCGCGCGGCGGTAGTCGCAGATCGCCTGCGTCGTCGCCGCGATGTGGGTGTCGTTGAACGAGGTCTTGAGGCTCGACCCGCGGTGCCCGCTCGTGCCGAACGCGACCTGCTGGTCCACGTCGCCGGGGTCCGGGACGCCCGTGTAGTAGGCGGTGACCAGGTGGGCGACGTCGACCAGGTCGCGGGCCTCGGCGAGCTGTCCGGCGCGGGATGCTGCATCTGCGGGTGCCATGGCGCCATCTTGGTGCCCACCGCCTCGCACGTCGAGGACCGGCACCCGGAGAAAAGTTCGTCGACGATGTCGAAACCCGTCGTGCCCGACCGTCATCGTGATGAGGTCGCACCCGCGGCCCACCACCCAGGAGGAACCAGATGAGCCGATACCTGATCCTGCTCCCGGCCCCGGAGGCCGAGTGGGCCACGCTGCCCGCGTCCGAGCACGAGAAGGGAGAGCGGTCGCACGGCGAGTTCCACGAGGACCTGCGCGCCGGGGGCCACACGCTCGTCACCGTCGGGGCCGCTCGAGCCGTCGGCGCAGGCCGTCTCGATGCGCCCCGGCGGCGACGGCGGCGCGCTCGTCACGGACGGGCCGTTCTCGGAGACCGCCGAGCAGGTCGTCGGCTTCTACCTCGTCGAGACCGACGACGAGGCTGACCTGCGTGCGGCGTGCGAGCGCTTCGCCGCCCGCGGTGAGCACATCGAGTTCCGCCGCATGGCCGAGTAGAGGAGAGACACATGACCGAGTACGTCGTACTGATCGTCGGCGACGCCGACCGCTGGTGGACCACCATGAGCGAGCAGGAGCGCAAGGACGGCTACGCCGAGTACGGGCGCTTCGCCGCAGCAGCTCGCCGAGCGGGGCCACCGGATCGTCGGTGGCGCCGAGCTCCAGGCGAGCACCGCGGTCCGCACCGTCCAGCCGGGCGGCACGGCCGTCACCGAGGGGCCCTACGCCGAGAGCGCCGAGCAGGTGGCCGGCTACTTCCACATCGACACCGAGGACGTCGACGACCTCGTCGAGTGCTGCCGGATCATCGCCGCGGTCGGCGACGCCGTGCAGGTGGTGCCGACCGTCGTGCCCGACGTCGAGGCCGTCATGAAGTACCTCGTGCTCCTCATCGGCGACGGCGAGGTGAAGCCCTGGGACCAGCAGACCCCGGAGGAGCAGGCCTCGGCGATGGAGCTCTTCGGGGCCTTCGACGCGGCGTGCGCCGCGCGTGACGGCGTCGAGCTGCTGGCCGGCGAGGCGCTCTCGGGGCCCGCCGACGCGACGACCCTGCGCACGCGCGGCGGGCGCCTGCAGCTGACCGACGGCCCGTACGCCGAGGTGATCGAGGGGATGGGCGGGTTCTACCTCGTCGAGGCCCCCGACCTCGACGTGCTCGTCGAGCTGCTGGGGATCCTGCCGGCCTACGACATGCAGGTCTCCCCCGTGGTCGACGTCGCCTCCTGACCCGTGGACGTCCTCGAGGTCACCGTGCGCGAGGAGTGGGGCCGACTCGTGGCCCTGCTCCTCGCGCAGTTCCGCCGCCTCGACCTCGTCGAGGACGCGCTGGGCGACGCGGTGGAGGCGGCCAGCCGCACCTGGCCCCGCGACGGCGCCCCCGACAACCCGGCCGGCTGGCTGCTCACGACGGCCCGCCGCCGCCTCCTGGACCGGCTGCGCACCGAGGAGGTCGCGCGGCGCAAGCACCCGCTGCTCGCCACCGAGGCGGAGCGGCGCGGAGAGGGAGTGCGCACCATGGCCGACCCCGGATCGGTCGTCGAGGACGACCTGCTGCGGCTGGTGCTGATGTGCGCGCACCCCGCCCTCTCCCCCGAGGCCGCCTGCGCGCTGTCGCTGCGGCTGGTGCTGGGGGTGCCGACGCCCGACGTGGCGCGGCTGTTCCTCGTCCCGGAGGCGACCATGGCGGCCCGGATCACCCGGGCCAAGAAGCGCATCGTCGGGGCCGGGATCCCCTTCGCGCGTGCCCGACGCCGGCGTGCTGCCCGACCGCCTCGACACGGTCGCCCACACCGCCTACCTCGCGTTCACCGCCGGCTACGCGCCCGGCACCGGTCCCGACCTGCTCCGCGCCGAGACCTCCGGCGAGGCGATCCGGCTGGTGCGGGTCGTGCTCGCGCTGCGACCCGACGAGCCGGTGCTCGTCGCCCTCCTGGCGCTGCTGCTCCTCCAGCACTCGCGCCGCGACGCCCGGGTGGCGGACGGTCGCCTCGTGCTGCTCCCCGACCAGGACCGCTCTCGCTGGCACCACGAGGAGATCGCCGAGGCGCTCGCCCTGCTCGCCCACCCGGCGCTGGCCGGACCGATCACCGTGCAGGCGGCGTCGTACACGCTGCAGGCGCGGATCGCCGCCGAGCACGCCCGTGGCGCTGCGTCCGGCGGACACCCGGTGGGAGCGCATCGTGACGCTCTACGACACCCTGCTGGCCGTCGCGCCCTCCCCGAGTGCCCGTCTCGCCCGGGCCGTCGCGGTCGCCGAGGCGCGCGGCCCGGCGGCGGGGATCGCCGCCCTGGAGGGCGTCGAGATCCCGTCCAGCCACCGCGTCGCCGCGGTGCGCGCCGAGCTGCCTGGCGCGCGACGGCGACACGGTGGCCGCGCGCGCGGCGTACGACCAGGCGATCGCCGCCTGCCGCAACGACGTCGAGCTCGCCCACCTGCGTGCGCGGCGGACGGCGCTCGGCTGACGGTCAGTCGGTCGGCACCTGCTGCTGCTTGGCGAGCACGGTGAGGCCGTCGTCGACGACGAACCCGCGGGCCCGGTCCTCGTCGGGGTCGACCCCGATCCGCGCCCCCGGCGGCACCACGACGCCCTTGTCGAGGATCGCGTTGCGCACGACGGCCCCCTCGCCGATGTGCACGCCGTCCATCAGCACCGAGTCGGAGACCTCGGCGCCGTCCTTGACCCACACCGCGGGCGAGAGCACCGACTGGTTGACGGTGCCGCCGCTGACCACGACGCCGGGCGAGAGGATCGAGTTGTACGTCGAGACGCCGGCGCCGCTGGCGCCCTCGACGAGCTTGGCCGGCGGGTGCGGGCCGTAGCTGGTGTAGATCGGCCACGCCGTTGTTGTAGAGGTTGAAGACCGGCAGCGGCGAGACGAGGTCCATGTGGGCGTCGTAGTAGGACCGCATCGTCCCGACGTCGCGCCAGTAGCCGCGGTCGCGGTCGGTCGAGCCGGGCACGTCGTTGTCCTTGTAGTCGTAGACGGCCGACTCGGACTTGTCGACGAACCACGGCACGATGTCGCCGCCCATGTCGTGCTTGGACTGCTCGAGCTCGGCGTCGCGCGTCACCGCGTCGCGCAGCGCGTCGGCGGTGAAGACGTAGTTGCCCATGCTGGCCAGCACCTCGTGCGGGGAGTCGGGCAGGCCGACCGGGTCGGTCGGCTTCTCGAGGAACGCGCGGATCCGCTGCCGGGTTGGCCGGGTCGACGTCGATGACGCCGAACTGGTCGGCCAGCTCGATCGGCTGCCGGATCGCGGCGACGGTGCAGCCGGCGCCGGACTCGACGTGCGCGGCCACCATCTGGGAGAAGTCCATCCGGTAGACGTGGTCGGCGCCCACCACGACGACGATGTCGGGCTGCTCGTCGGTGAGCAGGTTGAGCGACTGGTAGATCGCGTCCGCGCTGCCGAGGTACCACCGCTTGCCGACGCGCTGCTGCGCCGGCACCGGGGTGACGTAGTTGCCGAGCAGGTTGGACATCCGCCAGGTCGTCGTGACGTGCCGGTCGAGGCTGTGCGACTTGTACTGCGTCAGCACGACGACCTTGAGGTAGCCGGAGTTGACGACGTTGGACAGCGCGAAGTCGATGAGGCGGTAGATCCCCCCGAACGGCACCGCGGGCTTGGCCCGGTCGGCCGTCAGCGGCATCAGGCGCTTGCCCTCACCGCCGGCCAGGACGATGGCGAGGACCTTCTTGCGGGCGGGTGCGGCACTCATGCGACCGAAACTAGTGGCGCGCGGACGGCGCGGTCGACCCATTGCGCACGAGTAAGTTCCCGGTCATGCGAATCGACGTGCTCAGCAAGGAGTACCCGCCCGAGGTCTACGGCGGCGCCGGCGTCCACGTGGCCGAGCTGGTCCGTGCCCTCCGCGCCCAGCCCGACGTGGACGCACGGGTGCGCTGCTTCGGCGCGCCGCGCGACGAGGCCGGCACGACGGCGTACGCCGAGCCGTCGTCGCTCGCGGACGCCAACGGCGCGATCCGCACCCTCGGCGTCGACCTGGCGATGGTCGACGACTGCGCCGGCGCGGACCTCGTGCACTCGCACACCTGGTACGCCAACATGGCCGGCCACCTCGCCGGCCTCATGCACGGCATCCCGCACGTGGTCAGCGCGCACTCGCTGGAGCCGATGCGGCCGTGGAAGGCCGAGCAGCTCGGCGGCGGCTACGCCGCTCTCGAGCTGGGTGGAGAGGACGGCCTACGAGGGCGCCGCCGGCATCATCGCCGTGAGCGCCGCGATGCGCGACGACGTGCTGCGCAGCTATCCCGACGTCGACCCGGCGCGGGTGCACGTGGTGCACAACGGCATCGACACCGACCGCTGGTCGCCGGTCCACGACCCCGACCGGGTGCGCGAGCTCGGCGTCGACCCCGACCGGCCGAGCGTGATCTTCGTCGGCCGGATCACCCGGCAGAAGGGCCTGCCGCTCTTCCTGCGCGCCGCGGCCCAGCTGCCGCCCGACGTGCAGCTGGTGCTGTGCGCCGGCGCCCCCGACACCCCCGAGATCGAGGCCGAGGTGCGCGGCCTGGTCGAGGGCCTGGCCGCCACCCGCGACCGGCGTCGTGTGGATCGCGGAGATGCTCCCGCGCGCCGACGTGGTCGCGCTGCTGACCGCGGCCACCGTCTTCGCCTGCCCGTCGATCTACGAGCCGCTCGGCATCGTCAACCTCGAGGCGATGGCCTGCGAGACCGCCGTCGTCGCCACCGCCACCGGCGGCATCCCGGAGGTCGTCGTCGACGGCGTCGACGGGGTGGCTGGTGCCGATCGAGCAGGCCACCGACGGCACCGGCACCCCGCTCGACCCCGAGCAGTACGTCGCCGACCTCGCCGCCGCCCTGGTCGACGCGGTCAGCGACCCCGACCGCGCCGCCGAGCGTCGGCCGGGCCGGGCGCGCCCGCGCCATCGAGGCCTTCTGCTGGCCGGCGATCGCGGAGCGGACGCTGGAGATCTACCGCTCGCTGGCCTGACCGTCGTACGCCTGTCGTCCGCGTAGACACGCGGACACAACTACCTCGCCGCTCCACTGTCACGCGTGCAACCGGGCTGCCACCGGGGTTGTGTCCGCGTGTCTACGAGCCTGTGGAGGATGTACGCCGCGCCGCCGCAGCTTTCGGCATGCTCCCGGCATGGAGCTGTCGTCGAGGTCGTGCGCCGTCGCGGAGGGCTCGCGACCCGTGCGGAGCTCGTCCGCGCCTGCTCCCGGGTCGAGGTCGACCGGGCGCTGCGGACCGGTGCGCTCGTCCAGGTCGTCGCACGGGCGCTACACGGTCGCGGAGATCGCTGACGCGCCTCGTCGTGCCCACGCCGCCAACGGGGTCCTCAGCCTGACCAGCGCCGCCCTGCACCACGGGTGGGAGGTGCTCCGGACTCCCGAGCAGCCGCACGTGCTGATCCCGCGCAAGCGCCGGATCAGCCCGGAGCGCCGCGAGGGCATCGTCGTGCACCGGGGCGACCTGTCCCCCGACGACCGTGCCGGCATCGCGACCAGCAAGCTGCTGACCCTCACCCAGTGCCTGCGCCGGCTCCCGCACGACGAGGCCCTCGCCGTCGCCGACTCCGCCCTGCGCGCCGGGGACGGCCCGCTGCTCAGGCGCGTGGTCGAGGAGGTCCGTGGGCCCGGCAGCGACCAGGTGCGCGCCGTCGCTGCAGCGGCGAGGCGCGAGGCCGCCAACCCGTTCGAGTCGGGGTTGCGCTCGATCGCGCTCAGCGTGCCCGGCCTCGCGGTCGAGCCCCAGGTCGTCATCTCCTCCGCCCACGTCTGGGCCCGACCCGACCTCGTCGACGCACGCCTGCGCGTGGTCGTCGAGGCCGAGTCCTACGAGTGGCACGGCGACCGGGCCGGGTTCCGCAAGGACGTGCGCCGCTACACGCTGCTGACGGCCGAGGGATGGCTGGTGCTGCGGTTCACGTGGGAGGACGTCATGTTCCGTCCCGACTGGGTGCGGCGGGTGCTTGCCCGCGCCGCCGGCCACGTAGACACGCGGACACGAACTCACCTCACGGGCCTTCGACGCCGCCTGAGGCGGGGCCGACGAGCGGGGTTGTGTCCGCGTGTCTACGCGACTCTCGGGGTCGGCGGCTCAGCCGAGGACGAGGCCCGGGTAGAGCGGGTGCTTGTCGAGCATCTCGCCGGCTGGCGGCCTTGGTCGCGGTCGGCCACGCCGTCGGCGAGGACGTACGACGCCTTCGACGGGGCCGCCGGCCTTGGTGGTGCCGGCCTCGGTGTTGGTGAGCACGTCGACGATCGAGCTCGGCGACCGTGTCGAACTCGTCGTGGCCGAAGCCGCGGGTGGTGAGCGCGGGGGTGCCGAGGCGGATGCCGGAGGTGTACCAGGCGCCGTTGGGGTCGGCCGGGATCGAGTTGCGGTTGGTGACCACGCCGGCGTCGAGCAGCGCGGACTCGGCCTGACGGCCGGTCAGCCCGAAGCCGGACACGTCGAGCAGCACGAGGTGGTTGTCGGTGCCGCCGGTGACCAGGCGGGCGTCGCGCTTGAGGAAGCCGTCGGCGAGCGACTGGGCGTTGTCGGCGATCTGCTGGGCGTAGGCCTGGAACGAGCGTCTGGCGGGCCTCGGCGAAGGCGACGGCCTTGGCGGCCATCACGTGCGAGAGCGGACCGCCGAGCACCATCGGGCAGCCGCGGTCGACGTCGGCCGCGAACTCCTCCTGGGCCAGCACCATGCCGCCGCGCGGGCCGCGCAGCGACTTGTGGGTCGTGGTGGTGGTGATGTGGGCGAAGGGGACCGGGTCCTCCTCGCCGGTGAAGACCTTGCCGGCCACGAGCCCGGCGAAGTGCGCCATGTCGACCATCAGCACGGCGCCGACCTCGTCGGCGATCTCGCGCATCTTGGCGAAGTTCACCCGGCGCGGGTACGCCGAGTAGCCGGCGACGAGCACCAGCGGCTTGAACTCGCGCGCCTTGGCGGCGACCGCGTCGTAGTCGAGCAGGCCGGTCTCCGGGTCGGTGCCGTACTGCTGCTGGTGGAACATCTTGCCGCTGATGTTGGGGCGGAAGCCGTGGGTGAGGTGCCCGCCGGCGTCGAGCGACATGCCCAGCAGGCGCTGGTTGCCGAGCTCGTGGCGCAGCGTCTCCCAGTCGGCCTCGGTCAGCTCGTTGACGTTCTTGGCCTGCATCTTCTGCAGGTAGGGCGACTCCACCCGGTTGGCCAGGATCGACCAGAAGGCGACGAGGTTGGCGTCGATGCCCGAGTGCGGCTGCACATAGGCGTACGGCGCGCCGAACAGCTCGCGGGCGTGCTCGGCGGCCAGCGACTCGACGGTGTCGACGTTCTGGCAGCCGGCGTAGAAGCGGTGGCCGACGGTGCCCTCGGCGTACTTGTCGGTGAACCAGGTGCCCATCGTCAGCAGCACGGCCGGCGAGGCGTAGTTCTCCGAGGCGATCAGCTTGAGCGAGCCTCGCTGGTCGGCCAGCTCCTGGCGGGTCGCGTCGGCGATCCGCGGCTCGACGGACCCGATCACCTCGAGGGCCTGGGTGTACGCGCTGCTGATGAGGGA
This sequence comes from uncultured Actinomycetota bacterium, assembly GCA_963776975.1. Classification (GTDB taxonomy): domain Bacteria; phylum Actinomycetota; class Actinomycetes; order Propionibacteriales; family Nocardioidaceae; genus Nocardioides. Next base: position 44,285 of record CAVZOU010000008.1, on the reverse strand, counting down.
GCTCCGTCATGCGGCACAGCCTAGAGGCAGGCGCAGCCACCGGGCCCGCGCGTGTCCGCGGCCCTGCGCGAGTGTGACGTGGACCGCATCCGGACGCGCCGATCCCGCCTGCAACCGCGCTCGTCGTCTCACTATGTGGCGCACCGTCTCTCATCATGAGATTTCGGCTTGTGGACAGGGTGTCCGGGAGTTGAGACTCCTTGACATGAGTCTTGCTGCCACGCACCCAGTTCCTCGTGGTCCGACGCCACGTCGACCTCGGGCGCACGCGCAGCTCGATGTGTTGGCACCGCTGAACCTCGCCGCCCCCCGCACATTCCGCGCTCACCGTCGCGCGCGGCCCTCAGCGCAGAAGGACACGTACACCCGTGACCAGCACCCCGACCGCTCCCGCCGGCTCCCCCACCGCGGCAGCCGCCCGCCAAGCCCGTCCGCCGCAAGCGCGGCGAGGGCCAGTGGGCCCTCGGCTACCGCGAGCCGCTGAACAAGAACGAGCAGACCAAGAAGGACGACAACCCCCTCAACGTCCGGGCCCGCATCGAGAACATCTACTCCAAGCGCGGCTTCGACTCCATCGACCCGGCCGACCTGCGCGGCCGCTTCCGCTGGATGGGCCTCTACACGCAGCGCGCTCCCGGCTTCGACGGCGGCAAGACCGCCATGCTCGAGGAGGAGGAGCTCGACGACCGCTACTTCATGATGCGCGTGCGCACCGACGGCCAGGTCCTCGGCGTCGAGCAGCTGCGGGCCCTCGGCGAGACGTCGACGACGTACGCCCGGAACACCGCGGACATCACCGACCGCAACAACATCCAGTACCACTGGATCGAGGTCGAGGACGTCCCCGCGATCTGGGAGCGCCTCGAGGCGGTCGGCCTCATCACCATCGAGGCGTGCGGCGACTCGCCGCGGCCCTTCCTCGGCTCGCCGGTCGCCGGCATCGCCAAGGACGAGATCATCGACGGCTCCTCGGCGCTGGCCGAGATCAAGCGCCCGCGCCATCGGCAACCCGGAGTTCTCCAACCTGCCGCGCAAGTTCAAGACGGCCCTGACCGGGCACCCGAGCCACGACGTGGCGCCCGAGGTCAACGACATCTCCTTCGTCGGCACCGTCCACCCCGAGCACGGCCCCGGCTTCGACCTCTGGGTCGGCGGCGGCCTCTCCACCAACCCGATGCTCGCCCAGAAGCTCGGCGTCTGGATCCCGCTCGACGAGGTCGCCGACGCCTGGGAGGGCGTCGTGTCGATCTTCCGCGACTACGGCTACCGCCGGCTGCGCTCGAAGGCCCGGCTGAAGTTCCTGGTCGCCGACTGGGGCAAGGAGAAGTTCCGCGAGGTCCTCGAGACCGAGTACCTCCAGCGCGACGCTCGTCGACTGCCCCTCCCCCGCCACCCCGGTCTCCCAGGGCGACCACATCGGCATCCACGAGCAGAAGGACGGCAAGTTCTACGTCGGCGCCGCGCCGGTCGTGGGCCGCATCGACGGCACCACGCTGAGCGCCCTGGCCGACCTCGTCGAGCAGTACGGCGCGCTGGGCGCGCGCCTCACGGCGTACCAGAAGCTCGTCGTCCTCGGCGTGGACGCAGCGGACACCGAGGCCTTCGCCGACGGCGCTGGAGAAGATCGGCCTGACCGCCCGCCCCAGCAACTGGCGCCGCAGCACGATGGCCTGCACCGGCATCGAGTTCTGCAAGCTCGCGATCGTCGACACCAAGGAGCGCGCCCGCCTGCTCGTCACCGAGCTGGAGAAGCGCTTCCCCGAGCTCGACACCCCGATCACGATCAACGTCAACGGCTGCCCCAACGCCTGCGCCCGCACCCAGGTCGCCGACATCGGCCTCAAGGGCCAGCTGGTCATGGACGACGACGGCAACCAGGTGGAGGGCTTCCAGGTGCACCTCGGTGGCGCGCTGGGCCTGCAGGCCAACTTCGGCCGCAAGCTGCGCGCGCACAAGGTGACCAGCGCCGACCTCGACGACTACGTCACCCACGTCGTCACGGCGTACCTCGCCGACCGCACCGACGGCGAGTCGTTCGCGACCTGGGCCGCCCGCGCCGACGAGGTCCACCTGCGCGGGGAAGCCGCCGCCTCGATGAGCGAGCGCGCGGTCGCCCAGCACTGCCCCTACTGCGGCGAGACCACCCTGTGGCCGCTGGAGGAGGGCTGGGAGTGCCGGTCGTGCCTGCGCGCGTTCTCCGTGAAGTACCTCGGCCTCACCCGTCCCGACACGCAGCAGAGGAGGTGCCCGATGAGTCTCTCCACCCAGGCCGCCCGCGACTTCAAGGGCACCCACACCGCCGGGCGCACGCCCGAGGAGCTGCGCGAGCTGGTCTCGCACGTCGGGGCCGAGCTCGAGCTGGCACCGGCCGAGAACATCATCGAGTGGGCCGTCGCGACCTTCGGCGAGCGCTTCTGCATCACCTCCTCGATGGGCGACGCGGTGCTGGCGCACCTGGCCTCGACCGTCGCGCCCGGGCATCGACGTCGTCTTCCTCGACACCGGCTACCACTTCGCCGAGACCATCGGCACCCGCGACGCCGTCGAGGCCACGCTGCCCGTCAACCTCAGCACCGTGAGCACCGGCTCAGACCGTCGCCGAGCAGGACGCGCAGTACGGCAAGGACCTCTACAAGACCGACCCCGACCTGTGCTGCGCGCTGCGCAAGGTCCAGCCGCTGGCCGACATCGCTGGGCGGGTACGACGCCTGGGCCACCGGGCTGCGCCGGGCCGAGACCCACAACCGGGTGATCGCCCCGGTCGTCGGGCTGGGACGCCAAGAAGCAGAAGGTCAAGGTCTCCCCCATGGCCCGCTGGACCGACGAGCAGGTCGAGCAGCTACATCGCCGACCACGGCGTGCTGGTCAACCCGCTCGTGCTACGACGGCTACCCCTCCATCGGCTGCTGGCCCTGCACCCGCCGCGTCGCCCCCGGCGACGACCCGCGCAGCGGCCGCTGGGCCGGCACCACCAAGACCGAGTGCGGGATCCACGCATGACGTCACTGCGATCCCCAGCACCTCTTCATCCCGCTCACCACCGACAACGGCGTCGACCACACCACCGCACAAGATGGGAGGCCCCTCTGATGGCCGCTCCTGCACTGGTTGCCCTGGCTCACGGAAGCCGTGACCCCCGCTCGGCCGCGACGATCACCGCGCTCGTCGACGAGGTCCGCTCGATGCGCCCCGACCTCCGCATCGAGGCCGCGTTCCTCGACCTCTCCAAGCCGTCCTTCGAGACGGTCGTCGCCCGGCTGGTCAAGGCCGGCTTCGACGAGATCGTCGTGGTGCCCCTGCTGCTCACCGAGGCCTACCACGCCAAGGTGGACGTCCCCGAGGCGATCGCCGCGGCCGCGTCGCGCCACGAGGGCCTCAAGATCCGCGCCTCGCAAGATCCTGGGCATGGAGGCCACCTTCCTCGAGGTGCTCGACCTGCGCCTGCGCGACGCCCTCAAGGAGGCCCGGGTCCGCGAGCTCGACGCCCTGGTGCTGGCCGCGGCCGGCTCCTCCGACCCGCTCGCCAACCAGGCCGTGGCGCGGCTCGCCCGCACCTGGGGCACCCGCCACAAGCTGCCCGTGACGGCCGCCTTCGCCTCGGCCGCTCCGCCGGCCGCCGGCGAGGCCGTGCGGGCCTTCCGGGCCGAGGGCCGCCGCCACATCGCGGTCGCGTCGTTCTTCCTGGCGCCCGGGCTTCCTGCCGCGACCGGGCCGCCGAGCTCGCCACCGAGGCCGGCGCCATCGCGGTCTCGGAGCCGCTCGGGGCCCACCCGGAGGTCGCGCGCGCCGTGCTGGCGCGCTACGCCGTCGGCGCGGTGGAGCTCGTCCCCGTCTGATCCTCCGGTACCGACCTGCGTGGCCCGCAGGGCCCGTCCACCGGCGTCGGTCCACCAGTTCGGCAGCGCCTCTCGCCGCGACAACGGCGAGAGGCGCTCGGCGTGCGCGGCGACGTACGTCGCGCACCCAGTCCGCCGTCGGTGCGGCTGTGCTCACGCAGCGCCCACCCGATCGCCTTGCGGACGAAGAACTCCGAGCCGTACGTCGTGCCCTCGAGGTCAGCGCCACCGATCGCGTCCGGCCCAGCAGGGCGGTGTCGGTGTCACCGCGGTGCCGGAGCTGGGCCAGGATCGCGGTCCGCCGGACCCACATGCTGTCCTCGGCGGACGCCCAGCGGCGTACGACGGGCGTGGTCTCGACCCGGTGACCGGCGAGCACGCCGCCGACCAGGTGGCTCGCGACCTCGTCGACCACGTCCCACCAGGCCCCGGTCACGACCAGGTGGTGGAGCAGGGGCAGCAGGTCCGGATCGACCCAGGCCGCGTAGTAGCGGTGCCGGAGCAGGGCGATGGCGGCGTACCACTCCTCCCGGTGGGTGGCCCCGTCCCACAGCTCGCGGGCCGTGGCGCGCCACGTGTCGGGGTCGCGGACGCGGTGCCCGGCGAGCACCGGGCGCAGGAGCGTGCGCAGCTCGGGCGCGGAGAGCCCGCGGTAGGGCATCGCCGACTTCATGTAGGCCTGCTGCTGGCGTGCCCGGTCGGGGTCGCCGGCACCGGCCAGGGCGCCGCGCACCGCCTCGACGAGGACGCGCTCGGCACTCATCCCACGAGGCGCTCGAGGAGGTGCTCGAGCTGGCGGGCGGGATCGGCGGTCACGCCACCGTGGACCGGACCGGGCTGGAGCACCGTGCTCCGGGGCGCCTTGAGGAAGCCGAAGCGCGGGCCGAGCGGCTGCCCGGCCGCCGCACCCCCGCGGGAGTCCCCGCGGGCCACGCCCTCGACGAACTCCAGCGCGGCGCACACCTGGCCGGGATCGAGACCCGGGTCGAGGGCGCGCGAGCCGGTCGGCGTCGCAGTGCCACGCCACGTCGAGGAAGTCGGCGGCCTGGCAGTAGAGGACGACGCCGACGTTGAGGAACTCCTCGCGGTCCGGTCGCGGCACGCAGCGCAGCACGACGTACTGGTAGGACAGCCGCTTCACGCGACACCGCCCGGGAGCCACTGGCGGGTGCCGAGGCGCGCGGTGAGGAACTCGACGTACGCCGCGCGCAGGGCGTCCGGGGTCTCGGCGCCCGGCACGGGCTCGAGCCACTCGTCGGGCACCCGGGACAGCACCCGGGCGAAGGTGTCGCGGTCGAGCCGGGGGCTGATCTCGGCGTCCGCGGCGGCGACCCCGGCGAGGTGGGCTGCCGAGGACGTGGTCGGAGGCGTCCCACGGCTGACGCGCGAAGCGCGCCGGGTCGGTCACTCCGCCGGCCCAGCCGTGGTGGAAGTAGAGCGAGGCACCGTGGTCGATCACCCAGAGGTCGCCGTGCCACAGCAGCAGGTTGGGGTTGCGCCAGGACCGGTCGACGTTGGCGCAGAACGCATCCAGCCAGATGACCTTCGCCGCCTCGCCGTCGGCCGTGTGGCCGCCCGGGTCGAGCATCGTCCCGTCGTAGCCGAAGGCGCCCGGCAGGAAGTCGACGCCGAGGTTGAGGCCCGCGCTCGCGTTGAGGAGGTCCTGGACCTCCTCGTCGGCCTCGTAGCGCGCGATCTCGGGGTCCAGGTCGAGGGCCACCAGGCGCGGGGTGCGCAGCCCGAGGTGCTCGGCCAGCCCACTGACGACCACCTCGGCCACGAGCACCTTGAGGCCCTGTCCGGCGCCCCGGAACTTGCAGACGTAGGTGCCGAGGTCGTCGCCCTCGACGATCCCCGGCAGGCTGCCGCCCTCCCGCAGCGGCGTCACGTAGCGCGTGACGAACACCCCGGGGAGGGTCGTCTCCTCGGTCTGCGACGAGCGGACGGTCACGTGACCGGGTCCTCCTCGGCGAGGCGCCTGCGCTCGCCGACGACGTCGAAGTCGGCGGGCGGCCAGGCCGGGGCCAGCTCCTCGCAGAGCCTCGAGCAGCATGGTGGCGATGGCCCAGTTGCGGTACCACTTGCGGTCGCTGGGCACGACGTACCACGGCGCCTCAGGAGTGTTGCAGCGCTCCAGGGCGATCTCGTAGGCCTCCTGGTAGGCGCGCCACTGCGAGCGCTCGTCGATGTCACCGGGGTTGAACTTCCAGTGCTTGGTCGGGTCGTCGAGCCGGGCGAGCAGGCGCTCCTTCTGCTCCTCGGCGGAGATGTGCAGCATGCACTTGATGACGGTCACGCCACTCGTCGACGAGCTCGGCCTCGAAGCGGTTGATGGCGTCGTAACGGCGGGTGATCGCGGAGCGCGTCGTGAGCTCGCGGACCCGCGCGATCAGCACGTCCTCGTAGTGCGAGCGGTCGAAGACGCCCACGATGCCCGCCTCGGGGACCGCCCGGCGGATGCGCCACAGGAAGTCGTGCCGACGCTCCTCGGCACTGGGAGCCTTGAAGGAGGTGATCCGCACGCCCTGCGGGTCGATCAGGCCGACGGAGTGGCGCAGCACCCCGCCCTTGCCGGAGGTGTCCATGCCCTGGAGGACCAGCAGAACGCGCCGGTGACCGCCCGACCTGCCATGGGCGAACAACCGCTCCTGCAGCTCGGCGAGCGGCTCGCCCACGAGCGGCAGTGCCGCCTTGCCGGCTGCCTTGTCCCCGTCGAAACCGGGGGTCGATCGCGGGTCGATGCCGGCCAGGTCGACGGGGCCTGACGGCAGCCGCAGGAGTGGTCGCACGGACTCCGCGGTCGAGCCGGGGATCTTCGTCTGCTCGGTGGTGGCCACGGGTGCAGTATGTCCCAGCGCACGGACACCGCGTGGGCGCCGACCGGCCGAGTCGCGCGTCAGCGCCGCAGCAGGCCCTCGGCCTCGTAGAGGTCCCGGCCGCGGTCGGTGAGGTCGGCCAGCTCGTCGAAGAGCGTGTCGTCCACGCGGGTGAAGTTGAAGCAGCTCTTGCCCTGCCGCCGACGGGTCAGCTCGGGGCCGATCGACGGCCCCTCGGGCGACATGTAGACCGACATGAGGTGGTAGCTGACGTAGCGCTTGCCGATGCGGACGGAGGCGAACAGCTGACCGTCCGGGTAGCGCTCGGTCGGCGCACCCAGGAGCACGTAGGTGTCGGGCGACGGCTCGTCGACCTTCCGGCTGGCCGCGGTGTTGGCATCGGTGAGGTTGTCGGAGACGAGGAACGCGTCCTCGTGGACGCTCAGGCGACGCCGCAGCTCGGCGTAGACCACGGCCAGGTCGGGCATGGGAGGAGCCTAGAGCTCCTCGTCGAGTCCCGCATCGTCCAGTCCCTCGACCTCCAGCCCGTCACGGCCCAGCTCGTCCTTGACGATCGCGAAGGCCATGCCCGCGTCCGTATCCCTTGCGCGCCAGCATGCCCACGAGTCGCCGGGTCGCCTTCTGCTGGTCCAGGCCGCGCACGGAGCGCAGCTTCTTGCGGACCAGGGCCCGCGCGGCGGCATCCTCGTCGTCGGGGTCGATCTCGTCGAGTGCCTCGCGGGCCACCTCGTCGTCGATGCCCTTGCGACGCAGCTCCTGGGCCAGCGCCCGCCGGGCCAGGCCCTTGCCGGGCTGTCGCGACGCGATCCAGGCGCGGGCGAACGCCTCGTCGTCGACCAGGCCGACCTCCTCGAACCGGTCGAGCAGCGCAGCGGCCAGGTCGGCCGGGACGTCCTTCTTGGCCAGCTTGTCGGCCAGCTCCTGGCGGGAGCGGGCCTGACCGGTCAGCGCGTCGAGCAGGATCTTGCGGCCCACCGCCTCGTGGTCGGCGTCGGGTCCCTGCGCCGCCGGGTCGGGCGGTGCGGGAGTCCGCCGCGCACCCCGGTCGCCGGACCGTCCGGCTCCGGGCTCGCGAGACCGGCCCGAACGGGCCGACCGGCTCGAGCGGCGACCCGACCGACCGACGGGCACCCGCTCGAACGGCTCGTCGGGCCCGTCGGTCGCAGGGGCGTCGGCCGACGGCGCGACCGACCGGGTCCAGGCCTCGACACCGTCGTGGACGTCTCCCGCCCACGACGGCATCGGCCTGGACTCACCCGGCCGCGGGGCGTGCTCAGAAGTCATTCACGCCGATGGGGTCGTCGGACAGGTCGGACGGGGCGTCGACCTGCGGCCCGACACCGAGCTTCTCGAGGATCTTCTTCTCCAGCTCGTTGGCCAGGTCGGGGTTGTCCTTGAGGAAGGTGCGGGCGTTCTCCTTGCCCTGGCCGAGCTGGTCACCCTCGTAGGTGTACCAAGCGCCGGACTTGCGGACCAGGCCCGCCTCGACGCCGACGTCGATGAGGCCACCCTCGCGGCTGATGCCCTTGCCGTACATGATGTCGAACTCGGCCTGCTTGAACGGCGGGGCGACCTTGTTCTTGACGACCTTGACGCGGGTGCGGTTGCCCACCATCTCCTGGCCGTCCTTGAGGGTCTCGATGCGACGCACGTCGAGGCGCACCGAGGAGTAGAACTTGAGCGCGCGACCACCGGTCGTGGTCTCGGGCGAGCCGAACATGACGCCGATCTTCTCGCGGAGCTGGTTGATGAAGATCGCCGTCGTGCCGGAGTTGTTGAGGGCACCGGTCATCTTGCGCAGCGCCTGGCTCATCAACCGCGCCTGGAGACCGACGTGGCTGTCGCCCATCTCGCCCTCGATCTCGGCGCGCGGCACGAGCGCGGCCACCGAGTCGATGACGATCAGGGACAGGGCGCCGGAGCGGACCAGCATGTCGGCGATCTCGAGCGCCTGCTCACCGGAGTCGGGCTGGGAGACCAGCAGGGCGTCGGTGTCGACGCCGAGGGCCTTGGCGTAGTCGGGGTCGAGCGCGTGCTCGGCGTCGATGAAGGCGACGATGCCGCCGGCCGCCTGGGCGCTGGCCACCGCGTGCAGGGCGACCGTCGTCTTGCCCGAGGACTCGGGACCGTAGATCTCCACGACACGGCCGCGGGGCAGACCACCGAGGCCGAGGGCCACGTCGAGCGCGATCGCACCGGTCGGGATCACCTCCAGCGGAGCACGGGTGTCGTCGCCCAGTCGCATGACCGAGCCCTTGCCGAACGACTTCTCGATGTTGGCGAGTGCGGCATCCAGTGCCTTCTCGCGGTCTCCACCAGCCATGTGTGTGTCCTTGTCTTGTCCGTCGGGTAGTCAGGTACGTCTGCGACGCTAGGACGAGCCACCGACAATGCCTGGTCAGCACCGTCGAACGCTGTGGACTACCTCGCCGTGCGTCGTACCTGTGGACACAATCTAGCCCGAACAGTTGTTCGAGTCATGGACGACGCGCCCGCGTGTCGTGGCCGGGTACAGCTAGCGGCGGGTGCCGGTGCCCTCGGCCGGGTGGGCCGGTCGCGTGGCCGCACCGGCCCGGGCCCCGGCCAGCAGCACGGCCAGCGCCAGCACCCCCGCGAACGCCGCCAGCACGGGATAGCCCAGCCATCCGACGATCAGGCCGGCCAGGGCGCCACCGCCCGCCGCGGTCAGCGACATCGCCATGTCGGCCGTGCCCTGCACGTCGGTGCGAGCGGCGACCGGCGTGAGGTCGGCGATGATCGTCGAGGCGGCCACCGTGGCGCACGACCAGCCCAGGCCGAGCAGGAAGAGGCCGGCGAAGATCTGCCACGAGGACCCCTCGGGCGCCAGCCCGCACAGCACCAGGGAGACGAGCAGCACCACTCCCCCGGCCTGCAGCACCCGGGGTCGTCCGAGGCGGTCGGCGGCGAGGCCCACGAGGGGCGAGAACGCGAACATCCCGAGCACGTGCACCGAGATCACGAAGCCGATGACCTGCAGGTGCGCGCCGCCGTGCTCCATGTGCAGCGGCGTCATGATCATCACCGTCACCATCGCGGCGTGGGCGCAGGCCATCCCGACGATCGCCGCGACCAGGGCCGGCTGCGGCGCCGACGGCCGCGGTGAAGCGCGACCACGACCGGCCGGAGCGCGCCTCGGCCGTGGCGCCGGCCGCGGCCTGGGCCAGCAGGAGCGGGTCGGGCCGCAGCAGCACCGCGATCCAGACGCGCCGCCGCGACGAGCACCACTGCCCCGATGGCGAACCCGCCGGTGAGCTCCGGGATCCCCAGCCGACCGGGCGAGCCCCGCCCCGACCCCCGTGAGGTTGGGACCGGCCACGGCGCCGATCGTGGTCGCCCACACCACCACCGAGAGCGCCCGCGCCCCGGGTCGCCTCGGGTGCCAGGTCGGTGGCGGCGTAGCGCGAGCCGTTGTTGACCGCCGTGGTCGCGCCCAGCAGCACGGCCCCGGTCAGCAGGACCAGCATCGAGTCGAGCACCCCGGCAGCGACGCACAGCGCCGCGCCGGCGGCACCGGCCAGGTAGCCGGTCACCAGCCCGACACGACGGCCCCGGCGACCCATCAGACGGGCGAGGACGTAGGCGGCGAGCGCCGTCCCGAGCACCTGGAAGGTCTGGGCCAGGCCGGCCTGGGCGTCCGAGCCCGAGATGTCGCGGGCCAGCAGGGAGGCCGTGGCCACGCCGATGGTCACCCCGACGGCGCCGACGGCCTGGGAGACGACCAGCACCCGCACGGTCCGGGCCTGGACGTCGGCGTGCCGGGCGAGCGCGTCGTCCCCGCCGGCGCTCACCGCTCGGAGTCCGGCAGCTCGAGCACCCGCCACACGGCGGCCCAGACGTGCTTGGGGGGCACGCCGGCGCCGAGGGCCTCGACGACGGTGCGGCTGCCGAGCTCCCCGATGACGTAGAGCTCGGCCCAGGAGCGCGAGGACGCCGTGCCGAGCGCATGGTCGAGACGGGCCCAGAACTCGGTGTGCCTCATCCGCGCACCGCCTCGACCTCGAGCCACTGCTCGGCCCCCTTGCCCGGGGTCCTGACGATCGACACGTCGACCCAGCCCGCGCCCACCACGACCGCGCGCAGGGCGTCGGAACGCCAGTAGGTGAAGTGCCGCGGACCCCGGATCGAGCCGTGCGTCGACCACCCCTCGCCGTCGCCCTCCTTGACCGCGACGCGGAGCAGACCGCCGCGCCGGGTGACCGCCGCGAGGCGGGTCAGGACGGTGGGCAGGTCCGCCCGGGCGACGTGCAGCAGGGAGGCGTTGGCCCACACGGCGTCGTACGGGCCCTCGTCCGAGGACAGGTCGTCGGTCAACGGGTCGAGGACATCGGCCTCGAGGCCCTGGCCGCGGAGCAGGCGCACGAAGGCCGGGGTCACGTCGGTACGACGCACGCGCAGGCCGTGCTCCTCCAGGAGCGCCGCGTCGCGCCCTCCCCCGGAGCCGATCTCCAGCACCCGGGCGCCCGCGCCGAGCTCCTCGGCGATGCGGCGGACGTCCGCACGCACGGACTCCGGCACGTCCGGGGCGTTCGCGGCGTACGCGGCGGCATCCAGGTCGTAGGCGCGCACGGTCGCCGCTGCCGCCGCCGGGTCACGTCGCGCCCACGTCGTGCACGTGGTGCAGCACGTCGTGGAGGTGGTAGATCCCGAGGGTCTCCACGGTGAACTCGCTCCCGTCGGACCGGAACCCCCGCCGCCCGCTCTCCTCGGCGGTGACGGTGGCGTAGACGCCGGCCACGTGGCCGGCCGACTCGACGAGCTCGGTGTCCACGGTGGCGGGGTCCTGCTCGGCGTAGCGCGAGGCGACCGCGGTCTCGTCCTGGTCCCAGCTGGCGAAGTGCGGCTCGTCCTCGACCAGCATGAGGGCGACCCGCTCGGCGAAGACGCGGTGGACGTCGCGGACGTGGCAGGCGTACTCGAGGGCGGACCAGACGCCGGGTGCCGGACGGAGCGCGGCGTCGGTGCGCCCCAGCACCCGCGACCAGACCATGGCCGAGTCGTGGAGGAGGCCGGGCAGCGCGGCCAGCGAGTGGGCGCCGGGGTCGAAGCCGCACTCCGGGCACGGACGGTCCAGGACCCAGGTCCAGTCCTTGGTGTCCGGTGTGATCGGGTCGGGCTCGGGCATGGCTCCATCCTCCCAGCGGTCGGGGTCGCGCTCCACGTCAGGTGAGGAGCAGCTTGTCGAGACGCCTCCGGACGATCGCCAGGCCGATGAGACCCATGACCAGCAGGTAGACGACCGAGATCACGCTCTCCCACCCCGGCGTCCCGGTGGTGAGCTCGCGGCACAGCACGACGCCGCGGTAGAGCGGCGTCGCCTCGACGATCCACCGCAGCGCGCCGTCGTACGCGGTGATCGGGAAGAAGGTCGCCGAGAACAGGAACATCGGCATCTGGATCAGGGTGATCTTGTCGAAGTCCTGGAAGCTCTTCATCCAGGTCGTCAGCGCCATGCAGACGGCGCTGAAGGCGAACCCGATCAGCATGGCGGCCGGCAGCGCCAGCAGCGCCCACCACGTGTGCAGCATGCCCATCGCGGCCATCACGAGCAGGAAGACCGCCGAGTAGGTGGACCCGCGGATCTGGCCCCACGCGATCTCGCCACGGGCGATGTCGGCCGTCGTGAGCGGGGTGGCGAGCATCTGGTCGTAGAGCTTCTCGTACTTGAGCTTGAAGAAGACGTTGTAGGTCGAGTCCATCAGGGCACCGTTGAACGCGCTGACCGCGAGCATGCCGGGCGCCACGAACTCGGCGTACGGGATCGCCTGGCCGTTGAACTCGAAGCCGTCGACGAGCTGGCCGACGCCGATCCCGATGGAGAAGAGGTAGAAGACCGGCTCGAGGAAGCCGGTGACGAAGAGCTTCCACGAGGAGCGGTAGGTGATGTAGTTGCGCTGCACCAGGAGGCCGAGGGCCTGGACCGAGGTGAGCGGCTCGTAGGGCGTGACCGACATCAGAGCACCAGCCTCCGCTCGAGGCCGCGGGCGGCCCAGAACCAGCCGAACGCGGTGACCCCCGCGAGCACGCTCACGTTGACGAGCGCCACCGGCCAGTCGACGGTGTCGAGGCAGAGCATCCGGGACAGGTTGACCCCGTGCCACATGGGGGTGAGGCGGGCCAGCACCTCCATGACGGGGCCGAGGTTGCTCACCGGGAAGAACGCTCCGGAGAAGAGCGTCAGCGGCATCACGCCGAGCCGGAAGATCACCCCGAACGCCTCCTCGGACCGGACACGCACGGCGATCCCCATCACCACGGTGGCGAAGGCCATGCCGGTCAGCAGCTGGACGCCGAAGGCCAGGATCGGTCCCCACCAGCTCTCGAAGACGCCGAAGGGCGCCAGCACCACCATGAAGACGCCGCAGGCGGTCGCCAGGCGGAACAGGACGAACATCAGGTGCGCGCCGGCGATGTGGCGGGCCTCGAGCGGGGTCGCGGCCTGGGCCCAGTAGGTCTTGTGCCACTTGAGGCCGCCCATGACCGGGTAGGTCGTCTCCCCGACGGCGATGCCGAGCGCGTGCGCCACCACCAGGCCGGGGACGATGAAGGCGAGGTAGGACGTGGCGCCCTCGAGGCGGGCCGGATCGACCTCGATGAAGCCGCCCAGCAGGACGCCCATGGCCAGGACGTAGAACAGCGGCGAGAAGAACGAGGAGATGATGCCGCCGCGCCACGTGCGCTTGAAGACCGTCCACCAGTAGTCGCGCTGGCGACCGATCCCCTCGGCCAGCGAGAGCCCGCGCGGCTGGGTCGTCGCGGGTGTCGTCGGGTGCGTCGTCGGCTGCGTCGTGTGGTCAGCCATCAGTCCACCAACGTCCGACCGGTGAGCTTGAGGAAGACGTCCTCCAGCGTGGAGCGCCGCACCAGCACGGCGATCGGCTCGAGGCCGCGCTCGTGCACCTTGGCGATGACCTCCTCGCCGTCGGGGCTGTAGACGAGGATGCGGTCCGGCAGCACCTCGAGGCGACCGAGGTCGCCGATCTTCTCGGCGATCTGCGCGTGGATGTTGCCCTCGTCGACGATGCCGAAGCGGAGCTCGGCGACCTCGCGCGTCGAGTGCTCCTCGATGAGCTGGCGGGGTGAGCCCTCGGCGGCGATGAGTCCCTTGTCCATCACGACCAACCGGTCGCAGAGCTGCTCGGCCTCGTCCATGTAGTGCGTCGTGATCACCAGCGTCACACCGGCCTGCTTGAGCCGGAACAGCTGGTCCCACAGGACGTGACGGGCCTGCGGGTCCAGGCCGGTGGTCGGCTCGTCGAGCAGGAGCAGGTCGGGACGGTTGACGAGGCTGCGGGCGATGGTGAGCCGCCGCTTCATGCCACCGGAGAGGTCCTCGACCCTGGACTTCGCCTTCTCGGTGAGCTGGACGAACTCGAGGAGCTCGTCGACGCGGCTGTTGACCTCGCCCCGGGGGATGCCGAAGTAGCGGCCGTAGATGAAGAGGTTGTCGCGGACGTTGAGCTCGTTGTCGAGGGTGTCCTCCTGCGGACACACCCCCAGCCGGCCGCGGATGGTCGGGCCGTGGGTCGCCGGGTCCATGCCCAGGATCGTCAGCTCGCCGCCGCTGATGGGGCTGACACTGGCGATCATCCGCATGGTGCTCGACTTGCCGGCGCCGTTGGGGCCGAGGAAGCCGAACGCCTCGCCGCGTCGTACGTCGACGTCGATGCCCTTGACGGCCTCGAAGTCGCCGAACGACTTGCGCAGCCCCCGGGCCAGGATCATGGATTCCGTCACGGTCGTGACCCTATAGAGGGCCACCGACAGCGCTCGACCCGATATTGACGGGCCTCGTGGAATCCGCGGTGCGCTAGGGCGTGCCGCTGCCCAGGAGCGAGCGGGTGAGGACGGCGCCGTCCGCCTGCAGCTCGTCGGTCGCGGCCCCGAGGTCCTCGTCGGAGGGCGACCGCTCGGCGATGGCCGCACGCAGCACCGCCCGGCGCACCAGCTCCTTGGAGTACGACGCCGTGGTGCCCGCGGACGCCTCGGCCGCGGCGGCGATCGCCTCGTCGCTGAAGCCGACCTCGGCGGCGTAGAGGCCGATGAGCCGGCGGCGCGCACCCTCGTCGGGCAACGGGATCTCGACGGCGAGGTCCACCCGACCGGGACGCTGGGAGAGGGCCCGCTCGAGGGCCTCGGCCCGGTTGGTGGTCAGCAGGAACACCACGTCGGCGTCCTGGTCCAGGCCGTCCATGGCGTCGAGGAGCGTGAACAGCAGGGGCGACGCGCCACCGCCGAAGTGACCGTGGTCGCGGTCCTCCGCGATCAGGTCCACGTCCTCGAGGACGACGATCGCGGGCTGGTGGGCGCGCGCGATCTGGGCCGCCTGCGCGACGTACGCCATCTGGGTGCCGGAGAGCAGGACGACCGTGGTGTCCGGACCCGCACCGATCAGGTGCCGGACGGTGTGGGTCTTGCCGGTGCCGGGCGGGCCGTAGAGGAGGATGCCGCGCTTGAGGTGCTGGCCGCGCCGGCGGAGCTCGTCGCGGTGGGCGGCGAGCTCGACGACGTGGCCGCGCACCTGGGTGAGCGTGCCCTCCGGGAGGATGACCCGGTCGGCGGGCAGGTCGGGACGTCGGACGAACGTGATCGCGCCCATGGACGGCTCGTAGGGGTTGCCGGCGAAGCTGATGACCTGGCCCCGGAGCACCGAGCGCGACACGGCGAGGTCGCGGACCTCGGCGAGCAGCGCCGCCCCCACCTCCGGGTCCTGCACGATCACCTCGAGGCGCGCCTCGCCGCCGTACTGGGGGTTGTGACCGCGCTGGAGGACGACGACCGGGTCGCCGGCCCAGCGGAACAGGTGCAGCCCGAACGCCACCGTCGCGCGCTCGTCGTCCGGCCCGGTGGCGACGTTGAGCCGGTCCACCTGGCCCTGGCGGAAGCGTCCCCACTCCGCGTTGGCGATGAGGTCGCCCAACGAGCTGTGGTGCCGCTGGTCGCCGCCGCCGATGCCGAGCAGCCGGGCACCGTCGTCCCGCCCGGCGACCTCGGCCAGCGCGATGTCGGTGTCGACCCACCGGTGGACGTCGATCTTCTCCACCACCACCGGGAGCTCGTCGGCGCGCGTGCCGAGGTGCTCGTCGAGCACCTCCAGCAGCGGCGTCCCCCGCGGCACCGGCTCCTCGCGCGTCAGCTGCCTGACCAGCCGCGCCAGGTCGGCGCGCAGCTGGTCGTCTCCCCCGATGTCCGTCATGGCGCGAGCCTAGGGACTGCCGGGGACAGCCGCGACGAGGTCGTGCCCTACTTCTTGCGCGTGGCCTTCTTCGCCGTACGCCGCTGCGGCTCGCGCGCCGCGTCGGCGGCCTCCACCTCGGTGGTGGCGCCCTCGGTGGAGAGCCGCCCGCCGCTGTTCTCCAGGTGGGCGCGGACGAACCAGTGGAACTGCTCGAGCTCACCGGTCTGGCCGATGAGCAGGTCCTCGGTGACGGGGTCGATCTCCCCGACGACGTCGATCGCGGTGCGGTTGTCCTCGATCACCCCGGTGTAGACGAGGTCGAGGGCACCGAGGTGGGCCTGCGCGGTGTCCTTGCCGAGCGCGTAGTCGTCCCACGAGCGGGCGTCGACGAGCGCGCCGGGCGTGCCGATCGGCGTACCGCCCATGGTGGCGATCCGCTCGGCCACCGCGTCGGCGTAGCCACGGACCACGTCGACCTGCGGGTCCAGCATCTCGTGGACGCCGATGAAGTTGGGGCCCACGACGTTCCAGTGCACGTGCTTGAGCACGAGGTGGAGGTCGGTGTAGGCGTAGAGCCGGTCCTGCAGCGCGGCGACGACGGTGGTGCTCTCCGTGGCGCTGAGGCCGGGGACGTGGAAGGTCTGGGCGGGGGTGCTCTTCGTGGCCATGCCTCGACCCTAGGCAGGTCGGGGAAGACCGTGCCCACCCCTGCGGGCGGTACGACGATCGCCGCCGGCCAGCGACGCGGGCCCGCTGTCGGTGCCGTAGGACAGACTGGGCCCATGTCCGCCCTCGACCACTTCAGTGCGCCGACCCGCGCCTGGTTCGAGGCCGCCTTCGCGCAGCCGACGACCGCCCAGGAGGGTGCGTGGGACGCGATCGCCGCGGGCAAGCACGCGCTCGTGGTCGCACCGACCGGCAGCGGCAAGACGCTGAGCGCCTTCCTGCACGCCATCGACTCGCTGCTCACCGCGGAGCGGCCGGAGGACAAGACCCGCCGCACCCGGGTCCTCTACATCTCCCCGCTCAAGGCGTTGGCCGTCGACGTCGAGCGCAACCTGCGGGCCCCGCTGACCGGCATCCGGCACACCGCCGAGCGGCTCGGCACCAGCCTGCCCGACCTGACCGTGGGCCTGCGCTCGGGCGACACGTCCCCGGCCGACCGGCGCAAGCTGACGAGCAGCCCGCCGGACATCATGATCACCACCCCCGAGTCGCTGTTCCTGATGCTGACCAGCCAGGCCCGCGAGTCGCTGCGCGGCATCGACACCGTCATCCTCGACGAGGTGCACGCGGTGGCCGGTGGCAAGCGCGGAGCCCACCTCGCCGTGTCCCTCGAGCGCCTCGACGCCCTCCTGGACCGACCCGCCCAGCGCATCGGCCTGAGCGCCACGGTCCGGCCGTTGGAGGAGGTCGCCCGGTTCCTCGGCGGCAGCGCCGCCGGTCGAGATCGTCTCGCCCCCCAGCGAGAAGCAGTGGGACCTCCGGGTCGTCGTCCCGGTCGAGGACATGACCGCGCCCGAGGAGTACGACGAGGAGTCCGGCGACCCCCAACGTGCCACCAGCATCTGGCCGCACGTCGAGGAGCACGTGGTCGACCTGGTGGAGCAGCACCGGTCCACCATCGTCTTCGCCAACTCGCGACGGCTGGCCGAGCGGCTCACCGCCCGGCTCAACGAGATCGCCACCGACCGGGCGGCGGGACGAGGACGCCGAGGAGCCCGACGCCCGGCCTCCGGCCCAGGTGATGGCCCAGTCCGGGCAGAGCAGCGGCGCGGGCACGATCATCGCCAAGGCCCACCACGGCTCGGTCTCCAAGGAGCAGCGGGCCCTCATCGAGGACGACCTCAAGCGGGGTCGGCTCCCCTGCGTCGTCGCCACGAGCAGCCTCGAGCTCGGCATCGACATGGGTGCCGTCGACCTGGTCATCCAGATCGAGTCGCCCCCCAGCGTCGCCAGCGCCCTCCAGCGGGTCGGCCGGGCCGGCCACCAGGTGGGCGAGGTCAGCCGCGGCGTCCTCTTCCCCAAGCACCGCGGCGACCTCGCGCAGACCGCGGTCGCGGTCGAGCGGATGCGCAGCGGCGCGATCGAGTCCCTCTCGGTCCCCACCAACCCGCTCGACGTCCTCGCCCAGCAGGTCGTGGCCTGCACGGCGCTGGAGGACTGGGAGGTCGACGACCTCTACGACCTCGTCCGCCGCGCGGCTCCCTACTCCGCCCTCCCCCGCAGCGCCTTCGACGCGACCCTCGACCTGCTCAGCGGCCGCTACCCCAGCGAGGAGTTCGCCGAGCTGCGACCGCGCATCGTGTGGGACCGCGTCACCGGCGTGCTCTCCGGTCGGCCCGGCGCCCAGCGGCTGGCCGTCACGAGCGGCGGCACCATCCCCGACCGCGGCCTCTTCGGCGTCTTCCTCGTCGGCGACAAGGCGAGCCGGGTCGGCGAGCTCGACGAGGAGATGGTCTACGAGTCGCGGGTCGGCGACATCTTCGCGCTCGGCGCGACCAGCTGGCGGATCGAGGACATCACCCACGACCGGGTGCTGGTCACGCCCGCCCCCGGCATCCCCGGGCGCCTCCCGTTCTGGAAGGGCGACTCGCTCGGCCGCCCCGCCGAGCTGGGCGAGGCGATCGGCAGCTTCACCCGCGAGCTCGGCAGCGCCACGCCCGCCCAGGCCCTCCAGCAGGCGCGCGACCGCGGCCTCGACGACTACGCCGCCGGCAACCTGGTCACCTACGTCACCGAGCAGCAGCAGGCGACCAACGCGCTGCCCAGCGACACCCAGCTGCTGGTCGAGCGGTTCCGCGACGAGCTCGGCGACTGGCGCCTCGTCGTCCACTCGCCCTACGGCACACCGGTGCACGCGCCCTGGGCGCTGGCCATCAACGCGCGGCTCCGGGAGCGCTACGACATCGACGGCCAGGCGGTCGCCTCCGACGACGGCATCGTCATCCGCATCCCCGACACCGAGGACGAGCCGCCGGGCGGCGACATCGTCGTCTTCGAGCCCGACGAGATCGAGCAGCTCGTCACCCAGGAGGTCGGCGGTTCCGCGCTGTTCGCGAGCCGCTTCCGCGAGTGCGCGGCCCGGGCGCTGCTGCTCCCCCGCCGCGACCCGGGCCGCCGGAGCCCCCTGTGGCAGCAGCGCCAGCGCAGCGCCCAGCTGCTCGAGGTCGCCTCCCAGTACCCGTCCTTCCCGATCGTCCTCGAGGCGATCCGCGAGTGCCTCCAGGACGTCTACGACCTGCCCGCGCTGGTCACGCTGCTGACCCGTGTCCAGCGTCGCGAGATCACCATCGTCGACGTCGCCACCCAGACGCCGAGCCCCTACGCCCGCAGCCTGCTCTTCGGCTACGTCGCCCAGTTCGTCTACGAGGGCGACTCCCCGATCGCCGAGCGCCGGGCCGCCGCGCTGTCCCTGGACCAGGGCCTGCTCGCCGAGCTCCTCGGTCGCGCCGAGCTGCGCGAGCTCCTCGACCCGGAGGTGCTCGCCGAGGTCGAGGCCGAGCTCCAGTGGCTCGCGCCCGACCGCCGCGCGCGCGACCGCCGAGGCGGTCGCCGACCTGCTGCGGCTGCTCGGGCCGCTGAGCATCGCCGAGGTCACCGCCCGGTCGACCGACGGCGCCGACGTCGGCTCCTGGCTGGCCGCCCTGTCCGACGTACGCCGGGTGGTCCCGGCCCGCATCGCCGGCGAGGAGCGCTGGACGACGGTGGAGGACGTCGGCCGGCTGCGCGACGGCCTCGGCGTGCCGGTGCCGCCGGGCACCCCGGACGTCTTCACCGAGCCGCACGAGGACCCCATCGGCGACCTCATCGCCCGCTACGCACGCACCCACGGTCCCTTCACCACCGCCGACGTCGCCGCCCGGCTCGGCCTCGGCGAGGCCGTCGCGCGCCACGCCCTGCAGCGGCTGGTGTCCCGCGGCCGGCTGCTCGAGGGCGAGTTCCGTCCCTCCGGCAGCGGCAGCGAGTGGTGCGACGCCGAGGTGCTCCGCAAGCTGCGCCGGCGATCGCTGGCCCGGCTCCGCAAGGAGGTCGAGCCCGTCACCCAGGACACCGTGGCCCGGTTCCTGCCGGCGTGGCAGAGGGTCGGCGGCAAGCTGCGGGGCGTCGACGGCGTGGTCGCCGCCATCGACCAGCTCGCCGGCTGCCCGGTGCCCGCCAGCGCGCTGGAGCCGCTGGTGCTGGCGGCCCGGGTGCGCGACTACGAGCCGTCCTACCTCGACGAGCTCACCGCATCCGGTGAGGTCGTGTGGGCCGGGCACTCCCCCCTGCCCGGCAGCGACGGCTGGGTCAGCCTGCACCTCGCGGACCAGGCCGAGCTCACGCTCCCCGACATCAGCGACGTCGAGCCGAGCGCCGTGGAGCGGGCCGTCCTCGAGGCCCTCGACCCCGGCGGGGCCTGGTTCTTCCGCCAGCTCTCCGACCGGGTCGGCTCGACCAGCGACCCGGAGCTCTCCGCGGCCCTGTGGTCGCTGGTGTGGCAGGGCCGGCTCACCAACGACACCGTCACGCCGCTGCGGGCGCTGGTGCGGTCGGGCACCGCCAGCCACCGCACCCGGCGCGCGCCACCTCGTCTGCGCGGCGGCGGCCGCACCGGCACCGGCCGGATGCCGGTCCGGACCGGTCCCCCCGAGACGGCCGGGCGGTGGGCGCTGCTCCCCGAGCGTGACTCCGACCCGACCCGGCGCGCCCACGCGACCGCCGAGCACCTGCTCGAGCGCCACGGCGTGGTGACCCGCGGCGCGGTGATGAGCGAGCGGGTGCCGGGCGGCTTCGCCGGCGTCTACAAGGTGCTCTCCGCCTTCGAGGACACCGGGCGCTGCCGACGCGGCTACTTCATCGAGGGTCTGGGGGCCGCCCAGTTCGGGTCGGCCGGGGCGATCGACCGGCTGCGCACCTTCAGCGAGCCGGCCGACTCCAAGCCCGACGCCGTGACCCTCGCCGCCACCGACCCGGCCAATCCCTACGGCGCGGCGCTGCCCTGGCCGGAGACGAGCGGTCGGGGGGCCGAGCAGCCCGCCGACCCGGCGACCGCCAAGGCCGCCGAGAAGGCCGGGCACCGCCCGGGACGCAAGGCGGGTGCCCTGGTGGTGCTGGTCGACGGCGACCTCACCATGTACGTCGAGCGAGGCGGACGCACCCTGCTGACCTGGAGCGACGACCCCGACCGGCTGGTCCCCGCCGCCTCCGCGTTGGCCGATGCCACCCGCCGTGGTGCACTGGGCAAGCTCGTCGTCGAGCGCGCCGACGGCGCCGCACTGCTCGGCGGCGGGACCACCCCGCTGCGCGCCGCCCTCGACGAGGCCGGCTTCGTGGCCACCCCGAAGGGACTGAGGATGCGTGCCTGAGGGAGACACCGTCTACCGAGCCGCCCGCAAGCTCGACCGGGCGCTCACCGGTCACGTGCTGGCCGCCAGCGACTTCCGCGTGCCCCAGCTCGCCACCGTCGACCTGTCCGGCGCCACCGTCACCGGCACGTTCTCGCGCGGCAAGCACCTGCTCACCCACATCGAGCACGAGGAGTCGTGGACGCTCCACACGCACCTCAAGATGGAGGGCAGCTGGCACGTCTACCCCCTCGCACGAGAAGTGGCGCCGCCCGTCCACCCAGGCCCGGGTGGTGCTGCGCACCGACGCCCGCGCCGCGGTCGGCTTCTCCCTGGGGATCGTGGAGCTGGTGCCCCGCTCCCACGAGCACGAGGTCGTCGGCCACCTCGGACCCGACCTGCTGGGTGCCGACTGGGACGAGGCCGAGGCGCTCCGCCGGCTGCGCAGCGACCCCGACCCGCCCGGTGGCGGAGGCGCTGCTCGACCAGACGCAACCTGGCCGGCATCGGCAACATGTACATGGCCGAGCTCTGCTTCACCAGCGGGGTGCACCCGCTGCGGCCCGTCGGGGAGGTCGACCGACCTCGAGCGTCTCGTGCGCCGGGCCCGGCAGATGCTCGACCTCAACAAGGAGCGGGCGATCCAGTCCACGACCGGCGACCTGCGCCCCCGCGAGCGGATGTGGGTCTACCGCCGCGACAACGCGCCCTGCCGCCGGTGCGGGACGCCGGTCCGGGTGGCGATGCGGGGGCCCGCCGAGCGCGAGCGGGCGTCGTACTGGTGCCCGCGCTGCCAGCCCGAGGACTGACGCGCGACGGATCGGGTCAGGCGGCGGAGGCGACCACGTCGCCGGCGGCCGTCCGGACCGAGGTGATCGGCGTGGCTTCGACGGACTCGACGCGACGCAGGCCCTGCGCGAGCTCCTCGACGGCGACGGCGTCGGACACCTCGCGCAGGACGTCGGACAGGGGCAGGTCGAGGGCGGAGCAGAGCGACGCGAGGAGCTCGGAGGAGGCTTCCTTCTGGCCGCGCTCGATCTCGGAGATGTAGCCGAGGCTGACCCGGGCATCGGCGGACACCTCGCGCAGGGTCAGGCCACGCTGCATGCGCTCGCTGCGGAGCACGTCACCGAGGATGCGTCGAAAGAGCACCATGGCGCTGTCCTTCCCGTCCGTCGAAGGGCCCGCTCGTGGCGGGCTCCGTGGTGGCCAACGCTACCCGAGCGCTGGTTCTTCCCGGGTGAGCATGCCCTCAAGCACCGACAACGCGTGCCGGCAGGTCGCCTCCTGGACGGCGGACCGGTCCCCGCGCAGGGCCAGCAGCCGCGTCTCCACGCCCTCCGGACCGGCCACCGCGACCCACACGTGTCCCGCCGGGTGGCCCTCCTGCTGGTCCGGACCGGCGACGCCCGTGGTGGCCATCGCGTACGTCGTCCCGAGCAGGGCGCGGACCCCGGTCGCCATCGCCGCCGCGCACTCGCCCGACACCACGCCGTGCTCGGCGACCAGGTCGGCCGGGACACCGAGGACGTCGACCTTCACCCGGGTCGCGTAGGCCACGACGCCGCCGGTCACGCACGCGGACGCCCCGGGCACGGACGTCAGCGACGCCACCAGGCGTCCGCCGGTGAGCGACTCGGCCGTGGCCACGGTGGCACCGCGAGCGGTGAGCAGCGCCACGATCTGCCGGGGGTCCGTCGCCATGCTGGGGACTCTAGCTACGTTGGCGGGCATGGCACTCCCCATCGAGGACTACGCACTCGTCGGCGACCGCGGCACCGCGGCCCTGGTCGGGCGGGACGGATCGGTCGACTGGCTGTGCCTGCCCCGCTTCGACTCCCCCGCCTGCTTCGCGGCCCTGCTGGGCGACCACGACAACGGACGCTGGGTCATCGCCCCCGCGGACGCCGAGGGCGTCGAGAGCACCCGGCGCTACGTCGGCAACAGCGCGATCCTGGAGACCACGTTCACGACACCGACCGGGGTGCTCGTGCTGCGCGACTGCATGCCGACCCGCGACGGCCGCGCGGACCTCGTGCGCACCCTGCGGTGCAGCGAGGGATCCGTGCGGGTGAGCCACGAGTGGGTGGTGCGCTTCGACTACGGGCTGGTCCGACCGTGGGTGACCCGGCAGCAGAGCGCCGGTCAGGAGGTCATCGTCGCCACCGCCGGACCGGACAAGCTGGTGCTGCGCGGACCGCGGCTGCCGCACGCCGTCGACGGGCACCACGCCGACGAGTTCGACCTCGCGGCCGGCGAGTCCATGACCTTCTCCACCACCTGGGTGCGGTCGTGGCACGACCTCCCCGAGCCGATCCCCCTCGACGACCGCATCGAGGCCACCCGGGTCGAGCACGAGCACTGGGCACTCACCTGCGTCGAGGACCTCCCGCACGCCGACCTCGTCCGCCGCAGCCTGCTCACGCTGCGCCTGATGACGCACGATGAGACCGGCGGGATCGTGGCCGCCCCCACCACGTCGCTCCCCGAGGAGTTCGGGGGCGGGCGCAACTGGGACTACCGCTACTGCTGGCTGCGCGACGCCGCCCTCACCCTCGAGTCACTGCTCGCGGCCGGCTACACCGACGAGGCCCTGAGCTGGCGGGACTGGCTGCTCCGGGCGGTCGCGGGCGACCCCCAGGACCTCCAGATCATGTACGGCGTGGACGGCGGCCGCCGGCTCCCCGAGCGCGAGCTCGACCATCTCGCCGGCTACGAGGGCTCCCGCCCGGTGCGCATCGGCAACGGGGCCGTGGGCCAGCGCCAGACCGACGTGCTCGGCGAGGTGATGATCGCCCTCGAGGACGCCCGCCACGGCGGGCTCGAGGAGACACCGCAGAGCTGGGCGCTCCAGCGGGCGCTCGTCGACGAGCTGGCCACGCACTGGGACGAGCCGGACAACGGGATCTGGGAGATCCGCGGTCCGCTGCGCCACTTCACCCACTCCCGGGTGATGGTGTGGGTCGCCTTCGACCGGGCGGTCAAGGCGGTCGACGAGCACGGGCTCGACGGGCCCGTCGATCACTGGCGCCGGCTACGCGACCGGGTGCACGCGGAGGTGCTCGAGCGCGGGTACGACGCGGAGCGTGGCACCTTCACCCAGCACTACGACACCCGGGAGCTGGACGCGAGCCTGCTCAACATCCCGCTGGTGGGCTTCCTGCCCGGCGACGACCCGCGGGTCCTCGGCACCATCGCAGCCATCGAGGAGGACCTGATGCACGACGGTCTCCTGCACCGCTACCGCACCCAGACCGGCGTGGACGGGCTCGAGGGCGGGGAGCACGCGTTCCTCGCCTGCTCGTTCTGGCTGGTGTCGGCGTACGTCGCGGCCGGTCGCCGCGACGACGCGCACGCCCTCATGGACCGGCTCTGCGCCCTGGCCAACGACGTCGGGCTGCTGTCCGAGGAGTACGACACCGCCGCTGGCCGGATGGCCGGCAACTTCCCGCAGGCGTTCAGCCACCTCACCCTCGTGCAGGCGGCACTCGCCCTGCGATGACCGCGCCGCTGGACCGCAGCACTGCGGGGACGCGGACCCCGGACGTGCGGACGGCCCCCGCCCCACGCTCGCGCGCAGGACGGGGGCCGCCTGGAGTGGCCGGTCAGCGTCGGACGCGGAGCCGGACCACCTCGCGCGAGCGCTGGGTCTCGTCGTTGCCGAGGTAGCGGACCACCACGGTGTAGCGACCCGGACGCAGGCCGGCGAGGCGCACGCTGGCCTTGCCGCCCGTGAGTCGGACCGTCTTCTTCACGACGGCCTTGCCCTGGGCCGACCGCTTGACGGCGACCTTGACCTTGCCCCGGGCCTTGCTGCCTTGGGCGCCGACCCGCACCTTCACGACCGGCGGCTTCCCGGCCTTGTCCGATGCTGTGGCGTGAGCAGCCGACGCCGACTTGAGGACGTCCACGACGACCGTCGTCTCGGCCACGGTGCCGGTGCCCACGACGTACCGGACCGTCAGCGCGTGCTCACCGACGGTCGTGAAGACCGGCAGCTTGACGTTGACGACCCCGTTGGTGACGGGAGCCGAGGCGAGCAGCGTCGAGCCCTCGCGGATCTCGACGGTGCCGTCGGTGGCGTCCTTCTTCGTGCCACTCATGACCTTGACGTGCGCCATGGCCCGCGTGCGGTCGACGACGACCCGCTGCGGAGTCACCTTCGCCTCGACGGTGGCCGTGCCCGGGTCCGTCGGGCCCGCATCCTGGGTGTTGATGCCCACGATCTCGGGGCTGTGGTCCGAGGAGCGGTACGGGTTCGGCGCGTAGAGGTTGGTGACGTTGCTGTTGAAGCGCGCGTACTCGTAGTAGACCGACTCGTAGCCGTTGATGTCCCAGACGTCGACCGCCGTCGACGTCCTCGAGCGCCGGCGCGTTGGCCAGGACGTGGTCGAGCGAGCCGACCATGCCGTCGAAGTTGTAGGTCTCCTCCTCGGGATCGCTGGTCGACTCGAGGTTGGTGTAGCCGGCGGCGTTGAGGACCTGGATCGGGTCCTCCTCGGAGTAGGCGTTGAAGTCACCGGCCAGGAACACCCGGGTGATGCCGCGCTGGGTCTTGAACGTGTCGGCGAAGGCCACCAGTGCGTTGGCCTGGAGGACGCGCCGGTCGTTGGCGTTGCCCTGACCGTCGGGGTCCGGGGTGCCGGAGCCCTTGGACTTGAAGTGGTTGACGATGACGGCGAACGCGTCCGCGTCCGGGGTCCCGACCTGCTTGAAGGCCTGGGCGACCGGCTCGCGGGCGTCCTCGAAGGCCTCGCCGGCCGACGACTGGTCGCTGACGACCACCGACTCCCCGACGAGCGAGACGTGGGCGGGCTGGTAGATGAAGCCGTTGCGGATGACGTCCTGCTCCGCCGTGGGAGGCAGGGTCGCCGCCGACGGGACCGCGGCCCACGTGCCGGCGCCCGCGTCCGCGTTGAGGGCGGCCACGAGCTCGTTGATCGCGAAGTCGCGCGGCTTGCCGAACTTGACCGAGTTCTCGAGCTCCTCGAGGGAGACGATGTCGGCGTCGGCCGTGTTGATGGCCGAGACGATCTTGTCCCGCTGGCGCACCAGGTTGGCGTCGTTGGCGGCACCGCGCGGCCCGTCGGGGTTGCAGCGGTTGTTGCTGATCGGGTTGCCGTCCCGGTCGGTGTAGTAGGTGCAGGTGCCGAGACCGGAGGCCACGAACTCCTCACCGGTGGTGGGGAAGAAGTTCAGCACGTTGAACGTCGCGAGCGTGACGTCGCCGCCGACGTTCTCGGGGGCGGCCGGGCGGGTCTGCTCGACGTCGATCGCGCCGGTGGGCGCCCCGACGACCTGGGCCTGCGGCAGGATCCGCCACGCGTTGAACCCGTAGGTGAACACGACCGGCTTGGGGAACGTGATCGCCGGCACCGACGCGGACGGTGTGGTCGGCGGTGAACCACGGGAACGGCTGGTCGCTGTTCTGCGACGGTGTGGAGTACGTGAGGCTGGACGCGTCGTCGAGGATGATCCGGTGCGCGTCGTTGTACCCCTTGCGCTCCGCGACCAGGGCGGTCGCCTGGGCGTCGATCACCTCGGTCGGGGCCACCAGCGGCAGGTCGCTGTTGGCCGCGACACCGATCTCGCCGCGGAAGGCGGACGAGTTGGTGCCGTTGCTGTAGTAGGGACCGCCGTCGTAGACGTCGGTGGCGGTCCACGGTGCGGTCGGCTGGAACAGCTCGCCCTCGGCAACCTCACGGACGTCGTCGAGCGCGGTGCCCGCCAGGCAGTCGGTGCCGGGCAGGGCGCAGTCCGTGCCGGGGACGACCGTCTTGGGCGTCACCGTGCCGAGCGAGGCGACCGGCGTGACGCCGGACTGGCTGGCCGCGATCTGGGTCGCGCCGAAGAACTCGTCGGCCGTGCCGGCCACGCGGACGGAGTCGCCGACGGCCGGGTAGGTGGTGAAGCCGCTCGTCCCGCCGTAGACGAAGATCGCGTCCGAGGCGTCGGCGGTGTCGTTGCCCGGCGTCTGGAGGTAGAAGCCGTTGAGGCCGCCGGTCGGGTACGCCGCGGTGACGACGCCCTGGGTGATGACGCGCTGGCGGCGAGGGGGCTGGCCGCTCCGGTGCCCTGGATCTCGGCGATGGTCTTGTCGCCGGCGTCCGGCGGGTCGACGGGCGGCACGACGACGGTGGTGTTGACGGCGTCGGGCGTGCCCCCGTCGGTCGCCGTGAAGTCCACGCTGTTGGTGTCGGTGTCGACGCTCGCGGCGGTGCGGATGAGGGACGTGGTGGTGACGCTGTTGCCGGCGGCGGCGTCCCCTCCGGGGCGTGCTCGTGCGCCCAGGCCCCACCTTGTCGACGACCGAGGTCGGTGCGGTCGGCGCCGACCGTCGTCCGCGACCGTGGCGAGCACGGTGGTCGTGGTCGCCCGCCGCCTGACCGGGGTTGAGGCCGCCGGGCGACGCCGTCTGGTCGGCACGCGGGGACCGCAGCTCCGATCGGCACCCGGCTGCGGCCCTGGATCGCGCAGGTAGCCAGCCCGCCGGGACCGTGCCGGTGAGGGCCACGGGTCGGACCGCCCGAGTTGCCCGTGGCGACGCGGTACTGGACGGACATGCCGGCCAGAGTCGATCGCGCGAGGCCGCGGGTTGTGCAGCTCGACGAAGTCGTGGGTCCAGGTGGCGCCGGCGTTGCCACCGTCGCCGTACACCTCGCTGATGACGAGGCCGGTGCCGGCCGGGTTGGCCGTCGCGGTGAGGGGGATCGCGACGAGGCTGGTGGCCGCGACCGCGAGTCCGGCGAGCACGGCAGCTGCGCCGGAGGGAGGGACGTGCGGGCATGAGGTCTCCGAGTGGGGGGTGTGGTGGGAGGGAGCGCACCGAGGTGCGGTGCAGCGGGTGGAGCAGAGCAGTGGGGGCCCGGCGTACCGGGCCCCCACTGGTCGATCAGCGCTTGACGCGGATGGTGAACCGCTCGGATGCGCCCTGGAACGTGTCGTTGGCGCGGAACTTCGCCACGACCTTGTACTTGCCGGGCTTGGCGAACGTGCGGAGCTTGACCTTCGCCACGCCGTCCTTGACCTTGGCGTTGTACTTGCGGCCGGCCACCTTGACCGTCACGCGGCCCTTGGCGGGCAGGTCGACGGCGGACTTCACCTTGATCTTGATCCGGACCCTGGTCTTCTTGGCCTTGATCATGCGGGCCTTCTTCGGGAAGACCTTGTGGGCCAGCGTCGGCTTGGTGAGGACGACGCTGCGGGCCAGGGTGGTCTTGGAGTCCTGCGCGATGATGCGCACCTCCGTGCCACCGCGGACCGTGAAGACCGCGCGGGCCCTGCCGTCGGTCACCGGGACGGTGCCGAAGACCTTGGTCGAGCCGTCCTTGGCCACCTTGACGAGGTCGAGGCGGGTGTTCTTCGGACCGCTCGGCAGCATGTCGAGGCGGTCGAGGACGATCGTCGGCCTTGTCGCCGGCGCGGTAGCTGTCCTGGAGGCCGGAGCGTAGATCTGCTCACGGGCGAAGTTCGGCGAGACCGGCTTGCGGTCCGTGAGGTACTTGATCCAGAGGTCGCGGTCGACCAGACCGGTGTCCTTCATCGTCCCGTCCTTGAAGCCGGTGAAGTTGTCTCCACCAGTGGCCAGGAACGAGAAGGTCGAGACCGAGTAGGTCTTGGCGGGTCGATCGGGGCGCCGTTGACCTGGATCGAGGTGACCCGCTCGCCGACGGGCTTCGACGGGTCGAGCGTGGTCTGCACGTTGTCGGACAGGCCCAGGTGCAGGAACGCACGCTGGGGACCGGCCGGCTGCCACTGCTGCTCGAGGACCTTCTTGACCTGGCGCACCGGTCAGCGCCACGGTCGAGATGTTGTTGACGAACGGCAGGACACGTTGTTGGCCTCGGCGTAGGTGACCACACCGTCGGTGTTCGCCGGGTTGCTGGTGGTGTCGCCCTTGAAGACCATGTCGGCGCGCAGGCCGCCCGGGTTGACGATGCCGAGGTCGGCGCTTGGCGATGTCGGCCGGGATCGCCGTCGCGCAGCGCGTTGGCGACCAGGTCGCCGAGGGTCGACTCGGAGCCGCGGTCCTCGACTGGCTTGCCCGTCGAGTCCACGTCGGCGTAGGCACGCGAGATGTCGGCGGAGACCGTGCCCACCTTGCGGTCGCCGATGACCTTGGCCTGCGCCAGGGCGGCGTCGACGATCGTCTTGACCTGGGCCACCCGCGGGTATGGCGAGGTTCTCGGTCGTGCCGCGAGCCTGGTTGCGGACCGGAAGCCGGTCACCGGCGACGGCCGCCGGTTGGCGCCGGCGTCGACGGTCAGCTCGATCTGGCCGACGTTGGCGCCGTACTCGCCGGTCTGGATGTACCGGCCGCGTGACCACCGGGCTTGGGGCCCTCCCAGGCGTAGGTCTGGTGGGTGTGGCCGTTGTAGATCACGTCCACGCTGCCGGTCATGTCCTGGCCATGCGGCGAGAACACGCCAGCCCTTGGCCTCCTGCGAGGGCTGCTAGCGACGAGTTCGCGCCGACGGCCGCACCCGCGTGGAAGGTGGCGACGACGACGTCGGCCTCACCGTTGGTGGCGTCGCCGTCCTTGAGGATGTCGGCCTCCTTGGTTGACCGCCGCGACCTGCTCGGAGAACGTGCAGGCTCGGCGACGCCGGCCGGGCTGACGAGGCTCGGGGTCTCCTGCGGTCACTCGCGCCGACCACGCCGACGGTGACGTCGTCCGTGGTATCGGCCGGAGTGCCGTTGTCGACCAGGTTGGCCGGCTCGGCGTCGAGGACGTTGGCGCCGAGTGGCCCGGACGGTCACCTTGGACGCGGGTGTCCGCCTGGGCGTTGCGCGTCGCCGTCGACGACCGTGACGCGGTCGCACCAGGTCGCCCAGCCCTTGTCGAACTCGTGGTTGCCCACGGCGGAGACGTCGAGGTCCAGCACGTTGAGCACGTCGATGGTCGGCTTGTCGTTGGTGAACGCCGAGGCGAACACCGAGGCGCCGATGAGGTCACCGGCGCCGACCATGAGCGTGTTGGCCGGGCTGGTCGTGTCGGCCGGCTCGGCCTCGACCGTGGTGGCCCACGTGGTGGTGTTGGCGTCGATGCGCCCGTGGAAGTCGTTGATGGCGACGAGGTTGATGCTCGACGTTGGGGGCCGCGTGTGGCCGGCGAGGCGGTGAGACCCACGACCGCCATCGGTGCGGCGAGAAGACCCGCCGAGGTGACGCCTACGGCGAGGCGTCGACCCAAGAATGATGCTGACACGTGTTGCCTTTCGATCGGAACCGGGGTGATCCGCGACACCATAACCCGGCCCGAACCCCGTTGAGTCACCTCAACGGGTGTGACACGTGAACGTCAGGTTACTGATCGGGCGTTTCAGCCGGAGCGGTCGTCCGACGCTGTCGCGCGACGTCGCGGAAGAACTCGTAGCCCGACCACATGGTCATCGCCACCGCGCCGGCGAGCAGCACCTGGCTGGTGTAGAAGAGCACCTCACCGGCCGTGCCCCAGTAGTCGAAGTTGCCCCCGTGCGCGTCACCGTGCGGCAGCGGCATCAGCAGGCCGGCCAGGGCGACGCCCTGCAGGGTCGTCTTGATCTTGCCGCTCTGCGACGCCGCGATGACCACGTCCTTGAGCACCGAGAGGCGCAGCGCCGTCACGCTCCACTCGCGCAGCAGGACGACGATGGTCACCCACCACCAGATGTCCCCGACGATCGAGAGGCCGATGAAGGCCATCCCGGTGATGGCCTTGTCGGCGATCGGGTCGGCGATCTTGCCGAAGTCGGTGACCAGGCCGTGCTTGCGGGCCAGGTCGCCGTCGATCTTGTCGGTGATCATCGCGACGGCGAAGATCGCGAACGCCACCCAGCGCCACAGCGTCGAGTCGCCGCCGTCCTGCAGCAGCGCCCAGCCGAAGAACGGCACCATGACGATGCGCAGGGTGGTCAGCGCGTTGGGCACGTTCCAGTTGGAGACCGTGCGGTCGGTGTCGCTCATGCCTCTGCTCCCGTCGGTCGCGCGATGAGGTCGACCCCGTCGGTGGCCACGACCTCCGCGACCACGATGTCCCCCACCCGTGCGCCGTCCGCGCGCTCGAGCAGGGTGGTGCCGTCGACCTCCGGACCCTGGTGCTCGGCCCGGCCCTCGACCGCGCCGTCCTCCAGCGACTCGACGAGGACCGAGACGGTCTCGCCGATGCGCTCCTCGGCCCGCTGGGCGTTGAGCTCCTCGACGAGGGCGGTGACGTGCTCGGTGCGGGCCCGCACCTCGTCCTCGTCGAGCTTGCCGTCGTACGACGCGGCCTCGGTGCCGTCCTCGTCGGAGTAGCCGAAGACCCCCGTCACGTCCATGCGTGCGGCCTCGAGGAAGTCGCACAGCGTCTGCAGGTCGTCCTCCGTCTCGCCGGGGAACCCGACGATCACGTTGGAGCGGACGCCGGCCAGCGGCGCCTGTGCGCGGATGCGGGCGAGCAGGTCCAGGAAGCTCTCCGGGTCGCCGAAGCGTCGCATCCGTCGCAGCACCCCGGCGCTCGCGTGCTGGAAGGAGAGGTCGAAGTAGGGCACGACGCCCGGGGTGTCCGCGATGGCCTCGATCAGGCCCGGACGCGTCTCGGCGGGCTGCAGGTAGGACACCCGCACCCGGTCGACGCCCTCGATCGCGGCGAGCTCGGGGAGCATCGTCTCGAGCAGGCGCAGGTCGCCGAGGTCCTTGCCGTACGACGTGGAGTTCTCGCTGACCAGGAAGAGCTCGCGGGCGCCCTGGGTGGCCAGCCACCGGCCCTCGGCCAGGACGTCGCTGGGCCGTCGGCTCACGAACGAGCCGCGGAAGCTGGGGATCGCGCAGAACGAGCAGCGTCGGTCGCAGCCGCTCGCCAGCTTGAGGGGGGCCATCGGTCCGGAGTCGAGGCGCCGGCGGACCGTGCGGGGCCCGGTCGCCGGGGCGCCCACCCCGATCTCCGACGCGTCGGCGGGCGTCGGGGTGGCCCCGGCGTGCCCGGGGACCGAGATCGACGAGGCGTCCCGGTCGACGGGGCTGATCGGCAGCAGCCGGCGGCGGTCGGAGGGGGTGTGCGCCTGGTGCACCTCCCCCGCCACGATCGAGCGCAGGCGTGCGGCGATGTCGGGGTAGTCGTCGAACCCGAGGACCGCGTCGGCCTCGGGGAGCGAGTCGGCGAGGTCCTTGCCGTAGCGCTCGGCCAGGCACCCGACGGCCACGACGGACTGCGGGCGACCGGACTCCTTGAGGTCGGCGGCCTCGAGGAGAGTGTCCACCGAGTCCTTCTTGGCCGCCTCGACGAAGCCGCACGTGTTGACCACGACGGTGTCGGCGTCCTCGGGGTCCTCGACGAGGACGAAGCCGTCGGCCTCGAGGCGGCCGGCCAGCTCCTCGGAGTCGACCTCGTTGCGGGCGCAGCCCAGGGTCACCACCGCCACGTTGAGGGGGGTGCCGGGGACGATGCGGCGGGCGTCAGCAGGAGTGGTCGTCATCGCATCCGTGAGTATGCCGTCTCTGCCGTGACACGCCCCAACCCTCGCGGGTGGTCAGGGCATGGCACCGGTCACAGGTCACCGCGCGACGAACGTGCCCTGACCCGCGACGCCGGGCTCGCCGACCGCCCGGGCGTCCTGTCCGTCGAGGGCCACCGTGACCGCACCGTCGGTCGACTGGACCCGCACGGGCGGGGCCGCGTCGAGCTCGCGGGTGTCGCCCACGGCGAGGTTGCCCTTGAAGACGATCTCGCCGGCTCCGTCGCGCACCACCACGTGGGCGCCACCGGTGGCCGCGGTCACCACGACCGGCACGGGGTCGGCGGTGGCCGCCGCGCTCGTGCCGCCGGGGCCACCGGAACCGTTGAGGACCGGGGTGGCGTTGCGGAGCTCGGTGGGGGTGTCCATCACCAGCCGGGCGATCGACCAGCACAGCACGAGGGCCATCACCACGGCCACGAGGACCGACCAGTTGGGGCCGCCGCGGGTGCTGCGGATCGACCCGTTGGCACCGGTGGCCAGCTCGGCCTCGAAGACGCGGCGCGGGTTGATCGGGGCGTGGGCGTAGCGCTCGTCGTACGACGTGAGCAGCGGCGCGACGTCGATGCCCAGGACGCGGGCCAGGGTGCGCAGGTGCCCCCGGGCGTAGAAGTCGCCGCCGCAGGGCGCGAAGTCGTCGACCTCGATGGACTCGATGACGTGCGGCCGGATGCGCGTGCGGTCCGCGAGCTGGTCCACGGTCAGGCCCAGCCGGGTGCGGGCGGCGGCCAGCTCGGGTCCGACGACCGGGTCGGCGGCCGGGAGGGTGGCGAACTCGTCGATGACCAGCGGCTCCACCACCTCGCCCTGCCGGGAGATCGGGCGGACGCGGTCCCCCCAGACCTGGGTGTCCTCGACCAGGCTGACGCTCCCCGGCCGGCGCAGCTCGCGCCCGACGACCTCGTCGGTCTCCTCGGGCACCTCGCGGCGCACCTCGGAGCGGCGAGCGCTCGCTGCCTCGCGCAGCGGCGAGGGGGTGGCGCTGGCGACGACGGTGTCGTCGTCGAGGGCGGTCTCCGGGTCGGCGTCGTCCTCGCTGTCCGTGTCGGCGTCGGCGTCGAGATCGGCGTCGTGCTCGACCTCGGACCGCTCGGGACGGCTCGGCACCAGGGCCGCGAGCCGGGCGATGCCGGCGGCCAGGAACGGGCGCGGGTCGCGGACCATCGGCTGGTGCTCGTCGGGGTGCTCGTCGGCGTCGTCGAGGTCGGCGGCGGCGACCGGCTCGTGGGTGTCCTCGACGGGTGCGTCGGCGGCGGGACCGTCGAGCACGACCACCTCGGTCGAGCGCAGGGCCACCCGGTCCAGCGCGGCGGCCAGGTCGTCCCCTCCACCGAGCACGCGGGTGGCGAGGCCGAGCGGGACGGCCAGCGGGGCGCCGTACAGGCGTCGGGAGAGCCCGGCCTGGCGACGACCGCGGGCGTCGAGCTCGTCGAGGACGAGCTCCTCGTTGTGGGCGACGACGACCAGGCGTCCGTCGCGGAGCACGCCACGGCGCGGGGTGTGCTCGACGTGGTGCACCGCGCTCCACGGCAGGCCGCGCCACGTGTGGCCCAGCCGGATCCGCACGCCCTGGGCGTCGGCGACCAGCAGCGGGGTGCGGGCGTCGACGAAGGCACGCAGCCACCCGACCGACGACCAGCCCCAGGACCGCGGCCAGCGACCCAGTCCAGCACCGCGCCGGTCTGTGCCGCGCGGGCGAGGTAGGCGATGGCGATGCGCGGCGGCGACCGCACCCACGGCGGCGGCGAGCGCGCCGTTGCGGCGCACCTCCACGGCCTCGGGCGCGACGGACAGCGACTCCCCCGCCCCCTCGCCGGTGGTCCGGGACGCCCCCTCGGCGTCGTACAGCTCAGCAGCACCCATCACGCACTCCCCTCGATCGTGGCAATGACGGCGTCGATCTCGTCGGGCTTCACGAGCACGTCGCGAGCCTTCGAACCCTCGCTCGGGCCGACGACGCCGCGGCTCTCGAGGATGTCCATCAGTCGTCCGGCCTTGGCGAAGCCGACGCGCAGCTTGCGCTGGAGCATCGACGTCGAGCCGAACTGGGTGGAGACGACGAGCTCGATGGCCTGGACCACGAGCTCCATGTCGTCGCCGATGTCGTCGTCGAGCTCCCGCTTGGCCGCGGCCGGGGCGGTGACGTCCTCGACGTACGTCGGCTCGAGCTGGTCCTTGCAGTGCTTGACGACCTGCTGGATCTCGGCCTCGGTGACCCACGCCCCTGCACGCGCACCGGCTTGCTGGCGCCCATCGGCAGGAAGAGCCCGTCGCCCTGGCCGACGAGCTTCTCGGCACCCGGCTGGTCGAGGATGACCCGGCTGTCGCCGAGCGAGCTGGTCGCGAACGCCAGTCGCGACGGGACGTTGGCCTTGATGAGGCCGGTCACCACGTCGACCGACGGGCGCTGGGTGGCGAGCACCAGGTGGATGCCGGCCGCCCGTGCCAGCTGCGTGATGCGGACGACCGAGTCCTCGACGTCGCGCGGCGAGACCATCATCAGGTCGGCGAGCTCGTCGACGATGACGAGCAGGTAGGGGTACGGCGTGAGCGTGCGCTCGCTGCCGGCCGGCACCTCGACCTTGCCGGCCCGCACCGCCTTGTTGAAGTCGTCGATGTGCCGGAAGCCGAAGTTGGCCAGGTCGTCGTAGCGCATGTCCATCTCGCGCACGACCCAGGCCAGCGCCTCGGCGGCCTTCTTGGGGTTGGTGATGATCGGGGTGATCAGGTGCGGCACGCCCTCGTAGGCGTTGAGCTCGACCCGCTTGGGGTCGACCATGATCATCCGGACCTCGTCGGGCGTCGACCGCATCAGGATCGAGGTGATGAGCGAGTTGATGAACGACGACTTTCCGGAGCCCGTGGCGCCGGCCACGAGCAGGTGCGGCATCTTCGCCATGTTGGCGACGACGAAGCCGCCCTCGACGTCCTTGCCGAGCCCGGCCACCATCGGGTGGTGGTCCGAGCGGGCCGTGTTGGACCGGAG
The DNA here is from genome assembly GCA_963776975.1 of uncultured Actinomycetota bacterium. Classification (GTDB taxonomy): domain Bacteria; phylum Actinomycetota; class Actinomycetes; order Propionibacteriales; family Nocardioidaceae; genus Nocardioides. The sequence continues at coordinate 8,629 of CAVZOU010000008.1, read as the reverse complement.
CACGTCGCCGAGGGAGACGATCTCCTTGTCGACGTTGGGGATCTCGATGCCGATCGCGGACTTGCCCGGGATCGGCGACAGGATCCGCACGTCGGCCGAGGCGACGGCGTACGCGATGTTCTTGGAGAGCGCGGTGACCTTCTCGACCTTCACCGCGGGGCCGAGCTCGACCTCGTAGCGGGTGACGGTCGGGCCCCGGGTGTAGCCGGTGACGGTCGCGTCGATGCCGAACTCGTCCATCACCTGCATGAGCCGCTCGACGACGGCGTCGCTGGCCTTGGAGCGGGCCTTGTGCACCGAGCCGGGCTTGAGGACCTCGTTGCCGGGCAGCGAGTAGGTGATGTCGCCGGAGAGGGCGAGCTGCTCGACGCGCTGCGGCAGCGGCGTGTGCGGCGGGGGCTCGACCTCGCCGGTGGCGTCGGACCCGGCCCCGACGACCGTGCCGGGAACGACCGGAGACGTCTCGGTCGGTGCGTCGGCGAAGAGGTCGATGCCCGCGTCGGTGCCGGTCTCGGCATCCTTCTTGCGGCGACGTCGCTTGACCTCGCGGTCCTCGAGCACCGGGGAGTCGTACGCCGGGTCGCCGGCCTCGGGGTCGATCTCGTCGAGCATCCCGCGGCGACGGGTGCGCATCGGCGTGGTCACGTCCTCGGCGCCGTCGGGGGCCTCGGCGTGGGCGCCGCGGCCGAGGACCTTGTCGCGGGCCGCGGCCAGGCGGGTCGGGATCTGGTAGACGGGCGTGGCGGAGATGATGAGGACGCCGAAGAAGGCGAGCAGCGCCAGCATCGGCACCACGACGTACGGCGTGCGGAACAGGTCGAGCAGCAGGCTCGACATGACGAAGCCCACCGCTCCCCCGGCCTGCTGCAGCGAGCTGGCGTCGCCGAGCTCGGGCTGCGGGTTGCCGTTGGCGATGTGGACGATGCCGAGGATGCCGAGGGCGAAGGCGGACCAGCCGATGACCTGGCGGCCCGCGGGGCCGTTGCGCTCGGGGTCGCGCAGGGTGCGCCACCCGGCGTAGACGAGGAAGAGCGGGACGAGCCACCCGACCTTGCCGACCGCGCCGGCGGTCATCGACCGCATGAACTCCATGACACCGCCGGGCAGCTGCCACCACACGGCGGCGGCGACGACCATGGCCAGGGCGATGACGAACAGGCCGGCACCGTCGCGACGGTGCTCGGGCTCGAGGTCGCGGGCCGACTGGCCGAGGGAGCGGGCCACGGCGCCGAGGGCGTGGGCGATGCCGAGCCAGACGGACGCGACGCCGCGACCGAGGCCGCCGAACGTGCGGGCGACCGGGCCGGGACCGTTGCGCACCGCCCGCGGTGCCGGACGCTTGGCGCTGGTGCGAGCGGGCGTGCGGGAGCGGCCCTTGCTCGTGCGGGCAGCGGGGCTCTTGGAGGTACTCCGGGATCGGGTGCTCGAGGACTTGGTCCCACCGCCTCGGGAGGCGGTGGAACGGGACGTGCTCGAGCTCCGCGACCCCGGCGGGGAAGACGTACGGGTCGCCATGCCGCGACCCTACGGGAGAGTCACACCAGCCCCATGGATCACACGGAGCGTGTCGTGCCACGGCTGTCCCGTGACTGGACCGCAACACACGTGTTACGAGAAACCCCCCTGGGGGTCTTCCCGTGTCACGTCCGTGTACTTAAGGTGGCCGAGATCACTCGGGCGGGTCTGTTCCGAGTGGCGCTCGGAACAGTGGAGGAAAAACGTGAAGCTCCTCAACAGGGGGCTCGCGCTCGCAGTCGTGGGGGCGGGCCTTGCCGCCCTTCCCACGCTCGGGGCGCAAGCACTGCCAGCCGCACCGGCTGGCGACAACGGCCTGAAGGCCATGACGGCCCAGGCCGACGGCACGGTTGCCGTGAGCGGAGAGAGCGCGACCGGCAAGGTCGGCTTCATCCGCGTCAAGGGCGACGGAGACCTGATGCCGGGTCGCGCGGGCGACTCAGCCCGGGCGGCGGCGGACAAGACCGACGCCTACCTCGACGAAGTACGGCGCCAACTTCGGCGCCGGCGCCGGCGAGCTCGACCGCAGCGCGGTCACCAGCAACAAGTTCGGCTGGACGGTCACCTACAAGCAGGCCTACCAGGGCGTCCCGGTCTTCGGCGGCACCCTCAAGGCCAACGTCGACCTCGAGGGCGACCTCACCTCGGTCAGCGGCTTCGCGGCGCCGGGCCTCGACCTCAGCGTCACGCCCGGTCGCAGCGCCGCAGCTGCCGCCGAGCGGGCCGTCGCGACGGTCAAGGCACACCCGCCGACCACCGAGAGCGGTGGCAGCTCCGACGTGTCCGGCCTCCGCGCCGCCTCCACCGACCTGATGGTCTACCGCCAGGGTGCGGTCAAGGGCGACGAGGGCAAGGCGGTCCTCGTCTACCAGGTCGAGGTCACCAACGTCTCCGAGGACGGCAAGGGCGGCAACATCCGCGACCACCTGTTCCTGGACGCGAGCACCCTCAAGACCGTCAACCGCTACTCCGACGTGCACGAGGCGCTCGACCGCGCACTGTTCACCACGAACTACAACCCGAACAACCCGCCCACGACCCCTGTCGCCTACTCGCAGGTGTGGCGCGAGGGGCAGCCGTTCCCGGGCGCCCTCAACCAGGACCAGCAGAACCTCGTGAACTCCACCGGCGAGTCGTACTCGATGTTCTTCAACACCTTCGGCGTGGACTCCTACGACGACGCGGGCAGCACGATGATCACGGTGAACAACCGGCCCGACTCCTGCCCCAACGCCTCCTGGAACGGCGCGTACACGAGCTACTGCGCGGGCGTCTACAGCGACGACGTCGTCGCGCACGAGTGGGGCCACGCCTACACCGAGTACAACTCCGGCCTGATCTACCAGTGGCAGTCCGGTGCGCTCAACGAGGCGTACTCCGACGTCTGGGGCGAGACCCTCGACCAGCTCAACAACCGTGAGGACACCAACGAGGTCGACGCTCCCCGCGTCGACGGTCAGTGCTCCAAGTACACCCGCGGTGCCATCGGCGCGACCATCAACTCGCCCGACTCGGTCGATGGCCCGTGCGCCGGTGCGGTGGCTGCCTCCTTCGGTCCGGTCTTCGACGCCGCCGGCACCACCGCCGACGTCGTCGTGGCCACCGACCCGGCCGACGCCGCTGGTCCCAGCGTCAACGACGGCTGCTCGGCGTTCACCAACACGGCGGGCACCTTCGCCGGCAAGTGGGCGTACGTCGACCGCGGCACCTGCTCCTTCCTGGTCAAGATCCGCAACGCGGAGACCGCCGGCGCAGCCGGCATCGTGGTGGGCAACTCCGCCACCGGCACGATGACGTCCATCGCCGCCCAGTCCAAGCTCTACGGACTCATGGTCACCAACGCCGACGGCGCCAGGATCAAGTCGGCCGGCACGGTCAACATGACGGTCAAGGACATCGAGACCGACCCGAAGACCAACTCCCACCGCTGGCTGATCGGCGAGCAGTCGACGGCCTTCGGTGGCGCGATCCGCGACATGTGGAACCCGACCTGCTACGGCGACCCGGGCAAGGTGTCCGACGCCGAGTACCACTGCAGCTCTGACGACAACGGTGGCGTGCACGGCAACTCCGCGGTCCCCAACCACGGCTACGCCCTTCTCGTCGACGGTGGCACGTTCAACGGCCAGACGGTCGCGGGCATCGGTCTCGACAAGGCTGCGAACATCTACTTCAAGGCCCAGAACGAGTACCTGACCGAGACCTTGGACTTCGTCGACCACGCCGACTCGCTCGAGGCGGCCTGCTCGGCCCTGGTCAACAAGCCGATCGTCGCCCTCAACCTCGAGATCAACGCCGACCCCGAGCTGGCCGACCGCATCACCGCGGCCGACTGCGAGCAGGTCACCAAGGAGCAATACGACGAGTTCGAGCAGCAGGGCACCGCCGGGGTCGAGGCCAGGAGGAGTTCGTCCTCACCGCCCTCCTCCCCGGGCCGCTGCACGGCTACGGGATCATCAAGGCGGTCGAGGAGATGTCGGACGGGCGGGTGAAGCTTCGCGCCGGAACGCTCTACGCCGCGCTCGAGCGGCTCGAGAACGCCGGCGCGGTGACGCTCGACCGCGAGGAGAGCGAGGGCGGCCCGCCGCGCCGCTACTACCGGCTCACGCCGGAGGGCTCGCGCTGCTCGAGGCCGAGGGCGGCGCCTCGAGGACAACGCCACGCTCGTCCGCGACGGGCTGCAACGGGTGCGGACGGCGTGATCGAGCTGCCGCTCGCGGCCGCCGGGCGCCGCGGTGATCGCGCGCGACCCGGCGCATGGCGAGGAGGTCGTCGCGACCGCCCGCGCGCGCGGCCGACGCCGGCACGTGGAGCGCGGCGACGGAGGTCGCGAGCCTGATCGCGTTCGCGCTGCGCGCGCGGCGCGCCCGCGACGATCTGGCTCGAAGGCGCGCTTCTGGCCGCGTTCTCGCGCTGCTGGCCGCGCTGACGCCGCTCGCGCTCGCCCTCCCCTTCACCTGCTCCCGCTCGGCGCCCGCCCGGCCGCCGCGGCGACGCTCTTCTGGCTCTGGCGGCTGCTCACCGCCGACCTCGGCGAGCTGCTGGCCGCCTCGACGACCCGACGCTCGCCGTCGTGCGCTGGCTGCTGATGCTGGCCGGCCTCGCGCGTCGCCGCGCACGTGACGCGCACCTCGATGCGCCGCGCGGCCGCGCTCTAGGCTGGACCAGAGGTGCACGACGGCGTAGGCGCGGAACGGGCGCCACGCCTCGGGATCGACGGGCCGAGCCGCGCGAGCGCCTTGCTGACGACGAGGTCGGCGGCGAGCCAGGCGTCGCGGTCGCGCAGCGCGCGCATCGACACGTACGCCTGCGTCCACGGCCCGATGCCCGGCAGCGCGACGAGGTCGTCGAGCGGCGCGCCGGCGAGCGAGCGCAGCGTCTCGCGGCGGCGGACCGGCATGGCGAACGCGCCGTCGGGCGCGGCGGCGATCGCCTCGGCGGTCGGGAACAGGTGGGTGATCGCGCCCGCGCGGCGCGCGAGCGGCTCGCCCGCGGCGTCGACGAGCCGCCCCGCGTGCGTCGGCCCGGCCTTCACGAGATCTGCTGCGTGAGCACCGCGCGGACCGCCATCTCGTAGCCCTCGCCGCCCGGCACGCGCAGCCCGGGCGTGAAGCCGAGTGCGCGGGTCACGCCCGAGCACGGCGGCGATCTCCGCGCGCGGGCGCGTCGAGGTCGAGCAGCGACGGCGAGCTGCGCGAGCGCCTCGTCCTCGTCGCGCGCGTCGTCGAGGTCGAGCTCGGCGCGCACGCCTCCGTCGTCGGGGTGAGCGTGACGACGCCGGCGCCGTGCGCCAGCCGCAGCGAGCGCCGGTACGGCGCCACGTCCTCGACACCCGGGACCGCGCGGTAGGCGAGGAACGCGAGCGCGGCGCCGGCCGCGAAGGGCGGCGCGGGGTCGAGGCGACGCGTGACGCCCGCCGCGCCGGCGCGTCACGCCGGCTCCGCGGCGGCGGCCTTCTCCGCCTTCTCCGCCTCGCGCTGCTCGCGACCCGCCGCGATCACTTCCTTGAAGGAGCGGAACTTGAAGATCCAGATCACCGACGCGAGGCCGAGGCCGAACGTCAGCGCCGCGATCGCGATCTGCTGCCCGACCGAGTACGCGGCGACGGTCGCGCCCGAGCCGAACACCTTCACCAGCAGCGCCTGCTGCACGCCCGCGCCGCCGGGCGTGAACGGCACCAGCGCCGCGACCGCGTTGACGCCCAGCACGAGCAGCACGTTGGACACCGACCCGCCGACGTTGAAGGCCTCCAGCAGGCACCAGAACGCGGTGAAGCGGCACAGCCAGCCCGCGAACTGGACGAGCCAGACCTCGCGGAAGTAGCGCCTGCGGTCGGACAGGATCGTCAGGCCCTGGCGCACCCGCGCCCAGAACGCCCGCACGCGCGCCGACAGCAGCGCGAAGCCGGCCAGCACCGCGATCCCCAGCACCGTCAGCAGGAACAGCGTGAAGCGCGGGTGCGAGGCGAGGAACGCGAGGTCGAAGGCCGGCAGCGACGAGAAGTCCGGCGGCTTGGGGAAGACGCCCTGGCTGAACGCGTACGCCAGCACCGGCACCGCGATCGTCAGGTCGAAGATGAACTCGACCGAGAACGCCGCGGCGACCGCCGGATACGACGAGTTCGGGACCGACGACTTGGTCAGGAAGAGCCGGACCACGTCGCCGCCGCGCGCCGGGATCACCGCGTTGAAGCCGTAGCCCGCGAAGTACGCGCCCCAGATGCGCTTGAACTCGATCCTGCGTCCGGATAGGCCGCACGCAGGATGTGAAACGACGCCCGCGCGCGCAGCGTGAGGTAGACCGTGAAGAAGACCAGCGCCAGGAAGAGCGCGGGCCACGAGACGGCGGCGAGGTTCGAGAAGAAGTCGCCGACCGCGTCGAAGAACGAGGAGAAGGAGTCTCCGATGGACGCGAGCGGCACGCTTCTTACCTTGGCACGCGCAGGGGAAGGATGAACGCGGCGGTCGCCGCCGCGAGCAGCCCGCGCCGATGAAGCCGAGCCGCGGATCGGCGTGGTAGAGCGGCAGCCACAGCAGCGGCGCGGCCGCGTTGCCCGCGAACCGGAACGCCGAGATCACCGACGTCCCGCCCGCGCGGTTGCCGGGCACGGCCTCGACCGCGAGCGTGTTGATGCCGGCCCAGACGAGCGTCGAGCCGAGCCCGGTGGCGAACCACAGCGCGCCCAGCGCGACCGGTGATCGGCGCGACGCCCAGCAGCGGCGACCAGGACGGCGCAGACCGCGACCCCGACGCACGCCACCGGCACCCGCCCGTAGCGGTCGACGCAGTTCGCCGGCGGCCCGCCCGGCGACGATGCCCGCGACGCCGAACCCCGCGAGCAGCACGCCGCGCGCGACCGACCCGAGCCCGAACTCGTCGGCCGCCAGCACCGCCACCAGGAAGCCGATGCCGGTGATGCCCGCGTAGCCCGTGAACGACGCCGCGCTCAGCAGCCCGACGCGCCGCGTGAAGACCGTCCGCAGCCCGGGGCGGCCCTCGCGCGCCTTGCCGTCGGCGGGCGGCATCAGCGCGAGCCCGCCGGCGACCACGCGCCTGGCTGATGAACGCCAGCCGCCAGTCCACGCCGCCCAGCAGCACCACCGCCCAGCGGCGCGAGCGCGACCGCCGACGTCTGCACCGCCGCGAACGTCCCGACCGCCCGCCCGATCTGGCGCGGCGGCACTTCATCGGCGAGCCCGGCGAGCAGCAGCGGCGTCAGGAACGCGTTCGCGCAGCCCTGCAGCGCGCGCACGGCGAGGAACGCGCCGAGCGTCGGCACGAACGCCGCCGCACCGAGAGCAACGCGTAGGCGATGTAGCCGGTGCGCACGACGCGCCGCCGGCCGAGCCGCTCACCGAGCGTCCCCGAGACCAGCTGCAGCGCGGCGAACGGCACGAGGTACGCCGGGATCGACAGGGCCACGCCGGCGGTCGTGGCGTCGAACGCGTCGCGCAACTGCGGCAGGAGCACCGCGACCACGCCGCCGCCGAACGGCCCGAGGAATCCGCCGATGTAGAAGGGAAGCGTGCCGCGTGCGCGCACTCGAACGCTTACCCTGGCACGCCATGTTCCGGCGTAAGGTCACGGGCCCCGACGGGCGCAGGTGGACGCTCGGCCGTCGCTGGCTGCCGCGCTACCGCAAGCTCGGCCGCACCTGACGTGCCCGACGTGCCGAGCGACCTCGACGTCGGCGGCGACGACCTCGGGATCTTCGGCGCGATCCTCCTCGCCATCGTCGGCATTCTTCGTCGCCGATCGTGCTCGTGCTGGTGCTGTTCAACGTGGTCGCGATCGCGATCGAGCTGATGATCTTATCATCTTCGGCGATCGTCGAGCCTGATCGGCCGGTCGTGTTCAGGAGACCCTGGATCGTGTTCGCCAAGAGCGGCGAGAACAGCTTCGATATCCGGTCGTCGGCTACTTCAACAGCCGCCGCGGCTGCGACCTCGCTCAGCGCTCCGATCGGCGCCGGCTCGAGCCCGCGCCGAGCGACCGGGGATGACTGGATGATCGACGTCGTCGTCTGCCCGTAGGGCGTGAAGCGGTCGATCACCTCCTCGAGGTGCTCGACCGAGCGCACGTGGAGCTTATGTAGAAGCAGTCCTCGCCGGTCACGCGGTGGCACTCGACGACTTCGGCGTCGTCGCGCGCGACCTCGGCGACCTTCGGGATCTGCGCGGCGCCGGGCCGCATGCGCAGGACCGCGGCGAGCGTGTAGCCCAGCGCCGCGGGTGAGACCTCCGCGCGGTAGCCGATGATCACGCCGTCGCGCTCGAGCCGGCCCAGCCGCTCGGCGACCGCCGGCGCCGACAGGCCGACGCGGCGCCCGAGCTCCGCCTGGCCAGGCGCGCGTCCTCGACGAGCTCGGCGAGCAATCGAAGGTTCGTCGCGTCGAGCGCCCCATTTTCCGAAGGCATGGCACCGAGAATAGCTTCGATCCGCCATTCCAGAAGCGCAGAGCCCGACGATCCTGTCTGCACGATGCAAGCCCGGCTCCCGTTCCTCGTCAGCGCGGTCTTCCACTACCTCGGCCCGGCCTTCGCCGTGCTGCTGTTCGTCCGCGTCGACGTGCTCGGCGTGGCCTGGCTGCGGATCGCCGCCGCCGCGCTCGTCT
>CAVZOU010000007.1:0-353939 GCA_963776975.1 uncultured Actinomycetota bacterium | reverse complement strand
TATCTTACTGATAAGACTGGGGTGTGAACGTCGGTTCCCAGCGCTCACGCAGATGTGTGAGCTCGAGCTGGACCCGGCCGAAGCCGAACGGGGGCGGTGACTCCACGGTGAACTTGGCATACGTGCTGCCGTCAGGCCGTTCGGCTATGTTGATCGCCACGATCACGCCCTTGTGATAAGTGGCGTCGAAGCTGAAGCGGGGCGCATAGGTCACGCCGTCGCCGACCTTCCAGCCGCCTGCGGGATCCTGGGCCATCGTCATCTCTCCTTCCTCGTGGTCCTGACTTGGCGGCCCGGCCACGGTCGCATCAGGGCCGCTGCTGTTGTCCTGGGGTCAGTGAAGGCCGAGGCAGGTGAGCTCCTTGACCTGCTGCCGCAGATCGGCTTGTCCGAACCGGGCACGAATCCTTGCCGGTCATCTTGACGTAGTACGAGCAGTTCGTGGATCGGGCTCCCGCAGCCGAAGTCGCGGGCCCGCGGGAGCAGTCCGTTGCCGTCCCACTTGTCATCCGTACGGAGCCCCTTCATGACGTCAGCCATGGGAGCGTCGCAGCCGGCCTGCTCGAGGCTGTAGATGAGCATGTCGGCGCCGAGGTAGCCCTGGTCCTCGGCGAAACCGGCGATCCCGGTGTCGTTACCGATCGTCTTGAGTGCTGCGGCGCGCGGCTGGGTCGCCGGGGTGTTGAGCTCGTTCGGAGCCGAGGATGTTGAGAACGTGATGCCCTGGGCGGCCTGGACGGCCGGCCCGGACGCCAGGAGATGGGCGCTGTACCCGATCGGCTGCGAGATCAGCTTCATTTCCTTGCCGGCCTGCTTCAGGCCGCCGACGACGGCGAAAGCCGTCTCCGGGTTGAGCGACGAGATGAGGGAGTCAGCGCCCGACTCGAGGATGCCCTGCACGATGGTGCCGACATCGGTCGAGCCGGTCTGGATCTTGATGTTCTTGTACACGACGTCGAATCCGGAGGCCTCGACGAGCGAGCACCCTGCTCCGCGCTGGGGGCGGAACTCGGGCCGTCATAGGCGATGACGGCTGCCTTCGACGCGCCGGCCGTCTTCATCAGCTCGCCGACCGTGGTGTAGGTCGTCTCGAAGTCCAGCGGTGCGAGGATGCCGAAGACGTTGTTGTTCGGGTCGGCGTAGACCGGCGAGCCGTCGAAGCCACCACCCATGACGGGGATCTTCTTCGCCTCGGGGTCGGTGGTCAGGAACGTCGCGGCACCGTAGAACGACCGCGGTTCCGTGCAGGATGGCGTCGACCTGCTCCTGCTGCACCAGGCGCTGCGCTGCCTGGAGGGCGCCCTGCGGGGTGTTGGTGTCGTCGGCCTCGATCAACTCGTAGTCCTTGAAACGGCTGGCGCACTTGCCGTTGTCCGCGATGTACTGCTTGAACCGAGCGTCTGCCGCGTCCGGCGTGACCTTGAAGGTCGCCGAGGACGGGCCGGTCAGGGAGGCCATGACGCCAATCTTCAGGGGGCCGCCGTCCCCGGCCCTCCGAGCTGGCGCTGTCGCTGCCCCCGCAGGCCGTAAGGGCCAGGGCTAGCGACGCGGTGATGGCGGCTGCTGCTGATCTGGGGCGCATGTGGATACCTCAATAACTGTCGAATTATCGAACCGATTGGTCCGATTGAAGTCCGATACTGCACCAAGTTGTGATTGAAGTCACTAGTTTGCAACCATAAAACTGTCGAGAGGCTGGTGGTGCGCCGTCGAGCCCGGTAGCGCGTTCTCCGAAGGTCGATGTGGTGCATGACACATCAATATTGGTAAACTATTGACCTGTATGGGTCGGATGAGGGACCCTCGGTACCCGGCCGTACGCCGGTCACCGCTCATGCCGAACCAGATGGAGTTTCCGTGCTCTCATACATCCTTGCCGGCCTGGCGACTGGCTCCATCTTCGCCATCGCGTGCCGGTTCTCTGGTGATCACCTACGTGGCGTCCGGAGTCTTCAACCTGTCCTTCGCGGCGATGGCCTTCGCCGTCGCGCGCGTCTACTACGAACTGCACGTCGAGGATGGCTGGGGCATCGTCCCGTCCGCGCTCGTGTCGCTCGGGCGTGTTCGCGCCCCTCTGGGAGTGCTGCTGTACGTGGTGCTCTTCCGGTTCCTGCAGGGTCGTTCGACGATCGTCAAGCTGATGGCGACGCTCGGGCTCTCCGTCGCCCTGCCGCCCTTGGTCGAGCTCGCCTTGGGCAGCTCACCGCGGTCACGGCCCGGGCCTCGCGCCGGTCCCGCTCAAGGTCTTCCACTTCGGGGGCGCGGTCGTGAACGCCGACCAGGTCGCGATGTACGTCGGCCTGCTGGTCGTGCTGATCGTCGGCGTCGGCGTGCTCCGCTTCACCGACATCGGACTGAAGGTCCGCGCCCTGGTCGACTCGGGGGCGCTGACCAGCCTGAGCGGCACCAGCCCGGGCCGGGTCTCCGCTGGGCGTCTGGGCCGTGAGCACCATGCTTGCCGGCCTCACGGGCATCCTCGTCGCGCCGACGTCCGGCCTCTCGGTCGGCGGCATGACCCCGCTGATGTCGACCGCGTTCGCCGCGGTCGTCGCCGCGAAGCTCAAGAACCTCCCGGTTGCGATGCGGCATCGGCCTGCTGCATCGGGCGTCGCCGCGTGCCGTCCCGCAGAAGTGGATCGACCCGAACAGCGGCTTCTCGCACTACTTCCTGCCCAGCATCCCGTTCATCTTCATGCTGGTGCCCTGCTCTACTTCGCGCTGCGGGGCCAGGCCGGTGACCAGGCGACCGGGGGAGCGCTCGACCGGGCGATCGCCGCGCAGGGCGGCGACCCCAGCGTCGTGCCGAGCACCGGCCTCAAGATCGGCCGCGTTCCCGATGCCGGTCGTGCTCTCCGTCGCGTTCCTCGCGGTCGTGGCGATCCTGCCCCAGGTCTTCAACATCTACTGGGCAGGCCTGATCGCGAGCGGCATCGTGCTCGCGATCGTGCTGCTCTCCTACACGCTCGTCACGGGTGAGGGCGGCATGCTCTGGCTCTGCCAGATCAGCTTCGCCGGGTTCGGGGCGATCCTCGTCGCCGAGCTGGCCACGCTGCGCGGATGGGACCCGCTGCGTCGCGGCCCTTGTCGGTCCGCTGTTGATCGTCCCGGTCGGCCTGCTCATCGGCGTCCTCACCATCCGTCTCGGCGAGCTCTACATCGCCCTGGTGACGCTGACCGCCGGCCTCGCTGGCGCAGACGCTGATCATCACCCAGGCCCGTTGGTACAACTTCGGCTCCGGCACAGCCGGTCGACCGTCCATCGTTCGCGATCGACAACTGGCGTTCACCTACCTCGCGCTGGCGGTCTTCGTGGTGCTGGCCCTGCTCGTGATCAACCTGCGTCGCTCGACCGCCGGCCTCGCGCTGGGTGCGGTCCGGTGGAGCGAGGACGGTGCCAGGACGATCGGCCTGTCGCGTCCTGCAGTCGAAGCTGCTGGTGTCGGCTCTCGCGACGTACGTCGCCGCCCTGGGCGGCGCCTTCATCGCGATGAACAACCAGACCACGCTGCCGGACTTCTTCCAGCCGTTCACCGGACTGGTCTGGCTCGCGGTCCTGATGACCCTCGGCTCGCGCTCCATCATGGCCGCGCTCATCGCCGGGCCTGATCTTCTACTTCATGCCGGCGCTCTTCCAGCAGTACCTGCCGACATCGGTCGGCGACGTCCCGATCATCCTGTTCGGTCTCGGCGCCGTCGCGCTGGCCACGCACCCGGAGGGCGCCTTCGCCCAAGATCGGCCGGCGACATCATCAAGCGTCGCGCCAAGAAGGCGGAGAAGCGCGCGGCGTCGACGCCGGCGTCCGGCCCGCCCGACCCGTCCCCGAAGCGCGGCAGCGCGGCCGCAGCATGGGCGCCACGCATGAGCACGAAGGAGAACGGCGTGAACAGCACGCCCCGCCTCGAGGCGAAGGGCGTCACGATGAAGTTCGGCGGTCTCGTCGCGCTCTAGGACGTCGACCTCGAGGTCCCGGCAGGCACAGATCGTCGGGCTGGTCGGCCCCAACGGCGCCGGCAAGAGCACCCTCTTCGGTGTGCTCTCCGGACTGCTCAAGCCCACCACCGGTACGGTGTTCATGGACGGCGAGGACGTCACCGGCGACGGCGCCGCAGCTGCGTGCCGGTCGCGGCCTGGCCCGCACCTTCCAGCACCCGGAGCTGTTCTCCTCGCTCACCGGTCCGCGAGCACCTCGCGCTCGGCCTACCGCGTGCGGCACAGCAAGAGCCGGATCGTCACCGACCTCGTCACCGGCCGCGGCCTCTTCGCCAAGAAGGACGCGGCCGAGGACGCGCGTGTCGACGAGCTCCTCGACGCGCTCAACCTCACCACGATCCAGCACAGCGCCGTCGTCGGCCTGCCGCTCGGCACGAGCCCGGCTGCGTCGAGATCGGTCGGGCCCTGGCGACGGATCCCGAAGGTCATGCTGATGGACGAGCCCTCGTCCGGGTCTCGACGTGCCGAGAGTCCGAGGACCTTGCGCAGACACTCATGCGCAAGGTCGTCGCGCGACCATGGCGTCTCGCTGCTGTTCGTCGAGCACGACGTGCCGATGGTCCTCGGCGCTCTGCGACTCACGTCTACGTGATCGACTTCGGCGTCGAAGATCGCCGAGGGCACCCCCGACGAGATCCGCGCCAACGCGGCGGTCCGCGCGGCCTACCTCGGCGAGGAGATCCGACGAGCATCCACATCAGCCAGGCCGAGCTCGAGCTGGCGAGCCACGAGTGCAGGAGACCGGTCATGAGCGCACCGCTGTTGAAGGTCAACGACCTCAGCGTCCGCTACGGCGCCGGCCCAGGCGCTGTTCGAACTGTCGCTTCGAGCTCGGCGCCAACGAGTCGATCGCCGTCCTGGGGTCGAACGGGTCGGGCAAGTCGACGCTGGCGCGGGTCCTCTCGGGGCTGGTCACGTCCACGTCGGGCACGGTCGAGGTCGAGGGCAAGGACATCACCAACAAGCACGGGCACGTGATGGCGCCGTGCCGGCGTCGTCCACCTGCCCGAGGGCCGCGGCGTCTTCCGTAGCCTCTCCGTCATCGACAACCTGCGGATGGGGCTGTCGGCCGACAAGGGCATCGACAAGGACGCCGCCCTCGACCATGCCTTCGAGCTCTTTCCCGGTGCTGGGCCAACGTCGCCGCCAGCTCGCCGGCACGCTGTCGGGCGGTGAGCAGCAGATGCTGTCGCTGAGCTCGGGCGCTGATGGTGCAGCCGAAGATCGTGATCGCCGACGAGATGTCGCTCGGTCTCGCGCCGCAGCTCGTCGACGTCGTGTTCGACGGCCTCGCAAGCACTCGGACAAGGGTGTCTCGGTCATCATGATCGAGCAGTTCGCTACGCGCGCGCTCGACTTCGCCGACGATGCGCTGATCCTTCAGCGCGGCTCGCTGGCCTGGTCCGGCCCCGCCGCCAGGTGCCGGCGACGAGCTCGTGCGCAGCTACCTCGGCGAAGGTGCAGCCGCGTCTAATACGCTGCCACGGTGAGCCAGAACCCGCCCCGCAGCATCGATGTCGCCCGTCATGCCGGCGTGTCCCGCACGACGGTCAGCCACGTCCTCAACGGGCAAGGCGAACGCTTCTCGCGCCGAGACCGTCGAACGGGTCCGCCGGGCCGCCGAGGAGCTGGGCTATGTGCCGTCCTCGGCTCGGCCGCGCCCTGGTCCGCGGCCACAGCGACATCGTCATGATCGTCTTCCCGTTCACGACGATGCCGGGAATCCAGGACATCGTCGACTTCTGTCGGAGGGGCTTGCCGCGCACGGCTTCAACGCCGTCGTACAGCTGTCCGGCCCGGTCGACACCGAAGCGCACCACCGGCTCCGGCAGGTCGCGGAGTCGCTGCGTCCGGCCGGCGTGATCGACCTCGGTGGACTGACCCGCCAGGACCACGAGGACCTTCGCGAGCTGGGCTGTCCGGTCGTCGGCACCGCGGTCGATTCCGACGGTGCCGGGAGCAACGTCGCCTTCGGGCGGGCCCAGGCCGAGCATCTCGTCGAACGGGGCTACCGCCAGCTGGCCTACGCATTCCTCACCGACGAGCGCGGCCACCCGTTCGACCACGGCCGGACCGAGGGCGCCCGTGCGGTCTGCGCAGAGCGCGGCCTCCCGAGCCCGTACCTCGTTCGGCGTCCCGCTCGATGGCCCCGGCGCGGTCAGCTGCCGTCGCCACGATGCTGAAGGCGGTTCCGACCCGGTCGGCATCGCCTGCTTCAACGACGACGTCGCCCTGGCGGTCCTGTTCGCCGCCCGCTCGCTCGGCCTCGCCGTGCCTCAGGACGTCGGCATCCTCGGGATGGGGATGGGCCCGTCGGCCAGCTCTGGGTGCCCAGGCTGTCGAGCGTGTGGGCGCGACGTCGAGCGCTGCTGGTGTCACTCCTGGAGGCACTCCTCGCCGAGTACGGCGGAGCCGAGCCAGCTCACCGAGGCCGCTTCGGCGCGATCGAGGTCGAGCAGGGCGAGACGACGTAGGTCACGGCTCAGTGTCGCGTCTAGCGCCCGGTGAACCGGGGCGACGGCCCGACCGGAACGCGTCGATGCCCTCGTGGATGTCCTCGGTCGTCAAGGTCACCGGCTGGGCGAGCGACTTCCCAGCGGATCGAGGCCTCGAGCCCGTCGGCGGCACGCCTCCAGCCCGGCCTTGGTGAGTCTCGCGGCGACCGGTCCGGCCGCCAGCGATCTGGGTCGCCACCTCGATCGCATGCGCGACCACGTCCTCGCGCGACGCTCGGAGACGAGGCCCCATTCGCGGGCCTCGTCAGCTCGGACCTCCCGCCCGGTGAAAAGCATCTCCCGGGCGCGCGACTGCCCGATCGCTTCCGGGAGCAGGAAGGTGGCCGCCATCCCGGGGTGGGTGCCGAGGTAGATGAAGGGGGTGCGGAAGACGGCCTCCGGGCTCGCGTAACGGACGTCGCACGAGAGCGCCAGGCACAGGCCTGCGCCGATGGCCGGGCCGTTCACTGCCGCGATCACCGGAAACGGAAGCCGTCGGGGGCGCAGCCAGCTCTCGTAGAACGGCACCATCCGATTGCGCAGCCGGTCGATCGTGGTGTCGGGGCTGCCCTGGTCGAGCCAGGAGAGGTCGGCGCCGGCGCAGAACGACGTGCCGGCTCCGGTGACGACCAGGCACCGCGTTTCGCTGTCGTCGGACGAGCTCGTCGAGGACGCGATTCCATTCCCGCGTCAGCTCGACGTTCATCGCGTTGCGGGTGCCCGGGCGGTTGAGTGTGAGTAGCGCGACGCCACTCGCGGGTCGCGAGCAAGGACTGCCTCGGTGCTCGGCTGTTCACCACGTCGGCAGCGACCTGGGCGCTCGGGTCGCAGCTCCGATCGGCTGCGGCGTGGTCCGGGTCACCTGTGTCGTGCACCAGCTGGAGGCCCGGCAACAGTGCGTTGAGCTCGGCCAGGACGTTCCGCAGTACGTCGTGGCGCAGCGTGTAGTAGTGGTTGCGCCCGCGCTTGCTGACCTCCACGAGACCGGCCTGCGTGAGGATGCGGATGTGGTACGAGATGGTCGGCCGGGAGATCGACAGGAGCGTCGTCCAGGACCGAACCGGCGAGTTCGGGCTGTCTCGGCCATGTGGCGGATGATGGTCCACCTGACCGGGTCGCCGAGCGCCTTGAAGACATCAGGCGCGGATGATCGCTCAGACTCCATGGTTGGTCCTCGCATAGTCCAGTCGATGTGTTGACACCCTATCGAACTACAGATGCCCCTGTGCGGCAATGATCCCGGCAAACATTGTGACAGCTAAGTTCGATAGATTGTCGAACCTACCCCGGCGTTCGGGTGACAAAATACTTAGAACACGTGTCACCAAACCATTGAGTTCGATGATTCCTTCGCTGTAATGTCGAGCGACACAGTGGCGCGGGTCACACCGTCAGCGCCAGTGCCGCACATGCACGGACGGAGACAGCAGTGACGATCACGGCACCGGTGACCACGCTCAAGGTCGGCTGGATCGGCCTGGGCAGCCAAGGCGGCCCGATGGCCCGCGTGCTGGCCGACTCCGGCGTCCCGGTCCAGCTGTGGGCCCGACGCCGAGGCCCTCGAGGAGTACGCCGACACCGCGGCCACCACTCGACCACCTCGACCGGCCTCCTGGCGCAGAGCGACGTGGTCGTGCTCGTCGTGCGCAACGACGACGACGTCAAGGACGTCCTGTTCGGCGAGCTGGCGTCCCGAGGGCGACGGGAGTCCGGTGCCGCATGCTCCGATCGCCTCCATGAAGCCTGGCTCGGTCATCGTGATCCACTCGACGGTCCACCCGGACACGGTCCGAGAGATCGAGAAGGTCGCAGCGGGCTACGGCGTCGGTGTGGTGGACGCGCCCGTCAGCGGGGGTGGCCACGCGGCGGAGGACAAGTCGCTCCTGGTCATGACGGCCGGCGATCCTGAGGCCGTCGCGAAGGTCAAGCCGATCCTCGAGCAGTACAGCAACCTGCATCCCGTACCTCGGCCCCGTGGGTGCCGCGCAGAACGCGAAGATCATCAACAACTTCCTGCTGACGGCCAACATGGGAGTCGCCGAGAGCGCCTTCGCCATCGCCAAGCAGGTCGGGGTGGACCCCGAGAGCCTCAAGCTCGTCCTCACCAACGGCTCCGGCCGCAGCTTCGGCGTCAACATGGTCGGCGGCGATGACTGGGACCTCAAGCGGATCCGCCGGCACGGCCGGCCCGCTGCTGCAGAAGGACACCCGACTTATGGTCGCTCTCGCCGAAGCGGCGGGGGCCGAAGTGGGTGTCGCTCTCGCGGCGGCCGAGTCCGCCCTCCACAACATGGGCCTCGAGCTCTGAGGCTCCGCTTCGAGCACGTCGCTCTTCCCGATTCAACGACATCAACCGCCACGAAACATGACGAGAGAAATGAGGAGGCATCATGGGCCTGCCCGACGACGCACAACTGATCTCCGTCGATGACCACGTGATCGAGCACCCGCGTGTGTGGCTCGACCGCCTGCCCGCGAAGTACAAGGACGTCGCGCCCCGGATCGAGACGCTGCCGGACGGCAACGACGCGTGGATCTACGAGGGCGACGTGCGAGGCAACTTCGCGCTGAACGCCGTTGCCGGCAAGCACCCGCGCGAGTTCGGCATGGACCCGCGTTCCTACGACGACATGCGCGACGGCTGCCACGACATCAAGAGCCGACTCGCCGACATGGACATCGAGGGCGTACACGCCCAGATGTGCTTCCCGAACATGGGCGGCTTCGCCGGGTCGACGTTCTGGCAGTCGAAGGACAAGGAGCTCGGTTCCGCGTGCATCAGCGCGTACAACGACTTCATCCTTGATGAGTGGTGCGCCTACGACCCAGGTCGTCAGATCCCGCTCGTGATGATCCCGTTCTGGGACGTCGCCGCGTCGGTCAAGGAGATCGAGCGGACGGCCGCCAAGGGCGCGAAGTCGGTCACCTTCCTCGAGGCGCCGCACAAGCTCGGCCTGCCGTCGTTCCACACCGACCACTGGGACCCGATCTTCAAGGCCGCCGAAGAGGCGGACCTCCCGCTGTCGGCGCACTTCGGCTCCGGCGGCGTCCCGCTCGGCACGGCTCCTGACGGTGACATGTTCATCCAGATCGCGCTGTTCGGCATGAACTCGATCATGGCGACGGTCGACCTGCTGATGTCCCCGACGTTCTACAAGTTCCCGAACCTGAAGTTCGTCCTCGTCCGAGGGTGGCACGGGCTGGATCCCCTACATCCTCGAGCGCACGGACTACTCGTGGGAGCGCCACCGCTACTGGTGCAACATCAACGCCGAGCAGCGTCCCTCGGAGCTGTTCAAGGACCACATCTACGGCTGCTTCGTCTCCGACCAGGTCGGTATCGACGAGCGTCACAAGATCGGCATCGAGCAGATCCTCTTCGAGAGCGACTACCCGCACTCGGACGCCAACTGGCCGCACACCCGCAAGATCCTTGCGGAGCAGATGTCCGAGGTTCCCGAGGACGAGGCCCGTCTGATGGTTGAGGGCAACGCGCGCAAGATCTTCAACTTCCCGCGCGCCTGATTCACCGGTGGAGGGTCCCGTCGCGGCGCCGGCCGAGGCGGGACCCTTCCTCGTCCACAGATCGGCAAAGGAGCCACGAGATGGCGCAGGTAGGTTTCCTCGGTGCGGGCCGCATGGGTCGACCGATGATGCAGAGACTGATCGCGGCGGGACACTCCGTGCGCGTGCACTACCGCTTCGACTGGGAGAAGGACGAGTTCACCGCTGACGGTGCCGAGGTGACTCTCGGGATCGACGAGATCGCCCAGGGTGCCGACGCGGTGGTGGTGAATCTCTTCAGCGACGACCAGGTGAAGGAGCTCGTGCTGGCGGACGGGGGTCTCGTCGATGCGGTCGAGCCCGGCACCATCGTCATCCTCCACACGACGAGCAGCCCCCGCACGTCGGAGCAGGTCGAGGCCAGGCTCGAGGCGAAGGGTGCCTTCTACGTCGACGCTGCCGTCAGCGGTGGGCCGCACAACATCGAGGCCGGGGAGCTGACCCTCTTCGTCGGGGGAAGGGAGGAGGCGTGGGTGAAGGCGGAGTCGCTGCTCTCGGCGTACGGCGACCCGGTCATCCATCTCGGTCCGGTCGGCACGGGCATGAAGGTGAAACTGCTCAACAACGCGGCGTTCGGCGCGCACATCGGCGTCGTCTCCGTGCTTGTCGGAGCTCGCCAAGACGCTCGACCTCGACGAGAAGACGCTGTACGAGGCCATGTCGCACGGCAGTGGAAACAGCGCAGTCGTCGGCATGGTGAGCCGTGGCGGCTCGGCGGCGGGCTTCTCGCGGAGCACGGCGGAGTTCGTCGACAAGGACGTGCACACGGCCGAGACCCTCCTCGGCAAGCTCGGCGCCAGCCTCGAGCCGTTCGCGGCGCTCTATCAGGCGGGCCGGGACATTCGTGGGCCCCAGGTCGACGACGCGCGGTCCGCCGGCTGACACTGATCCCATGGGGTCCTTCCATCTCGACGACGTGAGCCGTCTCGCCAGCGCGGCGGGGCGGCTCAGTGTCGTTGACGATGCTGGCGTCCTCTCCGGGGCGGGACTGTTGATCGTCGAACCCAGGTCATGGGACGTCGATGTGCAGACTGTGGCGACGTACCTGCGGGAGATCCCGGCTGTCACGCTGCTGGTTGCAGCGGAGTGGCCCCAGGAAGCAGGGGATCTGGTCGAAGCCTTCGACGTGGTCGCGGCCAACGTCGCTGAGGTGGCCGCGGTCCAGGACGCCGTCGATCATGCGCCGCTGGGCGCGTACGCCCTCGTCTCGCTGACCCGCGTCTCGGCTTCGTTGCCGGCAGCAGCCGGTATCTGGGCCGAATCAGCGGTCTTCTCCACGCTGATGGGAAGCCATCAGTACGAGGCGTGGCTGAAGTCGAAGCCCGCCCCCAAGGTGAGGGTGGAGCCGGATGAGGTCGTTCTTGTCGAGTCGAGCAACGGTGTCCTGAGCATCACGCTCAACCGACCGGCGACCCGCAACGCCCTCAACTCCCGTCTGCGCGACGCGCTCGTCGAGGCCCTGGAGCTGGCTGAGCTGTCGCCCGGGCTTCGTGTCGAGCTCCGGGGTGCAGGAGCCAGCTTCTCCGCCGGCGGTGACCTGACCGAGTTCGGCACGGTCGACGACCCGGCCACGGCGCACGCTGTGCGCGGGACTCGTCACCCCGCGTTGTCATTGTCCCGGGTCGCCGATCGTGTGACCGTCCACGCGCAGGGTCCGAGTGCGGGTGCCGGAGTCGAGCTCCTGGCGTTCGCGGACCACGTCATCGCCAGCCCGGATGCGACGTTCCGACTTCCTGAGATCGCCATGGGCCTGATTCCGGGTGCGGGTGGCACCTGGTCCTTGGTTCAGCGGATGGGGCGCCAGCGGGCGAACTGGTTCATGCTGACCGGTGTCGAGATCGATGCCAACGCAGCCCTGCGGTGGGGGCTCGTCGACGTCATCTGCTGATGCCGACGGACTGCTGTTCCTGCATGCCGAGGAACTTGGCGAACTGTGCAGGGCCGTTGGGCAGGACGTCCACATAACCGCCCGCTGTGATCTCGTCCCAGTGCGTCCGGACGTCCTCCAGTGTGGCGTCGATCCCCAGGAACGCGCCCCGTGTCTCCGGCAATTCGGTCACGGAGAAGCAACCGCCGCCGGCGTTGAGGATCGTGCCGTTGGGGGCGTGCTCGCCGACCAGGTGGAGCACTCCTGCTGCCACGGCTTCCGTGGGCAGGCGGTCGGCATCGGACTCGTCCTCGATGATCGTGCCGACGGTCATGCGGGACTGGGCCACAGGGACGATGGTGTTCGCCCGGACGTTCTTGGACTCGCCTTCGATCGCCAGCACCTTCATCAGGCCGAGCACGCCTGCCTTCGCGGTCGCGTAGCCGGCTTGGCCGAAGTTGCCGTACGTGCCGTTCTGGGAGGACGTGAACAGAATGCGGCCGTAGCCCTGGTCGCGCATGAGTGGCCAGACCGCGTGGGTGCATCGCAAGGATCCGGTCAGGTGCACGTCGATCACCGCCAGGACGTCGTCGAGCTGGACCTTGTGGAAGGAGCGATCACGCAGGATTCCGGCGTTGTTGATCAGGATGTCGATCCGACCGAACTGTGTGATGGTGTTGGCGACCATGGCCTGGACGCCGTCCGGGTCGGTCACGCTGGCATAGTCCGCGATCGCGGTCCCGCCGGCGGCACGGATCTCTGCGACGACCGCTCCCGCGGTGTCGTCTATCTCGCCGGAGCCGTCAAGGCCCGATCCTGGATCGTTGACCACCACATGAGCACCGCGAGCGGCCAGGGCGATTGCGTAGGCACGCCCCAGCCCTCGACCGGCTCCGGTGATGATGGCGACCCGGCCGGCGTACTCGTTCCCGTTGTCGGCCAGCGTCATCCTGACTCCTTCCGCAGCTGCTTCGTGCCGCGCTGCATTCCTTGGCGTTGCTGCGGTGGGTTGCTGGGTGTGGAGTCCCATCAACCGTTCCATTCAGATTGATAATTAAGAGGTTAGCACTAATATAGATAGTTGCAAACGCGTTCATCCGGGTGCGCGGCGGGCCCTGTCCGCCTGAGCACGGACTGCATGAGGCAGTCAGTGAGCCTCAGATTGGAAGTTGAGATGGCCACGAGGAGCGAGGTTCCTTCGCCGGCGTCAGCACGTGGATCCGGCTCGTGTCGCACGGGTGGACCCGTGTTCGACGCGGATCGGGCCGAAGCGGCGGTGCGCGAGCTGTTGTACGCGATCGGCGAGGATCCGTCTCGCGAGGGGCTACGAGACACGCCGGCTCGTGTCGCCCGGGCCTATGCCGAGGTGACGTCGGGTCTCCGGCAGCAGCCGGCCGATGTTCTGTCGACCACCTTCGAGCTCGGCCATGACGAGCTCGTGCTCGTCAAGGATGTCGAACTGTGGTCACTCTGCGAGCATCACCTCGTCCCGTTCACGGGGGTCGCGCACATCGGCTACATCCCCGCCAGCAACGGGCGGATCGTGGGTTTGTCGAAGCTTGTCCGCCTCCTGGACGTCTATGCCAAGCGTCCCCAGGTCCAGGAGCGCCTCACCACCCAGGTCGCCGACACGCTCGAGGAGCTACTGCAGCCCCTGGGCGTCGTGGTCGTGGTCGAGGCGAAGCATCTGTGCATGAGCATGCGCGGGGTGAAGAAGGCTGGCGCGGTGACGGTCACCTCTGCGGTACGCGGCATCCTCCGCACGAACGACGCCGCGAGATCAGAGGTCATGTCACTGATTCACGGCCGTGGCTAGCCGCAACGTGCACTCGTCGCGGAGCTTCGCGCCACGTGCTTGTGGCAATGATCTAACGGTATGCTCGAGCCATGGCAGGAGTCGGAGCGATCGTGAGCCCTGGCGAGGCGGGTTGGAGCGTGCTGAAGAGGCGCGATGGAGCGCCCCGGAGGCGCCGTACGAGCAGCGCGCCGCGGCTGGTGTCGTCCCGGTGAGTATCGAGGTCGCTCCCGCGCAGGGTGTCGGCAGCGTGGGTGTCGTCGGCAAGACGCTCTGCTCGAACGGTGACGTGGCCAGTGGCCCTGCCGCCCTGTTCGCACCCGCCCAGTCGGGCATCAAGACCTTCCACTGGCACGACTGGACGCTCGAATCGCTCCTGGAGGCACGTCGCGGCACCAGCGTCAGCCTGGTCGTTCCAGCCCGGAACGAAGCCGCCACGGTTGGCGACGTGGTCTCACGAGTTCGTGAGGCACTCATGGACACCGTGTCTCTGATCGACGAGGTCGTGGTGATCGACAGTGACTCCACGGACTCCACCTACTCGGTCGCCTCCGACGCCGGTGCCGTGGTGCACAGGTCTTCCGAGATCCGCCCAGACCTGGGGACGTACCCGGGAAAGGGGGAGGCCATGTGGAAGAGCCTCTTCGTCACCTCCGGCGACCTTGTCGTCTTCATGGATGCCGACCTTCTCGACTGGGACACGCACTTCGTGCCTGGGATCTTGGGACCCCTGTTGTACGACCCGAACGTCGCGCTCGTGAAGGGCTTCTACGAGCGTCCTGGTCAGGAAGGAGCGTACGAAGGAGGTCGAGTCACCGAACTCGTCGCACGCCCCCTGATCGCGATGCTCTTCCCTGAGCTTGCGGGACTGGTCCAGCCGCTGGCGGGGGAGTGGGGCATCCGACGGTCGCACTTCGCAGCCATGTCTGTGCCGACCGGTTATGCGGTCGAGCTGGCGGCCCTGATCGACACACTGCGCACTCACGGTCTGGAGGCCGTGGCTCAGGTCGATCTCGGGCGGCGCGCACATCGACACCAAGCCTTGCGTGACCTGGGAGGAATGGCCACCGAGATCCTGGCGGCTGCGCTGTCTCGAGCCACGTTCGATGTCGAAGCAGCAGTTCCGTTGACTCAGTTCGGACCCGGTCTCGAGAGGGACGCGCGAGTCGTGTCCACCATCGAGCGTCCGCCGGCAGTGGGGTTCCGTTCATGACCTTGCAGCTCGGGCGGCGCGCCTTCGCCGACGACCAGGCGCTGATGATGGCGATCGTCAATCGCACACCCGACTCCTTCTACGACAAGGGCGCCACCTGGTCGGAGGACAAGGCCATCGAGCGCGTCGCTCTGGTGGTCGAGCAGGGTGCGGAGGTCGTCGACATCGGCGGCATCAAGGCCGCACCGGGAATCGAGATAACGGAGGCCGAGGAGAAGGCCCGGGTGGTCGACCTCGTGGCCGCCGTCCGGGAAAGCCATCCCGACCTCGTGATCTCGGTCGACACGTGGCGCGCTGCCGTCGGGGACGCCGTGTGCGCGGCTGGGGCGGACGTGTTGAACGACGCCTGGGGCGGCGCCGACCCCGAGCTCGTGGACGTGGCCGCCGCCCACGGAGCGGCGCTCATCTGCACGCACACCGGGGGAGCGGCGGTGCGAACGCGGCCTCACCGCGTCGAGTACGACGACGTCGTGGCGTCGGCTGTTGCCGATACGATCGCCTATGCGCGCCGCGCAATGGCCGCGGGTGTGAGCCCCGACTCGATCGTGATCGACCCCGCCCACGACTTCGGCAAGAACACCTTCCATTCCTTGGAGATCACGCGTCGGCTCGGCGAGATGGTCGATACAGGATTTCCGGTTCTCGTGTCGTTGTCGAACAAGGATTTCGTCGGCGAGACGCTGGACCAACCGGTGGGATCAAGGCTGATCGGGACACTCGCGGCGACCGCGGTCTGTGCCCTGGCCGGCGCCCGGATCTACCGCGTGCACGAGGTCGTCGAGACGCGGCAGACCGTGGACATGGTGTGGTCCATCGCTGGGCGGAGACCCCCCGCGCGCGCCATCCGGGGGTTGGCGTGAGGATAGTCATCGCTCCACCGGTGCCGGCCTTGCTGCCGGCGTACGCGTCGCTGCACGACCCCGTGTCAGCGTTGCGAGCTGCGTGTACCGATGCCGTCGGCTGGTTGGGCGCCGATGCTCCGGCGCGCGTGCGAAGCGCCGACGACCTCGGACAGCGTGTAGGGGAGCACCTGCTGGGTGACGCGGTCCGCGGCGCCGGCGGCTTGCTGGTGATGGCGAACGGATCTGCGTGCCGATCGGAGAAGGCGCCGGGTCATCTCGATCGTCGAGCTGCCCAGTACGACGACTTCGTGTTCCGAGCACTGGCCGAGGGAAACAGTCGCGCGCTCGCGGACCTCGACCTCGACCTTGCCGGGCAGTTGATGTCGAAGGGTGCAGGCCTCCTCCGAGACCTCGCGGATGTCCGGGTACGCGACGTCGTCGTTGACCACTCGGATGACTCCTACGGTGTATCGCACTGGGTCATCCGTTGGGACTGCGATGAGAGATCGCGACGTTGACAATGGTCGGCGCACGCGAAGCAGTGCTTGATCGCCGGCTGCGCATCACGGCCGGGAGTCACTCTCCGGCCGCGATACGCCGTGTCGGTCGTAGACGGGCCGGCCGCCCATGACGGTCAGTCGGACAGGGTTGTCGGGCAACCTCCTGAGGACCTCGTCCCGACGCCCGTCCAGGAGCACCATGTCGGCTTGAGCGCCCAGGGCGACGGATCGACGCGGTCCACCCGGTGCCTCTGGCGCCGACAGATAGCTGTCGAGGGACACCGACGGGTCGACGGCCTCGGCTGCGACGAGCACGGCCCCCGCGCTCGTGGTGCGCGTGTGGGCGATGTCCATGACTGACCACGGGCTGAGTGGCCCGTGGGGGGCATCGCTCGATGCGGACACCGGTATGCCCGCATCCGTCAGCGACTTCCACGGGTAGAGCCAGCTCGCCTCCTCACGCCCGAGATGAGCCAGAAAGTCGTCCCCTCGCACCCTGATGAAGCCCGGCTGGGTGACAACGCTGACACCGAGATCACTCATGTGCTGGCTCACGCCCGGCGGTACGACGGATGCATGCTCGATCCGGTCACCCGGCAACGGGCCCGCAAGATCCACGGCAGCCAGGGCCAGGAGGAGGGACTCCGCAGTGACGCAGTGCAGGGCGACCGGGCGCGCGCGGGAATGGCTGGCTCGGACGGTCTCCGCCAGGAGCTGAACGTCGGGGAGGTCGTGGTCCCGAAGGTGCAACTTTGTCGGCCCCCGTCGGATCCCCGGGGGTAGCTCGACCCCGGCGGGGGCTCCCAAGAGAGTTACGCGTTGGGGCAGGTGGCCGAGGCTGCGGGCTTCGGCGAGAACCGTCACGGCACTGGCGTCCAGGTCGGGGGTCGCATCGGTCACGCCGGTTATCCCCAGCGACGCCAACCGTGTGCCAAACGACTTCAGGTCTGGGGCCTGACGGCCGATGGCGTCGCCCAGCCGACGGTCGTATCGCCACAGGCGGCCGTTCGGCCGACCGGTCGAGTCGCGTTCGACATCCCCACCGTTGTCGAGGCAGGGGGCGACGATATCGAGTGCGCGACTGTTGAGGATCCAGAGGGCGCCGGTGTGGTCGTGCACTCGCACTGGCACGTCGGGGACGGCTCGGTCGAGCGTGGCAGCATCGAGCGGCCCCGCACGCGTCTCGTGGTAGCCGACGGCCCGGACCCACCCATGCCGAGGGGTGGCATCGCGCAGGACCTCGGTGAGCTCGGCGAGGCTCATGACATGCGTGCAATCAACCGAATCGGCGGCAGCTGCCGCGGCCATCACGTGAAGGTGGTGGTCATGCAGCCCAGGGAGCAGGGCAGCGCCGTCGCCAGCGACAACGCGCGCGGCGTTGCTCGCATGAAGGTTGCCGATGGCCGCCACGCGGCCCCCGCGGATGCCGACGTCGGTGATGCGCGCATCCATCTCGACGTCCCGGAAGAGAAGGTCGAAAGGCTCAGTCGCGCGCATCGTCCAGTCGCTCCCAGGACAGGAGAAGGCACATGGTCTGCTGGCGTTGTCTCAGGAGGGCCTCATTGCGGGCGGAGCGCCCAGCGTCCGGCACGGGTGGTGGGCCGAGCCTCCCAGTGAACGCCATTGCTTGCGACGGCGCCCAGAGCCGTGTCTCACTCATTGCGCCGCAAGTGTGTCACAGGTGACCGTCTGCGATGGCCGAGCGGTGTCGGGTCATCCTCGGGCTGGCCGCGTCGACGACGTGTGCAGAAAGAGGACAAGTCAGCGTGGGTGATTGCCGCGTGGGCCGGATGGGGCCGTCCCGTGGAGGCTCGACGACTGTCGAGCACGCGCTGCATGCCGCGGCGTCGCCCAGCGTCGAACGTTTCCGTGGGTTCGGGTGTCCGGGATGTCCTGAGACATCACACGGTCGGGCTGACAGGATTTGGACCTGCGACCTCCTCCGTAGTCGGAAGATCGGCTGTTCGGCTCACGCACTGAGTGACTGGAATGGACGCAGGTTCCTGACCCATTCCTGGGACCGCATCTGTGCAGGTGAGAGCGGTTTCCAGCCGATCGCTGCTGGATCCTGGGACCCTCATGTGAATCGATGAGGTCGTCAGCTCGACTCTGACAGGCGGCTCCACCCGAGGCCCGGTCCTGCAGCCACGCAGGCCGGGGGTCTTCGTGTCTGCCGGCTGGCCTGCCGACCCCCGGCGAATACTTGTGTGTGGGTTCGGTGCCACCTGGTGACA
Source organism: uncultured Actinomycetota bacterium (assembly GCA_963776975.1). GTDB lineage: Bacteria > Actinomycetota > Actinomycetes > Propionibacteriales > Nocardioidaceae > Nocardioides. The sequence goes on along the minus strand of CAVZOU010000007.1, from coordinate 335,438 downwards.
CCGAACCCACACTCGAACGGCGAGCGATCCCGCCTCCGGATGCTGGTCGCCGCCCATGGTCAGGACCCCCGCGGCCGGTCATGATGGGGGCCAACCCGGAGGTGGACATGGCGAAGAAGACCGTCGCGAAGAAGAAGCAGGCGCCGAGCAAGGACTCGAAGAAGGACGCTGCGAAGAAGAAGCAGAAGGCCGGCCCGACCTCGCGCGACAAGGAGCTCAAGGCGAGCACCAAGAAGCTGGAGGCCCGCGTCAAGAAGCTCGAGGCGGCCGTCAAGGACGCCGAGGCCAAGGCCGCGAAGTGGATGAAGCGGGCGAAGAAGGAGCGTGCCGACGCCGCGGGATCGAGCGCCAGGGTCTCCAAGCTGGAGAAGAAGCTGGCCAAGTCGCAGCAGCCGGCGCCGAAGGCCTCGGTCGGAGTGTCCCGACCGACCCTGGCGGCGGCGCCGGACGCGTCGGACAAGCCCGGCAAGCCCGACAAGCCGGCCGTGGCGGCCGTGGCGGCCGCGCCTGCCGAGGTGTCCCCTCCGGCCCCGCCGGTCGAGCCCACCGCCAGCGCGGCACCCGCCGCCGGACCCGACGACAGCTGGACGGTGACCGCGCTCCGCGCGGAGGCCCGGTCTCGCGGGCTCGCCGGCTACTCGCGGAAGAGCAAGGCCGAGCTGCTCGCCGCCCTGGCGTGATCCGGATGGCGTGATCCGGATGGCGTGATCAGGCTGGCCCGATCCGGGCCGGCCTGATCCGGCTCACCGGGGAGTGGAACTCCTGCGACCTCCGTGCCTGTAACCCGGTGGAGGTGAGGGCGATGGACGACACTGCGGCGGCGACGTCGAGGACCATGGAGACCATGGTCCGCAGCGCCGGCGACGACGGGTTCGAGGAGCTGTTCGTCGCCGAGTTCCGTCGGGTCGCGCGCACCGTGCGGCACGTGGTCGGGGACGACCGCGTCGCCGAGGAGATCGCCCAGGACGCCTTCGTGCAGCTCTACCGGCACTGGGCGAAGGTGGCGCGCTACGACCGTCCGGACCTGTGGGTACGCCGCGTGGCGATCCGCGGGGCCCAGCGCGAACGCCACCGGGACTGGCAGCGACCCGTGCTGGAGCTGAGGGCGGTGGACCCGACGACCGGGACCGCGCCGCCGGGCGAGCCGCACGACGACGTGCTCGCCGCGGTCCGTGCGCTGCCCGGGCAGCAGCGCGCCGTGGTCGTGCTCTTCTACTTCGAGGACCGGCCGATGCCCGAGGTCGCCGAGATCGTCGGCTGCTCGGTGTCGACCGGCTGGAACCACCTGCACCGGGCGCGCAAGCGCCTGGCGACCCTGCTGGACGAGGACGTGACCGACGATGTCTCTTGACGAGCGACTGCGAGACGCCTTCGACCTCGACGACGGCTGGGTGCCCCGGGGGTCGGTCGCGGAGGTCCGCGCCGAGGCGCGCCGGCAGACCCGGCGCCGCTGGAGCGTCGGTGCCTCGGCGGCCGCTGCCGTCGTCCTGGCGACCGGCGTCGGGGTCGCGGTGACCCGCGACGGCGACGACCGCCCCCCGAGCCCGGCCCCGCCCGTGGAGACCGGGGAGCCACGGACCCCCATCGACGGGCGGTGGACGTCGGAGCCCCTCACGCGCGCGCAGGTGAAGGCCACGCTCACCGCGGCCGGTCTGGGCGCCTGGGTCGACGAGGTGCTGGCCGAGGTCCCGGCCTCCCGGGACGTCACCCTCGCCCTCGAGATCGACGCTGGCGTCCCTCGACCTCCGGCTGGCCGATCCGGACCGGCCGGCGGTGCTCGTCGACCGCCAGGACTACCGGGTGGACGGCGACCAGCTGGTGCTGTTCCCGCTCGGTACGACGGGCTCGTCGCGCTACACGTGGACGGTCGACGGCGACCGGCTCACGCTCACCTTCGTCTCGACCGGCGAGCCACCCTTCGAGGGGGCTCCGGCCGAGGCGTTCCAGCGGGTGCTCTACACCTCGGTCCCCTTCGCCCGGACCGACTGATCAGGCAGACACCGCGCGGGACAGCGCCTCGATGTCGGCCGGCCCGGTGCCGCAGCACCCGCCGACGTACCGCGCCCCAGCCGCGACCCATGCGCTCACGGACGCAGCATCCAGACCGGTCGCGCCCTCCCAGGTGCGGGTGGCGCTGTCCCAGCTGCCGCCCTTGTTGGGGTAGGCGACCGCGGGCAGGCCCGTGGCCGCGACGCCGGCCTCCACGGCACCGAGCACCTCGTCCGGGTGGGAGCAGTTGACGCCGGCGGCGACGATCGCCGACGAGCCGGCCAGGGCGTCGTACGCCTCGGTCAGCGACTGGTCGGCACACGTGCGGCCCTCCCGGACCGAGTAGGTGAACCACGCGGGGATGCCGACCTCGTCGAGCAGCTCCACCAGCACGCGGGCCTCGTCGACGTCCGGGATGGTCTCGACGGCGAACAGGTCGGGACCGGTCGAGGCGAGCAGCTCGAGTCGGGGGGCGTGGAAGTCGCGCAGCTCCGACGCGGAGAGCCCGTAGCGGCCGCGGTACTCCGAGCCGTCGGCCAGCACCGCGCCGTACGGCCCGACGGAGGCGGCCACGAGGAGACCACGGTCGCCTCCGGCGGACGCCTCGTCGCGGGCCCGGCGGGCGAGGGCGACGCTCGACGTGATGAGCCGGGCCGCCTCCTCCGCGTCGAACCCCGCCGCCACGAGGCTGGGGACGCTGGCCTGGTAGCTGGCCGCGATGGCGACCTGGGCGCCCGCGTCGAAGTAGGCGCGGTGGGCCGCGACGAGCAGCCCGGGGTCCTCGCTCAGCAGCCTGGCCGTCCACAGGGAGGAGCCGAGGTCGGCGCCGAGCCCCTCGAGGGCGGTGGAGAGGCCGCCGTCGAGGACGGTGACCGGGTCGGACGGGGAGGTCGTGGGCATCCCTCATCCTCCCGCAACCGCCGTCCTGCCCACGGATCCCCGGGTGTCCGCGAGACGGGCGTGCTTATCACCGGAAAAGGGCATGCGGTCTCCGCGAGAGGGTGGCTACCGTGGAGGTCCAGTGCCACCGAAGTGCTGCTCGGACGGGAGTCCGGTGCGGCCGACCTCGACCGGCGATCGCGTCCCTCCGGGAGACCGAGCGCATCGACCCGACGCCGTTCCTCATCGGCTCCGCGTGCACGGCGGCCGCGGTGCGTGAACGTCATCGAGCGGGGGAGAGGACCATGGACGTTTCTGGCGACCCACGAGGGTTGCGACGGAGGACCGTGCTGGCCACGGCGCTGGCGGTCCCCCCGGTGGCGGTGGCCACCCGGCTCGTCGTCAGCCACGCGAACGACCGGACCGGCGCCTGGGCGCCGCCGTTCAACCTGGGTGGCGTGGCCATCCACGCCACCTTGCTGCGCAACGACGACGTGCTGTTCTTCCAGTACGTCGAGGGCGCCGCGGGCGTCGACCGCACCTCCTACGTGGCGACCTGGAACTGGCGCACAGGCGTGATCCGGCAGGCTCAGTTCAGCTCCCCGCGCGACGTCTTCTGCGCGGGCCACAACGTGCTGCCCGATGGGCGCCTGTTCATCGCCGGCGGGCACGACCCCAACACCGGGAAGAAGCAGGACGCCATCGGCGTGGTGGAATGCGACGTCTACGACCCGATCGCCCGCACCTGGACCCGTACTGCGCCCCTGGGGCAGAAGAGGTGGTACCCGACCAACGTCGGACTGGCCAACGGGCGGGTCCTGGTCTTCGGTGGCACGGCCAGCCCGGGTGTCCCGTCCCCGACGGTGGACGAGTACGACCCCGTCTCCAACACCATGCGTCGACTCCCGGTCAGTGCCAACAAGTCGGTCGGGCAGTACCCGCGGATGCACCTGACGGCCACCGGGCGGGTGCTGCTGGGCGGTCCCTCGGGCACCACCTCGTCGTTCGACCCGGCAACCAACCGATGGTCGACCGTGGCGTCGATGATCTACGGCAAACGGTCGCACGGCGCCGTGGCGCTGCTGCCCGGCTCCCAGCAGGTGCTGGCCGCCGGCGGCGGTGCGCCGACCCGCACCGCCGAGACCCTGGACCTCATCCCAGGCCACTCCGCGGTGGCGCTCGACCGGATCGCTGAGCTTCGCGAGGATGCTGGCCAACACGGTCGTGCTGCCAGACGGGAAGGTGCTGATCGTCGGCGGCGGCGCCGCCTTCAAGTACACCGGCCCGGTCAAGGTCCCCGAGCTCTACGACCCGACCTCGCAGTCGTGGGCGCCGATGGCGCCGCAGCAGGGTGGCCGGATGTACCACGCGACGGCACTGCTGCTTCCCGACGGCCGGGTGCTGTCCGCCGGACAGGACAGCGGAGGACTGGCGCGCTACGGAGAGGTCTTCTCTCCGCCGTACCTGTTCCGCGGCACCCGTCCCACGATCACCGGCAGCCCGGTCACGGTGGCGAGGGGTGCCCAGCTGTCCCTCACCTGCCCCGAGGCGGCCAGCATCACGAGGGTGGTCCTCATACGCGGAGGCTCGAACACCCACGAGATCGACAGCGACCAACGGTCCCAACCCCTCGCCTTTGCGACCTCCGGAACGACGATCACGGCGCAGGTCCCTGCCAGCGGCAACCTGGTCCCGCCGGGCTACTACATGCTCTTCGTGGTCAACGGCAACGGCGTCCCCTGCGTCGCGCCGTGGATCCGGGTGCTCTGACGGCGACCCGGCCGGTCTGCCCACCAGCGGGCGGGCGCCGTGTCGCCGACGCCCAGCGGTGCGAGAGCATGGGTGTCGTGACGGAGCCGGTGCCCACCCCGCAGCAGGTACGCCGCGCGCTCGCGCGCGCCGAGCGGGGTGCGGCCGTGGACGTGGACGAGGCCGCCGTGCTGCTGGCGGCGACCGGCGAGGACCTCGACCGGCTGGCCGCGGTGGCCGCGCGGGTGCGCGACGCCGGGCTGGTGGCCGCGGGTCGGCCGGGTGTCGTGACGTACTCGCCGAAGGTCTTCATCCCGGTCACCCGGTTGTGCCGGGACCGGTGCCACTACTGCACGTTCGTGGAGTCGCCGGCGCAGGCGGCGCGGGAGGGGCGGGCGCCGTACCTGTCGCCGGACGAGATCGTGGCCATCGCCCGCGAGGGTGCCGAGCTGGGGTGCCTGGAGGCGCTCTTCACCCTGGGCGACCGCCCGGAGGACCGGTGGCCCGAGGCGCGGGCGTGGCTGGACGAGCAGGGCTACGACTCCACGCTGGCCTACGTCCGCGCGATGGCGGTGCGGGTGCTGGAGGAGACCGGGCCTGCTGCCGCACCTCAACCCGGGTGTCATGTCGTGGGAGGAGATGACGCGCCTCAAGCCGGTGTCCCCGTCGATGGGGATGATGCTCGAGACCACCTCGCGGCGGCTCTTCGAGACGAAGGGACTGGCGCACTTCGGGTCGCCCGACAAGGACCCCGAGGTGCGGCTGCGGGTGCTCGAGGACGCCGGCCGGCTGTCGGTCCCGTTCACCTCCGGGCTGCTGGTCGGGATCGGCGAGACCCTGGTCGAGCGCGCAGAGACGGTGTTCGCGCTGCGCGCGGTGGGCCGCCGGTACGGCGGGCTGCAGGAGGTCATCGTGCAGAACTTCCGGGCCAAGCCCGACACCGCGATGCGCCACGCCGACGACCTCGGGCTGGAGGAGTACCGCGCCGCGATCGCGGTCACCCGGATCGTCCTCGGCCCCAAGGCGCGCATCCAGGCGCCGCCCAACCTGACCGACACCAGCGAGTGCCGGCTCGCTCCTCGACGCCGGGATCGACGACTGGGGCGGGGTGTCCCCGCTGACGCCGGACCACGTCAACCCCGAGCGGCCGTGGCCGTCGCTGGAGCGGTTGCGGGCGCTCACCGCAGAGGCCGGGCTGGAGCTGCGGCCGCGGCTGACGGTGCACCCGGAGTACGTCCTGGCCGGGGAGCCGTGGCTCGACCCGCGCGTCGCCTCCCACGTCGCGGCGCTGGCCGGGCCCGACGGCCTGGCCCGCGACGGCGTACGTCCGAGCGGCCTGCCGTGGCAGGCCCCCGACGGTGGCCTGGAGTCGCACGGTGGCGGGCGCGGTCGTGTCGACCTGCACGCGAGCATCGACACCGACGGCCGCACCGAGGACCGGCGGGCCGACTTCGACAGCGTGTACGGCGACTGGGACGAGCTGCGCGACGAGCGTCGCCGCGGGCGGGACCGGACGGCGCAGCGACGACCGTCCATCACCGAGACCACCGGCGACGGCTGGGCCGCGCTGCGCGCCGCCGAGGCCGACCCCGCGGGCCTCACCGACGAGCAGGCGCTGGCCCTGATGACCGCCGAGGGCGACCTCCTCGAGCAGGTGTGCCGGCTGGCCGACGACCTGCGCCGCGACACCGTGGGCGACGAGGTCACCTACGTCGTCAACCGCAACATCAACTTCACCAACGTCTGCTACGTCGGGTGCCGGTTCTGCGCGTTCGCCCAGCGGCGCACGGACGCCGACGCCTACTCGCTGTCGCTGGACCAGGTCGCCGACCGCGCGGCCGAGGCGTGGGAGCTGGGCGCGACCGAGGTCTGCATGCAGGGCGGCATCGACCCCGAGCTGCCGGGCACGGCGTACTTCGACCTCGCCGCCGCGGTCAAGGAGCGGGTGCCGGACATGCACGTGCACGCCTTCTCCCCGATGGAGATCGTCAACGGCGCGACCCGCACCGGCCTGTCGCGTCGAGGACTTCCTCATCCAGGCGCAAGGAGTCCGGCCTGGGCTCGATCCCCGGCACCGCGGCGGAGATCCTCGACGACGAGGTCCGCTGGATCCTCACCAAGGGCAAGCTCCCCACCCGCACCTGGATCGACGTGGTCAGCACCGCGCACCGCGTGGGGCTGCCGTCGAGCTCGACGATGATGTACGGCCACGTCGACAACCCGCGCCACTGGGTCCAGCACCTGCGGGTGCTGCGCCGGATCCAGGACGAGACCGGTGGGTTCACCGAGTTCGTGCCGCTGCCGTTCGTGCACACCTCCTCGCCGATCTACCTCGCCGGCGTCGCCCGTCCCGGACCCACCCTGCGCGACAACCTCGCCGTCCACGCGATGGGCCGGATCATGCTGCACGGCTCGATCCGCCACATCCAGACGAGCTGGGTCAAGCTCGGCGTCGACGGCACCCGGGCCATGCTCCGGGCCGGCGCCGACGACGTCGGCGGCACGCTGATGGAGGAGACCATCTCCCGGATGGCCGGCTCCGAGCACGGCTCGGCCAAGACCATCGCCGACCTCCGGGACATCGGGGAGGGCATCGGGCGCCCGATGCGTGAGCGCACCACGACGTACGGCGTCCCGGCCCGCGCCGCGGTCTGACCCGCACGCCGCGTCCGTGCGGTTGGATGTCTCCATGTCGGTCCCGCCGCCTGACCTCTCCGAGCTCCTGCGAGCCCTGCCGCCGCACCGGCGGGAGCTCTTCGAGGCCCGGGTCGAGCGCTGGTGGCCGGACCTCCTCGACGGCCTGTCGGTGTACGCCGACGCGGCCGCTGTCGGCGAGCGGGTCGTCGCCCTCGCGGCGCGCGCCTTCGCGGAGCGTGACGACGAGCTGCACGCCCTCGACCTGCGCCGCACCCTGGCCCCGGACTGGTTCCAGCGACCGGAGGCCGTCGGCTACGCGACGTACGTCGACCGCTTCGCCGGCACCCTGCGTGGGGTGGCCGACCGCGTCGGCTACCTCCAGCGGCTCGGCGTCACCTACCTCCACCTGCTGCCGCTGCTCAAGCCCCGGCCGGGCGACAACGACGGTGGCTACGCGGTCATGGACTACCGGAGCATCCGCGAGGACCTCGGCACCATGGAGGACCTGCGCGACCTGACCGGCACCTTGCGCGGCGAGGGGATCTCGCTCTGCCTCGACCTGGTGCTCAACCACGTCGCCGCCGAGCACGAGTGGGCCGTGCGGGCCCGGGCGGGGGAGCAGCGCTACCGCGACTACTTCCACGTCGAGCGCGACCGGACCGCCGTCGACGCGTGGGAGGCGACCCTGCCCGAGGTGTTCCCGGACTTCGCGCCGGGCAGCTTCACCTGGGACGACGACCTCGACGGCTGGGTCTGGACGACCTTCAACAGCTGGCAGTGGGACGTCAACTGGGCCAACCCGGACGTCTTCTGCGAGTACGCCGACATCGTGCTCCACCTGGCCAACCACGGTGTCGAGGCGATCCGGCTGGACGCCATCGCGTTCACGTGGAAGCGACTCGGCACCGCCTGCCAGAACCAGCCCGAGGTGCACGCCCTCACCCAGGCGCTGCGCACCGTCACCAGGCTGGCCGCGCCCGCCACGATCTTCAAGGCGGAGGCGATCGTCGGCCCCCGTGACCTCGTGCAGTACCTCGGCAAGGGCCGTCACCACGGCAAGGTCAGCGACCTCGCCTACCACAACGGACTCATGGTGCAGGTCTGGTCGATGCTCGCCGCGGGCGACGTCCGGCTCGCCACCGAGGCGCTCCAGCAGCTCGACCCGATCCCCGCCTCGACCGCGTGGATCACCTACGCCCGGTGCCACGACGACATCGGCTGGGCCATCGACGACGGAGACGCCGCGGCCGTCGGGCTGCACGGGTGGAGCCACCGGTCGTTCCTCGCGGACTTCTACAGCGGCGACTTCCCCGGGTCCTGGGCCCGCGGGCTGGTCTTCCAGCACAACCCCGCCACCGGCGACCGACGCATCTCGGGCACGCTGGCCAGCCTGGCCGGGCTCGAGTGCGGCGACCCCCTCGCCGTGGACCGGATCCTGCTGGCCCACGCGGTGGTGCTCGGCTGGGGCGGCCTGCCGGTGCTGTGGATGGGCGACGAGGTGGGGCTGCTCAACGACCCCGCCTGGGCCGACGAGCCCGGTCACGAGGGCGACAACCGGTGGGCGCACCGGCCGCGCATGCCCTGGCCGGTCGACGAGGACGGCGAGCTCGTCCAGCGCGTACGACGCCTGGTCCGGGCCCGCGCGGCGACCCCGCACCTGCACGCGTCGACCGGCACCACGGTGCTCGACCCCCACGACAGCGGCGTCCTGCTGACCCTGCGCGAGCACCCGCAGGGACCGATGGTCAGCGCCTACAACGTGACCGCGACCGAGCGCTGGGTCTGGGGCGACCGGCTGCGCGACCTCGGCCTCGACCCGGACGGCTGCGTCGACCGGATCAGCGGCGAGGCCCCGCATCTCGCGGGACCGGGCGACGTGCGTCTGCGGCCGTACCAGGCGGTCTGGCTCACCGCCGTCTGACGAGCGCGCGGACCGGGCAGGAGCGAGCACGACGTAGGCAGTTGGTGGACGGCAGCTCTCGGCCCCCGCGTGGCGATGTCGATCGGCCCGCGAACTGCCTTCGTTGTGCGCGTTCCGGGGCGGAGAAGTGCCGGACCGGTCAGCGGAGGGACAGCCGGAGCTCGTTGCCGTCCGGGTCCGCCAGCACCGCGGCGCCGTCGCCGCGCTCGAGCACGGTCGCGCCGAGGGACACGAGTCGCTCGACCTCCGCGGCGAGGTCACCGGAGGCGACGACGAGGTCGAAGTACATCCGGTTCGGCCCGTGCTTCTCGTTGAGCGGCGGCCCGCCCCACGCGATCTTGGGTCCGCCGTGGGGCGACCGGATCGCGGTCTCGCCGTCCTGCTCCCAGACCAGCGGCCAGTCGAGGGCCGCGGCCCAGAAACGGCCGACCTCCGGGGTGCCGTCGCAGGCGACCTCGCCGAGGAACCCGCATCCGGCCAGCCAGCCGTTGCCGGCCTCGATCACGCAGAACTCGTTGCCGTCGGGATCGGCCAGCACGACATGGTCCTCCTCCGGCAGCTGGCCGACGTCGAGGTGCCGGGCTCCGAGGTCGAGGGCCCGCTGCACGGTGAGCCCCTGGTCCTGCGGCTCCGCGCTCGTGAGGTGGAGGTGCACCTGGTTGAGGCCGACGCGAGGGTGCGTGGCGGGCACGAACCGCAGCCCGAACCCGGTGTCGTCGGTGGGCGCCAGTGTGGTGGCCGAGTCCGGGGTCACGTCCCACCCGAGGAGCCCCGCCCAGAAGCGGGCCAGCCCCTCCGGGTCGGCGGCGCGGATCGTCAGGGCGTCGAGTCGAGCGGTCACCGGGTCTCCTCCGAGGGGGACGGCATCACCCTCGGAGGCTAGGCGTCGCACGGCGCGCACGCGAGCGACTTTTGCCCCGGACGCACCGGAGCCCCCGCCCCCACGAGGGGTGCGAGGGCTCCAGTCAGCGACGGCGAAGGACGACTCAGAACGTCTTCGCGTCGATGACGAACCGGTAGCGGACGTCCGAGGCGAGCACGCGCTCGTACGCCTCGTTGATCTGGTCCGCCTCGATGACCTCGACCTCGGAGACGATCCCGTGCTCCGCGCAGAAGTCGAGCATCTCCTGCGTCTCGGCGATGCCGCCGATCATCGAGCCGGAGTAGGACCGACGGTTGGTGAGCAGCGCGAAGACGTTGAGGCTCAGCGGCTCCGCCGGGGCGCCCACGTTGACGAGGGAGCCGTTGACGTCGAGGAGCCCGAGGTAGGCGCTCACGTCGATCTTGGCGCTGACCGTGTTGATGATCAGGTCGAACGAGCCTGCGAGCGACTCGAACGTGTCGGGGTCGCTGGTCGCGTAGTAGTGGTCGGCGCCCAGGCGGAGGCCGTCCTCCTGCTTCTTCAGCGACTGCGAGAGCACGGTGACCTCGGCGCCCATGGCGTGGGCGATCTTGACGGCCATGTGGCCGAGCCCGCCGAGGCCGACGACCGCGACGCGCTTGCCGGGGCCGGCCTGCCAGTGCTTGAGGGGGGAGTACGTCGTGATGCCGGCGCACAGCAGCGGCGCGGCCGCGGCGGGGTCCAGGCCCTCGGGGACGGACAGGACGTACTCGTCGTTCACGACGACGTGGGTGGAGTAGCCACCCTGGGTGATCGTGCCGTCGCGGTCCTCGGCGCCGTAGGTGCCGACCATGCCCTCGACGCAGTACTGCTCGTCGCCGCGCTGGCAGTTGGCGCACTCGCCGCAGGAGTTGACCATGCAGCCGACGCCGACGGTGTCGCCGACGGCGTGGCGGGTGACCTCGGGGCCGACCTCGGTGACGGTGCCGACGATCTCGTGGCCGGGGGCCAGCGGGTAGGACTGCGGACCCCAGTCACCGCGGACGGTGTGGATGTCGGAGTGGCAGATGCCGGCGTGGGTGATCTCGATCAGGACGTCGTGGGCGCCGACGGCGCGGCGGGTGATCTGGGTGCGGGCGAGGGCCTCGCCCTCGGCGGGGGCAGCGAATGCTGTGACCTGCATGGGTGCTCCTTGGGTGGTGTGACGGCTTACGTCCGGTCCCAACGACGCGGCGCCGGGATCGATGCCCGATCTGGGGGGTACCAGCACTACCCCCTCCATCCCGCGGCGTGACGGGCCCGGCGGCGGGGGCTCAGGTCGTCGCGCCGGCCTCGGTCGCGAGACCCTCCTGGGAGGCGGCCCACGAGGCGAGCAGCCGCAGGGCGTCGGCCGAGGGCGTGCCCGCCGGTGCGGTGTAGACGTTGAGGTAGAGGCCGGGTGCGGAGGCGAGCTCCATCGACTCGAAGTCGAGGTCCAGCTGTCCGACGACGGGGTGGCGCAGCCGCTTGCGGCCGCTGCGGTGGAACTGCACGTCGTGCGAGGCCCAGCGCTGGCGGAAGAGCTCCGAGCTCGTGGAGAGCCGGCCGACCAGCTCGATCAGCGCCTTGTCGTGCGGGTTCTTGCCGGCCTCGAGCCGGAGCATCGCGGCGGCGTCGTTGGCGATCCTGTCGTAGTCCACGAAGAACTGCTCGGCGGCCTCGCGCTGGAGGTAGACGAACCGCGTGGTGTTGGCCGGCCTCTCGGGGTCGGCGAGCACGGGGCTGTAGAGGGCGCGGGCCAGCTGGTTCATCGCGACGATGTCGTGGCGACCGTTGCGCACCCACGCGGGGGCGTCGGTCATGGCGTCCAGCACCTGCTGGATCGCCGGGCGCACGGTGTGGGGCGCTGCCCGGCGGCGTCGCGTCGTACCGGCTCCGCTCTCCTTGGCCAGCGCGAGGAGGTGGGTCCGCTCGGCCTCGTCGAGCTGGAGCGCCTTGGCGAGGGCCTCCAGGACCCCCTCGGAGGCGCCGGCCAGGCTGCCGCGCTCCATGCGCACGTAGTAGTCGACCGAGACCCCGGCGAGCATCGCGACCTCCTCGCGGCGCAGCCCCTTGACGCGCCGGTTGCCGCCGTACGCCGGGCAGGCCGGCCTGCTCGGGCGTGATCCGGGCGCGACGCGTGCTGAGGAAGTCGCGGATCTGGGCGCGCAGGTCGGTCGTGGCCATGGGTCCACGGTAGGCACGCGGGTCCAGTCGGGAGGGAGGCACTGGCAGTACCGGGCACGACAGGCTCTGCCGCGGACCGCGACCGGCCCCGAGACTCGTGAGGTGCGAGACCCACGGAACCCGACCCGCCGTCCTGGCGATCATCCTCATCAGCTACTTCATGATCCTGCTGGACAACTCGGTGGTCTTCACCGCCCTGCCGAGCATCCGCGACGGACCTGGACCTCGGCCCCGCGGCCTCTCCTGGGTGCAGGACGCCTACACGCTGGTCTTCGGCGGTCTGCTGCTGCTCGGCGCCCGGGCCGGCGACCTCGTCGGCCGGCGGCGGCTCTTCGTGGTCGGCCTGGCGGTCTTCGGCACGGCGTCGCTCCTGATCGGGTCTGCCCCGACGGGTGGTGGATGATCGCCGCCCGCGCCCTGCAGGGGGTCGGCGCCGCGATCGTCGCGCCGACGTCGCTGGCCCTGATCACGGCCTACTTCGAGGGCGAGCAGCGCACCCGGGCCGTCGCCTGGTACGGCGCCACGGCCGGGATCGGCGCCAGCCTCGGGCTGCTCGTCGGCGGCGCCCTGACCGACTGGTCTCCTGGCGGGCCGCGTTCCTCGTCAACGTGCCGATCGCGATCGCGATGATCGTCGGCGCCCGCGCCGTGCTGGAGGAGACCCCGCGCCGGACGCGGGCGCTTCGACGTCGTCGGTGCGCTCGTGCGCGACGCTGGGATGGGCGCCCTCGTCTTCGGCATCATCGAGTCCGCCGAGCACGGCTGGGCCTCGGCACGCGTCGTCGTCCCCGTCGCCGGTCGGCGTGGTCCTGCTGGCCGCGCTCGTGGTCAACGAGGCCCGGGTCGAGCAGCCGATCATGCCGCTGCGGCTGTTCCGCAGCCGCGAGCGCAGCGGCGCCTACGCTGCCCGCATGCTCTACCTCGGGCGCGATGATCGGGTTCTTCTTCTTCACCACCCAGTACCTGCAGGACGCCCTGGGCTTCACGCCCCTGCAGGCCGGCCTGGGCTTCCTGCCCATGACCGCTGGTCAACTTCGCCGTCGCGATGGCCATCCCGCGGCTGGGCGGCCCGGGTCCCGAACGGCACGCTGGTCGCCGTCGGCATCGCGGTCACCCTGGCCGGGATGGCCTGGCTCGAGCCGGGTCGAGCGTCGGTGGCGCGTACGTCGTGGCGGTGGCCCTGCCCGATGGTGCTGGTCGGCGCGGGCCAGGGCCTGGCCTTCGCGCCGCTGACCAGCGCCGGCATCGCCGGTGTCGCCCCCGCGGACGCCGGGGCCGCGTCCGGCCTCGTCAACACCGCCCACCAGCTCGGCATGGCCCTGGGCCTCGCGCTCCTGGTGTCGGTCGCGGCCGGAGGCGGCGCTGGCCTCGACGGCCCGGAGGCGGTGGCCGACCACGTCCGCTCCGCGCTGGCCGGCAGCACCGTGCTGGTCGGGCTCGCCCTGGTCGTGGCGCTCGCCTGCCTCGTCCCGCACCGGGCGGCCTCGTCCGCACCCACAACCCGTCAACGACCCACTCGGAGGCACCCGCATGACCATCCCCACGTTCACCCTCAACAACGGAGTGGAGATGCCGGCCCTCGGGTTCGGCGTCTTCCAGACGCCCCCCGACGAGACGCGCGAGGCCGTGACCACGGCCCTGGCCGCCGGCTACCGGCACGTCGACACCGCGGCGGCGTACGGCAACGAGCGCGGCGTCGGTGAGGCGCTCGCGGCCTCGGGGCTCGACCGCTCCGAGGTCTTCGTCGAGACCAAGGTCTGGATCTCCGACTACGGGTACGACGAGACGCTGCACGCGTTCGACAAGAGCGCCGGCAAGCTCGGGATCGAGCAGGTCGACCTGCTGATCCTCCACCAGGCGCTGCCCGACGAGTTCGAGCTGACCCTCGACGCCTACCGGGCCCTGGAGCGGCTCCTCGCCGACGGGAAGGTGCGGGCCATCGGGGTCAGCAACTTCATGCCCGACCACCTGGCCCGGCTGCTCGACGCCACGAGCGTCGTCCCCGCCGTCAACCAGGTCGAGGTGCACCCCTACTTCCGCCAGTCCGCGGTCCTCGCCGCCGACGCCGAGCACGGCATCCTGACCCAGGCGTGGTCGCCGATCGGCGGCATCACCTTCTACCGCGACGGCTCGCACGGCAGCACCCTGGAGGACCCGACGATCAACGAGATCGCCCGGGCCCACGGCAGGACGCCGGCCCAGGTGATGCTGCGCTGGCACCTCCAGCAGGGCCGCCAGGCCATCCCCAAGTCGGTGACGCCCAGCCGGATCGCCGAGAACTTCGCGTCTTCGACTTCGAGCTCACCGACGACCAGCTGGCGGCCATCGACGCGCTCGACACCGGAGTGCGCGGTGGACCCGAGCCCGAGCAGGTCACCCGCGCCACCTTCGGCCGCGACATCCCGGAAGCCTGAGGGCCGGCATGCAGGTCGACCCCACTCCCGTCACGATCAAGAACCCGCCCGAGCAGTTCACCGGCGACGTCTGGCTCGACCCCATCGCGTCCCCACGCGAGGCCGGCCAGCGGATGTTCGTGGGCAAGGTCCGATTCGCCCCCGGTGCCCGCACGGCGTGGCACTCGCACGCCCGCGGCCAGACGCTGCACGTCACGCAGGGCATCGCGTGGATGCAGTCGCGCGGGGGCGAGCGGTTCGAGGTGCACGCCGGCCAGACGGTCTACTGCCCGCCGGGGGAGGAGCACTGGCACGGCGCCTCGCCGGACTCCTTCATGGAGCACCTCGCGATGATCGACCACGCCGACGACCCGGCCACCAGCACCACGTGGCTGGAGCACGTCACCGACGACGTGTACGCCGGCGAGTGACCCACCTCAGCTGCTGAGCGCCTCCTCGCCCGCCTCGGTGGCGAGCGCGGTGGCGGTCAGGCTGTGGTCGATGTGGCTGCGCATCAGCGCGGCCGCCTGCTCGGCGCCCCCGGCGACGACGAGCTCGACGAGGCGTCCGTGCTCCTCGAAGTCGCGGGTCCGCGGCTCGGCGCCGGGCGGCAGCTCGAGGCCCGCGCGGCGGTAGCGGTCGGACCGGTCCCAGAGCCCGTCGAGCAGGTCGACCAGCACCGTGTTGTGCGACGCGACGTACAGGGCGCGGTGGACGTCGCGGTGCGCGACGAGCGCGGCCTCGCCCCACTGCTGGGTCACCGGCAGCAGCCGGCCCAGCGCCTCCTGCATGCGCTCGATGTCGGCATCCGTACGCCGCACGGCCGCGAGCGCGACCGCCTCCGACTCGAGGGCACGCCGGGTCTCGAAGAGCTCGCGGGCCTCGTCGGCGTCCATGGGGGCGACGCGCGCGTTGCGGTGCGCGTCGAGGTCGACCAGTCCCTCGCCGCTGAGGCGACGGATGGCCTCGCGCAGGGGGGTGATGCTGATGCCCAGCTCGTCGGCCAGGACGTACTGCATCAGCTTGGAGCCGGCCTCCAGGCGACCGTCGAGGATGCGGGCGCGGAGCTCGGCGTACGCGACGTCGCTCTTGCTGGAGTACACGTTGTCGACCACGGGCGGATCTTATAAGACCGACTTGCGGACCGGGCCGGCGGCGGTCTACGGTCGGATCTCACATCTTATAAGATCTGCGGGAAGGGTAGTCCGATGAAGATCGTCTCCGTCCACGAGGGCGTCATCCCCATCAGCTCGTCGATGAGCAACGCCTTCATCGACTTCAGCACGATGGACTGCTCCATCGTCGCCCTCGTGTCCGACGTGGTCGTCGACGGCGAGCCCCTCGTGGGCTACGGGTTCAACTCCAACGGCCGCTACAGCGCGGGCGACATCCTGCGCCGCCGGATCCTGCCCCGGCTCACCGACGCCCCGGCCGACGCGCTGCTCGACGAGCGCGGCGAGCTGTCGCCGACGCTGGCGTGGGACGTGATGATGCGCAACGAGAAGCCGGGCGGCCACGGCGAGCGCTCGGTCGCCGTCGGTGTCGTCGACATGGCGCTGCACGACCTGGCCGCCAAGGCCGCCGGGGTCCCGCTCTACCGCTGGATCTCCGACCACTACGGCGACGGCCGACCCGACGACTCCGTCTTCGTCTACGCCGCCGGCGGCTACTACGCGCCCGGCAAGACCGACCGCGACCTCCAGGACGAGATGCGGGGCTTCCTCGATGCCGGCTACGAGGTCGTCAAGATGAAGATCGGGGGCGCCGACCTCGCGGAGGACGTGCGGCGCATCGAGGCCGTCATCGAGGTGCTCGACGGCGACGGCTCGCGCCTCGCGGTGGACGTCAACGGCCGCTTCGACCTCGACACCGCGCTGGCCTACGGGCGGGCCCTCGAGCCCTACGGCCTGTTCTGGTACGAGGAGGTCGGCGACCCGCTCGACTACCGGCTCAACGCCACGCTGTCCGAGCACTACCGCCACCCGATCGCCACCGGGGAGAACCTCTTCTCCCTCCAGGACGCGCGCAACCTCGTGCGGTACGCCGGGATGCGGCCCGACCGGGACTGGATCCAGGTCGACCCGGCGCTGAGCTACGGCCTCGTCGAGTACGTCCGGATCCAGGAGATGCTGCGCCAGCACGGCTGGTCCTCGAGGCGGTGCATCCCGCACGGCGGGCACCAGTTCTCCCTGCACATCGCGGCCGCCCTCAAGCTCGGTGGCAACGAGTCCTACCCCGGGGAGTTCCAGCCCACGGGCGGCTTCGCCGACGACGCGGTCGTCGCGGGTGGCCGGGTGCCACCGGGGGAGCGCCCGGGCATCGGCCTCGAGGGCAAGGCCGTCTTCCACGAGGTGCTGCGCGGCCTGCACGCCTGACCCGAGCCGGCTCCGGCGAGGCCCTGCCCTCCGCAGGCAAATTGTTCTGCACGGACTCTTCCGCGGAGCGACCCACGGCCCTAGCATCATCGCGCGCCCACGACGGATGTCCCCTCCGCTTGCCGGATTCGTCGCTCGGACCACCTGACTCTTCATCGGATCCAGGGAGGTTGACGTGGTGATACGGATTGCTCTCGTGAACGAGGACGAGATCGTCGTCCGCGGCTTCGCCGCGATGATGCGTCCCCATACGGGCTGCCTCGAGATGGTGGACATCCTGCGGACCCCCGAACCGGTGGACATCGCCCTGCACGATGCGTTCGGCGGAGGCGCGGACCGCGCCGGGACCCTCTCCCGGTTGGTCGCCGACCCCCGGGTGGGCAAGGTCGTGGTCTACACCTGGAACTTCCAGCCGTGGATGGCGACGGAGGTCGTCGGCCAGGGCGCGAGCGGCTACCTCGGCAAGAGCCTGCCGGCCGCAGACCTGGTCCAGGCGCTCGTCGCGGTGCAGGCGGGACACGTCGTGGTCGCGCCCACCCGCCCGGGCACCCGGGTCGCCCGCGGCGACTGGCCCGGGCGCGACGAGGGGCTGACCGCCCGCGAGGCGGAGGTCCTGTCGCTCGTCACCGCGGGGTTGAGCAACCACGAGGTCGCCGAGCGGATGGAGCTCTCCATCAACTCCGTGAAGTCCTACATCCGGTCCTGCTACCGCAAGATCGACGCGGAGAGCCGCACGCAGGCAGTGCTGTGGGGAGTCGCCCACGGGCTGGGGTCGCGACCGCCCGCGAGGTCGGACACGCCGGCTCGCGCGGATCGGTCGCCCGTGGCGTCGTGACGAGCACCGCCACGGGCGACCCCTCGCTCAGGCGATGACGGCGTCGATCGTCTTCTTCAGGGCGCTCGGCTGGGACGGCCGGGTCGGCGCCTTCTGCGCGGGCGGCGACCATCTCCTCGCCGATCTCCTGGAGCACCTTGCGGCCGAGGCCCTCGCGGACCTTCGGGAACCAGTCCTGCTCCTCCTCGTCCATGTGGTGCGTGACGTTCTCGATGAGCACCGTGGTCTTGGCGTCGAAGCGCTCGTCGCCCGGCTTGAGGGCGGCCAGCTCGACGACCAGCACGTCGGCGACGTGGTGCTCCTCGTAGGACTCCAGGACGTCGTCCTCGAGCTCGGGCAGCAGCTCGCGGACGCGGGGGTACATGACCTCGTTCTCGATGTAGGTGTGCACGGTGAGCAGCTCGATGATCCGGTCGACGAGCTCGCCCTTGCGGACGTGGGCGTTCTCACCCGCCTGCTGGAACTGGCGGAAGACCTTGCGGATCTCCTGGTGGTCCTTCTTGAGCTGGACGATGGCGTCGCTGGACATGTGTGCCTCCTGGGTGGGGGACGGGGCTCCTGCACCGTGCTCGTACCCGATGACCGGCGTCCATACCCGCGACGGCGCGTCCCGTGTGCGGGGTCACCTCTGGCGGGACGACCACCGAGGTGCCAAGGTCGTCCCGTGCAGAGCGAGGGTGCCGGACCGACCAACGGCGGAGTGTCCTTCTGGTGGAGCCAGGTCGGTACGCCGACGCCGCGGCCGCCGCTGCCCGGCTCCACCGACGCCGACGTGTGCATCGTCGGAGCCGGCTACACCGGTCTCTGGACGGCGTACTACCTGAAGCGGGCGCAACCGGACCTGCGGGTCGTCGTGCTGGAGGCGCGCTTCGCCGGGTACGGCGCGTCCGGACGCAACGGCGGCTGGCTCACCAACAGCGTCACCGGCGGTCGCGAGCAGTACGTCCGCGCGGGGGATCGCGGCCCGGCGATCGCGCAGCAACGGGCCCTCAACGAGTCGGTCACCGAGGTCATCGAGGTCGCCGAGCGCGAGGGGATCGACGCCCGGATCGTCCGCGGTGGCGAGCTCGAGGTGGCCCGCAACGCGGCACAGCTGTCCCGGCTGCGGGCGACCGCGGCGGCCGAGGCGACCTGGCCGCACACCGACACCGAGGTGCTCGACGCCGCCGCGACGGCCGCGCGCATCGACGTCGCCGGGGCGGTCGGCAGCCTGTGGCACCCGCACTGCGCGACCCTCCACCCGGCGCGGCTCGTGGCCGGTCTCGCCGCCGCGGTCGAGCGGCTCGGCGTGACGATCCACGAGGACACCCCCGTCACCGCCATCGAGGAGGGCCGGGCCCGGACCGGCCGCGGAGACGTCCGCGCGCGCCACGTCGTCCGGGCCACCGAGGGCTTCACGCCGGGGCTGGCCGGCGAGCGGCGCACCCTGCTGCCGATGAACTCCAGCCTCGTGGTCACCGAGCCCCTCCCGGCGGACGTCTGGGAGAGCATCGGCTGGCACGGCCGCGAGGCGCTGGGCGACTTCGCGCACGCCTACATCTACGCCCAGCGGACCGCCGACGACCGGATCGCCTTCGGCGGCCGCGGCGTCCCCTACCGCTTCGGCTCCCGCACCGACACCGACGGCGCGACCCACCCGGAGACGATCGCCGTGCTCACCGGGCTGCTGCGCACGTTCTTCCCCGCCGCCCGTGACGCCGCGATCGACCACGCCTGGTGCGGGGTCCTGGGCGTCCCGCGCGACTGGTCGGCCTCCGTCGGCCACGACCCGCGCACCGGGCTGGGCTGGGCTGGCGGGTACGTCGGCACCGGCGTCACCGCCACGAACCTCGCCGGCCGCACCCTCGCCGACCTCGTCCTGGGCCACGACACCGAGATCACCCGGCTGCCGTGGGTGGGGCACCGGGCGCGCCGCTGGGAGCCCGAGCCGCTGCGGTGGCTGGGCGTCCAGGCCCTCTACCGCGCCTACCACGCGGCCGACCGCCAGGAGGCGTCCGGCCGGTCGACCACCTCGCCCCTCGCCCGGGCCGCCGACGTCGTCGCCGGCCGCTGACGGACCCCTGCCAGACCTGCCGTCGAGACCCCACGATCGGAACCCCCATGGACCGCACCGACACCCGACCCGGCGACCTGCTCCTGCGGGACGCGCCCCTCTACCGCGACGGACGCTGGGACGGCGACTGCCTCGTCGTACGCGACGGCCGCATCGCCGGTCTCGGCAGCCACGACGAGGTCGCCCACCTCGTCGGCCCCGGCACCCGGGTCGAGAGCCTCGCCGGACGCTGGCTGCTGCCGGCCTTCCACGACGCGCACGTCCACCCGGTGCAGGCGGGCACCGAGCTGAACCTCTGCAACCTCACCGACCTCGGCACCATCGAGGAGTACGTCGAGCGGATCGCGTCGTACGCCGCCGCGCACCCCGACCGTCCGTGGGTCACCGGCGGGGGCTGGTCGATGGACGCCTTCCCCGGCGGGGTCCCCACCGCCGACCTGCTGGACCGGGCGTGCCCGGACCGGCCGGCCTTCCTGCCCAACCGCGACCACCACTCCGCGTGGGTCAACACCCGCGCGCTCGAGCTGGCCGGCATCGACGCGCACACCCCGGACCCGGCCGACGGGCGGATCGAGCGCGGCCCGGACGGACGACCGACCGGTGCGCTGCACGAGGGCGCGATGGACCTCGTCGGCCGCCCACGCGCCGAAGGCGACCGAGGAGGAGCTGATGGCCGGGCTGATGACCGCGCAGCAGCACCTGCACTCGATCGGCATCGTCGGCTGGCAGGACGCCCTGGTCGGCGCCGGCCTCGGCATGCTCGACACCCTGGACACCTACCTCGACGCGCAGGCGGTCCGGCCGGCTGACCGCCAAGGTGGTGCTCGCCCTGTGGTGGGACCGTGAGCGCGGCCTCGAGCAGGTGCCCGAGCTCGTCGAGCGCCGCCGCCGGGCGGCCGAGGCCGGCGTGCGGGCCACCAGCGTCAAGATCATGCAGGACGGCGTCTGCGAGACCCACACGGCCGCGATGCTCGACCCCTACCTCGACGCGCACGGGCACACCACCGACAACCGCGGCCTCTCCTTCATCGCCGCCGACGACCTCCGGGAGTACGTCGCGGCGCTGGACGCCGAGGACTTCCAGGTGCACGTCCACGCCCTCGGCGACCGCGCCGTCCGCGACAGCCTGGCGCCGTCGAGCACGCCCGGACGGTCAACGGCCCGCGCGGCAACCGCCACCACTTCGCGCACCTCCAGGTCATCGACCCCGCCGACGTCGCCCGCTTCGCCGCCCTCGACGTCACCGCCAACGCGCAGCCGCTGTGGGCGTGCCGCGACCAGGCGGTCGAGGAGCTCACGCTGCCCTTCGTCTCCGAGACCGCACGCCACCAGCAGTACGTCTTCGGCTCGCTGCTGCGCGCCGGCGCCCGGCTCGCGTGCGGCAGCGACTGGCCGGTCTCGGAGGCCGAGCCGCTGCTCGGGATGCACGTGGCGGTCAACCGCCGGGCGCCCGACATGGGGCCCGACGTACGAGCCGCTGCTGCCCCACGAGGCGCTCACCGTCGTCGAGGCGCTGGCCGGCTACACCACCGGCTCGACCTACCTCAACGGCCTCGAGGACGTCTCCGGCCGCCTCGAGGTCGGGTACGCCGCCGACCTGGTCGCCGTCGACGCCGACGTCCTCGGCGGGGACCCGATGGCCCTGGCCCGGACCCGGGTCACGCACACGTGGGCGGACGGCCGCCCGGTGTTCGAGGGGTGATCCGCCCACCGTTTCGAGGGTCAATCGTGCTGATCGCTGCGCATTCCATGGGTCGCGCAATCCGGAGGCGACGAAATCGGTGGTCTGAGGCTAGTCTGACGCCATGACCCACCACATCCCCGAGCGCGACGCCTCCGCGGCGGAGACCGTCGACGTCGTGGTCGTCGGCGCCGGCGTCACCGGGCTCACCGCCGCCCGCCGGCTGCGCGCGGCCGGCCGGAGCGTGCTCGTCGTCGAGGCCCGGGACCGGGTGGGGGGCCGGCTGCTGACCGACGACGTGGACGGTGTCCGCCTCGAGGTGGGCGGTCAGTGGGTGTCGCCGGACCAGACGGCCCTGCTCGCGGTGCTCGACGAGCTCGACCTCGCGACGTACCCCCGTCACCGCGAGGGCGAGTCGGTCTACGTGGGCCTCGACGGCGTCCGCCGCACCTTCACCGGCGACGCGTTCCCGGTCCCGGCGGAGACCGCCGCCGAGGTCGACCGGATCACCGCGGAGCTCGACCGGCTGGCCGCCGGGATGGATCCGCTGGCGCCCTGGGAGCACCCCGACGCCGAGGAGCTCGACCGCGTCACCTTCGCGGAGTGGCTGGTGCGCCAGACCGACGACGTCGAGGCGCGCGACAACATCGCGCTCTACGTCGGGCCGGCGATGCTGACCAAGCCGACCCACGCCTTCTCCGTGCTCACCGCGGTGCTGATGGCCGCCAGCGCCGGAGGCTTCAGCAACCTCGTCGACGCCGACTTCATCCTCGACCGCCGCGTCGTCGGTGGGCTCCAGGAGGTGCCGCTCCGCCTCGCCGAGGGGCTGGGCGACGCTGTCCGCGTGTCGACCCCGGTGACGGCGATCGGCTGGGACGACGGCGGCGTCACGGTCACCGCCCCCGACCTCACGATCACCGCCCGGCACGCGCTGCTCGCCGTCCCGCCCACCCTGGTGGGCCGGATCGCCTTCACCCCCGCCCTGCCTGCCGGTCACCAGCAGATGCGGCAGCACCAGTCCTTCGGGCTGGTCATCAAGCTGCACATCACCTACGAGACGCCGTTCTGGCGCGACGCCGGCCTGTCCGGCACCGCGTTCAGCCCCTACGCACTGGTGCACGAGGCCTACGACAACACCAACGAGGACGTCCCCGGCGAGACCCGCGGCACCCTGGTCGGCTTCGTGTCCGACGAGCAGGCCGACGCGCTGCTCGCGCTGCCGGCCGACGAGCGCCGCCGTCGCGTCCTGGAGTCGCTGGCCGGCTACTACGGCGACGGGGCGCTGGACCCGGTCGCCTACTACGAGAGCCCGTGGATGCACGAGGAGTGGACGGCCGGCGCCTACGCCACCAGCTTCTCCACCGGCTCGCTCACCCGCTTCGGCCCGCTGACCCGTGAGGACGTCGGTCCGCTGTCCTTCGCCAGCAGCGACATCGCCGGCCTCGGCTTCCAGCACGTCGACGGCGGCATCCGCATGGGGGAGGCCGCGGCCGAGCGGATCCTCGCCGTCCCGTCCCCGCTCCGACCCGTCGCAGACCCCGAGAGGTAGACCATGACCAGCACCGAGCACCGCCCCGCCACCGCCCGACCGTCGCCCCCACCTCCGGGTCGCGCCGCCTCGTCACCGAGCTCCCCGGCCCCCGCTCGCGCGAGCTCGCCGCGCGCAAGGCCGCCGCGGTCGCCTCCGGTGTCGGCACGATGATGCCCGTGTACGCCGTCCGCGCGCACGGCGGCGTCGTCGAGGACGTCGACGGCAACGTGCTGATCGACCTCGGCTCGGGGATCGCGGTCACCACGGTCGGGTCGAGTGCCCCGCGGGTCGTCGCGGCGGTGCAGGAGCAGGTCGCGGCCTTCACCCACACCTGCTTCATGATCACGCCCTACGAGGGCTACGTCGCGGTGGCCGAGCGGCTCAACGAGCTGACCCCGGGCGACCACGACAAGCGCACCGTGCTCTTCAACTCCGGCGCCGAGGCCGTCGAGAACGCCGTCAAGATCGCCCGCACGCACACCGGTCGGCAGGCGGTGGTGGCGTTCGACCACGCCTACCACGGGCGCACCAACCTCACGATGGCGATGACGGCCAAGTCGATGCCCTACAAGCACGGCTTCGGACCGTTCGCGTCCGAGGTCTACCGGGCGCCGCTGTCCTACCCCTTCCGCGACGGCGGGCTGTCGGGCGCCGAGGCGGCGGCCCGGGCCATCGACCTCATCGACAAGCAGGTCGGCGCGGCCAACCTGGCCGCGGTCGTCATCGAGCCCATCCAGGGCGAGGGCGGCTTCATCGTGCCGGCGCCCGGCTTCCTCCCGGCGCTCGCCGAGTGGTGCCGTGACAACGGCGTCGTCTTCGTCGCCGACGAGGTCCAGACCGGCTTCGCCCGCACGGGCGCGATGTTCGCCTCCGAGCACGAGGGCGTCGTGCCCGACCTCATCGTCACCGCCAAGGGCATCGCCGGCGGCCTGCCGCTCTCGGCCGTGACCGGTCGCACGGAGATGATGGACTCCGTCCACGCCGGCGGCCTCGGCGGCACGTACGGCGGCAACCCGCTCGCCTGCGCCGCCGCGCTGGCCGTGATGGACACGATCGTCGAGGAGGGCCTCGTCGAGCGGGCCGGCCAGGTCGAGCGCATCCTCACCGAGCGGCTGGAGCGGATCCGGGCCGCCGACCCGCGCGTCGGTGACGTCCGCGGTCGCGGCGCGATGATGGCGGTCGAGCTCGTCGAGGCCGGCACCACCACCCCGGACCCGGCCACGGCGAAGGCCGTCGCCGCCGAGGCGCACCACAACGGCGTCGTGGTGCTCACCTGCGGCACCTACGGCAACGTCCTGCGCTTCCTGCCGCCGCTGGCCATCTCCGACGACCAGCTGCACGAGGCCTTCGACGTGCTCGACGCTGCCTTCGCCGCGACGTCCGGCTGAGCGGCGTACGACGTCCGCGCCGGTCGCCGTCAGGCGCTCAGCGCACGCCCCACGAGTAGGTCTGCTTGCGCAGGCTGAGGTACATGAAGGTCTCGGTGGCCACCACGCCCTCGACCGTGCGGATGCTCCGGGAGATCAGGTCGAGCAGGTGGTCGTCGCTCTCGCAGACGACCTCGACGAGCAGGTCGAAGGACCCGGCGGTGATGACGACGTAGTCGACCTCGTCGAGGGCGGTGAGCGCGTCGGCCACCGGCTCGAGCGGGCCCTGGACCCGGACGCCGACCATGGCCTGGCGGGCGAAGCCGAGCTCCAGCGGGTCGGTGACGGCCACGACCTGCATCACGCCGCCGTCGATGAGGCGCTGGACCCGCTGTCGCACCGCGGCCTCGGAGAGGCCCACGACCTTGCCGATGGCGGCGTACGAGCGGCGGCCGTCCTGCTGGAGCTGCTCGATGATCGCCTTCGACACGTCGTCGAGGTGCACCGGTGCCTTCTCCTGGTTCCGAGTCATGGCCGAACTCTGGCAGCACGGGAGCCCCAGAGCAAAGGAATCGCGCCAGAAAACAAGCGATTTCGTTGCGGGGAGGTTTCGTTTCGACTGGATCCCTTGTGGAGGCGGGGTTCCTTTGACACGATCCACTTCGAACCACCGGACCACGAGGAGTGCGCATGCCCACTGACCAGCCGTCCCTGGATGCGATGCTGCGAGCCGCTCGCAGCAACGTCGCAGGGCGCCCACTCGGTCGCCGCAACGTCCTGCGGGGTGCCTCGCTGGCCGCCCTCGCGCTCGGGGCGCCGAGCCTCCTCGCCGCCTGCGGCACGGACTCCCAGGTGCAGAGCGCGGACACGTGCGAGAGCACCGACATCTCCGCGGAGGAGAAGGAGCTGGTCTTCTCCAACTGGCCCGAGTACATCGACCGCAAGGGCAAGGCCGATGCCCACGCTCGAGCTGTTCCAGACGGAGTCCGGGATCTCGGTCACCTACAACACCGACATCAACGACAACAACGACTTCTTCGGCAAGGTCAAGGACCAGCTCGGCGGCTGCGAGCCGATCGGGCGCGACATCATCACGCTCACCGACTGGATGGCCGCCCGGATGATCGGCCTGGGCTGGATCCAGGAGCTCGACAAGGCCAACATGCCCAACGTCGAGGCCAACCTCGCCCCCGACCTGCGTCGCCCTCGTGGGACGCCGACCGCACCCACAGCGTGCCGTGGCAGTCCGGGCTGACCGGCATCGCCTACAACGCGAAGTACACCGACGAGGTCGGCTCCTTCGAGGAGCTGATGACCCGCGGCGACCTCAAGGGCAAGATCAGCCTGCTGTCCGAGATGGGCGACACCATGGCCTTCATGCTGCTGCTCGAGGGCTCCGACCCGGAGAACTTCGACTCCGAGGAGTGGGCGGCGGCGATCGCCCGCCTCGAGGGCTACGTCAGTGCCGGCCAGGTCCGCCGCTTCACCGGCAACGACTACATCCGCGACCTCAACGCCGGCAACATCGTGGCCTGCGAGGCGTGGTCCGGCGACGTGATCGCCATGCAGTACGACAACCCCGACATCAAGTGGGTCGTCCCCGAGGAGGGCCTCTCGCTCTGGTCCGACAACATGATGGTGCCCAACAAGGCCGACCACAAGGCCAACGCCGAGGCCCTGATGAACCACTACTACGACCCCGAGGTGGCCGCGACGCTGGCCGCGTGGGTCAACTACATCTGCCCGGTCGCCGGTGCCCAGGAGGCGATGGAGAAGATCGACCCGTCGCTCGTGGACAACCCGCTGATCTTCCCGGACGAGGAGTTCCTCGCCAACGCGTTCGGCTTCATGGAGCTCGACGAGAAGACGCGCCAGCAGTACGACAAGGACTTCGCGAAGGTCATCGGGGCCTGATGGGCACCGACCTGCAGCTGACGTCGGTCACCAAGCGCTTCGGCGCGTTCACCGCCGTCGACGACCTCGACCTCACCGTCCCCCAGGGCTCGTTCTTCGCGCTGCTCGGGCCCGTCGGGCTGCGGCAAGACCACGACCCTGCGGATGGTCGCCGGTCTCGAGGAGCCCACCACCGGCACGATCATGCTGGGCGACGACGACATCACCCGCCTCAAGCCCTACAAGCGGCCGGTCAACACGGTCTTCCAGAGCTATGCGCTGTTCCCGCACCTGACCATCGGCGACAACGTCGCCTTCGGGCTCAAGCGCGCAGGGCCGCAAGGACGTCGACGCCAAGGTCGAGCGAGATGCTCGAGCTCGTCGAGCTCGAGCACCTCGCCAAGCGCCGTCCCGGCCAGCTCTCCGGTGGCCAGCAGCAGCGCGTGGCGCTGGCCCGGGCCCTGATCAACCAGCCGCAGGTGCTGCTGCTCGACGAGCCCCTCGGCGCCCTCGACCTCAAGCTGCGCCGGCAGATGCAGCTGGAGCTCAAGTCGATCCAGACCGAGGTCGGGCTGACCTTCGTCCACGTCACCCACGACCAGGAGGAGGCCATGACCATGGCCGACACGGTCGCGGTGATGAACGAGGGCCGCATCGAGCAGCTCGGCCCGCCCGAGGAGCTGTACGAGGCTCCCGCCACGACCTTCGTGGCCAACTTCCTCGGCCAGTCCAACCTGGTCTCCGGCTCGGTCGCCGGGGCCCGCGGCGACGTGCTCGACCTCGACGTCCAGGGCACCCGGGTCGTGGCCGACAAGGCCCGCGCGCGGGTCACGAGCGGCGAGGTCTGGGCCGGCGTACGTCCCGAGAAGGTCTACCTCAGCTCCGCCGGCCACGACGACGGCTCAGGGGTCAACACGCTGGCCGACGGCGTGGTGAGCGACGTCAGCTTCGTGGGCGTCAGCACGCAGTACCTCGTGCGGATGGCCTGGGGCCAGGAGCTCACCGTGTTCGAGCAGAACACCGGCGCCCGCGAGCGGTTCCGCGCCGGCGACAAGGTCGACCTGCACTGGCGCCCGGAGCACACGTTCCTCCTCGACGCCTCCCAGGACGCCTCGGCAGGGGTCGAGCGGGAGGACGCGTGAGCGCCGCCGGCCACATCTCCTCCCTGGGTCCCGCCGAGGCACAGCTCGACGGGCCGCCCGACCCGGAGGGGCAGAAGCGCGGCTGGGCCGGCTACCTCCTGCTGCTGCCGGGCGGGCTGTGGCTGGTGCTGTTCTTCGTGGTGCCCACCGTCACCCTCGTCGCGACCAGCCTCTACGACCCGGCGGGCTCGCTGCAGCTGGGCTACCAGATGACGTGGCACTGGCAGAACTACGTGGACGCGCTGCAGGACTACGGGCCGCAGTTCGTGCGCTCGCTGATCTACGCCAGCATCGCCACCATCGTCGTGCGTCCTGCTGGGCTTCCCGCTGGCCTACGCCATCGCGTTCAAGGCGGGTCGCTACAAGAACCTCATGCTGGTCGCGGTCATCGCGCCGTTCTTCACCAGCTTCCTGATCCGCACGCTGTCGTGGCAGTACATCCTCGGCGACAACGAGCCGCTGGTCTCGCTGCTCCGCACCCTGCACATCCTCGGCCCCGACGGCTACCTGCTGGCGACGCCGTTCGCCGTGGTCACCGGGCTGACGTACAACTTCCTGCCCTTCATGGTCCTGCCGCTCTACGCGTCGCTGGAGAAGATCGACCCGCGGCTGCATCGAGGCCGGCGCCGACCTCTACGCCTCGCCGATCACCACGTTCCGCACCGTCACCCTGCGCCTGGCCATGCCGGGCCTGGTCGCGGGCACCCTGCTCACCTTCATCCCGGCCGCCGGCGACTACATCAACTCCGAGCTGCTGGGCAACCCGCAGACCCGGATGGTCGGCAACGAGATCCAGGACCTGTTCGGGGCCGGCGACTACCCGACGGCCGCCGCCCTCTCGGTGACGCTGATGTCGGCGATCGTGCTGCTCGTCTTCCTCTACGTACGCCGCGCCGGCACCGAGGAGCTCGTGTGAACACCTTCTCCCGCTGGCTCGGCGACCGGCATCGTGCTCATCCTCGGGCTGCTGGTGCTGCTCTACATGTTCGTGCCGATCTTCGTCGTCATCCTGATGAGCTTCAACGCACCGGGCGCGCGCAACAGCTACACCTTCAACGGCTTCACGCTCGACAACTGGCTCAACATCTGCGAGCCCTACCAGCTCTGCTCCTCGTTGCGCACCAGCATCGAGATCGGGCTCCTGGCCACGCTCGGCGCGACGATCCTCGGCACGCTGATGGCCTTCGCGATGGTCCGGCACCGCTTCCGTGGGCGGTCGACGGCCAACCTCTTCGTCTTCCTCCCCATGGCGACGCCGGAGATCGTGATGGGCTCCTCGCTGCTGGCGCTCTTCGTCAACGCGGGCTTCGCCGGGGCGCTGGGCTTCGGGACCATCCTGGTCGCGCACATCCTGTTCTGCCTGTCGTTCGTCGTGGTGACGGTCAAGGCCCGGCTCGCCGGTCTCGACCCGCGCCTCGAGCAGGCGGCGGCCGACCTCTACGCCAACGAGTGGCAGACGTTCTGGCGGGTGAGCTTCCCGCTGGTCTTCCCGGGCATCCTCGCCGCGGCGCTGCTGTCCTTCTCGCTGTCCTTCGACGACTTCATCATCACCAACCTCAACGCCGGGCAGGTGGTCACCTTCCCGATGTTCGTGTGGGGCGCCAACCAGCGCGGCATCCCACCGCAGATCAACGTGATCGGCACGATCATGTTCGTCGTCGCCCTGCTCGTCGTGGTGCTGGGGGAGATGGCGAGCAGGCGGCGCGCGGGCCGCTGACCGGGCACTTCGGGCACGCTGGATCGCGCCGACCGGGCACTTCCGTGCGCCGGGCCGGCGTGGGCGTCGTACACGCGCGGACACAAGCCCTGCGGCGTACGACGGCCGAGCGTGCGGCGACGCCCGCCACCGTGGTTGTGTCCGCGTGTCTACGCGGGCTCGCCGCCGGTGCTCGCGTACCGGTCCAGGCTGGAGGCCCACATCCGGGCGATGATCCGACCCATCGGTCCGTGGTGGAGCACGAAGATCAGCGGCTTCTGCATCGGCCGGGCACCCGTGCTGTCGTACTCGACGTCCAGCCGGCTGCCGCCGTCCGCGCGGGGGCTGATCGCGATCAGGCCGGTGCCGCCGCCCCCGTAGCTGCTCTCCTCGACCGTCCACCGCACCGTCAAGGGCTCCGACCACGCGTAGCGGGCGACGACCCAGAAGGGCGAGCCGGGTGAGCTCTCGCGGGCCACGGCCCAGGTGACTCCCTGCTCCCGCAGCTCGTAGGTCCTCGGGTCGAGCGTCCGGCTCCACGTCTCCAGCCGACGCGGCGAGAAGTCGGTCAGCGCGCGCGTCACCTGTCCCGGAGAGGCCACGGTCTCGACGTGGAAGCGCACCCCACCAGTGCAGCACCGCGTCGGGGTCACGTCCACCCACTCTCCGCCCCTCACGGCTGCGTCAGGACAAGCTGGAACATCCGACGGCTGTGGGGCGTCGGATCTTCCACGCTGACGGGCAGGCCGAAGTCGTCAGAACCAGCCGCAGTCGGTCTCGATGCGACGGACGGTGTCGTCCAGGGAGCACTCGGGGCCGACAGCTCCTCGTCCAGCCCGGCGATGCGGGCGGCGCCGTACCACCACTCGCGCATCTCGGGCTCGCCGAACTCCGACGCCTTGTCCTTGGTCTCGTGCCGCCGCAGGGTCTCCTCGAACGGGAGGTCCCAGAAGTAGGCCCGGGTGGAGCCGCGGTGGTCGCGGACCAGCTGCAGCAGCATCTCGGCGTACCGGTCCGGGTGCAGGATGCCCTCCACGACCACCGAGAAGCCGGCGTCGAGCGAGTGCCTCGCCACCAGGTCCATCAGCGCGATCGCCGGGTTGCCCGCACGGTCGTGGGCCCAGAGCACCTCCCGGCGCACCACGTCCTGCGACACCACCGCGACGTGGCCACGCCCGCGGCGTCGCTGCAGCGCACGGGCGACGGAGGACTTGCCCGACCCGCTGTTGCCTCGCAGGACCACCAGGCGGGTCTCCGGGCTGCCGATCACCCGCGGATGGTCCCACGGCGGCGCGCGTCAGGACGGGGGCAGTCCCGCGCGCGTCGTCAGGAGCCCCTACCGCGGTCGGGGTAATCGTGCTCCGGAGCGACATCCCGGCGCGGCGGGCATGCATCCTGATCCGTATGGCCGATCTCAGGACCTCGATCCCCGAGGTTGCGCTGCACCGCGACCCGTCGCCGCGCTGGTGGGCGCCGTGGCTGGTGCTCGTGCTCGCTCTGACGGTGCCGGCGTCGTACGCCGTGTCGATGGTGCTGCCCTACTACGTCAACGACCTCGACCGGTTCCCGCTGGACGAGATGCCGTGGGGTGTCGACTACACCGAGCTGTGGCCGTACGACACCGCCTACTCCTTCCCGGTCGGGCTCGCCGGCATCTACGCCATCCTGGGTGCGCCGCTCGTGGCGATGGGAATCGTGCTGTGGGTCGGCTACTGGTGGAACGCCCGGTGGCGGACCGCGACGTGGTCGGCGCGAGTGGCCACGACCCTGGCTGTCGTCGTCGCCGTCAGCACCATGGCGTGGCTTGTGTCGTCCCCGCTGGCGTCGACCCTGGTGGTGTGGTTCCTGGACTGATCGAGCGCGCGGCAGACGGCCCGGCAGCCCCCCGGCCCCCGGGCCGTCACGCCCGCGAGAAGCTCAGAGCATCGAGTGGGCCTTGTCGAGGACGACGCGGAGCACCTGCTCCATCTCCTCGAAGTGCTCGGGCCCGCAGATGAGCGGCGGGGCGAGCTGGACGACCGGGTCGCCACGGTCGTCGGCGCGGCAGTAGAGGCCCTCGGCGTACAGCTGCTTGGACACGAAGCCGTAGAGGATGCGCTCGCACTCCTCGTCGCTGAAGGACTCCTTGGTCGTCTTGTCCTTGACCAGCTCGATCCCGTAGAAGAAGCCGTCACCACGGACGTCGCCGACGATCGGCAGGTCCAGCAGCCGCTCCAGGATGGCCCGGCAGCGGGGCTCGTTCTCCCGGACGTGCTCGAGGATCTTCTCCTCCTCGAAGAGCTGGAGGTTGCGCAGGCCGACCGCGGTCGAGACGGGGTGGCCGCCGAACGTGTAGCCGTGGGCGAACGACGCCTTGTCGGCCAGGAAGGGCTCGATGAGACGCTCGGTGGCGATCATCGCGCCGAGGGGCGCGTAACCGGAGGTGAGGCCCTTGGCGCAGGTGATCATGTCGGGCATGTAGTCGTAGCGCTCGGCACCGAACATGTGGCCGAGCCGACCGAAGGCGCAGATCACCTCGTCGGAGACGAGCAGGACGTCGTACTCGTCGCAGATCTCGCGCACCCGCTGGAAGTAGCCGGGCGGGGGCGGGAAGCAGCCGCCGGCGTTCTGCACCGGCTCGAGGAAGACGGCCGCGACCGTGTCGGGGCCCTCGTTCTCGATGGCGATGGCGATCTGGTCGGCCGCCCAGCGGCCGAACGCCTCCGGGTCGCTGCCGTCGTGGTGGCCCGAGGTGATCTCGGAGGCCCGGTAGCTGTTGGTGTTGGGCACCCGGAAGGTCGAGGGCACCAGCGGCTCGAACTGCTGCTTGAGCAGCGGCAGGCCGGTGATCGACAGCGCGCCCTGGGTGGTGCCGTGGTAGGCGATGGCCCGGCTGATGACCTTGTGCTTCATCGGCTTGCCGACCATCTTGAAGTAGTTCTTGGCCAGCTTCCACGCCGTCTCCACCGCCTCCCCGCCGCCGGAGGTGAAGAAGACCCGGTTGAGGTCGCCGGGCGCGTACGACGCGATCTTCTCGGCGAGCTCGATGGCCGGCGGGTGCGCGTAGGACCACAGCGGCATGAAGGCCAGCTCGCGGGCCTGGGCGGCGGCGGCGTCGGCGAGCTCGGTGCGGCCGTGGCCCAGCTGGGAGACGAAGAGGCCGGCCAGGCCGTCGAGGTACCGCTTGCCCTTCGCGTCCCACAGGTAGGCGCCCTCACCCCGGACCATCACGGGCACGTCCATGTCGGCGTACTGCCCCTGCCGGGTGAAGTGCAGCCACAGGTGGTCCTTGGCGGCCTGCTGGAGGTGGTCGTAGTCCGGGTGGCGAGCGTCAGTCATGGCCTTATCGTGCTCGCCCATACCGCTCTCGTGCAAGCGATCCGTGCGTTCTGTGTCCATTTGGCGACGAAATCCGTCGCCGGACCTCCCGATTTGCTGCGGGAATCACTACGCTCGCCCCATGGCCCAGCAGACTGAGCACCAGACCTTCCGCAACGTCGTCGACGGTGAGGCCGTCGACTCCGTGTCCGGCGAGACCTACGAGGTGGTCGATCCGAGCACCGGTGAGGTGTACGCCCGCGCCCCGCTGTCCGGCGCCGAGGACGTCGACCGCGCCTACGCCGCGGCCCAGCGCGCCTTCGGCTCCTGGGGTCGTACGACGCCGCAGGAGCGCTCGCTCGCCCTGCTGCGGATCGCGGACGCCCTGGAGTCCCGCGCGGAGGAGTTCGTGGCGGCCGAGTGCCGCGACACCGGCAAGCCGCTGGGCCTGACCGCCAGCGAGGAGATGCCGCCGACGGTCGACCACTTCCGCTTCTTCGCCGGCGCGGCCCGGGTCCTCGAGGGCAAGTCGGCCGGGGAGTACATGGAGGACCACACGTCCTTCATCCGCCGCGAGCCGATCGGCGTGGTCGGCCAGGTGACGCCGTGGAACTACCCGCTGCCGATGATGGTCTGGAAGATCGCTCCGGCGCTGGCCGCGGGCAACACCGTCGTCCTCAAGCCCTCGGACACCACGCCCGCCACCTCGACGATGATGGCCGAGCTGGCCGCGGAGTTCCTGCCTCCGGGCGTGCTCAACGTCGTGTGCGGCGACCGCGACACCGGCCGCACGCTGGTGCAGCACCCCACCCCGCAGATGGTCGCCATCACCGGCTCGGTGCGCGCGGGCATGGAGGTCGCCGGCGCGGCCGCGACGCAGCTCAAGCGCGTCCACCTCGAGCTGGGCGGCAAGGCGCCGGTCATCGTCTTCGACGACGCCGACGTGGAGAAGGCCGCCCAGGGCATCGCCGAGGCGGGCTACTTCAACGCCGGCCAGGACTGCACCGCGGCCACCCGCGTGCTCGTCGGCCCCGGCATCCACGACGACTTCGTGGCCGCCCTGACCGAGCAGGCCAAGGCCACCCGGACCGGCATGCCCGACGACGAGGACATCCTGTACGGCGCCCTCAACAACGCCGACCAGCTCGCCCGGGTCACCGGGATGGTCGACCGGCTCCCCGACCACGCCGAGCTCCGCGCCGGCGGGCGACGCCAGGGCTCCACCGGCTACTTCTACGAGCCGACGGTCCTGTCCGGCCTGAAGCAGGACGACGAGCAGGTGCAGGACGAGATCTTCGGCCCGGTCATCACCGTCCAGCGCTTCGCCGACGAGGCCCAGGCGCTGCAGTGGGCCAATGGCGTGAAGTACGGCCTGGCCTCGAGCGTCTGGACCCGTGACCACGGGACCGCGATGCGGATGTCGCGCGGCCTCGACTTCGGCGTGGTGTGGATCAACACCCACATCCCCTACGTCTCCGAGATGCCGCACGGCGGCTTCAAGCACTCGGGCTACGGCAAGGACCTGTCCATGTACGGCCTCGAGGACTACACGCGCGTGAAGCACGTCATGTCCTACATCGGAGAGTGAACATGCGGATCCTCCTTGCCGGCGCCGGTGGCGTCGGCGGCGCGTTCGCGGCCATCGCGGCCCGGCGCGACTTCTACGAGCAGATCGTGATCGCCGACTACGACCAGGCGAAGGCGGAGCGCGCCGCCGAGGCCGACGACCGCTTCGTCGGGGCCCGCATCGACGCGTCCGACGCGGCGGCGGTCGAGCGGCTGTGCCGCGAGCACGGCATCACCCACGTGATGAACGCGGTCGACCCGGTCTTCAACATGCCGCTGTTCCACGGCGCCTTCGCGGCCGGCGCCGACTACGTCGACATGGCGATGTCGCTGTCGCAGCCGCACCCCGAGGCGCCGTACGAGAAGACCGGCGTCAAGCTCGGTGACGAGCAGTTCGCCGTGGCCCACGAGTGGGAGGGCGCCGGCCGGCTGGCCCTGGTCGGGATGGGCGTCGAGCCCGGGCTGTCCGACGTCTTCGCGCGGTACGCCGCCGACCACCTCTTCAGCGAGATCGACGAGCTCGGCACCCGCGACGGCGCCAACCTGGTCGTCACCGACGACGACGGCAACGAGGTCTTCGCGCCGTCGTTCTCGATGTGGACCACGATCGAGGAGTGCCTCAACCCGCCGGTGATCTGGGAGGACGGCGCCTGGCACACGACCGCGCCCTTCTCCGAGCCGGAGGTCTTCGACTTCCCCGAGGGCATCGGTCCGGTGGAGTGCGTCAACGTCGAGCACGAGGAGGTCCTCCTCATGCCGCGCTGGATCGAGTGCAAGCGGGCGACCTTCAAGTACGGCCTCGGCGACGAGTTCATCACCATCCTCAAGGTGCTGCACACGCTCGGCCTCGACCGCACCGACAAGGTCACGGTCAAGGGCGTGGAGGTCAGCCCCCGCGACGTGGTCGCGGCCGTGCTGCCCGACCCCGCGACCGTCGGCCCCCGGATGTCGGGCAAGACGTGCGCCGGCCTGTGGGTGACCGGCACGGGCAAGGACGGCGAGCCCCGCTCGACGTACCTCTACCACGTGGTCGACAACGAGTGGACGATGCGCGAGTACGGCCACCAGTGCGTGGTCTGGCAGACCGCGATCAACCCGGTGATCGCACTGGAGCTGCTGGCCCACGGCCGGTGGTCCGGGGTCGGGGTGCTCGGCCCCGAGGCCTTCGACGCCGCCCCGTTCCTGCAGCTGCTGGAGGACTACGGCAGTCCCTGGGGCATGCGGGAGCAGGCGCTCCCCGAGCAGGACCCCCGGACGAGCTGACGAGAGAAGGACGACATGACCACCACGAAGCACATCGGCCACTGGGCCGGCGGCGAGGCCTTCGCCGGCACGAGCGAGCGGACCGCCGACGTCACCAACCCCGCGACGGGCGAGGTGACCGGCCGGCTCGCGCTGGCGTCGCGCGCCGACGCCGACGCCGTCATCGCGGCCGCCGCGGCGGCCGCGCCGGCCTGGGGGCGTACGTCGCTCGCGGCGCGCACGCAGGTGATGTTCGCGTTCCGCGAGCTGCTCAACTCCCGCAAGGGCGAGCTCGCCGCGCTCATCACCGCCGAGCACGGCAAGGTCCTGTCCGACGCGATGGGCGAGATCGCCCGCGGCCAGGAGGTCGTGGAGTTCGCGTGCGGGATCTCCCACCTGCTGAAGGGCGGCCACTCCGAGGGCGTCTCGACGGGTGTGGACGTGCACTCCAAGCGCGACCCGCTCGGCGTCGTCGGGATCATCTCGCCGTTCAACTTCCCGGCCATGGTGCCGATGTGGTTCTTCCCGGTCGCCATCGCGGCCGGCAACACCGTCGTGCTCAAGCCCAGCGAGAAGGACCCGTCCGCCGCGGTCTGGCTCGCCGAGCTGTGGAAGGAGGCCGGTCTCCCCGACGGCGTCTTCAACGTCCTCCAGGGCGACAAGGAGGCCGTCGACGCCCTGCTGGAGAGCCCGGAGGTCCAGTCGATCAGCTTCGTCGGCTCGACCCCGATCGCGCGAGTACGTCTACGAGACCGCGTCCCGGCACGGCAAGCGCGTGCAGGCCCTGGGCGGGGCCAAGAACCACATGGTCGTGCTGCCCGACGCCGACCTCGACCTCGCCGCCGACTCGGCCGTCAACGCCGGCTACGGCAGTGCCGGCGAGCGGTGCATGGCCATCAGCGTGCTCGTCGCGGTCGGCTCGGTCGCCGACGAGCTCGTCGCCCGGATCGCGGACCGCACCCGCACCCTGGTCATCGGCGACGGCGGTGCGCGCGACGCGGACGGCGGCGAGGTCGACATGGGCCCGCTCGTCACCCAGGCCCACCGCGACCGGGTCGCGTCGTTCATCGACTCCGGCGAGCAGCAGGGCGCCAAGGTCGTCGTCGACGGCCGCGACGTGCAGGCACGCGGTGCCGCCGACGGCTTCTGGCTCGGCCCGACCCTCTTCGACCACGTCACCCCCGACATGGACGTCTACCGCGAGGAGATCTTCGGCCCGGTGCTG
The DNA here is from genome assembly GCA_963776975.1 of uncultured Actinomycetota bacterium. Taxonomy (GTDB): domain Bacteria; phylum Actinomycetota; class Actinomycetes; order Propionibacteriales; family Nocardioidaceae; genus Nocardioides. The sequence goes on along the minus strand of CAVZOU010000007.1, from coordinate 298,922 downwards.
TCCGTCGTGCGTGTCGGAGACCTACGAGGAGGCGGTCGCGCTCGTCAACGCCAACCAGTACGGCAACGGCACGGCCGTCTTCACCAACGACGGGGGCGCGGCCCGCCGCTTCGAGGCCGACGTCCACGTCGGGATGATCGGCGTCAACGTCCCGGTCCCGGTGCCGGTCGCCTACTACTCCTTCGGCGGCTGGAAGCGCTCGCTCTTCGGCGACACCCACGCCCACGGAGCCGAGGGCGTGCACTTCTTCACCCGCGGCAAGGTCGTCACCACCCGGTGGATCGACCCGGCCAACCGGCCGCAGGGCGGCCTGGAGCTGGGGTTCCCCCGCAATGTCTGACACCGCAACGTCTGATACCGCCATGTCTGACACCGCCATGTCCGAGCTGCTCACCGCCTCGCCGGACTTCGTCGACCTGGGCGCCGAGCGCACCCACGAGCTGGACCGGCGCCACGTCTTCCACTCCTGGTCGGCCCAGGCGTCGCTCGACCCGATGGTCATCACCAGGGCCGAGGGGTCGCACATCTGGGACGGCGCCGGCAACCGGCTGCTCGACTTCACCTCGCAGCTGGTGTTCACCAACCTCGGCCACCAGCACCCGCGGATCGTGGCGGCCATCCAGGAGCAGGCCGCGCACCTGTGCACGGTCGCTCCCCAGCACGCCAACGCCGCCCGGTCCGAGGCCGCGCGCCTGATCTCCACCCACACGCCGGGCGACCTCGACCGGGTCTTCTTCACCAACGGCGGCGCCGACGCCAACGAGCACGCCGTGCGGATGGCCAGGCTGCACACCGGGCCGGCCCAAGGTGCTGTCGACGTACCGCTCCTACCACGGCGGCACCCAGCTCGCGATCAACATGACCGGCGACCCGCGGCGGTGGGCCAACGACCAGGCGTCGGCCGGGACGGTCCACTTCTTCGGGCCGTTCCTCTACCGCAGCCCCTTCCACGCCACCACGAGCGAGGAGGAGTGCGAGCGGGCGCTGGAGCACCTCGCCCAGGTCATCGCCCTCGAGGGGCCCTCGACGATCGCGGCGGTCGTGCTCGAGTCCATCCCCGGCACCGCCGGGATCATGGTCCCGCCGGCCGGCTACCTCGCCGGGGTGCGCGAGCTGTGCGACCGGCACGGCATCCTGCTGGTCGCCGACGAGGTGATGTCCGGCTTCGGCCGGGCCGGCCGGTGGTTCGCCTGCGAGCTACGACGGGGTCGTGCCCGACCTGCTGACCTTCGCCAAGGGCGTCAACTCCGGCTACGTCCCGCTCGGGGGTGTCGCGATGAGCGAGGCCGTCGCCGCGACCTTCGCCGACCGGGCCTACCCCGGTGGGCTCACCTACTCCGGCCACCCGCTGGCCTGCGCCGCCGCGGTCGCCACGATCCGCACCATGGAGGACGACCGCGTCGTCGAGCACGCGGCGGCCCTGGGCGAGGAGGTCTTCCGCCCCGGGCTGCGAGGCGCTGCTCGAGGACCACGCCTGGATCGGCGAGGTCCGCGGCACCGGTGCCTTCTGGGCGATCGAGCTGGTCAGCGACCGCGAGACCCGCGAGCCCCTCGCGCCGTACGGCGGCAGCAGCCCGCAGATGGCCGCGATCATCGCCGGCTGCAAGCGCCGCGGGATGCTGCCCTTCGCCAACTTCAACCGCATCCACCTGGTGCCGCCGCTGACCACCTCGGCCGACGAGGTGCGCGAGGCCATCGCCATCCTCGGCGAGGCCCTCGCCGAAGCGGCAGCCGCCTCGTGATCCGCACCTCCCGCCGGTCGAGGTCCCCGATCGGCAGCACGACCGAGCCGACGCGTGGCCCGCCGGCTCGTTCGACGACTCCGTGCTGGCGCCGCTGTGGCTGGACACCCCCGACCGTCCGGCCCCGCGGCCCGCGGCCTCGGGGGCGGTGCACGCCGACCTGCTGGTCGTGGGCGGCGGCTTCACCGGGCTGTGGACGGCGCTGCGCGCGGTCGAGCGGGACCCGGGACTGTCGGTGGTGCTGGTCGAGGCGCGACCGGATCGCCGAGCACGCGACCGGTCGCAACGGCGGCTTCTGCGAGGCCAGCCTGACCCACGGCGAGTCCAACGGGCGCACCCGCTGGCCCGACGAGTACGACCGCGCTGCACGAGCTCGGCCTGCGCAACCTCGACGCCATCGAGGAGACGATCGAGCGCTACGAGATCGACTGCGGCTTCGCCCGCGGCGGCACCCTCGCGGTCGCCACCCGGCCGCACGAGGTGCCCCACCTCGACCCGGACGAGCCCGGCTTCCTCGACGCCGCCGCCGTGCGCGCCCTCGTCGACTCCCCGACGTACCTCGCCGGGCGCCTCGAGCCCGACGGCACGGCGGTCGTCGACCCCGCGCGGCTGGCGTGGGGACTGGCGGACGCGGCGGAGGAGCTCGGCGTCCGGTTGCACGAGCACACCCGCGTGGTCTCGGCCCGGCGCCGCGGCGCCGGTGTCGAGGTGCGGACGGACCGGGCGGTCATCCGGGCCACCCGGGTCGTCCTGGCCACCAACGTCTTCCGCAACCTGCTCCGGCGCCCGCGCTGGTCGGTGGTCCCGGTCTACGACTACGTGCTGGCGACCGAGCCGCTGACCGAGGACCAGCTCGCCGCCCTGCGGTGGGACCCCAGCATCGGCATCTCCGACTCCGGCAACCAGTTCCACTACTACCGCGTGACGCCCGACCGCCGGATCCTGTGGGGCGGCTACGACGCGATCTACCACTACGGGCGCTCGATCTCCGACGAGCACGCGGACCGCCGGGAGACCTTCGAGGTCCTCGCCCGCAACTTCGCGCGAGACCTTCCCCCAGCTGCGGGGGATCCGCTTCACCCACCGCTGGTCCGGGGTCATCGACACCTCCACCCGCTTCTGCGCCCTCTTCGGGACCGCCCACCGCGGCCGGACGGCGTACGCCACCGGCTTCACCGGCCTCGGGGTCGGGGCCTCCCGCTTCGCCGCCGACGTGATGCTCGACCTGCTCGACGGGGAGGCGACCGAGCGCACCCGCCTCGAGATGGTCCGCCGGCGGCCGTTGCCGTTCCCGCCCGAGCCGTTCGCCTGGCTGGGCATCCAGGCCACCCGCTGGTCGCTGGCCCGCGAGGACGCCACGGGTCGCCGCAACGCGTGGCTGCGGCTGCTGGACCGCCTCGGGCTCGGCTTCGACTCCTGACCGCACCCGGTGGTCGCCCGCGTCGTCCCGTACGCCCCGGGGGGCGCTCAGGAGGCGCTCAGGGTCGGTCCGTACCGTCGGGACGGATGACTCACGTGAAGCGCACCCGTACCGTCCTCGGCCTCACCATGGCCGCCGCCATGATCGCCCTGACCGCCTGCGGCGGTGGCGACGACAGCTCCGCTGCCGGGGGCGACGCCTCCGGGGCGACCTCGCAGGAGGCCTCGGCGCCCGAGCTCGAGGGGATCCCCGACGTCGTGGCCGAGGTCAACGGCGAGGAGGTGACCAAGGACGAGTTCGCGCCGATCTACCAGGCGCAGCTCGAGCAGGCGACGACGCAGGCCGAGCAGATGGGCGGCGAGGCGCCCGACGAGGCCGCGCTCCAGAAGCAGACGGCCGACAACCTCGTCGACACCGAGCTGCTGGCCCAGGAGGCCGAGGCTCGGGGCATCGAGGTCTCCGACGAGGACGTCGACGCCGAGCTCACGGCGCTCGCCGAGCAGAACCAGCTCGGCTCCGCCGACGAGCTCCTGGCCGCGCTGGAGCAGCAGGGCACCACCGAGGACCAGGCCCGCGCCCAGCTCGAGACCCAGGTCATGGTCGAGCAGCTCGTCGACGACGAGGCCGGACCGGCCGACGTCACCGACAAGGAGCTGCGCACCCTCTACCGCCAGGCCGTGCAGCAGCAGGAGCAGATGGCCCAGCAGGGCGGGCAGCAGCAGGAGGTCCCGCCGTTCGCCGACGTGAAGCCGCAGCTCGTGGAGCAGGCCGAGTCGCAGCGGGTGGGCACGGTCGCTGGGACGCTCGTCGAGGAGCTCCGCAAGGACGCGGACATCACCATCAACCTCTGACCGGAGGGCCGCTCGGCCGGCGAATCCTCGACGCGCCTGGCGGAACCCCGGGGGATGGGTGCATCGCCAGACGCGTCTTGATACACGGTAGGGCTCGCCCCCCGTGGCAGACAGTCTCACGATGGGGTAATCACACGAGCCCGTGGGCTCCCTCGGCCCGCGATCGGCCCGCGATCGGCCCGGATCGCCCGGGGCCCGCGATCGGCCCGCGATCGGCCCGTGATCGGCCCGGGAAGACCCGCGCCGGCGCCACGTCGACGGGGGGTCGACGGCACGCCGGCGCGGCAGGCCCGGCGTCGCCTGGTCATGGGGGGGTGGCGGGCCGGACCCGGCCCTCATCGGGCGTCGCGATGCTAGGCCAGCGCAGCCGCCTCCGAAGGGAATTCAGGCGTGTTGGGGCAAACCCGACCGGGTCGGTACACCTACCCGTGCGGCATGCTGGCCGCCCCGACCCGACGACGAGAGGTGCTCCATGGGATCCGTGCTCGACTGGGTGGTCGAGGTGATGCGCACGCTGGGCGCACCCGGCGTCGGCCTCGCCACCGCGCTGGAGACCGTCTTCCCGCCGGTCCCGAGCGAGGTCGTCCTCCCGCTCGCCGGTTACACGGCCAGCCTGGGCCACTACGGCCTCGTCGCCGCGATCCTGTGGGCCACGGCCGGTTCGCTGACGGGGGCGTTCGTCCTCTACTGGCTCGGCGCGCTCTGGGGCGCCGACCGGCTCTGCGCGACGGCCGAGCGCATCCCGCTCCTCCACGCCCGTGACGTCGAGCGGGCCATCGCGTGGTTCGGCCGCAACGGACGGTCCGCGATCTTCCTGGGCCGCCTGGTCCCCGGCGTGCGCAGCTTCATCTCCATCCCGGCCGGCATCGACCGGATGCCGCTGCTCCGGTTCGCGCTCTACACGACGGCCGGCAGCCTGCTGTGGAACAGCGCCCTCATCGTCGCCGGCTACGAGCTCGGCGCCCAGTGGCACCGAGTCGAGACGTACGTCGGCGAGGCGTCGGTGGTCATCTACGCGGTCCTCGGCGTGGCCGTGCTCTGGTTCGTCGTACGACGCCTGGTGCGGCGCTCGCAGCAGACGGCCGCCGAGCGGTAGCCCGCGTCGTACCCCTGCGGGTCTGACCGGGTCACCGGGCGCCACCTACGTTCGAGGCATGGAGTATCCCCTCACCAAGGCCCTCGCCGTCGTGACCCTGGGCTACAGCGCCTGGGTGGTCACCAGCGCCGACACCCTGCGGACCCAGCTCGACGACCCGGCGGACTGGCAGCGACCGGCGTCCCGGCTCGCCTTCACCTATGCCGGGCGGGACGTGCCGATCTCGACCCTGGCACTGTTCGGCGGGGCCGGGGGCGCACGCACCGCGGCGCTGCTGCGCATCGCCGGTGACGTCACGGACGCGGTCACGCTCGGGACGACCGCCTCCTCGGCCCCGGCACGCAAGAAGGCCGTCGCCGTCGCGGCGGGCTACGGCGTGCTCAACGTCCTCGCCCTGGTGGTCGACGAGCGGCGCCGCCGGGCGTGACCCCCGTGGGATGAGTGCGGTGGATGAGTGCCGGGTGACGAGTGCGGTGGGCGACCGCGGCCCGATGGGTGTCCGGTGAGTACCGTCGGGGACAGCACCCCGGGCACGGGCCCGGGGCCGGGCGGACAGGGGAGGCCATGACCGCTGACGTCTCCCCGGGTCGTGCGCCTGCCACCTCCCGGGTGGCCGCCCTGGTGGCCGCGGCCCACGCCGGTCCCACCCTCGCGGTCACCGTCCTCGCCGTGCTGCTCGCCGTCGCCGCAGACCTGGACCCCGGTCGCGTGCTGCTCGTGGCTGCCGCCGTGCTCACCGGACAGCTGTCGATCGGCTGGAGCAACGACCTCATCGACCTCCAGCGCGACCGCCGCAGCGGGCGCACCGACAAGCCGCTCGTCAGCGGTGCCGTGCCCGTCGGGCTGGTCCGGGCGGCGTGCCTCCTGGCCCTGGCCGCCTGCCTGGTGCTGTCGTTCGCCTGCGGCGTCGCCGCCGGGGCGGTGCACCTCGTGTGCGTCGCGGCGGGGTGGGCCTACAACCTCGGGCTCAAGGCGACGGTCTGGTCGTGGGTGCCGTACGCCGTGGCGTTCGGCGGCCTGACCGTCTTCGTCGCCCTCGCCGGGTCCACGACGCCCCCGTGGTGGTGGCCCGTCGGCGGCGCGCTGCTCGGGGTCGGCGCCCACCTCCTCAACGTGCTGCCGGACCTCGACGACGACGCCGACACCGGGGTCCGCGGCCTCCCGCACCGGCTCGGGGAGCGGTGGATCGCCCCCGTCGCGACCGTCGTGCTCGTCGCCGCGACCGCCGTGGTCGTGGTCGGCTCGTCGCCGCCGGTGGAGCTCGCGGTGGCCGCCGGCGTCGTCGTCGGTGCGCTCGCGATCCTGGTGGTCGCCGGACGGGGCCGGCTGCCGTTCGCCGCCGCGATCGGCATCGCCCTCGTCGACGCCACGCTCCTGGTCGTCGCCCGATGACCCGCCCGATGACCCGCCCGACCCCCCGCACGTCCCCCCGTCCAGATCTCCGGAGGCTGTCATGAGGATCCTGTCCGCACGTGGTGCGCTGCCGCAGCACTCCTACCCGCAGGAGGAGATCACCGAGGCGTTCGGCGAGGTCATCTCGCAGCGCAGCCTCGACCGCGCCCTGCTGCGCCGTTTCCACCGCAACGCCGGCGTCGAGCGGCGCCACACCGTGCTGCCGCTGGAGGACTACGCCGGGCTGCGCGACTTCGGGCACGCCAACGACCTCTTCATCGAGCACGCCGTCGAGCTGGGGGCCCAGGCGCTCGTCGACGCCCTCAAGGCCGCCGACCTCACCCCCTCCGACGTCGACCTCATCGTCTCGGCCACCGTCACCGGCCTGGCGATCCCGTCGCTGGACGCCCGCATCGCCTCCGTGGTCGGCCTCCGCGAGGACGTCCGCCGGATGCCCCTCGTCGGCCTCGGCTGCGTGGCGGGCGCGGCCGGCATCGCCCGGCTGCACGACTACCTGCTCGGCCACCCGGACCACACCGCGGTCCTCGTCGCCGTCGAGCTGTGCTCGCTCACCCTCCAGCGCGACGACGTGTCGGTGCCCAACCTGGTCGCCAGCGGGCTCTTCGGCGACGGCGCCTCCGCCGTCGTGGCGGTCGGCTCGCAGGGCCAGGACGGACCCGTCGAGGTGCTGGCGTCGCGCAGCCGGCTCTACCCCGACAGCGAGCGCACCATGGGCTTCGACGTGACCGGCGGGGGCCTGCGGATCGTCCTCGACGCCGAGGTGCCCGCGATCGTCGAGCGCCACCTGCGCGGCGACGTCGACGGGTTCCTCGCCGACCACGGGCTCACCCGCGACGACATCGGCTGGTGGGTCTGCCACCCGGGCGGTCCCAAGGTGATCGAGGCCCTCCAGGCCGCGCTCGAGGTGCCGCGCGACGCGGTCCAGCTGACGTGGGACTCGCTGGCGCGGGTCGGCAACCTGTCCTCCGCCTCGGTCCTCCACGTCCTCGAGGACACCCTCCGCGAGCGACCGCCCGCGCCCGGCAGCCACGGGGTGCTGCTCGCGATGGGCCCGGGCTTCTGCTCCGAGCTGGTCCTGCTGCGAGCCACCGCATGACCACGCTGCTCGCCTTCACGGTCCTCGTCGCGCTGGTCGGCCTCGAGCGGATCGCCGAGCTCGTCGTCTCGACCCGCAACGCCGCCTGGAGCATGGAGCACGGCGGGGTCGAGTCGGGTCGCGGCCACTACCCCTTCATGGTCGTCCTGCACACCGGCCTCCTGGTGGGCGCGCTCGCCGAGGCGTGGCTGCGTCGACCCGACGTACCCTCCGCGCTCGCCTGGTCGATGCTGGCGCTGGTCGTCGCCTCGCAGGCGCTGCGCTGGTGGTGCATCACCACCCTGGGTCGGCGCTGGAACACCCGGGTGATCGTCGTCCCCGGCCTGCCCCCCGTGCGCTCGGGGCCCTACCGGTTGTTCCGGCACCCCAACTACGTCGCCGTCGTGGTCGAGGGCGTGGCCCTGCCGATCGTGCACGCCGCGTGGATCACCGCGCTGGTCTTCACCGTCCTCAACGCCGCCCTGCTCACCGTGCGGATCCGCGCCGAGGACGCCGCGCTCGCGACCCTGCCCGACCGCGAGGCCAGCGATGCGTGACCTCGTCGTCGCCGGAGGCGGCCCGGTCGGCCTGGCCGTCGCGTTGTACGCCGCCCGCGCCGGGCTCGACGTCGTCGTGCGCGAGCCGCGCACCGGCCCCGTCGACAAGGCCTGCGGTGAGGGGCTGATGCCCGGAGCCGTGGCCGACCTCGCGGCCCTCGGCGGTGCACCCGGCACGGGCACCCCCTCGTCCGGCATCCGCTACGTCGACGGCTCCGGGGCGCGGGCGGCGGCGGAGGCCGTCTTCAGCGCCGGCCCGGGGCGCGGCGTACGGCGCACCACCCTGCACGCCGCCCTGACCGAGCGCTCGACCGGCGCGGGCGTCGACGGTCGAGCCCGAGGCCGTCCGGTCGGTCCGCGACGGGGGTGACCACCTGCTCGTCGACGGCGAGGCCAGCCCGCCACCTCGTCGCCGCCGACGGCCTGCACTCGCCCGTCCGGCGCCTGCTCGGCCTCGAGGTCGCCGCGCGCGGTCCACGTCGCTTCGGCCTGCGCTGCCACGTCCGGCAGGCGCCGTGGACCCCCTTCGTGGAGGTGCACTGGTCGGCCGGGGCGGAGGCCTACGTGACCCCCGTCGCCGACGACCTCGTCGGTGTCGCCGTGCTCACCGACAGCGGCGCGCCGCTTCGACGAGGTGCTCCGGGGGTTCCCGGTGCTCCGCGAGCGGCTCACCGGGGAGCGCACCAAGGTGATGGGCGCCGGCCCGCTGCGGCAGCGGTCCCGGCGCCGGGTCGCCGGGCCGGACGATGCTGGTCGGGGACGCCGGCGGCTACGTCGACGCCCTCACCGGGGAGGGCATCGCGCTGGGACTGGCCCACGCGCGGGCGGCCGTGGCCTGTGCGGTCGCGGACGACCCTGGCCCGCTTCGAGGTGTAGCCACGGCGGCTCGGCCGTCGCCACGAGCTGCTCACCCACGCCCTCCTCCGCGCGACCGCGCACCGCCCGCTGCGCCGGCGCCTGGTGCCGGCCGCGGCCCGCGCCCCCTGGCTCTTCTCCGCCGCCGTCAACCAGCTCGCCCGACCGATCGAGGTGCCCGCATGACGTCCGTCCCCCTGTCCCCGGCCGAGTCGGTGGTCCTGCTCGACGAGGAGGGCCGCGCCATCGGCACCGCGGACAAGCGCGGCGTGCACCACACGGCACACGCCCCTGCACCTGGCCTTCTCCTGCTACCTCTTCGACGGTGCGGGCTCCGTCCTGGTCACCCAGCGGGCCCTGCACAAGCCCACCTGGCCGGGGGTGTGGACCAACAGCTGCTGCGGCCACCCGGCGCCGGGCGAGGACCTCGAGGAGGCCGTACGCCGTCGCGTCGGCCAGGAGCTCGGCGTGCGCGTCGAGGGACTGCGGCTGCTGCTGCCGCGCTTCCGCTACCGCGCGGTGATGGACGACGGCATGGTCGAGCACGAGATGTGCCCGGTCTTCGCGGCCACGACCGCCGACGACGTCCGCCCCGACCCGGCCGAGGTCGAGGAGGCGCGGTGGGAGCCGTGGGACGCGTTCCGCGCCGGCGTGCTCGACGGCAGCCGGGACATCTCCCCGTGGTGCCGTGAGCAGGTCGCCGAGCTCCCGGCCGACCCGCTCGCCGCGCCCGCCGCGTCGTACGACGACCTGCCGCCGGCCGCGCGCGGCCAGTCACCGGCCGGCTAGGCCTCCAGCACGAACCACACCGTGGTGCCGACCGCGTCGAGCTCGGAGCCCCATCGGGGCGCGAGGGCGTCCACGAGCTGCAGCCCGCGACCGTGGACGCGCAGGGGGTCGTCGGGCTCCTTGACCGCCGAGCCCGGCTGCGTGCCGTTGTCGCGCACCGCGGTGGTGATCACGCCGGGCTCGCGCAGGATGCGGACCATGCACCCGTCGTGGGCGTGGACCACGGCGTTGGTGACGAGCTCGGACAGGCAGAGCGTGGCCACGTCCGTCGTGTCCTCGTCGACTCCCCATGCGCTGAAGGTGCGTCGCAGGAAGTGCCGGGCGCCGGCGACGGCCGCCGGGTCGCCCGGCACGTCGTGCACCGCGACCTCGGCCCCGGGCGGAGCCGGCTCGGAGGACCAGTGGTCCCGACGACGCAGGTCGCCCCGCTGTGCGCGGCGCAGTCCCCGCCCCAGCTCGACGCCCAGCCTGGCCAGCATCTCGCGCTGCCCGACGCCGAAGTCCTGCGAGCGGTCGTACATCAGGACGTAGCCGCCGAGGACCTGGCCGGCCACCGTCATGGGCACCGCTGCCACGGAGACCGTCGCCGTGTCGGACTGCCGGTCGACGAAGTCGGGGAAGGTGGGTGCCAGGTCCGCGAGGTGGCCCAGCACCGCCTGTCCGGAGCGGACCACGGTGGTGAGGGGGACGTCGTCGTAGGCGTCCACGTGGCACCACTCGACGTCCGCGCTGTCGTCGCTGACGTCGCCCCGGTCGCTGGCGGTGAAGCGCAGGCGACGGCCGCCGCCCTCCACGAGGCCGACCCCGGCACGACGTACGCCGGGCATCTCGCTCAGCGAGATGAGGGCCGCACGAGCCCACTCAGGGACGTCCGCGTCCCTGCGCTGGCCCCGGCCCCGCGCACTCTGCACGCAAAGAGCCTAGTCCTGCTGGGCTCCCGTGGTCAGTCTCCGAGGTGGGTACGCCGGGACGCCCGCCTCAGCCGGGCGGCGTGCCCGGCACGCGCGTCGAGGCCGCCTTGCGCCAGGGCAGCGTCCCCTCCAGCTCGACCTCGAGGGAGAAGCTGAGGAACGTCCGCACCAGCACGATCAGCCCCAGCGCGAGCGCGCTCTCCAGGGTCGGGTCCACCGTGATCGTGAGGACGATGTCGGCGATGATCAGGAACTCCAGGCCCAGCAGGATGGCCCGACCCACGTTGCGACGGGCCGACTCGTAGGCCCGCTGCCCGCCCGCCGTGCGGTAGGACCAGGCGGCGTGCAGGCAGGCGGCCAGGGAGCCCACGACGAGGATCGCGACCCCGCCGATCTCGAAGCCGTGCACGACGAGCTCCATCACGTCGTCGAAGGTCAGCGTGTCCATCCTGCGAGGATGACAGCACCGAGGGGTCGTGCGCCTCCCCCCTACCTGCGGGGGAGCGGGTTCGTCGCCGGCGGCGGGCGGTCAGTACGGTCGGTCGGTGGTCAAGCGCGTGGTGCCCGTCATCGTCGTCGCCCTGGCGGTCGCCGCCGGTGGTGCGTGGCTCTGGCGCGCCCACGAGCAGGGCGAGGCGTGCGAGATCATCCGCGCCGGCGTCGAGCGCCGGCCCGACGAGGCGGTCGGCACCGGCCCGCGCGAGGTCGTGGTGATGGGCGACTCCTACGCCCAGGGCTTCGGCCTCAGTGACCAGACCCAGTCCTGGCCGACCGCCTTCGCCCGGGAGGCGGACGCCACCGTGCGCGTCGACGGCTTCGCCGGCTCCGGCTTCACCGGGTCCGCGTTCTGCGACGGCGAGGAGTTCGGCACCCGGGCCAAGGGCCTCGCCCGCGGCGACGACGAGGTGCTGGTGATCCAGGGCGGCCTCAACGACGTCAACGCCGACCCGGGACTGATCCAGGCCGCCGCGGAGGCGGTGATCGAGACCTCGGACGCGGAGGCGGTCGTCGGTCCACCCCCGGCACCCCAGCGTGACCTCGCGGTCACCGGGGAGGTGGACGCCGCGCTGGCCCGGGCCGCCGAGGAGGCGGGCGTCGTCTACGTCTCGACGCTGGCCTGGGACGACCTGCACTACCTCTCCGACCGGTTGCACCTGACCCCGGAGAGCCACGCGGTCTTCGGGACCCGGGTGGCCGACGCGCTCCTCGAGGCCGACGTCCTGCGCTGAGCGTCCCCGGCCCCCGGGCCGGTCGTATCCTCGGCTCGTCCGCTCCGTCCCTCCTCCGAGGAGTCCCGCGTTGATCTTCATCACCGCCAAGTTCCAGGTCCGCCCCGAGTCCGCCGAGCAGTGGCCCGAGATCAGCCGGGCGTTCACCGAGGCGACCCGCGCCGAGCCCGGCTGCCTGTGGTTCGACTGGTCGCGCAGCCTCGACGACGACTGCGAGTACGTCCTCGTCGAGGCCTTCGCCGACGACGCGGCCGGCGCCGCCCACGTGGGCTCCGACCACTTCAAGGCAGCGACCACGGAGCTGCCGCAGCACCTCGCCGCGACGCCGAAGATCGTCAACACCACCATCGAGGGCTCGGACTGGTCCGAGCTCGGCGAGATGGCCGTCGAGGCCTGAGCCACCCGCGGCCCCGCTCCACCCGAGATGGCGGCCCGTGCGATCCACCAGGTGGACCGCACGGGCCGCTGTCGTCTCGGGGGACCGGCGTACGACGTGCACGTCGGGCGGCGCGATCGGCAGCTGCTGCCCGGCGTACGACGTCGCGTCAGCCCAGCGTCGAGCGCCGGGCGACCAGCTCGGGCTCGAAGACGACCTGCTCGTGCACGTGGTCCGGGTCGTCGGCCTCGGCGAGCAGCAGGCGGGCGGCGGTGCTGCCGAGCTCGGCGCGCGGCTGGCGCACCGAGGTGAGCGGGACGGCCGCGGCGGCGGCGAAGTCGATGTCGTCGAAGCCCACGATCGCCAGGTCGTCCGGGACCCGGACACCCGCGGACGTGGCCTGCTGGAGCAGCCCGAGGGCGACCAGGTCGTTGGCGCAGAAGACGGCGGTGGGGCGACGCCGGGCCGGGAGCCCGGCGAGGCGCTCGCCGGCGGCACGACCCTCGGCGACCGAGAGCGCGGTGGTGGGTACGACGACGAGGTCGGCCTCGGGCAGCCCGGCCTCGCGCCACGCCTGGCGTGCACCCTCGAGGCGCTCGCGCACCTGGCCGAGCGAGTCGGGGCCGCCGACGAAGGCGATGCGGCGGTGCCCGCGGTCCACGAGGTGGTCGACCGCGAGCCGCCCGCCGAGCACGTCGTCCACCGACACCGTGCAGAACGCGGCGCCGGGCCGGGTCCGGTCGACGATCACCAGGGGGGTGCCGCGCCCGGCCAGGTCGGCCAGGGTGGGGGAGTCCGGGTCGACCGGCGTGACCAGGATGCCCTGCACCCGCTGCTCCTGCAGGTGCCCGAGGTGCGCGGCCTCGCGGCTGGCGCGGTTGTCGCTGTTGCAGAGGAAGAGCGAGAGGTCGCGCTCCTCGGCGACGTGCTCCATCCCCTGGGCGACGTCGGTGAAGAACGGGTTGGTCGCGTCGAGCATCACGTAGCCGATGGTCCGGCTGCGCCCGGCCCGGAGCTGGCGGGCCGACTCGTTGCGGACGAAGCCGAGGTCGGCCATCGCCTTCTCCACCCGGGTCCGGGTGTCGGCGCTGACCCGCTCGGGGCGGTTGAGCACGTTGGAGACGGTGCCCAGCGAGACCCCGGCGCGGTGGGCGACGTCCTTGACGGACGCGCTGCGTCCCGACCCGTCGCGAGAGTGCGGCACGACGCCTCCTTCCGGGAACTTGAAACGATCGAACGCTGCGGTGGGGTGGGTCCCGCCACCCGCGTGAGCCGCACTCTAGCCGGAAATGGCCCGGACGGGCCTTGACGGCTGTGACTGCCATCACTTAACGTCTCCGCCATCGGATTGAAACCTTTCAATCGCTACGAGGAGGCCCCGTGACCGGCAGCAGCACCCCCGTGCTCGAGCTGCGCGACGTCTCGAAGTCGTTCGGCCCGGTCGTCGCCCTGCGCGCCGGCAGCCTGCGCGTCGACGCCGGCTCGATCCACGCCCTGGTGGGGGAGAACGGCGCCGGCAAGTCGACGCTGGTCAAGGTCGTCGCCGGCGTGCACCGCCGCGACGGCGGCGACTTCCTGCTCGGTGGCGACAGCGTCGACTTCGGCTCGACGTCCGACTCCAAGGACGCAGGCGTCGCGGTGATCTACCAGGAGCCGACGCTCTTCCCCGACCTCTCGGTCATGGAGAACATCTTCATGGGGCGCCAGCTCCTCGGCCGCGGCCGCCGCATCGACCGGCCGGCGATGTACGCCGAGGCGGAGGGCCTCTTCGGCCGGCTGGGCGTCGACCTCGACCCGCGCCGACCGGCCCGGGGCCTGTCCATCGCCGACCAGCAGATCATCGAGATCGCCAAGGCGATCTCCCTCGAGGCGCGGCTCCTCATCATGGACGAGCCGACCGCCGCCCTCAGCGGGGTCGAGGTCGAGCGCCTCTTCGCCGTGGCCCGCAGCCTGCGCGACGAGGGCCGAGCCCTCGTCTTCATCTCGCACCGCTTCGACGAGGTCTTCGACCTGTGCGACACGATCACCGTGATGCGCGACGGCTCGTACGTCGCCACGCACCGCACCGAGGACACGTCCTCCCCGGCCATCGTCGCGGAGATGGTGGGCCGCGAGGTCGCCGACCTGTTCCCCAAGACACCCGCGGAGATCGGTGAGCCGGTCCTCGAGGTCGAGGGCCTCCAGTCGCGCGGCGTCTTCCACGACGTCTCGTTCACCGTGCGCCGCGGGGAGATCGTCGGCCTGGCCGGACTCGTCGGCGCCGGCCGCAGCGAGATCGCCCGCGCCGTCTTCGGCGTGGACGCGCTACGACGCCGGCCGCGTCCGGCTCAACGGCCGCGAGATCCGCCGACGCAGCCCCCGCGCCGCCATCGACGCGGGCATGGCCTTCGTGCCGGAGGACCGGCGGGCGCAGGGCCTCGTCACCGAGGCGTCCGTGGCCCGCAACGTGGCCGCGGTGATCCGGGGCGGCCTGGCCCGGGCCGGGCTCCTCACCACCGCCGCCGAGAACCGCGCGGCGGGTCCGTGGGCCGGCCGGCTCGAGGTCAAGACCAACGCCCTGGACATGAGCGCGCGCACCATGAGCGGCGGCAACCAGCAGAAGGTCGTCATCGCCAAGTGGCTCGCCACCGAGCCCGACCTGCTGATCATCGACGAGCCCACGCGCGGCATCGACGTCGGCACCAAGTCCGAGGTGCACCGCCTGCTGTCCGAGCTCGCGGGGCAGGGCATGGCGATCCTGATGATCTCCAGCGAGCTGCCCGAGGTGCTCGGCATGGCCGACCGCGTCCTGGTCGTCTGCGAGGGCCGGATCACCGCCGACCTGCCGCGCAACGGACGCCACCCCCGAGGCCGTGATGCACGCGGCCACCCGCCAGCTGGAGGTCGCCGGATGACTCCCCACACCGAGATCAGGCACGCCGACGGGACCGAGGTCTCCACGAGCGAGGCCCTCCTCGTCGAGCCGAGCGCCATGTCTCCCACCCGGCGCGTGGTCGGCACGGTCCTGCGCTCGCGCGAGCTGTCGATCTTCCTGGTGCTCGTCGCCGTCACGGTCGTCGCCACCCTCAAGAACGAGAGCTTCCTCTTCAGCGCCGACGGCTGGCGCAACTTCTGGGTCAACCCGTCGCTCCTGCTGCTGCTCGCGGTGGGCCAGGCGGTGGTGGTGATCACCCGCAACGTCGACCTGTCCGTCGGATCGGTGATGGCGCTGACGGCCTACCTCACCGGGCGGCTGTTCATCGACCAGCCCGGCCTGCCCATCGTGGCGGTCTTCGCCATCTGCATCCTCGCCGGCGCCGTGCTCGGCCTGGTCAACGGCATGCTGGTCGCCTACTTCAACGTGCCCTCGCTCGTCATCACCCTGGGCACCCTCTACATCTACCGCGGCATCGTCCTCTCCTGGGCGGGGAGCGACCGGATCAACGCCGGTGACCTGCCGAGCGACTTCCTCGCGCTGGGCAACAAGGCCATCCTGACCATCCCGGTGCTCACGATCATCGCCCTGGGGGTGATGACCGCCGTCGGCTACTACCTCTACACCGCACGCGGCGGGCGCGAGTTCTACGCCATCGGCTCGGACCCCGACGCGGCCGTCCTCTACGGACTGAACGTACGCCGCCGGGTGCTCGCGGCGTTCGTGCTGAGCGGCGCCCTGGCCGGCCTCGTCGGCGTCCTCTACACCGCGCGGTACGGCACGGTCAGCTCCGGCGTGGGCTCGGGCATCGAGCTGCAGGCGGTGGCGGCCGTGGTGGTCGGCGGCGTGGCCATCTTCGGTGGCAGCGGCACGGTGTGGGGTGCGGCCATCGGAGCCTTCCTCCTCGTCACCATCAACCGCGCCCTCCCCAGCCTGGGCATCGAGGACTTCTGGCAGCGCGCCGTGGTCGGCGCGCTCATCCTCGGCGCCATCGTGCTCGACCGCCTCCTGGCCAACCGTCAGGCGAGGAAGCTCGCCGAAGCAAGGGAGATGACGACATGACGACGCCGCGTACCTACTCCGCGTTCTCCCAGCCGCTGTGGAGGCGGGTGCTGCTGACCCGCGAGATGGCGGTGATCGTCCTCACGGTCGCGGTGGTGCTCTACTCGCTGGCCAACGTGCCGAACTTCGACGGTCCGCTGACGGTCAAGTTCCTGCTGCAGGACATCGCCCCCATCCTGCTCATCGCCCTGCCGATGACCCTGATCATCATCACCGGCGAGATCGACCTGTCGGTGGCCAGCATCGTGGGCCTGAGCAGCGTGATGCTCGGGGTGCTCCACGACAACGGCCTCTCGGTGCCGGTCGCCGCGCTGCTGGCGCTGCTGCTCGGTGCGGCCTGCGGAGCGCTCAACGGCTTCCTGATCGCCTACGTCGGCCTGCCGTCACTCGCCGTCACCATCGGCACCCTCGCCCTCTTCCGGGGGATCGCGGTGGGCCTGCTCGGGACGAAGGCGGTCACCGAGTTCACCGAGCGCTGGACCGACCTGGCGACCGACACGCTCGGGTCCAGCAACATCCCCGTGGTGATGGTCCCGTTCGTCGTCCTCGCGATCGGGTTCTCCCTGCTGCTGCACTTCTCGACCTTCGGCCGCGGCGTCTACGACATCGGGCTCAACGACGAGGCGGCCCACTTCACCGGCGTCAACGTGGCGCGCACCAAGTGGATCCTGTTCGTGCTCTCCGGCGTCGTGTCGGCCTTCGCCGGCGTCTACTACACCCTCCGCTTCGGCAGCGCCCGCGGTGACAACGCCACCGGCATGGAGCTCCAGGTGATCGCGGCGGTGCTGCTCGGCGGGGTCTCGATCTTCGGCGGACGCGGCCGCCTCCACGGCGTGATCGCCGGCGTCGTGCTCATCGGCGTGATCGCCAGCGCGCTCCGCCTCGAGGGCGTGACCGTCAACGTCACCAACATCATCATCGGGCTGCTCCTCATCGCCTCGGTGATCTCCACCCCCCTGTTGTCGTGGGTCGCCACCCGGCTCCCACGCAAGGCTCCTCCGTCCGAGGAGCCGACCACTCCGAAGCAGGCCACACCGGCCGGCGTCTGAAACCAAGAGAAAGGTTGGATGGAATGAACCTCCATTCGAACCGGGCGACCGCGCTGGCAGCGTTGGTGCTCAGCTTGTCCCTCCTGACCGCGTGCGGCTCCGACGACTCCGGGAGCGACTCCGGCAGTGAGTCCGACGGCGGCGGAGACGTGTCCCTGACCATGCTCCCCAAGAACCTCGGCAACCCCTACTTCGACACCAGCACCAAGGGTGCCGAGGCGGCGGCCGAGGAGGTCGGCGCGACCATCGAGCAGGTCGGCCCCGAGACCGGCGACGACCCCGCCGGACAGGTGCCCTTCATCAACACCGTCGCCCAGCAGGGTGAGCGACGGCCTCATCGTGTCGGCCAACGACCCGGAGGCGATCTGTGACGCCATCGGCGAGGCCCGTGACGCGGGCGTCAAGGTCGTCACCTTCGACTCCGACACCAACCCGGAGTGCCGCGACCTCTTCATCAACCAGGCCACCGCGGAGGGCATCGCCGCCAAGCAGCTGGAGCTGATCTCGGAGCAGATCGGCGGCGCCGGCGAGATCGCCATCCTCTCGGCGGCGGCCAACGCCACCAACCAGAACGCCTGGATCGAGATGATGGAGGCCGAGCTCGAGTCCAACCCGGACTACGCCGACATCGAGCTGGTCGACACCGTCTACGGCGACGACCAGGACCAGAAGTCCTTCGACCAGACCGAGGCCCTCCTCCAGAACCACCCGGACCTCAAGGGCATCATCTCGCCCACCACGGTCGGGATCGCTGCCGCGGCGCGCTACCTCTCCGAGTCGGAGGCCAAGGGCAAGGTCATGCTGACCGGCCTCGGCACCCCCAACCAGATGCGGCCGTTCGTCGAGGACGGCACCGTCGAGGCCTTCGCCCTGTGGAACCCGGCCGACCTGGGCTCCCTCGCGGTCTACGCCACGGCGGCGCTGGTCAACGGTGACATCACCGGCGAGGAGGGCGACACCTTCGAGGCCGGCGAGCTCGGCGAGTTCGAGGTCGGCGCCGACGGCGTCGTCCTGCTGGGCGAGCCGTTCACGTTCAACGCCGACAACATCGCCGACTTCGACTTCTGAGTCGGCACCGTGTCGGGACGGCGCGACACCTCGCGCCGTCCCGGCCACCGGACACCACCCCCGCGACCACGACGAGGAGGCGTGAGCCTGCCATGAAGCGCTACTGCTTCCAGCTCCAGGTCAGGCCCGACCGCATCGCGGAGTACGTCGAGGCGCCACGCGGCCGTGTGGCCCGACATGGTCGCGGCCCTCGCGGACACCGGCTGGCACAACTACTCGCTCTTCCTCCGGCGTGACGGCCTGCTCATCGGCTACGTCGAGAGCGACGACCTGGCCGCCGCCCAGCGCGCCATGGCGGCCACCGAGGTCAACGCCCGCTGGCAGGCCGCGATGGGTGGGTTCTTCGAGGACCTGGACGTCCCTCCCGACGAGGGCTTCCTGCTCCTGGAGGAGGTCTTCCACCTCGAGGACCAGCTCCCCGCGACCCACCCCGCCAGCACCCGCTCGACTCCCAGCTCGACCTCCAGCTCGACCTCCAGGACGAAGGATCCGTCATGACCGTGTTCGCCGACATCGCCACCGCCCTCGAGGGGCTGGCCATCGAGGTCCCGTCGTGGGCCTACGGCAACTCCGGCACCCGCTTCAAGGTGTTCGGCAGCCCGGGGACGCCCCGCACCGTGCAGGAGAAGATCGCCGACGCCGCGACCGTGCACCGCTTCACCGGGCTCGCGCCCACGGTGGCGCTGCACATCCCGTGGGACCACGTCGACGACTACGCCGCCCTGGGGGCCTACGCGAAGGAGCACGGCGTCGGGTTGGGGACGATCAACTCCAACACGTTCCAGGACGACGACTACAAGCTCGGCAGCCTCACCAACGCCGACCCCGCGGTGCGTCGCAAGGCGGTCGACCACAACCTCGAGTGCATCGAGGTGATGAACCAGACCGGCTCCCGGGACCTCAAGATCTGGCTGGCCGACGGCACCAACTACCCCGGCCAGGGCGACATCCGGGCCCGGCAGGACTGGCTGGCCGAGGGGCTCGCGGAGATCTACGCCCAGCTGTCGGACGACCAGCGGCTGGTGCTGGAGTACAAGTTCTTCGAGCCGGCGTTCTACCACACCGACGTCCCGGACTGGGGTACGTCGTACGCCCACTGCACCGCCCTCGGCGAGCGGGCCCTGGTGTGCCTGGACACGGGCCACCACGCGCCGGGCACCAACATCGAGTTCATCGTGGCGCAGCTGCTGCGGCTGGGCCGGTTGGGGTCGTTCGACTTCAACAGCCGCTTCTACGCCGACGACGACCTGATCGTCGGCGCGGCCGACCCGTTCCAGCTGTTCCGGATCATGGTCGAGGTCATCCGGGGCGGCGGCTTCGGACCCGACAGCGACGTCGCGCTGATGCTCGACCAGTGCCACAACATCGAGGACAAGGTGCCGGGCCAGATCCGGTCGGTCCTCAACGTCCAGGAGATGACCGCCCGCGCGCTGCTCCTGGACGCCGAGGCGCTGGCCGCGGCCCGCGCCGCGGGCGACGTGCTCGCCGCCAACGCCGTCTTCATGGACGCCTTCTACACCGACGTGCGCGCGGACCTCGCCGGCTGGCGCGAGGAGCGCGGCCTGCCGGGCGACCCGATGCGCGCCTACCTCGACTCCGGCTACCAGCAGCGGATCGCGGCCGATCGCGTCGGCGGCGCCCAGGCCGGCTGGAACTGACCGCCCGCACCCTCCCCCGACCGACGCCACCCGACGTACGACACCGAAGGACACCACCGTGAGTGACCCCAGCACCGCCGCCCCGTCAGCCGTCTCCGACCTGGTCGAGCGGTCCAACCGCCTGGGCCAGGACCCGAAGAACACCAACTACGCGGGCGGCAACACCTCCGCGAAGGGCACCGAGACCGACCCGGTGACCGGTGAGGACGTCGAGCTGCTGTGGGTGAAGGGCTCCGGCGGCGACCTGGGCACGCTGACCCCGGCGGGGCTGGCCGTGCTGCGGCTGGACCGGATGCGGGCGCTGGTCGACGTCTACCCGGGCGTCGAGCGCGAGGACGAGATGGTCGCGGCGTTCGACTACTGCCTGCACGGCAAGGGCGGTGCGGCGCCGTCGATCGACACCGCGATGCACGGCCTCGTCGACGCCGCGCACGTCGACCACCTGCACCCCGACTCCGGGATCGCGATCGCGACCGCCGCGGACGGCGAGGCGCTCACCCGGCAGGTGTACGGCGACAAGGTGGTGTGGGTGCCGTGGCGCCGGCCCGGCTTCCAGCTCGGCCTCGACATCGCGGCCATCAAGGAGGCCAACCCGCAGGCGATCGGCTGCATCCTCGGCGGCCACGGGATCACCGCGTGGGGCGACACGAGCGCGGCGTGCGAGAAGAACTCGCTGTGGATGATCCGCACCGCCGAGCGCTACATCAAGAAGCACTCGAAGAAGGACCCCTTCGGCCCCCGGCTCAAGAAGTACGAGCCCCTCGCCCCCGCGAAGCGCAAGGCACGCGCGGCCGAGCTGGCCCCGCTGCTGCGCGGCGTGGCCTCGCAGGACCGGCCGATGGTCGGGCACTTCACCGACGACCGGGTCGTCCTCGACTTCCTCGCCGCGAGGAACCACGTGCGGCTGGCCGAGCTCGGCACCAGCTGCCCCGACCACTTCCTGCGCACCAAGGTCAAGCCGATGGTGCTCGACGTGGCGCCGACCGCCTCGCTGGACAGGGTCCGCGAGCGGGTGGCCGAGCTGCACGAGGCCTACCGCGCCGACTACGCGGCGTACTACGACCGCAACGCGAAGGCCCTCGGCGGGACCTGGCCGGCGATGCGTGGCGCCGACCCGCTGATCATCCTGGTGCCGGGCGTCGGGATGTTCTCCTACGGCAAGGACAAGCAGACCGCCCGCGTGGCCGGGGAGTTCTACACCAACGCGATCAACGTGATGCGCGGCGCGGAGGGGCTCTCGACGTACGCCCCGATCGACGAGTCGGAGAAGTTCCGCATCGAGTACTGGGCCCTCGAGGAGGCCAAGCTCCAGCGGATGCCCGCCCCCAAGCCGCTCGCCACCCGGATCGCGCTCGTCACCGGCGCCGCGTCCGGGCATCGGCAAGGCCATCGCGGTCAAGCTCGCCGCCGAGGGTGCCTGCGTGGTCATCGCGGACCTGTCGCTGGAGAAGGCGCAGGCCGCCGCCGCCGAGATCGGCGGCCCCGACGTGGCCGTCGGCGTGCAGGTCGACGTGTCCGACGAGCGGGCCGTGCAGGCCATGGTCGACGCCGCGGTGCTCGCCTTCGGCGGCCTCGACCTGGTCGTCAACAACGCCGGGCTGTCGCTGTCCAAGTCGCTGCTCGACACCACCGTCGCCGACTGGGACCTCCAGCACGACGTGATGGCCAAGGGCTCGTTCCTCGTGTCCCGGGCGGCCGCGCGGGTGCTCATCGACCAGGGGCTCGGCGGCGACATCGTCTACATCTCGTCGAAGAACTCCGTCTTCGCCGGGCCCAACAACATCGCCTACTCCGCGGTCAAGGCCGACCAGGCCCACCAGGTGCGGCTGCTGGCCGCCGAGCTCGGCGAGCACGGCGTCAAGGTCAACGGCGTCAACCCCGACGGCGTGGTCCGCGGGTCCGGCATCTTCGCCGGCGGCTGGGGCGCCCAGCGCGCAGCGGTCTACGGCGTCGACGAGGAGAACCTCGGCGAGTTCTACGCCCAGCGGACCCTGCTCAAGCGCGAGGTCCTGCCCGAGCACTGCGCCAACGCGGTCTTCGCGCTCTGCGGCCCGGAGATGACCCACACCACCGGCCTCCACATCCCCGTCGACGCCGGCGTCGCCGCGGCGTTCCTCCGCTGATCGACGACTAGGGTGCGATCAGGAGGTCCCGGTGGTCGAGGTACGAGCAGGAGGGACCGGTGGTTGAGGTGAGAGCGCAGCGAGCCTCGAGACCGTCCGTCAGCGTCGCCGCCGTCGACCTCGGCGCGTCCAGCGGCCGGGTGATGCTCGGCGAGGTCGGTCCCGGACGGCTGCACCTCGAGCCGGTCGCCCGCTTCGCCAACACCCCGGTGCGCACGCCGGACGGCCTGCACTGGGACGTCCTCGGCCTGTACGCCGAGGCACTGGCGGGGCTGCGCGCGGCGGCCCGGCTCGCCGCGACCGCGGGCGCGGGGTCGCTGGCCAGCGTCGCCGTGGACAGCTGGGCGGTCGACTACGGGCTGCTCCGCGACGGGCGGCTGCTCGGCACGCCGTACCACTACCGCGACGAGCGGCGCTGCACCGTCGGACCCGAGATCGTGCACGCGGCCGTGCACGCCGAGGACCTCCAACGCGCGCAACGGCCTGCAGTTCCTGCCCTTCAACACGATCTACCAGCTGGCCGCCGACCCCTGGGTCCACGACGCCGACCGCCTGCTGCTGGTGCCCGACCTGCTCGGCCACTGGCTGACCGGCCGTGAGGTCGCCGAGGTCACCAACGCCTCGACCACCGGTCTGCTCGACCCGGGCACCGGTCGGTGGGACGACGAGCTCATCGCGATGCTCGGCCTGCCGCGCACGGCTCTTCGCCGACCTGGTCGCGCCCGGGCGACGTGGTCGGGCGAGCTGTCCGCCGACGTCGCCGCCGTCGGTCGGGGTCGAGCACCTGCCGCTGGTCGCGGTCGGCTCCCACGACACCGCCTCCGCGGTGGTGGGCACCCCGCTCGCGGACGACGCGTCGGCGTACCTCTCCCTCGGCACCTGGGGCCTCGTGGGCCTCGAGCTCGACGCGCCCGTGCTCACCGGCGCGGCCCGCGCGGCCAACTTCACCAACGAGGGCGGCGTCGACGGCACCGTGCGCTTCCTCACCAACGTCATGGGCACCTGGCTGCTGAGCGAGACCCTGCGCACCTGGGACCGGACCGACCTGGGCGAGCTCCTGGCCGCGGCGGGGGACGTGACGGGCGACGTGCCGGTCTTCGACGTCCAGGACCCGCGCTTCGTGCCGCCCGGCGACATGCCGGCCCGCATCGCGGCGTGGTGCGCCGAGCACGACGTCCGGCCGCCCGGCGACGCCGCGACCACCGTGCGCAGCATCGTCGAGTCGCTCGCGGCGGCGTACGCCACGGCCCTCGACACCGCCGGCACGCTGGCCGGTCGCACCGTCACCACCGTCCACGTCGTCGGCGGCGGCGCCCAGAACACCCTGCTGTGCCAGGCGATCGCCGACCGGTCCGGGCGCGAGGTCGTCGCCGGCCCGGTCGAGGCCACCGCGCTGGGCAACGTGCTGGTCCAGGCCCGTGCCGCCGGTGCGGTGACCGGCGGGCTCGACGACCTGCGCGCCCTCGTACGGGTGACCCACGACGCTGCGACGCTTCACCCCGCGCCGTGCGCAGCGGCAGGATGCAGCGCATGAAGGTCGCCCTGCATGGTCACCTGCATCAACGACGCGATGTACCCCGACACCGGCAAGGCCGTGGTCACCCTGCTGCGCCGGCTCGGCGTCGACGTCGACTTCCCGACGGCGCAGACGTGCTGCGCCCAGCCGATGGTCAACACCGGCTACCTCGACGAGGCCGTGCCCGTCGTGCGCACCTTCGTCGACGCCTTCGCGGGCTACGACGCCATCGTCACCCCGAGCGGCTCGTGCGCCGGCTCCGCGCGCCACCAGCACTCGATCGTGGCCCGCCGCTCCGGGGACCCGGCCTCGGCGGCGGCCGTCGCCGAGACCGCCCCGCAGGACCTACGAGCTGAGCGAGTTCCTCGTCGACGTGCTCGGCGTGACCGACGTCGGCGCCTACTTCCCACACCGGGTGACCTACCACCCCACCTGCCACTCGCTGCGGATGCTCGGGGTCGGCGACCGCCCCCGGCAGCTGCTCGAGAAGGTGCGCGGGCTGACCCTCGTCGACCTGCCGCAGGCCGAGGAGTGCTGCGGCTTCGGCGGGACGTTCGCGGTGAAGAACGCCGACACCTCCGTGGCCATGGGATCCGACAAGGCGCGCCACGTGCGCGAGACCGGCGCCGAGATGGTGGTGGCCGGCGACAACTCGTGCCTCATGCACATCGGCGGGCTGCTCTCGCGGGAGCGCTCCGGGGTCCGCACCGTGCACCTCGCCGAGATCCTGGCCGCCACCGAGGACACCGAGTCCCGCTCCGGCGGACCCGCCGTCGGCGCCCGGGCGGGGGAGCCAGCATGACCGGCACCTTCGTCGGCATGCCGGCCTTCCCCGAGGCCGCCCGCGCCGCGCTGGGCGACACCCAGCTGCGCCACAACCTGGCGCACGCCACCAACACCATCCGCGACAAGCGGGCCCGAGTCGTCGCCGAGGTCGAGGACTGGGAGGAGCTGCGCGTCGCCGGCGCGGCAGTCAAGGAGGCGCGCGCTGCGCGACCTGGCCACCCACCTCGAGCAGCTCGAGGCCTCCCTGGTCGCCGGCGGCGCGACGGTCCACTGGGCCCGCGACGCGGCGGAGGCCTGCGAGATCGTCGCGCAGGTCGCCCGCTCGCACGGCGTCGACGAGGTGGTCAAGGTCAAGTCGATGGCCACCCAGGAGATCGGCCTCAACGAGGCGCTCGAGGCCGAGGGCATCGCCGCGTGGGAGACCGACCTCGCCGAGCTCATCGTGCAGCTCGGCGACGACCTGCCCTCGCACATCCTGGTGCCGGCCATCCACCGCAACCGCGCCGAGATCCGCGAGATCTTCCGCCGCCGGATGGCCGACGTGGGCCGCCCCGCCCCCGACGACCTCACCGACGAGCCCGCCGTGCTGGCCGCCGCCGCCCGCGCCCACCTGCGGGAGAAGTTCCTGCGCGCCAAGGTCGGCGTCTCGGGCGCCAACTTCGCCGTCGCCGAGACCGGCACCCTCGTCGTCGTCGAGTCCGAGGGCAACGGCCGGATGTGCCTGACCCTGCCCGAGGTGCTCGTCAGCGTCGTCGGCATCGAGAAGGTCGTGCCCACCTGGCGCGACCTCGACCCGCTGCTGCGGCTGCTGCCGCGCTCCTCGACCGGCGAGCGGATGAACCCCTACACCTCGACCTGGACCGGGGTCACGCCCGGCGACGGCCCGCAGGAGGTGCACGTCGTCCTGCTCGACAACGGCCGCACCCACGCGCTGGCCGACGACGTCGGGCGACAGGCCCTGCGCTGCATCCGCTGCTCGGCCTGCCTCAACGTCTGCCCGGTCTACGAGCGGGTCGGCGGCCACGCCTACGGCTCGGTCTACCCCGGCCCGATCGGCGCGATCCTCAACCCGCTCCTCAACGGGGTCTCGGACGAGCAGACCGCGTCGCTGCCCTACGCGTCCTCGCTGTGCGGCGCCTGCTTCGAGGTCTGCCCGGTGCTCATCGACATCCCCTAGGTGCTGGTCGACCTGCGCGCGCAGGTCGTCGACGGCCACCGCGGCGACACCGTGCCCAAGCCCGAGGCGCGCGGCGATGCAGGGCCGCGGCCTGGACGTTCTCCGACGCCCGGCGCCTCGGCTGGGCCGAACGGCGTCCGGCCTCGCCGGCCGCGTGCTCGGACGCTTCGGTCGTACGACGCTCCCGGGCGGTCGCCGGGCGGCCGGCCGGCTGCCGGGTCCCGCCGGCGCTTGGACGTCGGCGCGCGACCTGCCCGCACCGCCCGCGGAGTCCTTCCGCGCCTGGTGGAAGCGCACCGACGGAGGACGGCGATGACCAGCGCCCGCGACGACATCCTGGCCAAGGTCCGGGCCGCCCTCGACGGCGTCGAGCCGGCCGGGCCGCTGCCCGCGCCGCCGACCGTGCACCCGGTGGACGACCTGGTGGGCCGCTTCGCCGAGCGGGTCGAGGACTACCGCGCCGTGGTGACCCGCTGCTCGGCCGACGAGGTCGCGGCCACCGTGGCCACCGTGCTCGCCGGCGGCAGCGCCGTCGTACCGGCCGGGCTCGGCCTCGACGTGCCGGGTGCCGTCGTCGACGACGGCCTCTCCGCCGCCGACCTCGACGCGATCGACGCCGTGGTGACCGCCGCCCGCGTGGGCATCGCGGAGACCGGCACCATCGTGCTCGACCACGCCGAGGACCAGGGCCGCCGGGCGATCAGCCTGGTGCCCGACCTGCACGTGTGCGTCGTGCGCGCCGACCAGGTGGTCGCCGACGTCCCCGACGCGGTGGCGCTGCTCGACCCCGCCCGCCCGCTCACCTGGATCAGCGGGCCGAGCGCCACCAGCGACATCGAGCTCGACCGGGTCGAGGGCGTCCACGGCCCGCGCACCCTGCACGTGGTCCTCGTCGTCGGCGAGGCGGTGGACCTCCCCTGAGCCGCGAGGCGTGGGACGTCGTCGTGGTCGGTGCGGGGCCGGCCGGCTCGGCGGCCGCGCTGGGCGCCCTCGCGGAGGACCCGTCCCTGCGGGTGCTGCTGCTCGACCGCGCCGACTTCCCCCGGGACAAGTCGTGCGGGGACGGCATCGCGCCGCACGCGCTCGACGCCCTGGCCACCGTGGGCGCCGGCGACGTGGTGGACGACTGGACGCCGCTGCGCGACCTCGAGCTCTCGCACGGCGACGTGCGGGTGGCGGGGTCCATGGAGCGCCCGGCGTACGTCGTCCCGCGCACGGTCCTCGACGCCCGCCTGGTCGAGCGTGCCGTCGCCGCCGGGGCGACGCTGCGCCGCCACCGGGTCACCTCGGTCACTCCGACCGCCGACGGTGGTCGGGTCCTCGTCTCGGGCGAGCTCGCGGCGGGGGTGGTGATCGGCGCCGACGGCGCACACTCCCTCGTCCGCACGGGGCTGTTGGGCCCGACCCGCGACCGCCGCGCCATCGCCCTCCGTGGCTACGCACCGACCACTCCGGAGCTCCGGGGACGACAGCTGATCCGCTACGGCGACCGCCGCCAGCCGTCGTACGCCTGGGCCTTCGACCGCGGCGACGGACTGGCCAACGTCGGGTACGGCGAGCTGCTGCCGGCGGAGGGCGACCGCCGCGAGCCGCCCAGCCGCCGGCTGCTGCTCGAGCAGCTCGAGGAGCTGATCCCCGGCGTCGCCGCCTCCGGCACCGACTGGCGTGGGCACCACCTGCCGCTCAGCGGCTGGCGTTGGCGCCAGCCCGACGGACCCGTGCTGCTGGTCGGGGACGCGGCGGGGCTGGTCAACCCGATGACGGGGGAGGGCATCTACTACGCGGTCGCGACCGGGATCATCGCCGGGCGCACCGCGGCCCGGACCGTGCGCGCCGGCCGTCCGGACGACGCCGGTGCCGCGCACCGCCACGACGTGCGACGGCTGCTGGCCACCCACCTGCGCCACACCTGGCTCGCCTCGCGGCTGGCCCGCTCGCCGAGCGTGGTGGACGCGGGCATCCGGGCCTCCGGGCGGGACCGGCACGCCTTCGACACCCTCGTCGCGCTCGGGCTCGGCGACGGCCGGATCTCACCGCGGCTCGCGGCCGGGCTGCTCGGCGGTCTCGTCCGGCGCTGACCGCCGGACTGCCGGCCCGCCCCTGCCCGCACCTGCGCACCTGCGCACCTCTGCGGCGAGGCCGCGAGCCGTTCCCTGCGCACGTGCGCAGGCAAGGCGCGAGGTCCGGGTCGCTTCCCTGCGCACCTGCGCAGCAGAGGGTGTGTGCCATCCGCTTCCCTGCGCGCCTGCGCAGGTATCGAGGCGGGCAGTGGACCTTTCCCTGCGCACGTGCGCAGGGAGGGCCAGCGTCCTCGACCGGGCCTGCCACTCCAGCGCGCGCCGGAGAGGGGCTGTCGGGTGCCGCCCTCCTCGAGCGCGGAGGACTGGTCGCGGCCGGCCTCCTTGGCGTCGTACATGACCAGGTCGGCCAGGGCGAGCGCGTCGAGCTCGTGCTCGGCGGCGGCCACGAAGGTCACCACGCCCACGCTCGCGGTGACCCGGCGCCGCGCCGCGTCGAGCGTGCCGGCGTGCACACGGATGCGCTCGACCACGGCGTCGGCCACGATCTCGGCCTCCGCCCGGTCTGCCTCCGGGAGCAGGATCGCGAACTCGTCGCCGCCGAGGCGGGCCACCGTGTCGGTGCTGCGCAACCCGTCGCGCAGCACCGCGGCCACCTCGACGAGCAGCTCGTCGCCGGCGGCGTGCCCGAGGGTGTCGTTGACCTGCTTGAAGTGGTCGAGGTCGAGCAGCAGGAGCGCGCCCCGCTGGCCGTAGCGCTGGCACAGCTCGACGTGTCGCTGCAGCTCGTCGTCGAACGCCCGGCGGTTGGGCAGACCGGTCAGGGGGTCGTGGTGGGCCCGATCGGCTCGCCCCTTGGCTGCGCACCTGCGCAGAAAGGCCCGCCAGCGTGCACCGGGCGGGGCCGGGGCCGGTGCCCGGGGCCGGCTCAGGGCAGGGACGCGCAGGCCACGCACCGGCGCGCCGTGGGCCGGGCCTCGAGGCGGCCGGCCGGGATCGGGTCGCCGCAGCGCTCGCAGGTGCCGTACGTCGCGTCGTCGAGCCGGGCCACGGCGCGGTCCACCTCCGCGAGGTGCTCGCGCGCCTGGGCGACCAGGGCCCCGATCTGCGAGCGCTCGAAGGCGATCGTCGCGCCCTCCGGGTCGTGCTCGTCGTCGGCGTTGGTGTCGAGGGAGGCCGCGACCACCGAGTCGTAGTCACCCGTGAGTGCCGCCAGCCGGGCGAGCACCGTCGCCCGCTCGGCCTCCAGCCGTGCCCGTGCCTCGTCCACCCCTGCATGCTGCCACCGGCGGGTCACCCGGCACCCGACAGGATGGGACCCATGAGTGCCTACTGGATCAGCATCTACCGGGAGATCACCGACGAGGCGAAGGTCGCGGCGTACGCCGAGCTGGCCGGACCCGCCCTGCGGGCGGCGGGCGGGACGTTCGTGGTGCGCGGGCTGCCGGAGCAGACCTACGAGGCGGGCGAGGCGACGCGCACCGTGGTCATCGTCTTCGACTCGGTCGACGCGGCCCGGGCCGCCCACGACAGCCCGGCCTACCAGGAGGCGCTGGCCGCGCTGGACGGCGGCGCCGTGCGGGACCTGCGGATCGTGCCCGGCGCGGAATAGCCGGCCGCACCCGGTCCGGGCAGGCGAACGGCGCCACGGCCCTGCAGCTGGCCGTGGCGCCGTTCCACCCCGAGCGATCAGTGTGTTGTCGTCCCACCGCCGAACACACCGAGCTCGTAGCTCTGCTCCGCGTGCACCGTGGCGTCGATGCCCGCGACCTCGTGCTCCTCGACGACCCGCAGGCCCATCACGGAGTCGAGGACCTTGGCGATCGCGAAGGTGACCACGAAGGAGAAGACCAGGACCGCGAGCGCCCCGACGACCTGACGGGTGAGCTGGTCGATGCCGCCCCCGTAGAACAGGCCGTCGACGCCGGCCGGGCGCGGCCGCGGTGGCCAGGAAGCCGACCGCCACCGTGCCCCACAGGCCGCCGACCAGGTGGACGGCGACGACGTCGAGCGAGTCGTCGTACCCGAAGCGGAACTTCGCGCCGATGGCCAGCGAGCACAGGATGCCCGCGACCGCCCCGACGACGATCGCACCGAGCGGCGAGACCGACGAGCAGGCCGGCGTGATGGCGACCAGGCCGGCCACGACGCCGGACGCCGCGCCCAGGGAGGTGGCGTAGCCGCCGACGATCTTCTCGGTGGCCATCCAGGCGAGGCTGGCGGCGGCGGCGGCGACCAGGGTGTTGACCCACGCGACGGCCGCCGTGTTGTTGGCCGCGACCGCCGAGCCGGCGTTGAAGCCGAACCAGCCGAACCACAGCAGGCCCGCCCCGAGCATCACCAGCGGCAGGTTGTGCGGGCGCATCGCCTCGGCGCCGAAGCCGCGGCGGGCGCCCATCACGATCGCCAGCGCCAGGGCCGCCGCCCCGGCGTTGATGTGGACGGCCGTGCCGCCGGCGAAGTCGATCGCGCCCAGGTCGTTGGCGATCCAGCCGCCGACGTGGTCGCCGAGGGAGAAGTCGAAGACCCAGTGCGCGACCGGGAAGTAGACCAGCGTGGCCCAGATCCCGGCGAAGACCATCCACCCGCCGAACTTCATCCGCTCCGCCACCGCGCCCGACACCAGCGCCACGGTGATGATCGCGAAGACCGCCTGGAAGCCGACGAAGGCCATGGCGGGCAGGCCGCCCTGCGTGGAGGTGACGTCCTCCATCAGGCCGCGCAGGCCGGCGTACTGGAACGGGTCCCCGAGGAGCCCGCCGCCGATGTCGTCGCCGAAGGCCATCGAGTAGCCGTAGAGCAC
This sequence comes from uncultured Actinomycetota bacterium, assembly GCA_963776975.1. Lineage (GTDB taxonomy): Bacteria > Actinomycetota > Actinomycetes > Propionibacteriales > Nocardioidaceae > Nocardioides. The sequence continues at coordinate 268,434 of CAVZOU010000007.1, read as the reverse complement.
CCACAGCACGCTGATGAGGCCGAGCGCACCGAACGACATCATCATCATGTTGAGCACGCTCCGCACCCGGACCATGCCGCCGTAGAAGAGCGCGAGGCCGGGCGTCATCAGCAGCACGAGACTCGCGCTGGTGAGGATCCAGGCGGTGTCGCCGGTGTTGACCATGGTGGTCTCCTGAGGTCGTGGAGTGGCAGGTTCGTGCTCCGAGCCGCACCGTGGCACCACCCTCGGGCCGACGTGTTGTCCCCGGAGGCCGGCGGCGTTTCGTCGCGGTTACCAATCCGGGGGCCGCGTGTCGGACGTGTGAAAGGTGGACGAATCCGGCCAAGACCCCACGCGCCGTCCCCGATGCTGGTGTCCTGAGGGCAGTGTGTCCGTGGGTTGAAGGGGTCTCGGGACCGTCGGGCGCTGCCGCAACCGCCGCGTGTGGAGGTCCCGATGACCGAGTACGACGCCAGCCCGCCCGAGACGCCGGCCCGACGCTTCACCGTCGCCGCCGACGGCACGATCCACGGTGACGACGGCGCCTCCGGTCGCCTCGCCTCGTCGCTGCGCTACGCCTGCCGGGTGGCCGGGCAGCTCGAGTTCCTCACCGGGGCCGGTGACCTCGAGTGGGTCAGCACCGTCAGCAGCACCGCCGTCACCGCCCGTGTCGGGTGGAGCGATGCACGCGAGGTGACGCTGTCGGCCGAGGTCGAGACCGGGGAGTCACGCGCTCCCAAGGAGTTCACCGTGGTGGGGGGCGCCGACGTGCACGCCGCGCTGGGCCACTGCATGCAGCGGGTCCGACAGATGCTCGGCACGCACTGGAGCGCGGTCATCACCGGCGACAAGCGCGTCGTCGGTGCGGCGGTCCCGCAGTCCGGCAGCGCGGTCCTCGACGCGATGGCGGCCCTGCCCGAGGTCGGGGTGCGGGCGCTGGCCGTGCTCGGCGCCCTGGAGGAGCCCTACCGCGAGACCTGCGTCCTGCTCGACTACACGCACGGGACGATGCTGGTCGCCGCGATCGGGGACCACGCGCTCTACGCCTTCGCCGACAAGCTCGACCCCCGGGTGGTGGCCGAGATCGTCGACGAGGTCCGGGCCGTGCTCGCACCCGGTGACGTCGCCCGCGCCGACACCATCGCGACCGGGGAGACCCGGGTCGAGCCGCTCGTGGCGGACGCCGCTCCGGCGTCGGCCCCGGCCCCCGCCGTGCCGCTCCAGCAGGCCGGGATGCGGTTCCGGGCCGTCCAGCCCCGCGAGCCGCGGACGTCCCGCTGGGGCCGCCGCGGCGGCTGACGTCCCGGTCCGGCGGCGGGCTGGCTACCGTTGGTCCCGGCAGGACGAGCGGAGGCGGCATGGGGGCAGGGCACGGCCATGGTCACGGGTCCGGGCACGGGTCCGGGCACGCCGGGGAGCGGCACCGGTGGCGGCTCGCGGTCTCCTTCGGGCTGATCGCCGCCTTCTTCTCCGTCGAGCTCGTCGTCGGCCTCACCTCCGGCTCGCTCGCGCTGCTCTCCGACGCCGGTCACATGGCCGCCGACGTGGTGGCCCTCGGTGCCGCGCTCGTCGCCACCCGGGTCGCGAGCCGGCCCGACACGACCGGTCGGCGCACGTACGGCTCCTACCGGGCCGAGGTCTTCGCCTCCGGCCTCGCCGTGCTGCTCATGCTGGGGGTGTCGGCGTACGTCGTCGTCGAGGCGCTCGGCCGCCGCGGCTCCGACGTCGCGGTCGCCTCGACCCCGATGCTGGTCGTCGGTGGCCTCGGCCTCGTCGTCAACCTCGTCGCCCTGCTCCTGCTGCGCGGCGGCGCCGACGAGTCGCTCAACGTCAAGGGCGCCTACCTCGAGGTCGTGGCGGACACCCTGGGCTCGGTGGGCGTGCTCGTCGCGGGATGGCTGGTCGCCACCACCGGCGACGGGGTCTGGGACACCGTGGTCGCCCTGGCCATCGGGATCTTCGTCGCCGTGCGCGCCCTGGTGCTGGGTCGCCAGGTGCTCGCCGTGCTCGGCCAGCACGTGCCCGCCGGGATGGAGGTCGAGGTGATCGCCGCCGACCTCGCGGCCCTCGAGGGGGTCGCCGACGTCCACGACGTCCACGTCTGGACGCTGACGTCGGGCATGCACGTCGCCACCGCCCACCTCGTCGCGGAGGAGGGGCAGGCCCAGCGGGTGCTCGACGACGCCCGCAGCCTGCTGCGCCGCGAGCACGAGATCTCGCACGCCACCCTCCAGGTGGAGTCGGCCGCCTCTCGGGAGTGCCACGAGCTCGACTGGTGAGGCGGGCTCCGGGAGGTGGCGGCATGCTGGTGCCATGCGCTTCACCGAGCACGAGCTGACCGTCGCCCTCACCGCCGCGGCCAAGCCGGTCGCCGCGGCCCAGAAGCGGGGCATCCGCAAGGGCCGCCAGGACCCGGAGACCGTGTGGAGCGAGATGACCGGCTACGAGCGCTACCAGGTGCTCGACGCCCTCGGCGGCCAGCTGCTGCCGGCGCTGGTCGCGCTGCCCGACGTCGAGGTCGCGACCGGCACCCGGCCGGAGTTCACCGACGCCCAGGTCCTCGCGGCGGTCGAGGAGACCCTCGGCGATGCGCCCGGCGGCCGGATGCGCCGCAAGGTCGTCGTCGCGGCCCGGGTCGCGGTGCTGCGGGCCGCGCTCGCCGGGCTCCCGCCGCGCAGCGATCCCGACACGCTGCAGGTGCCCGACTCCCTCTGATCAGCCCTCCGGGCCGGGGTCGTCCCGGCGCCAGGGGTGGTCGCCCGCCTCGTCGTCCTCGTCCTCGTCGGGCAGGTGCGGGTCGGCGAGGAGGTACTGCGTCAACCGGCCGTCCTCGCTCCGCTCGTGGTGGTGCAGCGGCTCCGGGACCATCCGGCCCTCCGCCGTGTCCCAGAAGCCGTCGACCCGGCGCGCGACCGTGCGCGCGACCCGGCCGGGCACGCCCTGGTGGGGGATGTAGGGGTGCGGCCGGGTCGGCGCCGTCAGCTCGGCCCGGTAGAGCCGCTCGCCCCAGTCGGGGTCGCCGTCGCGCCGCGAGGCGGCGAGGTCGACCACCAGCGCCCGCTCCATCTGGCAGGTCTCGGCGAGCTCGCGTCGTACGTCGCTCCAGATCGACTCCCACGGCCGGCGCACGGCGTACGACGACCCGTAGAGCTTGGCCTTGACCTGCGACAGCGCGACCTCGAAGCGACGGCTCTGCGCGACGAAGTCGTGGGCGCGCTCGGGTCCGTCCGCGACGTGGCTGCGGACGGCCGGGACCACCACGGCGAGCGTCGCGGCGTTGTGCCGGCTGGCGCTCGCGAGGAACGTGTCGATCGCGGGGTACTGGTCGCGCGGGTGCTGGGGATCGGTCGTCGGGCGCGCCACGGACGCGAGGTCAAGGCGTTCGACGAGCATCTGGTGGGTCACCCGGAGACCGGGCACGAGCGTGTCCATGGCCGACTCCCGTGCGGCCGGGCGGGCGCCCGGCCCTCATCCCAGTGTGCGTCGGGTCGGGGAGGTGGACAAGGGGCTTTCGTCCCGGCAGGCATGATGTGCGCCGTGTCCCGCACCCTCGCCCTGGCCCTGACGCCGCTCGTCGCGCTGGCGCTCGCCCTCCCGCTCGCCGCACTCGGTCCGGCCGCGGCCCCGGCGACGGCGGCCGACGCGGCCGGCGCCGGGCGGGACTTCTCCGTCACCGCCCACCGTGGTGGCCCGACCAGGACCCTCGGCGAGAACACCATGGCGGCCTTCCGGCACTCGCTGCGCGCCGGCGCGACCGCCATCGAGACCGACGTACGCCGCACGCAGGACGACGAGCTCGTCGTCCTCCACGACAGCGGCCTGGGCCGCACCACGACCTGCACCGGCCCGATCGGCGCGTGGACGCGCCGTCAGCTGGACCGCCAGTGCCTCGAGCGCACCGGCCGCCGGCCGATCCCGCACGTCGAGGAGCTGCTCGCGCTGGCGTCGTCCCGGGCCGAGCAGGGCCGGCCGTTCTCGCTGATGCTCGAGCTCAAGGGCAGCAACTGGTCGGTCACCCAGGTCCGTCGTGTGGTCAACCTGGTCAAGGACGCGGGACTCGTCGACGTCACCGCCATCTCGTCGCTGCGCGCCACCGTCCTCGAGCGCGTACGTCGCCTCTCGCCGCGGATGGGCAACCAGCTGATCGTCAGCGGCTGGCGCAAGGTCCGGCAGGCCAAGGGCCTCGTGGGCGGCTACAACGTGCCCGCCCGGCTGCTCTCCGAGCAACGGGTCCGGCGGCTGCACCGCCAGGGCGCGGTCGTGCTCGGCGGCTACGCGCTCACCCGCACGGAGTGGCGCACGCTGCGCGACGTCGGCGCCGACGGCGTGGTCACGCCCGACGTCACCGCCTACCGCGCCTGGCTGGGCTGACTCGTCCGCCTAGAGTCGGGCCGGTGACCTCGACCGCCCACGCGATCTCGCCGGACTCCGGCACCCACTGGACCGAGCCCGGCGCGTGGGCCGTGGCCCCGGGGGTGCACCGGATCCCGCTGCCGCTCCCGATGGACGGGCTGCGGGCGGTGAACGTCTACGTGCTCGAGACCGACGACGGGCTCACGCTCATCGACGGCGGGTGGGCCATCGAGGTGTCCCGCACCCAGCTGGAGCAGTCGCTCAAGGAGATCGACCGGCAGGTCGGGGACATCCGGCGCTTCCTCGTCACCCACGTGCACCGCGACCACTACACGCAGGCCGTCACCATCCGCCGCGAGGTCGGCTCGCACGTCAGCCTGGGGATCGGCGACAAGGCGACCCTCGACGTGATCCACGAGCGGGACTCGGGTGGGACCGACCCGCACATCACGCTGCTCGAGCGCGCCGGGGCCCCCGACATCGCCCGCGCGTGGGGCGAGTTCACCCGCCGGCAGACCCCCGACCTGTCGCTGTGGGACTACCCCGACACCTGGCTGGAGGGCGACACCACCCTGGAGGTCGGCGACCGCGCCCTCGACGCCGTGCACACGCCCGGCCACACCCGGGGCCACTACGTCTTCGCCGACCGGGCCGCCGCGCTGCTCTTCGCCGGCGACCACGTGCTGCCGACGATCACGCCGTCCATCGGCTTCGAGCCGGCCATCGCGGCCCAGCCGCTGGGCGACTTCATGGGCTCGCTGACCAAGGTCCGCGGCCTGCCCGACCTCGCGCTGCTCCCGGCCCACGGTCCCGTCGCGCCGTCCTCGCACGCCCGGGTCGACGAGCTGCTCGCCCACCACGAGCACCGGCTCGCGCTGTGCGTCGAGGCGGTCGGCGACGGTGCGCTGTCGTCGTACGACGTCGCGGGCGTGCTGCCGTGGACACGCCACGAGCGGACCCTGGCCTCCCTCGACGTCTTCAACTCCGCGCTGGCCACGCTCGAGACACGCGCGCACCTCGAGCTGCTCGTCGCCCGCGGTGCCGTCGCGGCCGCCGAGCAGGACGGGGTCGTCGTCTACCGGCGCACCATCGGCACGTGAGCGACGCCGTCCTCGACGAACTCCGGACCGCTCACCTCGAAGCCGTACGACGCGTAGAACGCCGTCAGCCCCGTCTGGGCGTCCAGCCGCACCTCGCGCCCGCCGACCTCCGCCATCGCAGCGTCCATCAGGTCCCGCGCCAGGCCACGACCGCGCACTGACGGGGCGACCACGACCCGACCGATCCGCGCGTGCGTGCCGTCGTCGAGGAGGCGCAGGCACCCGACCAGCTCGTCGCCGTCGTGGGCGAGCACGTGCCTCGTCGCCGGCTCCAGGTCGCGGCCGTCGAGGTCGGGGTAGGGCGAGGCCTGCTCGACCACGAAGACCTGCTGGCGCAACCGCCACAGCGTGTACGCCGCCCGCGCGTCGAGGTCGTCGAAGGCCACCGTCGAGATCCTCACGAGCTGGTCTCCCGTCGGTGGCGTCGGCTCGGCATGGCCGCCAGCGTAGAGTGGCCAGCACACAGACAGGGGAGCACGCCAGCGTGCTGAGAGTGCGGGAGACCGCAGACCCTCCGAACCTGATCCGGCTAGCACCGGCGATAGGGAGTCCATGATGAAGACCGCGCGCGCACGCGCCCTCACCGCCCGCACGACCGGCGCAGCACTGCTGCTCGCCGTCACCGGCTGCAGCACCATGGGCGGCAGCGGCGACTCGGCCAGCGAGCCGAGCCCGTCGGGCACCAGCGAGGGCAGCACCGACGGCAGCACCGACGGGGAGGTCGGCGGCACCGTCGTGCTCGTCACCCACTCGTCGTTCGCGCTGCCGAAGAAGCTCGTCCGCTCGTTCGAGTCCGAGACCGGCATCGACCTCGAGACCCGGTCCGCCGGCGACGGTGGCACGCTCACCGCGCGGCTGTCGCTGACCAAGGACAACCCCACCGGCGACGTGGCCTTCGGCGTCGACAACACCTTCGCCTCGCGGCCGCTCGACGAGGGCGTCTTCGCGACGTACGCCGCCGACCTGCCGGCGGGTGCCGACGAGTACGTCCTCGACGAGGGCGGTGACCGGCTCACCCCGGTCGACGTCGGCAACGTCTGCGTCAACGTCGACACCACCTGGTTCGAGCGTGAGGGCCTCGAGCCGCCGCAGACGCTCGACGACCTGGTCGACCCGGCGTACGAGGACCTCTTCGTCACCTCCGGTGCCTCGACGAGCTCGCCGGGCATGGCGTTCCTGCTGAGCACGATCGCGGAGTACGGCGAGGACGGCTGGCAGGACTACTGGACCGACCTGCTCGCCAACGGCGCCAAGGTGGTCGACGGGTGGGAGGACGCCTACTACGGCGACTTCACCCAGGGCGGCGGCGAGGGGGAGCGCCCGATCGTGCTGTCCTACGACTCGTCGCCGGCGTTCACCGTCCAGGACGGACGCTCGACGACCGCCGCGCTGCTCGACACCTGCTTCCGCCAGGTGGAGTACGCCGGGGTGCTCGAGGGCGCGGCCAACCCGGCCGGCGCCGAGGCGGTCGTCGACTGGCTGGTCTCCGACGAGGTGCAGGCCGCGCTGCCGACGAGCATGTACGTCTTCCCGGTGAGCGACGCCGTCGAGGTGCCCGCCGACTGGGCGGAGCACGCCGCGCAGCCGACCGACCCCTACGAGGTGGCGCCCGCCGACATCGCCGCCCACCGCGAGCAGTGGCTGACCGAGTGGACGGACGTCATCAGCAGGTGACCGGAGGGTCTCGAGGTTGGCGGCGCCCGCACCCGGACCGCAGGGGGGCGGGGCGCCTGGTCGTCCTGGCCCTGCTGGCCCTCGGGCCGGTGCTGCTGCTGGGGGTGTTCTTCGTGCTCCCGGTGGCCGCCATGGTCTCGGAGGGCTTCTTCGTCGACGGCGAGCTCGACGTCGCCGGCGTGCTCGAGGTGCTGACCCGGCCGCGCGTGCTCCGGGTCGCGTGGTTCACCGTCTGGTCCTCGACCGTCGCCACGGCGGTCGCCGTCCTGCTCGGGCTGCCCGCGGCGTACGCACTGCACCGGCTCGACCTGCCGGGCCGGCGGGTCGTCCGGGCGGCGCTGCTGGTGCCGTTCGTGCTCCCCACCGTGGTGGTCGGCGTCGCCTTCCGGCAGCTGCTCGGGGAGTCGGGGCCGCTCGGTGGCCTCCGCCTCGACGGCACCCCCGTCGCGATCATCGCGGGGCTGGTGTTCTTCAACGTGGCCGTCGTCGTCCGGGCGGTCGGCGCGGCCTGGGAGTCGCTGGACCGGCGCCCCGGCGAGGCCGCCGCCGCGCTGGGTGCCTCGCCGTGGCAGGTCCTCCGCACCGTCACCCTGCCGGCCCTGCGACCGGCGATCGTGAGCGCGGCGAGCGTGGTCTTCCTCTTCTGCGCCACCGCGTTCGGTGTCGTCCTCACCCTCGGCGGAGTGCGCTACGCGACCGTCGAGACGGAGATCTACCTGCTCACCACGACGCTCTTCGACCTGCGCGCGGCGGCGGCGCTGTCGCTGGTGCAGCTCGTCGTCGTGGTCGTCCTGCTCGTCGTCGCGGCCCGGTTGCGCGCCACCCCCGACCCCGCCACCGCCCGGTCCGCCCCGCGTCCGCAGCGACCGGGCCGGGGCGACGTACCCGTCCTCGTGGGCACCGCGGTGCTGCTCGCGCTGGTGGCGCTGCCGATCATCACCCTCGTCTCGGGCTCGCTGCACGTGGACGGCGCCTGGAGCCTGGACAACTACCGCCGCCTCACGACCTCGGGCGAGGACCAGGTGCTGCTGGTGCCGGTCACCGACGCCCTGGTGACCTCGCTGCGGATCGCCGTGGACGCGACGTGGATGGCGCTGCTGATGGGACTGGCGGTGTCGCTGCTGGTGACCCGGAGGTCGCGGACCCGCGTCGAGCGCCGGGTGCGCGGGTCGCTGGACCTCCTCTTCATGCTGCCGCTCGGCGTGAGCGCGGTGACGATCGGCTTCGGCTTCCTCATCGCCCTCGACGAGCCGCCCCTCGACCTGCGCGACTCCCCGCTGCTGGTGCCGATCGCCCAGGCGCTCGTCGCCCTGCCGCTGGTCGTGCGCACCATCGCGCCGGTGCTGGCGGGCATCGACGACCGGCAGCGGCAGGCGGCCGCCTCCCTCGGTGCGCCTCCCTGGCGGGCGCTGCTCACCGTCGACCTGCCCGTCGTGTGGAAGCCCCTGCTCGCCGCCAGCGGCTTCGCCTTCGCCGTGTCGCTGGGGGAGTTCGGGGCGACCGCGTTCCTCGCCCGCGACGAGCAGCCCACCCTGCCGGTGGTGATCTTCCGCCTCCTCGGCCACCCCGGCGAGCACAACTACGGCATGGCGCTGGCGGCGTCCGTCGTCCTCGCCCTGGCCACCGCCACCGTCATGCTGGTCGTCGAACGCCTGCGCGTCCCCAGCCTGGGAGCCTTCTGATGCTGAGCCTCACCGACGTCTCCGTCGCGTACGACGACGTCCCCGCCGTCCGGCACGTGAGCCTGGACCTGCCCGACGGCGAGGTCCTCGCCGTGCTCGGGCCGTCCGGGTGCGGCAAGTCCACCCTGCTCCGGGCGGTGGCCGGGCTCGAGCCGCTGACCGGGGGTGGCATCGCCTTCGACGGCTCGCTCGTCGACCACCTGCCGACCCACCGGCGCGGCTTCGCGCTGATGTTCCAGGACGGGCAGCTCTTCGGGCACATGACCGTGGCCCGCAACGTCGGCTACGCCCTGCGGCTGCGCCGCAAGCCCTCCACGGCCCGGGTCCGCGAGCTGCTCGCGCTCGTCGGGCTCGAGGGGTACGACGACCGGCTCCCGGCCACGCTCTCGGGCGGCGAGCGCCAGCGGGTCGCGCTGGCCCGGGCGCTGGCCGTGGAGCCGCGGCTGCTCCTGCTCGACGAGCCGCTGTCCGCGCTCGACGCGTCGCTGCGCGAGCGCCTGGCCGTCGACCTGCGCGCGATCCTCCGGGCGGCCGGCACCACCGCCCTCATGGTCACCCACGACCACGAGGAGGCGTTCACCGTCGCCGACCGGCTGGCCGTGATGCGGGCCGGCGAGGTGGTGCAGTCGGGACCGATCGGTGCCGTGTGGGCGGCCCCGGCCGACGAGGCCACGGCGCTGTTCCTCGGCTACGCGCGCGTGCTGGTCGGCGTACCGGCCCGACGCCTCCTCACCGCGGCCCGGCTGCCGGACGCCCCGAGCGTCGCGCTGCGCCGCTCCGCGCTCGTCGCGGGGGAGGGCGACCTCGTCGGCACCGTCGTCTCGGCCCGGGCGACCCCCGAGCTGGTGCGGCTGGTCGTCACCGTCGACGGCATGGGGGAGCTCGACGCCGTGGCACCGCCCGGCAGCCACGTCGCGCCCGGTGAACCGGTGCGGTTGCGCGTCGACCCCAGCAGGGTGGCGACGATCACCTGACTCGCGATCGGGTCGCTTTCACCGGTCGTCCCTAGACTGGCCTGCGTGTATCGCCCGGCCTATGCGCTCCTCGTGGGAGTCGCCGCAGTCATGGGTCTGCTCGCCGTGTTCGCATCGGTGACGCTGGACCGCCCCCTCGTCGACCCCGAAGGGTTCCTCGGACCCTCGTGGCTGCGCCTGCCGATGCTGCTGCTCGGAGCGTTCCTTCTCGACATGCTGCCGCGCACGCTGTGGGGCTCGCGCTTCAACCCCAGGCTGATGCCCGAGATCGCCCGGGCCCGGGTGCGCGACCACTGGACCCGCGAGCGGATGACCCTCGTGGTGATGGGCCTGGTGTGCTTCTACATCACCTACGTCAGCTACCGGAACCTCAAGTCGTTCCTGCCCTTCGTGATGGGCGACGGCAAGTACGACCGCGAGCTGCACCTCGTGGACCGCGCGCTCTTCCTCGGCCACGAGCCGGCCACGATCCTGCACCAGGTCTTCGGCACCGGCTGGACCGCGCACGTGCTGTCCTCGATCTACCTGTGGTTCCTCCCGCTCGTGCCGCTGGCGCTGGCCGCCTGGCTGGTGTGGTCGCGCAACATCAGCTTCGGCTACTGGTTCGCCACCTCCCAGTGCCTGGCGTGGGCGCTCGGGACCGCGTCCTACTACGCCCTCCCGACCCTCGGGCCCGGCTTCGCCTACTCGTGGCTCTACAACGACCTGCCCGACACGGGGTCAGGGGCGCTGATGGACTCGCTCTTCTATGCCCGAAAAGGGGTGTTGAGGGACGGCATCGAGGGTGCCGTCCAGTCGGTGGCCGGCTTCGCGAGCCTGCACGTCGCGATCACCCTGCTCGTGGCGCTGATGGTGCAGTACACGCTCCGCAGCCGCGTCCTGCACTGGGTGTTCTGGATCAACTTCGCGATCACGGTCGTCGCGACCCTCTACTTCGGCTGGCACTACGTCGCCGACGACATCGCCGGTGTGGCGATCGCGCTCATCTCCTTCTGGCTCGGCGGGCTGGCGAGCGGTCAGAAGTTCGACCGCGGCGGGCTCGCCTCGCACCCGACGACCACCACCTCGCAGGTGCCCGTCGACGCCGACTGAGCGTCGTACGCCTCGGCTTCGGTCGCCTTCCTCCCGCGCGCGTTGGCGCACCCCGGTCAGAGTCCCCGCTTCGGCGGGGACTTTGTCGCTTCCTGGCCGATGCAACGGCCAGGAAGCGTAGGAATCGGCCAGCACGTACGCCGTCGCGAGGGGCGCCGGTGATCGCGCGGACGAATTACAACCTTGTAGTTCGTCAAGTCGACACGCCGCCGAGTTGGTAAAAGGTTGGGAAAGTTGTTCCTATTGGGACTCGTGAGCACTAGCGTGCCGCGAGTGTCACGGGTGAAAGGGAAGTCACCCGTGGCCATGACCTCCGAGGGGACACACCTGTGCGAGCACTGCCTGCACCCGCACCACGCCGTACGCCGGACCGCGCCCGGCGGCTGCGCTGGCCCGTCGCCGCTGCCCTGAGCCTCGTGCTCGCGGCCGGGGTCACCACCACCGCGGTGGCCGACGACGAGGTGCCGACCGAGGAGGACATCGCCGTCGCCGAGCGCAACGCCAGCGACAAGGCGCGCGACGTCTCCGCCGTCCAGGCCGACCTCGTGGTGGCCAACGAGCAGCTGCGCCAGACCGCCGTCACGGCCGCGCAGGCGGCCGAGGCCTACAACGGCGCCCGCTGGGCGGCCGACGAGGCCCGCACCGCCGCCGGCGCGGCCACCGCCGCGGCCGAGGCCGCCGAGGCCGACGTGGAGCGCCAGCAGGAGGACTACAGCGACGCCCTCGTCCGCAGCTACGAGATCGCCCCGACCCTGCAGGGCCTCGCGGCCGTCGCCGGCTCCGACGGCATCGAGACGATGATCGACCGCACCACCACCATGCAGAACGCCGAGGACGCCCTCGACGGCAGGTACGACGCGTTCCGCGCCGCCGCCACGCTGGCGGACCTCGCCAGCACGCAGGCCGAGGACGCGCTCGCCGACGCCGAGCGGCTCGAGGCGCGAGGCCGAGGAGGCCCGTGCCGCGGCGTCGGCCGCCGAGGCGCAGGCCGGAGCCGCGGCCGAGGCGATCGCGGTCTCCAAGACGGCGCTCATCGCCGAGCTGGCGGACCTCCAGGGGATCAGCGTCCGGCTCGCGGAGCGGCGCCAGTCGGCGCTGGAGCAGGCCGCCGCCGAGGCCGCCGCCCAGGCCGCGCAGGAGGCCGCCGAGCAGGCCGCGGCCGAGGAGGCAGCCGAGCAGGCCGCGCAGGAGGCCGCCGAGCAGGCGGCCGCGGACGCTGCCGCTGCTGCGGCGCAGGCCGCGCAGGAGGCTGCTCAGGAGGCTGCGGACAAGGCGGCCCAGGAGGCCACGACCAAGGCCCCGCAGCAGTCGACGCCGACGCCCTCGCCGACGAGGACCCCGACCCCGACGCCCGCTCCCGCGCCGACGAGGACGCCGACCCCCACCCCGACACCCACTCCCACGCCGACGCAGACCCCGACGACCCCGGCTCCGACGACCCCGGCCCCGACGACTCCGGCCCCCGCTCCGGCCCCGCCGACGACCCCGCCGACGACCCCGCCGCCGCCCGCGAGCACGGGCGCGGCCGCGGCGATCGCCTTCGCGACCGCCCAGATCGGTGACCCGTACCGGTGGGGTGCCGCGGGCCCGGACGCCTGGGACTGCTCGGGCCTCACCGCCGGTGCCTGGGCCAGGGGCGGGAAGTACCTCCCGCACTACTCCGTCGCGCAGTTCACCGGCTCGACCCGCATCACCGCCGCCCAGCTGGCGCCGGGTGACCTGGTGTTCTGGGGCTCGAGCAGCAACCCGAGCTCGATCTACCACGTGGGCCTCTACGTCGGCGACGGCCAGATGATCCACGCCCCGCGCACCGGTCGCCCGGTGGTCAGGGAGTCGATCTACTCCTGGACCACGCCCAACTTCTTCGCCCGCCCCTGACGCTGACCCGGTCCCGGGGTAGTACCGGACGTTCGGGTGGCGACACGCCGATGTCTGCCACCCGAAGGTCCGGTACTACCCCGCCGGACGGGACGGCGGGGTGACCCTCAGGCCGGCGCGACCTTGGTCGCCAGCCGCGCGGCGAGCTCGCCCGGGTCCAGCGTCCCGGCGAGGATCTGCGTGGTCGGCCAGCCCGAGGTGTCGAGACCGGAGAGCCGGTCGAAGACGGCGAGGTCGGCGGCGTACAGCTCGGCCAGCGACTGCAGGTCCTCGGCGGTCGGCGGGGTCCCGCTGACCAGCTCCGCCCCGGCGTACCGGTTGCGCAGCGGGGGGTGCTGGTCGAAGCGCGGCAGCCCGAGGTGGTCGGTGGCCCGGTCGACGGAGGCGTCGAACGACGGCCAGCATCGAGCGGAACTCCAGCAGCAGCCACTGCTCGCGCGGGAAGACCGCGAAGCCCCGCTCCAGCTGCGCGCCGTAGTAGCCGCGGGCGATCCCGGACATGTGCTTGTAGCGCATCGGCTTCACGTCGGTCGGCACCGGTGTCGGGCAGGGACGTCGGGCGGAACTCGGTGAGGAACCCCGGCCAGTCCGGCCAGTCGGGGTGCCGGGTGCGGAGCATCGTCCAGTGCGAGAAGAGCCGCTCCAGCGGGTCGCGGAAGACCGCGATGAGCGGCAGTCGCGGGCATGTAGTCGCGCATCCGCTCGAGCGCGTTGGGCCAGAACAGGTAGACCGGCGTGGAGTCCCCGACCATGGTGTGGACCTTCGCCCGCCGCGGTGCGGTGTAGTCGCGCTCGTAGTCGGGGTGCGCCCAGTCGTAGTACTCGTCGTTGAAGAAGTGCGCCTCCTTGCGGGGCGGCCGGCACACGAGGCGGTGCTGGCTGATCGTCCCCGACAACGTCGAGGTGCCGCTCTTCTGGACGCCGACGATGGAGAAGTTGTAGGGCATCCGGCCGAGATCGACGTCGGGCTCCGGACGGTTCACGCGCGCGACGCTACCTTGTGCCCATGACCACGGAGCAAGCCACCGAGGCAGCCGCCGAGGAGACCACCGACCACTCCGCCAGGGGCTACGTCCAGCCCGAGGTCGACGTCGCCGCGATGACCGCCCTGCTCGACGGCCAGTACGCCGACGTGCGCGGGCTCGTGCGCTCCAACCTGGCCGCGCACGCCGACCTCCTCACCGACGCCGAGACCATCGACACCGCCGACTTCCGCGACCGCGTCAGGGACGTGGTGGTCGAGATGGCGGCCACCGGCCAGACCGGCATGGGCTTCCCCGAGCGAGTACGGCGGGGGCGGCGACATCGGCGCCTCCATCGCGGCCTTCGAGACCCTCGCCTTCGGTGACCTGAGCGTCCTGGTCAAGGTCGGCGTCCAGTTCGGGCTCTTCGGCGGCGCCATCCTCCAGCTCGGCACCAAGCGCGCACCACGACGCCTACCTCGCCGACCTCGTCACCGGGCGAGCTGATGGGCTGCTTCGCGATGACCGAGACCGGCCACGGCTCCAACGTGCAGGCCCTCGGCACCACCGCGACGTACGACGCGGCGACCGGCGAGTTCGTCATCACGACGCCCGACGACGCGAGCCGCAAGGACTACATCGGCAACGCGGCGGCGCACGCCGACGTGGCGGTGGTCTTCGCGCAGCTCGAGGTCGGCGGCGAGTGCCGCGGAGTGCACGCGTTCGTGGTGCCGCTGCGTGCGGACGGCGCGGTGCTGCCCGGCGTACGCATCGAGGACTGCGGCCCCAAGATGGGCCTCAACGGCGTCGACAACGGGCGCATCTGGTTCGACGGCGTGCGGATCCCGCGCGACCACCTGCTCAACCAGTTCGCCGACGTGACCGAGGACGGCACCTACGCGAGCGCGATCGACAACCCCAACCGGCGCTTCTTCACCATGCTCGGCACCCTGGTGCAGGGCCGCGTCTGCGTCGGCGGCGCCGGCATCAACGCGTCCAAGGTCGCGCTGGCGATCGCCGTCAAGTACGCCGCCCGCCGCCGCCAGTTCGAGGCGACCGCCCCGCCGGTGGAGCAGCTGATCCTCGACTACGGCATGCACCAGCGGCGGCTCTTCCCGCTGCTGGCCCGCACCTATGCGCTGCACTTCGCGCAGGAGAACGTCGCCGGCAGCAGCTGCACGAGGTCTTCTCCGGTCCGCCGCCCACCGGCGGGAGGAGGGCGAGCAGGCGCGCCGCCGGCTCGAGTCCGACGCCGCCGGCCTCAAGGCGCTGGGCACCTGGCACGCGACCCGGACGATCCAGGAGTGCCGCGAGGCGTGCGGCGGCGCGGGCTACCTCAGCGCCAACCGGTTCGACGCGCTCAAGGCCGACACCGACGTCTTCACGACCTTCGAGGGCGACAACCACGTCCTGCTCCAGCTCGTCGCCAAGGGCCTGCTGACCGACTACGCCAGCGAGTTCGAGGACATGGACCAGTTCGGCATGGTCCGCTTCGTCGCCGGCCTGGCGGTCGAGACCGTGCTCGAGCGGACCAGCGCCCACAAGCTCTTCTCAGCGGATCAAGGACGCGCTGCCCGGCGGCGACGAGTGGGACCAGGAGGCCGGCCTGCTCGACCCGAACTACCAGCAGGCGATGCTGCGCTTCCGCGAGGAGCACATGCTCGGCGGCGTGGCCCGGCGGCTCAAGCGCGGCATCGACCAGGGGATGAACCCCGGCGAGGTCTTCTCCCGCGTCCAGGACCACGTGATCGGCGCGGCCCGCGCGCACGTCGAGCGCCTGGTGCTCGACGCCTTCGTGAGAAGGCCGGCGCCCTGCCCGACGGCGACACCAAGGTCGCCCTCAACCTGCTCTGCGACCTGCACGCGCTCACCACGATCGAGGCCGACCGCGCCTGGTTCATGGAGCACGGCCGGCTCACCGCGGCCCGGTCCAAGGCGATCAGCCGCGAGGTCAACGACCTGTGCCGCAAGATCCGGCCGCTGGCCCTCGACCTCGTCGACGCGCTTCGGCGTGCCCCGGGAGATGCTGCGGTCACGAGGAGATCCTGGGCTCATGAGGCTCCGTCGGCGGGTGGCACGAGGACCCGCCTGTGGGCCAGCGTCTACGGCTGGCTCGTGGAGCACCGGCGCGTCGGGGGAGTGGCCTGGCGGCTCGGCCTCGGCAGCGACCTCGGTCTCCTGTACGACGCCGTGCGCGAGGTCGGGCGGCTGCCCGCCGGGTCGCGGGTGCTCGACGTGCCCACCGGCAACGGCATCGCGATGCGGGGCATCACCGCGGGCCAGGGGCTCGACTACGTCGCCGCGGACATCTCCGCCTCCATGCTCGACCGGCCCTGGCGACGGCCCGACGGCTCGGCATCGCTCACCAGGTCGACGCCGCTCGTCGCCGACGTCGGCGACCTCCCGCTCGCGGACGCCTCGGTCGACCTGGTCGCGACGTTCACCGGGCTGCACTGCTTCCCCGACCCGCACCGCGCGGTCGACCGAGATGGTGCGCGTGCCGCGCCCCGGCGGGGTCATCACCGGGAGCTCGATGTTCACCGACACCGGGCGCGCCCACGAGCCGGCGCGCCGGATGGGCACCCTGGCCGGGGTGCTCGGCCCGATGTGCACCACCCGGGAGGCGGTGGCCTGGCTGACGGAGGCCGGGTGCCGTGACGTCGACCTGCACCTGAGTGGCGGACTCGGCTACTTCCGCGCGACCGCGACGTGAGCCGGCGGACGTCATGAGGACCGGTCGCCGGGGCGACCAGTCCCATGACGTCCCGGCGGCCTGTCACAGATCCCGGCCCGGCCGGTGTCTCCATGGGAGCCCACCGGACCCACCGACGAGGAGGCACCATGCCCAGCAACTTCCGCATCCCGAAGGCCACGCCCGACGGCGTCTACGGCCGCGTCATGACCGTCGTCGCCCGACGCATGTGGGGCGAGGTGCCCGACAACGCCTACGTCCTGCTGCACCACAAGCCGGTCACCCGCGCGATCTTCGGCTTCGAGCAGCAAGGTCGCGCGCTGGAAGGCCCTCGACCCGCACCTCAAGACCTACGCCGCGCTGGCCAGCGCCGCGCAGATCGGCTGCTCGTGGTGCCTCGACTTCGGCTACTTCCTGGCCCACCAGGACGGGCTCACCTCGCGAAGGTCCGCGAGGTGCCGCGCTGGCGCGAGTCGGAGGCCTTCACCGACCTCGAGCGCGACGTGATGGCCTACGCCGAGGCGATGACGCGCGACCCCGCCGAGGTCACCGACGAGATGGTGGCCGCCCTCGACGAGTCCCTGGGCCACGAGGCCCTGGTCGAGCTGACGATGATGATCGCGGTCGAGAACGAGCGCTCGCGCTTCAACTCCGCCTTGGGCCTGGCCAGCCAGGGGTACGCCGACCGCTGCGAGCTCGCGCCGCTCGCCGTACCCTCCACCCCATGAGCGGTCCGGCCACCGAGGCGTTCGTCGCCCACCGCAACCTGCTCTTCACCGTCGCCTACGAGATGCTCGGGTCGGCCGCCGACGCCGAGGACGTCCTCCAGGAGGTCTGGCTGCGCTGGGCAGGCGTCGACACGACGACGTGCGCGACCGACGGGCCTACCTCGTGCGCATCACCACGCGGCTCGCGCTCAACCACCTGCGCAGCGGCGCGCGGCGCCGGGAGGAGTACGTCGGCCCGTGGCTGCCCGAGCCGCTGCTCACCGCCCCGGACGTCGCCGACGACGTCGAGCTCGCCGACAGCGTCTCGACGGCGATGCTGCTCGTCCTGGAGACGCTGCCGCCGACCGAGCGGGCGGTCTTCGTGCTCCGCGAGGTCTTCGACGTCCCGTACGACGAGATCGCGGCCGCCGTGGACAAGTCGGAGGCCGCGGTGCGGCAGGTCGCGCACCGCGCCCGCGTCGCACGTGCGAGGCCCGGCGCCCGCGCACGGCGGTCACCGCGGCGGAGCGGCGACGCCGTGCATCGAGCGCTTCCGGCTGGCCACCGAGACCGGCGACCTGCAGGTGCTGATGGACGTCCTGGCCCCCGACGTGGTGCTCATCACCGACGGCGGCGGCAAGGTGAAGGCGGCGCTGCAACCCGATCCTCGGGCGCGAGAAGGTGCTGCGCTTCCTCACCGCCGTCGCACCGGACGCGCTGGAGCTGGTGCCGGTCTGGCTCAACGGGTCGCCGGCGATCCAGTTCGTCGTCGACGGCCACCGCGAGGCGTCGGCACGATGCCCGTCGAGGACGGTGTCGTCACCGCGGCTCTACCTCGTGCGCAACCCCCACAAGCTCGCGTCGGTCGGGGAGCCGGTGCCCCCTCACCCGCTGAGGGCGAGGGGTCAGCGGGTCAGTGGCCCTCGGTCTTCAGCGCGCTCGAAGGACGCGCGGACCTCGGCCTCGGCCTCGGCGCGGCCGACCCAGTTGGCGCCCTCGACGGACTTGCCGGGCTCGAGGTCCTTGTAGACCTCGAAGAAGTGCTGGATCTCGAGACGGTCGAACTTCGAGACGTCGCTCGATGTCCTGGAGGTGCTGCAGGCGCGGGTCGTGCGACGGGACGCACAGGACCTTGTCGTCGCCGCCGGCCTCGTCGGTCATGCGGAACATGCCGATCGCGCGGCACTCGATGAGGCAGCCGGGGAAGGTCGGCGCCTGCAGGAGGACGAGCGCGTCGAGCGGGTCGCCGTCCTGGCCGAGGGTGTTCTCGATGTAGCCGTAGTCCTCGGGGTAGGCGGTCGAGGTGAAGAGCATCCGGTCCAGGCGCAGCCGCCCGGTCTCGTGGTCGACCTCGTACTTGTTGCGCGAGCCCTTGGGGATCTCGATCAGCACGTCGAAGAGCAGCTGTCCGCTCTCGGACGGTCGGACTCGCTCTCGCTGATCTCGTCGCGGACGTCGTCGGCTACCTGCTCGTCGGGCACGGTTATCTCCTGGGGCGTGTGGGTCGTTCGGCGCCAGTGTCGCGCACAATGGCGCCAAACGGCCAAAGTGAGGGGGGAATCGTGTGGGACGTGACCGACGCCACCCGCCGGGCCCCGGTCCCGGCCGGCGCCACTGGGTGCCCACCCTGCTGGTGCTCGCCCTGGTGGCCGCCGCGTTCGCGTCGTACCGCTTCGACCTGGGGCCCCGCTACCTCGGCTGGTCCGACGCACGACCCGACGCAGCGAGCCCGCCGCGGTCGCCCCACCGGCCGGCCTGGAGCTGCCGGCCTGGACGAGCCGGCCGCCGGTCTCGGCGGTCGTCCGCCGCCGAGCGCGGCACCGTCGACCCGGCCGCCGTCGCCGCGGCCCTGGCCGCCGGGCCTGCGGGACAAGACCTCGGCAAGCACGTCGTCGCCGCGGTCGGCGACCTCGGCGGCGACGGCGCCCGTCTGGACGCACGGCGACGACCAGTTCCTGCCGGCCTCGACCACCAAGCTGCTGACCAGCGCCGCCGCGCTCGAGGCCGCTCGGCCCCGACACCCGCTTCACCACCCGCGTCGTCCGGGCGCCACGCCGCGCGAGGTCGTGCTCGTCGGAGGCGGCGACCCCTACCTCGCCAGCAGGCCGCTCACCCCCGAGGAGCGCGCTGACGACCTATCCCGAGCGCGCCGACGTCGTCACGCTCGCCCGCGCCGCGGCGCCGAGCGTCGCCGGCCGCAGGCCGGGTGCGGGTGGCGTACGACGACTCCCTCTTCACCGGACCCGACCAACAACCCGAAGTGGCGCGCCGACTACGTCCCCGACGACATCGTCTCGCCCGATCACCGCGCTGTGGGTCGACCGCGGCGCCTCGCCCGACCGGCTTCGGCCGCAGCGACGACCCGTCGCTCACCGCGGCCGCGACGTTCGCCAGCGCCCTGCGCGACGCGCGGGCGTGCAGGTCGTCGGTGACCCGGCACGCGACGCACGGCGCCGGCCGGCGCGGCCGAGCTCGCCAGCGTCGAGAGCGCGCCGGTCGCCGCAGATCGTCGAGCAGCGTCCTCGACGTCAGCGACAACGAGGCCGCCGAGGTGCTCGCCCACCACGTCGGGCTCGCGGTCGAGCGGCGACGGGTCCTTCGCCGGCGGCGCCGCCGGCGTGCTCGCGACGCTGCGCGGGCTCGGCGATCGACACCGGCTCCGACGTGGTCCACGACGGCTCGGGCCTCTCGCGGCTCAACCGGCTCTCCGCCGGCGACCCTGCTGCAGGTGCTCCAGGTCGGCCGCCGGCCCGACCAACCCGGACCTGCGGACGGTGATCACCGGGCTGCCGGTGGCCGGCTTCACCGGCTCGCTCGCCTACCGGTTCGCCGACCGGCGGGCGTCGGCGGGCTCGGGGCACGTACGGGCCAAGACGGGCACCCTGAGCGGGGTGAGCTCGCTGGCCGGGGTCGTCGACCGACCGCGACGGCACGCAATGGTCTTCGTGCTCGCCGTCGACAGGGCGGGCGAGGACACCTCGACGCCCGAGCAGGCCGTCGAGGCCGCCCGCGCGACCTCGCGGCCTGCCGACTCTGCCGGCCTGACCGTTGTGGCGTCCGGCTAGGGTGGCCGCCATGACGGCAATGGTCGACTGGGACTTCGCGGTGAACCTCGGCGCCAAGGTGGCCGGGGACGGCCCCGAGGTGACCCCGGGCGACGCGGCCGCCGCCGTCGCCGAGCTGCGCGCCGACGCCGACCGCTCCACCGGGCCTGGTGCGCGACTTCACCGGCCTGGTCGCCGCACGACAACACCGCACCCGTCCTGGTCGTCGACCGGCGCGGCTGGGTGCAGGCCAACGCCGACGGCTTCGCCAGATCCTCGAGCCGCTGATCGACGAAGCTCTCGGCCAAGAAGGGCACGCCGCCGGGTCTGCTCGCTGGCGATCGGCTCGCGGGTCACCGGCGCCGAGGTCGGCCTGCTGCTCGGCTTCCTCGGCACCAAGGTGCTCGGCCAGTTCGACCCGTTCCACGACCCGTCCGGCCGGCTGCTGCTCGTCGCCCCCAACATCGTCCACGTCGAGCGCGAGCTCGGCGTCGACCCGCACCGACTTCCGCCTCTGGGTCTGCCTGCACGAGGAGACCCACCGCGTGCAGTTCACCGCCGTGCCGTGGATGCGCGACCACCTCTACTCCGAGATGCTGGCCCTGACCGACAGCGTCGAGCCCACCGCGCATGCCGAGGACGTCGTACGCCGCGTCTCCGAGGCCGTCCGCGGGCGGCGGCGGCAGCCTGATCGACGTGATGAGCACGCCCGAGCAGAGGAGATCCTGGACCGGATCACCGGCGTGATGTCGCTGCTCGAGGGCCACGCCGACGTGGTGATGGACGGCGTCGGGCCGACGGTGATCCCCAGTCGTCGACGGATCCGGCAGGCGCTTCAACGAGCGCCGCAAGGGCGTCGGCACCCTCGACCGCATCCTGCGCCGGCTGCTCGGCCTCGACGCCAAGATGGCGCAGTACCGCGACGGCGCCGCCTTCGTGCGCCACGTCGTCGACAAGGTCGGCATGGACGACTTCAACGCCGTCTGGGCCGAGCCCGCAGAACCTCCCGTCCAAGTCCGAGATCGGCGACCCGGACGCCTGGATCACCCGCGTCCTCTGAGGCGTGCGGTGAGCCTGCACCCCGCGATCGCGGCCGTACGCCGCGGCGTACGCGCCGTGCTCGACGAGCTGCCCGCCGGGGCGACGGTCGTGGTGGCCTGCAGCGGCGGCGCCGACTCGCTCGCCCTGCTGTCGCGCGGCGGTCTTCGAGGGCCACAAGCGCGACCAGCGGGTCGTCGGCGTGACCGTCGACCACGGGCTCCAGGCCGGGTCGGCCGACCAGGCGGCGCGCGTGGTCGAGCAGATGGCCGCGCTCGGCGCCGACGAGACGATGACCGCGACCGTGCGGGTCGACGCCGCCGGGCTCGGGCCCGAGGCGGCCGCCCGGGAGGCGCGGTACGCCGTGCTCGAGGAGGTCGCCGACCGGCCCTCCGCGGCCGTGGTCCTGCTCGGCCACACCCTCGACGACCAGGCCGAGACCGTGCTGCTCGGCCTGGCCCGCGGCTCCGGCGGGCGGTCCCTGGCCGGCATGCGGCGCGGGTTCGACGTCTTCGCGCGGCCGCTGCTCGACGTACGCCGCGACGACACCGTCACCGCCTGCCAGGTCGAGGGCCTCCGGGCGTGGGAGGACCCGCACAACGCCGACCCGGCCTTCACCCGGGTGCGGGTCCGCCGCCGGGTGCTGCCGCTGCTCGAGGACGAGCTCGGCCCCGGCGTCGCCCCGACCCTGGCCCGGACCGCCGACCAGCTGCGCGACGACATGGGCCTGCTCGACGAGCTCGCCGCCGCGGTCGCCGCCGCCGTCACCACCGACGACGGGCTCGCGGTCGACGCCCCTGGCCGGCCAGCACCCGTCGTTGCGTCGCCGCGTGCTCCGCACCGCCGTCCTCGCCGCCGGCGCCCCGGCCTCCGAGGTGCACCACGAGCACGTGCTGGCCGTCGACGCCCTGCTGACCGACTGGCGCGGCCAGAAGTGGATCGACCTCCCCGGCCACCTGCGCGCCGTACGCCGCAACGGCCACCTCGTGCTCGAGCGCGCCCCGTCCGCGCCGGGCAGGCCCACCGACTGAACTTCCACTCACCTGCGTGGAAGTTCGGCCCTCGTGGTGGGTCGGAGGCTGTACTTCCACGCACCCGCGTGCGTTTCCATCCCGGCTGCGACGCCGACGAGATCGGGCCTGTGGACAACGGTCCCGAGCGCCGCCCGGGTTCGGCACGCTGGCGGCATGGAGCTCGACCCCACCCGGCCCTTCCCGCGCTGGCAGGGACTCCGTGCCGGCATCAGCCGCGCGTCCCTCGACGGACCCGGCTACCAGCGCGTCCTGCACGGCGTCCTCGTCGCTGCGGATGTGCCGGGTCACCGCGAGGGTGAGGGCCGAGGCGGCGCTGGTCTGCTTCTTCGCGCATGCGTTCGCCAGCCACGCGACGGCGGCCCGGGTCTGGGGAGCGCCCATCGAGACCGGTCCCGGTGAGCACGTGACGGTCCCGGTCGCCGGGGAGCGGCTCCGACGCGACGGGGTGACCTGCCACGTGCGCGCCGACGCTGACGCCGTGGTCGTGGACGGCGTCCGCGTCTCCTCGCTGCCGGACCTCTTCGTGGAGATGGCCGGGGAGCTGTCGCTCGTGGAGCTGGTCGTGCTCGGCGACTGGATGGTGCGGCGGAAGGCCATGACACCCGCCCGCCTGCTGGCGGCGTGCCTCTCCGCACCGGGCGTGGCGGGCCGCCTGGCGCGGTCGGCGGCGTCGTACGTCCGGCCCGGCGTCGACTCCCCGATGGAGACCCGGCTGCGGATGCTCCTCGTGCTGGCGGGCCTCCCGGAACCCCGGGTCAACCTCACCATCCGCGACGTGGACGGTGAGCCCGTGCGCCGCTTCGACCTCAGCTGGCCCGAGGGCAAGGTCATCGTCGAGTACGACGGTCGCCACCACGTGGAGCGTGAGGAGCAGTGGGAGGTCGACCTGGCCCGCCGGGAGGAGATCGACGACCACGGCTGGCGGATCCTGGTGGTGGTCGCCCGCGGGATCTACCGGGACCCCGGGTCGACCGTCGACAGGGTCTGGCGCGTGCTCCGGGCCCGGGGAGTCCCGGATGTGCCGTCCCGCCCGTCGCAGGGGTGGCGCCCGCACTTCGCCGGCCACGCGTCGTACCTCTGACGACTGGACGGAATTCCACGCACCTGCGTGGAAGTGCAGCCCCGCGGGCTCGCCCCGCCCTGCATTTCCACGCACCGGCGTGGAAGTCCCCATCCGTTCCTCGACCGGCCCGACGGCCGGGCGCCCGCTGCACCTAGGCTGCTCGCCATGGACGCATCCCACGTGGAGTCGACCTGGTCAACGTGCTCTTCACCGAGGAGCAGATCCAAGCCCGCCTGGGGGAGATGGGGGAGCAGATCGCCGCGGACTACGAGGGCCACGACCTGCTCATGGTCGGTGTCCTCCGCGGTGCCGTGATGGTGATGGCCGACCTGTCCCGCGCGCTCGGTCGCCACGTCGAGATGGACTGGATGGCGATCAGCTCCTACGGCTCGGGCACCAAGTCCAGCGGCGTGGTGCGGATCCTCAAGGACCTCGACACCGACATCACCGGGCGCCACGTGCTGATCGTGGACGAGATCATCGACACCGGTCTCACCCTGAGCTGGCTGGTCAACAGCCTCGGCAGCCGCGGCCCGGCCAGCGTCGAGATCGCCACCCTGCTGCGCAAGCCGGAGGCGCTGAGCATGCCGGTGGAGCCCAAGTACGTCGGCTGGGACATCCCCAACGAGTTCGTCGTGGGCTACGGGCTCGACTACCAGGAGCGCTACCGCAACCTGCGCGACATCGGCACCCTGGCGCCACACGTCTACTCATGAAAGCCCCCGCGCTTCACCCCGCCTGAAAGAATGGGCCACACCCGCGGGTGGGCGTGACGATGTACGGTCACACCCCCCGAACCCCTCGTCGCGAAAGATGCTTGTGAAGCGCATATTCAAGGGCCCTTGGCTGATAGCGCTGGTGGCGGGCGTCGCCGCGCTCCTCGCCATCCAGTTCCTCATCCCCAACGGCGGGTACGACGAGGTCAAGACCTCCGAGCTCAACGCCTGGATCGCCGACGGCGACGTCAAGGACATCACGTTCGTGGACGGCGACCAGGAGATCCGGGCCACCCTCGACTCCGGCGTGCGCGAGGGCAGCGACAAGGTCGTCGCCCACTACATCCAGGGCCAGCAGGAGTCGATCCTGGCGGCGGTCGACGAGCAGGTGGACGCGGGCACCATCGAGGAGTCCAACTCCGAGAACCCGCAGCCCAGCGTCCTCGGCTCGCTGCTGGTGACCCTGCTGCCCTTCGCCCTGATCGTGCTCCTCTTCATCTTCTTGATGAACCAGGCCCAGGGCGGCGGCCGCGGCGTCATGCAGTTCGCCAAGAGCAAGGCCAAGCTCATCACCAAGGACATGCCGAAGACGACGTTCTCCGACGTCGCCGGCTCCGAGGAGGCGGTCGAGGAGCTCGGCGAGATCAAGGAGTTCCTCCAGGAGCCCGCCAAGTTCCAGGCCGTCGGCGCCAAGATCCCCAAGGGCGTCCTCCTCTACGGCCCGCCCGGCACCGGCAAGACGCTGCTGGCCCGCGCCGTCGCCGGCGAGGCCGGCGTGCCGTTCTTCTCGATCTCCGGCTCCGACTTCGTCGAGATGTTCGTCGGCGTCGGCGCCAGCCGCGTCCGCGACCTCTTCGAGCAGGCCAAGGAGAACGCCCCGGCCATCGTCTTCATCGACGAGATCGACGCGGTCGGACGCCACCGCGGCGCCGGCATGGGCGGCGGCCACGACGAGCGCGAGCAGACCCTCAACCAGCTCCTCGTCGAGATGGACGGCTTCGACGTCCGCGGCGGTGTCATCCTCATCGCCGCGACCAACCGGCCCGACGTGCTCGACCCGGCGCTGCTGCGCCCGGGCCGCTTCGACCGCCAGATCCAGGTCGACGCCCCCGACCTCAACGGTCGCCACCAGATCCTCAAGGTCCACTCGCGCGGCAAGCCGATGGCCCCGGAGATCGACCTGCTCAGCGTGGCCCGTCGTACGCCGGGCTTCACCGGCGCCGACCTGGCCAACGTGCTCAACGAGGCCGCGCTGCTCACGGCCCGCGGCAACGAGAAGCTCATCACCGACCTGTCCCTCGACGAGGCCATCGACCGCGTGATCGCGGGGCCGCAGCGTCGTACCCGCCTGATGAGCGAGAAGGAGAAGCTCATCACGGCCTACCACGAGGGCGGCCACGCCCTCGTCGCCGCGGCGGTGCCCGGCACCGACCCGGTGCACAAGGTCACGATCCTCCCGCGCGGCCGGGCCCTGGGCTACACGATGGTCCTGCCCGACGAGGACAAGTACAGCCAGACCCGCTCGGAGATGCTCGACAAGCTGGCCTACATGCTCGGCGGCATGGCGGCCGAGGCGCTGATCTTCCACGACGTCACCAGCGGCGCCGGCAACGACATCGAGAAGGCCACCAGCCTGGCCCGCGCCATGGTCACGCAGTACGGCATGAGCGAGCGGCTCGGCGCGATCAAGCTCGGCGACAGCACCTCCGAGCCGTTCCTGGGCCGCGACATGGGCCACCAGCGCAACTACTCCGAGGAGGTCGCCGCGGTGATCGACGCCGAGGTCAAGATGCTCCTCGGCACCGCCCACCAGGAGGCCTTCAACATCCTCGAGCAGAACCGCGACGTCCTCGATGCCCTCGTCCTGGAGCTCCTCGACAAGGAGACCCTCGACAAGGCGCAGATCGCCCGGATCTTCGAGCCGCTGCGGCTGCAGGGCGCGCGCCCGCCCTGGACCGGGTCGCCCGACCGCAACCCGTCCGCCATCCCGCCGGTGGAGATCCCCGAGGAGATCCGTGAGCGGGCCCGCAACGCCAACGGCACCGCGCCCGACAAGGCGGAGGGCGGCATCGTCCTCACCCCGCCCGGCGCCGGCGGCGACACCCACGGCGACACCGTGGGCGGCCCCGACACCACGCCGCCCACCCCACCCACGACCTGACGGGCCCACGCCATGACGGACCCGATCAGCCTCGACGAGCGTGAGCTGCCCGACTTCGACCACGCCCGCGCCGAGGCGGCGGTGCGCGAGCTGCTGCACGCGATCGGGGAGGACCCCGACCGCGAGGGCCTGGTCGACACCCCGGCCCGTGTGGCGCGTGCGTACGCCGAGCTGACGGCGGGCCTGCGGCAGCGCCCGGAGGACGTCCTCACCACCACCTTCGACATCGGCCACGACGAGATGGTGCTGGTGCGCGACATGGAGCTGTGGTCGATGTGCGAGCACCACCTGGTGCCCTTCACCGGGGTGGCGCACGTCGGCTACATCCCGGCCGAGACCGGCAAGATCACCGGGCTGTCCAAGCTGGCCCGGGTCGTCGACGTCTTCGCCAAGCGACCGCAGGTGCAGGAGCGGCTCACCACGCAGGTGGCCGACTCGCTGATGGAGATCCTCGAGCCGCGCGGCGTCATCGTGGTCATCGAGGCCGAGCACCTCTGCATGACCATGCGCGGGGTGCGCAAGGCGGGCGCCCGCACGATCACGTCGGCGGTGCGCGGCATCATGCACAACGCCGCCACGCGCTCCGAGGCGATGGCGCTGATCCACTCGCGCCGATGACGCTCCCGGAGCGACCCCTCGTGATGGGGATCGTCAACGTCACCCCGGACTCCTTCAGCGACGGCGGCCTGTACGCCGACACCGCGTCCGCGCTCGCCCACGGCCGCGACCTGCTGGCCCAGGGCGCCGACGTCCTCGACGTGGGCGGTGAGTCGACGAGGCCCGGGGCGACCCGGCCCGTGGTGGCCGAGGAGCTCGACCGGGTCGTGCCGGTCATCTCCGGGCTCGCCGCTCTCGGTGCGGTCGTCTCCGTCGACACCATGCGCGCCGAGGTCGCCGCGGCCGCCCTCGAGGCCGGGGCGCGGATCGTCAACGACGTCTCGGGCGGGCTGGCCGACCCGGCGATCCTCGACGTCGTCGCGGGCTCCGACGCGACGTACGTCGCCATGCACTGGCGCGCGCACAGCGACCGGATGGCCGACTTCGCGACGTACGACGGTCCCGGCGGCGTCGTGGCGGCCGTGGTCGCCGAGCTGGCCGAGCGCCTGCACGCGGCGACCGCGGCGGGCATCGACCCCGACCGCGTGGTGCTCGACCCCGGGCTCGGCTTCGCCAAGCGGGGCGAGCACAACTGGCAGCTGCTGGCCCACCTCGAGGCCGTGGCGGCCCTGGGTCGCCCCCTGCTGGTGGGCGCGAGCCGCAAGAGCTTCCTCGGCGCCCTGCTCGCCGGCCCCGACGGCACCCCGCGACCCCCCGGTGAGCGCGAGCACGCGCACGCCGCCCTGGTTCCCCTGCTCGCCGACCTGGGCGTGTGGGGCCTGCGGGTGCACGACGTACGCGCCACCACCGACGCCCTCGCGGCCTGGCAGGCCTGGCGGACCCACCGGTCGGCCGGACCCGCGCCGACCACCGGACAGGAGCAGCACGGATGACCGACGAGCTGAGCATCACGGGCGTCGAGTGCTTCGCGCACCACGGCGTCTTCGACTTCGAACGACGCGAGGGACAGACCTTCGTGATCGACCTCGCACTGGGCATCGACACCCGTCCGGCGGCCGCGTCCGACGACTTGCAGGACACCGTCAACTACGGGACTCTCGTGGACCGGGTCCGGGCGGCAGTCGAGTCCGACCCCGTGGACCTCATCGAGACAGTGGCCCAGCGCATCGCCGACATCTGCCTGACCGACGGTCGTGTTGAATGGGCCCGCGTCACGATCCACAAGCCAGATGCACCCATTGACGCGACATTTCGGGATGTCGCGCTGACGATCACCAGGACAGAGGCCAGTCGATGACCGAGACCCCCAATCCCTACATCGTGGACACGGACTCCCTCACCGGAGAGATGCACCCGATCCGCCGGATCGTGGTCGCGCTCGGATCCAACCTCGGCGAGCGCCTCGCCACCCTCCAGGGCGCCGTGGACGCGCTCGCCGACACCCCGGACCTCTTCCTCACCGGGGTCTCGCCCGTCTACGAGTCGGAGCCCGTGGACTCGCCGGTCGAGGACTCGCCGATGTTCCTCAACGCCGTCGTGCTGGCCGACACCACCCTCCCCGCCGCCCGTCTGATGGAGCGGGCGCTGGCCATCGAGGACGCCTTCGACCGTGAGCGCAGCGACCTCCGCAACGCCCCGCGGACCCTCGACGTCGACCTCATCGTGGTGGGCGACCGCCGCGCCGACGACGACTTCCTGCGCCTGCCGCACCCGCGTGCCCACCAGCGCGCCTTCGTGCTCCAGCCGTGGCACGACCTCGAGCCCGACGCCGAGCTCCCCGACCACGGCCCGATCGCCGACCTGCTCGACCGGGCCGACGGCACCGGCATCTCGCGCCGCGACGACCTGGCCCTCGAGGTCCAGTGACCGCAGGCCCTCCCGACGGGGACCCGGAGGTCCCCGGTCCCGACGAGGAGCCGGAGGGCCGCCTGCGTCCGACCTCCGCCACCGCACTGGCGGTCGCGGCCGCGATCGGCATGGTCGGGGGAGGGGTGCTGCGCGACGTCGCGGTGGCCCTCGACGGGACGGCGCCGATCGTCACGTGGGTCCAGGTGCTCGCCCTGGTCTTCGTGGCCTGCTTCGTCGGTGCGCTGGCCTGGGACACCCGGCGGACCCTCCACGTGCACCACGGGCGGCTGGAGCCGCACCGGGCGGTCAACCGGCTCGTGCTCGCGCGGGCCTGCGCCCTGGTGGGTGCGCTGGTGGCCGCGGGCTACGCGGCGTACGCCGTGACCTGGGTCGGCGACGCCTCCGAGCTGGCCGGCCAGCGGGTGCTCCGCTCGGCCGTGGCGGCCGGCGCCGGAGTGGCGATCGTCATCTCCTCGCTGCTCCTCGAGCGCGCGTGTCGGCTGCCCTCCCGCGAGAACGGGCCCTAACCTGCTGGTATGCCTTCCCTCCAGCCCCAGCAGTCACAGGCGTCCGCTCCGGCTGCCCCGGCCCCGACGAGCGCCGCGCCCAGCGCGCGCAGCGCCTCCCGTCGTCGCCAGCGCAGCACGCGACTGACCGTGGCCGTCGCCCTGCTCGCCGTGGCGACCCTGCTGGTCGGGTGGGCCCTGGTCGCCGGCATCGGCTGGCTGACGTCGCTGGTCGCCGTCGCCGCCCTGGTGCTGGGCGCCGCCGCGACCCGCATCACCCACACCGAGGTCATGCAGGCCCGGCGTGACGCCGCGCGCGACCGCGCCGAGCAGGCGTCCGAGTACGCCGCCCTCACCGCGGAGCGCACCGCCGAGAACGCCGTCTTCGCCGCCGACATGCGTCGCAAGATCGCCGACCGCGAGGAGGCCATCGACGGCCTCGAGCTGGCCCTGAGCAAGGCCCAACGCCTCGCCGCCGACCAGACGCGCAAGCTCAACGCCGAGGCCCGTCGTGCCGACGTCGCCGAGCGTGAGGTCTCCGAGTCCGCCCGACTGCTCGACGCCTCCGAGGAGCGCGCGGCCGAGGCCATCGTGCTGGTCGCCGAGCTCGAGGCCGAGCTCGACGTGATGCGCGCCGAGCTCATCTCCTGGAAGGCCGCCGCGGCCGCCAAGCGCGCCGAGTCCGCCTGATCCACGAGGCCGCCGGGCGTCCCGTCGGCGCTGGGCGGATGACCGCCCGGCCCGTAGGGCAGAATCAACCGATGTGATCCCCGAGGACAACCGGTTCGAGAGCGACCCCGCCAGCGTCATTCCCGAGGATCACCCGTTGCCCGACGGCTGGGAGCCCGGGCCGGTCGACGGGGGAGACCCCGCGACGGTGGCCCGCCTCACGGACCTGCTCCGTGCCCACGAGGCCGCCGGTCGAGGCTGGGCGGGCGCGTCCGCGGACGACGTACGCGTCGAGGTCTCCGACCACGGGCTCGCCACCCGCGAGAACGTCGTGGTCCGCGACACCGGGGGCACGATCCGCGCCTGGGGCAGCGTGCACGACCGCGCCGAGGGCCGGATGCTCTTCGTCCACGTCGTCGACCGCGACCTCGACGACGACACCGCGCTGGCGTGCTCCGACGTGCTCGTCGAGTGGGCCGAGGCCCAGGCCCGGTCGGTGGGCGAGGGCCGCGGGCTCGACGTCCAGCAGATCGACACCGGCTCGTTCGCCGACGACGAGCGCCAGCACCGCTTCCTCGAGGGAGCCGGCTTCACCAAGGTCCGCACGTGGTGGCAGATGAGCCGCCCGGTCACCGCCGACGAGGCGACCCTGGTGCCCGACCCCGCGGGGTGGGAGCGCAAGGGCGTGCGCTTCCGGCTCGTCGGGCGCGAGGACGACGGGATGCCCGACGAGTCCTGCCTGCGGGCGGTCCACGACGTGCTCGAGGGCGCGTTCACCGACCACTTCAACTCGGCGGAGGAGACCTTCGACGAGTTCATCCACCGGCTCCGCGAGGACCCCGGACACCGGTGGGACCACTGGTGGCTGGCCGAGCTGCTCGACGACCCGGAGGCCCCCGAGCCCGTCGGCGCCCTCGTCGGCACGGTGTCGGAGAGCGACGGCGGCCCCGACGGCTCCTACGTGTCCTACCTCGGCGTCCTGGAGTCGGCCCGCGGACGCGGCGTGGCGACCGGGCTGCTGCGGACGATCGTGGCCGACGCCGCCGCGCGGGACCGGGACCGGGTGGGCCTCGAGGTCGACGCCGACTCTCCGACCGGGGCCGACGGCCTGTACGTCGCCATGGGCTGGGAGACGCGCTACGTCACCGAGTCCTGGCACAAGGACGTGGCGGTCCGCTGACGTCGTAGCCGGGCTCGGAGCAGGGCTCAGCGCGCGGACTCGCGCAGCGCGGGACTAGCGCAGGGACTCGCGCAGCGCGCGGTGCACCCCGGCCGGCGTGAGGACGCCGACGAAGGCCGCCCCCTGCTTGACCCCGATCATCGGCTTGTCGTCGCGCAGCAGCGCGGCGAACGCCTCCTCCAGCGTGGAGTCGAGGTCGATGGCGGCACCGAGCTGACCGCCCTGCACGCCGTCGAGGGGCTCGAGGTGCTCCACGCGCAGGGGCGTCACGGCGAGGCGGCGCAGGCCCCGGGTCGAGCCCACGAAGTCGGCCACGAAGTCGTCGGCCGGGTGCGCGAGCAGCTCCATCGGCGTGGCGAACTGCGCCAACCGGCCCCCGGTCGCGAAGACCGCGACCCGGTCGCCCATCCGGACGGCCTCGTCGATGTCGTGGGTGACGAGCACGACCGTCTTGCCGAGCTCGCGCTGGAGCCGCAGGAACTCGTCCTGGAGCCGCGTCCGGACGACGGGGTCGACGGCGCCGAAGGGCTCGTCCATCAGCAGCACCGGCGGGTTGGCCGCCAGGGCGCGGGCCACGCCGACGCGCTGGCGCTGGCCGCCGGACAGCTGGTGCGGGTAGCGGTCGGCGTACTGGTCGGGGTCGAGGCCGACGGTGTGCATGAGCTCGCGGGCGCGCTCGCGAGCGGTCGCCTTGGACTCGCCGTACAACAGGGGCACGGTCATCACGTTGGTGATGATCTTCTGGTGCGGGAAGAGGCCGATCTGCTGGATGACGTAGCCGATGCCGCGCCGCAGCTCCACCGGGTCGGAGTGGGTGACGTCCGTGCCGTCGAGCCAGATGCGCCCGGTGGTGGGCTCGATGAGCCGGTTGATCATCTTGAGCGTCGTGGACTTGCCGCAGCCGGACGGGCCGACGAGGCAGACCATCTCGCCGCGGCGTACGTCGAGGTCGAGCTCGTGCACCGCGACCGTGCCGTCGTCGTACGTCTTGCCCACGCCGGACAGGCGGATCATCGTGTCGGAGTCCGCGCCGGTGGCCGCCTCGTCGTGCGTGTCGGGGCTGGCCGACGCTGACTGGGATCCGTGGTCGGAGGCGGTAGCGTCCATGCGGTGACCCTACTGGTGCAGGCCGCGCAGATCCGGCTGTCGAGTGCCGACGAGCCGAGCTGCTACAGCCGGCAGGTCAACGAGTGGGTGTGCGGTGAGTACGTCGTGGACCGGTGGGACGAGATCGTCGACGCCACGGTCCAGCACGTCGGCATCACGGTGGTGGCGGTGGTCCTCGGGCTGCTGATCGCGTTCCCGCTGGCGCTCCTCGCGCGCCGGCTGCCGCGGATGGAGTCGGGCATCCTCGCGGTGACCACCGGCATCTACACGGTGCCCTCGCTCGCGCTCTTCCCCCTGCTGGTGCCCTTCACCGGGCTGTCGGCCACGACGGTGGTGATCGGGCTGGCGCTCTACGCCCTCACCATCCTGGTCCGCAGCCTGCTGGAGGGACTCCGCTCGGTGCCCGACGAGGTGCGCGAGTCCGCGATCGGCCTCGGCTACGGGCGCGGGGCACTGCTGACGAAGGTCGAGCTGCCGCTGGCGCTGCCGGTCGTGATGGCCGGCCTGCGGGTCGCGACCGTCTCGACCGTCGCGCTGACCACGGTGGGCTCCCTGGTGGCCTACGGCGGGCTCGGCAACCTCATCAAGGACGGCGTGCTCACCAACTTCCGCGCCGAGCTCTTCACCGCATCGGTGCTGTGCGTGCTGCTGGCCGTGGTCTTCGACGCGCTGCTGGTGCTGATGCAACGGGTGCTCACCCCCTGGAACAGGGGGGTGCGGGCATGACGGTCCTCATGGACATGTGGGCCTACCTGTCCGACCCGGCCAACTGGACGGGCGCCGACGGGATCCTCGCGCTGATGGCCGAGCAGCTGCTGCTCACCTTCACGGCCCTGCTGATGGCGATGGTGCTCGGGCTGCCGCTCGCCCTGTGGCTGGGCCACCTGGGCCGGGGTGGCTTCCTGGCCATCAACATCTCCAACATCGGCCGCGCGGTGCCGACCTTCGCGCTGCTGGCGCTGCTGGTCGTCGCACCGTGGCCGGGCACCGACTCGTTCGGCCCCTACGGCCGCGCCGGCCTGGCGACGCTGATCGCCCTCACCCTCTTCGCGCTGCCGCCGATCATCACCAACTCGTACGTCGCCATGCGCGAGGTCGCGCCCGACGTGCGGGAGGCGGCGCGGGGGATGGGCATGACGGGCCGTCAGCAGTTCTGGCGGGTCGAGCTCCCGCTGGGCCTGCCTCTCGTGATGTCGGGCCTGCGGCTCGCGCTCGTGCAGGTCTGGGCGACGGCGACCATCGCCGCGCTGGTGGCCGGGCCGGGGCTCGGCCGGATCATCACCGACGGCTTCTTCCGCTCCAACTACGGCAAGGGCATCGCGGGTGCCGTCGTGGTGGCCGCGGTCGCGCTGGTGCTCGAGCTGGCGGCGGCGCTGGCCCAGCGCGCGGCCGACCCCGCGCGGCGTACGGGTGCGCCCACCACCCCCGCAGGTGGTCACGACGACGCGTTGTCGGTGACCGCGGCTACCGTGGAGTCCTCTGCCGAACCCGTCGGCTGAACGCAGCATCCGGACACGCGCACCCTCGGGATGCGGGACACAGAAGGAACCCCTCCATGCACCTCGCTCGCACGTTCGCCGCGGTCTTCGCCGCCGGCGCCCTGACCCTCACCGGCTGCGCTGGCGACGACCTCGCCGACGACTCCGCCTCCGACCCGGAGACCTCGGCCGCCGCCGACAAGGGTTCCCTCACCCTCGCCGGGCAGAACTTCCCCGAGGCCACCCTCGTCGCGTCGATGTACGAGCAGCTCCTCGAGGACGCCGGCTACACGGTCGAGACCAAGCTCGTCGACTCCCGCGACGCCTACATGCCGACCTTCCCCGGTGACGTCGACATCGTCCCGGAGTACGTCGGCGGCATCGTCAACTTCCTCAACGCCCAGGCCAACGGCGCCGAGGCCAAGCCGTTCGAGGCCGGCGACGGCGAGCAGCTCGCCTCCGACGGCGCGTCGCTGCTCGAGGAGGCCGGCATCGAGCTCCTCGACGTGTCGCCCGCCACCGACACCAACGCCTTCTTCGTGACCCAGGAGTTCAGCGAGGCCGAGGGCGTCACCACGCTCTCCGACCTCGAGGGCCAGTCGGTCACCCTGGCCGCGGCGCCCGACTGCGAGGGCCGCCTCGACTGCGAGGGCGGGCTCTCCGACGAGTACGGCATCGACGTCACCGAGGTGCTCCCGCTGGGCTACGCCTCCGACCAGAC
This sequence comes from uncultured Actinomycetota bacterium, assembly GCA_963776975.1. GTDB lineage: Bacteria > Actinomycetota > Actinomycetes > Propionibacteriales > Nocardioidaceae > Nocardioides. The sequence continues at coordinate 234,215 of CAVZOU010000007.1, read as the reverse complement.
CTACCAGTCGGTCCTCGACGGCGAGTCCGAGCTCGGCGAGACCTCCACCACCGATGGCACCCTGGAGTCCCAGGGCCTGGTGATCCTCGAGGACGACAAGCAGATCCAGCCGGCGCAGAACCTCGTGCCCGCCGTGTCCGCCGACTTCCTCGCCGACAACCCCGACGTCGCCGACATCCTCAACCCGCTGATGGCGGCGCTGACGACCGAGGGGCTCACCGAGCTCAACGGCCGGATGGCCGTCGACCGGGAGACCGCCGAGGACGTCGCGGCCGACTTCCTCACCGAGCAGGGCCTGCTCTGACCCGAGCCACCGCGTGACACGAGGGGCCTCCGCCGTCGGCGGGGGCCCCTCGTGCGTGCCTGCGTGCCCCGCCGGGGACTTTCACAGCTCGTGCGGACGCACCTCCAGCGCCGCCGGGTCCACCGTCGCGACGTCGAGCACCCGGTGCGGTACGTCGAGTCGCCACGCGCCGCTGGCGACGTCCTGCACCCGGTCCGCCGGCCCGCCCAGACCCGCCAGCCAGGTCATCAGCCCGGCCGCCTCGGAGCGCCGGTCCTGCTCGACCAGCCAGCCGCAGAGCCGGTGCACGGGCGGCAGCCCGCTGTGCACCAGCGAGCGCTGTCCCCAGATCTCCAGCACGCCGGCTCGCAGCAGCCGCCACCACTCCTCGCTCGCGCCGGGGATCAGCAGGAAGTAGCGCCACAGGTCGCCGGGCAGGACGCGGTCCACGACGTACGACGTCACCTCCGGGTCCCCGTGCTCCTCGACCGAGGCGAGGGTCATCCGCTTGGTCTCCCAGCGGTCGACGAGGTCGGGCACCGAGGCGCGCTGCTGGGTGATCGAGCTGCCGTCCGAGCGGATGCGCCAGTGGTAGACCGGCTCGTCGAGGACGTCGAAGGTGCCGGCGAGGTAGGCGCGGGTGGTGGTCGGCTGGTCCTCGTAGCGGATCCGCTCGGGCCACGACAGCCCGGCCGACTCCCAGAAGGACCTCCGGAACAGCTTGTTCCAGGCGAAGACGTCGCCGAGGATCTCGGGGTGGTCGTGCGCCCGCACGCCGGTCAGGGGCGGGTGGTGCAGCCGGCGCATCCACGGGGGCTCCGACAGCGAGCCGTCCTCCCAGCGCAGCACCGACCCGGTCGCGAAGTCCGAGCCGGACTCCTCCAGGGAGCCGACGAGGACGGCGAGCGCGGTCGGGGGGAGCACGTCGTCGGAGTCGAGGAAGGCCAGGTAGTCGCCGCGGACGTGGCGCAGGCCCTCGTTGCGAGCGGCGCCGAGCCCGCCGTTGTGGGTGTGCACGACCCGGATCCGCGGCTCGCGGCCGGCCCACTCGTCGGCGATCTCGCCGGCCCGGTCGGGGGTCCCGTCGTCGACGACCACGGCCTCCCACCGGGTGTGCGTCTGGGCCACCAGGGAGGCCAGGCAGGCGGGCAGCCACTCCTCCACGGCATAGACGGGCACGACCACGCTGACGAGGGGCTGTCGCCGACCAAACCACTTCACAGGTGGGGACAGTAACGAGTTGTAGGCTCACCGACCGTGACTGAGGCGAGCGGGACCACCGGAGCGACGGCCGGACCGACCATCGGAGCGACGGCCGGATCGACGACGCAGCGGCAGGCCCGCGCCATCGACGAGATGAATCCCGACGGCGTGCCCCGCAAGGTGCTCTTCGTCGCCGGGGCCGGACGCAGCGGCACCTCGACGATGGCCGGCATCACCAGCCTCCTCGGCATGCACGTCCCGCTGCCCGAGGTCCCGGCCGACGCGTCCAACCCGCGCGGCTTCAGCGAGCCCCAGTGGGTCGTCGACCTCCACGACCGGCTGCTCAAGGAGGCCGGCGTCCAGGTGAGCGACAGCCGGCCGAACGCCTGGTTCGAGACCGGTCGCATCTCCACCCGCGAGCCCGCCCGGATCCGGGTCGCCGAGTGGCTCGAGCCGCACTTCGACGTGCACCCCGAGCTGGTCGTCAAGGACCCGCGGCTGAGCTGGTTCATCGGCCTGTGGCGGGTGGCGGCCATCCGCACGGGGGCGACGCCCGTCTTCGCCACGATGCTGCGCCCGCCGGCCGAGGTCGTCGGCAGCAAGCAGAAGTACTACGCCAACAAGCTCGGCGCCTCCCACCTCGCCGCCAGCTGGCTCAACATGCTGCTCCACACCGAGCGCGCCACCCGCGAGAACGCCGGCGGCGCCCGGGTCTTCGTCCGCTACGAGGACCTGCTCACCGACTGGGTGAAGACGACGATGCACGTCGGCCGGTCGCTCGACCTCCAGACGATCATCCACACCCGCAGCGACCAGATCCGCGAGGTCCACCGCTTCATCGACCCCAACCTGCGCCGGGTGACGCAGAGCCTGGACGACCTCGGCCTCCCGCCGCGGCTCCACGAGCTGACCGCCACGACGTGGGAGGAGCTCAACAAGCTCGCCGAGCCCGACGGCGACACCACCGAGGTGCACGCCACCCTCGACGAGCTCCGCGACGCCTACACCGACCTCTACGAGGAGGCCGAGGCGATCAGCAAGTCGTCCGTGGTCGCGGCCCGGATCGCGGGCGCCCAGGCGGCGGGCGCCGAGCAGCAGGCCCCGGCCGGCGGCCTGGCCGACAAGATCCCGCACGACGTGCGCGCCAAGATCCCGCCGTCCGTACGCCGCGGCGTACGCAGGGCGCTCGGTCGGGAGCGGTCCCAGGGATGAGCATCCCCATCGGCTCCGGACACGGTCTCAGCAACCTCGAGGGGCACACCGACTTCGACATCGTCTGGCCCTGGAACCGCGAGGGCGGCCTGCGCCGCGGCGCCACCGCCGTGCTCCGGGTCAAGAACGAGGCGCCCTCGATGCGCTTCGTGCTGCCGCCGCTGCTGCGGGCCTGCGACCACGTGCTCGTCGTCGACAACGGGTCCGACGACGGCACGGGCGAGGCGGCGCGGGCCGCGGCCACGGACGCCGGCCTCCCGGACAGGCTGACGCTCGCGGAGTACCCCTTCTCCGTCGCCCGCGCCGGCGCCGAGCACCTGGCCGTCAACGAGCGGTCGGTGCACTCGCTGGCCTACTTCTACAACTGGTGCTTCAGCCACGTCCGGACCCGCTACTCGTGGAAGTGGGACGGCGACATGGTCCTCACCACCGAGGGCGAGGTCTCGCTGGCCGACCTGTCGTGGCAGATCGGGATGACCGACGCCGTGGTCCGCATCCCACGGCACGGCCTCTACATCAAGGACGACACCACGGCGTACCTCGACCTCGGCCTGCGCAACATCGAGGAGTGGGGCTTCCCGATGAGCCCGGACTTCGTCTACTCCAAGGCTCCGGAGTGGGAGATCCGTACGACGCCGGAGAAGTTCCGGATGTTCGCGTTGCCGCAGGGCCTCGTCGTCGAGCTCAAGTACCTCGACGGCGACGAGTTCGCGCACTGGACCGACCCGGCGTCGTTCGCGACGAGCATCCGCAACCGGCGCAAGCGCCGCGAGTGGACGGTCTTCAACGCGCTCAACAACGGCGAGGTCCCCGAGGGCGTCACCGAGATCCTGGCCCCCGCGGGGGTGCACGTCGTCGACCACGTCACCCACGCGTGGCTGCCGCGCGCCCCGCGCCCCTTCGCCGTCGACGACCCCGATCACGCCAAGCTGCACCTGCGCGCCTGACGCTGCACCTCCATCCGTGTCGGGTACGTCACGTTCACGGACTGTTCACACGGCCGTTTCGCCGGGCGTACTCTCGTCGCAGTCACGAGCACATCGAGCGGTACCCAACCTGCCCCATCGGGGGGCAGCGGGACTGAAACGAGAGGTTCGCACCAGATGACCCAGCCCAGCACGGGCCTGCGGGTCGGCGCCATCGGCGCCGGTCGCGTCGGCGCGACCCTGTCCGCCGCCCTCGGCCGCGCGGGCCACGAGATCGTGGCCGTCGCCGGCGAGTCCGACGCCTCCCGCGGACGCAGCGCCGCCCTGCTGCCCGGCGTACCCCTCGCGAAGCCCTCCGACGTCGCCCGGGCCTGCGACCTCCTGCTGCTCACCGTCCCCGACGACATGCTCCCCAACGTGGTCGCGATGCTCAGCGCGTCCGGCGCGATCCGGGAGGGCCAGTACGTCGCCCACACCTCCGGTCGCCACGGCCTCGCCGTCCTCGAGCCGGCCGCCGCCGTCGGTGCGCGCGTCATCGCGCTGCACCCGGCGATGACCTTCACCGGCACCGAGGTCGACCTGCCCCGCCTCGCGGGCTGCGTCTTCGGCGTCACCGCCGGCGACGCCGAGCGCGAGCTCACCGAGCGGCTCGTCGCCGACCTCGGCGGTCGCACCATGTGGGTGCCCGAGGACCGCCGCACGCTCTACCACGCGGGCCTCGCGCACGGCGCCAACCACCTGGTCACGCTGGTGACGCAGGCGATGGAGCTGCTCTCCCAGGCGATGGACGTCACCGGTGACGGCGGCGACGCCGTCAGCCCCGCCGACACCCTCCGCCCGCTCCTCACCGCGGCCCTCGACAACGCCCTCGCGCAGGGCGACTCCGCCCTCACCGGCCCGATCGTGCGCGGCGACGTGGAGACCGTGCGTGCCCACCTCGCCGACATCGCGGCGACCGCGCCGCACACGCTCCCGTCGTACGTCGCGATGGCCCGCGCGACCCTCGAGCGCGTCGTCCTCGACGGCCGGGTGCTGCCCATCCGGGCGGCCAAGCTGGCCTCGGTCCTCGACGCCGCGGAGGTCTCGACCCCGCTCGACCACCAGGGCGCTCCGGCGGCCCGGTCGAGGTCCTCGCGTCGATGACCGCCACGCCCGTCCTCGCGTCCACCCGCGAGGAGCTGAGGTCCTGGCGCGCGCAGCGGCCCGGCCGCGTCGCCCTGGTGCCGACCATGGGCGCCCTCCACGAGGGGCACGCGAGCCTGGTGCGCACCGCGCGCGAGCACGCCGACACCGTCGTGGTGAGCGTGTTCGTCAACCCGCTCCAGTTCGGTGAGGGCGAGGACCTCGACCGCTACCCGCGCACCCTCGACGCCGACCTCGAGCTGTGCGCGGCCGAGGGCGTCGACGTGGTGTTCGCGCCGTCCGTGGACGAGGTCTACCCCCACGGCGTGCGCAGCGAGCGGGGCGTCACCGTCGACCCCGGCCGGCTCGGCGAGATCCTCGACGGCGAGAGCCGCCCCGGTCACTTCACCGGGGTGCTCACCGTGGTCGCCAAGCTCCTCGGCCTGGTGCAGCCCGACGTCGCGGTCTTCGGCCAGAAGGACTACCAGCAGCTCGCGCTGATCACCCGGATGGTCGGCGACCTCTGCCTGCCGGTGGAGGTCGTGGGCGCCGAGACCGTCCGCGAGGCCGACGGCCTGGCCCTCTCCAGCCGCAACCGCTACCTCGACGCCGAGCAGCGGATCGCCGCGGTCGCGCTCAGCCGCGCGCTGCGGGCGGCGCAGGAGCGGGCGTCGTACGGCGTCCCCTCGGCGCGCTGGGCGGCGATGAGGGTCCTCAAGGCGGAGCCGGCCGTCGAGCTCGACTACCTCGCGCTCACCGGCGTCGACCTCGGCGAGCCGCCCGGCGCACGGCGAGGGCCGGATCCTGGTGGCCGCCCGCGTCGGCACCACGCGGCTCATCGACAACATGCCCATCGTCCTCGACACGCTCCCGCAGGCGGGCACCCCCACCGGGGGCCCGACCACCAAGGAAAGGAGCAGCTGATGCTGCGCACGATGATGAAGTCCAAGATCCACCGGGCCACCGTCACCCAGGCGGACCTCCACTACGTCGGGTCGGTGACCGTGGACGAGGACCTCCTCGACGCCGCCGACCTGCTCGTGGGCGAGCTCGTCCACATCGTCGACGTCACCAACGGCGCCCGGCTGGAGACCTACACGATCGCCGGGCGAGCGCGGCTCGGGCGTGATCGGCATCAACGGTGCCGCGGCCCGGCTCGTGCACCCCGGCGACACCGTCATCCTCATCGCCTACGCGCAGGTCGAGGACGCCGAGGCCCGCGAGCTCACGCCCTCGGTCGTGTTCGTGGACGCGGACAACAAGGTGATGGCCACCGGCTACGACCCCGCCGAGACGTTCGGCGACCCGTCGCTGACCCGCGGCGACGTCCTGTCCCGCTAGCCTGCGCTGATGCAGTCGACGTCCACGGTGACGCTTCCCCAGCGCCTGCGGGCGCCCGACCCGGGCTGGACCACCCGGGCGGACGTCGTGGTGATCGGCTCCGGCATCGCCGGGCTGACCGCCGCGCTGCGCATCCACGCCGAGGACAGCTCGCTGTCGCTGCTCGTCGTCACCAAGGACGTCCTCAGCGCCGGCTCCACCCAGTGGGCCCAGGGCGGCATCGCGGCCGCCCTCGGGCCCGGCGACACCCCCGAGCAGCACCTGCACGACACCCTGGTCGCCGGCGCGGGTGCCTGCGACGAGGAGGCGGTCCGGGTGCTGGTGACCGAGGGGCCCGACGCCGTCCGCGAGCTGATCGACCTCGGCACGGTCTTCGACCACCACCCCGACGGCGAGCTGTCGCTGACCCGCGAGGGCGGCCACCACCGCGACCGCATCGCGCACGCCGGCGGCGACGCCACGGGCGCCGAGATCCAGCGGGCCCTCATCGCGGCCGTCGAGCGGGCGCCGGCCATCGAGGTGATCCAGCACGCCCTGGCCGTCGACCTCCTCCGCGCCGACGACGGCGGCGTCGCCGGGGTCACCCTGCACGTGCTCGGCGAGGGCCAGCGCGACGGCGTCGGTGCCGTGCACTGCCGGGCGGTCGTGCTGGCCTCCGGCGGCCTCGGCCAGGTCTTCTCCCAGTCGACCAACCCGAGCGTCTCCACCGGCGACGGGATGGCCCTGGCGATGCGGGCCGGAGCGACCCTGCGCGACCTGGAGTTCGTCCAGTTCCACCCCACGGTGATGTACCTCGGGCCCGACTCGCAGGGCCAGCAGCCGCTGATCTCCGAGGCGGTCCGCGGCGAGGGGGCCTTCCTCGTCGACTGGGAGTGCGCCCGGTTCATGCAGGGCCAGCACGAGCTCGCGGACCTCGCGCCCCGCGACGTGGTCGCCAAGGCGATCACCCGACGGATGATCGAGACCGGACGTCCGCACATGTGGCTCGACGCCCGTCACCTCGGGGCTGCCTTCTGGGAGCGCCGGTTCCCCACGATCCTGGCCGTCTGCCGCGAGCACGGCATCGACCCGGTCACCGACCTGATCCCGGTCGCCCCGGCCCAGCACTACGCCTCGGGCGGGGTCGCCACCGACCTCGAGGGCCGCTCCGACGTCCCCGGCCTCTACGCCACCGGGGAGGTCGCCTGCTCCGGGGTGCACGGCGCCAACCGGCTTGCCTCCAACTCGCTGCTCGAGGGGCTCGTCTTCTCCCGGCGGATCGCCGCGGTCCTGCCCGGCGAGCTCCGGCCGTGGGCCGACCCGGTCGCCGACGACCCGCGTCCCGACGGCCTCGTCGCCGGGGACCGTCGCCGGCCGCTCCAGGAGCTGATGACCACCCGGGTCGGCGTGCTCCGCTCGGCCGACGGCATCGGAGCCGCCCTCGACGGGCTGTCCGGCCTGGGCGCCGACGGCCCCGACGGCCCCGACGCCCCCGGCGTCGACGGGTGGGAGACGACCAACCTGCTCTCCCTCAGCACCGCCCTGGCCGGCGCCGCGCTGCTCCGCGAGGAGACCCGCGGCTCCCACTGGCGCGAGGACTTCCCCGAGCGCGACGACGTCGCGTGGGCCGGGCACGTCGACAGCCGCCTCGTCGACGGCGTGCTCCGCCAGGACTTCGTCCCCGCTCCCTCGACCGACCCGTCCACCCCCACCGCGGAGCAGCGATGACCCCCACGCCGTACGACGCCCTGCCGCCGGAGCTGCTCGCCGAGGTCCGCGACGCGGGGCTCGACCCCGAGCAGGTCTACGCCGACATCGCCCGCGCCCTCGCCGAGGACCTGCCCGACGGGGCCGACGACGCGACGAGCGTCGCGACGATCCCGGCCGACGCCACCGGCCGCGCCGACTGGGCGGCCCGCGAGCCCGGGGTCGTGGCCGGTCTCGCGCTCGCCGCGATGGTCTTCCACTACGTCATGGGCGACGCGGTCACGATCACCGGCCGGGTCCCCGACGGCACCCGCGTGGACACGGGCGACGTGGTGCTGCACGTCGCCGGTCCCACCCGTGGCCTGCTGACCGCCGAGCGGACCGCCCTCAACGTCGCCAGCCACCTCTCCGGGGTCGCCACCGCCACCAGCCGCTGGGTCGACGGCCCTCGAGGGCACCGGGGCCCGGGTCCTCGACACCCGCAAGACGCTGCCCGGCTGGCGGGCGCTGCAGAAGTACGCCGTGCGCTGCGGCGGCGGCGTCAACCACCGCTTCAGCCTCGCCGACAAGGCGATGGTCAAGGACAACCACGTCATCGCGGCCGGGGGAGTGGTGCCGGCCCTCGAGGCCGTGCGGGCGGCGTACCCCGGACTGCCGATCATCAGCGAGGTCACCGACCTCGACCAGCTGCGGGCCCTGCTCGACGTCGGCGCGGAGTGGATCCTGCTCGACAACATGGACGACGCGACCATGGCCGAGGCGGTCCGGATCACCGGCGGCCGGGCGATCCTCGAGGCGTCCGGCGGACTCACCCTCGAGCGGGCCCGCTCGGTGGCGGAGACCGGGGTCGACTACATCTCGGTCGGGGCCCTGACGCACAGCGTGGTGGTCTTCGACCTCGGCATGGACCTGGTGGACGACAGCGCGATGGACTCCTGAGATGACGCTCCTCGCGGCCGACATCGGCAACAGCCACACCGTCCTCGGCCTCTTCGGCGGCGAGGAGGTGGCCCACCACTGGCGCGTCGCCACCGACGAGCGGCGCACCTCGGACGAGTGGGCCGTCCTGGTGCGGGGACTGCTCGCGGACGTGGACGCCACCGGGATCACCGGCATCTCGGTGTGCGCGACCGTCCCGGCCGTGCTGCACGAGTGGCGCGACATGATGGCCCGCCACTTCCCGCAGGCGCACAGCGTGGTCGTCGAGCCCGGCGTGCGCACCGGGGTCCCGGTGCTGATGGACAACCCGCGCGAGGTGGGCGCCGACCGGATCATCAACGCACTCGCCGCCGCGACGCTGTACGGCGGCCCGGCGATCGTCGTGGACTTCGGGACCGCGACCACCTTCGACGTGGTGAGCGGCGCCGGCCAGTACATCGGCGGCGCCATCGCCCCCGGCATCGAGATCTCGCTGGAGGCCCTCGGTCGCCGCGGCGCCCAGCTGCGCAAGGTGGAGCTGGCCCGACCCCGCTCGGTCATCGCCAAGAACACCGTCGAGGCACTCCAGAGCGGCATGATCTTCGGCGTCGCCGCCCAGGTCGAGGGCATCGTCGACCGGATGATCGCCGAGCTCGGTGCGGCGGTCGGCGACGTCACGGTCATCGCGACCGGTCACCTGGCCACGCTGCTGCTCGGCGAGTGCGACTGCTTCACCGAGCACGCTCCCTGGCTCACCCTCCAGGGACTGCGCCTCGTCTATGAGCGCAACTCCTGAAATTCGCGCCCTTCCTCCATTTCGCAAATGGTCAATACCATTTGGCGCGGCTATTTGCTTTTGCGAATTGCGCGCGAGTATCTTCCTGACACCCCCGAGTAGTAATGGCTCGTCTTCTGGAAGAAGGAAAACGTGGCACAGAAGGTCAACATCATCCTGGTCGACGACCTCGACGGCTCCGAGGCCACCGAGACCGTCTCGTTCGGCCTCGACGGCGCGTCGTACGAGATCGACCTCAACGACGGCAACGCCGCCGCCCTGCGCGAGGCGCTGAGCGGTTACGTCGGCCACGCCCGCAAGGTCACCGGCGGCGCCCGCCGCGGCCGGCGTACCGGTTCTGCGGCCTCGTCGTCCGGCGCCTCCAACACCAAGGACGTCCGCGAATGGGCCAAGTCCCAGGGCATGGACGTCTCCGAGCGCGGACGCATCTCCGCCGACGTCCAGCAGGCGTACGACGCCGCGCACTGAATTGGCTCCCACTCGGCGCCGCATTCCCGTCCGGGAGTGCGGCGCCGTGTCATTGATTCCTTGACACATTGAGCTCGATGACGTCTTTCGGTGTTATTTCAGGACGGGTCGCGGACGACCTTTTCAGGTGCCTCCACGCGCCGGTGAGTGGCCGCCGAGGGGGCGTCGAGCGCACCTCGATCCGGATCCGGGCGAGCGAGGGGTGGACGCTGCCGGTCCCGCGGGTGTTCGCTGAGAGCGGACGCCTCCGCTGCGCGACCGGGAACACGTAGGGTGGAGTCGGGCGTTGAGCCCACTGTCCGCCCACCGTCTGACGGTGGTCTCGCGGACGCACAGACGGAGCAAGGAGCGCACATGTTCGAGCGGTTCACCGACCGAGCCCGGCGAGTTGTCGTGCTGGCCCAGGAAGAGGCCCGCATGCTCTCCCACAACTACATCGGCACCGAGCACATCCTGCTCGGGCTGATCCACGAGGGCGAAGGCGTCGCGGCCAAGGCGCTGGAGTCCCTCGACATCTCCCTGGAGGCAGTGCGCGCCCAGGTCGAGGAGATCATCGGCCAGGGCCAGCAGGCCCCGTCCGGCCACATCCCCTTCACGCCACGCGCCAAGAAGGTGCTCGAGCTGTCGTTGCGCGAGGCGCTCCAGCTCGGCCACTCCTACATCGGCACCGAGCACATCCTGCTCGGGCTGATCCGCGAGGGCGAGGGCGTGGCCGCCCAGGTCCTCCAGAAGCTCGGCGCCGACCTCAACCGGGTCCGCCAGCAGGTCATCCAGCTGCTCAGCGGCTTCCAGGGCAAGGAGTCGGCCGCGTCCGGCTCCGCCACCGGCGGCTCGTCGTCGGAGGCGCCCTCGAGCTCGCTGGTCCTCGACCAGTTCGGCCGCAACCTGACGCAGGCCGCCCGCGAGGGCAAGCTCGACCCGGTCATCGGGCGCGAGCAGGAGATCGAGCGCGTCATGCAGATCCTGTCGCGCCGCACGAAGAACAACCCCGTCCTCATCGGCGAGCCCGGCGTCGGCAAGACGACCATCGTCGAGGGCCTCGCCCAGGACATCGTCAAGGGCAACGTGCCCGAGACGCTCAAGGACAAGCAGATCTACACCCTCGACCTCGGCGCGCTGGTCGCGGGCTCGCGCTACCGCGGTGACTTCGAGGAGCGCCTCAAGAAGGTCCTCAAGGAGATCCGCACCCGCGGCGACATCGTGCTGTTCATCGACGAGATCCACACCCTCGTCGGTGCCGGTGCGGCCGAGGGCGCCATCGACGCGGCCTCGATCCTCAAGCCGATGCTGGCCCGCGGTGAGCTGCAGACCATCGGTGCCACCACCCTCGACGAGTACCGCAAGTACCTCGAGAAGGACGCCGCCCTCGAGCGCCGCTTCCAGCCCATCCAGGTGCAGGAGCCCTCGATCGCGCACACCATCGAGATGCTCAAGGGCCTGCGCGACCGCTACGAGGCGCACCACCGGGTGACCATCACCGACGAGGCGCTCGTCTCGGCCGCGACCCTGGCCGACCGCTACATCTCCGACCGGTTCCTGCCGGACAAGGCGATCGACCTCATCGACGAGGCGGGCTCGCGCCTGCGCATCCGTCGGATGACGGCCCCGGCCGACCTGCGTGAGTACGACGACAAGATCGCCGACGTGCGCCAGCGCAAGGAGGGCGCGATCGACGGCCAGGACTTCGAGGCCGCCGCTCGTCTCCGCGACGAGGAGAAGCAGCTCATCGCCCGCAAGTCCGAGCGTGAGTCGCAGTGGCGCTCGGGCGACATGGACGAGGTCGCGGAGGTCGACGAGGAGCTCATCGCCGAGGTGCTCGCCGTGGCGACCGGCATCCCGATCGTCAAGCTCTCCGAGGCGGAGTCCACGCGCCTGCTCAACATGGAGGACGAGCTCCACAAGCGCGTGATCGGGCAGGAGGAGGCCGTCAAGGCACTCTCCCGCGCCATCCGTCGTACGCGTGCCGGCCTCAAGGACCCCAAGCGCCCCGGTGGGTCGTTCATCTTCGCCGGGCCCTCGGGCGTCGGCAAGACGTGGCTGTCCAAGACGCTCGCCGACTTCCTGTTCGGCGACGAGGACTCGCTGATCCAGCTCGACATGAGCGAGTTCGGCGAGAAGCACACCGTGTCGCGTCTCTTCGGCTCGCCTCCCGGCTACGTCGGCTACGAGGAGGGCGGCCAGCTCACCGAGAAGGTCCGGCGCAAGCCGTTCTCGGTGGTGCTGTTCGACGAGGTCGAGAAGGCCCACCCGGACATCTTCAACAGCCTGCTGCAGATCCTCGAGGAAGGTCGCCTGACCGACTCGCAGGGCCGGGTGGTCGACTTCAAGAACACCGTCATCATCATGACCACCAACCTCGGCACCCGCGACATCGCCAAGGGCGTCAACCTCGGCTTCCAGCAGTCGGGCGAGGCCGGGTCCTACGACCGGATGAAGAGCAAGGTCTCCGAGGAGCTCAAGCAGCACTTCAAGCCCGAGTTCCTCAACCGTGTCGACGAGATCATCGTGTTCCCGCCGCTGTCGCAGGAGCAGATCGTCTCCATGGTCGACAACATGATCGCGGGCGTCGAGCTGCGGCTCAAGGACCGCGACATGCAGCTCGAGCTGACCCAGCCGGCCAAGAACCTGCTGGCCGAGCGGGGCTTCGACCCGGTGCTCGGTGCGCGACCGCTGCGTCGCACGATCCAGCGCGAGATCGAGGACGTGATGGCCGAGAAGATGCTCTTCGGCGAGATCGGCCCCGGTCAGATCGTGCTGGTCGACGTCGAGGGCGAGGGTCCGGCCGCGACCTTCACCTTCCAGGGCCAGAAGGTCTCGGCGCTGCCCGACCTGCCGCCGTTCGAGACCGCCGACGTGGGCGCCGAGTCGCTCGACATCGCGGTCCCGGTCGAGGGCGAGGGTCCCGACGACTCCGAAGGTCCGACCGACGTCCCCCGGGCCACCGGTCCCGAGTGACGATCGACTGACACCGCACCACCACAGGAGCCCCCGGCGCACCCGCGCCGGGGGCTCCCGTGCGTCCCGGGGTCGGTCGCGATGTCGCCGACCCTCGCTGGGTAGTTCGGGACGACCTGGTGGTCGCAGACGGGCATTCCGCCTACCAGTTCGTCCCCGACTACCCCGGGAGGGCGTAGCCGCCGTCGACGACCGCGACGAGGCCGTCGTCGACGAGCCCGGCCAGGCAGCGGTCGCGCTGCTCGGCGCCGGGCCACACGGCCTCGATCGCGGCCGGGCGCACGGTGCCGTCGGTCTCGCGCAGCACGGCCATGATCCGGCCGCGGCACTGGCGGTCGGTGCCCGCCCAGGCCTGCCCGCGGCGCGGGGGACCGTCGTACGCCGGACGGCCGGCCGCCAGCCACGCGCACCGGTCGGCGACCGGGCAGGCGTCGCACCGCGGGTCGCGGGCGGTGCAGACGAGGGCGCCGAGCTCCATGACGGCCACGGCCCAGGTGGCGGCCGTGTCCTCGTCCTCGGGCAGCAGGTCGGTGGCCAGGTCGCGCTCGGCGCGGGTCACGGACGCGCCGGGGAACTCGACCCCCGACACCACCCGCGCCAGCACCCGCCGCACGTTGGTGTCGAGCACGACGTGCCGGCGACCGAAGGCGAAGCTGGCCACCGCCGCAGCGGTGTAGTCGCCCGACCCCGGGCAGCGCGATCAGCTCGTCGTACGACGCCGGCACCTCGCCGTCGTGGCGCTCCACGAGGGCGACGGCGGCGGCGTGCAGCCGCAGCGCCCGTCGCGGGTAGCCGAGTCGACCCCACATCCGGACCGCCTCGCCGGTCGGCTCGGCGGCCAGCGCGGCCGGGGTCGGCCAGCGCTCCAGCCAGGCGTCGTGGACGGGCAGCACCCGGACGACCGGGGTCTGCTGGAGCATGAGCTCGGAGACGAGCACCGACCAGGCCGACGCGTCCGGCCGACGCCAGGGCAGGTCGCGCGCGTGGGCGTCGTACCACTCGAGGATCGGCGCGTGCAGGTCGGTCATCGCGGTGATCGTACGCACGGATCCGCGGGGGCCCGGTGTGGCACCACCCCGCGCGCCCACGCTGCTCCTAGGGTCGGGGTCATGCCGTCCTCGCGCCCTGCCCCTCCGATGGCACCGCGTGGTCCCCTGCCCGCTCGCGTCTACTGGTTCCGTCGCCTCGTGGTGCTCGGGGTGGCCGTGCTCCTGGTCGCTGGTCTCGCCCGCCTCCTGGGCGGCTCGAGCGACGCGTCGTCCGACGAGGACCCCCAGGCGACCACCGCCGGCGCCACGACGAGCACGAGCGCCGACCCGGGCGAGACCGGCGGCGACCGAGGCGGCGACCGCCCCGACGGACAAGCCGAAGCGCAAGAAGAGGAAGCAGACCCCGACCGAGCCCCCGCTCGCCGAGCCCGTCGGCACCTGCGAGAACGGCGACATCGTCGCCACCCCGACCATCACCGAGGCCCCCGGCGGCAGTGACGTCCCGATCACGCTCAACCTGCGCACCCGGGTCACCGCCGCCTGCACCTGGACGGTGTCGCCGGACACGCTGACGGTCAGCATCACCTCGGGCACCGACTCCATCTGGTCGAGCCGGGAGTGCCCGGCGGCGATCGTGCCGCAGGACGTCGTGGTGCGCCAGGCCGTCGACGCGCCGGTCGTCATCACCTGGAACGCCAAGCGCTCCGACGACGAGTGCTCCGCCTTCACCGAGTGGGCGATGCCCGGTTTCTACCACGTGGAGGCGGCGGCCCTCGCGGGCGAGCCGACCGACGTGCAGTTCGAGCTGGTGCGTCCCGCCAGCGAGGTCATCACCAAGACGGTGACGCCGAAGCCCCAGAAGGGCAAGAACAAGCAGCAGGACAGACACCCACCAGCCCGGTGAGGACGGCGAGGGCAACTCCGCGGGGTGACAGCCCGCCGCTTCGCGCGGCGCCCGGACAAGTAACGCGGTGTTAGACGGACGAAACCCGCCCTCGACGCCTTGTTTCGTCCGTCTAACACCGCGTTACTTGTGTGCTCGCCCCCCGGGCCGGGTCCGAGCCGGCGCGGGCCTGAGGCGCGTGTCGACGCAGGACGCGCGAGCGCGTCCTGCTGCGTGACTCAGATGTAGCGCTCGGTGATGCTCGACTCCGCGAGCCGGGAGAGCCCTTCGCGCACGCTGCGGGCCCGCAGCTCGCCGACGCCCTCGACCGCCTGGAGGTCGTCGATGCCGGCGGAGAGCAGCTGCTGGAGACCGCCGAAGTG
The DNA here is from genome assembly GCA_963776975.1 of uncultured Actinomycetota bacterium. Lineage (GTDB taxonomy): Bacteria > Actinomycetota > Actinomycetes > Propionibacteriales > Nocardioidaceae > Nocardioides. Next base: position 219,050 of record CAVZOU010000007.1, on the reverse strand, counting down.
CTCGACGAGCCGGTCGACCACGGAGCCGGGCAGGCGCGGCACCTTGGCCAGCAGCCGGTAGCCACGCGGGGCCACGGCGCCGTCGAGGTGCTCGCCGGTGCCGAGGCCGAGCACGGCGGCGACCGCGCCCGGGTCGACGAGCTCGGTGGGGGAGAGCGTGGAGAGGTCGCCGAGGATCACCGACGCCTCGACCTTGCGGCGCTTGCCGGCGGGGAGGTAGTCGCGGACGACCAGCTCGCGCTCGGCGTCGACGCCGGTGATGAGCTCCTCGAGCTGCAGCGACAGCAGTCGGCCGTCGGTGCCGAGCTCGAGGACGTAGTCGTCGATCTCGCGGGCGATCCGGGTGACCATCTCGAGCCGCTGGGCCACCACGGCGACGTCGCGCACGGTCACCAGGTCCTCGATCTCGAGGGCCGACAGGGTCGCCGAGACCTCGTCGAGGCGCAGCTTGTAGCGCTCGAGGGTGGCGAGCGCCTGGTTGGCCCGGGACAGGATCTTGCCGGAGTCCTCCAGGACGTGGCGGATGTCGCCGACGTAGGCGGCGATGATCTGCATCGACTGCGACACCGAGATGACCGGGTGAGCCGGTCTGCTTGGCCACCCGCTCGGCGGTGCGGTGCCGGGTGCCGGTCTCCTCCGAGGGGATCGACTGGTCGGGCATGAGGTGGACCGCGGCCCGCGAGATCCGGGTGACGTCGCGGTCGACGATGATGGCGCCGTCCATCTTGGCCAGCTCGCGCAGGCCGGTGGCGGTGAACGGCACGTCGAGGGTGAAGCCACCGGTGGCCAGCGACTCGACCATCTTGTCCTGGCCGAGCACGATGAGGGCGCCGGTGCGACCGCGCAGGATGCGCTCCAGGCCGTCTCGCAGGGCGGTGCCGGGCGCGATCATCGCCAGGGTGGCGCGCAGGCGCAGCACGTCGTCCGAACGCTCGGGCACGGTGGTCCTCTCTGACGGGTACGACGCCGGGCGTCGCGGCGCTCAGTCTAGGGGACGCAGTCGGGGGTGGTCGGCCTTCGTGACGCGCAGGGTCGACAGCGCGCCCCACACCGTGCCCTCGGAGATCACCCGGAGCCCGTCGACCATCCGGTGCGACCCGGTCTCGGGCTCGTGCGCCTCCCGCGGCACCACGGCGACCTCGAAGCCGAGTCGCGCGGCCTCGGCCAGGCGCTGCGGCAGGTCGCGCACCCGGCGCAGCTCGCCGGCCAGGCCGATCTCGCCCATCGCCACGACCCCCTTGGGCGGGGCCAGGCCGTGCGTGGCGCTGGCGATGGCCACCGCGACGGCCAGGTCGGTGGCCGGCTCGGTGAGCCGGGCGCCGCCCACGGTCGAGGCGAAGACGTCGTGCGCGTGGAGCTTGATGAAGGCGTGCTGCTGCAGCACGGCCAGGATCATCGCCACCCGGGAGGAGTCGATGCCCGACGTGGTGCGTCGCGGGCGCTCGAGCGGCGAGGGTGTCACCAGCGCCTGCACCTCGGCGAGCAGGGGCCGCCGGCCCTCCATCGTGACGGCCACGCAGGTGCCGGGCACCTGCTGGCTGTGGTGCTCGACGAACAGGCCGGTCGGGTCGGTGACCGCGGTGATGCCACCGGCGGACAGGTCGAAGCAGCCGACCTCGTCGACGGGGCCGAAGCGGTTCTTCATCGCGCGGACCATCCGGAAGCGGGAGTTGCGGTCGCCCTCGAAGTTGAGCACCACGTCGACGAGGTGCTCGAGGACCCGCGGGCCGGCGATCGAGCCGTCCTTGGTCACGTGGCCGACGATCACCGTGGTGATGTTGCGCGTCTTGGCCACCCGGACCAGCGCGGCCGCGACCTCCTTGACCTGGGTGACACCCCCGGGGACCCCCTCGATGCCCGGCGCGCCGATGGTCTGGATCGAGTCGATGACCAGCAGGGTCGGGCGCACCTGCTCGATGTGGCTGAGCACGGCGCCGAGGTCGGTCTCGGCCGCGAGGAACAGCTCGTCGTGGACGCCGCCGGTGCGGTCGGCGCGCAGCCGCACCTGGGAGGCGGACTCCTCGCCGGTGACGTAGAGGGTGCGGGTGCGCACCCGGGCGGTCTGGGCGGCGACCTCGAGCAGCAGGGTGCTCTTGCCGACGCCGGGCTCGCCGGCCAGCAGGATCGCCGCGCCCGGCACCAGCCCACCGCCCAGCACCCGGTCGAGCTCGGGGACCCCGGAGGAGCGGAACGTCGCGTCCTCGACAGACACCTGGCCGATGGGCACGGCCGGGCGGGTCACGGGGGTCGCGGTGGTGCGCCCGGTCGGGGCGGCGGCCGCCTCGGCGACCGACCCCCACGCCTGGCACTCGCCGCACCGGCCCACCCACTTGCCGGTCTCCCAGCCGCACTCGGAGCACTTGTAGGCGGCGCGCTGTCTGCTCATGGGCGGCACGCTAGGCGACGCCACCGACAGCGCGGTTATGCTGCCCCTGATTGGAACGATCAAGGGGGGTCGAACATGTCGCGAACGGAGTCTCGGTCGGGTGCACACCTGCCGGTGTCCCCACCCACGCTGGCCGACGTCGCCGAGCGCGCGGGGGTGAGCCGTCAGACGGTGTCCAACGCCGTCAACAACCCCGACCTGCTGCGCCCCGGCACGCTCGAGCGGGTCCGGGGCGCCATCGAGGAGATGGGCTACTCGCCCAACCGCGCGGCCCGCAACCTGCGCACCCGCACCTCCCAGCTGATCGGCCTGCGCGTCTCGCCGGTCCAGGAGGGCACCGCCAACGCGATGATGGACCGCTTCGTCCACACCCTCGTCGAGACCTCGGCGCTGGCCGGGCACCACGTGCTGCTCTTCACCGGCGACGACGAGGACCCGGTCGCGGGCTACGACAACCTGCTGCGCTCGACCGCGGTCGACGCCTTCGTCGTCACCGACACCTACCTCGGCAACCCGCAGGCCGCCTGGCTCGCCCAGCAGCGGGCGCCGTTCGTCGCCTTCGGCCGCCCGTGGGACCGCGCCAGCGCCCGCCACCCGTGGGTGGACGTCGACGGGGCCGCCGGCACCCGGCTGGCGACCGAGCACCTCCTCGCCAAGGGCCACACCCGCATCGCCTGGATCGGCTGGCGCAAGGACTCCCCGATCGGCGAGGACCGCCGCGCCGGCTGGCTCACCACCATGCACGAGCACGGGCTCCCCACCACCGGCCTCGCCAGCCGGGTCGAGGACACCGTCCAGTCCGGGGGCGAGGCGGCCGCGGTGCTGCTCGACGAGTCGGAGCCCACCGCCTTCGTCTGCGCCTCCGACACCCTCGCGATGGGCGTGCTCCACACGCTGTGGCTGCGCCAGCTCGCACCCGGCAAGGACATCGCGGTGGTGGGCTTCGACGACTCGCAGGTCGCGCAGGTCTACCCGGTGGGGCTGACGTCGGTGCGCCAGCCGCTCGAGGACGTCGCCGTCGAGATCGTCAACGCGCTCCAGAGCCTGCTGTCCCACCAGCCGGCCCCCGAGGACGGCGTGCTGCTCACCCCGACGCTGGTCGTGCGCGAGTCGTCCTGACCCGGCGTACGACGGCTCGCCGCTGCGGAGGTCGGCGGGGGGTCAGTACTCCCGCCACCAGAGGTTGACGGCGTAGTCCACCTCGGTGCCCTCGTGGGACGCGAGGACCCGCTCCGCGACCTCGGGGGAGAACTCGATCCGCACCACTGCCTCGAGGTCCTCGCGCCGCTCGAAGGACCAGCCCATGTCGACCGGCACCCGGGTCCAGCCGCGCCCCGACCAGAAGCGCTCGACCTCGTCGGGGTCGACCATCGGGTAGCCGAGGCGGAACCACGCCCCGAACGTCGACCGGCTCGCGTCGTTGTCGATCACGAACGCCGTGCCGCCGCGGCGTACGACCCGGTCGAGCTCGGCCAGGCCCGGCTCGCAACCGGGGCCGAAGAAGTAGGCCCACCGCGCCTGCACGACGTCGACCGACGCGTCCGGCAGGGGGAGGTGCTGGGCGGTGCCCTGCCGCACCTCGACGTGGTCGAGCCGACGGGTACGACGCCGCGCGAGCGCGACGAGGGAGGCGTGCGGCTCGACGCCGATCACCGTCCGCGCGTGCTCGGCCCAGCGGGGGAGGTGGAAGCCGGTGCCGCACCCGACGTCGAGCAGGACCCGGCCGTCCCACGACGCGACGGAACGCATGGCGGCCTCGATGCGGCCGTGCGGGTCCGCGGCGTGGTTCTCGAGCTCGTACGTCTCCGGGTGGTGCCAGATGTTCGGGCTCGGCGTTGCCCCGTCACGGGCCGGTGGACGGGTCAGAGTCTCGGACGAGCCCGGAGGGCGTCTGGATCTGGACCGCGATGATCCCCGGGGTGCCGTTGGGGGCGACCCACTCCACCTTGATGTCCTCGAGCGGCGCCTCGACGGTCTCGCCGAGCCACTCGCTGACCCGCTGCGGGTCGCCGGCGATCTCGAGCGCGACCAGCGAGAAGTCGCTGTCGGCGGCGTTGCTCGGGTGCATCTCGGCCGGGGACTCCCACTGGAGGAAGTAGGGGAGCTGCGGGTCCGACAGCAGGCCGTGGACGCCGATCTGGCGCCAGACGAGCTCCTTGCCGTTGGGCAGGTGCCGGTTGCCCTTGACCGACTCGCGGCCGAGGCGGGTCTCGACGACGGTGATGTCGTCGACGGCCACCACCCAGCCGAGCCAGCCGCCACCGAGGGCGGAGCGAGCACGGACGGCCTGCCCGAAGGGGGCCTTGTCGCTCGCGGGATGGTCCAGCACCTCGACGATCTCGATGTAGGTGCGGCCGTCCAGCGGCATGATCATGTTGCGGGTCCCGAAACGGGGATGCACACCGCCGTCGATGAAGTTCTTGCCGAGCTGGCCCCCGATGCGCTGGGCAGTGCTGGCAAGTCCATCCGGTCCGGCTGCGAACGAGAGATGGTCCAGGCGCATGGCTGCATTCTGTGCTGAGGGGTGGGGCGCCGTCACGCCGGGGTCAGGTTGTCTTGACGTCGAGCGAATTTCGGGTGCCGGACTGACGGGCTCAGCGCGGGTCGGCGGGGTGCAGCGCGAGGGCCGAGCGCGACCGCACGTGGGCGTCGCAGTGGAGCACCAGCTCGCGGTAGCCCTCGGCGCCCATCAGCTCGGTCAGCTCGGGCTCGTGGGTGACGTAGACCGGCTCCGGGGCGACGTGGGCCTCGGTGTTGCCCGAGCAGTACCAGTCGAGGTCGTGGCCCCCGGGTCCCCAGCCGCGGCGGTCGTACTCGCCGATCGAGACCTCGGTGTACGCCGTCCCGTCCTGGCGCTCGACGTTGCGGAACGTGCGCCGGATGGGGAGCTGCCAGCAGACGTCGGGCTTGGTCTCGAGCGGGTTGCGGCCCTGCTCGAGGGCGAGTCCGTGCAGCGCGCAGCCGGCGCCGGTGCCGAAGTCGGCCCGGTTGTGGAAGACGCACGCCGACTGCCCGTCGTACTCGAGGGCGATCGTCTTGCGCTCGCCGTCCTCGTCGGACTCGACCCAGTCGTCGGTCTCGACGGCTCGCTGCGGGTGGAACTGCCACTGCTCCGGCGTGAGCTGCGCGACGTACGACGCGACGCGCTGCTCGTCGTCCGCGTCGCTGAAGTGCGCACCGAGGGTGCAGCACCCCACGTCGGGGGAGTCGGCGTAGATGCCCTGGCACCCGTTGCCGAAGATGCAGGTGTAGGCGGAGGTCAGCCAGGTGAGGTCGCAGCGGAACACCTGCTCCTCGTCGGCGGGGTCCACGAACTCGACGTAGGCACGGGGAAACACGAGGTCGACTTCGGGCACTGGCCAAGCCTAGTAGTTTGGGCGCATGCGCTTGGGCGTCCTCGACATCGGATCCAACACGGGCCACCTGCTCGTGGTGGACGCCCACGGTGGCGCCGCGCCGCTGCCGGCCTTCTCCTACAAGCAGCCGCTGCGCCTGGCCGAGCACCTCGACGAGTCCGGCGCGGTCTCCGAGGCGGGCATCGACGCGCTCACGAGGTTCTGCCGCGAGGCCGTGTCGGTCGCCGAGGACAAGGGCTGCGAGGACATGCTCGGCTTCGCCACCTCGGCGGTGCGCGACGCGGTCAACTCCGACGACGTCCTGGCCCACGTCAACGACGTGACCGAGGTCGACCTGTCGGTGCTGTCGGGGGAGGACGAGGCGCGGCTGACCTTCCTCGCCGTACGCCGCTGGTTCGGCTGGTCGGCCGGCCGGCTGGCGGTCTTCGACATCGGCGGCGGGTCGCTGGAGATCGCCGGCGGCTCCGACGAGGCGCCCGACGTGGCCTGGTCGATGCCGCTCGGCGCGGCCCGGCTCGCGCGCGAGTGGTTCGGCGGCGCCCGTCCCGACGACGAGGCGATCCGCCGGCTGCGCAAGCAGATCCGCGCCGACATCGCCCGCGACGCGGGCAACCTGCTGCGCCCCGGCGCGCCCGACCGCGCGGCGGCGACCTCCAAGACCTTCCGCTCGCTGGCGCGCATCTGCGGCGCCGCGCCGAGCGGCGACGGCGCCGCTCGTCCCGCGCGTGCTGGACCTCGACACCCTCTCGCAGTGGATCCCCAAGCTGATCGCGCTGGACCCCGACGAGCTCGCCACGCTGCCGGGCGTGTCGCCCAGCCGCACCCACCAGATCGTGCCGGGCGCGCTGGTCGCCGAGGCCTGCATGGACATCTTCGACCTCGAGGAGCTCGAGATCTGCCCGTGGGCGCTGCGCGAGGGCGTCATCCTGGAGCGTCTCGACCAGCTGTCGGTCGTGACCCGTCCCGCGGCCCGGCGCGGCGCGTCGTGACCCTCGTCGCGCTCTCGACGGCCTCGGTCTACCCCGAGTCCACCGCCCACGGGTTCGCGTGGGCGGCGCAGGTGGGCTACGACGCCGTCGAGGTGATGGTCGGCGTCGACGCCCTGTCGCAGCAGACCTCCGCCCTCCAGCAGCTCTCCGAGCACCACGAGATGCCGATCTGCGCGATCCACGCGCCGTGCCTGCTGTGGACGCAGCGGGTCTGGGGCACCGAGCCGTGGGGCAAGCTCGAGCGCTCCGCCGAGCTCGCGACCGCGGTCGGCGCCGACGTGGTCGTGGTGCACCCGCCGTTCCGCTGGCAGAAGGAGTACGCCGCCGGCTTCGTCGACGGCATCGCCGCCCTGGAGGAGTCGACCGGCATCGCCTTCGCGGTGGAGAACATGTATCCCTGGCGGGCCTCCTCGCGCCGGGGCATGGAGATGTACCTCCCCAGCTGGGACCCCAGCGACCACGAGTACGCCAACACCACGATCGACCTCTCGCACGCGGCCATCGCGCGCACCTCGGTGATCGAGATGGCCGAGCGGCTCGGCGACCGGCTCCGGCACATCCACCTCACCGACGGCAGCGGCTCGGCCAAGGACGAGCACCTGGTGCCCGGTCGCGGGGCGATGGGGGCCGAGGACTTCCTGGCCCACCTGGCCGCCCGCGACTTCACCGGCCACATCGTGCTGGAGATCAACACCCGCCGCTGCTCCACGCGCGCCGAGCGCGAGGCCGACCTGCGCGAGTCGCTGGAGTTCGCCCGCGAGCACTTCTCCGTGCCGGCGCGCTGACGCGTCGTACCCTCCCTCGCATGACGCGCCCCTCCCGCGGCCGCCGACCCGGCGCCCCCGACACGCGTGCCGCGGTGCTCGCCGCGGCCCGTGCGGCCTTCGCGGCCAAGGGCTTCGGGGGTACGACGATCCGCGCGGTCGCCTCCGACGCCGGGGTCGACCCGGCGCTCGTGCACCACTACTTCGGCACCAAGGACGACCTCTTCCTCGCCGCGATGGAGCTGCCCGTCGACCCCCGCGAGGTCGTCGGCGGGGTCATCGCGGGTCCGGTCGAGGAGGCCGCCGAGCGCTTCCTGCGCGCCTTCCTGTCGGTGTGGGACGACCCCGACGTGCAGCCCGCCCTGCTGGCCGTGGCCCGCGGGGTGATGGACCCGTCGGCCCACCGCCTGCTCAGCGAGGGGTTCCTGCCGGTGGTGATCCAGCCGGTGGGCGTCGCGCTGGGGATCGACCGGCCCGAGCACCGGATGGCGCTGGTCGCCAGCCAGGTGATGGGGCTGATCCTGGTGCGCTACGTGATGCGCGTGGAGCCGGTGGCGTCGCTGACCGGCGAGCAGGTCGTCGCGACGTACGCCCCGACCATCCAGCGCTACCTCACCGGGGACCTGCCGACCTGAGCCGGCCCCGACCCTTGACGGCTCGGGATCGCCGGGAGCACAATTCAACACATGATGAATAACGTCATCGACATCCGGGAGCTGACCGTCGTGCGCGGCGGCCCGGGTGCTCCCGGCATCTCCCTGGCCGTGGCCCCCGGCGTCACCGGCCTGCTCGGTCCCAGCGGTTGCGGCAAGTCCACGCTGCTGCGGGCCGTGGTCGGCGTCCAGCGCGTGCGGTCCGGCGGGGTCGAGGTCCTGGGCTCCCGGCGGGCGACCGGCGGCTGCGCGACCGGGTCGGCTACGTCACCCAGGCCGCGAGCGTGTACGACGACCTCACCGTCGCCGAGAACCTCCGCTTCTTCGCCCGGGTGCTCGGTGTCGACCGTGCCGAGGTCGACGAGGCGATCACCGCCGTCGACCTCACCGACCGCCGCGACCACGTGGTGGGCAACCTCAGTGGCGGCCAGCGCAGCCGGGCCAGCCTGGCCGTCGCACTGCTCGGCGATCCCGACGTGCTGGTGCTCGACGAGCCGACCGTCGGCCTCGACCCGGTGCTGCGCCGGGACCTGTGGCGGCTCTTCCACCGGCTCGCGGACAGCGGCAAGGCCGTGCTCGTCTCGAGCCACGTGATGGACGAGGCGGACCGGTGCGACCGGCTGCTGCTCATGCGCGAGGGCCGGATCATCGCCGACGGCACGCCCGCCGAGATCCGCGGTGGAGCGCGCGACATCGAGGCGGCCTTCCTCCAGATCGTCGAGGGCGCGGCATGAGCCCCCGGGTGACGCTGGCCGTCGCGGGCCGCGTCCTCACCCAGGTGCGCCGCGACCACCGCACGCTGGCGATGCTGATGCTGCTGCCCTGCCTGTTGATGACCCTGCTCTGGTGGATGTTCCTCGGACCTGCCCGGGGACGTCTTCGACGGGCTCGGCCCGGGCCTGCTCGCGATCTTCCCCTTCATCGTGATGTTCCTCGTGACCAGCGTGACCACCCTGCGCGAGCGGGGCAGCGGGACCCTCGAGCGGTTGTTGTCGATGCCGATGGGCAAGCTCGACTTCCTGCTCGGCTACGCCCTCGCCTTCGGGCTGCTCGCCGCCGTCCAGTCGGCGCTGGCGGTCGCGGTGAGCGTCGGCCTGCTCGGCCTCGAGGTCAACGGCCCGGTCTGGCTGCTCGGCGTGGTGGCGGTGGTCGACGCCGTGCTGGGCACGGCGCTCGGCCTGCTCGTCAGCGCCTTCGCGGACACCGAGTTCCAGGCGGTGCAGTTCATGCCGGCCTTCGTCATCCCGCAGCTCCTGCTGTGCGGGCTGTTCGTCGCCCGGGACTTCCTGCCGCCGGTGCTGCAGGCGATCAGCGACCTGCTGCCGCTGTCCTATGCGGTCGACGCCATGCAGGAGCTGGTCGGGGCCGCCGACCAGGCGAGCGTGTGGGCGGACGTGGCGGTCGTCCTCGGGTTCGCGCTCGCAGGTCTCGCCCTCGGTGCCGCGACCCTGCGGCGGCGTACGGCCTGAGCGCGCTCCGCCGCCCGGCTCCTGCGCCCGGCCGCCCCCCCCCGCAGCTGGCGGTGGGCGACAGGTCGGCGGCCGGATCGGATGTCGTACGCCGCCAGTCGTGGCCGCGGCCGCCCAGCTCCCTCCGCTCCACCGGCAACTGGCGGTGGGCGACAGGTCGGCGGCCGGATCAGATGTCGTACGCCGCCAGTCGGGCCGCGGCCGCCCAGCTCCCTCCGCTCCTCCGCAACTGGCGGCGGAGCGACGGGTCGGCGGCCGGATCGAGTGTCGTACGCCGCCAGTTGCGCGCCCACCCCGGCTCCCGGCCCCGGCCACGGCCCGCCGGCCCGCCTCAGGCGGTCTGCGGGGCGGCGGAGCGGAACAGCCAGGCGGAGGCGGCGTACAGCCCGGCGAACATCGCGCTGAGCGCGAGCACGTCGACGACCGAGCCCTCCTCCTGCCACCCGGCCGCCACCGCGACGACGCCGGCGGCGAGGGTGAGACCGGCGGCGACGGCGAGGGCGCGCGCCGTGCCGGCCGGGCGGAAGCGGGCGGCGGCGGCGCCCACCAGGCCCACTGCGGCGGCGGCGAGGTACATGAGGTCCGGGGGACCGCCGTCGCCGACGATGCCCAGCGCCGCCGACCCCGAAGAGCAGGACCAGGAGGGTCCCCGCCCACACGGTGGCGGCCAGGACGTAGCGGGTGCGGGCGGTGCTCATGGGGTCTCCTCGGGAGGGCGAGCGGCTGGTCCACCGACCGTAGGGCGCCGTCCGGCCGGAGGGGTGGAGGAGTCGTGGAGGTCCTGTGCAGGGGCGGGCGCGGGCGAGAGGCACATCCTGAGGAGGCCGTCCGGGGCGTCTCGGCGTAGCCTGTGCGCCATGCCTCTGCTCCGCCAGCCGATCCTGCTGCTCGCCAAGAGCGAGCAGGTCAAGAAGCTCGTCAGCACCATGCCCGTCTCGTCGGGCATCGTCACCAGCCACGTCCCCGGTGAGACCACGGACGACGCCGTCACCGCGACCGCCGAGCTGGTCGACGGCGGCCTCTACGTGACCCTCGACTTCCTCGGCGAGGACACCCTCGACCTCGCCCAGGCCGAGGCCACGGTCGCGGCCTACAAGGACCTGCTGGCCGAGCTCGCCCGCCGCGGCCTCGCCGCGCAAGGCCGAGGTCAGCGTCAAGCTGAGCGCGGTCGGCCAGGCGCTCCCGGAGAACGGCGAGAAGGTCGCGCTGGAGAACGCGCGCGAGATCTGCCGCGCCGCCCGCAACGCCGGCACCACCGTCACCCTCGACATGGAGGACCACACCACCACCGACTCGACCCTCGGCATCCTGCGCGAGCTGCGCAAGGACTTCCCCGAGACCGGTGCCGTGCTGCAGGCGATGCTGCACCGCACCGAGGCCGACTGCCGTGCGCTCGCCTACGAGGGATCGCGCGTCCGGCTGTGCAAGGGCGCCTACCACGAGCCCGAGAGCGTGGCCTTCCAGGACCGCCTCGACATCGACAAGTCCTACGTCCGCTGCCTCAAGGTGCTGCTGGCCGGCCAGGGCTACCCGATGGTCGCCAGCCACGACCCGCGGATGATCCAGATCGCGTCCTCGCTGGCCAGCCGCTACGGCCGCCGCCCGGGGACCTACGAGTTCCAGATGCTCTACGGCATCCGGCCCGAGGAGCAGAAGCGCCTCGCGGAGACCGGCGAGACCGTGCGCGTCTACGTCCCGTACGGCGAGGAGTGGTACGGCTACCTCATGCGCCGGATGGCCGAGCGCCCGCAGAACCTCACCTTCTTCCTCCGCTCGCTGATCTCCAAGAAGTAGGCACGCCGATGCCCCAGACCGCGATCATCGGCGCCGGCGTGATGGGCGAGACCCTGCTCTCGGGCCTGGTCCGCGCCGGGCGTCGCGTCGACAACCTGCTGGTCGGCGAGAAGCGGCCCGAGCGGGCCCGCGAGCTCGAGGAGCAGTACGGCGTCGCCGTGGTCTCCAACGCGGAGGCGGCCCGCAAGGCCGACACCGTCGCGCTCGTGGTCAAGCCGCAGGACATGGCGGCCGTCCTCGACGAGATCGCCGGCGAGCTGCGCCCCGGCCAGCTGCTGGTCAGCCTGGCGGCGGGCATCACCACCGCCTTCATCGAGTCGCGCGTGCCCGAGGGCGTCGCGGTCGTGCGCGTCATGCCCAACACCCCGGCGCTCGTCGACGAGGGCATGGCGGCCATCTCGCCCGGCTCGCACTGCGACGACGGGCACCTGGCCGAGGCCGAGTCCCTGATGGCCTCGACCGGCAAGGTGCTGCGGATCCCGGAGCGGCAGATGGACGCCGTCACCGCGATCAGCGGCTCGGGACCGGCCTACATCTTCTTCGTCGTCGAGTCGATGATCGAGGCCGGCGTCCACCTCGGCCTGCCGCGCGCGACGGCCACCGAGCTGGTCATCCAGACCCTCTACGGCTCCGCCACGATGCTGCGCGAGACGGGCACCCACCCGGTCGTGCTGCGCGAGCAGGTGACCTCGCCGGGCGGCACCACCGCGTCGGCGCTGCGCGAGCTCGAGATCCACAAGGTGCGCGCCGCCTTCCTCGCGGCCATGGAGGCCGCCCGCAACCGCTCGCGCGAGCTCGCCGAGGGCGTCTGAGCCTGCCCGCGTCGTGCGTCAGCCCGCGGCGTGCGGGTCGGGGAGCAGGCCCGGCGTGGCGGCCAGGATGGTGCGCGCGGCCTCGCGGTGCTTGTGCTCGACGAGCACCTCGTAGCGGGTGGCGACCACGGCGGTCACCGAGCTGAAGTCACGACGCCCACGCGTCGCGGCGTACCCGATCAGGCCCCAGACGAGGCCGAAGAGGGCGCCGAAGGCCGCGGTGGACAGCAGGACGCTGAGCAGGTCGTCCTCGACCCACAGGGCGAGGACGAGGCCGACGAAGACGCCGAGCCACAGGCCCGACACGGCGCCGGCGAGCGCGACCCGGCCCCAGGTGAGGCGACCGGTGACCCGCTCGATGCGCTTGAGGTCGGTGCCCACGATCAGGAGGTTCTCGACCGGGAACTCCTCGTCGGAGAGGTGGTCGACGGCGCGCTGCGCCTGCTCGTAGGTGTCGTACACGGCCAGCGACTGGGGGTAGTCGAGGTCGAGGCCGGTGCCGCGGGTGGTCGTGGTGTCCATGCGACGAGTCTCGCACCCGGTCGGAAAGGTGGCTCTCGCGCCGCGGGTGCCCGCTGCCCGCCGGGCGCGTTGCGGGTAGCGTCCGTCACATGGAGTGCCCCGGTCCCGCGTCCGTCGTCTTCGACAAGAGCCTCGTGGAGTACGACTTCGGCCCCGGCCACCCGATGTCCCCGGTCCGCGTCGACCTGACCATGCGCCTCGCCGAGGAGCTCGGCGTCCTCGAGCACGTGCGCATGGTCGAGGCGCCGGTCGCCGACGACGACCTCATCGCCACCGTCCACGACCGCAGCCTGATCGCGGCGGTCACCCGGCTGCGGGACCGAGGGCGGGCGAGGACGCCGAGCACGGCCTCGGCACCGACGACGACCCGGTCTTCCGCGACATGCACAAGGCCGCGGCCCACGTCGTCGGCGCGACGCGTCGAGGCGTTCCGCCAGGTGACGAGCGGGGAGTCGCTGCACAGCGCGAGCATCGCCGGCGGTCTCCACCACGCGATGGCCGACCGCTCCGCGGGCTTCTGCATCTACAACGACATCGCCGTCGGCATCCAGACGCTGCTCGACCAGGGCTACCAGCGCGTCGCCTACGTCGACGTCGACGTCCACCACGGCGACGGGGTGGAGCAGATCTTCTACGACGACCCGCGGGTGCTGACCATCTCCCTGCACGAGACCGGCCAGATGCTCTTCCCCGGCACCGGCTTCCCCCACGACACCGGCGGTCCCGGGCGCCGAGGGGACGCGCGGTCAACGTCGCCCTGCCGCCCGGCACCGCCGACGCGGGCTGGCTGCGCGCCTTCCACGCCGTGGTGCCGCCGGTGCTGCGCGAGTGGGAGCCGGAGATCCTGGTGACCCAGCACGGCTGCGACTCCCACATGGAGGACCCGCTCGCGCACCTGATGCTCACCGTCGACGGCCAGCGGGCGGCGTACCTCGCGCTCCACGAGCTCGCCCACGAGGTCGCGCGACGGGCAGGTGGGTCGTCACCGGCGGCGGCGGCTACGCCCTGGTCGAGGTCGTGCCGCGAGCCTGGACCCACCTGCTCGCGATCGTGGGCGGGCACCCGATCCCGCCCGAGACGCCGACGCCGCCCGGATGGCGGTCCCACGTCACCGAGACTGCTGGACCGCACCCCGCCGCACCGGATGACCGACGGTCGCACGCCGGCCTACCGCGACTGGTCCGACGGCTACGACCCCGAGACCTGGCTGGACCGCGCGATCATGGCCACGCGGACCGAGGTCTTCCCGCTGCACGGGCTCGACCCCTACCCCTGACCGAGGCACTGGGAGGCAAAATCAACCCGACACGCCGCTGGTCCCACAAGTTTCAGGAGTGATCCTCTTCCCCACGGGTCACACTGGCCCTATTGTCGCGACAGAGCGCCACGAACTGTGACACCGGTGGGGAAGCCGGTGCCGTGGCAACAGAAGGATCGGTGCACCATGGCCCCCAACTCACCCGGTGACATGTCGGACGTCGTGTTCCTCACGATCGCCGAGGTCGCCGCCAAGATGCGCGTCTCGAAGATGACCGTCTACCGCCTCGTCCACGGCGGGGAGCTGCCCGCCGTGCGCGTCGGTCGCTCCTTCCGCGTGACCGAGGACGACGTCAACGAGTACCTGCGCAAGAGCTTCTACAACGCCGGCTGACCCAGTCCGGCACGTCCCTCCGACCAACGTCGGCCCCTCCTGGAGGTGTCGCCGGGTGCGAGCCCGGACACCGATTCTCGCACCGTCCGGTGCGGCAAGTAGGCTGTGCTGGTCGCGCGGGCACCTGCCTGCGCGCCGCACGTGCGCAGGAGTGCTCGTGCGCACGCACGTGAAAGGTTTCTCTGTGGGTTCTGTCATCAAGAAGCGGCGCAAGCGCATGGCCAAGAAGAAGCACCGCAAGCTGCTGAAGAAGACGCGCGTCCAGCGTCGCAAGCTCGGCAAGTAGGGCCCCGGGCCGGGGGCTCAGGTCATGGGACGGGTCGTGCTGGTCACCGGGATCTCCCGGGACATCGGCCGCCGCTTCGCGCGCGCGGCCGCCCAGCGACCCGTCCATCGACCGCGTCATCGGCGTCGACGTCGTCCCACCTCGCGGTGACATCGGCGACGTCTCCTTCGTGCGCGCCGACATCCGCACGCCCGGTCATCGCCAAGGTCCTCGCCAAGGAGGACGTCGACACCGTCGTCCACATGAGCGTCATCGCGACCCCCGGCTCTGCCGGCGGTCGCAACACGATGAAGGAGCTCAACGTCATGGGCACCATGCAGCTCCTCGCTGCATGCCAGAAGGCCCCGACGCGTGGAGCGCCTCGTCGTCAAGTCGACGACCACGATCTACGGCGCGAGCTCGCGCGACCCCGCGATGTTCACCGAGGAGATGGGGCCCAAGCGGCTGCCCAGCTCCGGCTACGCCAAGGACGTCTACGAGGTCGAGGGCTACGTCCGCGGCTTCGCCCGCCGGCGGCCCGACGTGGCGGTGACGATGATCCGCGCGGCCAACGTGATCGGCCCGCACGTCGTCAGCCCGATCACCAGCTACTTCCGGCTGCCCGTGATCCCGCGCGTCCTCGGCTTCGACCCGCGGCTGCAGTTCCTCCACGAGGACGACCTGCTCGACGTGCTCAGGCACGCGGTGCGTCGCCGGCGCGCCCGGCACCTTCAACGTCGCCGGCGACGGGATGCTGATGCTGTCCCAGGCGATCCGTCGGCTGGGCAAGCCGTCGGTCGCCATGCCCGGCTTCGCCGTCGGCCGCCTCGGGTCGGTCCTGCGGCAGGCCCGGGTGGCGGACTTCTCGCCCGAGCAGCTCGGCTTCCTGACCTACGGTCGCGGGGTGGACACCACCCGGATGCGCGCCGAGCTCGGCTTCGAGCCGCGCTTCACCACCGCGTCGGCCTTCGCCGACTTCGGCGTCTCGCTCGGTGTCCCGCTCCACGTCCCCGACGAGCCCGCCCTGCACCGGAGGCGCACGATGGCTGAGTCCGAGCGCCCGCAGCGCGACCGGGCCGAGGGCGCCGAGTCGTCCCCATCGGTACGTCGGGTCGTCCCGGTCGCGGGACCGGCAAGGAGCGCCCCTCCGCCGCCGCCCGCAACCTCGCCGCCGTCCCCGCAGGCAGCGACCACGCGCCCGGACCGCGACCAGGGCCGCGAAGCCGACCCCGGTCCGCCCGGTCCGGCCCGCACCGAGCGCCGAGCCGACGCCGCCCGCCGCCGAGCCCGCGGCTCGCCCGCGCCGTCGACCACCGAGGAGACGCACCCGCTCGCCGGCATCCCCGTCGGCGACTGGCTCGCACGCCTTCCAGGCACGCGGCCGTCGAGGTCTTCGGCGACCAGTGGGAGCGCCGGCTGGCCGAGATGATGGCCTTCCTGCGCCGCCGTCTCGCCGGCGACTACGCCGTCGACGAGTACGGCTTCGACGCCGAGGTCACCGAGCGGTTCTTCATGGCGGCGCTGCGCCCGATCGCGCAGAAGTGGTTCCGGGTCGAGGTGCGGGGCGTCGAGAACATCCCGACCACCGGCGGCGCGCTCGTCGTGTCCAACCACTCCGGCACCGTGCCGGTCGACGGCCTGATGACGATGCTCGCCATCCACGACGCGACCGGCCGGTTCCTGCGTCCCGCTCGGCGCCGACCTGGTCTTCAAGCTGCCGGTCGTCAGCACGCTGGCCCGCAAGAGCGGCGCGACGCTGGCCTGCAACGAGGACGCCGAGCGGATGCTCTCCGGCGGCGAGCTGGTCGGGGTCTGGCCCGAGGGCTTCAAGGGCATCGGCAAGCCGTTCGGCGAGCGCTACAAGCTCCAGCGGTTCGGCCGCGGGGGCTTCGTGTCCGCCGCGCTGCGCACCGGCGTACCCATCGTGCCGCTGTCCGTCGTCGGTGCCGAGGAGATCTACCCGCTCGTCGGCAACATCCCCGTCGCTGGCCCGCCTGCTCGGCGTGCCCTACATCCCGATCACGCCGTTCTTCCCGCTGCTCGGTCCGCTCGGCCTGGTGCCGCTGCCGTCCAAGTGGCTGCTGGAGTTCGGCGAGCCGATCCGCACCGACGCCTACGACGCGGTCGAGGCCGAGGACCCGATGCTGGTCTTCGACGTCACCGACCAGGTGCGCGAGACGATCCAGCAGACGCTCTACACCCTGCTGCGGGAGCGCGAGAGCGTCTTCCGCTGACGCGCGCAGCCGAGGCGCTCAGGCGAGCAGCGAGTCGGTCGTCTCGTCGAGCGTGTCGCCCGCGCCGCCGCACCATGCCGCCGAGGGTGCCGCGCCACGACCGGTCGCCGACGACGGGCACCTCGTCGACCAGCGTCGGCACGTCGCCGGTGAGCAGCTTGGTGACCTCGTCGACCGTGCCCGTGACGGTCCCCTTGACGTCTGCTCGACCGTCCCCGGTGCCGGTCGACGGGACCTCGGTGCCGGCGTCGTGCCGCTCGCCGGTGCCGCCGCCCGGGGTCCGTCCCCGGTGCCATCGGTGCCACCGGCGGACGGTGGTCGTCGAGGTCGGGGACCTCGATGCCGCCGACGTCCTGCCCGAGATCGGTCGCCGCGATGGCCGGCTGAGCCGGTGCGGCCACGGTCGACGATGAAGGAGGTCGAGGAGCTGACGCACGCTGCCGACGTCGAGGCCCCGGGCGCGAGGCGGTGAGCAGGATGGGCGGGCAGCGTCGCGGCGCTCGCCACCGCACGTCGGGCACGCGGCCGCTGGCCCGCGCGTCGATCTCGGCGAGCGTCTCGCCGGCGGCGACCAGCTCGTCGCGGGCGGAGTCCGGCATGCGTCCCTCGAGCGTCGGCGAGGCTGGTCGAGGCTGGTGCCGGCGAAGCTGCGCAGCGAGCTCGGTGATGACCTGCTCGTCGCCGGTCTCGGCGTACGCCTCGAGCAGGACCTCGGAGGCCTCGGTCGGCCTGCTCGTCGAAGGTGACGAGCGTGTCCGCGACGGCCGGCGCTCCGCCGGGGCGCGGCGGTGCGGGCGAGCTCGTCGACCTCGTCGAGCCGTCCGCGGGCGTTGGCCAGGAGCAGGGCCACCCCGGTCGGCGTCGTCGTCGGCGAGGCCGGTCTGGGCGTCCTCGATGGCGCGCTTGACGGGGTAGAGCGACTCGCCGGGCAGCGCGGTCTGGGCGGCCACGGCCATCGAGGTGGTGGCGCCGATCGAGGGCCGCCCCGCCGAGCAGCGGTGGCGAGCCGGCGGTCGCGGGCGCGGGGCCGGGCCGGCAGGACGAGGCGGGCCTCCTCGGCGCGGGCCCGCGGCCGTCTGGGCCAGCAGGACGGTGTCGGCCTCGAGCCATCAGCCGCTCGCGGAGGTCGGCGACGAACGTCGGGGCGCGGGTCGACCTCGGGGATGGCGCGGAGGTCGTCGACCACGGCGAGCAGGTCGGCGAAGCGCTCGGCGTCGCGCTCGGTGAGCGGCGGTCGAGGCGTGGCTGAGGACGCCCCGCTGACCAGGGCGTCGAACTCCTCGGCACGTCGTCGTGCCGAGAAAGGCGCTGTCATCGCTGTCCGTCCTCGCGTCTCGTCCTCGGTGCCGCCGGTCGGCGGCCGTGCGGTGCCCCTCCACCCGATGAACGACGGGTCGGGCGAGGAGGTTACGCACTGTGACGCAGCGAACTGGGCCGACCGGAGGGGCCGCGGCAGCGGGGTCGTCATCAGTCCCGCATCCCCTCGGGCATCAGCTTGGCGAGGTTGCGTACGCCGCGGAGCTGGAGCTGCTTGACCGCGCCCTCGCTCCGCTCGAGGGCCAGCGCCGTCTCGGCGATGCTCATCCCCTGGAGGAAGCGCATGATCAGGCACTCGCGCTGCTCGGTCGGCAGCTCGGTGAGCGCCTCGAGCAGGATCTCGTTGGTGATCCCCGCCAGCACCGCGTCCTCCGGACCGTCGGTCACGTCGTCGTGCAGGTCATGTCCTCGGTGGTCAGCTCGAGCCGGGTGCGGCCGGCCTTGAAGTGGTCGGTCGTGAGGTTGCGGGCGATCGTCATCAGCCAGGCGCCGAGGTCGCGTCCCTGCCAGCGGAAGCTGTTCATGTTGCGCAGGGCCCGGAAGAAGGTCTCGGACGTGAGGTCCTCGGCCAGCGCCACCGAGCGGGTCCGGTAGTAGAGGAAGCGGTAGACCGACGGCTGGTAGTGGTCGTAGAGCAGCCCGAAGGCCTCGGTGTCGCCGCCGCGGGCCAGCTCGACGAGCGCGATCAGCCGGGCGCGCTCGGCCTCGTCGTCCTCCGAGGAGGTGGCCTGGTCGGCGTCGCCGAAGATGTTGCGGTCGGCATCGCCGAAGACGTCGCGGCCGGCGCCGCGCCCACCGCCGGGACCGGGCCGCCGCCGACCGAGGTGTCCGCCTCGGCGAGCAGGACGTGGCCGCCCACGGGAGCGGGCTCGGGCGCGGCAAGGGCGAGGCAGCACGGCGCGCCGCAGCGCGTCGAGCCCCTGCTCGATGTCGGTGGCACCCCACATGACGACGTTGACGACCCTCCCAGATCCGTCCCTGCCGGGACCTACTCAAGAGTAGGTGGAGGCGTCGTCGTTGTGAACAGCCTGCGGGCGATCGCGGGTCGGGGTCGGGTCCGGGTGCTCAGTGGTGGCGCCGGCCGCGCACCGTGGCGCCGGCGGCGACCGCTCCGCCGACCGCTCCGGCGGCCGCGGCGACGACCAGCCCGGCGCGGGCGGCCTTGCGGCCGGTGCGGTAGTCGCGGATCCGCCATCCCTGCTGGCGGGCGTGGTGCGCGCAGGCGGGCGTCGGGGTTGATGGCGCAGGCGTCGCCCACCAGGGACAGCATCGGCAGGTCGTTGGAGGAGTCGGAGTACGCCGAGCAGCGGCGTCAGGTCGAGCCCCTCGCGAGCGGCGAGGGCCTTGACCGCCTCGGCCTTGGCCGGACCGTGCAGCATGTCGCCCACGAGGCGGCCGGTGTAGACGCCGTCCACGTGCTCGGCGACCGTGCCCATGGCGCCGGTCAGGCCCAGGCGCCGCGCGATGATCCGCGCGATCTCGATGGGCGCCGCGGTCACCAGCCAGCACCCGCTGGCCCTGGTCGAGGTGCATCTGGGCCATCGCCCGGGTGCCCGGCCAGATCCGGTGCGCCATGCCCTCGTCGAAGATCTCCTCGACCAGGCTCCTCGAGCTCGCTGACGGTGTGGCCGGCGATGAAGCCCAGCGCCGAGTTGCGGGCGTCGGCGACGTGCTCGGGGTCCTCGACCCCCACCACCCGGAAGTAGACCTGCTTCCAGGCGGCGCCGAGGATGTCGCGGGTCGTGAAGAACTCGCGGCGGTGCAGGCCGCGGGCCAGGTGGAAGATGCTCGCGCCCTGCATGATCGTGTTGTCGACGTCGAAGAACGCCGCCGCCGTCGGGTCGACCGGGGTGTCGAGGGCCGTCTCGACCTCCGCGGCGGCGGCCGCTGCCTCGCCGGCCATCGTCGAGCGCTGCTGCAGGTTGAGGCGGCGGGGGCGGTCGGGCGGCGTCACGACGCTCAGGGTAGTCCGGAACGCCGCGGCCGTCCGGCGGACCGGCCGGTGATCGGCTGAGGCCTCCGCAGGTGTGGAAGTATCGATCCATGTCGCTGACGGACCTTGCGGACCTGGTCGCCGAGGCCGCCGAGGCACTCTCCCGACCGTCTGGCGGTCGTCGAGTCCGGCGGGCGCGCGGTGACCTGGCGCGGGCTGGAGTCCGAGGTCGCGCACTGTGCCACCGGCCTCGGTCGCCTCGGGATCCTGGCCGGCCACCGGGTGATGATCGTGGTCGGCAACCGGCTCGAGTTCGTCACCAGCTACCTCGGCGTCCTGCGGGCCCAGGTCGTCGCGGTGCCGGTCAACCCGCGCTCCACCGCCGACGAGCTCGCCCGGATGATCGCCGACTCCGGCTCCCGCCTGGTCATCGCCGACGAGGAGGCCCTGCCCGCGGTGCGCGTGGCGGTGCGCCACCGTGACCGCGGCCCTCGACGGTGACGCGTCCGACGCTCGACGAGGACCTCGTCGTCGCGCGCCGTACGCCCCGGGTCGTGGCGGTCGGCGACGGGCGCGGCGCCGGGGAGATCGGCTACGACGACCTGCTCGCCGGCGAGGCCCGCCCGGTCCCGCCGCTGCCCGACCCCGAGAAGCTCGCCGCCCTCCTCTACACCAGCGGCACGTCGGGTCGCCCGCGCGCCGCGATGCTCACCCACCGCGCGCTGCTCGCCAACATCGAGCAGGTCGCCCGGGTCGAGCCCACGATGATCCACGGTGACGACGTCGTGCTCGGCGTGCTCCCGCTCTTCCACGTCTACGGCCTCAACGCCGTCCTCGGCGGCGTGCTCCGGCACCGCGCCAAGCTGCTGCTCGTCGAGCGGTGGGACCCGGTCGCCGTGCTCGACCTCGTCGAGGACGAGGCGGTGCAGCGTGCTGCCGATCGCCCCGCCCGTCTTCGCCCACTGGCTGCCGCGTCGACGACCTCGCCGACCGGCTCGGCCCGGTCCGGCTGGTGCTGTCCGGCTCCGGCGCCGCTGGCGCCCGAGGTGGTCGAGGAGTTCACGGCCGCCACCGCCATCCCCGTCCACCAGGGCTACGGGCTGACCGAGGCGGCCCCGGTCGTGACCAGCACCCTGTGCAGCGAGACGCTGCAGAGCGGCTCCGTGGGCGCGGCCCTGCCCGGCATCGAGGTGCGCCTCGTCGACGAGACCGGACGGGTGCTCGGCGGTGACGACCCGGGCGAGATCCAGGTCCGCGGGCGCCAACCTCTTCAGCGGCTACTGGCCCGACGGCTCCGGCGGGCCCGACGCCGAGGGCTGGTGGTCCACCGGCGACGTGGGCTTCCTCGACCCCACCGGCGACCTCTTCCTCGTCGACCGGGTCAAGGAGCTGGTCATCGTCAGCGGCTTCAACGTCTACCCGACCGAGGTCGAGGAGGTGCTGCGCGAGGTGCCCGGGGTCCTCGACGCGGCCGTCATCGGCGTCGAGGACGCCGCTGACCGGCGAGGCCGTCGTCGCGTACGTCGTCGCGCACGACGTCGACGCCGCCGCGCCTCGGCGCCGCCGTGCGCCGAGCACGCCGCCGTACGCCTCGCGCGCTTCAAGCAGCCCACCCGCATCGAGGTCGTCGACGAGCTGCCGCTGACCGTCACCGGCAAGGTGCAGAAGGGCCGGCTGCGCGGCCTCGAGCGCCGCCGTGCGCTGGGCTCCTCGAGTGACCGCGTCGGGCTCCGTCCCGCCCGCGGGCCCGCGGGTCACGCTCTACGGCCGCGCCGGGCTGCCACCTGTGCGACGACGCCCGCGCCGTCATCGAGGCGGTCTGCGCCGAGCTGGGGGAGTCGTTCGTCCGAGGTCGACGTCGACGACGACCCGGTGCTCCTGGACCGCTACGCCGAGGAGATCCCGGTGACCCTCGTCGACGGGCGCCAGCACGACTTCTGGCGGGTCGATCCGGACCGGCTCCGCGCCGCGCTGCGTCGCGGCTGAGACCTCGACGCACCCCGGTCGAGGTGGGGATCTCACATGTGCTAGCCGAGGCCCTCCTCCGAGTTTGTTCTCCCGTTCACAAACTCCTACAGTGACCACGCCGCTCGACCTTGACCGGGTCTCCCACCACCCGGGATCGAGCCGGCTGGAGAGAAGAGCAGTGACCGCACGGACTTCCACCGACCACGCCCGGGACATTCCCGAGGCCACCGTCGCGCGGCTGCCCGTCTACCTCCGGGCCCTCGTGCGCCTGGCCGAGGCAGGGACGGCCACGTGCTCCAGCGAGGAGCTCGCGGCGGCGGCCGGCGTCAACTCGGCCAAGCTCCGCAAGGACCTCTCCCACCTCGGCAGCTACGGCACCCGCGGCGTCGGCTACGACGTGGAGTACCTCCGCTACCAGATCGCCCGTGAGATCGGCGTGACCCAGGACTGGCCGGTCGTCATCGTCGGCATCGGAAACCTCGGCCACGCGCTCGCCAACTACTCCGGCTTCCGCAGCCGCGGCTTCCGGGTCGTGGCCCTGCTCGACGCCGACCCGGAGCGCCACGACGAGCTCGTCGCCGGCATCGACGTACGCCCCTTCGACGACCTCGAGGAGATCGTCGAGGACCAGGGCGTCGCGATCGGCGTCATCGCCACCCCGGCCGTCGCGGCCCAGGACGTGGCCGACCGGATGGTCGCGGCGGGCGTCACGAGCATCCTCAACTTCGCACCGACCGTCCTGTCGGTGCCCGACGGCGTGGACGTGCGCAAGGTCGACCTGTCGATCGAGCTGCAGATCCTCGCCTACCACGTGCAGCGCAAGGCCGGCGGCACCGTGGCCGACGACTTCGACCGGCTGCACGACGAGGAGGTGACCGCATGAGCGTCCTCGTCGTGGGCGTGTCCCACCAGTCCGCACCCGTGTCCATGCTCGAGCGCCTCGCGCTCGACGCCGGCGGCGTGACCAAGCTGATCGCCGACGTCGCCGCGCAGCGAGCACGTCACCGAGGCGACCGTCATCTCGACGTGCAACCGCCTCGAGATCTACGCCGACGTCGACCGCTTCCACGGCAGCATCGAGGAGGTCTCCCGCCTGCTCGTCGACCGCGCCGGCGAGTCGACCGAGGCGCTGGTCCCGCACCTCTACGTCCACTACGACGACGGTGCGGTGTCCCACCTCTTCAACGTCGCCGCCGGGCTCGACTCGATGGTCGTCGGCGAGGGCCAGATCCTCGGCCAGACCCGCGACGCGCTGCGCGTGGGCCAGGAGCTCGGCACCGTCGGGCCCGCCCTCAACGTGCTCTTCCAGCAGGCGCTGCGCGTCGGCAAGCGCTCGCGCGCCGAGACCGACATCGACCGCGCCGCCCCGTCGCTCGTCACCGCCGCCCTCGAGCGCATCCCCGGCCAGGTGGCCGGTCGCCGGGTCGTCGTCGTGGGTGCGGGCGCGATGGCCGTCGCTCGCCGTCGCGACCGTGCACCGGATGGGCGCCAGCGACATCGCCGTGGTCAACCGCACGCACCGACCGCGCCGAGCGCCTCGCCGACCGAGTACGCCGCCCGGCCGGTCTCGCTCGTCGACCTCGACGTCGCGCTGGGCCGCGCCGACGTCCTCATCTCCTGCACGGGCGCGACCGGCGTCCTCATCAGCCGCGGCGCGGTCGAGGCCGCCCGCGCGCACACCTCCGCCCCGCTGGCCATCGTCGACCTGGCCCTGCCCCACGACGTCGACCCGGCCGCCGCCGAGGTGCCGGGCGTGACCCTGCTGGGGCTGGCCGCGCTGGCCGAGGAGCTCAAGGGCTCCGACTCGGCCCGCGAGCGTCGACGACGTGCGCGTCCATCGTCGCGCAGGAGATCGCCGCCTTCCTCGCCGCCCGCCGGCAGGCGAGCGTGACCCCGACCGTCGTCGCGCTCCGCTCGATGGCCACGTCGGTCGTCGACGCGGAGATGGAGCGCCTCGCGTCCCGGCTGCCCGACCTCGACGACGCCACCCGCGCCGAGGTGCTGCACACCGTGCGCCGGGTCGCCGACAAGCTGCTCCACGAGCCCACCGTCCGGGTCAAGGAGCTCGCCAACGAGGACGGCGCCGTGTCCTACGCCGCCGCGCTGGCCGAGCTCTTCGCCCTCGACCCCGACGCCGTCGACGCGGTCACCCGCGCCGAGGGCATCTCGCGGGAGGGCACGTCCGTGACGGCCGCCGCGAGCCCCCTGCGCACTCGGCACCCGCGCCTCCGCGCTGGCCACCACCCAGTCCGGCCTCGTCGCCGATTTGATTCGGCAGCGGCTGGGGCGTGAAGTGGAGCTCGTGGACCATCACCACCGAGGGCGACGTCAACTCCGCCCCGCTCGCGACCCTCGGGGGCACCGGCGTGTTCGTCAGCGCGCTGCGCGACGCGCTGCTCCGCGGTGAGGTCGACGTGGCCGTCCACTCGCTCAAGGACCTGCCGACCGCACCCGCCGACGGCATCGCGCTGGCCGCCGTACCCACCCGTGAGGACCCGCGCGACGTCGTCGTCGCCCGCGACGGACTCACCCTCGGCGAGCTGCCGCACGGCAGCCGGGTCGGCACCGGCTCCCCGCGCCGCGCCGCCCAGCTCGAGGCCCTCGGCCTCGGCCTCGACGTCGTCCGGCGTCCGCGGCAACGTGGACACCCGCATCGGCAAGGTCGCCAGCGGTGAGTACGACGCCGTGCGTGCTCGCCCGCGCCGGGCTCGCCCGCCTCGGCCGCGCTCGACGAGGCCACCGAGGTGCTCGACCCGCTGCAGATGCTCCCCGCCCCCGGGCAGGGTGCGCTGGCGATCGAGTGCCGCACCGACGACACCGACCTCGTGGCCGACCTGGCCGCGCTCGACGACCCCGCCACCCGGGCGGCGGTGACCGCCGAGCGCGCCGTGCTCGCCACCCTCGAGGCCGGCTGCTCCGCACCCCTCGGCGCCCTCGCCGAGGTCGTGGAGGGCGAGGACGGCGACGAGCTGTGGGTCGCGCGCGGTCGCGCTCTCCCACGACGGCGGCCTCTCGGTCCGGATGAGCGCCACCGGACCGGTCGCCGACGCCGCCGGCGTCGGCCAACCGCCTCGCGAGCGAGATGCTCGCCGACGGCGCCGCAGACCTGATGGAAAGCACCAGTGAGGAAGCAGCAGGCATGACGCGTAGCCAGAGCACAGACCCCAGTCCAGCACGTCGAGCAGCGCGCCCCGGGGATGGGTGTCCTTCGTCGGCAGTGGTCCCGGCGACCCCGGCCTGCTGACCGTGCGCGCGGTGGAGCTGCTGCGCGACGCCGAGGTCGTCGTCACCGAGACGCCCGAGCACGTCGGCATGGTCCGCACGCTGCTCGGCCTGCCGACCCCGGTCGAGGGCGCGTCCCGGACGAGCAGGAGGCCGGTCCGCTCCTCGTCGACGGCGGCTTCGGCGAGGACGGCCAGCCGCTGACCCACGCCGCGCGCGCCAAGGTCGTGGTCCGCCACGGCAAGAAGCAGCGCGTGGTACGCCTGATGACCGGCGACCCGTTCCTCTACGCCTCCGGCCCCGAGGAGGCGCAGGCCTGCGTCAAGGCCGGCGTCGGCTTCGAGATCGTCCCCGGCGTCTCGTCGGTCTCCGCGGTGCCCGCCTACGCCGGCATCCCGCTGACCACCAAGAACCACCGCGAGATGGCCGTCGTCACCTGCGGCGACAAGGTCGACTGGAGCCAGTACGCCGACGACCGCACCCTGGTGCTGCTCTCCGGCGTCGGCACCGATCGGCGAGACCGCCGCCGCGCTGATCGACGCCGGCCGCTCCCCGAGACCCCGGTCGCGATGACCCGGGTCGGGCACCACCACCGAGCAGGCCACCGTCATCTCCACGCTGGCCAACATCGCCGCCGACGCCCGCGCCGCCCGGGTCGCGCCGCCGGCCATCACCGTCATCGGCGACGTCGTCGACCTGCGCGAGACGCTGTCGTGGTTCGAGACCAAGCCGCTCTTCGGCTGGCGCGTGCTCGTGCCGCGCACCAAGGAGCAGGCCGGGTCGCTGTCGCGCCGCGTGCGTGAGTACGGCGCCGTGCCCGAGGAGGTGCCCGACCATCTCGGTGGAGCCGCCCCGCAACCCGCTGCAGATGGACAAGGCCGTCCGCGGTCTCGTCGAGGGCCGCTACGAGTGGATCGCCTTCACCTCGGTCAACGCCGTCAAGGCCGTCCGGGAGAAGTTCGAGGAGTACGGCCTCGACGCGCGTGCCTTCTCGGGCCTCAAGATCGCCGCGGTCGGCGACAAGACCGCCGAGGCCATCGCCGCCTGGGGCCTGCGCGCCGACCTGGTGCCGTCGGGCGAGCAGTCCGCCGCCGGCCTGCTCGAGGACTGGCCGCCGTACGACGAGGTGCTCGACCCGATCAACCGGGTCTTCCTGCCCCGCGCCGACATCGCCACCGAGAACCTCGTCGCCGGCCTGGTCGACCTCGGCTGGGAGTGCGACGACGTGACGGCCTACCGCACGGTGCGGGCCACCCCGCCGCCGGCGCCGACCCGCGACGCGATCAAGACCGGCAAGTTCGACGCCGTCGTCTTCACGTCGTCCTCGACCGTGCGCAACCTCGTCGGCATCGCCGGCAAGCCGCACCCCTCGACGATCATCGCGGTCATCGGCCCGGCCACGGCCAAGACCGCCGAGGAGCACGGCCTGCGCGTCGACGTCATGGCCCCCCAGCCCGACGTCGAGCTGCTCGTCGACGCGCTCGCCGACTTCGGCTCGGCCCGCCGCCTGGCGATGCTCGAGGTCGGGTGAGCCCGTCACCCGGCCGAGCGAGCGCAAGCCCGCCGCGCGGCGCAAGGCGCGCGCGAAGTGACCAGCGGCGCGGGGGAGCACCCGGAGGTCGTCGGGCCGGTCGTCCGGCCCCGACGCCTGCGACGCACCCCGCGCTGCGGCGGATGGTGGCCGAGACCTCGGTCGAGCCCCGGCAGCTGGTGCTGCCGATGTTCGTGCGCGAGGGCATCGACCGAGCCGCAGCCGATCGGCTCCATGCCCGGCGTCGTCCAGCACACCCGCGAGTCCCTGCGGAAGGCCGCCGCCGAGGCGGCCGAGCTCGGGCTCGGCGGCGTGATGCTCTTCGGCATCCCGGCCACCAAGGACGCCACCGGCTCCGGCGCCATCGACCCGGCCGGCATCCTCAACCTCGCGATCAACGACGTCGTCGCCGAGGTGGGCGAGGGGCTCACCGTGATGAGCGACCTGTGCCTCGACGAGTTCACCGACCACGGCCACTGCGGCCTGCTGACCACGGACGGTGAGGTCGACAACGACCGGACGCTCGCGGCGTACGCCGACATGGCGCGCGCGCACGCCGAGGCCGGCGTCGACATGGTCGGCCCCAGCGGGATGATGGACGGCCAGGTGCGGCGTGATCCGCGAGGCCCTCGACGCCGCCGAGCACGCGGGCGTCTCGATCCTGGCCTACTCCGCCAAGTACGCCTCCGCGTTCTACGGCCCCTTCCGCGAGGCCGTCGACTCCTCGCTCGAGGGCGACCGGCGCACCTACCAGCAGGACTCGCGCCAACGCCGTCGAGGGCGTCCGGGAGGCCCTGCTCGACGTGGCCGAGGGCGCCGACATCGTCATGGTCAAGCCGGCCCTGGCCTATCTCGACGTCATCCGCCGGGTGCGCGACGCCGTCGACGTCCCGGTCGCGGCCTACAACATCTCCGGCGAGTACGCCATGGTCGAGGCGGCCGCCGCCCGCGGCTGGATCGACCGGGAGCCGGCGATCCTCGAGACGCTCACCTCGATCCGGCGTGCCGGTGCGGACGTGATCCTCACCTACTGGGCCGCCGAGGCGGCCCACCTCCTGCGCCGCTGACCTCCTCGGGCCGTGTCTGGGAGCATCCAGGCATGTCCCACGGTGACTACAAGGACTTCTTCCGCGCCGCCTGCGACGGTGACCTCGAGCTCGTCCGTCACCACCTCCTGGGCGGGATCGACGTGGACTTCATCCACCCCGAGCTGATGTCGACCGCACTGGTCGCTGCGATCGAGGCGGGTCGCGCCGACGTCGCTCTCGCAATGCTCGATCACGGCGCCGATCCCACGCTGCGCTCTCCGCTCGAGGGTATGGCGCCCTTGGAGGCCGCCGAGGCGGCCGGGCTCGACGACGTGGCCGCGTGGTTGCGCGCTGACCCTGGGGAGCTGTCGTGACCGTTGTGCCGCGGAGACGGCGCATGGTCGCGTCATCGAGATCCGCGCCAGTCACTACCTGTTCCTCGATCGTCGTGACGACGTCCTCGCGGCCTCATGCTGGGTCGACCGTCGTCACCATGACGCAGTTCTTCAGCCCCTTGGGCCGGTCGTAGGTGAAGCCGAGCCGCTCGTAGAGTCGACGGGTGCCGTTGTAGAGGAAGGACGACGACATCTTCTTGGTCTGGTCGGTCAGGTCGTGGGGATAGCTCTCGACCCGTCCGCCACCGGCCTGTGCGATCAGGTCGAGCGCGCCGGTGATGGCCAGCTCCGTCACACCCGCTCGCCGGTGGCGCTTGTCGACGAAGACGCAGGTGATCCGGTAGTCGGGATCCGCGGTCTTGGTGGCGTCGTACTCCTTGCGGTGGTGGAGGGTGGGCAGCTCGGCCGGGGTGCCGTACTCGGCCCATGCGATGGCCTCGTCGCCGTCCATCACCAGTGCGGCGTGTGCCTTGCCCTGCTCGACGTAGGCCCTCTTCAGTGCGCGGTTGGCCTCCGCGCCCTGGCCGCGCTCCGGCCCGTCCGGGTGGAACCAGATGCACCAGCAGCCCCCGAAGATGCCGTTGTGCCGCTGGACCAGCGCGTCGAAGGCGGGCCAGGTCTCGGGGCTGAGGGGCGCGATGGTGTACGACGACGCGGTGGCCATGCCGTTCACGGTAGGCGATCTCGTGGCCCGCGCGACCCGTTGAGCTGCCGGGTCAGTCCTTCGGCGCCGCGGCCGCGTCGACGCAGACGATCCCCTGGTTGCCGTCCTGGTCGGCGATCACGGTGAGCGCGGGCGCGTCGCTGTCGTCGACGACGGTCCCGCCCGCGGCGACGGCAGCGGTGATCCGCTGCGCGGCCACCTCGGGCGCCACGTAGACCTCGACGTGGAACCGCTGGCCCGGGGACCCGGGCTCGTCGGCGTCCCCGAACCACAGGTTCGGCACCCGGCCGGTGGCATCGCGGATCTCGTCGCTGGGGGTCCCTCGGCCCTGGGACTCGGCGCTGCCGGTCAGCAGGGCGGCCCACACCGGGGCGATGGTCGCGGAGCGCGCCGTGTCGAGGCCGAGCTCGATGTCGCTGACCGAGGCCGGGTCGGCGTCGAGCTGGTGGTCGGCGGCGATGTCGGTGATCCGTCGCGCAAGGTCGATGTCCTGCTGCGTCACCCACTCGACGACGTGCTCGGTGCCCTCGTCCTCGCGGTAGATGGCGTCGTCGGTGACCAGCTTCAGGTCGACGTACCCCTGGCCCATCGACACGCGCGGGTGGTGGCCGATCGTGTCACCCGCCTCGCCCACCGCGGAGACGAGCCGTGCGCCGGCGCCGAAGTCGTCGACCACGTACCGGGCGTGCAGTCCCTGGGCGAGCTTGCGCCAGTCGGTCAGGTCGGCCTCGGCGATCTGCTCGCCCCGCAGCATGTCCATGCACGGGGACCCTAGCCGACCAGCTCGGGGCTAGGGTCGAGGGCGTGCAGACCCAGACCCACGAGCTCACCTTCACCGACACCGAGGTCCGCAAGCGGTTCGTCTCGTGGGACCGGGGCGAGGCCGAGCGGGAGTGGGGCTGCCTGCGCCTGCTGGCCGAGCACGCGCCGGGGGTCGCGCCCCGTCCGCTCCGCCGCGAGATCGTCGACGGCGCACCGGTCGTCGTCATGGAGCGCCTGCCCGGCCGATCCGCTCGGTGGCGGGCCGCTGACGCCCGCGCAGACCACCTCGCTGGGCGGGGCGCTGCGCCGCCTGTACGACGTCCCGCTCGCCGCGGTGCGCGCCGCCGGGATCGGCGAGCGCAGCTACGGCATCTCGACGCACGCCGGCACCGTCGCGGAGTGGCTGGCGGACTCCTACGACCTGGCGGCCTGCCAGGACCCGGCGCTGGTGGCCGCCGCGGTCGAGCGTGCCCTCGCGTGGCTGGCCACCACCGACGTGCGGCCCGAGCCGGAGCTGCGGGGCCTCGGGCATCGCCGACCTCAACCCGGCCAACGTGCTCTGGGACGGGGAGCGCTGCCGGCTCGTCGACTTCGAGGACGGCGGGCTCAGCGACCCGGCGTACGAGCTCGCGGACCACGTCGAGCACATCGCGAGCCGGCTGACCGGGGTGTACGACGCGCCGGCCCTGGTCGGCGCGGTCGGTCTCGACGAGGCCGCACGGCGGCGCTTCACGGCCTACCGCCCGCTCTGGGCCGCCTTCTGGCTGGCCATGCTGCTGCCGGGCAACGGCGGGTGGCGACGCAACCCTGCCGGGCACCACGGAGCGGCAGGCCCGCCACCTGCTGGCCCTGCTCGACGCCTGACGGGTCAGGGGGCGAGCAGGGCGTTCGCGCAGTTCGCGAGCTCGTTGGTGGCGGTGAGCGGGTTGTCGATCACGCCCTGGGTGGTGCACTGGGCCACGGCCTGGACGTAGGTCAGCGTCTGGTCCAGCGGCGGGACGCTGGTCGACGGCAGGGTCGGCAACGTCGGGGGCACGGGGACCGGGACCGGCGACTTGGTGGTCGGCGTCTTCGTCGGGCTCTGGGTGGGCTGCTGCGTCGGCTGCTGGGTGGGCGTCGCGGTCTTGGTGGGCTGCTTGGTGGGCTTCTTCGTCGGGGTGGCGGTGGGTGCCACCCTCGGCGACCGGGTTGCCCTGCTGGCCGTCCTTGCCGCCGCGGCCCTTGTCCTTGGCCGGACCCGTCGGCCCGGTCGGGTCGGGGACGAAGACGCCGGCCGAGGTGGTGCGGGTCGGCACCGACGTGAACTCGCCGTCCATGTAGGCCTGCATGATCGACAGGACCAGGTCGACGTAGTCGTTGGAGTGGTTGTAGCGGTAGACGCTGGCGCGCTGGCCCTGCTCGGCGGACAGGTCGTCGTCGCCCGAGCAGAGGTAGACCGCGGTGGCGAGGGCGGCGTCGTCGATGTCCTGGGGGTTGCGCTTGCCGTCGTTGTCGCCGTCGACGCCGACGACCGTCCAGGTCGACGGGATGAACTGCATCGGGCCGACCGCGCGGTCGAACTTCTTGTCGGAGTCGTACTGCCCGGCGTCGGTGTCGGTGATCCGCTGGGTGTTGTTGCGTCCGTTGAGCGCGATGCCGTAGATGCCGGGCTCGGCGACGCCGTCGTCGCTCGAGGACGTTGCCGCCGAAACGGCCGTGGTCGGACTCGACGCGCCCGATGGCGGCGATCAGCTGCCAGGGGAGCTCGCAGGACGTGTCGGCGGCGTTGATGACCGCCTCGGCGCGCTGGTAGGCCGCGAGGGCGGCGGACGGGATGCCGCTGGTGGAGGCGGTGTCGACGATCTGGGCGGCCTGGCCCCGGGGCACGCTGGGGGCCACCACCCCCGGCACGGAGACGCTGGCGGGGGCCTCGATGGCCTGCGCCGGGACCGTGGTGCCGTCGGGCAGTGCGCCCGAGCCCTCGTCGCCGGCGACCGCGGAGCCGATGCCAGATCCGGCCATGCTGGCCGTCCACGCGGCGGAGAGCACGGCCAGCGGCACGAGTGCCGTGGCCTTGTGCATGCGGCCGAATGCTGACATCTGCTGGTCTCCCCGTGGTCAGGTGGTGCTGTGTCGCCGAAGCGGTCGCGGCCTCCCTCGAGCTCGCGTGTCGTTCCAACGAATGTTGTCACAGTGAGTTACGTCGCACCACCGGCCTGTGACCTGCGTCGCATCCCGGCCCCTCCGTGACAGCGGTGTGGCGCCCCCATCCTCCCCCGATGAGGCCGTCGTGACACCCCGTGCGGGCAATTCGTACCCAGTACTCGGGCGGACGGGTCCCCGTGGCCGCCTGCCCGGCCCGCGCCCGCCGAGGGGTGCGCACGGCTCCCCGGCGCCCTCCCGAATGGGTCCGGGCTTGGTGGCTGGGCGACAATGACCGGGTGACCCAGCCCCTGCAGGCCACGGCCCCGACCACCCACAGCAGCGCGCTCTTCGAGCGGGCCCGCGCCGTGACCCCCGGTGGCGTCAACTCGCCGGTCCGTGCGTTCAACGCGGTGGGCGGGACGCCGCGCTTCATCCGCTCGGCGTCCGGCGCCTGGCTCACCGACGTCGACGGCAACGAGTACGTCGACCTCATCTGCTCGTGGGGCCCGATGCTGCTCGGCCACGCACACCCCGAGGTGCAGGCCGCGGTCGCCGCGGCGGTGGCTCGCGGGACGTCGTACGGCACCCCCACCGAGCCCGAGGTCGAGCTGGCCGAGGAGATCGTCTCCCGCACGCCGGTCGAGGCGGTCCGCTTCGTCTCCAGCGGCACCGAGGCGACCATGTCGGCGATCCGGCTGGCCCGCGGCTTCACGGGGCGCGACCTCGTCGTGAAGTTCGCCGGCTGCTACCACGGCCACGTCGACGCGCTGCTCGCCTCGGCGGGCTCCGGCCTGGCCACCCTCGCCGTCCCGGGCACCCCCGGCGTCCCGGCCTCCGCGGCCGGCGAGACCATCGTGCTGCCCTACAACGACCGGGCGGCGGTGGAGCGGGCCTTCGCCGAGCACGGCGACCGGATCGCCTGCCTCATCACCGAGGCCACCCCCGGCAACATGGGCGTCGTCCCTCCCGAGCCCGGCTTCAACGGCTTCCTCGCCGAGACCTGCCGCCGGCACGGCGCGCTCTTCGTCAGCGACGAGGTGATGACCGGCTTCCGCGCCACCCGGCAGGGCGGCTGGGGCCTCGACGGCGCCGTGGAGGGATGGGTCCCCGACCTGATGACCTTCGGCAAGGTGATGGGCGGCGGCTTCCCGGCCGCGGCCTTCGGCGGCCGCGCCGACGTGATGGGCCGGCTGGCGCCCGACGGGCCCGTCTACCAGGCCGGCACCCTCTCGGGGAACCCGGTCGCCACCACCGCGGGGCTCGCCACGCTGCGCCTCGCGACCGAGGAGGTCTACACCCAGCTGGGCGAGACCGCCGCGACGATCGGCTCCGCGGCGGTCGACGCCCTGCGTCGGCGCCGGGGTGCCGCACCGCCTCCAGTCCGCGGGCACGATGTTCTCGATCTTCTTCGCCGACGGCGAGGTCCGCGACTTCGCCGGCGCCAGCCGGCAGGACACCGGTGCGTTCGCGGCGTTCTTCCATGCCATGCTCGAGGGCGGGGTCTACCTGCCCCCGTCGGCGTACGAGGCGTGGTTCGTGTCGACGGCCCACGACGACCGCGCCGTGCAGACCGTCCTCGACGCGCTGCCGGCGGCCGCCCGTGCCGCTGCGGCGGCCATCCCCTCCGACAGGGAAGGAAACCGCTCCTGATGGAGACGATCGTCCACCTGCTCCGCCACGGCGAGGTCCACAACCCGGAGGGCATCCTCTACGGCCGCCGCGACGGGTTCCACCTCTCCGACCTCGGCACCCGGATGGCCCGCCGGGTCGCCGAGACGATCGGTGAGCGCGACATCGTCCACCTCGTCAGCTCGCCGCTGGAGCGGGCCCGCGAGACCATCGCGCCGCTCGCCGCCGCGCGCGGGCTGGAGCCGGTGATCGACAAGCGGGTCATCGAGTCGGCCAACAAGTTCGAGGGGATCAGCTTCCGCGACGGCGGCATGACCTTCGTCAAGCGCCCGGCGCTGCTGCGCCACATGTACAACCCGGTCAAGCCGTCGTGGGGCGAGCCGTACGACGACATCGCGGCGCGGATGATGGCCGCCGTCCACGACGCGCGCGACGCCGCCCGCGGCCACGAGGCGGTGGTCGTCTCCCACCAGCTGCCGATCTGGACCACCCGCCTGTTCGCGGAGCGCAAGTCCTACCTGCACCACCCCAAGAAGCGCCAGTGCACCCTGTGCTCGCTCACGTCGCTGCACTTCGACGACGACCGCCTCGTGCGGGTGACCTACTCCGAGCCGGCCGGCGACATGATCCCGGTGGCCGACCGCTCGGCGCCGTTCTCGGCCGGTGGCGCCGCCGCGGAGGACCGGCCCTGATCGTGCGCTCCCACCCCTCGCGCCCACGGACCCCCGGCGCCCTCGTCTCCCTGCTCGCCTGCCTCCTGATCGGCACGGTGGCCCTCGGCGGCTGCTCGTCCCTGGAGGGCTCGGGCGACAAGGGCTACGTCACCAGCGACGGCCAGGTGGAGGTCGTGGCGGCCGCCGACCGTGGCGAGCCGATCGAGCTCGAGGGCGAGGACCTCGACGGCAAGCCGCTGTCGCTGGCCGACCTGCGTGGGCAGCCGGTGGTGGTCAACGTCTGGTGGTCGGCCTGCCCGCCGTGCCGGGTCGAGCAGCCGGACCTCACCGAGGCGGCCGCGGAGCTCGAGGGCGAGGCGGCCTTCGTCGGGCTCAACATCCGGGACTCGTCGTCCGACCAGGCCAACGCCTACGTCCGGACGTTCGACGTGCCCTACCCGTCCTTCTACTCCGCCGACGGCAAGGCGCTGGTGCCCTTCTACGGCACCCTGACCGCCTACACCGTGCCGGCGACCGTCGTGCTCGACGCCGAGGGGCGCATCGCCGCCTCGGTCCTCGGCGCCCTGCCGTCGAAGCAGACGCTGGTCGACCTCGTCAGTGACACCGCTGCCGAGGACACGGCTGCCGAGGACACCGCTGCCGAGGACGCCTCGTGAGCGACTGGTTCACCGACCAGGCCGCGTCCGGCTCCCTCGCCCTCGCGGTCCCCGTCGCCCTGCTCGCCGGCCTGGTCTCGTTCTTCTCCCCGTGCGTGATCCCGCTGCTGCCGGGCTACCTCTCCTACGCGACCGGGCTGTCCGGCGCCGACCTGGAGAACGCCCGCCGCGGCCGGATGCTCGCGGGGGCGCTGCTCTTCGTGCTCGGCTTCGCGGTCGTCTTCGTCGCCATCGGGACGGCGGCCGGCTCGATGGGCGCCTGGCTGGTCGACTGGAAGCGCGAGATCACCGTCGTGCTCGGCCTGGTGACGATCGTGCTGGGGCTGATGTTCGCCGGCCTGCTGCCCGGCCTCCAGCGCGACTGGCGCGTCCACCAGGTGCCCGCCGTGGGCCTGGCCGCCGCGCCGCTGCTGGGCTTCCTCTTCGGCCTGGGCTGGAGCCCGTGCATGGGGCCGACGCTCGCGGTGATCACCAACCTGTCCCTCAACGAGGGCACCGCGGCCCGGGGAGCCCTGCTGTCGGCGATCTACGCGCTCGGGCTCGGGCTGCCGTTCATCATCGCCGCCCTGGCCTACCGCCGCGCCCTGGCCGTCTTCGCCGTCATCCGCCGCCACCAGCTGTGGGTGACGCGGGCCGGGGGACTGATGCTCGTGCTCGTCGGCGTCCTGCTGGTCACCGGCCTGTGGGACCAGATGGTGCAGTGGCTCCAGATCCGCATGGTCACCTCCTTCGAGACGGCGGTGTGAGGTGAGCACCCACTCGTCCGGCGACGACCGGCAGGCCCAGCCCATGCCCACCGACATGAGCGCGCGCGAGCTCGTGCGCTGGTCGTGGCGCCAGCTCACGTCGATGCGCACCGCCCTGGTGCTGCTGCTCCTGCTGGCCCTGGCCGCCATCCCCGGGTCGGTCGTCCCGCAGGAGGACGTCGACGCGCTCGCCGCCGGTCGGTGGAAGGACGCGCACCCCGACCTGGCCCCGGTCTACGAGCGGCTCGGGCTGTTCTCGGTCTACGACTCGGTGTGGTTCTCCGCGATCTACATCCTGCTGATGATCTCGCTGGTCGGGTGCATCCTGCCCCGGTCCGCGGTCTACTGGCGGGCGCTGCGGGCCCGGCCGCCCCGCGCCCCCCGCAACCTGTCCCGCCTGCCCGAGCACGCGTCGTACAGGACGGACGAGGGCGTGGACGACGTCCTCGCGGCGGCCGCGACGGAGCTGAGGCGGCGGCGCTACCGCGTCGAGGTGCGCGAGGGCGCGGTCTCGGCCGAGAAGGGCTACCTGCGCGAGGCCGGCAACCTGCTCTTCCACCTGTCGGTGCTCGTGGTGCTGGTCGGCTTCGCCGTCGGCGGGCTGTTCGGCTTCAAGGCCGGCGTCATCGTCACCGTGGGCAACGGCTTCTCCAACAACCCGACGCAGTACGACGAGTTCGTCCCCGGCAGCCTCTTCGGTGCCGACGACATGGACGGCTTCTCCGTCGCGGTGGAGGACTTCGACATCACGTGGCTGACCGAGGGGCCGGCCAAGGGGCAGGCGCGCAAGTTCGTCTCCCACCTCGACTACACGACGCGCCGACGGCGAGAGCGGCACCTACGACCTGCGCGTCAACCACCCGCTGGCCATCGGCGACACCGAGGTCTTCCTGATCGGGCACGGCTACGCCCCCGTCGTCACGATCACCGACGGCAACGGGGACGTGGCCTACAGCGGCCCGACGATCTTCCTGCCGACCGGCCCGACCTTCGACAGCTTCGGCGTCATCAAGGCGCCCGGACGCGCAGCCCGGCCAGATCGCCCTGGAGGGCACGTTCTACCCGACCTTCGCCCTCGGCGACGGCCTGCCGCGGTCGGTGTTCGGGGACGCCGTCAACCCGCTGATGTCGCTGTTCGTCTACACCGGCGACCTCGGGCTCGACGACGGCGGGAGCCAGTCGGTCTACGTGCTCGACAAGTCGAAGGCCGACCCAGCTGACGCAGGACGACGGCCAGCCGCTGCGCCTCGACATGAGGCCCGGCGACACGGTGGAGCTGCCCGACGGGCTCGGCACCGTGACCTTCGACGGCGTCCAGCGCTGGAACAAGCTGCAGATCAGCGAGACCCCCGGCAAGCTCGTCGCCCTCGCGGGCGTCGTGCTCGCCCTGGTCGGCCTCCTCGGGTCGCTCTTCATCCGGCCGCGCCGGCTGTGGGTGCGGGCCCGCGAGGAGGACGGGGCCACGGTCGTGGACGTCGCCGCCCTCGACCGCTCCAACGGCGGTGACCCCGATCGGGGTGCCGCCGAGCTCGTGGCGATCATGGACACCCTGCGCGCCGGTTCCGGCGCCGCGGGCAGCACCACCAAGGAGAGCTCGTGACCGACGCATCGTGGGAGACCCTCAGCAACCAGGCCGTCGCGGCCGCCGGGGTCGTCTACTTCCTCGCGCTGATGGCGCACCTGGTCCAGTGGGCCTCGTTGCGCAAGCTGCCGGCCGACGAGGTCGTCACCACCGGGCGCACCGCCATGGCCGGCCGCCTCGGCGTGCTGCTGACCGCGGTGGCGGCGCTCGTGCACGGCCTGGCGCTGCTCGCCCGGGGCATGGCCGCGGACCCCAACCGGGTGCCCTGGGGCAACATGTACGAGTTCACGCTCTCCGGCACCTTCGTCGTCACCCTCCTCTACCTGCTCCTGCTGCGCCGCTTCGACCTCGAGTGGATGGGCCCCCTCGTCGTGGGCCTCGTGCTGGCGCTGTTGATGACCGCGGTCGTCTGGCTCTACTCACCGGTCGCGCCGCTCACCGAGGCGCTCTACAGCCCGTGGCTGGTCATCCACGTGGTGTCCGCGGTCATCGCCACCGGCGCCTTCACCCTCGGCGGCATCTGCTCGGTGCTCTACCTGCTCAAGGAGCGCTCGACCAAGGAGCGCGGCTACCTCGCCCGGGTGCCGGAGCTGGC
The DNA here is from genome assembly GCA_963776975.1 of uncultured Actinomycetota bacterium. Lineage (GTDB taxonomy): Bacteria > Actinomycetota > Actinomycetes > Propionibacteriales > Nocardioidaceae > Nocardioides. The sequence goes on along the minus strand of CAVZOU010000007.1, from coordinate 181,329 downwards.
CTCGCTCGACCGGATCTCCTACCGGATGCACGCCTTCGCGTTCCCGGTGTGGACCTTCGCCGTGCTGATCACCGGGCCGATCTGGGCCCACCAGGCGTGGTCGTCGTACTGGAACTGGGACCCCAAGGAGGTCTGGGCCTTCATCACCTGGGTCGTCTACGCGGCCTACCTCCACGCCCGCGCCACGGTCGGCTGGAAGGGCCGCAACGCGGCGTACGTCGCCCTGGTGGGCCTGGCGACGCTGTGGTTCAACTTCATCGGGATCAACTTCTTCAGCACGAGCTCGCAGCACTCCTACGCCGCGCCCGCGCTGGTCGAGCAGCGACCGGCGTACGACGACGTCGCCCCCGGCCGCGCGGCTCAGGTGCCGGTGCCGGTCCCGCCGGGACCGCCGGTGCCGCCGTCCTCCTGACGCCTCTTGCGGTCGAGGTCGCGCAGGAAGTCGGGGTCGTCGTCGGGTCCGTGGGGACGTGGGGGCGGCGCCGCGGGTCGTCGCGGCGGCGGTCGCAGGCCGCGCTGCTGGGCCACCCGCACGAGGGCATAGACGACCAGTGCCAGCAGCACGAGGAACACCAGGAACTTCACCCCCCCAATGTAGGCGGCCACGCAACCGCCCACCTGGGTGATGCTCCCGGGCAGCGCCTAGGCTTGGCCGGGTGAAGGAGTTCCTCGTCTACACCGCCCTGCGCGTCCTGCTGTTCATCGGCATGGTCGGCCTCGTCCTCGGCGTCTGGACGCTGCTCGACGGCGACGGCCGGGTCAACATGATCTGGCCCGTGGTCATCGCGTTCGCGCTCTCGGGCGTCGCGTCCTACTTCCTGCTCAACCGCCAGCGCGACGCCTTCGCCCGCAAGGTCGAGGAGCGCGCCGCCCGCGCCAGCGCGGCGTTCGAGGAGCGCCGCGCCCGCGAGGACAAGGAGTAGTCAGAAGCTCGTCAGCGAGTACGGCGCGGGGCCGCCGTCCATGAGCCGGCCCAGCCGCTCGACCGCCTCGCGGCCTCCCGTGAGGCGACCGGCGCTCGCCAGCGACTCGACCCGCACCCCGCCGAGGTAGAGCGACCCGAGCGTCTCCGCGGTGACCGTGAGGTCGGCCTCGTCGTCGGTCGCCGTGACCTCCGCCCGGCCGTCGACCGCCTCGATCCGCCACGCACCCTCCGCGTGGCCGAGCGGGTCGGTGATCCCCAGGACCATCGTGTCGTCGGTGAACCACGGCCGCGCGCCCAGGGCCACCGGCACGTCGAGCACGCGGACCCAGAGGTGGTCGTAGACGCTCCTGACGCCGATCACGTCGCTGTTGACGAGCGCCCAGTAGAGCGGGTCGTCGGGGTGGCTGTTGCGCACCGCGACCCGCGAGGAGAGGTCGATGTCGGCCAGGAAACGCCACAGGCCCAGGTGGGCGGAGGTGTCGAGGGTGAGCAGCTCCGCGGTGACGGTGGCGGGCTTGTCGCCCTCGCCCTCGGCGTACTTGTAGAGGACGTAGCCGTCGGGGCGCTCGTCGGCGTCGAGGTGGACGGCGCCGCGCAGCTTGTCGTCGGTGCTGCCCGTGGCCGGGTCGAAGCGACCGGTCTGCCAGGCGCGGTAGAAGTGCGGGCGCTCGACCGACCCGCGCGTGGACGCGTGGAAGCGGTCGAAGAGGTCGCTGGCGGTGTCCCAGAGGTCGGCCGGCTCGACGAGCTCGACGCGTCCAGGGTCGACGAAGTCGCGCAGCGCGAACGTCGCCGTGGTGTCCACCTCGATCCGCCGGCGGAAGGACGCGGGTCCGAAGCCGAAGCGGCCGTAGATCGACGCCTCGGAGACCGTGAGCCCGGCGACCGGGGCGGTGGCCTGCGCGAGGTCGTCGACCATCATCCGCCGCAGCAGGCCGCGCCGGCGGTGGGCCGGGCTGACCGTCACGTCGCTGATCATGTGCAGCGGCACCGTGGCGGCGCCCGGCGTTGAGCGTCTTGGTCCACGAGCTGAAGGTCGCGACCGGCAGGGGCCCGGCCCCGAAGGTGCCCTCCGGCAGCCACGCGCCCGCGAGCCGGAGCGAGTCCTCCCGGGCGGTCTCGCGCCAGATCTCGCGGGCGCTCTCCGAGGGGCGGCCTTCGTGGAAGCCACGGCTGACCGCCCCCATCCAGGCATCGACGGCGGCCTTGCCCTCGGCGCTGTCGTCGTGCGGGTCCAGGGTCCTGTGCTCGTACTCCACGGACCTCACGCTAGTCAGCGGGGCAACCGGATTTCGCTTCCGGGGTGGTCCGAGCTCCGTGCCGGGGTAGTCCGTGACGAAGGGACCCCGGATTCGGCCCGGGAGGGGTCCCGATCGTCACGGACTACCCCAGAGAGGGGTGGCGCTCAGGCGGCGAGGAGGCCGTCGACCTGGTTGAGGGCCTGGGTGATGCCCTCCTCCATGCCCATGTCGATCACCTTCTGCAGGTCCTCGGCGGTGGGGTAGGTCGCGGTCATGACCATCCGGGTGCCGTCGCCGGTGGCCCGCAGGTCGACGGTGCTGGAGCCGATGGGGGCGGACTCCTGCGGGTTGCCGTCGGCGTCCGCGAAGCCGTCGTCGTACCCGAGGCGGGTGGGCTTCTGGACCTCGGTGATGTCCCAGTAGCCCGGGTAGACCTCACCGTCGGGGCCGGTCATGTGGTACTTCACGCGGGCCCCCGGCGCGAGCTCGTGCTCGGTGAAGGTGGCCGGGTGCGTCGGCGGGCCCCACCAGCGCTCGAGCTGGCGCGGGTCCTCCCAGATCTGCCAGACCCGGTCCACCGGGGCGGCGAACTCGGAGGTCACGGTGATGGTGCGGCTGTCGAGGTCCTTGGCGACGTCGATGACGGGCATGTCAGCTCTCCTTCAGGGTGGGTGGGTCGGTCGGGGCGTCCTCCAGCAGTGCGTCGATGCGGTCGACGCGACCGCGCCAGACCTGCTCGAACTCGACGAGCAGCGCGGTGACCGACCGGACGGCCTCCACCTCTCCGCTCGCCAGCTGCTCGCGCCCGCTGCGTCGCTTGGAGACGAGGCCGGCGCGCTCGAGCACCGCGACGTGCTTCTGCACGGCCGCGAAGCTCATCGGGTAGTGCTGGGCCAGCGTCGAGACGGAGTGCTCGCCCGGCCAGCACGCGACGGAGGATGTCGCGCCGCGTGCTGTCGGCGAGGGCGTGGAAGAAGGCGTCCGCCTGCTTCTCCCGCTCGCTGGTCATGTCCCTAACGTACAACCAATCAGTTGTACGTTGTCAAGGGTGCAACGCGATCGGGTGTCAGGCCGTGAGGAAGAGGGGTACGGCGACCAGCACCGACCACACCAGCTGGCCGACCCCGGTCTGCTGGAGCACCGGCACCAGCGCCGGTCCGACCGCCCCGCCGAGGACGGTGCGGACCGGGGGGACCATCCGCAGCAGGAACCCGAGCCCGACGAGCGCCCACCACGTCGTGGCGGCCGCGACGGCGACCACGGCCAGGGCCGCGGCCAGCACCAGCAGGGCGTAGAGCCCGCGGGTCCGCTCCGCCCCGAGCTTGACGGCGAGGGTCCGCTTGCCGGCCTCGACGTCGGTGGGGATGTCGCGCAGGTTGTTGGCCACCAGGATCGCGCAGGCGAGCGCGCCGACGCCCACGGCGGCGTACAGCGCGGCCCACTCGAAGGTCTCGGTCTGGACGTACGTCGTCCCGACCACGGCCACGAGGCCGAAGAACACGAAGACCATGACCTCGCCGAGGCCCAGGTAGCCGTAGGGCCGTGACCCGCCGGTGTAGAACCACGCGGCGAGCACGCAGACCAGCCCGACGGCGACCAGCCACCACGCGGTCGTCGCGGCGAGCACGAGCCCCGCGACGGCGGCGACCCCGAAGGCCGCGAAGGCGGCCGCCCTGACCGCAGCGGGCGACGCGGTGCCCGAGCCGACGAGGCGCATCGGGCCGACCCGGTCCGCGTCGGTGCCGCGGATGCCGTCGGAGTAGTCGTTGGCGTAGTTGACCCCCACCTGGAGGGCCAGGCTCACCACGAGGGCGAGCAGCGCCTTCCACCAGACCGCGCCGTCGACGTACGCCGCGACGCCGGTGCCCGCGAGCACGGGGGCGACGGCGGCGGGCAGGGTGCGGGGGCGGGCTCCGGCGAGCCAGTCAGACGGTGATGCCACCGGAGGATTCAAGCACCCGGGCCGACGGCCCCGGAGGGCGCGCCCGGCGCGCCCGGGCCGGCCGGCTGCTCGATCGTCGGGGGACCGACCGGGGCGACGTCGTCCTCGACCTCGTGGGCGGCGGCGTCGGCGAGCACGTCGGCCGGGACGTGCTTCTCGAGGAAGCGCCGGGCCATGGCGGTGGAGGGGTGCAGGGCCACGGCGGCGGCGGTGATGATGCCGGCGATGATCATCCAGCCGATCGCTCCCCAGTTCATCGCGAGGAACGTGAACGCCGCCGGCGCCCAGACCCGGCCCAGCGTGCCGCTGAGCTCGGAGGCGCCCTGGTACTCACCGCGGCGCCGGGGGTCCATCAGCTCGGCCTCGAAGGTCCAGCTCGCGGCCGAGAGGAAGAGCTCGGCCCCGGTCAGGGTGACGTGGCCGAGGAAGAACAGCGCGATGGTGGCCCACCCGATCGACTCGTGGGTCGACAGCGTGATCACGCACGAGACGACGAAGAAGGCGGTCGAGATGCGGATGGCCCGCAACGCCGTGCGGGTGTCCTTGACGCCCCGGGCGGCCGCCATCGGCAGCACGATGCACATCACCGTGTTGGTCGCGAAGAGGAAGCCGAGGACCACCCAGGGGGCGTCGGTCTTGTCGACCAGCCACAGCGGGATGACCAGGTTGAGGATCACCTGGTTGGTCCACAGCACGCCGGTGAAGAAGGTGACGGCCAGCCAGCCGACGTTGCGCATCGGGCCCGGGCCCTCGATCCGGACCTTGCGCTCGTCGACCGTCTTGAGGTCGTGCGGGGCCTTGGGCAGGCGGGTCACGTTGACGGCGTTGACCATGAAGACCGCGGCGGTGAACCACGGCACCATCCCCAGCAGGGTCAGCGACTCCAGCGCCAGCGCGATGATGCCGACGAACGAGCCGAGGGTGAAGCCGACGTTGAGCGCGGAGTACATGTAGGCCCGCGAGGTGACGCGCTCCCGCGGTGGCAGCACGTCGATCGTGTACGCGCCGTGGGCGACGCCGCCGAGGGCGCCGATCACCTCCATCACGACGGCCATCGCGAGGTAGCCCGCGAAGCTGTCGATGAACGGCCAGACCGCGAACATCGCCGCCTGGCCGGCCGAGCTGATCGCCCAGCAGCGCTTGGGGCCGAAGCGGTCGACCAGCCGCCCCATCGGGTACGCCGCGATGAACCCGGCGATCCCCGCGATCGTCAGGCCGAGGCCCACCTGGGCGGGGGTCAGGCCGACGATCTGCGTGAAGAAGACGGCCGACCCGGCCATGAACGTGCCCTCACCGAGCGCGAACAGCAGCGACTGCAGCGCCAGCCGCCCGGCCAGCGGCGACGGGGGGATCGCCTGGTGCTTGAGCGTCGTCAGGATGCTCATCGCGGACGTCCCGTCGACATGGTCGTCCTCTCCAGGTACCGCTCGGCCGAGCGGGACGTCGTACGCATGGTGGCGGTGGCGACCAGGACGATCGCGGCGATCACCAGCCAGCCGGTGGTGCCGTGCTCCATCGCCAGCCAGGTGAACAGGGCGGGGGCCCACACCGACCCGGCAGTGTGACCGATGTGGGCCGCTCCCTGGTACTCGGCGCGCTGGTCGGGGTCGGTCAGCTCCGACTGGTAGCCCCAGCTCCCGGCCGACTGGAAGAGCTCGGCACCCGTGACGGTGACGTGCCCGACCCACACCAGCAGGATCGTGACCCAGCCGAGCGTGTCGTGGGTGACGAGCACGATCAGGCAGGAGAGCACGAAGAAGAAGGCCGAGATGTACGACGCCCGCAGCGAGCGGGCGACCGAGTCGACGCCGCGCGCCGCGGCGACCTGGAGGAGCACGGCCATCACGGTGTTGGTGCCGAAGAGGAACGCCAGCAGCACCCGGGGGGCGTCGGTCTCCTCCACCAGCCACAGCGGGATCACGATGTTGAGCAGCACCTGGTTGGTGCCCAGCACCCCGTCGGCGGTCATCAGGCCGAGGAAGGCCCGGTTCTTGAGGGCGCCCGGCTTGATGAGCTGGTCGTCGTCGTGCGTCGGCTCCTTGGCCGGCGGCTCGGGGAGCCGGGTGATCCAGAAGGTGTTGAGGGCGAGGATCGCGGCGGTCAGCACGGGCACGGCGCGCACGACGTCGTCGTTGTTGGTCGCCAGGGCCGCACCGCCGATGAGGGCGCCGATGGTGAAGCCGATGTTGAGGGCGGCGCGCATGAACGCCAGCGACTCGACCCGCTCCTCCTTGGAGAAGATGTCGAGCGTGTAGGCGCCGCGGCCGTTCCAGCCGGCGACGCTCACCGCCTCGAGCACGACCATCATCGCGACGTAGGCGACGAACCCGTCGATGAACGGCCACACGAGGTAGAGCGCCGCGGTGATGCCGGCGCTGATGGCCCAGATGCGCTTGGTGCCGACGCGGTCGGCCAGCTTGCCGGCCGGGACGGCGAGGAAGAACGAGACCAGCCCGGCCACGGTCAGGCCGACGCCCACCTGGGCGGCGGAGAGCCCGACGATCTGGGTGAAGAAGACCGCGCTGCCGGTGATGAAGGTGCCCTCGCCGACGGCGAACAGGATCGACTGGACGCTGAGGCGCCGGGCCAGCGGCGACGGGGGCAGCTGGCGCTGCCACCAGCCGGGGTCAGGGTCGATCGGGGAAGCGGATGGTGCCATCGGTCCGGAGTGCCCCGAGGACTCCGGCAGATCGGGTGGCTGGGAGGTCATTGCCACCCATTCTCCCCCGGGACTAGCGTGCGTCTCGTGAATTCGTTGCGTCCGGTGCGGGGTGGGGCCGCCGAGGTGGTCGCCGCGCTGCGGGACTGGCTGGCGGTGATGGCCGAGCCCGTGCCGCTCGTGGTGGAGACGTCGGGGTCGTCCGGCACCCCCAAGCGCGTCGAGCTCGCCCGGCACGCGGTCCTCGCGTCCGTGCACGCCTCCGCGGCCCGCCTCGGGGCCGGTGGCCAGTGGCTCCTGGCGCTGCCGGCGTCGTACGTCGCGGGCGTGCAGGTCGTCTGCCGCTCGCTGGTCGCGGGGCACGAGCCGGTCGTGGTCGAGGGCTCCTTCGCCGCCACGCTGGCCGGGTTGCCGCACCACCGCGACGTCCCCCTCTTCACCTCGCTGGTGCCCACCCAGCTGCACCGCCTGCTCACCGACGAGCGCGAGGTCGACGCGCTGCGCCACCTGCGCACGATCCTGCTCGGCGGGGGTCCGATCGACCCGGCCCTGCGCCGGCGGGCCGAGGACGCCGGCCTGCACGTCGTCGCGACGTACGGCGCGAGCGAGACCGCCGGCGGCTGCGTCTACGACGGCCACCCGCTCGACGGCGTGGCCGTGGCGATCGGGACCGACGGCCGGATCCGGATCGGCGGACCGACGCTGTTCGAGGGCTACGTCGACGACCCGGAGCTGACGGCGAGCACGCTCGTCGACGGGTGGTACCTCACCGCCGACGCCGGCCGGCTCGACGAGGACGGTCGGCTCCACGTGCTCGGCCGCCTCGACGACGTCGTCGTCAGCGGCGGCGTCAACGTGCCCCTCCCCGCGGTCGCGCGCCGGCTGCGCGAGCACCCGGCCGTCGACTCCGCCGAGGTGGTCGGCGTCGAGGACGAGGAGTGGGGGCACCGCGTCGTGGCCTTCGTCGTCGTGGTCGGGGTCCTGCCCCTGGAGGAGGCCCGCGACTGGGTCGGCGAGGTGCACCCGCGGTCGTGGGCGCCCCGCCGGGTCGTCGCCCTGGACGCGTTGCCGCTGCTCGACAACGGGAAGGTCGACCGGCAGGCGCTCGTGGCGCGCGCGGGGGAGGAGGCGTGATCCGCGTCTTCAGCATCCCGCTGCGCACCCGCTTCCGCGGCATCACCGTCCGCGAGGGCGTGCTGGTCGAGGGACCGGCCGGCTGGGGGGAGTGGAGCCCCTTCCCCGAGTACGACGCCCCGACCGCGCGACCGTGGCTGCGGGCCGCCGAGGAGGCCGCAGCCGGGGACTGGCCGGTCCCGGTGCGTGACGCCGTGCCCGTCAACGTGACGGTGCCCGCGTGCAGCCCCGAGCGCGCCCACGCGATCGTGCGGGCGGGCGGGTGCACGACCGCCAAGGTCAAGGTCGCCGAGGCCGGCCAGACCCTCGGCGACGACGAGGCCCGCCTGGAGGCGGTGCGCGACGCGCTCGGCCCCGGCGGGACCATCCGGGTCGACGCCAACGGCGGCTGGGACGTCGACGAGGCGGTCGGCGCGATCCGCCTCCTCGAGCGGGCCGCGGGTGGCCTGGAGTACGTCGAGCAGCCCTGCGCGAGCGTCGAGGAGCTGGCCGCCGTACGCCGCGCCGTCGACGTGGCGATCGCCGCCGACGAGTCCATCCGCCGGGCGGAGGACCCCTACCGGGTGCGCGACCTGGGTGCCGCCGACATCGCCGTCCTCAAGGTGCAGCCGCTCGGGGGCGTGCGCGCGTGCCTGCGGATCGCCGAGGACATCGGCCTGCCGGTCGTCGTCTCCAGCGCCATCGAGTCGAGCGTCGGCATCGCCGCGGGGGTGGCCCTGGCGGCGGCGCTGCCGGAGCTCCCGCACGCCTGCGGGCTGGCCACCGTGCAGATGCTCACCGACGACGTGGTGACCGAGCCGCTGCTGCCGGTCGACGGGATGCTGCCCGTCCGCACCCCGGTCGTCGACCCCGCCGCGCTCGACCGGCTGGCCGCCGCCCCGGACCGGGTCGCCTGGTGGGAGCGCCGGCTGGCGTCCGTGCGGCAGGATCAGCGCTCGTGAACCCGTCGACCGCCCTGGCCCGCGACGTCGTGACCGCGCTGCTCGCGGCGGGGGTGCGCGAGGTCGTCCTCTGCCCCGGCTCGCGCAACGCGCCGCTGTCCTTCGCGGTCCACGACGCGGCCCGGGCCGGCCTGCTGCGCCTGCACACCCGGGTCGACGAGCGCACCGCCGGCTTCCTCGCGCTCGGGCTCACCAAGGTGGGCGCCCGCGCGGCCGTCGTGTGCACCTCCGGGACGGCCGTGGCCAACCTCCTGCCCGCCGTCATGGAGTCCGCCCACGCCGGCCTCGACCTGGTCGTCGTCACCGCCGACCGCCCGGCACGGATGCGCGGCACCGGCGCCAACCAGACCACCGACCAGGTCGGGGTCTTCGGCGCCTTCGCCCCGACGACGGTCCTGGCGGCCGGACGGCCCGGCCGTCGGCGGCGTGCTGTCGCGCACCGACGGACCGGTCCACCTCAACGTCCACCTCGACGAGCCGCTGCTCCCCGACGGTCCGTGGACCGACGTGGCTGCCGACTCCTGGGCCATGTCGTGGGACGACCGCGCGGAGCCCGTCGAGCTCCCGGCCGGACCCCGCACGGTCGTGGTGGCCGGCGACGACGCCGGCCCGCCCGCGCGGGTGCTGGCCCAGGACGCCGGCTGGCCGCTGCTGGCCGAGCCGACGAGCGGGTCGCGCACCGGCGACCACGCCATCCGCACCTACCGCCTGCTGCTGGGCAGCGACCTGGGCGACCGCGTCGAGCGGGTCGTCGTGGCCGGGCACCCGACGCTGTCCCGCCCCGTCACCCGGCTGCTCGGGCGCGAGGACGTCGAGGTCGTCTCGATGCGCTCCCGCGGCATCTGGTCGGCGCGGCCGTTCGCGGTCGACCGGGAGGCCGACGGCTTCGTCGCGGCCACCGGCGACCCGGCCTGGCTCGAGGAGTGGCGCGAGGCCGACCGCTCCGTGGGCCGCCAGCTCGACCGGTTGCTCGCCGCCGAGCCCGACCTCACGCCGTACGAGGTCGCGGGCGCGGTCAGCCGGGCGCTGCCGCCCGGGGGGCTGCTGCACGTCGGCGCCTCCAGCCCGATCCGCGACCTGGACCTGATGGTGGCGCGCTACGCCGTCGGCGACCGGCGCAAGGTGATCGCCAACCGGGGCCTGGCCGGGATCGACGGCACGGTGTCGACCGCGATCGGCGCCGCGCTGGGCCGCCCCCGCAGCACCCGGGCCCTGGCCCTGATGGGCGACGTGACCTTCGTGCACGACATGACCGGGCTGGTGCTCGGTCCCCGCGAGCAGCGCCCCGACCTCACGGTCGTGGTCGTCAACGACAACGGCGGGTCGATCTTCAGCATGCTGGAGCAGGGCGCCGACGAGCACCGCGACGCCTTCGACACCCTCTTCGGGACGCCGCACGACGTGGACCTCGCGAGCCTCTGCGCGGCCACTCGCACCCCGCACCTGCGGGTCACGAGCCTGCCCGAGCTCGAGCAGGCGCTCGGCTCACCCAACGGCGGCATCGAGGTGGTCGAGGCCGTCGTCCGTCGCGACAACCGCCGCGACCTCGACGCCCGGATCAGGTCGCTCCGACCGGGATCTCGCTGAAGGTCGTCCCCAGCAGCGTCGGCGGACCGTCGTCCGGCAGGTGCACCAGGCCGACCGCGAGCTCGTCGACGACCAGCACGCCCCCCTCCCCGGCACGGAGCCGGGCGTAGGGCGGGTTCCACCGCACCGCCAGGTCGGGACGACCGCGCAGCCGGGTGACGACCCGCAGCGCCACCAGGGCGAGGTGGCCGTCCGCGACGGCCACGACGCGCACGGGGGCGTCCTCGGCCCTCGTCCCGACCTCCCAGCCGCGGAAGATCGCCCGCGAGCCCAGGTCGGCCATCGCCCGGCGCCACGCCCGCGACGCCTCGTCGACCCGCAGGCCGTCCTCGGTGCCGCGCTCGAGGAACGCGGCCCAGGCGGCCCGGGCCCCGGTGGCCGCCTCGCGGACCCCGTCGCCGGGGAGCGTGGTGGGTCGTCCCGACCGCGGGAGCTCGTCGGTGACCTCGGTCCGGGCCTCCATCCGCCAGGGCGACGTCACCGAGTCGCGGACCATCACGTGCACCTCGGGGTCGCCGCCGCGGGCGCGTGCCGCCACGAGCGCCCACATCGGGTAGGCGTCGAACCGGGCGGCGTAGACCCGCAGCCCGGTGTGCGCGGCCGCGTGCCCGTGACCGAGCCGCATGGTGCGTCGGGTCGAGGTCTCGTAGCGGTCCACGGCCAGCGCCAGCCCGCGGTCGGCGGCGCGCCACGGGCCCTCGCGGTACGCCGGTGGGCCGGCGCGGCGGACCGCCCGGGCCCGCCGTGCGTCGTACGACGCGTAGAGCGCCGGCAGGTCGTCCTCGGTGAGCGACACCTTGGTCCGGGCGAGGCCGGCGGCCTCCTCGGTCGACGGCTGCGGGAGCTGGCACCCGCTCACGAGGAGCACCACGGCGAGGGTGGCGGCGGTGCTGCGGGCGCGGCGGCGGGGGCGGGCGGCCTTGCGGGCGCCCGGACGGCGGACGGGCACGGGATCGACGGAGTCGTCGGGCTCGGACACCCGGCCCCGCGCGGGACGGGGGCGCCGGGGACCTCGCGGACGCAGCAGCTCGACGGCCAGGACCAGCAGCAGCAGCCCGGCACCCGCGACGCCCAGCGCGGCGAGGTAGGCCCCCTCGACGGTCACGCCGAAGGACACCGTCGTCGGGCCGGCGCCGCCGAGCGGGGCGATCACCCACTGGGCGGCCGAGGTGCTGCGGTCGAGGGCCAGCTCCTGCGGTCCGGTGCCGGTCATCTCCCGGGTCCAGAAGTCGGCGTCCTCGGGGTGCCGCGGCGCGCCCCGGCCCGCGTCCTCGGCGACCACGCCGTCGAGCGTGACCCCCTCGAGCCGCACGCGCGTGGAGCCGCCGACGTAGTCGGCGACGTCGACCGGGTGCGCGGTGCCGATGAACACGCCGTCGGGCGCCTGGGCGCGCAGGGTCACCGTCACGCCGTCCCAGGCCAGCAGGTCGGGTGCGGTGAGGACCGGGCGCCCGTCGGGGCCGAGCGCGGCCGGGCGGTTGAACACGGTGTCGTCGGAGCCGACGAAGGCCGCCGCCCCGGCCCCGGCGAGGAGGCACGCGAGCCCGACGAGGGCCAGCAGCATCCTCCCGAGTCGTCGCACCCGCAGATCATCCCAGCCGCCCGGTGGGGCCCGGACCCCGTGCCCCGCGGACGCGCGGCGACCCCGCGTCGTACTCCTGCCAGAATCGACGGGTGGAGATCGCCCTCTTCCTCGTCGCCCTCGTCGTCGTGGTCCTCGCCGGCACGGCGCTGGCCGAGCGCTTCGACCTGCCCGCCCCGCTGCTGCTGATCCTGGTCGGGGTCGCCGGGACCTACCTGCCGTTCGTCCCGGAGGTCCGCCTCGAGGCCGAGGTGGTGCTGCTGGGCTTCCTGCCCCCGCTGCTGTACGCCGCAGCGCTGCAGACGTCGCTGGTCGACTTCAACGCCAACCGGCGCCCGATCCTGCTGCTCTCGGTCGGGCTGGTGCTCTTCACGGCCTTCGGGGTCGGGGCGGTCGTGCACGTGATGGTGCCGGCCATCTCCTGGCCGCTGGCCATCGCCGTGGGCGCCGTCGTGGCGCCGCCGGACGCGGTGGCGGCGACCGCGATCGCCCGCAAGATCGGGCTGCCACGACGGATCGTCACCATCCTCGAGGGCGAGTCGCTGCTCAACGACGCGACCGCCCTGGTCACCCTGCGCACCGCGCTGGCGGCCAGCTCGGTCGGCGTGGAGGCCCTCGACGTGGGCCTGGACTTCCTGTGGGCCTCCGTCGGTGGTGCCGCACTCGGCTTCGTGGTCTTCGTCGTGGTGGCCAAGGTCCGCCTGCTCGTCACCGACCCGCTGATGGACACCGCGATCTCGCTGGTCACGCCGTTCGCGGCCTACCTCCTCGCCGAGGAGCTGCACTCCTCGGGCGTCATCTCCGTCGTGGTGACCGGCCTGCTGCTCGGGCACAAGGCGCCGGTCATCCAGACCGCGCAGTCGCGGATCGCGGAGCGCATCAACTGGCGGACCATCGCCTTCCTGCTGGAGAACACCGTCTTCCTGCTCATCGGCCTCCAGGCCCGCTGGATCCTCGAGGGGGTCGCGGACAGCGAGCTCTCCCCGGGGCTCATCACCGCCGTGTGCGGGGCGGCGCTGCTGACCACGGTGGTGCTGCGGCTGGTCTGGGTGTTCGCGGCGCGCTACCTGCTGGTCCGGCCCGGTCCGGACCCCGACAGCGGCCAGCTGCCGCCGTGGCAGTACAGCTTCGTCCTCGGCTGGGCCGGCATGCGCGGCGTGGTGACGCTGGCGGCGGCCTTCGTCATCCCCGAGGAGACCGAGCACCGCGAGGTGCTGCTGCTCATCGCCTTCACGGTGGTGGCCGGCACCCTCTTCCTCCAGGGCCTCACCCTGCCGTGGGTGGCCCGCACCCTGCGGGTGCCGTCGCCCGACCCGCTCGACGACGCCCTGGCCCGGGCGTCGGTGCTCCAGCAGGCCTCCAAGGCCGGCTTCAAGGAGCTCGAGCGGATGGATACCGACGACCCGCACGGCGTCCTCGACCAGATCCGGCAGCGGGTCGAGCAGCGCAACTTCGCCGCCTGGGAGCGGCTGTCCACGACCGCCGGCCAGGAGTCGCCCAGCGACCTCTACGCGCGGGTCAGGGTGGCCATGATCGGCGCCGAGCGGGAGCGGGTGCTCGAGATCCGCAACACGGGCACCGTGGCCAGCGACGTCATCCGTGACGTGCTGGCGGTGCTCGACGTCGAGGAGTCCATGCTCGACGTCGCCCTCGGCGACGAGGACGACCGCGACGAGGCCCGCAACGCCCGGGTGCGGCGCGGGGACACCTGCGACCACCTCGACGAGACGCCCGCCCGTCCGCCCGCGTCGGCCGACGACGGGCTGGTGTGCGACGAGTGCGTCGTCGCCGGGGTGCACTGGGTCTCGCTGCGCCGCTGCCTCACCTGCGGGCAGGTGGCCTGCTGCGACTCCTCGCCCTTCCGGCACGCCACCGAGCACTTCCACGAGACCACCCACCCGGTCATGCAGTCGGCCCAGCCCGGCGAGGACTGGCGCTGGTGCTACGTGCACCACCTCACCGGCTGAGCCGTCCCGGCGTACGGCGCGAGGGCGGGGCCGAAATGCGACGACGCGCCGTCCCGCCGGAGCGGGACGACGCGTCGTACGTCGTGCGGTGAGCCTGGCCCTGGGGCCGGCCGATCAGGCCTGCCAGACCCGGATCCAGTCGACGCTCATCGACTGCGGGAGCTTGCTGTCCTTGACGATCTTGGAGATCTCGTAGTCGGACGCGAGCATGCTCAGGATCGGGTACTGCGGCTGGCCGGAGACGCCGACCTTGGTGCGGTAGGTCTCCTTGCCGTCGATCCGGAAGATGTAGACGTTGGGCGTCCACTCCACCGAGAAGACGTGGAAGTTCTTGGACCAGCCGTCCTTCTTGTTCTTGAGGAACGAGGGCGAGTCCTTGATCCACGAGCCGGTCTTGACGCCCTGGCCCTTGTTGTTCTTCGAGTAGACGAAGGACGTCAGGCCACCCTCGGGGTGCTTGTCGCCGAAGTACTCGATGACGTCGATCTCGGCACCGGTGAGGCGCGGGTCGGTGGCACCGGACACGCTGACGGCGGGCTGCATCCAGAACGCGCCGTGCTGGCCGCGCGACTTCTGGAACTTGATGCGGGCGGCCGCGAAGCCGTACTTGTACGAGAACGCGCCCTGGGTGCCGATGTGGCCGTTGAGGCGGTAGGCGAACTTGCCGGTGGACTTGCCGTCCTTCTTGGCCACGCACTTCGTCGAGCGGCTCGGGTCCTTGATGACGCTCAGGCGGGCGGTGCCGCCGCCGACGGAGACGGCGCGCGGGTCACCCTTGGAGCAGGCGCGCAGGCTCTCGGGCTCGTAGGAGCCGCCGCGGTGGTTCCAGACCGGGTCCAGCGTGCTGCCGGAGAACTCGTCGGTCCAGGTCGGGGTCATCCAGCGGGAGGTGCTGACCGACGGGCTCTTGCCGGCCTTGGAGCCCTTGAACGCCATCGCCTGGGCGCGGTAGGTCAGCGCCTGGCCGCCCTTGGAGATCGGCGCACCGAACTCGGCGCGACCCTTCTTGTTCACCTTGGTCTTCTTGACCGTCTTCCACTTGCTGCCCTTCTTGACCTGCAGGGCAACGGTGCGACCGGGCTTGCCCGGCTTGACGGTGGCGGTCAGGCCGGCCTGGGCCGATCCGGCCGACGCGGGGCTCTTGCCCTGGCCGACGATCTGGGGCAGGGCCACCAGGCTGACGCGGGTCTTCTTGGCCCGACGCTCGCTGACGGAGGTCGAGATGGAGTCGGAGGTGTCGGCGCTCGACGAGCTGGTCTGCGTGACCAGGATCATCGAGGCGGGCATCAGCAGCGCGAGCAGGCTTCCTGCGAGGGCGCGGCGTCCAGACATGGGTTCTCTCATTCGATCGGGTGCGGTTGACGTTCCCCCACTGCACTCGAGGGCGACCACACCTTAACTTCCGGGACCTGATCCTCCGCATCGAACGGCGGTGTCGGACGGGGATGACCGGATTCCGGGATCGGCCTACTGTGGCGGGATGCGGATCACGAAGTTCGGCCACGCGTGCGTGCGCATCGAGCACGACGGGGCCGCCGTCGTCCTCGATCCGGGGGTCTTCAGCGAGCCGGAGGCGCTCGACGGCGCGACCGCCGTCCTCATCACCCACGAGCACGCCGACCACGTCCACCCCGACCTGCTGCGCCGCTCCGACGCCCCGATCTGGACGATCGAGGCGGTGGCCCGGCTGCTGCGCGAGCAGGCGCCCGACGTCGCCGAGCGCGTGACCGTCGTCCGCCCGGGCGACCGTCTCGACGTGTCCGGACTGCCGGTCGAGGTGGTGGGGGAGAAGCACGCGGTCATCCACCCCGACTACGACCGCTTCGACAACTCCGGATACCTCGTCACCGTCGGCGGGGCCGCCGTCTACCACCCCGGTGACGCCCTCACCGCGCCCGGACGGGCGGTCGACGTGCTCCTCGCGCCGGTGAGCGCGCCGTGGCTCAAGGTGAGCGAGGCCGTGGACTTCGTCCGCGAGGTCGGGGCGCCGCGCTCGCTGGGGATCCACGACCGGGTCTACAGCGACATCGGGCTCGACATGGTCGCCACACACATGGGCAACCTGCTGCCGGAGGGGCAGGAGTTCGTACGCCGGCAGCCCGGCGAGGACCTGTAGGGCCCGGACGGCTCAGATCTGGCCCGACAGGGCGTCGCGGACCGGGACGAACTTCGCCTGGGACTCGGCCAGCTCGGCCTCCGGGTCGGAGCTGCCGACCACGCCGCACCCGGCGAAGAGCCGCACCGTCGGGCCCTGCACGAGCGCCGAGCGCAGCGCGATGCCCCACTCGCCGTCGCCGGTGGCGTCGATCCAGCCGACCGGGCCGGCGTAGCGGTCGCGGTCCATGCCCTCGATCTCGCCGATGAGCGCGACGGCCTCCGGGGTCGGGGTCCCGCCGACCGCGGCCGAGGGGTGCAGCGCCTCGGCGAGCTGGAGGGAGGACACCGTGGCCGCGTCGTGGACCACCCCGGCCACGTCGGTGGCGAGGTGCATGACGTTGGGCAGGTGCAGGACGAAGGGCGCCTCGGGCACGTTCATCGACGAGCAGTGCGGCTCGAGGGCGTCGGCGACCGAGCGGACGGCGTACTCGTGCTCCTCGAGGTCCTTCGACGAGCGCGCCAGCGTCGCGGCCAGCGCGAGGTCGCGCTCGTCGTCGCCCGTACGCCGGATGGTCCCGGCGAGCACGCGGGACGTGACGAGGCCACGCTCGCGGCGCACCAGCATCTCGGGCGTGGCCCCGAAGAGGCCGTCGACGTGGAAGGTCCAGCACATGGCGTAGTCGACGGCGAGGCGGTGCAGCGCCCAGCGCACGTCGACGGGCTCGGCGCAGGTGGCGATGAGGTCGCGGGCGAGCACGACCTTCTCCAGCGCGCCGGCGTTGATCCGGGAGACCGCGTCGGCGACGACGCTCATCCAGGCCTCCCCGTTGAGGGCGCCGTCGGCGAAGCTCAGCCCGACGGGGGCCGGGGGGACGTCGGCCGGCGCGACGTGCAGGGGCCTCGGCGAGGGCCGCGTCGCCGACGGTGGTGACCCAGGCGCGGTCGCCGCGGCGACCCAGCACCACCCGGGGGACGACGAGCACCGAGTCGCCGGGGTCGTCGGCGAAGCCGAACGAGCCGAACGCGACCAGGCCGGTGCCGGGCTCGACGACCTCGTCGAGGACGTCGGCCCGGTCAGTGGTCTCCGCCCACCACTTGTCGGCGTCGCTGAAGCGGGCGGTGCCGCTGGTGCGGACCTGGGCGGCGACGCCCCAGCCGACGAGGCCCTCGCCGTTGCGCAGCCACGTCACCGGCGCGTCGGCGGGCAGCAGGTCGAGCAGGCGGGTGGTGGCGGGGTCCCCGAGGTCGACCGCCGTCGTCCGCACCACGAGGGGGCTGGACGCGGTCGTCACGGGGGTGGTCGCCGCACTCGTCACGACCCGGAGCCTACTGCGACGGGCCCCGCGGGCCCGAGCCAGGACGTCGGGCCGGCGACGTCACGAGCGGTAGACGATCACCTTGTCGCCGAGGTGCACCTGGTCGAACAGCCGCCGCACGGCGTCGTAGTCGCGCACGTTGACGCACCCGTGCGAGGCGCCGTCGTAGCCGGTCGCCGCGAAGTCGGGGGAGTAGTGCACCGCCTGGCCACCCGAGAAGAACATCGCGAACGGCATCGGGGTGTCGTAGAGGCTCGACACGTGGTCGCGGCTCTTGCGGAACACCGAGAACGCCCCCTCGCGGGTCGGCAGCTCGTCGGAGCCGAACCGCACGTCGACGCGGGTCCGCACCACCCCGTCGACCACCCAGCGCAGGGACCGCGAGGTCTTGTCGACGCACATCGCGCGCCCGGTCATGCAGCGAGGGTCGAGGGCCGGGCCCTGCGGCTCGATGTTGAAGAGCTCGGCCTTGGTGGGCTGGCGGGTCATCCGCGGCGAGCCGGTCGAGGGTCCGTCGGTCGACCTCGCCGGTGACGGGGATGCGGCGCTTGGCCTGGAAGCCGCGGACGGCCTCGGTGGTGCGGGCGTCGTAGATCCCGGTCACGTCACCGCTCCACCACTGCAGCTGCGCCAGCCGGGCCTGGACGCGGCGCACGGCGAGGCCCCGGTCGCCCGCGGCGAGGATCGCCGGGCCGGGCGTGTAGACGTTGTGCAGCGCCTCGCGGGTCGGCTGGGTCGTGACGGAGACCAGCCTGCTCCACGTGCGTGCGTCGACGCGGCCGGTGGTCGCGCGCTTGCGGCGCGCCTGGAAGGTGCGCACGCCCGCGCGCGTCTGCGCGTCGAACCGGCTCGTGACCACCTCGGAGTGGAGGCCCAGCTGGTGCAGCCGGCTCTGGAGCTCCCGCACCCGCCAGCCGGTGTCGCCGAAGCGCAGCGGGTCGAAGGCGCGGGCGGATGCGGCGTCGTCGGCCCGGGCCGGGGCGAGCGGGACGGTGGCGCCGAGGCCGGCGAGGCCGAGGGTGAGCACGAGCGCCAGGACGAGGCGCGCGGACCGGGCGAGAGGCATGGGATCTCCGAGGTAGGAAGTGGTCGTCATCGTAGAGGACGCCGACCGACATCGAGAAGTTGCGTCCGACTACGCTCACCGCGTGGCCCGCGCAGAGCTCGACAAGCAGCCGACCGACGTCCGACGCATGTTCGATGCGGTCGCCCAGAGGTACGACGTCACCAACGACGTCCTCTCGCTGGGCCAGGACCGCCGCTGGCGGCGCGACGTCATCGACGCCGTCGCCCCGTCGTACGGCGACCGCGTGCTCGACCTCGCGGCCGGCACCGGCACCTCGAGCCAGCCCTTCGCCGACGCCGGCGCGTACGTCGTCCCGTGCGACTTCTCGCTCGGCATGCTGCAGGTCGGCAAGCGGGCCCGCCGGCACCTCCCCTTCACCGCGGGCGACGGCACCCGGCTGCCCTTCGCCGACGACACCTTCGACGCGGTGACCATCTCGTTCGGCCTGCGCAACATCGTCGACCCGGAGGCCGGGCTGCGCGAGATGCGCCGGGTCACCCGGCCCGGCGGCCGCCTCGTCGTGTGCGAGTTCAGCAGCCCGACGTTCGCGCCGTTCCGGACCGTCTACATGGAGTACCTCATGAAGGCCCTCCCCGCGATCTCCCGGGCGGTCTCCTCGTCCCCGGACGCCTACGTCTACCTCGCCGAGTCGATCCGCGCCTGGCCCGACCAGCAGGGCCTGGCCGCGATGGTCGCCGCCGCGGGCTGGCAGTCGCCGCAGTGGCGCAACCTCTCGGGCGGCATCGTCGCCCTGCACCGCGCGACGGCCTGAGAGCCGGCCCCCAGCACCGCATTTAGACAAGCCCTGCGTGCGTTAAATCCGCAGGTGAGGCGGGGTGAGGGGCTCGACGGCCCCCCGCGTGACGACCGGCGTGACGGGTCCTACACTGTGGGCTGCGCCACTAGTGAAGGAGTTCACAAAGCCACATGCGACCTGGTCGCGGTGGCCCGCTGGTGGCGGTGAGGTGCACAGGCAGGCGGTGCACAGGGACGAGGAAGGGACAGCTCGATGGAGCTCTACACGCCAGTGCTCGTGCTGGCGGCCATCGCCGCGGCCTTCGCCGTCGGCTCGGTCGTCATGAGCGCGCTCATCGGGCCGAAGCGCTACAACCGCGCCAAGCTCGACTCCTACGAGTGCGGCATCGAGCCCACCCCGCAGCCCATCGGTGGCGGCCGCATCCCGGTGAAGTACTACATCACCGCGATGATGTTCATCATCTTCGACATCGAGATCATCTTCCTCTACCCCTGGGCCGTGCACTTCGACGCCATGGGGCTCTTCGGGCTCATCGAGATGGTCATCTTCATCGCCACGGTGTTCGTGGCCTACGCGTACGTCTGGCGTCGCGGCGGACTGGACTGGGACTGAATCATGGGACTCGAAGAGAAGCTTCCGAGCGGCGTGCTCCTGACCACGGTCGAGGGTGTCGCCGGCTACATGCGCAAGGCGTCGTTCTGGCCCGCGACCTTCGGCCTGGCCTGCTGCGCCATCGAGATGATGACCTCCGGCGGACCCGAAGTACGACCTGGCCCGCTTCGGCATGGAGGTCTTCCGGGCCAGCCCGCGCCAGGCCGACCTGATGATCGTGGCCGGTCGGGTCAGCCAGAAGATGGCCCCCGTCCTGCGCCAGATCTACGACCAGATGGCCGAGCCCAAGTACGTCCTCGCGATGGGCGTGTGCGCCAGCTCCGGCGGCATGTTCAACAACTACGCCATCGTCCAGGGCGTCGACCACATCGTCCCCGTCGACATGTACCTCCCCGGCTGCCCGCCGCGGCCCGAGATGCTCATCGACGCGATCCTCAAGCTCCACGACCAGGTCCAGGCCACCAAGCTCGGCGCCAACCGCCTCGCGGAGATCGAGGAGCAGAGACCACCGCGCTCAAGGCGCTGCCCACGTGCCAGATGCGAGGCCTGCTGCGATGAGCGACCCGCAGGACAACCCCTCCGACAAGCCGGAGACGGCGCACGTCGACCAGCCGGCCATCGAGCAGTCGCCGGAGAACCTGCCGGCGCCCGGCGGCGAGGGCACCGAGGTCCGCTCGGCGGGCCAGCGCCGCGGCATGTTCGGCGTCTCCGGCACCGGTGACACCTCCGGCTACGGCGGCCTGGTCTCCCCGATCGTGTTCCCCAGCGCCGTCCCAGCGTCCGTACGGCGGGTGGTTCGACGAGGTCGCCGACGCCCTCGAGGCGCGACTGCGCCAGACCGACCTCGACCGCGCGATCGAGTCGGTCGTGGTCCACCGCGGCGAGATCACCTTCCACGTCCGCCGCGAGGACCTGCCCTTCGTCGCGCAGATGCTCCGCGACGACGAGGACGCTGCGCTTCGAGTTCTGCTCCGGCGTGCAGCGGCGTCCACTACCCCGACGACGCCGGGCGCGAGCTGCACGCGGTCTACCACCTGCTCTCGATGACCCACAACCGTCGCGTGCGCCTCGAGGTCTCGTGCCCCGACGCCGACGCGCACGTCCCCAGCCTGGTGAGCATCTACCCCACCATCGACTGGCACGAGCGCGAGACGTGGGACATGTTCGGCATCCGTCTTCGACGGCCACCCGGCCATGACCCGCATCCTGATGCCCGACGACTGGCCGGGCCACCCGCAGCGCAAGGACTACCCCTTGGGCGGCATCCCCGTGGAGTACAAGGGCGGGTCCGTCCCGCCGCCCGACCAGCGGAGGTCGTACAACTGATGGCCACGACACAGAAGCCGACGACACAGAGCCGACGCAGAGAACCAGCAGGACCTGTACGCCGACCCGAGCGAGACCAGCCAGGGCAAGGTCTTCACGGTCACCGGCCAGGACTGGGACTCGATCACCCAGGGCCTGGGCGACGCCGCCGACGAGCGGGTCGTCGTCAACATGGGTCCCCAGCACCCGTCGACCCACGGCGTGCTGCGCCTGATCCTCGAGCTCGAGGGCGAGACGGTGACCGAGGCCCGCTGCGGCATCGGCTACCTCCACACGGGCATCGAGAAGAACATGGAGTACCGCTCCTGGGTCCAGGGCACCACCTTCTGCACCCGGATGGACTACCTCTCGCCGTTCTACAACGAGGCGACCTACTGTCCTGGGCGTCGAGCGGCTGCTCGACATCGAGGACGACATCCCGGAGAAGGCCCAGGTCATGCGGGTGCTCCTCATGGAGCTCAACCGCATCTCCTCCCACCTGGTCGCCATCGCGACCGGCGGCATGGAGATCGGCGCCCTGACGGTGATGACGATCGGCTTCCGCGAGCGCGAGCTCGTGCTCGACCTGTTCGAGCTGATCACCGGGCTGCGGATGAACCACGCGTTCATCCGCCCCGGCGGCGTCGCCCAGGACCTCCCGCCCGGCGCGCTCGACGAGATCCGCGACTTCATCGCGCTGATGCGGAAGCGCCTGCCCGAGTACGCCGCCCTCTGCAACGCCAACCCGATCTTCAAGGCCCGCCTCGAGGGCGTCGGCCACCTCGACCTGGCCGGCTGCCTGGCGCTGGGCCTCACCGGCCCGCCGCTGCGCGCCACCGGCTACGCCTGGGACCTGCGCAAGACGCAGCCCTACTGCGGCTACGAGGACTACGACTTCGACGTCCAGACCTGGGACACCGCCGACGCCTACGGCCGCTTCCGGGTGCGCCTGGCCGAGATGGACGAGTCGCTGCAAGATCGTCGAGCAGGCGGCCGAGCGGCTCGCCGACCTCGAGGGCGCGCCGGTGATGGTCGGCGACAAGAAGATCGCCTGGCCCAGCCAGCTGTCCATCGGCTCCGACGGCATGGGCAACTCCCTCGACCACATCCGCCACATCATGGGGGAGTCGATGGAGGCGCTGATCCACCACTTCAAGCTGGTCACCGAGGGCTTCCGGGTCCCGGCCGGCCAGGCCTACGTCCCGGTCGAGTCGCCCCGCGGCGAGCTCGGCGCGCACGTCGTCTCCGACGGCGGCACGCGACCGTTCCGGGCGCACTTCCGCGACCCGTCCTTCACCAACCTCCAGGCGACGAGCGTGATGAGCGAGGGCGGCATGGTCGCCGACGTCATCGTCGCCATCGCCTCGATCGACCCCGTCATGGGAGGCGTCGACCGATGAATCACCCCACGATGTTCCCGCGCTCCTCCGCTTCGCTCCTCCGTTCGGCAACACCGAGGGGACCCCGATGAACCACCCCGCACCCGACCGCTTCACCGAGAACGACCGGGCCCTCACCCAGCAGACCTAGGCCGAGCTGCGCCAGATCGCCGCGCGCTACCCCGAGGCCCGCTCGGGACTGCTCCCGATGCTGCACCTCGTGCAGTCCGAGCGAGGGGCGGGTGACGCCCGAGGGCATCGAGGCGTGCGCCGAGATCCTGGGCATCTCCGCCGGCCGAGGTCAGCGGCGTGGCGACCTTCTACACGATGTACAAGCGCAAGCCCGTCGGCGACTACCACGTCGGGGTCTGCACCAACACGCTGTGCGCCGTCATGGGTGGCGACCTGATCTTCGAGCGGCTCAAGGAGCACCTCGACGTCGGCAACGACGAGACCACCGCCGACGGCACGATCACCCTCGAGCACGTCGAGTGCAACGCGGCCTGCGACTACGCCCCGGTGATGATGGTCAACTGGGAGTTCATGGACAACCAGACGCCCGACTCGGCCGTCCAGGTCGTCGACGACCTGCGCGCCGGCAAGGACGTCCACTCCACCCGCGGCCCGCGCCTGTGCACCTGGCGCGAGGCCGAGCGGGTGCTCGCGGGCTTCCCCGACGACCTGGCCGACGAGGGGCCGTCCGCCGGTCCCGCCTCGCTGGTGGGCCTGGGCATCGCGCGCGAGCGGGGCTGGACGGCACCGGGCGGCAACGCCGGCGGTCGCACCGCCGACGAGCCCGCCGCGGCCGCGACGGGTGCCGACGGCAGCCACGAGGCCGACCGCCAGGACTCCGAGGGCGCGGTCCAGCGCTCCGACGCCGACCTCAAGCACGAGGACGACGCCCAGGGAACCGAGGAGGCGAAGTGAAGACAGACACCCTGACCCCGGTCCTCACCGACAACTGGGACGCCGAGCGCTCCTGGACCCTCGCGTCGTACGAGGGACGCGGCGGCTACGGCGCGATGCGCACGGCGCTGGGCATGGCACCCGGACGACGATCATCACCGCCGTCAAGGACTCCGGCCTGCGCGGTCGCGGCGGCGCGGGCTTCCCCACCGGCATGAAGTGGGGCTTCATCCCGCAGGACAACCCCAAGCCCAAGTACCTCGTGGTCAACGCCGACGAGTCCGAGCCGGGCACCTGCAAGGACATCCCGCTCATGATGGCCAGCCCCCACACGCTGCTCGAGGGCGTCATCATCAGCTCGTTCGCCATCCGCGCCAACCACGCCTTCATCTACGTGCGCGGCGAGGTGCTGCACGTCGTCCGCCGCCTCCAGCGCGCCGTCCAGGAGGCCTACCTGGCCGGGCACCTCGGCAAGGACATCCACGGCTCGGGCTACGACCTCGACGTCGTCGTGCACGCCGGAGCGGGCGCCTACATCTGTGGCGAGGAGACCGCCCTGCTCGAGGGCCTCGAGGGTCGCCGCGGCCAGCCGCGCCTGCGCCCGCCGTTCCCCGCGGTGGCCGGCCTCTACGCCAGCCCCACGGTGATCAACAACGTCGAGTCCATCGCGTCGGTGCCGAGCATCATCGGCAACGGCGCCGAGTGGTTCGCCTCGATGGGCACCGAGAAGTCCAAGGGCTTCGGCATCTTCAGCCTGTCCGGCCACGTCACTGCGCCCCGGCCAGTACGAGGCCCCGCTCGGCATCACGCTGCGCCAGCTGATCGACCTGGCCGGTGGCATCCGCGAGGGCCACGAGCTGAAGTTCTGGACCCCCGGCGGCTCCAGCACCCCGCTGCTGACCACCGAGCACCTCGACGTACCCCTCGACTTCGAGGGCGTCGGCGCGGCCGGCTCGATGCTCGGCACCCGCGCGCTCCAGATCTTCGACGAGACGACCTGCGTCGTGCGTGCCGTGCTGCGCTGGACCGAGTTCTACAAGCACGAGTCCTGCGGCAAGTGCACCCCGTGCCGCGAGGGCACGTGGTGGCTGGTGCAGACGCTGGCCCGGCTGGAGAAGGGCGAGGGCAGCGAGTCGACCTCGACCTGCTCCTCGACCAGTGCGACAACATCCTGGGCCGCTCGTTCTGCGCGCTCGCCGACGGCGCGACCAGCCCGATCTCGAGCTCGATCAAGTACTTCCGCGACGAGTACCTCGCGCACCTCAGCCACGGTGGGTGCCCGTTCGACCCGGCCGCCTCGACCGGCTTCGCCCAGCCGGAGCCACTGCATGACGACCACCCCGGCCAAGATCGACACGGTCACCGCTGACGATCGACGGCGTCCAGGTCAGCGTCCCCAAGGACACGCTGGTCATCCGCGCCGCCGAGCAGGTCGGCGTCCAGATCCCGCGCTTCTGCGACCACCCGCTGCTGGCCCCCGTCGGTGCCTGCCGCCAGTGCCTGGTCGACATCCCGGACGCCGGCAACGGCAAGCCGATCCCCAAGCCGCAGGCCTCGTGCACGATGCACGGTGGCCGAGGGCATGGTCGTCGAGCACGCAGGCGACGAGCCCCGTGGCCGACAAGGCGCAGCAGGGGATCATGGAGTTCCTGCTGGTCAACCACCCGCTCGACTGCCCCGTCTGCGACAAGGGCGGCGAGTGCCCCCTGCAGAACCAGGCGATGTCCAACGGCCGCGGCGAGACCCGCTTCGACGGCGTCAAGCGCACCTTCCCCAAGCCGATCAACATCTCGCCCCAGGTGCTGCTCGACCGCGAGCGCTGCATCGTGTGCCAGCGCTGCACCCGCTTCGCCGACGAGATCGCCGGTGACCCGTTCATCGCGCTCGATCGAGCGGGGCGCCCAGCAGCAGATCGGCATCGCCGACGGCGCGCCGTTCCTCTCCTACTTCTCGGGCAACACGATCCAGATCTGCCCGGTCGGTGCGCTCACGAGCGCGGAGTACCGCTTCCGCTCGCGCCCCTTCGACCTCGTCTCCACGCCCAGCGTCGCCGAGCACGACTCCTGCGGTGCCGCCATCCGCGTCGACCACCGGCGCGGCAAGGTCATGCGTCGCCTCGCCGGCAACGACCCCGAGGTCAACGAGGAGTGGATCAGCGACAAGGACCGCTTCGCCTTCCACTACTCCCGCCAGGACGACCGCCTCACCCACCCGATGGTGCCGCGAGGACGGGGAGCTCCGGCCGGCGTCGTGGCCCGAGGCCTTCGCCGTCGCGGCCCGCGGCCTGCACGCGGCGGGCAGCGCCGCGCGTCCTGACCGGTGGTCGCGTCACCGCCGAGGACGCCTACGCCTACGCCAAGTTCGCCCGGGTCTCCCTCGGCACCAACGACATCGACTTCCGCGCCCGTCCCCACACCGCCGAGGAGGCCGACTTCCTCGCCTCGCTCGTCGCGCTCTCCATGGACGTCACGTACGCCGACCTCGAGCGCGCGTCGGTCGTCGTGCTCGGCGGGCCTCGAGCCCGAGGACGAGGCGGCGACGATCTTCCTGCGGCTGCGCAAGGCGTCGAAGGGCACGACCAAGGTCGTCGCCCTGGCCCCCTTCACCACCCGCGGCCTGGGCAAGATGAAGGGCCGGCTGGTCCCGACCGCCCCCGGCGAGGAGGCCGAGGCGCTGCGCGCCCTGGCCGACGACGGCCACCACCGCCCTGGACTCCGGCGGCGTGATCCTCGTGGGCGAGCGGCTGGCCCAGCAGCCACGGCGCCCTGACGGCGGCGGTCGAGCTCGCCCGCACCACGGGAGCCCGGCTCGCCTGGGTGCCCCGCCGTGCCGGCGACCGCGGTGCGGTCGAGGCCGGCTGCCTGCCGACCCTGCTGCCCGGCGGTCGCCCGGTCGGCGACGCCTCGGCCCGCGTCGACGCCGCCACCGCGTGGGGCATCGACCACGCTGCCCGACGGTCCCGGCCGTGACGGCAACGCGATCATCGCCGCGCTCGCCGAGGGCAGCCTCGGGGGCGTCGTCGTCGGTGGCGTCGACCCCGACGACACCGCCGACCCGGCCGCCACCCGGGCCGCGCTCGAGGCCGCGTCGTTCGTCGTCAGCCTCGAGCAGCGCGAGACCGACGTGACGCGGCTGGCCGACGTCGTGCTCCCGATCGCCCCGGTCGCCGACAAGGCCGGCACCTTCGTCACCTGGGAGGGACGTCCGCGCCCCTTCGACGCGGTCTTCAGCAACCCCGGCTCGCTGCCCGACCTGCGCGTCCTCGCCGGCATCGCCGACGAGCTCGCCGCGCTGGGGCAGGGGAGCTCGCTGGGCTTCCGGACGGTCCCCGAGGTGCGCGCCGAGATGGAGGCGATGGGCCCCTGGGACGGCGCACGCCCCGAGCCGGTCCTCGGCAAGGAGCCGCGCAAGCCGCGCGGCAAGGCGGGTGCGCTCGTGCTCGCCGGCTGGAAGCAGCTGCTCGACCAGGGTTCGATGCAGGACGGCGACCCGCACCTGGCCGCCACCCGACGCCCGGCCGTCGCCCTCGTCAGCCCGGCCACCCTCGATCGACCTCAAGGGCGCCGTGGACGTGGTCCTGTCCGGTGACCGCGGGTCGGTCACGGTGCCGGTCGAGGTCGCCGAGGACATGGTCGACGGCGTGGTGTGGCTGCCGACCCACAGCGTGGGGCGCGGCGTGCTCGCCGACCTGGCCTCCCCCGGCAGCACGGTCACGGTGAAGGGAGCCGGCACGTGAACATCTCCCAGGTGGTCATCCTCGCGGCGGAGACGCCGCCGGGCGACGGGCTCGAGGCCTTCGGGCGGGACCCGTGGTGGCTCGTCCTCGTCAAGGCGCTGCTGATCTTCGTGGTCCTGGTGCTGCTGACCCTCTTCAACATCTGGTGGGAGCGCCGGGTCGTGGCCCGGATGCAGCACCGCATCGGCCCCAACGTCAACGGCCCCTTCGGCCTGCTCCAGTCCCTGGCCGACGGCGTCAAGCTGGCGCTCAAGGAGGACCTGATCCCCAAGGCCGCCGACAAGGTGGTCTTCCTGCTGGCGCCGGTGATGGCCGTCATCCCGGCCTTCGTGACCTTCTCGGTGATCCCGTTCGGTCCCGAGGTGGGGCTGCCGTTCTCCGACCGCACCACCCCGCTGCAGCTGACCGACATGCCCGTCGCGGTGCTCTTCGTGATGGCGATCGCCTCGATCGGGATCTACGGCATCGTGCTGGGCGGCTGGTCCTCCGGCTCGACGTACTCCCTGCTCGGCGGCCTGCGCTCGAGCGCGCAGATGATCTCCTACGAGGTCGCGATGGGCCTCGCGCTCGTCGCGGTGTTCCTCTACTCCGGCTCGATGTCGACGTCGGAGATCGTGGCCGCCCAGAACCCGGAGCCCGACTACTGGCTCGGCGTCATCCCGATCCCGACCTGGTACGCCCTGATCCTGCTGCCGTCGTTCGTGATCTACGTGATCGCGATGATCGGTGAGACCAACCGCGCCCCCTTCGACCTGCCCGAGGCCGAGGGCGAGCTCGTCGGTGGGTTCCACACCGAGTACTCCAGCCTCAAGTTCGCGCTGTTCTTCCTCGCCGAGTACATCAACATGGCGACCGTGGCCGCCCTGGCCACCACCTTGTTCCTCGGCGGCTGGCACGCCCCGTGGCCGATCATCCAGATCTGGGAGGGCGCCGACTCCGGCTACTGGCCCCTGCTCTGGTTCTTCGGCAAGGTGCTGCTCTTCATCTTCATGTTCATCTGGCTGCGCGGCTCGCTGCCGCGGCTGCGCTACGACCAGTTCATGGCGTTCGGCTGGAAGCGGCTCATCCCGATCTCGCTGCTGTGGATCATCGCGGTCGCGACCATCCGGGTCATGACCCTGGAGGGCGGCGTCAACCGCGACTACCTCCTCGGCGCCGCGGGTGTCCTGCTGGTGCTGTTCCTGGTGCTGTTCTTCATCGGTGACAGCGACTCCGCGGACGACGAGGCCGAGGGCCCCGCCGACCGCGAGCCGGTCGACGCCTTCGCCGGGGGCTTCCCGGTCCCGCCGATGCCCGCCGGTGGTGCTGTCCGCGGCGCGGCCGCACCGCTGGCCTTCGCCGATCGCCGTACGACGGTGACGGGCACCTCGAGCACGTCCGACGCCGACGACGCGTCCACCTCCGGGACCGCGTCGCAGGAGGAGAAGTCATGAGTGAGTCCAAGGGCTTCAAGGAGCAGTTCTGGGACCCCGTCGCCGGTTTCGGCGTCACGTTCCGGACCATGTTCAAGAAGGTCGTCACCGAGCAGTACCCCTTCGAGAAGATGCCGACGGCACCCCGCTTCCACGGCCGGCACCAGCTCAACCGCTGGCCCGACGGCCTCGAGAAGTGCATCGGCTGCGAGCTGTGCGCCTGGGCCTGCCCGGCCGACGCGATCTACGTCGAGGGCGGCTCCAACAGCGACGGTCCCGACGGCGAGCGCTTCAGCCCCGGTGAGCGCTACGGCCGCGTCTACCAGATCAACTACCTGCGCTGCATCCTGTGCGGGCTCTGCATCGAGGCCTGCCCGACGCGTGCGCTGACGATGACCAACGAGTACGAGCTGGCCGACAACAACCGGGCCGACCTCATCTACGAGAAGTCCGACCTGCTGGCCCCGCTGCTGCCCGGCATGGAGCAGCCGCCGCACCCGATGCGCCTCGGCGACGACGAGGGCGACTACTACCGAGGAACCTACGTGCGCCTGGCGAGCGTGTCGTCTCCGACGCCACGCTGCCGCCCGATGCCCCGGCGACCTCGTGACCGACCGGACCACGACGGCGGGGGAGGGGAGCCACTGATGGCCTTCTGGATCCTGGCCCCGATCATGGTCGTGGCCGCGCTCGGCATCCTGTTCGTCCGCAAGGCCGTGCACGCCGCCCTGCTGCTCGCGGTCGTGATGATCGGCCTCGCCGTGCTGTACGCCGTCCTCGACGCGCCGTTCCTCTTCGCGGTGCAGATCATCGTCTACACCGGCGCCATCTTGATGCTGTTCCTCTTCGTGCTGATGCTGGTCGGCGTCGACGCCTCCGACTCGGTGGTGGAGACGATCCGCGGCCAGCGGGCGATGGCGACCGTGCTGGGCCTCCTGCTGGGCCTGGTGCTCGTCACCGGCTTCTCCCAGATCGCGCTCGGCTCGGCCGTCGGCCTCGACGAGGCCAACGCGGGCGGCAACATCCAGCAGCTCGCCAACGTCCTCTTCAGCCGCTACGTCTTCGCCTTCGAGGCCACCAGCGCGCTGCTCATCACCGCGGCCATGGGCGCGATGGTGCTCGCGCACCGCGAGCGCCTCACCCCCAAGTCCACCCAGTCCTCGCTCGCCGCGCAGCGGATGCGCGACTACGCCGAGACCGGCAAGCACCTCGGCCCGCTGCCCTCGCCCGGCGTCTACGCCCGCCACAACGCGGTCGACACCCCGGCGCTGCTGCCCGACGGCACCGCGTCCGAGCTCTCGGTCTCCCGCGTGCTGGCCGCACGGGGCACGGTGCGCTCCGCGCCGGCGTTCGCCGACGACATCGACGAGGTACGCCGCCAGCTCGCCGCCGGCCGCAGCGACGCGACCGCCGACCCGGACCGGATGCCCGAGCAGGGCGGCAAGGACGGCGCCCCGGCGACCACCGAGGAGGACGTCCCCCGATGACCAACGAGTACATCGTGCTGTCCGCGATCCTGTTCACCATCGGCTGCGTGGGGGTGCTGACCCGGCGCAACGCCATCGTCGTCTTCATGTGCGTCGAG
This sequence comes from uncultured Actinomycetota bacterium, assembly GCA_963776975.1. GTDB lineage: Bacteria > Actinomycetota > Actinomycetes > Propionibacteriales > Nocardioidaceae > Nocardioides. Next base: position 151,180 of record CAVZOU010000007.1, on the reverse strand, counting down.
CTGATGCTCAACGCCTGCAACCTCGCCCTGGTGACCTTCGCCAAGCAGCACGGCAACCTCGACGGGCAGATCGCCGCCTTCTTCGTGATGGTGGTGGCCGCGGCCGAGGTCGTCATCGGACTGGCGATCATCATGACCATCTTCCGCACGCGACGCTCGGCCTCCGTCGACGACGCCAGCCTGCTGAAGTACTGAGGACCTGACTGTGAACCTCCAGACCATCGTGCTCGCCGCCGAGGGCGGCGCCATCCCGGTCGTGCACCCGGTTGCCGCCGACGGCGTCTTCTCGCTCCTGTGGCTGATCATCGCGCTGCCGCTCGCGGGAGCCGTCGTGCTGCTCCTCGGTGGCGCCGTGGCGCCGCGGGCCCTCGACCGGGTCGGCCACTGGCTCGGCACCGCCACCGTCGCCGGCTCCTTCGCCCTCAGCCTGGCCATGTTCGTCTCGTTGCTGGACCGCTCCGAGGAGGAGCGCCAGGTCGGGCAGCACCTCTACACCTGGTTCGAGGTCGGCGGCCTCGACGTGGGCATGGACCTGCTCTACGACCCGCTGTCGGCGCTCTTCCTGCTGCTCATCACGGGGGTCGGTGCGCTGATCCACGTCTACTCGATCGGCTACATGGAGCACGACGCCCGCCGGCGCCGCTTCTTCGGCTACCTCAACCTCTTCGTCGCGGCGATGCTGGTGCTGGTCCTCTCGGCCAACTACCTCGGCGTCTTCCTCGGCTGGGAGGGCGTGGGCCTCGCGTCGTACCTCCTGATCGGCTTCTGGCAGCACAAGCACTCCGCGGCCGCGGCCGCCAAGAAGGCCTTCGTCATCAACCGTGTCGGTGACATCGGCCTCTCGCTGGCCGTCGCCCTCATGTTCACGACCTTCGGGACCACCGACTTCGCCGCCATCAGCGAGGCCAGCGGGGATGCCTCGCAGGGCACGCTCAACGCCCTCGGCCTGCTGCTGCTGCTCGCCGCCTGCGGCAAGTCGGCCCAGGTCCCGCTGCAGGCCTGGCTGCTCGACGCGATGGAGGGCCCGACCCCGGTCTCGGCCCTCATCCACGCGGCCACCATGGTGACCGCGGGCGTCTACCTCGTCGTCCGGTCCAACTTCATCTACGACCTGACGCCGACGGCACAGACCGCGGTCGTCATCGTCGCGACCGTCACGCTGCTCTGGGGTGCGGTGATCGGCTGTGCCAAGGACGACATCAAGAAGGCGCTCGCCGGCTCCACGATGAGCCAGATCGGCTACATGATGCTCGCCGCCGGTCTCGGCCCCGCCGGCTACCCGTTCGCGATCTTCCACCTGCTCACGCACGGCTTCTTCAAGGCCAACATGTTCCTCGGGGCCGGCTCGGTCATGCACGGGATGAACGACGACGTCGACATGCGCCACTACGGCGGACTGTCGAAGTACATGCCGGTCACCTACCTGACGTTCGCGATGGGCTACCTCGCGATCATCGGCTTCCCGGGCTTCTCCGGCTTCTGGTCCAAGGACAAGATCATCGAGACCGCGCTCGCGGAGAACCTGGTGGTCGGCCTGTGCGCCCTGCTGGGTGCGGGCATCACCGGCTTCTACATGACCCGGTTGATGCTGATGACCTTCCTCGGTGAGAAGCGGTGGGAGCAGGGCGTGCACCCGCACGAGTCGCCGCGCCTGATGACCGTCCCGCTGATCGTGCTGGCGGCCCTCTCGGTCCTCGGCGGGGTGCTGATCCTCAACGACTTCATCGTCGACTTCCTCGCTCCCGTCACCGGGGTCGCGGAGCACCACGAGCCCCCGCTCGCCCCGATCGTCATCACCGTCATCGTGACGCTGGTCGTCGCCGCGGGTGTCGCCGCCGCCTGGTTCCTGGTCGGCAAGCGCGACGTCCCGCGCGTCGCCCCCCAGGACGTCTCCTTCGCCACCCGCGCCGCCCGTGCCGACGTGTACGGCGACGCGATCAACGAGGGGCTGGTCGTCCAGCCGGGCCGCCGCCTCGTCGGGGGTCTCGCGACCTTCGACCGGGTCGGTGTCGACGGGGTCGTCGAGGGCGGCTCCGCGGCCGTCGGCGGCATGTCCGGCGTGCTCCGCCGCGTCCAGAACGGATTCGTACGCTCCTATGCCCTGTCCCTGCTCGGCGGCGCCCTGCTCGTCGTCCTTGCCCTGCTGGCGGTGAACCTGGCATGAACGACCTTCCTGTCCTCACGATCCTGATCGCGCTGCCCCTCGTGGGCGCGCTCGTCACGGCGTTCCTCCCGGCCGCCACCGCGCGCCTGGCGGGCCTCGGCTTCGCCGGTGCCACGCTGGTGTGGGCCGTGGTCGCCGCGCTCACGTCGTACTCCCTCGACGGCGGCATGCAGCTGACCGAGACCCACGCGTGGATCGAGGCGCTCGGCGTCCACTACGCGCTCGGCGTCGACGGCCTGGGCCTGCTGATGGTGCTGCTCACGACGGTGCTCGTCCCGATCGTGCTCGTCGCGTCGTGGCACGAGGCCGACGCCCCGGGCAACGGTGGCAGCCGGGCGTTCGTCGCCTGGGTGCTGGCGCTCGAGGCGATGTCGCTGGCCGTCTTCACCGCGACCGACGTGTTCTTGTTCTACGTCGTCTTCGAGGCCACCCTGATCCCGGCCTACTTCCTCATCGGCGGCTTCGGTCGCGAGGGACGCGGTCGGGCGGCCACGAAGTTCCTGATCTACCAGCTCGCCGGCGGACTGGTGATGCTCGCCTCGGTCATCGGCCTGTACGTCGTCTCGGCCGACTCCGGCCGTCCGAGCTTCCTGCTCACCGACCTCGCCGCGCTCGACATCGACCCGATCACGCAGCGCTGGATCTTCCTCGGCTTCTTCATCGCCTTCGCGATCAAGGCCCCGATGTTCCCGGTGCACACGTGGCTGGCCGACACGACCGAGCGCGCGACGACGGGCACCTCGGTGCTGCTGGTCTGCGTGCTCGACAAGATCGGCACCTTCGGCATGCTGCGCTTCTGCCTCGGGCTGCTGCCCGACGCCTCGCAGTGGGCCACCCCGGTCGTGGTCGTGCTGGCGCTCATCTCGATCGTGTACGGCGCGCTGGTCGCCATCGGGCAGGACGACGTCCTCCGCCTGATCGGCCTCACCTCGCTGAGCCACTTCGGCTTCATCGTGCTGGGCATCTTCGTGTTCAGCAGCCAGGGCGGCTCCGGCGCGATCCTCTACATGGTCAACCACGGCATCGCGACCGCCGCGCTCTTCCTGGTGGCGGGCTACCTCGTCCAGCGTCGGGGCACGGCCTCGATCCGGCAGATGGGCGGCGGCATCGAGAAGGGCGCACCCGTCCTGGCGGGCATCTTCCTGATCTCCGGCCTGGCCGCGTGCGGTCTGCCCGGCCTCTCGCCGTTCGTCTCCGAGATGCTGGTGCTGATCGCCGCCTTCCAGCACGCCTGGTGGGCCGGTGCGATCGCGGTGACCGCGATCGTGCTCGCCGCGGTCTACGTGCTGTGGCTCTACCAGCGCACCATGACCGGTCCCGAGCAGGTGGAGGTCAAGGACCTCGACCGGCGCGAGGTCGGCACGCTGGCGCCGCTCATGCTGGCGCTGGTGCTCTTCGGCTTCTTCCCGATGCCGCTGCTCGACGTGATCAACCCCAACGTCGAGGACACCCTGACCCAGGTGGGTGTCACCGACGAACCCCCGACCGTGGGCTCCGCCGACGGCGCGGCCAGCTCGCAGGGAGGCCACGAGTGAACGAGTTCATCAAGCCGACAGTCGAGTACTTCGAGCTCTGGCCGCTGCTCGTCGTCTTCGGCGTCGCCTGCCTCGGTGTGGTCGTGGAGGCGTTCGCGCCCCGCTCGGCCCGCTACCTCGCCCAGGTGCTGCTGGCCCTCGGTGGTCTCGGTGCGGCCCTGGTGGGCGTGGTGCTCATCGCCCGCGACAGCGAGGTCTACGCCGACGGCGCCGCACGCGGCGTCCTGGCCATGTCCGGCACCATCGCGGTCGACGGCCCGACCCTGTTCATCTGGGGTCTCATCCTGGTGCTCGCCATCGCCGGCACGATGCTCTTCGCGGAGCGCCACCTCGACGGCGGCGTCTCGGCCTTCGCCGGCCAGGCGGCGGCCCTGCCGGGCACCGAGGCCGAGCGCGAGGCGTCGACCCGCGGGCTGGACCACACCGAGGTCTACCCGCTGCTGATGTTCGCGGTCTTCGGCATGATGCTCTTCCCGGCGGCCAACGACCTGCTCACCATGTTCGTCGGCCTCGAGGTGCTCTCCCTGCCCCTCTACCTCCTCAGCGGGCTGGCGCGCCGACGTCGCCTGCTGAGCCAGGAGGCCGCGCTCAAGTACTTCCTGCTCGGCGCCTTCTCGAGCGGCTTCTTCCTGTACGGCGTCGCGCTGGTCTACGGCTACGCCGGCTCCATGCAGTTCGCCGCGATCAACGAGGCCGTCCGCAACGACACGGCCAACCAGGCGTTGCTGCTCATCGGCATCGGCATGTTGTCGGTGGGGCTGTTCTTCAAGGTCGGGGCCGCGCCGTTCCAGGCCTGGACCCCCGACGTCTACCAGGGCGCCCCGACCCCGGTCACGGCCTTCATGGCCGCCGGCACCAAGGTCGCCGCGTTCGGGGCGATGCTGCGCCTCTTCTACGTCGCCTTCGGCGCGGACCGCTGGTCGTGGCAGCCGATGATGTGGGTCGTCGCGATCCTCACCATGCTGGTCGGCGCCGTGCTGGCCGTCACCCAGACCGACATCAAGCGGATCCTGGCCTACTCCTCGGTCGCCCACACGGGCTTCCTGCTCACCGGGGTCCTCGGCGTCCAGCAGACCTCGGCCCTCGCCGACGGCGAGCTGACCGCCCTGCAGGCGGTGCTGTTCTACCTCGCGACGTACGGCTTCGCGACCCTCGGCGCCTTCGCCGTGGTCAGCCTGGTCCGGGACTCGGGTGGTGAGGCGACCGCGCTGTCGCGCTGGGCCGGGTTGGGCAAGGAGTCCCCGGTCGTGGCCGGCGTCTTCGCCTTCTTCCTGCTGGCGATGGCGGGGATCCCGCTGACCTCCGGCTTCGTCGGCAAGCTCGCCGTCTTCTCCGTGGCCCTGGCGGCCGGGGCGTGGCCGGTCGTGATCGCCGCCGTGGTGGCCAGCGTGATCGCCGCGTTCCTCTACATCCGGGTCATCAAGGCGATGTACTTCGACGAGCCCGTCGGCGACGGTCCCACCGTGGCCTACCCGAGCGTCCTGACGGCCACGACGATCGCCCTCGGGGCGGCGGTGACGCTGATGCTGGGCATCCTTCCGGGCCCGCTGCTCGACCTCGCGGCCGTTGCGGGAGAATTCATCAGGTGACCACCCCTTCCGCGCCGGCGCTGGCGCTCCCCGTCGTGGACGAGGCCCTGGCCCGTCGCCTCTCCGCGCGGCTCGAGGTCGTCGAGGAGATGCTCATCGGGCACACCCACGCGCGGACGGCGTACGTCTCGGACGCCGCCGGCCACCTGATGCGCTCGGGCGGCAAGCGCTTCCGACCGCTGCTGGTGCTGCTGGCCGCCGAGGCGGGCAGCACCCCCGACGCGGACGAGGTGCTGGCCGCGGCCTGCGTCGTCGAGCTGACCCACGTCGCGTCGCTCTACCACGACGACGTGATGGACGAGGCGGCCCTGCGCCGCGGGGCCGACACGGCCAACGCGCGGTGGGACAACCACGTCGCGATCCTCACCGGCGACTTCCTCTTCGGCAAGTCCTCCGAGGTCACCGCCCAGCTCGGCCCCGAGGCCGTCCTGATCCAGTCGCGGACCTTCACCGAGCTGGTCGAGGGACAGATCCTCGAGACGGTCGAGCCCGGGCCCGACGAGGACCCGCTCGCCCACTACCTCGAGGTCGTCGCCGGCAAGACCGGCTCCCTCATCGCCACGTCCGCCGAGTACGGCGCCATGTTCGGCGGTGCCTCGCCCGAGGTGCGGACGGCGCTGCGCGGGTACGGCGAGATCGTGGGCGCGGCCTTCCAGCTCTCCGACGACATCCTCGACGTCGCCTCCGAGTCGGTCGAGTCGGGCAAGACGCCCGGCACGGACCTCCGCGAGGGCGTCCCGACCCTGCCGGTGCTGATGGCGCGCGCCTCCGCCGACCCGGCCGACGCCCGCCTGCTCGAGCTGCTCGACAGCGACCTGACCGACGACGTCCTGCACGCCGAGGCGCTCGACCTGCTGCGCAAGCACCCGGCCATGGACCGGGCCCGCGGCTACGTCCTCGCCGAGTCGGAGCGCGCCAAGGCGCTGCTCACGGTGCTCGACCCCGGCCCGGTTCGCACCGCGCTGGAGTCCTTCGCCGACATCGTGGCCAACCGCTCCTCCTGAGGGCCGCGCGGGGCCGGGTTTTCGGCACCGGTCGGACCCACCGCCCCAGCCTCGGTAGTTTGGGACGAGATGGGGGCCGGGACGGCGTCCGAGCGACGGGATCGTCCCAAACTACGGGCCGTGGAGGGCCGGGCACCGGCTCAGCATGCGGAGGCCTCGGTCACGAGCCGCAGCTGCCGGCGCCGGTGGTTGATGGCCTCGACGGTGAAGATGACCAGGGCCACCCAGACCAGGCCGAAGCCGGCCCATCGTCCGGGGGGCATGGCCTCGTGGAAGAGCAGCACCCCGAGCGCGAACTGGATGACCGGGGCGAGGTACTGCAGGAGTCCCAGGACCACCAGCGGCACCCGGATCGCCGCGGCGCCGAAGCACAGCAGCGGGATGGCGGTGACCACGCCGGTGGTGAGGAAGAGCAGGGCGTGGGCCGGACCCTCGGCCCCCATGCTGGAGGCGCCGGTGAGGACCAGCCAGGCGACGTACAGGCCCGCGAGCGGCGCGAGGACGGCGGTCTCGATGGTGAGGCTGACGACGGCGTCCACGTTGGCCTGCTTCTTGGCCAGCCCGTAGGACCCGAAGGAGAACGCCAGCACCAGCGCGACGTACGGCAACCGTCCGTAGTCGATGGTCAGCACCACCACGGCCAGGCTCGCGATCCCCACGGCGACCCACTGCAACCGGCGCAGCCGCTCGCCGAGGATGAAGACGCCCATGAGCACCGTCACGAGCGGGTTGATGAAGTAGCCCAGCGAGGTCTCCACGACCCGGCCGTTGTTGACCCCCCAGATGTACGCCGCCCAGTTGAACGAGATGACCACCGCGGCGAAGGTGAGGATCCTGAAGGCGCGCCGGTCGCGGACGACCGCCAGGACCTCGGGCGTACGCCGCATCAACGCGACGACCAGCGCCATCGTGACGGCCGACCACAGCACGCGGTGGGCGAGGATCTCGACCGCCCCGGCCGGCTCGAGCAGCGGCCAGTAGAGGGGGAAGGCCCCCCACAGGGAGTACGCCGCCACCCCGAAGAGGAAGCCGCGACGGGATTCCTGCACGGGCCTGACCCTAGTGGCGTCATGACCTAGGATTCGGCTGGTCTCGAAACCGTGTGGTGCACTGCGCACCGCAGCACGGGTGCCCGCCGGAGCTCCACGCGGGCACCACCTGACAACACACGATCGTCCAAGGGGGACACATCATGCGGATCATCCGCACCGTGGCAACCGGCCTGCTGGCCACGCTCGTCGGCCTCGGGGTCGCCGTCGCCGGCCCGACCACCGCGAGCAACGCCGCCGCCAAGCCCGAGCGCATCCTCACCGAGGTGCCGCCCGACGGGCACCAGGTCGCCTACAACGCCTTCCGTCTCAAGGGCACGGTCTCCAACCCGCAGGCCGACGGCTCCGTCCTGCCGTTCCAGGGCAAGGTCCTGCTGACCAAGAAGGCCTGCAAGACCTGCAAGTTCAAGACCGTCCGCAAGGTCAAGGTCAACGAGAAGGGCGTCTTCAAGACCCGCCTCACCGTGCCCGAGCGCGGCCGGTGGGTCTGGCGCGTCAAGGTCAAGAGCAACTCGGTCTACGCGACCACCCTCGGCGAGAAGTGGACGCTCTTCTTCGACTGAGTCGAGGCTCCACCACGACGAACGACCCGGCGCATCGCGCCGGGTCGTTGGTCGTTGGAGGTGTGTGTGCGGCCCGGACGGGTCAGACGATGGTCCAGGTGTCGCCGCCACCGATGAGCGCCGTCAGGCGGGCCTGCGGGTCGTCCTCGGAGTCGCCGCGGGCGGTGGTGAGCTGCGCGCGCGCCTGGTCGTCGTACGTCGCCCGCTCGACCTGGCGGAAGATGCCGATCGGCGACTGGTTGAGGTAGCCGGAGTCGGTGAGCCGGCTGATCGCGAACGCGGTCGACGGGTCGGCGTGGTGGGCGTCGTGGACCAGGATGTCGGCGTCGTCGACGTCGGCGGCCTCCACGACGAGGACGCCACCGCCCGCGGTGTCGCGCACCAGCGCCTTGGAGCCCAGCCCGGACTCGAGCGGGGCGCCGAAGCGGATCTGCTCGCCGTGGACGAGCGGGATGATCGCGTCGGCCTTGGTGTCGGGGTTCTTGATCGCGTCGAACGCGCCGTCGTTGAAGATCGGGCAGTTCTGGTAGATCTCCACCAGCGAGGTGCCGCGGTGGGCGGCGGCGGCCGCGAGCACCGCGGTGAGGTGCTTGCGGTCGGAGTCGATGGTGCGGGCGACGAACGACGCCTCGGCCCCCAGCGCCAGCGAGACCGGGTTGAACGGGTGGTCGACCGATCCCATCGGCGTCGACTTGGTGACCTTGCCGGGCTCGGACGTGGGGGAGTACTGCCCCTTGGTGAGCCCGTAGATCCGGTTGTTGAAGAGCAGGATCGTCATGTTGACGTTGCGGCGCAGCGCGTGGATGAGGTGGTTGCCGCCGATGGAGAGCGCGTCGCCGTCACCGGTGACGACCCAGACCGACAGGTCCTCGCGGGCCGTGGCGATGCCGGTCGCGATCGACGGCGCGCGGCCGTGGATCGAGTGCATGCCGTAGGTGTCGAGGTAGTAGGGGAAGCGCGAGGAGCACCCGATGCCGGAGACGAAGACGATGTTCTCGCGGCGCAGGCCGAGGTCGGGCAGGAACGACTGCACGGCCTTGAGGACGGCGTAGTCGCCGCACCCGGGGCACCAGCGCACCTCCTGGTCGGAGGTGAAGTCCTTGCCGGTCTGCGGCTCGTCCGCGTCGACGGTCGGGACGCCCTCGGTGCCGGACCGCAGCCCGGGCAGGCCCAGTTCGGTGGTCATGACTTGTCGTCCTCTCCGGTGGGGCCGTCGATGCCGGCGGCTGCGTTGACAGGGGTGAGGTCGACCTCGATGCCCTCCGCCTCGGCGACGAGGCCGCCGATGACGTCGGCCAGCACGGCGGCCTTGAGCGGCAGGCCGCGGACCTCGTTGTAGCCGACGACGTCGACGAGGTACTTCGCGCGCAGCAGCAGGGAGAGCTGGCCGAGGTTCATCTCGGGGACCAGCACCTTGTCGTAGCGGGCGAGGATCTCGCCGAGGTCCTTCGGGAAGGGGTTGAGGTGGCGCAGGTGGGCCTGCGCGACCTGGTAGCCGGCCTTGCGCACGCGGCGTACGCCTGCGCCGATGGGGCCGTACGTCGAGCCCCACCCGAGCACGAGGACCTTCGCCGCGCCGTCGGGGTCGTCGACCTCGAGCGGCGGCAGCGAGTCGGCGATGCGGTCGACCTTGGCCTGGCGGGTGCGGACCATGAAGTCGTGGTTGGCGGGGTCGTAGGAGATGTTGCCGTGGCCGTCGCCCTTCTCGAGACCGCCGATGCGGTGCTCGAGACCGGCGGTGCCGGGGATCGCCCACGGTCGCGCGAGGGTCTCGGCATCGCGCTCGTAGGGCCAGAACTCCGCGTCCTCGCCCTCGCCGTGGTTGCGGCTGGTGGCGAAGTCGGGGTCGATGACGGGCATCTCGGCGACCTCGGGGATGCGCCACGGCTCGGAGCCGTTGGCCAGGTAGCCGTCGGAGAGCAGCATCACCGGCGTGCGGTAGGTGATGGCGATCCGGGCGGCCTCGAGGGCGGCGTCGAAGCAGTCGCCCGGGGAGCGCGGGGCGACGATCGGCACCGGGGCCTCGCCGTTGCGGCCGAACATCGCCTGCAGCAGGTCGGCCTGCTCGGTCTTGGTCGGCAGCCCGGTGGAGGGGCCGCCGCGCTGCACGTCGACGACCAGCAGCGGCAGCTCGGTCATCACGGCCAGCCCGATCGCCTCGGACTTGAGCGCGACGCCCGGTCCGGAGGTGGTCGTCACGCCGAGGTGCCCGGCGAAGGACGCGCCGATGGCGGCACCGACGCCGGCGATCTCGTCCTCGGCCTGGAAGGTCGTGACACCGAACGACTTGTGCTTGCTGAGCTCGTGGAGGATGTCGGAGGCCGGGGTGATCGGGTAGGAGCCGAGGAAGACCTGGAGGCCCGACTGCACGCCGCCGGCGATCAGGCCGTAGGCCAGCGCGAGGTTGCCGGTGATGTTGCGGTAGGTGCCCGCGGCCATCGGGGCGGGCTTGACCTCGTAGCGGACGATGAAGGTCTCGGTGGTCTCGCCGAAGTTCCACCCCGACTTGAACGCCGTCACGTTGGCGTCGCGGATGTCGGGGACCCGGGCGAAGCGGCGCTCGAGGAACGAGATCGTCGACTCGGTGGGGCGGCCGTACATCCACGACAGCAGTCCGAGGGCGAACATGTTCTTGGCGCGTGCGGCGTCCTTGCGGGACAGCCCGAACTCCTTGACCGCCGCGACCGTCATGCCGGTCAGGTCGATCTGGTGCACCGCGAAGTCCGCGAGGCCGTCACCGTCGAGCGGGTTGGTGTCGTACCCGGCCTTGGCGAGGTTGCGCGCGGTGAAGTCGTGGGTGTCGACGATGATCGTCGCGCCGACGGGCAGGTCACCGAGGTTGGCGCGCAGGGCGGCGGGATTCATCGCCACGAGCACGTCGGGGGCGTCGCCGGCCGTCAGGATGTCGTGGTCCGCGAAGTGCACCTGGAACGACGACACGCCCGGGAGCGTGCCCTGGGGGGCACGGATCTCGGCGGGGAAGTTGGGCAGCGTCACCAGGTCGTTGCCGAAGACGGCCGACTCCTGGGTGAAGCGGTCCCCCGTCAGCTGCATGCCGTCGCCGGAGTCGCCGGCGAACCGGATGATCACGCGATCGAGCTGCTTGACCTGCTTGGTCACGGCCTTGTCACCTCTATGCCTCACTGCCTGATGTCCGACCGCCACTGTAGTCGGGGGGCCCGACGGGGCCGCCCGGATGCCGCTGCGTGGACCGGTCCGGGCGGGTGACACGCGACACGTGCAGACCAGTCGTCCGAATCTCTTCTAAGTCATGTAGTCTGCGCGACATTAGTCAGTAACTGTCCATCTCGGGACATTCGAAAGAGAGTTCACATGTCCAACCCCAGCAAGACCTCCCGGCGGCTGGTCGCCGCTTCACTCACCGGGATGCTGGCCCTCACTGCATGCGCGCCGGGTGCCGGCGGCAGTGACGCCGACGCCGAGGAGACCATCAGCATCGTCGGGTTCGCCGTCCCGGAGGCGGCCAACAAGAACCTCGCTGCCGAGTTCAAGCAGACCCCCGAGGGCTCGGGCGTCGCGTTCAAGACGTCGTACGGCGCCTCCGGTGACCAGAGCCGCGCCGTCGTGGCGGGCCTCGAGGCGGACTACGTCCACTTCTCGGTGCCGCCGGACGTCACGCGTCTCGAGGACGAGGGCCTGGTCGACGCGAGCTGGGACGACGGGGAGAACAAGGGCATCGTCTCCCGCTCCGTGGTCGTCTTCGGCGTCCGTGACGGCAACCCCAAGAACATCAAGACGTGGGCCGACCTGGTCAAGCCCGGCGTCGAGATCGTCACGGCCAACCCGGCGTCCTCCGGCGCGGCCCGCTGGAACGCGCTGGCCGCGTACGGCCAGGTCATCAGCGACGGTGGCACCGAGGAGGAGGCCACCGAGTACATCAACAAGTTCTTCAAGAACGTCGTCTCGCTCCCGGGCAGCGGTCGCGACGCGACCACCGCGTTCCTCGGCGGCACCGGCGACGTGCTGATGGCCTACGAGAACGAGGCCATCCTGGCCGCGCAGAACGACGAGCCCTTCGAGTACATCCTCCCGGAGACCTCGCTCCTGATCGAGAACGCCGGCGCCATCCTCAAGGACGCCTCCGCGCCGTCGCAGGACTGGCTCGACTTCGTGCTCTCCGACGAGGGCCAGGTGCAGTTCGCCCTCACCGGCTTCCGCCCGATCCGCGACGACGTCGACTACGGCGGCACCGTCGAGGGTGCCAAGGACCCGTCGAACCCCTTCCCCGAGGTCCCCACCCTGCTGACGGTCGACGAGGACTTCGGCGGCTGGGACGAGGCCTCCACGAAGTTCTTCGACGAGGAGAACGGCATCGTCTTCGAGGCGATCCTCGCCGCCGGTCTCTCCCTCGAATGATCGGATGACCTCCACCGAGATCGCACGCGTCCGACCGGCGAGGACTCCTCGCCGGTCGGGTCCGCGTTCCACCCTCACGCGATCGTCGGGCATCGGGCTCGGCATCGCCATGATCTGGTTCAGTGCGCTGGTCCTGATCCCCCTGGCCTGCGTGGTCGTCACGGCGATCGACGGCGGCTGGGAAGCCTTCTGGAGCGCGATCACCAACGGGCAGACCGCCGCCGCGATCAAGCTCACCGTCTTCACCGCCCTCGGCGTGACGTTGGTCAACGTCGTCATGGGCCCGCTGATCGCGTGGGTGCTGGTGCGTGACCGCTTCTGGGGCAAGTCGGTGCTCGAGGTGCTGATCGACATCCCCTTCGCGTTGCCGACGATCGTGGCCGGCCTGGTGCTGCTGTCGCTCTACGGCAACGAGGACAGCCCGCTGGGTGTCGACATCGCCAACTCCCGGCCGGCCGTCTTCCTGGCCTTCCTCTTCGTGACGTTGCCGTTCGTGGTCCGCATGGTCCAGCCGGTGCTCGAGGAGCTCGACCAGGACGTCGAGGAGGCGGCCGCGTCACTCGGCGCCGGCCGGTTCACCACGTTCCGACGAGTGGTCCTGCCCAGCCTGACCCCGGCCATCGCCGCGGGTGCCGCGCTGTCCTTCGCCCGTGGTGTCAGCGAGTACGGCTCGCTCGTGCTGCTGTCGGGCAACCTCCCGTTCAAGACCGAGGTCACCTCCGTGCGGATCCTGAGCAGCATCGAGAACGACAACGTGGCCGCGGCCGCGGCCGTCGCCACGGTGCTGCTGATGATCTCGCTGGCCGTGATCGTGCTGCTCGACGTGATCCAGAGGCGGGTGGCTGCCCGTGGCTGACACGCTGATCCACGACGTCGCCGCTCCGCCACCGGTGGCGACGGCCACGCGATCGCCTCGCGTCCGCAAGACCCCGATGACCTACGTCCTGCGCCTGATCGCCACGGCGTACCTGTTCTTCCTGGTCGCGTGGCCGGTGTCCCTGGTCGCGACGAAGACGTTCGAGGACGGCCTCGGCTCGATCCGCGCGCTCCTCGAGGACCCCGACATCGTCGTCGCCCTGCAGCTGAGCGTGTACGTCGCGTTCTTCTCGGTCGTGATCAACACGTTGTTCGGCGTCGGGATGTCCCTGCTGCTCGTGCGCTACGAGTTCCCGGGCAAGAGGCTGCTCAACGCGCTGCTGGACCTGCCGCTGTCGGTGTCGCCCATCGTGGTCGGGCTCGCGCTCGTCCTCGCCTACGGCGGTCGCAACGGGTGGCTCGGTCCCACCCTGGCCGGGTGGGGGCTCGACATCATCTTCTCCACCCCCGGCATCATCATGGCGACCACCTTCGTGGCGCTGCCCCTGATGATCCGCGAGATCGTGCCGGTGCTGGAAGAGGTCGGCATCGAGCAGGAGCAGGCCGCCCAGAGCCTGGGGGCCAACGGGTTCCAGTCCTTCCGGCGCATCACCTTGCCGTCCATCAAGTGGGGCATCGTCTACGGAGTCGTGCTGACCCTGGCCCGCTCGCTCGGCGAGTTCGGCGCGGTCAAGGTGGTCTCGGGCAACGTGCTCGGCCAGACCCGCACCGCCACCCTCGTGGTCGAGGAGAAGTACCTCAACTTCGACCAGCAGGCGGCCTACGCGACGGCGTTCCTCCTGGCCATGGTCTCGGTGGCCTGCATCGTCATCGTCGCCATCATCCGTCCCAAGAACCACGCCTGAGCCCCCACTCGAGCATCCCGAAAGGTCCACCCATGAGCATCCACGTTTCAGGGCTCAACAAGCTGTTCGGCGACTTCGTCGCCCTCGACGACGTCAACGTCACCATCCCGACCGGCCAGCTGACCGCCCTCCTCGGACCGAGCGGTGGCGGCAAGTCCACCCTGCTGCGCATCATCGCCGGTCTCGAGACGGCCGACAGCGGCTCGGTCACCATCGAGGGAGTCGACGCGACGCACCTGCCGGCGCAGAAGCGCAACGTCGGCTTCGTCTTCCAGCACTACGCCGTCTTCAAGCACATGACCGTGGCCAAGAACGTCGCCTTCGGCCTGGAGATCCGCAAGCGTCCCAAGGAGGAGATCGAGCACCGGGTGCACGAGCTGCTCAAGCTCGTCCACCTCTCGCAGTTCGCGCACCGGCTGCCCTCGCAGCTCTCCGGTGGCCAGCGCCAGCGGATGGCGCTGGCCCGGGCGCTCGCCGTCGAGCCGTCCGTGCTGCTGCTCGACGAGCCCTTCGGCGCGCTCGACGCCAAGGTCCGCAAGGAGCTGCGCGACTGGCTCCGCCGCCTCCACGACGACGTGCACGTGACCACCGTCTTCGTGACCCACGACCAGGAGGAGGCCCTCGAGGTCGCCGACGAGATCGTGGTCATCAACGAGGGCCGCGTCGAGCAGGTCGGCACGCCCGACCAGCTCTACGACGAGCCGGCCAACGACTTCGTCATGTCGTTCCTCGGCGAGGTCACCCAGGTCGGCGGTGTGTCGCTGCGTCCCCACGACATCCACGTGGCCACGAGCCCGAGCCTCGCCGGCTCGATCGAGGGCAACGTGTCGCGACTGGTGCGCATCGGGTTCGAGGTCGCGCCTCACCGTCCTCACCGTGGACGGTGAGGAGGTCAGTGTCGTGATGTCGCGCACCGAGCAGCGGTCCCTCGGTGTGACCGAGGGGTCGACCGTCTGGGTCACCCCGGCTCCCGGCGCCGTCGTCGTGCCGTCGATGCGCGCCTCCGTGGCGGTCTGAGCCGGACGGGGCCGGCGTCACCCATACAGGTGAATCCCCGGTGGCGGGCCCGGCTCCCGGGCCGCCACCGGGGATCCTGCGGCTATCGTGCGCTGGTGAGGGTGATGGATCCGTTGGGTGAGCTCTGGGTGGGCATCGAGGCCTTCGACGAGGAGGCCGCTGACCGCGCCCTCGTCGGACTCCTGTGGGACGTCCCGCTCGAGCGAGGCCCTCACCCGCGTGGTCATCCCGTTCCTCGCCCAGCTCGGGGACCGCTGGGAGGACGGCTCGCTGTCGGTCGCGCACGAGCACTTCGCCAGCAACCTGCTGCGCCGACGGCTCTCCGCCCTGGCCCACCAGCACGAGGTGCTGCCCGCGCCGGGACTCCGGCGTCCCCGGGTGCTGCTCGCCTGTCCGCCGGGGGAGCGGCACGACCTGATGCTCCTGTGCTTCTCGCTGCTGCTGGGCGAGCGGGGCTGGCGCACCCTCTTCCTGGGGGCCGACACCCCGGTCACCGCGCTCGTCAGTGCGGCGCGGAGCGTCGGCGCCGACGCGGTCGTGCTCGCGGCCACCCGGCCGACCGCCCTGACCGCGCACAGCACCTCGCTCGCCAAGCTGGCCCAGGACCACCCCGTCTACATCGCCGGCCGCGGTGCCGACGAGGAGGTCGCCCGGGTGGTCGGCGGCCGGCTGCTGCCGCGGGACCTGGTCGAGGCGCTCGAGCACCTCGGCCCGCGCGAGCCCGCGTCGGCCTAGTCACCTCGTCGTCCGGTCCCGGGGCCGTCCTACCCAGTTGCGCTAGTCCAAATGGGGTATAGCCGCGCAAAGTCCTCCCGTCGACGTCCCCGTCGAGGAGGCTTGTGGAAGTACCAGGGCAACCCAGGGGGGAGCGGAGACGCGGGGTTGCGTCAGTGTCCCTCCGCCGGACCTTCCCGAGAGGTGCGGCGGAGCGACACCGATCCTGGGGCACCCGGGTCGGGAGGGGTGCCCCGCCGCCTCGGCGGCACAGAGTGGTGAGGGTGTCGCGTCCGGCGACGTGCCTCCGGCCCCCCGGAGGAATCGCCGGCCGCGACACCGACCGCGACACCGACCGGCGGGCCGCCCGCCGCGACGGGTCTCAGCGGTAGTTGGTGAACTGGACCGCGAAGTCGTAGTCCTGCGCCTTCACGAGCGCCTGCACGGCCTGCAGGTCGTCGCGCTTCTTCGACGACACCCGCAGCTCGTCGCCCTGCACCTGCGCCTTGACCCCCTTGGGGCCCTCGTCGCGGATCAGCTTGCCGATCTTCTTGGCGTCCTCGGAGGTGATGCCCTCCTTGAGCGCGATGGAGATCTTGGACTGCTGGCCCGAGGCCCGCGGCTCGGAGGCGTCGAGGATCTTGAGGCTCTGGTTGCGCTTGATGAGCTTGTCCTTGAACACGTCGAGCACCGCGGTGGCGCGGTCGTCGGCCGAGGCCGTGATCTCGATGGCCTGCTCGCCCTGCCACTCGATGGTGGCTCCCGTGCCCTTGAAGTCGAAGCGGGTCGCGATCTCGCGCGCCGCCTGCCCGAGGGCGTTGTCCACCTCCTGACGGTCCAGCTTGCTCACGATGTCGAAGCTCGAGTCGGCCATGGGTCCCTCCGGTTTCTCCTGTGCGTCGGACAGACGCTATCCTCTCTTGCTGTCGATCCCCACAGGGGTGACGCATTGGCAGATTGCCCGAGCGGCCAATGGGAGCGGACTGTAAATCCGTCGGCTTACGCCTTCGAAGGTTCGAATCCTTCATCTGCCACACACGAACGGCCGGACCCGCTGGGTCCGGCCGTTCTGCGTCTGCGGCGCTCAGAGCTCGCAGGTGTCGAGCAGGTCACCCTCGGCGGGCCGCGGCCGGAACCCGTCGGGCGGCGGGGCCACCCCGTCCTCCACCCAGGCGGTCAGCAGGTCGAAGGCGTCCCGGGCGCAGGGGAGGAGCGGCCGGAGCCGGTCCGGGTAGGCCGGGTAGAGGCCGTCGGTGTGGGTGCCGTCCTCGACGAGGTAGTAGCGGTGCAGCCGCCCGCTGCCCGCCTCGTCGACCAGGGCGTCGTACACGTCGGAGTCGACGGCGGGCGGCAGGAGGGTGTCGAGCGAGCCGTGCACGGTGATCATCGGGCGCCGGATCCGGCCGGTCAGCGACACCGAGCGCACGGCATCCTTCACCGCCTGCGGGCGCGAGGCGTAGTCGTAGTCCGCGTCGCACGAGGGCGTCCCGCTCGCGCAGAACGGGATCCCGGCGTCGAGCGCGCCGTCCCACGTCGGGTCGAGCTCCTCGCGGTAGATCCGCTGGGTGAGGTCCCAGTAGTAGGAGTGGTGGAAGGCCCACAGGAACTCCGAGCCGGGCGCGAAGCCGGCACCGATGATCGCGTCGTGGGCCGCCTGGTCGCCGGTCGCGGCGTACGCCGGGTAGTTCTCCAGCGCGTTCGGCAGGAAGGTGAGCAGGTTCGGGCCCTCCGCGCGGAAGAGGGTGCCCTCCCAGTCCAGGCCGCCGTCGAAGAGCTGCGGGTTGTTCTCCAGCTGCCAGCGGGTGAGGTAGCCCCCGTTGGAGATCCCGGCCATGTAGGTGCGGTCGGCCTGCGCGCCGTACGCCTGGCGGACGACGCGCTTCGTCGCCCGGGTGAGCTCGGTGACCCGGCGGTGCCACTCGCGGATCGAGCCGCCCGGGCTCGAGCCGTCGCGGTAGAACGCGGCCCCGGTGTTGCCCTTGTCGGTCGAGGCGAAGGCGTAGCCCTTGCTCAGCACCCAGTCGCCGATGATGAAGTCGTTGGCGTACTGGCCACGCACGCCCGGGGCGCCGGTCACCACGATCCCGCCGTTCCACTCCTCGGGGAGGCGGATGACGAACTGGGCGTCGTGGTCCCACCCGTGGTGGGTGTTGGTGGTCGAGGTGTCGGGGAAGTAGCCGTCGACCTGGATGCCCGGTACGCCGCTGGGGTTGTGGGTGCCGGCCGCGTGCAGGCCGTTCCAGTCGGCCTGCACGGTGTGGCCCGAGGCGACCGTGCCGGAGGTGGTGAGGTCGTCCAGGCAGGCCGACTCCTGGCGCTCGGCGCCCTTGACGACCAGCTTCGCGTGGTCGGCGCACCACCCCGGAGCGGCGTGGTCGGGGCGGGCGGCGCCGGGGGCGGCCGTGCCCGGAGCGGTGCCGGCGAGGGTGCCGACCAGGGCGCCGCCGGCGAGCACGACGAGGGCGGTGGCCCGGGCGAGGGCGTGCGGGAGAGGTGTCATGCCGCCACTGTCGTGACCGATGTCACACCCCAGCAATGTGGCCGCCCCACACATCGGACCGCGTCGGCTGTGGCCGGCGCACGCGGGCAGACTGGCCCCGTGAATGTGCAGGTCCACGACATCGGACGCCGCCGGGCGTGGGCCATCTGGCTCGTCGCCCTGGCGGTCTACGTGCTCGCGGTCTTCCACCGCAGCTCCCTCGGCGTCGCCGGGCTGCTGGCCTCCGAGCGCTTCGACATCAACGCCACCCGGCTGGCGGCCTTCACCGTCCTCCAGCTCGTCGTGTACGCCGCGATGCAGGTGCCGGTGGGCGTGATGCTGGACCGCTTCGGGTCGCGCGCGATGCTGCTGTCCGGCCTCGCGTTGATGACGGCCGGGCAGCTGTTCTTCGCGTTCACCACGTCCTTCGGCGGTGCCGTCGCGGCGCGGGCCGTGCTCGGCGCCGGGGACGCCATGGTCTTCGTGAGCGTGATCCGCCTGGTCACGGTCTGGTTCCTGGTCCGCCAGGCGCCGATGGTCACCCAGCTCACCGGGCTGGTGGGCCAGATGGGGGCGATCGTCGCGGCCGCCCCGCTCGCCTTCCTCCTCGACCGGCTCGGGTGGACGCGGGCCTTCGCGCTGGTCTCCAGCCTGGGGATCGTCCTGCTCGTGGCCGTCGCCCTGTTCGTCAAGGACTCGCCGTACCGGCGCGACGAGGTCGTCCAGGTCAAGCTGCGCGCGCTCGCCCTCTCGGTGCGGACCCTGTGGGGCAACCCCGGCACCCGGCTGGGCATGTGGTCGCACTTCACCTCCCAGTTCGCGGCCACGGTCTTCACCCTGCTGTGGGGCTACCCGTTCCTGGTGCAGGGCCTCGGCTGGTCGGAGGCGGCGGCGAGCACCCTGCTCATGGTGATGACCGCGTGGGCGGTCGTCAGCGGCCTGGTGCTGGCGAGGCTGGTCAGCCGCCTGCCCTACTGGCGCTCGTGGATCGTCATCGGCATCGTCGTGGCGATGGTGGTGCCGTGGACGGCCGTCCTGCTGTGGTCGGGGCCCGCGCCGGACTGGATCGTCGTCGTGATGGCGTGCACGACCGCCACCGGCGGCCCGGCCGCGATGGTCGGCTTCGACCTCGCCCGCACCTTCACGCCGGTGCACGCGATCGGGCGTGCCAACGGGCTGGTCAACGTCGGCGGCTTCACCGCGGCCCTGCTGACGATGGCGCTGATCGGCGTCGTCCTCGACCTCGTGGAGCCCGGCGGCATGGACTCCTACACGCTCGACGACTACCGGATCGCGCTCTCCGTGCAGTACCTCTTCTGGGGGCTCGGGATCGTGCAGATCCTCCGCTACCGACGCCGGGCGCTCGCGCACCTCGCCCGCGTGCACCCGGGCGCGACCGAGCAGCTGCGGGCGGGGCGTCCCTTCGTGCATCCCGGCATCGGCACCGAGGGCGTCTGAGGAGGGACCAATCCGGTGACGTGGCTCACTCCGAACGGTGATCAGCCGTCGAGTGACGGTGTCCGCCGACGAAGGGTTCCGACCATGCGTCTCCCCTCCATCCGCCGCCCGTCCCCGTCCATGGCCGTCTCCGTGATGGCTCTCGTGGTCGCCTCGACCGGTACGTCGTACGCCACCGGCCTGATCGGCTCCGACGACATCCGCAACGACTCGGTCAAGTCCGTGGACGTCAAGGACAACAACCTCAAGGGCCGCGACGTGAAGAACGGGTCGCTGGGCTCGATGGACATCCGCGACAAGTCGCTCAAGGTCCGTGACTTCGCCGACGGCCAGCTCCCGGCCGGTGCGCAGGGTCCCGCCGGTGTCGGCCGCTGGGCCCTCGTCGACGCGGCCGGCGCGATCATCGCCCAGTCCGGAGGCTTCTCGGTGACCGCGGCCTACCCGACCCTCGCCCCGATGGGCACCGACGTCAACGGCCTGCGCGCCAACGGCAACGTCTACATCAACGCCGGCGAGGACCTCTCCGACAACGCCGTCATCGCGACCATCGCGCTGCAGAACACCGTCGACCAGAACGGCGACACCGTGACCAACGGCCGGGCCGCCGGCGCCGACGCCAACCCGGAGTTCTCCGGCGAGGTCGCGGCCGCCGTGTGCCAGCCCGGCGTCGTCAACTGCGCGCCTCCCGGCACCGGCAACAGCAGCCACCTCGTGGTCAGCCCGCGGCTCAGCGACGGCAGCGTCACCGACCGCCGACAACCGCAAGCGCTTCTACGTCGTCGTGACCGGCGACTCGAGCGACCGTTCCTGACCGACCCCACGGACCCACGGGTGGCGGGGCAACGATGTGGGGTCTACGCCCCGCCGCCCGTGTTGAACGGTGAGGTCTTGCTGGAGGCCATCTCGACGGCCTCCGCCAGGCTGATCGACCCCAGCGCGTCCAGGATGTCGATGCCGACCCCGTTGACCTCCGGGCCCGGGACCAGCGGCACGACCGTGTGCACCAGCCGGTCGTCGTACGCGTGGACCATCGTGAACGACTGCGACCCGTCGACGCCGGAGACGAAGCGCTCCACCGGCGCGGGGTCCGAGGTGTAGCAGGCGCCGACGCCACCGAGACGGGCACGCCGGCGAAGGTCGACCAGGTCGAGAAGTGCAGGTGCCCGGAGAGGATCCCGCGCACGTCGGTGCCCTCGACGACGGAGGCGAGGCGGTGCTGCTCGTGCAGCTCGATGAGCTCGGCCGCGCGCAGCATCGGCAGCGGGAGCGGTGGGTGGTGCATCGCGAGCAGCGTGCCGTGCGGCGCGGGTGTCGCGAGCACGTCGGCCAGCCACTCCAGCTGCCCGTCGGTGAGGTCGCCGTGGTGGTAGCCGGGCACGCTGGTGTCGAGGGCGACGATCCGCAGCCCGTCGACCTCGTGCACCCGGTCCTGGGGGCCGTCGTCGTCGGAGTCGAAGAGCCCGCGGGCGTACGGCGCGCGCTCGTCGTGGTTGCCCATCACCCAGACCACGACCGCGCCCATCGCCTCGGCGGCCGGCTCGACCAGCTCGCGCAGGCGGGCGTACGCCGCGGGCTCGGCCCGGTCGGCCAGGTCGCCGGTGAAGACCAGCGCCTGCGGTGCGCGGGTCCACGGCGGCGAGCCGTTCCAGGGCGCGGGCGCAGGCCGGCCTCGGTGTCGACGGCGCCGTACTGCAGCCGGCCGCCGGCCAGCAGGTGCGGGTCGGACAGGTGCGCGATCGTGTGCCGGGGTGCCGGGTACTGGCCGAGTTGCTTCACGCCCCGCAGGCTAGCGCTGTGCTCAGCGGGCGGGCACGACCCGGCCGGTGACCTCGCCGAGCGCGATCCGCCGACCCGACGTGCCGGGCGCGGTGTAGCGCAACGTCGACCTCGTCGCCGTCCTCGAGGAAGGTCCGCTCCCGACCGCCGGCCGTGAAGGGCTCCTGGCCGCCCCAGCTGAAGC
Source organism: uncultured Actinomycetota bacterium (assembly GCA_963776975.1). GTDB lineage: Bacteria > Actinomycetota > Actinomycetes > Propionibacteriales > Nocardioidaceae > Nocardioides. The sequence goes on along the minus strand of CAVZOU010000007.1, from coordinate 129,550 downwards.
TCGAGCAAGGAGCCGCGCTGGTCCAGCTCGGGCCCGGAGATGGTGCCCGAGCCCCACAGGTCGCCGGTGCGCACGCGTCGCGCCGTTGACCGTGGTGTGCGCGAGCATCTGCGCGGGCGACCAGTACATGGTGGCGTACGGCGGGCGCGAGACGACGCTCGCCGTCGAGCACGCACCTCGACCTCGATGTCGAGGCCGGCCGGGCCCTCCACGTGCAGGTAGTCCAGCGGCTCGGGGTCCTGGCCGGGCAGGTCGGTCCAGGCGGCGTCCAGGGCGGCCAGCGGGGTCACCCAGTGGCTGATGGAGGTGGCGAAGGACTTGCCGAGGAACGGGCCGAGCGGGACGTACTCCCAGGCCTGGATGTCGCGCGCCGACCAGTCGTTGAGGCCGACCACGCCGAAGGTGTGGGCGGCGAAGTCGCGCGGTGGGACGCCGCTCGCCGAGCCGCGTCGGCGTGCCGACCACGAAGCCGAGCTCGGCCTCGATGTCGAGGCGCCGGCTGGGCCCGTAGGTCGGGCGCGTCGTCCGTCGGCGCCTTGCGCTGTCCGCAGGGACGGACGATGTCGGTCCCGCTAGGCGACGACGGTGCCGGAGCGCCCGTGGTAGCCGACCGGCAGGTGCTTCCAGTTGGGCAGCAGCGGCTCCTGGTCGGGGCGGAAGATCCGGCCGACGTTGGAGGCGTGGTGCTCGGAGGCGTAGAAGTCGACGTAGTCGCCCACCTCGATCGGCAGGTGCAGCTCCACCGCGGTGAGCGGATGCACGTGCGGGGCGGTGCGGGCCTCGTGCACGTCGTGGCCGAGCACCTCGACGATCCACTCCCGGGCGATCGCCCACTGCTCGGGGCCCATCGCCATGAAGGCGTTGAGGCTGGGGGTCCGCCACGCGGCGGCGAGGGCGGAGGCGGGGTCGCCGATCTCCGCGACCGGCGCGAGGTCGAGCACGTGGTCACCGATGCGGACGCCCACGCGGCGGTCGTCGCCGCCCCGTCCGGTCGCGGAGAAGACGCCGTACGGCAGGTTGTCGAGGTCGAAGAGGGAGCCCGCGGCGCCCTCCACCCAGGTGGTCTCGGTCATCGCGGCGGCTCCGTGCGTCGTGGGGGAGGAGGTCGAGGGAGGGAGGTCGGCGAGCGGCTCGACGACCGAGCAGGTGCCGAACGAGGTGAACCAGCGACGGGCCCGGGCGACCTCCTCGGCGGTCACGCCCAGCCGGGTCGCGTCGCGCTCCTCCAGGGTCGCGACGGTGTCGTCGCGGGAGGCGCCGTCGAAGGCCCGGACCGTGGCCAGCAGGACGTTGAGGAAGCCGTGCTGCTCGAAGCCCTCCGCCGATCGTGTGGCGCACGGCGTGGTGCAGGCCCGGCGGTGCACTTGAACGGCACCTCGCGGTCGAGCGCGCGCGTCGATCCAGGCCGCGAGCGTGGCCGAGCTGGGGAAGAGGTGGGCCTCCACGCCGCCGGTGCGGAGCTTGATCCGCAGCTCGGCGGCCGCCACCTCGTCGGCAGCGGCCTCCCAGCCGTACGACGGGTCGGCCTGCGGCAGCTCGACGAAGACGGTCACCTCGTCGGTCGAGGAGCCCCTCGTCGCGGGCGTGGTCGAGCGGCCGCGACGACGCGGCGGGCGTTGCCGGCGAGGTCGTCGGGGTCGCGCAGCGCGATCTCCAGGGCCGGGACGGACAGGCCGAGGCGGGCGGCGATGCCGAGGGGCGCCGGCGACCTGCCCGGCACCGCCGGTGACGACGACCGACAGGGGGTGGGGCACCCCGCGCACGAGCGGCAGGTCGGTGTCCCGGAGCACGAACGAGCCGAGCAGGTCGCCGTACCACGCGCGCGGCGGTGCTCGCCGTGCGCCGCGGCGGCGTCGTGGAGGGGGCGTCGCCGGGCGGGAAGATCGCGGCGTCGTCGAGCAGGCCGGACCAGGCGGGCGGGAGCGGGGCTGGCTGGGAGACGGGCACGGGGCTACCCTAGCCATCACGCACATAACGGACGAACCGTCCGTTTATCGGACGGCATTCCAGACAGGACGTGGACGATGGCGCACTACCGGAGCGCGGGATCCATCCCGCCGAAGCGGCACACCCAGCACCGCGACCCCGAGGGCCGACTCTACTTCGAGGAGCTGATGGGGGAGGAGGGCTTCTCCTCCGACTCCTCGCTGCTCTACCACCACGGCGTGCCGTCGGCGCTCGTCGACAGCCGGACGTGGGAGCTCCCCGACCAGTCGCGCACGCCCAACCACCCGCTCAAGGCGCGCCACCTGCAGGCTGCACGACCTCGAGACCGGCACCTGCCCGGTCGAGGGCCGCCGCCTGGTCCTCGGCAACAACGACGTCCGGATCGCCTACGTCCTCACCGGCACGGACCCCTCGCCGCTCTACCGCAACGCCATCGGCGACGAGTGCGTCTACGTCGAGCACGGCACCGGGACCGTGGAGACCGTCTTCGGCGTCGTGGCCTACCGCACCGGCGACTACGTCGTGATCCCGCGCGCGACCACCCACCGCTGGGTGCCCGCCGAGCCGAGCCGGCTCTACGCCGTCGAGGCCAACAGCCACATCCACCCGCCCAAGCGCTACCTGTCGCGCTTCGGGCAGCTCCTCGAGCACGCGCCCGTACTGCGAGCGCGACCTGCACGGGCCCGACCGACCTCGACGCGCTGGTGGCGCGCCACCGCGACCTCACCGACGTCGACGTGCTGGTCAAGCACCGCACCAGCGCGGGCATCCTCGGCACCCGGATGACCTACGCGACGCACCCCTTCGACGTCGTCGGCTGGGACGGCTGCCTCTACCCCTACACGTTCAACATCGACGACTACATGCCGATCACCGGCAAGGTCCACCAGCCGCCGCCGGTGCACCAGGTCTTCGAGGGCTGGAACTTCGTGATCTGCAACTTCCTGCCCCGCAAGGTCGACTACCACGAGCTGGCGATCCCGGTGCCCTACTACCACTCCAACGTCGACAGCGACGAGGTCATGTTCTACGTCGGTGGCGACTACGAGGCGCGCAAGGGGTCGGGCATCAACCTCGGCTCGATCTCGCTGCACCCCGGCGGCTACGCCCACGGCCCGCAGCCGTCGGCGATCGAGGCGTCGCTCGGCGCGGACTACTTCGAGGAGTCGGCCGTCATGGTCGACACCTTCGCGCCGCTCGACCTCGGCGAGGGCGGCCTCGCCGTCGAGGACCCGGCCTACGCCTGGACCTGGGCCGGCCGGGGCCCGGGTGCGGACGGCGCCGACGGCGGGCCGGCGGTCTACAGCAACAGCTGAACAGCGCGACCGCAGCTGGGTGAGGCTTCGGTGTCACCAGGTGACACCGAAGCCACACCCCACGGTCGGACGAGGGCTCAGGACGTCCAGGCGCGCCAGAGCGCGGCGTACTCGCCGTCGAGCTCGACGAGCTCGTGGTGGCTGCCGAGCTCGACGATGCGGCCGTCGATCACCACCGCGATGCGGTCGGCGTCGTGGGCCGTGTGCAACCGGTGGGCGATCGCCACGACCGTGCGACCCTCGAGCAGGTTGTTCATCGAGCCCTCGAGGGTGCGCGCGGTCCGCGGGTCGATGAGCGAGGTCGCCTCGTCGAGGACCAGCGTGTGCGGGTCGGCGATGATCAGCCGGGCCAACGCGACCTGCTGGGCCTGCGCCGGGGTCAGCGAGTAGCGCCCGGACCCGATCACGGTGTCGAGGCCCTGCGGCAGCCGCTCGACCCACAGCAGCGAGCCCACGGCCCGCAGCGCCTCCCGCACGGCGTCGTCGTCGGAGCCCTCGCGCGCCAGCACGATGTTGTCCCGCACCGAGCCGATGAAGACGTGGTGCTCCTGGGTGACGAGCGCGACCTCGGTGCGCAGCACCTCCAGCGGCAGGTCGACCAGCTCGACCCCGCCGACGCTGGCCGACCCGGTCCGGGGCCGGTTGATGCCGGAGAGCAGACGACCCAGGGTCGACTTGCCCGAGCCGCTCGGCCCGACGATGGCCAGGCGCTCGCCCGACGCCGAGTCGCAGGTCGACGCCGTGCAGCACGTCGTGCCCCTCGCGGTAGGCGAAGCGGAGGTCGTCGCCGACCAGGTCGGTGCCGTCGGGCAACCGGTCGCCGGCCTCGCGGTCGGGCCTCACCTCGGCGATGCCGAGCAGCCGGCTCGTCGACGCGGCGCCGACCTGCAGCCGGTCGACCTCGCCGATCAGCCGGTCCAGCGGGTCGCCCAGCGCCTCGACGTACAGGACGGCGGCGGTGATCTGCCCGAGGTCGACCCAGCCGCGGCGTAGGCGTAGGCGCCGACCAGCAGGGTGATCACCCGCGGCGTCTGGAAGGCGAAGTTGAGCGCCGTGAACAGCACGTTGCGCAGCGTCATGCCGTAGCGCTCGGCCTGCGCCGACACCTCGATGTCGTCGTCGCCGGCGCGGACCCGCACGCCCGGGAGGCCCAGCGCCTCGAGGGTGCGGGCGCCCTCGACGGTCTCGGTGAGCGTGGTGTTGATGCGGGAGTACGTCGCGCCCTCGGTGATGTAGCCCTTGGGTGCGCGCCGCAGGTAGCGGCGCACGGCGGGGGCGGAGGTGGCGAAGGTGAGCAGCGCCGGCACCGCGAGGACGACGGAGTTGAGCAGCATCGCGCCGATCGAGAGGACCACGGTCAGCAGCGAGATGATGGCCATCGGCAGGCCGTACTGGACCGAGCGGCTCATCGTGCCGACGTCGCGGGTGACGCGGGTGACGAGGTCGCCCGTGCTGGCGCTCTCGACCGCCCCGAGCGGCAGCCGCAGGATCGTGCGCACGATGTACTCGCGGGCGGTCGAGAGCAGGTCCTGGCCGAAGATCGTCGAGGTGCGCTGCGCGACGAACGTGAACGCCGCCTGGAGCAGGACCACCCCGACGATGGCCAGGGCGAGCGTGTCGAGCGGCAGGCCGCCGCCGTCGACCGTGGTGTTGACCAGCTCGCCGAGCAGGCGGGGCACCACCAGTCCGGTGGCGGCGGCGAGCGCGTTGAAGGCGACGAGTGCGGCGAACATGCCCTTGCGGCTGGCCAGCAGGTCGCGGAAGAACGCGAGCACGGCGCGGTTGCCGGACACCGGCCATCCGCGCTCGGGGTTGCGCGAGGCGTCGTAGACGTCCTCGGCCCGCTGCCGTCGCAGGTCGTGGCGCGCCCACAGGGCACGGTTGCGCTCCGCCGGCGTCGCGTCGACGGGCGGGTGCAGCTCGGGCGGGATCACGGGCGGGTCGAGGGTCCGGTCGCGCCAGGTGTCGGGCGAGGTCTCCAGCAGGTCGGTCATCGCGGGACCCCCTCGTCCAGCTCGTCGAGCGAGCGGACCACGACGCTGCGGTAGTCCGCGTCGTGCTCGAGCAGGTCGGCGTGCTCACCGTCGGCGACGACGAGCCCGTCCCGCAGCAGGACGACGCGGTCGGCGTGGTGCAGCCACAGCGGCGACACCGTGCAGACGACGGTCGTGCGGCCCCGGCGCAGGTCGCTCACCCGGGCGGCGATACGCGCCTCGGTGTGGGCGTCGACGGCGGAGGTGGGCTCGACCAGGACGAGGACCGGCGCGTCGACGGCGAGCGCACGGGCGAGCACCACGCGCTGCCGCTGGCCGCCGGAGAGCCCGCGTCCGCGCTCGTCGAGCTGTCCCTGCCAGCCCTCGGGCAGCGCGTCGTAGACGTCCTCGGCGTTGGCGACGCGCAGCGCCTCCTCGGCCTGCTCGCGGGTCAGCCGGCCGTGGGGGTCGATGGCGTCCTGGAGGGTGCCGGCGAACAGGCCGCTGCCGGTGTCGCTGACCAGCACCTGGCGGCGTACGTCCTCGAGGCGCGCCGCCGACAGGTCGACGCCGCCGAGCCGCACGCCCCACTCCCGGGTCGCGACCTCCTCGTCGCGGGCGGCGATGCGGGCGCGACGCCGCTCGCGGTCGGCACGGGCCCGGCGGGCCGCGCGACCCCTGAGCCCGTCGGCGTCGTCCTCGCCGACCGGGTCGGTGTCGGGCGGCAGGTAGCGCCCGAGCCGGTCGGCCAGCGCCGCGCTCTGCTCGGGCACCGCACTCACCACGACGGTGAGCAGGCCGGGGTGGGCCGTGAAGCCGCTGAGGTCGTCGACGATCTCGGCGCGGCCGTCGAGCGGGACCGGGTCGGCGGGCTCGCGCCACGGCGGGCGCTGCTCGAAGATCGCGATCGCCCGGCGGGCGCTCACCAGGGCACGGGTGGACTTCTGGGCGAGCTCGAAGAACGTGCGGATGGGCCCGACCATGAAGAGCCCGTAGCCGAGGAAGCTGACCAGCTCGCCGACGCTGAGCTCGCCCGCGTTGACCTGACGGGTGCCGAGCCAGACGAGGCTGACCAGGAAGATGCCGGAGAGCAGGACCCCGACGGCCTCGACGGCCGCCTGCCAGATGCCCGACGAGACGCCGGCCCTCCGGGCCGCTGGGACTGGACGGCGTAGTTGCGACCGAAGGTCTCCTCGCCGCCGATGCCGCGCAGGATGCGCAGCCCGGCCACGATGTCGGTGGCCATCGAGGTCAGCTCGGAGTTGCGGCTGCGCTCGGTCTGCTGGCGGCGGTGGAGCGGCCGGAGCAGCGGCAGGGCGGCGCCGAGGAGCACCGGCGCCGCGACCAGCACGAGCACGCCGAGCTGCCACGACATCGACAGCACGATGGCCGCGACGGTCAGGTAGGAGACGAGCTGGGCCGCCGACCTCGCCAGGATCTCGGTCAGCGCACCGAACTCGTCGGAGTCGCTCGACGCGACGCTGAGCACCTCACCGGTCGGCGAGCGGCGCGGCAGCACGTGGCCCATCTGGGCGATCTTGCGCGTCACCATCTGGGTGGTGCCGTAGAGGCTGATGAGCCAGCTCCGCACGACCAGCGTGTGGAAGACGACGCCGAAGACGCCGCCGACCAGGACCACGCCCAGCATCACGCCGGCCCAGGTCAGCAGGTCGGCGGTCGAGCCGCCGAGGATGCCGTCGTCGACGGCCCGGCCGAAGATGTAGGGGCCGAAGGTCATCGGCATCAGCCACAGCAGGCAGGCGAGGGACGCCAGGGTGATGACCTGCCACTGCTGGCGGAGCATCCACCGCAGGAACGCCGCTGGTGATCGGGTGTCTGGGTCCGGCGTGGGTGCGTCGCTCGTGCCCGAGAAGAACGTCGCGATCCGGGGTGGGAAGTCCTGCATCGGACGATCAGCCTAGGCGCCGGCACCGACGGTGCGCGACGCAATAAGCGCTCAGGCGCCCGCGTACGCCGGGTAGTCGACGTACCCTGCCGCGCCACCGCCGTAGAAGGTCGCCCGGTCCTGCTCGTTGAGCGGCAGCGACTCCTCGAGCCGGCGCGGGAGGTCGGGGTTGGCGATGAACGTGCGGCCGAAGGCAGCGGCGTCGATCCAGCCGCGCTGCAGCATCTGCTCGGCCTTGTCCTTGTCGTAGGCGCCCGCCCCCACGATGACGCCGTCGTACGACGCGCGCAGCTCGTCGCGGAACGCGTCGGTGAGCGGGACCCCGCCGGCCCAGTCGGGCTCGGAGAGGTGCAGGAACGCGAGCCCGCGCGACGACAGCTCGCGGGCCAGGGCGAGCCCGGTGACGTCGCCGTCCGGGTCCTCGAGGCCGTTGAACGCCCCCGTGGGGGAGATGCGGATGCCGACCCGGTCGGGCGACCAGGCGTCCGCGACCGCGTCCACGACGGCGAGCGGCAGCCGCAGCCGGCCGGCGAGGTCGCCGCCCCAGCCGTCGGTGCGGTCGTTGACGGTCGAGCTCAGGAACTGGTGCAGCAGGTAGCCGTGGGCGCCGTGGATCTCGACGAGGTCGAAGCCGGCGTCGCGGGCGTTGCGGGTGGCGGCGGCATAGTCCTCGACGAGCCGCGGGAGCTCGTCGGTCGCCAGCGCGCGCGGCGTCGGGCAGTCGGCGCGGAACACGGCGCCGTCGGCGTCGACGAGGCTGGTGCGCGAGCGGAACGGCTGGTCGGTCGCCGACACGGGCAGGGCGCCGTCGTGCAGCGACTCGTGGTCGACCCGGCCGGTGTGCCACAGCTGGGCGGCGATGAGCCCGCCCTCGGCGTGCACGGCGTCGGTGACCTCGCGCCACCCGGCGACCTGCTCGGGGCTGTGGATGCCGGGGGTGTCGGCGTACCCCTTGCCCTCGGGGGTGATCTGGGTGCCCTCGCTGATGACCAGGCCGGCACTGGCGCGCTGGCGGTAGTAGTCGACCGCGTGCCGCGACGGCAGGTCGCCGGGCTGCTCGGCGCGCTGCCGGGTGAGCGGGGCCATGAAGACGCGGTTGCGGGCCGTGACGGCACCGAGGTCCAGGGGCGAGAAGAGGTCGGTCACGGAGGGCCCAACGGGTGCCCCGCGCCACGCATTCCCGGACGCGACGTTCGTCACGGGCGAGGTCGGGCGGCGTCGGCGCCGCACGACAGGACCCCTCCGGGCGGTGTGCCGGGCACCACCCGCGAGGCAGGATGGGGCCGTGACCCTCCTCTCCCAGCTGCGAGACGTGCCCGCCCGACTGCGCAACGAGTCCCGCCAGGTACCCACCCGCGACATCGACGAGACGAAGGTCGAGGTCGAGTCGACGCCCCACGCCGCGGCCGGGGTCACGGCCGTCGCCGTCGCCATGCGCCGCGCGATCGGCCAGATGGGGGTCCGCCGCACCGCGGCGACGCTGCCCCGGCTCAACCAGGTCGACGGCTTCGACTGCCAGGGCTGCGCCTGGCCGGACCCGGACGCCGGTCACCGGCACGTCGCCGAGTTCTGCGAGAACGGCGCCAAGGCGGTCGCCGAGGAGGCGACCCGCCAGCTGCTGGACCGGGAGTTCTTCGCCACCCACTCGGTGGAGGACCTCGCCGGGCGCACCGAGTTCTGGCTGGGCAAGCAGGGCCGGCTGACCGAGCCGATGGTCCTGCGCCCCGGCGCCACCCACTACACGCCGATCTCGTGGGACGACGCCCACGCCACCATCGCCGGGCACCTGCGCCGCCTCGAGGACCCCGACCAGGCGATCTTCTACACGTCGGGCAAGACCTCCAACGAGGCCGCGTTCGTCTACCAGCTCTTCGTGCGGGCCTTCGGGACCAACAACCTCCCCGACTGCTCCAACATGTGCCACGAGTCGTCGGGCTCCGCGCTCGTGGACACCATCGGCATCGGCAAGGGCTCGGTCAGCCTCGAGGACATCCACCAGGCCAAGCTGCTCGTCGTGGTCGGGCAGAACCCGGGCACCAACCACCCGCGGATGCTGTCGGCGCTCGAGATCGCCAAGCAGAACGGCGCGAAGATCATCTCGGTCAACCCGCTCGAGGAGGCCGGGCTGGTCCGCTTCAAGAACCCGCAGCGCCCCAAGGGCGTCGCCGTCGGCACCGCGCTGGCCGACCTCCACCTGCCCATCCGCCTCAACGGCGACATGGCCCTCTTCCAGGCGATCGGCTCGCTGCTGCTCGAGTGGGACGCGATCGACCGCGACTTCATCGACGAGTACGTCACCGGCTTCGAGGCGTACGCCGCGCACGTCGCCGAGCTCGACTGGGCCAAGGTGGAGGCCGCGACCGGCCTCACCCGGGAGCAGGTCACCGAGGCGGCCCGGATGTTCGCGGACTCGCCGGCGACGATCACGTGCTGGGCGATGGGCATCACCCAGCACCACAACTCGGTGGCCACGATCAAGGAGATCGTCAACGTCGCGCTGATGCAGGGCAACATCGGCAAGCCGGGCGCCGGGCTCTGCCCCGTCCGCGGCCACTCCAACGTCCAGGGCGACCGCACGATGGGCATCTGGGAGCGCGTGCCGGACCACTTCCTCGACGCGATCCGCGACGAGTTCGGCTTCGACCCGCCGCGCGAGCACGGCCACGACACCGTGGACTCCATCCGCGCCCTGCGCGACGGCAAGGCCCGCGTGTTCTTCGCGATGGGCGGCAACTTCGTCGCCGCGGCCCCCGACACCGAGGCCACCGAGGCCGCGATGCGCAACGCCGCGCTCACGGTGCACGTCTCCACCAAGCTCAACCGCTCGCACGTCGTCCACGGTGGCGAGGCGCTGATCCTCCCGGCCCTGGGCCGCAGCGAGAAGGACATGACGGGCGGCCGCGCCCAGCGGGTCACCGTCGAGGACTCCATGTCGGCCGTGCACGCCTCGCGCGGTCCGCTCGACCCGCCGTCGGAGCACCTGCGCTCCGAGGTCGACATCGTCTGCTCGATGGCGCTGGCCACCCTCGGCGAGGACTCGCCGGTCCCGTGGGCGGACTTCCGGTCCGACTACACCGAGATCCGCCGCCGGATCGCCCGGGTCGTGCCCGGCTGCGCGTCGTACGACGAGAAGGTCGACCAGCCCGGCGGCTTCGTGCTGCCCCACCCGCCCCGCGACAACCGCATCTTCGAGACCGAGAGCCGGCGGGCCGTCATGACCGCCACCCCGCTCGAGGTGCTCGACGTGCCCCGCGGTCGGCTGCTGCTGCAGACGCTGCGCTCGCACGACCAGTTCAACACGACGATCTACGGCCTCGACGACCGCTACCGCGGCGTCAAGGGCGGTCGTCGCGTGGTGTTCGTCAACCCCGAGGACGTCCGCGAGCTCGGCTTCGTCGACGGCGACGTCATCGACCTCGTGAGCGAGTGGCGCGACGGTAGCGAGCGGGTGGCGCGGTCCTTCCGCATCGTGTCCTACGACCAGCCCCGCGGCTGTGCCGCCGCCTACTACCCGGAGACCAACCCGCTCGTGCCGCTCGACTCGACCGCGGAGAAGAGCAACACCCCCGTCTCCAAGTCCGTGGTGGTGCGCCTGGACCGCCCGGGCACCGACGGCGGGGACGGCCACGGGTCGCCCGACCAGGGGACCGGGTCCGAGCGCACCGACGAGCCGCACCACCTGGCCTGAGGACGACATGACCAACCCCGAGCGCGACCCCGACGAGCTGGCCCTGGCGGCCGGGGACACCGCCTGCGGCGTCGAGGTGCTGGCGCCCCGGGAGGTCCCGCTCGGGGGGCCGCGGGCGATGACCGTACGCCGCACGCTGCCGCAGCGCGGTCGGTCGCTCATCGGCGCGTGGTGCTTCGTCGACCACTACGGCCCCGACCGGGTCGCCGACTCCGGCGGCATGTCGGTGGCTCCTCACCCGCACACCGGGCTGCAGACGGTGAGCTGGCTCTTCACCGGCGAGATCGAGCACCGCGACTCGGCCGGCCACCACGCGATGGTCCGCCCCGGGGAGGTCAACCTGATGACCGCCGGCCGGGGCATCAGCCACTCGGAGGTGTCCACGGCCGAGACCACCGAGCTGCACGGCGCCCAGCTGTGGGTGGCCCTGCCGGGGGAGTCGCGTGACGTCGACGCCGGCCTTCGAGCACCACGCCCCCGACCCGGTCTCCGGTGACGGGTGGGAGGCCCGGGTGTTCCTCGGCTCGCTGCTCGGGGTCACGTCGCCGGTGTCGACCCACACGCCGCTCCTCGGCGCCGAGCTGCTGCGTCGCCGCGGGCACCACGCTGGTCCTCGAGGTCGACGACTCCTTCGAGCACGGCCTGCTCCTCGACCGCGGGGTGGCCACCGTCGACGGCCAGGAGGGCAAGCCCGGCGAGCTCGTCTACGCCGCACCCGGGCGTGGCACGCTCACCGTCGAGGCCCACGAGGACGTGCGGGCGCTGCTGCTCGGCGGTCCGCCGTTCGGCGAGTCCATCGTCATGTGGTGGAACTTCGTGGGCCGCACCCACGAGGAGGTCGTCGCCTTCCGTGAGGAGTGGCAGGCGCAGGTCGACGGCGTCGAGGACAGCCAGGACGTGCGACCCGGCCGGTACGGAGTCGTGGTCGGCGACCACCTGCCCCCGATCCCGGCCCCGGCCCTGCCGAACGCCCGGCTGCGCGAGCGGCGCTGACGGCGTACGCCGTGTGCCTCAGGCGAAGGGCAGCAGGGCGTCGATGTCGTCGGTGGGCGTCTTGAGCGCGATACCGGTCCCGATCGCCCGGAGCTTCCAGCCGTCGCCCTCGCGGCGGAGGGCGGCCATCACCAGCCCGGTCTCGCGCACCCCGAGGGTCAGGGTGAAGCGGGCCAGCTCGGTGCCCGCGTCGTCGACGAGGCGGCAGTAGGCGTTGCGGATGAACTCGAGGCTGTGGCCCTGGTAGCTGCTCACCAGGAACACGATCGAGTCGACCTTGCCGTAGACCTTCGACAGGTCGACGGTGAGCACCTCGTCGTCCCCCTCGCCCTTGCCGGTGGTGTTGTCACCGAGGTGGACGACCGAGCCGTCACGCGTGGACAGGTGGTTGAAGAACGCGAGGTCGAAGAGCGCACCGTCGGCGAACTGCACGGCCGAGGCGTCCAGGTCGACCGGCGCCGATCCCGAGCCCGCGAAGCCGGCCGTGTGGGTGTGCTCCCACCCGACGGCCATCTGCACGTGGGTGAGGGACGCGCCCTCGGCGGTGGAGAGGCTGAGCTCCTGGCCCTCGGTCAGCTCGATCACGCTGACGAACCTACCCGCTTGGCCGCACCGTGCAGGCTCGGAGCATGAGCGACCAGCGATCCGACGTGTCCCGCGACCTCGAGTTCGACGGCCTCCGGGCGGTCTTCCTCAACGGCACCCTCAAGCCGAGCCCGGACCCCAGCCACACCGACGGCCTGATCGAGGCGAGTGCCGCGATCATGCGCAAGCACGGCGTGCACGTCGACGTCGTCCGCGCCGTCGACCACGACATCGCCCCCGGTGTGTACCCCGACATGACCGAGCACGGCGCGGCCCGTGACGACTGGCCGGCGATCTGGGAGACGGTGCGCGCCGCCGACATCATCGTCCTGGCCGGTCCGATCTGGCTCGGCGACAACTCCAGTGTCACCAAGCGCGTCGTCGAGCGGCTCTACGCGATGTCCGGTGAGCTCAACGACCGGGGCCAGTACGTCTACTACGGCAAGGTCGGCGGCTGCCTCATCACGGGCAACGAGGACGGCATCAAGCACTGCGCCAGCAACCTGCTCTACAGCCTGCAGCACCTCGGCTGCACCGTCGCGCCCAACGCCGATGCGGGGTGGATCGGCGAGGCCGGTCCCGGTCCGTCGTACCTCGACGAGGGCAGCGGGGGGCCGGAGAACGACTTCACCAACCGCAACACGACCTTCATGACGTGGAACCTCATGCACACCGCCCGGCTCCTCGGCGGTGGCTTCCCGACGGGCGGCAACAGCCGCACGGCCTGGGACGCCGGCTCGCGGTTCGACTTCGAGAACCCCGAGTACCGCTCCTGATCCGGCCTGCGACCTGCGGCGCCCACGACCGCAGGTCGCATTGCGTCCCGGTGTCGGTGGCGTGCGCGAGGATGGCGCCATGAGCGCACCCGTGATCGGCGACGACGGCCTCGCGCGCTGCCCGTGGGCGGCCGGCGACCCGGTCAACCGGGCCTACCACGACACCGAGTGGGGCCAGCGGGTCAGCGGTGAGGCGGCCCACCTCGAGCGGCTGACGCTCGAGGCGTTCCAGTCCGGGCTCTCCTGGCTGACCATCCTCAACAAGCGCGAGGCGTTCCGCGAGGTCTTCGCCGGCTTCGACCCCGACGTCGTCGCGGGCTACGACGAGGGGGACGTCGAGCGGCTGATGGCCGAGCCGCGGATCGTGCGCAACCGCCGCAAGATCGAGGCGGCCATCGCCAACGCCCGGGCGACCGTGGCCCTCCGCGCGCAGGGTGGCCTGGAGGCGTTCATCTGGTCCTTCCGGCCCGCCGCGACGCCCGCACCCGAGCGCACCGGGGAGATGGCGACCACCTCGCCCGAGTCGCTCGCGCTGAGCAAGGCCCTCAAGAAGGCCGGCTTCGCGCACGTCGGGCCGACGACGATGTATGCCCTGATGGAGGCCGTCGGCCTTGTCGACGACCACCTCGTCGGCTGCCACCGCCGAGGGGCCAGCGGCGTCTGGGCCTGAGCCCGGCCTCCGGCGGGGTGGGCCTCAGCCCAGTGCCGCGGCCTCCGCGGCCAGGGTGCGGACCCGGTCCCAGTCGCCGGTCGCGAGCGCGTCGGCCGGGGTGAGCCAGGATCCGCCGACGCAGCCGACGTTGGGCAGGGCGAGGTAGGACGGCGCGGAGGCCGCGGTGATCCCGCCCGTGGGGCAGAAGCGTGCGGCCGGGAGCGGGGAGGCGATCGACCTCAGGTACGCCGCGCCGCCGGACGCCTCGGCCGGGAAGAACTTCATCTCGGTGTGGCCCGCCTCGAGGACGGCCAGCGCCTCCGAGACCGTCGCCGTGCCCGGCAGGAACGGGAGCCCGGAGTCGCCCATCGCGCCGAGCAGGGTCGGCGTCGAGCCGGGGGACACGAGGAACTGTGCGCCCGCGTCGACGGCCTGCTTGACCTGCCCGGGCGTGACGATGGTGCCGGCGCCGACCAGGATCTCGGGCACCTCGGCGGCGATGGCCGCGATCGCGTCGAGGGCGACCGGGGTGCGCAGCGTCAGCTCGATGACCGGCAGGCCGCCCGCGACCAGCGCCCGGGCGACGGGCACCGCGTGGGCGAGGTCGTCGATGACGACGACCGGCACCACGGGGACGACGGACAGCAGGGACTCAGACGTGCTGGGCAAGGGGGGCCTCCTCGGTGGGGGCGGGCAGGGGACGGATGACGCTCGCGCCGGTCTCGGCGGTGCCGACGATGGCGCGGAAGCCGGAGAAGAGCTCGCGGCCGGTGCCGGCCCACTCGACGTCGTGGGGGGCGCGCCCGGTGGCCTCGCGGCGGTCGAAGTCGGCGTCCGCGACGTCGACCTCGAGCAGGCCCGGTCTCGGCGTCGACGGTGACCAGGTCGCCCTCGCGCACCCGGGCGAGGGGGCCGCCCAGGGCGGCCTCGGGGGTGACGTGGATGGCGGCGGGCACCTTGCCGGACGCACCCGACATCCGGCCGTCGGTGACGATCGCGACCCGCTGACCCCGGTCCTGGAGCACGCCGAGGGCGGGCATCAGCTTGTGCAGCTCGGGCATGCCGTTGGCGGCCGGTCCCTGGTAGCGGACCACGGCGACCAGGTCGCGGCCGTCCAGCCGCCCCTCCGCGAAGGCCGCGAGGAAGTCGGCCTGGTCGTCGAAGACCATCGCCGGGGCGGTGACGACCCGGTGCTCGGGCTTGACCGCCGACGTCTTGATCACCGCGCGGCCGAGGCGACCGGAGAGCATCCGCAGCCCGCCGTCGGGCGCGAACGGGTCGTCGGCCGGCCGCAGCACCGACGTGTCGAGCGAGGACTTGGGGCCCTCCTCCCAGACCACGGTGTCGCCGTCGAGCCGGGCCTCGCGGGTGTGCCGCCACAGGCCCCGGCCCGACGACGGTGAGCACGTCGTCGTGGAGGTAGCCGTGCTTGAGCAGCGTGTGGATGAGGAACGGCGTGCCGCCGGCGGCCACGAAGTGGTTGATGTCCGCGGTGCCGTTGGGGTAGATCCGGGTCAGCAGCGGGACGGCACCGGAGAGGTCCGAGAGGTCGTCCCAGGTCAGGGTGATGCCCGCGGCCGCCGCCATGGCGACCAGGTGCATCGTGTGGTTGGTGGAGCCGCCGGTGGCGAGCAGCGCGACGCAGGCGTTGACGATCGCCTTCTCGTCGACCAGGTGGCCGACCGGGGTCGGCTCGCCACCCGCGGCGGTGATCGCGACCGCGCGCTCGCCGGCGGCGCGGTCCAGGGCGGCCCGCAGCGGGGTGCCCGGGTTGACGAAGGTCGCGTCGGGCAGGTGCAGGCCCATCACCTCCATCAGCATCTGGTTGCTGTTGGCGGTGCCGTAGAAGGTGCAGGTGCCCTTGGAGTGGTAGGACTGCGACTCGGCCTCGAGCAGCTCCTCGCGCCCCACCTTGCCCTCGGCGTACAGCTGGCGCACCCGCGCCTTCTCGCCGTTGGGCAGGCCCGAGGTCATCGGACCGGCCGGGACGAAGACGGTGGGCAGGTGGCCGAAGGACAGCGCCCCGATGAGCAGGCCGGGCACGATCTTGTCGCAGACGCCGAGCATCATCGTGGCGTCGAACATGTCGTGCGAGAGCGCGACCGCGGTCGACATCGCGATCAGGTCGCGGCTGAAGAGCGACAGCTCCATGCCGGCGCGGCCCTGGGTGATGCCGTCGCACATGGCGGGCACGCCGCCGGCGAACTGCGCCAGGCCGCCGGCCCGGACGATCGACTTCTTCAGCACCTCCGGCACGTCCCGGAAGGGCTGGTGGGCCGAGAGCATGTCGTTGTACGACGACACGATGGCCACGTTGGGCTTGCGGCCCGAGCGCAGGCCGGAGCGGACCGGCTCCTCGGAGGCGGCGAAGCCGTGGGCGAGGTTGGCGCAGGCCAGCCGGCCGCGGGCGGGGCCCTTGTCGGCGGCGGCGTCGATGCGCGCGAGGTAGGCGGTACGGGTCGCGGAGGAGCGACGCGCGATCCGCTCGGTCACCTCCGCGACGACGGGGTGGATGCTCTGGGTGCTCATTCGGTCTCCTGCCAGGATCGGCCGTCGCGCTCGAGGAGCGTGACGGCGGCGACGGGTCCGTGCGTGCCGGCCGGGTAGCGCCGCGGACGGTGCGACGGTCGGGACCAGCGGTCGAGGATGGGGGCCACCCACGCCCATGCCGCCTCGACCTCGTCGCGGCGCATGAAGAGGGTGGTGTTGCCGCGGACGACGTCCATGAGGAGCCGCTCGTAGGCGTCGGGGG
The DNA here is from genome assembly GCA_963776975.1 of uncultured Actinomycetota bacterium. Classification (GTDB taxonomy): domain Bacteria; phylum Actinomycetota; class Actinomycetes; order Propionibacteriales; family Nocardioidaceae; genus Nocardioides. The sequence continues at coordinate 112,962 of CAVZOU010000007.1, read as the reverse complement.
AGCGGCCGCCGAAGGCCGCGGCGTAGCTCAGGTCCAGCGAGACCGGGCGCAGCCGGATGCCGCCGGGGCCGGGCTCCTTGGCGGTCATGTGCAGCCGCATGCCCTCGTCGGGCTGGACGCGGATGTGCAGCCGGTTGGGCTCGGTGGGGCCCTCGCTGTGCGGGAACATCGGGTGCGGCGGCTCCTTGAAGACCACCACGATCTCCGAGACCCGCTCGGACATCCGCTTGCCGGTCCGGAGGTAGAACGGCACACCGGCCCAGCGCCAGTTCTGCACCTCGGTCCGCAGCGCCACGAAGGTCTCGGTGCTGCTCTCGTGCCCGACCTCGTCGGCGTACGACGGCGCCAGGACCCCGCCGCTGAGGCCCGCGGCGTACTGACCGGCGACGACGTCGCGGTCGACCAGCTCCGGCGTCAGCGGTCGCAGGGCCTGGAGGACCTTGAGCTTCTCGTCGCGCACCGTCTCTCGGTCGACGTACGTCGGGGGCTCCATCGCGACGAGGCAGACCAGCTGGAGCAGGTGGTTCTGCACCATGTCGCGCAGCGCGCCCGAGCGGTCGTAGTAGGAGCCCCGCTCGCCGACGCCGAGCGCCTCCGAGACGGTGATCTGCACGTGGTCGACCCAGTGGCTGTTCCACAGCGGCTCGAGGAAGGTGTTGGCGAAGCGCGTGACCAGGAGGTTCTGGACGCTCTCCTTGCCGAGGTAGTGGTCGATGCGGAAGATGTGCGACTCGTCGAAGACGCGGCCGACGGCCTCGTTGACCGTCTCGGCGGTGGCGAGGTCTGTCCCGATCGGCTTCTCCAGCACGACGCGGGAGCGGTCGGTGGCCAGGCCGACCTGGTCGAGGTGCTCGCAGATCGGGCCGAAGAGGGCGGGCGCGACCGCGAGGTAGAACACCCGGATCACGTCCTCGCCGGCGGCGCCGTCCTTGAGCCGGTCGTGCAGCCGGTGCCAGGCGCCGACGTCCTCGACGTCGAGGGTGACGTGGTGGAGGCGGCCGAGGAGGCGGCGTACGACGTCGTCCGCGAGCTCGTCGTGGGCGACGTGCTCGGCGAGCGCCCCCTCGACCATCGCGCGGTAGCCGTCGTCGTCGACGTCGGCGCGGGAGACGCCGATGATCCGGAACCCGTCCGGCAGCTGCCCGTCGCGGTCGCGGAGGTAGAGGGCGGGGAGCAGCTTGCGGAGCGCGAGGTCACCGGTGCCACCGAAGACGGTGAAGTCACAGGGCTCCACGGGGGTGCCGACCGAAGGTCCGTTCATGGAAGACCACCGTACGGAGCATTAGGCACATCAGCAACCGAACTTCGGTATTTGTTGGACCAAAGTGAGAAGTGCTTGAATGCCCAGCACCATGTCCGCCTCCCGGCCCGTCCCCGCGACCACCCCGCCGCTGCTGGCGCCCGGCGCCACCGCCGGCGACCTCCTCGACCTGATCCGGTCGGGCCGGGCGACCACGCGGGGCGAGCTGGGCCGGGTCACCGGCCTGTCCCGCACGGCGGTGAGCGCCCGGCTCGCGTCCCTGGCCGACGCCGGGCTGGTGCTGGAGGGGGAGGAGGAGTCCGCCACCGGCGGGCGTCCGGCCTCGACGCTGGTGCTCGACCGCGACGCCGGGCTGGTGCTCGCGGTGGCCGTCGGGCGCAGCCGCTCGCAGATGTCGGTGGCCTCCCTGGACGGCACGGAGCTGGCCTCGGCCAGCCACGACCAGGAGGTCGGTCTCGGGCCGGACGTCCTCATGCCCGTCGTGGTCGAGCACCTGGCGACGATGCTGGCCGGCCTCGGCCGCTCCGGCGACGAGGTCCGCGGGGTCGGGCTGTCGCTGGCCGGCACCGTCGACCGCGAGCGCGGGGTCAGCGTGGACTCCCCGGCGCTGGCCGGCTGGGACGGCGTCCCGCTCGCGGACTACCTCACCGGCGTGACGGCCGCCCCGCTCGTCCTCGACAACGACTGCAACGTGATGGCCGCCTCCGAGCGGGACGGCCACCTGCGCGACCACGACGACGTGCTCGTCCTCAAGGCGTCGACCGGGCTCGGGCTCGGCATCGTCGCCGGCGGACACCTGCTCCGCGGTCACCGCGGGGCGGCCGGCGAGCTGGGCCACGTCAAGGTCCCCGCCGCCGCCGGGCTGACCTGCCGCTGCGGCGACACGGGCTGCCTCGAGGCGGTCGCCGGCGGCTGGGCCCTCGTCGAGCGGCTGCGCGACGCGGGCCAGGAGGTCGACCACGTCCGGGACCTGGTCGCCCAGGCGGTGCGCGGCGACGGCGAGGCGCGCGCCATCGTGCGCGAGTCCGGCCGGCGGGTGGGCGAGGCCCTGGCCGCGACCGTCACCGTCCTCAACCCCCGCGCCGTCGTCGTCGGCGGCGACATGGCCGGCGCCTTCGACACCTTCTCCGCCGGCCTGCGGGACACGCTCTTCCCCGGCACCACGGCCCTGGCCGGTCGCGACCTCCAGGTGCTCCCCGCGACGTACGGCGAGCGCGCCGGGCTCGTGGGCTGCGTCCGGCTCGCCCTCGACTCGGTGCTCTCCCCGCGTGCGGTGGACGCCCTGCTGGCCGGCCGGCGCTGACCGCTCTTCCCCACGGACCGCGCGTCCCCTAGGTTGCCCGCCATGGCCCGCGTGCACGCCTTCGGCGACGACCCCCTCCAGGACCTCGACGCGGTCGGCCTCGTCGAGGCCTACCGCGACGGACTGTCGGTCATCGACGTCGTCGAGGCGGCGATCGCGCGCGCCGACGCCGTCGACGACCAGCTGGGCGCACTGGCCCACGAGGCGTTCGACCGGGCCCGGACCGAGGCCCGCTCGCCGAGCCGGGGCTTCTTCTCCGGCGTGCCGACGTTCCTCAAGGACAACGTCGACGTCGAGGGCATGCCGACCCAGAACGGCACCGACGCCTACGTCGCCCGCCCGGCCGCCGCGGACGGCGACTTCGCCCGGATGTACCTCGCCACCGGGCTGCTGCCGCTCGGCAAGACCCGGCTCAGCGAGTTCGGCTTCAGCGGTGCGGTCGACCACCCCCGGCTCGGACCGGTCCGCACGCCGTGGAACCCCGACCACTACGCCGGCGCCTCCTCGGCCGGCTCCGCCGCCTTCGTCGCCACCGGCGTGGTGCCGATCGCGCACGCCAACGACGGCGGCGGCTCCATCCGCATCCCGGCCTCGGTCAACGGGCTGGTCGGCCTCAAGCCGACCCGCGGCCGGCTCGCCCAGGACAGGTCCATGCGGCAGATGCCGGTGCGGATCATCTCCGACGGGGTGCTCACCCGCTCGGTGCGCGACACCGCGGCGTTCTACCGCGAGGCCGAGAAGGTCTACCGCGACCCCCGCCTGGCCCCGGTCGGCGACATCACCCGGCCCGGCCGCGGTCGCCTCAAGGTCGCCGTCGTCACCCGCGGCATCGGGCGCGACGCGAGCCCCGAGGTGGCCGCGCTGACCCTGCAGACCGCGGCGCTGCTCGAGTCCCTCGGCCACCAGGTCGAGGAGATCGACCCCCCGGTGCCGGCCTTCTTCGCCGACCACTTCGTCCTCTACTGGTCGATGCTGGCGATGATGATCGTGCGCACGGGGCGGCGCTCCTTCGGGCCCACGTGGGACCCCGCCCAGCTCGACAACCTCACCCTGGGACTGGACCGGCACTGCCGGCGCAACCTCCACAAGCTGCCGGTGGCCATCGCCACCATGGGCTCCAGCAAGCACCTCGCGGCGCGCCACCACGCGGCGTACGACGTGACGTTGACGCCCACGCTCGCGACCAGCACCCCGCGGGTCGGCCACCTCGACCCGACCGCCGACTACGAGCAGGTGATGGACCGGCTGATGGAGTGGGTGGCCTTCACACCGCTCCAGAACGCCACCGGCGAGCCGGCGATCTCGCTGCCCCTCGCGACCACCTCCGAGGGCCTCCCGCAGGGCATGATGCTGGGGGCCGGAGCCGGCCGCGAGGCCCGTCTCCTGGAGCTGGCGCTCGAGCTCGAGCAGGCCGCTCCGTGGCCCCGGATCCAGGCCGGATGAGCGGGCCGCGACCGCCGGGAGGAGCCGATTTCTCCTATCCCCGGAGCCGTGTGTATTCTCTTCCGCTGTTGCCCCTTTAGCTCAGTCGGCAGAGCGTCTCCATGGTAAGGAGAAGGTCTACGGTTCGATTCCGTAAAGGGGCTCTGGGTTGGAGCACCGTCGTAGACTTCGGCGGTCGCCCCTCCCGGCGGCGGGGTAGCTCAGGTGGTTAGAGCACACGGCTCATAATCGTGGTGTCGCGGGTTCGAGTCCCGCCCCCGCTACCACCACAGACCGGTACCACTCAGGCGCAGCCCGCATCACCGCACACCGACGAAGGACTTCCCGTGGCCAGCAAGAGCTCTGACGTTCGCCCCAAGATCACGCTCGCGTGCGTCGATTGCAAGGAGCGGAACTACATCACCAAGAAGAACCGCCGCAACGACCCCGACCGCATCGAGCTGAAGAAGTTCTGCCCGCGCTGCCGCACGCACACCGCGCACCGCGAGACCCGCTGAGCGGCTCCCACCTCTTCACCACCGACCCGTCGAGCAGCGCTCGACGGGTCGGTGTCATTTAGGGTCGGGGCATGCCAGTCGACCAGTCCCTCGTGGGGCGAGAGTTCCCGCCCACCGCCCCGCTGGAGGTGACCGGGGAGCGCGTCGCCGCGTTCGCCGCCTCCCTCGGCGCCCCCTTCGACGCGTCCGGCGGCGCCGTCCCGCCGACGTACCCCATCGTCCTGGCCTTCGACGCCATGCAGGCCTTCCTCGCCTCCGAGGAGATCGACCTGTTCCGCATCGTGCACGGCGAGCAGCGCTTCGCCTACGAGCGACCGGTCCGGCTCGGCGACGTCCTCACCGCCACGCTCAGCGTCGTCAGCCTCCGCCAGATCGGCGGCGCCGACATCATCGGCACCAGCAGCGCGATCACCGACGCCGACGGCGCCCTGGTGTGTACCGGCGGGCCACCCTGGTCCACTCCGGTGGCGCCCCCTCCGGACAGCAGGAGACCGCATGAACCCCGGCGACGCGTTCGGCCCCCGCACCTTCGCGATCACCCGCGCCGACCTGGTGGCCTACGCCGAGGCGGCCGGCGACCCCAACCCGATCCACCAGGACGAGGAGGTCGCGCGCAGCGTCGGCCTGCCCGGCGTCATCGCGCACGGCATGCTCACCCTCGGTCTCGTCGGCCGCGCGGTGGACGAGTGGACCGGCGGCGCCGAGGTCGTCGAGCTCGGCTGCAAGTTCACCCAGCCCGTCGTGGTGCCCGCCGAGGGCGCGGTCGAGGTCGTGGTGGCCGGCACCGTCAAGAAGGTCGCCGACGGCCTCGCGACGCTGGCCCTCGAGGTCACCTGCGAGGGCACCAAGGTGCTCGGCATGCCCAAGGCCGTCGTCCGTGGCTGACGGCACCACCCAGGCCCCTACCCTGTTCCGCGACCACACCACGCTGCGCCTGGGCGGCCCCGCCCGCGACTGGGTGCGCGCCACCACCGAGCAGGAGCTCGTCGACGCGGTCGCCGAGGCCGACGCGGCCGGCACCCCGGTGCTGGTGCTCGGGGGCGGCTCCAACCTGGTCGTCGCCGACGCGGGCTTCGACGGCCGCGTCGTCGAGGTCGCCACCTCCGGCGTCGCTCCCGGACACCGACGACGACGGGCCGTCGTGCGGCGGGGTCGTGGTGCGCGTCGCCGCCGGCGAGGGCTGGGACGACCTGGTGGCCACCGCGGTCGAGCGCGGCTGGGTGGGCCTCGAGGCGCTCTCCGGGATCCCCGGCAGCGTCGGCGCCACCCCGATCCAGAACGTCGGCGCCTACGGCCAGGAGGTCAGCCAGACCATCGCGTCGGTGCGGGTCTGGGACCGCACCCTGCGCGGGCGTCCGCACCTTCGCGGCCGCCGACTGCGACTTCGGCTACCGGCACTCCCGCTTCAAGGCCGATCCCGGGCGGCACGTCGTGCTGACGGTCGACCTCCAGCTCCGCACGGGCTCGCTGGGCGCCCCGGTGACCTACGCCGAGCTCGCGCGCACCCTCGGCGTCGACCTGCACGAGCGGGCCCCGCTGGCCGCCGTGCGCGAGGCCGTCCTCGGGCTGCGCGCCGGCAAGGGCATGGTCCTCGACGAGGCCGACCACGACACGTGGAGCGCCGGCTCGTTCTTCACCAACCCGTTCCTCACCCCCGAGCAGGCCGCCGCGCTGCCCGACGACGCCCCGCGCTGGCAGCAGCCTGACGGCCGCACCAAGTCGAGCGCGGCGTGGCTGATCGAGCACGCCGGCTACGGCAAGGGCTACGGCCTCGACCTGCGCGGCGGTCGCGCCAGCCTGTCGACCAAGCACACGCTCGCGCTCACCAACCGCGGCGACGCGAGCGCCGACGACCTGCTGGCGCTGGCGCGCGAGGTCCGCGACGGGGTCGAGACGGCCTACGGCGTACGGCTCGTCAACGAGCCGGTGCTCGTGGGCTGCGAGCTGTAGCCCTCAGAAGTCCGACTCGAACGACGTGCTCGAGCCGAAGGTGCCCGGGCTCGGAGGTCGGTCGTGCCGGCCACGGCGAGCAGCCAGGGTCACGACCGCGACGATCGCCGAGGACGCCGAGCACCAGCAGCACGGTGCCGATGATGCCCATGATCCGGCCGGCCTGGGCCTGCTCGCGCCCGCTCTAGCGGCCCGGGCTGGCGTCGATCTCCTTGACCACCCGGCCGCCGATGCGCCACGCGAACGGCGCCGCGACGATCGGGAAGACGCAGATGAACATGCCCGATGAGCGACACGATGCCGAGCACCATCGCGGTGGTCGCCGAGGGGTGCGCCGGAGGCAGCGGCGTAGCCCGGCTGCACGTAGCCCGCCGTACTGCCCGGGCTGGGCCGGCTGTCCGTAGGGGCCGGACTGCTGGGCGTAGGGGTCCTGGCCGTAGGCCGGCGGCTGCGCGGCGTACGGCTGGGTGGGCGGCTCGCCGTCGGTGGGTGGGCGGTCCCGTACGGCGTGTGGGTCGGGGGCGTGCCGTACGACGACGTCTCGGCCGCGCCGTAGGGGTTGGCCGGCGGCTCGGACCCCTGCCCGGGGTACTGCGGCGTCTGCGACCCGTCCGGGTTGGTGTGCAGGTAGTCCTCGGGGCGGTGCTCCGGCTCCGGCGCCTGGCCGGGCTCGTCCTGGTTGCTCACGGCGACATCCTCCCAGTCGCGGCGGTCTCGTGCAGGGGGTTCGACCCGGCGAGCCACGCGTCGATGTCGGCGAGGGCGGCGCGGCGTACGTCGTCGGGCGCCCGTGAGGCCTGCGAAGGAGGACCGGGCCAGGCCCGCGAGGTCGGCGTCGGTGAGCTCGTGGGCGGCGCGCATCGTGGCGTACTGGCCGGCGAGCCGGGAGCCGAAGAGCAGCGGGTCGTCCGCGCCGAGCGCGATGGTGGCCCCGGCGGCCATCAGCTGGGGGAGGGGCACCGAGGTGAGGTCGGAGTAGACCCCCAGGGCCACGTTGGAGACGGGGCACACCTCGAGCGCCACCCCGGCCGCCACGATCCGGTCGAGCAGGGCCGGGTCCTCGGCCGCCCGGACGCCGTGGCCGAGCCGGTCGGCGTGCAGCTCGTCGAGGCACAGCCGGATGTGGTCGGGACCGCGCAGCTCGCCGCCGTGCGGGGCGAGCAGGAGCCCCGCGCGCTCGGCGATCGCGAAGGCCGGCGCGAAGTCGCCGGTGACCGCCCCGCCGCTCGTCGTTGGAGAGCCCGAAGCCGACCACGCCCCGGCCGGCGTACTGCGCGGCGAGACGGGCCAGGGTGCGGGCGTCGAGCGGGTGCCGGGTGCGGTTGGCGGCGATGACGACGGCCATCGGGAGGCCCGTGCGCTCGGAGGCGTCCCGGACGCAGTCGAGCACCAGGTCGGTGAAGGCCGTGATGCCGCCGAAGCGGGCGGCGTACCCGCTCGGGTCGACCTGGATCTCCAGCCACCGCCCGCCGTCGGCGACGTCGTCCTCCGCGGCCTCGCGCACCAGGCGTCGTACGTCGTCGGGCGTGCGGAGCACCGAGCGCGCCACGTCGTAGAGGCGCTGGAAGCGGAACCAGCCCTTCTCGTCGGCCGCGGAGAGCTGCGGCGGCCAGTCCTCGACCAGCGAGTCCGGCAGCGCGATCCCGTCGCGCTCGGCGAGCTCGAGCAGCGTGCCGTGGCGCATCGACCCGGTGAAGTGGAGGTGCAGGTGCGCCTTGGGCAGCGCGCGCACCTCGCGGCGCGCGCCTGCCGGGCTGCCGTCGTCCCCGCCGTGACCCATGGCGGTGATCGTAGGGGGACCGACGCCGGTTCGACGCGGCTGGGGGCGGCCCCGTATGCTTCCCGTTTGGTGGATTCCCCATTGCTTCGTCATGCCCGTCACCGGGTGCGGCACGGCGGGGGGAAGACCGTCGGAGGGCACTAGCTCAACTGGCAGAGCATCGGTCTCCAAAACCGAAGGTTGGGGGTTCAAGTCCCTCGTGCCCTGCAAGGACAACGGATCAACGAGTGATTGAGGTGGCAGGTCGTGTCGGACACCCCGGCTGTGCACGAGCCGCGTGAGGGATCGCGCGGTGGCGACAAGCGCACGGGTCCCACCACCTTCTACCGCCAGGTGGTCGCCGAGCTCCGCAAGGTCGTGTGGCCGACGCAGGAGCAGCTGACCACCTACTTCCTCGTGGTCATGGTGTTCGTCATCGTGATGATGGCGTTCGTGTCGGTGCTCGACCTGGCCTTCGGCCGGCTCGTCTTCGCATTGTTCACGGGCAACTCCAACCAGTGACCCGGTGCCGGCTCGTCCGGCACGCAGTCCCCACCCACCCCGGCTCTCCATCCGGCCGGGACACCAGTACATCGACGTGACGGAGCAAGACGTGTCCGACCAGAACGACTCCCCGGACCAGTACGACGCCGAGGCGTCCACCGACGAGACCCCCGAGGTCGCGTCGCAGGACGTCACCCCCGGTGACGACGCGGTGACCGACGAGTCCGTGCCGTCCGGCGTCCAGACCGTTGACGCGTCCCTCACCACCGAGGCGCTCACCGACGCGGAGACCCCCGCGCCCACCGACGACGAGGTCGCCGACGACGAGGTCGCCGACGACGAGACCGTCGAGGAGACGCCCGACGAGAACGACCCGCTCGAGGCCTTCCGGCGCGAGCTGTGGGCCAAGCCCGGCGACTGGTTCGTCATCCACACCTACTCCGGCATGGAGAAGCGGGTCAAGCAGAACCTCGAGAACCGCATCATCTCCCTCAACATGGAGGACTACATCCACGAGATCGTGGTCCCCACCGAAGAGGTCGCCGAGATCAAGAACGGCCAGCGCAAGATGGTCACCCGCACCGTCCTGCCCGGCTACGTCCTGGTCCGCATGGACCTCACCGACGAGTCGTGGTCGGCCGTGCGCCACACGCCGTCGGTCACCGGCTTCGTCGGCCACAGCCACCAGCCCGTGCCGCTGAGCATGACCGAGGTCGAGGACATGCTCGCCCCGGCCGTGGTCGCGGTCGCCGAGGCCGAGGCTGCTGCCGCCGCCGGTGACAGGCCCGCCGCGGCCGCCGCGGCGAAGAAGCCCGTCGAGGTCGCCGACTTCGACGTGTCCGACTCGGTCATGGTGGTCGATGGTCCGTTCGCCACGCTGCACGCGACGATCACCGAGATCAACGCCGAGTCCCAGAGGGTCAAGGCCCTCGTCGAGATCTTCGGCCGGGAGACCCCGGTCGAGCTGAGCTTCAGCCAGATCCAGAAGGTCTGAGGCTCACCAGCACCACGCACGACCGCAACACCCAGGTGGCAGAGCGACGGCCCCGGCCTGACCTCGACAAGACCACGACGTACAACTCACAAGGATCGAAATGCCTCCCAAGAAGAAGATCGCCGCACTGGTCAAGGTGCAGCTCCAGGCCGGTGCCGCGACCCCGGCCCCGCCGGTCGGTACCGCGCTCGGCCCGCACGGCGTCAACATCATGGACTTCTGCAAGGCCTACAACGCGCAGACCGAGTCGATGCGCGGCAACGTCATCCCCGTCGAGATCACGATCTACGAGGACCGCACGTTCGAGTTCATCACCAAGACGCCTCCGGCCGCCGAGCTCATCAAGAAGGCCGCCGGCCTCAAGAAGGGCTCCGGCGTCCCGCACAAGGAGAAGGTCGGCAAGCTCAGCAAGGACCAGGTCCGCGAGATCGCGCAGACCAAGCTCCCCGACCTGAACGCCAACGACATCGACGCCGCGATGAAGATCGTCGAGGGCACCGCCCGCTCCATGGGCATCACCACCGACTGATCACCCCGGACGGCGCCGCACCCGTGGCGCCACCGACGGACATCCGGCTCGCGCCGACACCCCGTGGCAGGACCGCGCTGGTCCACTGACCACAACTGACGAAAAGAGACAGACATGCAGCGCAGCAAGACCTACCGCGCAGCGGCGGAGACGATCGACCAGGACGAGCTCTACGCTCCGCTGGCCGCCATCAAGCTCGCCAAGGCCGGTTCGAAGAAGAAGTTCGACGAGACCCTCGACGTCGTCATGCGCCTGGGCGTCGACCCGCGCAAGGCCGACCAGATGGTCCGCGGCACCGTGCTCCTCCCGCACGGCACCGGCAAGACCGCCCGCGTCCTCGTGTTCGCCAACGCCGACAAGGCCGAGGCCGCCCGTGAGGCCGGCGCCGACTTCGTCGGTGGCGACGAGCTCATCGAGAAGGTCAACGGCGGCTGGCTCGACTTCGACGCCGTCGTCGCGACGCCCGACATGATGGGCAAGGTCGGTCGCCTCGGCCGCGTCCTCGGCCCCCGCTCCCTGATGCCCAACCCCAAGACCGGCACGGTGACCCCCGACGTCGCCAAGGCCGTCTCGGACATCAAGGGCGGCAAGATCGAGTTCCGCGTCGACCGTCACGCCAACCTGCACTTCATCATCGGCAAGGCGTCCTTCTCCGAGGCCCAGCTGGCCGAGAACTACGCCGCTGCCCTCGAGGAGGTGCTGCGTCTCAAGCCGGCCAGCTCCAAGGGCCGCTACATCAAGAAGGTCACCGTCTCCACGACCATGGGCCCCGGTGTCCAGGTCGACCCCAACCGCACCAAGAACGTCGCGGCAGAGGACGAGGCCCAGGCCTGACCCAGCAACGGGCCCGGCACGGGCCCAGCTGATCCGTTCCACCGACGCCCCGGTCATCGCGAGATGGCCGGGGCGTCGTCGCGTCCTGGGGTCGGGTGGGAGGATGGCTGCGCGTGCGGGTGTCGCCACGCCGGGTCAGCCACGGGGGCGACCGGGTGGACGCCCGGCACCACCACCGACGAAGGAGCCAGCCATGGCCCGCCCCACCCTCTCCCGCAGGCTCGGCGTGGCCGCCCTGCTGACGACCCTCGCCCTCACCACCGCCGCGTGCGGCGGCGACAGCGGCTCCGAGGGGTCCACCGGCACCGACACGAGCGAGTCGAGCGAGGAGCCGTCGGCGGAGGAGTCGACCGGGTCCAGCGAGTCGAGTGCGCCGTCGGGTGACCTCGAGGAGCTCGAGGCCGCCGAGTTCTACCCCGCCGTGATGGGGGCGCTGCAGGAGGCCGAGACCTTTGCCTTCTCGATCAGCACCAGCTCCGACGGCGCCGGCGCGGGCGACATGGACATGCAGGGGGTCATGCGGTACGACGACGACGGCATCGACATGCAGGGCACCGGGTCCGGCCAGGGTGCCGACGGGCTCGAGATGATCATGCTCGACAAGGTCCTCTACCTGACCGGTACGGGCATGGGCATGGACCTCGGCGACAAGAAGTGGCTCAAGATCGACATGAGCGACCCCGACAGCATCTTCGGGATGCTCGGCAAGTCCACCGACCCCGCGCTGATGTTCAAGGCGATGGAGGAGCCGAAGGAGTTCGAGCTCCTCGGCACCGAGGAGGTCGACGGCGTCGAGACCAACCACTACCGCGTCGTCATGGACACCGCGGCCTACGCCGAGGCGATGGAGATCCCGGCCCAGATGTCGTCGGCGATGCCGAAGGACATCGCGGTGGAGATGTGGGTCGACGCCGACAACCTGCCGCGCCGGTTCCGCCAGGAGCTGGAGGTGCCCGCCATGGCCGGCGGCCAGGGCAGCACCAGCACCACGGAGGGCACCTACTCCGACTACGGCACCGACGTGACCATCGAGGCGCCTCCCGCGTCCGAGGTCTCCGACGACCTGCCGGGCATGTGACGCTCGGCGGTCCCCCTACTCGGTGAAGATGCGGTCGTCGATCAGCTGCTCGGCGACCGCGCGTCCCTCGGGCTCGAAGCGGCCCTGCTCGAAGCGCTTGCGGTACTCCAGGTCCACCCCGTCGCCGCCGAAGCGGTTCTTCTCGACGCTCAGCACCGCCCACTGGCGGAAGCGCTCGGCGTTGCCGAGGTCGTAGGTGAGGTGGTGCCGGGCGACCACGTCGAACTTGTTGCTCAGCACCAGGATGACGTCGGCCTCGTAGGCCAGCGCCGAGGAGCCGCGCAGGTGGTGGGTGCGCATCCGGGTCCCCGAGCGCAGGGCCTGCTTCTCGGCCGCGACGACGGCCAGGACCGGCGCCGAGATGTCGATCGCGAGGTCCTTGAGGCCCTCGACGATGGCCGTGCTCCGCTCGACCTCGTCGACCGGCCCGTCGGGCACCAGCACCTTCTGCAGGTAGTCGACCACCACCAGCGGCACCGTGCCGGTGGCCTCGTGGACCTCGTCGATGCGGGCCCGGATGGCGGCGAGGTCCGTGCGGCTGCCGGTCGAGCGGTGCACGAACAGCAGCTCGGCGTACGACCGCACCTCCGCCAGGGCGCGGAGGGCCCCGGGGACCCCCGCCAGCCGCTCCTCGATCGGGCCGGTGTCCGTGGCGTCGAACGCCTCGCGGAACGCGGTCAGGCGCACCTGGTGGGTGTCGTCCGCGCTCGCCGGCCTCCATGGCCATCAGCTTGAGGACCAGGTCCTCGGCGTCGTGCTCGTAGGAGAAGTACAGGACGGGGCGACCGCTGCGCGCGACGGTGCGGCACACCTGCACCGCGAAGGTCGTCTTGCCCAGTCCCTGCGCGCCGGCCAGGAGCACCAGCGAGCCCTGGCGCAGGCCGCCGCCGATGACGGGGTCGAGGCCGTCGAAGCCCGTCGGCCACAACCGCTCCGAGGCGTGGCGACCGCCCCGCATCCGGTCCTCGGTGAGGGTCAGGGTCGCGCCGATGGTGCTGAGTTCGTCGTTCACCCCATCATGGAACCAACTCGACGGCTCTCGCGTGGGCGTTCGGCGATTTGTCCGGTCGGCCACGCCGCCGTAGTGTGACCCACTGAAACCAGAGACCGCCGGTTGTCGACGGGCATCAGCCCCGAGATCGAAGGTTCCGCAACAGCGGACGGCCAGCGCAGGTGCAGAGCAAGTCCCCCGTGGATCACGCCCTGAGCCTGTGCTCGGGGCGTTCGTCATGTGTGGGGCCGGACCCGGGGTCTACGTCCGGAAGGAGACCCATGGCGCGGCCAGAGAAGACTGCCGCCGTTGCGGAGATCGTTGAGTCGTTCAACGAGTCCGCCGGCGCTGTGCTGACCGAGTACCGCGGTCTCACCGTGAAGCAGCTGCAGGACCTGCGGCGCTCCCTCGGCGAGAACGCCAACTACGCCGTGGTCAAGAACACGCTTGCCAAGATTGCCGCCACCGAGGTGGGAATCGAAGGCTTCGACGACCTGTTGACCGGCCCCACTGCCATCGCCTTCATCAATGGAGACGTGGTCGAGGCCGCCAAGGGTCTGCGTGACTTTGCCAAGGCAAACCCCGCTCTTGTCATCAAGGGCGGTGTCCTGGACGGCAAGTCCCTCGACGCTGCCGAGGTCGCCAAGCTGGCTGACCTCGAGTCGCGTGAGGTGCTGCTGGGCAAGCTCGCGGGCGGAATGCTCGCGTCGCTGTCCCAGGCCGTCTACCTCCTCAACGCCCCGCTCGCCCAGGCTGCCCGGCTCGCCGGCGCCCTGGAGGCGAAGGCGCAGGAGGACCCCTCGATCCTCGCAGGTGGTGCCGGTACGCCGGCCGCTGCCGAGGACGCTCCGGTTGCCGACGAGGCCGCCCCTGCCGAGGAGACCGAGGCGCCCGCCGCCGAGGCCACCGACGCCGAGGCTGCTGAGGCCACCGAGTCCACCGACGCCTGATCGGTACGGCGCAAGCCGGGTCGCAAGGCCGACGTACACCACCTGAAACCCACGGACCGAGGGAGACCTCCCCGGTCCAAGAACGGAAGGAAACGCCATCATGGCGAAGCTCACCACCGACGAGCTGCTCGACGCGTTCAAGGAGATGACCCTCATTGAGCTGAGCGAGTTCGTGAAGCAGTTCGAGGAGACCTTCGGCGTCACCGCCGCCGCTCCGGTCGCCGTTGCCGCCGCCCCGGGTGCCGCTGCCGGCGGCGCCGCCGCCGACGACGCTGCCGAGCAGGACGAGTTCGACGTCATCCTCGAGGCTGCCGGCGACAAGAAGATCAACGTCATCAAGGAGGTGCGCGCCCTGACCTCCCTCGGACTGAAGGAGGCCAAGGACCTCGTGGAGGGTGCTCCCAAGCCCGTCCTCGAGAAGGCCACCAAGGACGCCGCTGAGAAGGCGAAGGAGGCCCTCGAGGCCGCCGGCGCCAAGGTCACGGTCAAGTGACCCGTCGGGTGCCGGTCTGACCGGCACCCACCCGCGGTCCCTGATCGCATCCGTCCCCAGGGCGGTCACCTCCGGGTGGCCGCCCTGAGCGCATTTCCCGGGGGCGGCGGGGGTGCTGCTCGCCCCTGTACCGGGCCCGGTGGACCGGCTACAGTGGGCGACGTCTGATGCGCATCACGAAATGAGTTGCCTCATGCGCAACAAGCGAACTGCCGAGACGATGACCCGGCTGCTCCGCCACGCACGCTACGAGGTGCTGCCCACGGCCTCCACCGAGGACAAGGTGCTCGCGCACGTCCCCCGGGACGTGGCCGTCACCGTCACCGCGTCGCCGGGCAAGGGGCTGGAGGCCACGCTCGACCTCGCCGAACGGCTGGCGGGCCACGGGTACGCCGTGGTCCCGCACCTCGCCGCCCGGATGGTCGCGGGCCGCTCGGAGCTGGAGGAGATCGTCGACCGGCTGACCGGCAAGGGGATCTCCCGGGTCTTCGTGCCGGGCGGCGACGCCGAGCCGGCGGGCGACTACCTCGACGCGCTCTCGCTGCTCGAGGACCTGGCCCTGCTCGGGCGGCCCTTCTCCCACGTCGGGATCACCGGCTACCCGGAGTCGCACCCGTCCATCCACGACGACCTCACCGTGCAGTCGATGTGGGACAAGCGCCGGCACGCGACGCACATCGTCAGCAACCTCACCTTCGACGCGGCGGTGGTGCGCGACTGGCTGCACCGGCTCCGGGCCCGCGGGGTCGAGATGCCGCTGCTGCTGGGTGTCCCGGGGCCCGTCGAGCGCACCAAGCTGCTCACCATGGCGACCCGGATCGGGGTGGGGGAGTCGACCAAGTTCCTCGCCAAGAACAAGGGGCTCTTCGCCCGCCTCGCCGCGCCGGGTGGCTTCACCGGCGAGACGTTCCTGGAGAAGTGCGCCCCGGCGCTCGGCGAGCCCGGCGCGCTGGTCGAGGGCCTGCACGTCTTCACGTTCAACCAGATCGCCGAGACCGAGGCCTGGCGCGTCGAGCTGCTGGACAGCCTGGCTCGCTGACCCCTCACCCCTCGCCGGGGTAGTACAGGACCTTTGGGTGGCGACACGCCGGTGACAGCCACCCGTAGGTCCGGTACTACCCCGGGAGGAGGGCGGCGAGGGCGTGCTCGAGGCCGTGGTCGCCGGTCTCGACGACGGTGAGGGGCAGGCCGATGCTCGCCGCGGCCTGGGCGGCGAGCCCCCGCAGCTCGTCGTCGGGGTCCTGGGCCAGCCACACCATCCGCGTGTAGTGGCCGAAGTAGGTGTCCCGCAGCTCCGGGTAGCGGTCGAGGCCGAGCTCCTGGAGCACGGTCCGGGCGAACGACCGGGCGAGGAAGTCGGTCAGCAGGTAGGTGCCCGGCTGCTCGTCGAAGAAGCGCTCGAGCCGGGAGGCGCCGGCGTACACGTCGTAGCAGTGCAGGCCCGGGAGCCGGGCCAGGCCGAGGTCGCGGCACACCTCGTCCAGTGCGCCGTAGGTCCCGCAGTCGGCGTACCCGATCACGACCCGTGCGTACGACGGCGCGAGGCGCTCGCGCGAGGGCCCGGACCTCGTCGGCGATCCGCTCCGGGTGGTTGTGCAGCAGCGGGGGCAGCGGGTGCACGTCGACCGGCCACCCGCGGCGGGCCACCACGGCGGCGGCCGGCTGGGCGAGGGCGCCGCAGGCGACCAGCGCGACCCGGTCGGCCCGCTCAGGCGTGGAACGCGAGCTGCTCGACGAAGGCGTCGTTGAAGTCGGGACGGTCGGAGAGCTCGACATACGTCACCTCCTCCAGCAGGGCGAGCGCGCCGGCGCGCTCGCGCACCGACAGCAGGGCCATCTTGGCGCCCTCGCCGGCGACGTTGCCGGCGGCCACGATCCGGAGCACCGGGAGCTGGGGCACGAGGCCGATGCGCACCGCCGAGGCGGGGGAGAGGTAGCTGCCGAACGAGCCGGCCAGGAGCACCTGCTGGACGTCGCGGTGCTCGAGGCCGAGCTGCTCGAGCAGCAACGACCACCCCGTCGAGATCGCGGCCTTGGCGAACTGGAGCTCGCGGACGTCGCGCTGCGACAGGTAGACGCACTCGGCCGGGTCGGTGTCGGGGGTGGGGCGGTGCAGCAGGAAGACGCGCTCCTCGCCGATGCGGGACATCCGGTCGGCCAGGGCGGGCGCGATGTCGTGGGCCGCCTCGTCCGGCACCAGCCGGCCCGAGGAGTCGAGCAGCCCGACCCGCACCAGCTCGGCCACCGCGTCGACGAGGCCGGAGCCGCACAGCCCGCGGGGCTCGACGTCACCGATGACGCCCAGCGTCACCGCCGGCTCGTCCCCGGTGGCGTGCGGGTCGACCTTGATGACCTCGATGGCGCCGTCCGCGGCCCGCATGCCACACCTGATCGCCCCGCCCTCGAAGGCCGGTCCGGCCGGGGCGGCGGTGGACAGGATCGTCTCCCCGTCGCTGAGGACGATCTCGCAGTTGGTGCCGACGTCGATGAAGAGGCGGGTCCGCTTGTCGCGGTCCATGCCGGTGGCGAGCATGCCCGCGACGATGTCGCCGCCGACGTACGCGCCCAGGGCGGGGAAGAAGTAGGCCCGCGCCCGGGGGTGCAGGGACAGCCCGACCTCGGAGGCGAGGACCGACGGGCGGCTGGGCCGACGACATGACGAAGGGGGCGACCCCGAGCGGCTCGGGGTCGATGCCCAGGGCGAGGGCGGTCATGGTGGCGTTGCCGGCGATCGCGACCTCGTAGACGTGACCGGGGTCGATGCCCGCCTCGCGGCACACCCGGGAGGCGAGGTCGGCCAGCGTGGCCGCGGCCGCGGCCTGGAGCCGGCCCAGGGCCTCCTTGTCCATCATCGTCGCGCTGATCCGGGTGATCACGTCGCCGCCGAAGGGCTGCTGCCGGTTGAGCGCCGACGCGACCGCGAGCGGCGTGCCGGTGCCGACGTCGAGCAGCGTGCCGACCACGGTGGTCGTGCCGAGGTCGAAGGCGATCGCGTAGCGGGCGGCCGTGGTGTCGCCGGGCTCGACGTCGATGAGGTCCTCGTCGATGACCACCGCGGTCACCTTGAAGTCCGCCTCGCGCAGCACCGTGGCGAGGCGCCGCAGGACGTGCAGGTCGGCGGTGAGCTCGAGGTCGTCGATGGCGTCGGTCAGCCGGGCCAGGTCGGTGCGCTGGTCGGACAGCGTGGCCTCGGCCAGCTCGACGTACCTCTTCTGGATGGCGGGACGCAGGATCACCTGTCGCCCGATGCCGACCGTGGCGGCCTTGGGCCGCGTGGTGAGCGGCGGCACCTCGACGGCGAGGTCGCGGGTGGCGTGCACGAGGCAGCCGAGCCGCCAGCCCTCGGCGAGCTGGCCGCCGGTGAACGTGCGCACGTCGTGGCGGGTGACGGGCACGTCGCCCCCCTCCACCCGCACCTTGCACTTGTGGCACGTGCCGTGGCCGCCGCAGGTGGAGTCGATGGCGATGCCGTTCCACGAGGCGGCGTCGAAGACCGTGACCCCGGGAGGCACGCGTACGCCGCGCTGGGTCGGCGGCACCGCGACCCCGTCCTCGGCCAGCGTGTGGACCGTGAACGAGAGGTCCACCCGGCCGGTGCCGTCGTGGGGCGTCGGGTCGGTCCCCGGGCGCTCGATCAGGCCCTCGCGGGCCACGTCCCCGAGGGTGAAGTCGGGCCCGTCCGGGGTGCTCACCGGGCTCCCCTCACTGGGCCGCTGCGGCTTCCCTCGCCTGCCGCGCGCGGTGGGCGGCGATCCAGCTGCCGCCCCACTCGTCGTGGCCCAGCAGCAGGTCGGCGGCCTTGACGGCCTCGACGATCTGCGGGGTGCGGGTGTCCATGATCGCGGAGGTGAGGCCGGCGGTCATGGCCATCGGGAGGAACGCCGCTCCGAGGCTGTGCCGGGCGGGCATCCCGAAGGAGACGTTGGACGCCCCGCAGGTCATGTTGACGCCGAACTCGTCGCGGATGCGGCGCATCGTCTCCAGCGTCGTGTTGACGACCTCCTGGTCGGCGCCGATCGGCATGGCCAGCGGGTCGATGACGATGTCGGCGGCCGCGATGCCGTACTCCTTCGTGGCGACCTCGATGATCTTGCGGGTCAGCACGATGCGCTTCTCCACCTCCATCGGGATCTCGTCGGCGTCGTTGGGCAGCGCGATGACCGCGGCGTCGTACTTCTTGACCAGCGGGAGGATCTGCTCCATCCGCTCGTCCTCGGCGGTGATCGAGTTGACCAGCGCGCGGCCCTGGTAGACCGACAGGCCGGCCTCCAGCGCCTCGACCACGGAGGAGTCGATGCAGATCGGCTTGTCGGTGAGCTGCTGGACCAGGGTGATGGCCCGGGCGAGCAGGTCGGCCTCGTCGGTGAGGGGGACGCCCATGTTGACGTCGAGGACGTCGGCGCCGCCCTCGACCTGGGCCCTGACGTCGCGCTCGATCGCCGAGAGGTCGCCCGCGCGCAGCTGGTCCTGGAAGATCCGGCGACCGGTCGGGTTGATCCGCTCGCCGATGAGGCAGAAGCGGGTGTCGTGGCCGATGACGACCTGCTGGGTGGCCGACCGGAGCACCGTCTCGAGCCGCGGGGCGGGGCTCATGCAAGCACCTTCGAGCGCTTCTCGTCGAGCAGCTTCTTGGCCCGCTTGACCGTCTGCGAGGCGTCGGCGGCATAGCCGTCGGCCCCGACCGCGTCGGCGTACTCCTGGGTGACGGGCGCGCCGCCCACCATGACGATCACGCTGTCGCGGATGCCGGCCTTCTCGAGGGCGTTCATGTTGGCCTTGAACATCGGCATCGTGGTGGTGAGGAAGGCCGAGAAGCCGACGATGTCGGGCTGGTGCAGGTCGATGGCCTCCACGAACTTCTCCGGGGCCACCTGCACGCCGAGGTCGATCACCTCGAAGCCGGCACCCTCCAGCATGATGTTGACGAGGTTCTTGCCGATGTCGTGGACGTCGCCCTTGACCGTGCCCATCAGGAACTTGCCGATGGTCTGGACGCCGGTCTCGGCCAGCAGCGGGCGCAGCCGCTCCATCGCCCCGGCCATCGCGCGGCCGGCGATCAGCATCTCGGGCACGAAGAAGTCGCCGCGCTCGAAGCGGGCGCCCACCTCCTCCAGGGAGGGGATCAGGGCGTCGAACAGGAGCGTCTGCGGCTCCATGTCGAGGCCGAGGCCCTCGTTGGTGAGCTCGAGGACACGGGGGGCGTTGCCCACCAGGGTCTCGTCGTACAGGGCTTGCAGGATCTCCTCCGGAGTCATGCGACCACCTCCTCCTTGTGTGCTGCCCGGGTGTGCGTGCCGTGGGTGCTGCCGCGCAGCAGGCTGGAGAGCCGGGTGGCGTGCTCCAGCAGCCGCGGACCGAGCTCGTCGAGCCGGTCCTCCAGTCGGGGGGTGGGCCCGGAGATGCCGAGCGCCGCGACCACGTCGCCGTGCACCCCGAAGACCGGGACGGCGAGACCGGTGAGGCCGATCTCGAGCTCGTCGGCGGTGAGGGCCCAGCCCCGCTCGCGGGTGCGGACGCCCTCGCGCCGCAGGGCCTCGGGGCCGGTGATCGTGTGCGGGGTCAGCCGCTCGAGTCCCGCACCGGGGGGTGCGAGCGCACCCCAGGCGAGGAACACCTTGCCGAGCGCGGAGCAGTGGGCCGGCACGTCGACCTCGGTCCAGTCCCTCGTGCCGAGGAGGTACGTCGAGTCGACCTGGGCGACCTGCACGACGCGGTCGCCCCGGGTGACGCTCAGGTGCACCGTCTCGCCGGTGTCCTCGCCGATGGCCTCCATGGCCGGACGGGCCAGGCGCACCAGCTCGTCCCACGGGTCGTGGCGCGCGGCGTACAGCCAGAAGAGCCGGCCGGCGACGTAGGACCCGGCGGCGTCGCGCTCGAGCAGCCCGGACCGCTCCAGGGCGGTGAGCATGCGCGAGGTCGTCGACTTGGCGAGCCCGCTGGCGTCCTGGAGCTCGGCGAACGTGAGCGGCTCGTCGGCGCGGACGACCGTGGCCACCAGGTCGGCGGCGCGGTCCACGGCGCGGGTGCCGCTGGCGCCGCCGCTCGTTGCCGACTCGCTCACGCGGACTCCTTGCGTCGGGGGGTTCCCATGGGTTCCATGATGTGGAACCGTGGTTCCACATCATGAGGTTAGGAGCCGTCGCGCGGTCCGGTCAAGCACCGGTCCACCGACGGGCCGGCCCGTCGACACCCAGGAGGACCCGTGTTCCGCAACACGATGCCGCGCTACGAGGTGCTGTCCCAGGACGCCATGGCGATGCTCGACAAGGGCTGGCGCAGGCTGATGACCGAGATCGGCGTCGAGTTCATGGACGAGCGCGCGCTCGAGCTGTTCCGCAAGGCGGGGCAGCGGGTCGAGGGGCACACCGTCTTCCTCGACCCCGACTTCGTCCTCGCCCAGGTCGCCAAGGCGCCGCGGGAGTTCGACGTGCAGGCCCGCAACCACGAGCACGACATCCACATCGGCGGCGACTCGATGGCGTTCGGTGCGGTCTACGGGCCGCCCTTCGTCCGGCAGGGCGACGTACGCCGTGACGCGACGATGGACGACTTCACCAGCTTCACCAAGCTGGCCCAGTCCTTCCCGGTGCTCGACTCCGCGGGCGGCATCATCTGCGAGCCCAACGACACCCCGCTGGACAGCCGTCACCTCGACATGACCTACGCCCTCCAGACGCTGACCGACAAGGTCTACATGGGCAACGTGGTGTCGGGCGTGAACGCCGCCGACACCCTGGCGATGACGTCGATCCTCTTCGGCTCCCGCGAGGCGATCGAGGAGACGCCGGCGACGATCTCGCTGATCAACTGCAACTCGCCGCTGCGCTGGGACGACCGGATGCTCGAGGCCCAGTTCGAGTACTCCGCGGCCGGCCAGCCGGTCGTGCTCACCCCGTTCATCCTGATGGGCGCCATGTCGCCGGTGACCATCCCGGCGGCGCTGGTCCAGCAGATCGTCGAGGCCCTCTCCGGCATCGCGCTCTCCCAGCTGATCCGTCCCGGGACCCCGGTGATCTTCGGGTCGTTCCTGTCCAACATCGACATGCAGTCCGGCTCGCCGACCTTCGGCACCCCCGAGTCCGGGATCGGGCTGCTCTGCACCGGCCAGATCGCCCGCCACTTCGGGCTGCCGTTCCGCACCGGCGGCGGGCTGACGTCGTCGCAGGTCGCCGACGCGCAGGCGGGCTACGAGGCGCTGATGACCCTGATGCCGACCTTCCTCGCCGGCGCCAACTGGGTGATGCACTCGGCCGGCTGGCTCGAGGGCGGCCTGGTGGCGGGCTACGAGAAGTTCATCGTCGACGTCGAGCTCCTCCAGATGCTGCGCCACGAGTTCACGCCGCTGGAGATCGACGAGGCCTCGATGGCCTTCGGCGCCCACGAGGAGGTCGGCCACGGCGGGCACTTCCTCGGCGCGATGCACACCATGGAGCGCTTCCGCACCTGCTTCTACCGCCCGATGCTGTCCTCCTCGGACAACTACGAGAAGTGGATGCGCAACGGCGGCCACGACGCCAACGACCGGGCCACCGAGATCTACCGCAAGAAGCTGGACGACTACGAGCAGCCGCCGCTGGACGACGCGATCCGCCAGGAGCTCGAGGAGTACGTCGTCCGGCGTCGCCGGCCGAGCTCGGCGACTGACGGGCTACGACAGCCCGCTGATCGTCCCGTCGTCGGCGAGGTCGATGCGCGAGGCGGACGGGTCGCGGGGCAGGCCGGGCATCGTCATCATGTCGCCGCAGACCACCACGACGAACCCGGCGCCCGCGGAGAGGCGTACCTCGCGCACGTGCAGCTCGTGGCCCGAGGGGGCGCCGAGCGAGGTGGGGTCGGTGGAGAACGAGTACTGCGTCTTGGCGACGCACACCGGCAGCGCGCCGTACCCGTCGCGCTCGATGCGCTGGAGCCGCCGCCGCGCCCTGGCATCCCACGTGACCAGCCCCGCGCCGTACAGCCGGGTGGCGATCGCCTCGACCTTGGCGGTCAGCGAGAGGTCGTCCTCGTAGGTGAAGGAGAAGTCGTACGGCGAGGGCTCGTCGAACGTCGCGAGCACGCCCTTGGCGAGGTCGTGCGCCCCGACACCGCCGTCGGCGAAGTGGGTCGCCGGGTAGGCCTGCACGCCCTCGGCGGCGACGAGCTCGACGACCTTCGCCACCTCGGCGTCGGTGTCGGTGGGGAAGCGGTTGACCGCGACGACGCACGGGATGCCGTAGACCCCGCGGACGTTGTCGAGGTGTCGGCGCAGGTTGACCATGCCGGCCTCGACCGCCGCGACGTCCTCGGTGCCGAGGTCGGCCAGGGCGACGCCGCCGTGGTACTTGAGGGCCCGCACGGTGGCGACGACGACCGCGACGTCGGGCCGCAGCCCGGACTTGCGGCACTTGATGTCGACGAACTTCTCGGCGCCGAGGTCGGCGCCGAAGCCGGCCTCGGTGACCACGATGTCGGCCAGCCGCAGCCCGGCGCGGGTCGCCATCACCGAGCTGCAGCCGTGCGCGATGTTGGCGAAGGGGCCGCCGTGCACGAAGGCCGGCGCGCCCTCCAGGGTCTGGACCAGGTTGGGCGCGAGCGCGTCGCGCAGCAGCACGGCCATCGCGCCGTCGGCGCCGAGCTCGCGGGCCGTCACCGGCGCCATCGCCCGGGTGTAGCCGATGACGATGTCGCCGATCCGCCGCTTGAGGTCGGCCCACGACTCGGTGAGGCAGAAGATCGCCATCAGCTCGGACGCCACCACGATGTCGAAGCCGTCCTCGCGGGGGAAGCCGTTGGCGTGCCCGCCGAGCCCCACGGTCACCTCGCGCAGCGCGCGGTCGTTGGTGTCGAGCACGCGCTTCCAGGTGACGCTGCGGACGTCGATGTCGAGCTCGTTGCCGTGGTGCACGTGGTTGTCGATGAGGGCGGCCAGCAGGTTGTTGGCGGCCGCGATCGCCGCGAAGTCGCCGGTGAAGTGCAGGTTGATCTCCGTCATCGGCACGACCTGGCTGTAGCCGCCGCCGGCCGCCCCGCCCTTCATGCCGAACACCGGGCCCATCGACGGCTCGCGCAGGCAGGCGACGGTCCGGTGGCCGAGGCCGTGCAGCGCGTCGGTGAGTCCCACCGTGGTGGTGGTCTTGCCCTCGCCGGGCGGGGTGGGGGACAGCGCGGTCACCAGGACCAGCCGCCCGAGGGGGCGGTCGGCCAGCGAGGCGAGGTGGGCCAGGTCGACCTTGGCCTTGTGGTGGCCGTAGGGGACCAGGTGCTCCTCGGAGATCCCCAGGGTGGCGGCGGCGACGTCCCTGATCGGTTGCAGCGTGGCGGCGTTGGCGATCTCGATGTCCGACAGCATGGCTGGGGTCCTTCCTCGGTGGTGCTCCTGTGGTCGACGTGCCCTCTGCCCGACATGCCCTGTTCTCGACGCCCGTCTCAGCGGAAGACGACGGTCCTGTCCCGGTTGAGCAGGACCCGGGACTGCGCGTGCCAGCGCACCGCCCGGGACAGCACCTGCGCCTCGACGTCGCGGCCCGCGGCCACGAGCTGGTCCTGGTCGTAGGTGTGGTCGACGCGGATGACGTCCTGCTCGATGATCGGCCCCTCGTCGAGGTCGGCGGTGACGTAGTGCGCGGTGGCGCCGACGAGCTTGACGCCGCGGTCGAAGGCCTGGTGGTAGGGCCGGGCCCCCTTGAAGCTGGGCAGGAACGAGTGGTGGATGTTGATGGCCCGACCCGACAGGTGGCGGCACAGGTCGTCGGAGAGGACCTGCATGTAGCGCGCCAGCACGACCAGGTGGGCGCCGGTCTCGTCGACCAGCTCCATCAGCCGCCGCTCGGCGTCCGCCTTGGTGTCCGGCGTGACCGGCACGTGGTGGAACTCCAGGCCGTAGGAGCGCACCAGGGCCTCGGCGTCGCGGTGGTTGCTGACCACGGCGGGGATCTCGATCTGGAGCGCGCCGGTGCTCGCCCGGAAGAGCAGGTCGTTGAGGCAGTGCAGGTGCTTGGAGACCATGATCAGGGTGCGGTACGGCGCCCGCGCGGGCCAGAGCTCCACGTCCATGTCGAAGCGTCCTGCCACGGCGGCGAAGTCCGCGCGCAGCGAGTCGGCGGTGGCGGGTCCGGACACCGTGAAGTCGATCCGCATGAAGAAACGGTCGGTGAGGCGGTCGCCGAACTGCTGGCTCTCCACGATGTTGCCGCCCCGCTCCACGAGGAAGCCCGACACCGCGTGCACGATGCCGGGCCGGTCGGGGCAGGACAGGACGAGCACGTAGCTGTCCGGCGCTGGGCCGTCCGGTGCCGTGCTGTCCGGCGCGGCGGCCTGGTCGGAGGCGCTCGTCGCCTGCACCATGGGGGCTCCTCGGGGTCTGTCTCGCTGGTCGTGGCTGTTGCGCTCGACGGAACGCAGTCTGCGATACGCAACAGCAGGTGCGCTAGTCTCCCGCCATGAGCAAGGCTGTCCCGGTCGACGGCGAGGTCGATGGCGAGGTCGTGTCCGCGACCGGGGTCCCGACGGTCTCCGCGGCGGCGGATCCACCCACGGCCGTGACCGGACAGGGCGTCCAGTCGGTCGACCGGGCGCTCGGCATCCTCGAGGTGCTGGCCCGCACCGGTGAGGCCGGGGTCACCGAGATCGCCGCCGAGCTCGGCGTCCACAAGAGCACCGCGTTCCGCCTGGTCGCCACCCTGGAGGCGCACCGCCTCGTCGAGCAGACCGTGGACCGCGGTCGCTACCGCCTCGGCGTCGGCATCCTGCGGCTGGCCGGCGCCACCACGGCCCGGCTCGACCTGGTGCAGGAGGCCCGTCCGATCTGCCGCCAGCTGGCCGCGGACACCGGGGAGACGGTCAACGTCGCGGTCCTCTCGGAGAGCTCCGCGCTCTACCTCGACCAGGTCGCCGGATCCTCCGCCCTCCAGCCCCACAACTGGGTCGGCCAGCACATCCCGCTGCACGCCACGAGCAACGGCAAGGTCCTGCTCAGCGGCCTCGACGAGGCGTCGCTCGAGGCGGTCCTCGGCACCCTCGCGACGTACACCCCCCACACGATCACCCGCCGACCGCTGCTGCGCGAGGAGCTCGACCGGGTCCGGGCCCAGGGCTACGCGCTCGCGGTGGACGAGCTCGAGGTCGGCCTCACCGCCGTGGCCGCACCCGTGCACAACGCGCACGGCGACGTGGTGGCCTCGATGAGCGTCTCCGGGCCGTCGTTCCGGCTGCCGCCCGAGCGCCTCGAGGAGGTCGTGCGACTCGTGACCGAGGCCGCCGTCGAGGTCTCGCACCGGTTGGGCTGGGGTCACCGGTAGCCCTGCCGATCTCGCGGGCTGGTCCAATCGCCCTTGACGGCACGGTGTCCTCACAGCATCCTCGGAGTGTCTGGCTGGTTGCGCTCGGAGCATCCGGTTGCGACATACGCAACACGGATACATGGGCCGAGCGTGTCGGCTTCGCCGCCACGCTGCCGCCCGCGGTACCAGATGGGCCGAGTGTGTCGGCTTCGCCGCCACGCTGCCGCCCGGAAAGTGGTTGGCCTTGCCTGATCTCTACGTCGACGCACGATGGACGAGCGCGCGCTCCGGCGGGCGCCGCGAGATCCGCTGCCCCGCCGACGGCACCTTGGTGGCCGAGGTCGACGAGGCGGACGCCGAGGACACCGACGCGGCCATCGCCGCGGCGTACCGCGCCTTCCACGAGGGACCCTGGCCCGGCACCAGCAGCCGCGAGCGGGGCGACCTGCTCCTGCGGGTCGCCGACCTGCTGGAGCGTGACACCGCGGTCGTCGCCCGGATGGAGTCGCTCGACACCGGCAAGCGGCTCGTGGAGAGCGAGTACGACGTCGCCGACATCGTGTCGGTCTTCCGCCACTACGGCCGGGTCGCCGCCGAGGACGCCGGGCGCGTCGTCGACACCGGCAACGCCGACGTCGTCAGCCGCATCGTCCACGAGCCCGTCGGGGTCTGCGGCCTGGTGACCCCGTGGAACTACCCGCTCCTCCAGGTCTCCTGGAAGGTCGCCCCCTGCCTGGCGGCCGGCAACACCTTCGTGCTCAAGCCCAGCGAGCTCACCCCGCACTCCGCGATCCACCTGATGCGACTGCTGGAGGAGGCGGGGCTCCCGGCCGGCGTCGGCAACCTGGTCCTCGGTGCCGGGGCCACGGCCGGGGCGCCCCTGGCCACCGATCCCCGCGTCGACCTGATCTCGTTCACCGGTGGGGTCGAGACCGGGCGCCGGCTGATG
Organism: uncultured Actinomycetota bacterium; assembly: GCA_963776975.1. Lineage (GTDB taxonomy): Bacteria > Actinomycetota > Actinomycetes > Propionibacteriales > Nocardioidaceae > Nocardioides. Next base: position 86,169 of record CAVZOU010000007.1, on the reverse strand, counting down.
GCCGCGGCCGCGCCGACGGTCAAGAAGGTCGCCCTCGAGCTGGGCGGCAAGAACCCCAACATCGTCTTCGCCGACGCGGACCTCGAGGTCGCGCTGGACTACGCGCTGACCGCCGTCTTCCTGCACTCCGGGCAGGTGTGCTCGGCCGGTGCCCGCCTGCTCGTCGAGGAGTCGGTCCACGACGCCTTCGTCGACGAGCTGGTCGCCCGGGCCGGGCAGATCCGGCTGGGCGGGCCCTTCGACGACAAGGCGGAGACGGGACCGCTCACCAGTGCGGCGCACCGCGACAAGGTCGAGGCGTACGTCGCGCGCGGGCTCGCCGAGGGTGCGGTCCTGCGGTGTGGCGGCACGCGACCCGACGACCCGGCCCTCGCAGACGGCTTCTACTACCTGCCGACCGTCCTCGACGGCTGCACCAGCGCGATGTCGGTGACCCAGGACGAGTCGTTCGGTCCGGTGCTCACCGTCGAGACCTTCCGCGACGAGGACGAGGCGGTCGCGATCGCCAACGACAGCATCTACGGCCTGGCCGGCGCGGTGTGGACCCGGGACGCGGGCCGCGGGCAACGCGTCGCGGCCCGGTTGCGGATGGGCACCGTCTGGATCAACGACTACCACCCCTACGTCCCGCAGGCGGAGTGGGGCGGCTACAAGCAGTCCGGGACCGGGCGCGAGCTCGGTATGGCGGGGCTCGACGAGTACCGCGAGACCAAGCACGTCTGGCACAACATCCGGCCCGCCGTGCAGCACTGGTTCGGCGCCGACCAGGAGTCCGGGGACTAGACATGCGCCAGGACCGGTACGACGTCGTCATCGTGGGTGGAGGCTCGGCCGGGTGCGCCCTCGCCCACCGGCTCTCGGCCGACCGCTCGACCTCGGTGCTGGTGCTCGAGGCGGGCCGCACGGACCGGTTCGACCCGTTGATCCACGCCCCGGGCGCACTGCCCTTCCCGATCGGCAACCCGCTCTACGACTGGAGGTACGAGTCGGAGCCGGAGCCGGCGATGGGGGGCCGTCGCGTCTACCACGCCCGCGGCAAGGTGCTCGGAGGGTCGTCCTCGATCAACGGGATGATCTTCCAGCGCGGCAACCCGATGGACTACCAGCGGTGGGCCGCGGACCCGGGGATGGAGACGTGGGACTACGCCCACTGCCTGCCCTACTTCAAGCGGATGGAGTCGCTGGTCATGCCCGACGGGCAGGTCGGCGCGGACGCCTGGCGCGGTGGTTCCGGGCCGCTGCGGCTGGAGCGGAGCCCGGCCACCAACCCCCTGTTCAGCGCCTTCTTCGAGTCGGCGGAGCAGGCGGGCTACCCCCTGACCGACGACGTCAACGGCTACCGGCAGGAGGGCTTCGGGCGCTTCGACCGCAACATCGTCAAGGGCGTGCGGATGTCGGCGGCGCGGGCCTACCTGCACCCGGTGATGGGGCGTCCCAACCTCACGGTCGAGACCTTCGCCCACGCCACCCGGGTGCGCTTCGAGGGCACGCGCGCGGTCGGCGTCGAGTACCTCCGCGCGGGTCGCAGGCACGAGTACGTCGGCGCGGGCGAGGTCGTCCTGTGCGGCGGTGCGATCAACTCGCCCCAGCTGCTGCAGCTCTCGGGCATCGGCAACGCCGACCACCTCCGCCCCCTCGGCGTCGACATGGTCCACGACCTGCCCGGGGTGGGGGAGAACCTCCAGGACCACCTCGAGGTCTACATCCAGTACGCCTCGCTCCAGCCCGTGTCGATCGTCGAGGGCCTCAAGTGGCGCAACCGTCCCCTGGTCGGCCTGGAGTGGTTGTTCAGGCGCACCGGCACGGCGGCCTCCAACCACTTCGAGGGCGGTGGCTTCTGCCGGTCCAACGACGACGTCGAGTGGCCCAACCTGATGTTCCACTTCCTGCCCATCGCGATCCGCTACGACGGGTCGCCGCCGGCGGGGCAGGACAAGTACGCCCACGGCTACCAGGTCCACATCGGCCCGATGTACGCCGACACCCGCGGCTGGGTCCGGATCTCCTCGACCGACGCGCGGCAGAAGCCGAGGATGCTGTTCAACTACCTCTCGACCCCCAACGACCGGCGTGAGTGGGTCGAGGCGGTCCGGGTGGCCCGCTCCATCCTCAACCAGGCGGCGTTCGCGCCGTTCAACGGCGGCGAGCTGTCCCCCGGGGCGTCGGTGGAGACCGACGAGGAGATCCTCGACTGGGTCCGCAAGGACGCCGAGACGGCCCTGCACCCGTCGTGCACCGCGAGGATGGGCACCGACGACCTCTCGGTCGTCGACCCCACCAGCATGCGGGTGCACGGCACCGAGGGGCTGCGGGTCGTCGACGCCTCGGTGTTCCCCTACATCACCAACGGCAACATCTACGCTCCCGTGATGATGGTCGCCGAGAAGGCCGCTGACCTGATCTCGGGAAGTACGCCGCTCCCCGCCGCCGACGTGCCGTTCTACCGCCACCATGGCGGCTCACCCCTGTACCCGCCCGGCGACCGTCGCAACGACGCCGCCGACCATGTTGTGGAGGAGCAGTCATGACGGCAGCCCTGTCGGTCGACAGTCTCTGGAAGATCTTCGGCCCCCGCTCGGACAAGATCATCGGCACGCCCGACGCCGAGCTCTCGCGCGCCGAGCTCAAGACCAAGACGGGCAACGTCGTCGGGGTCCGGGACGTCTCCTTCGAGGTCGCGCCGGGGGAGGTCTTCGTCGTGATGGGGCTGTCGGGCTCCGGCAAGTCCACCCTGGTCCGGCTGCTGACGCGGCTGATCGAGCCGACCAGCGGCACGGTGACCCTCAACGGGATGGACATCACCTCGGCCTCGGAGAGCCAGCTGCGCGACGTCCGCCGCACGCAGGTCTCGATGGTCTTCCAGCACTTCGGGCTGCTGCCGCACCGCCAGGTGATCGACAACGTCGCCTACGGCCTCGAGGTGCGGGGCGTCCCCAAGAAGGAGCGCCGGGCGAAGGCGTCCGAGATCGTCGACCTCGTCGGGCTCACGGGCTACGAGATGTCCTACCCCGACCAGCTGTCCGGCGGCATGCAGCAGCGGGTCGGCCTGGCCCGGGCCCTGGCCGGCGATCCCGAGATGCTGCTCTTCGACGAGCCGTTCTCGGCGCTCGACCCGCTCATCCGGCGCGACATGCAGAACGAGGTCATCCGACTGCACCGCGAGCTCGGCAAGACGATGGTCTTCATCACCCACGACCTGGCCGAGGCGCTCAAGCTCGGTGACCGGATCATGATCCTGCGCGACGGGGCGATCGTGCAGATCGGCACGCCCGACGAGGTGGTGGCCCAGCCCGCCGACGACTACGTCAAGGACTTCGTCTCCGAGGTGCCCAAGGCGCACGTGCTCACGCTGAAGTGGGTCATGCGCGACCCGCGTCCCGGGGAGTCGATGGACGGGCCGACGCTGCCGGTCTCGACCATCGTGCGCCAGGCCGCCCGCGCGGCGATCGCCTCGGACGCACCGATCCGGGTCCTCGACGGGGACCGCCTCGTCGGCGTCGTGGACGAGGAGGACATCATGCGGGTCGTCGTGGCCGAGGAGGCGGTGTGACCACCACGGCCCCGGCGCCGGCGGCCCCGAAGCCGGTCGAGCCCGGGGCCGAGCCGCCGCCGCCCGAACGGACCCGGGTCAGTCGATGGATCCCGGCGGCCGGCGTCGTCGCCGTGTGGATCGTGGTCTGGTACTTCACCCAGGGCACGAACACGCTGGCCCTGCCCGGCGTCGCACGCACCGACCTGCACGACGAGCTCACGGAGATCAACAACGCGCTGCTCGCGGGTCGCGACACCAACCCGGTCATGCAGTTCACCAACGCCATCGCCGACATGCTCCGCAGCGCCTTCGAGTGGGTGCAGCGGATGATCGTGGTGCCCAACCCGCCGCGACCGGTGCCGGAGATCGGCTGGCTCGGCGTGGTCGCGATCGCGACGTACATCGGCCTCATGATCGCCAGCTGGCGCATCGCGGTGCTGGTCTGCCTCTCCTTCCTCTCCTTCGGCGTCCTCGGCTTCTGGCAGGACTCGCTCGACACGCTGATCGTCACCGGCATCTCGGTCGCCATCGTCGTGGTCATCGGGATGCCGCTGGCGGTCCTGATCGGCACCAGCCCGCGGGCCAACAAGGTGGTCACCGTCGTCCTGGACCTGCTGCAGACGATGCCGACCTTCGTCTACCTCCTGCCCGTCGTGCTGTTCTTCGGCATCGGTGTCAGCGCGGCCGTCGTGAGCACGATCTTCTACGCGCTCCCGCCCCTCGTCCGGATCGCCGGGTTCGGGATCCGGGAGGTGTCGACCACGACCATCGAGGCCACCGACTCGGCCGGGCAGACCTACTGGCAGCGGCTGCTCAAGGTGCAGCTCCCGATGGCGCGCAAGACCATCATCGTCGGCCTCAACCAGACGACGCTGGCCGCGCTCTCGATGGCCACCCTGGCCGCCTTCGTCAACGGTCCCGGCCTCGGCAAGCCCGTCCTCGCCGGCCTGCGCATCAACGACGTCGGCGCCGCCTTCGTGCCGGGCGTGCTGATCGTGGTGATGGCCGTGATGCTCGACCGCACCACCACGGCGGCGAGCGAGCGCGCGGAGAAGGTCGCCCGCGGGGGCGGTGGCAACGTGCGCATGCGACGCATCGTCCTCGCGGTCGGTGCCGTCGTGACCCTTGTCGCGGTCTACCTCTCCCGCACCTACCTCAGCCTGGCCGAGTTCCCCGTCTACACGATCGGCGACCGGCTCGCCGACGACGTCAACCAGGTCATGGACTGGGTCACCGACACGTTCGGGGGCGTCACCGGAGCCTTCAAGGACGCCGTCACCACCTGGCTCCTCAACCCCATGCAGTCGTTGCTGGCCGAGTCGCCCTGGTACGTCTCCTACGTCGCCATCGCCGCGCTGGCCCTGGTGTTCGGAGGGATGCGCGCCCTGGTGTCCACCCTCGTCTGCCTCACCGGCATCTGGTTCTTCGACCTCTGGCACGACGCGATGATCACGCTGACCATGACCCTGGTCGCCACCGTCCTGGTGATGGTCCTGGCCCTGGTCTTCGGCGTCTGGATGGCGCGCGACCGTCGCTTCGACCTCGGCATCCGTCCGCTGCTCGACGCCGGGCAGACGATCCCGCCGTTCGTCTACCTGATCCCGGTGCTCGCCCTCTTCGGTCCGTCGCGCTTCACCGCGATCGTGGCCGGCATCGTCTACGCCGCGCCGGCCGCCATCAAGCTGGTCGCCGACGGGGTCAAGGCCGTCTCGCCCACGACCATCGAGGCGGGCCGCTCCACCGGCCAGACGACCTGGCAGGAGATCACCAAGGTGCAGCTGCCGATGGCCCGGGGATCGCTGGTGCTCGCCACCAACCAGGGGCTGCTCTACGTGCTGTCCATGACCGTCATCGGCGGTCTGGTGGGCGCCGGAGCGCTGGGCTACGACGTCGTCTACGGCTTCTCCCGCAGCGAGGCGTGGGGCAAGGGCGCCGCCGCCGGGATCACCATCGTCCTGCTCGGCGTGATGCTGGACCGGATCACCCGGGCGGCCGCCGACATGCGGCGCGACGACGGGCCGGGCCCCCGACGCGCCTTCAACATCCGGCTGCCGATCGGGCCGCCGCGGTGACCACCACAGAGTTTTCGAACCAACCACGAGATCAGAGGAGCAGCACCATGAGGATTGCCAGAAGCCGGGGGGCTCGTCTGGGGGCCCTCGCCGCCGCCGCCACCTTGGCCCTCTCCGCCTGTGGCGGCGGATCCGTCGACGATGCCACCGAGGCCAACGAGTCGCAGGCCGCGGAGGGTGGCGGCGAGTGCGGGGACCTCCAGATGGCCGTCAACCCGTGGGTCGGCTACGAGGCCAGCGCGTACGTCGTGGGCACCGTCGCGCAGGACCAGCTGGGCTGCACCGTCGAGTACAAGGAGCTCAAGGAGGACGTCTCCTGGCAGGGCTTCGGCACCGGCGAGGTCGACGTCGTCATCGAGGACTGGGGCCACCCCGACCTGGAGAAGAAGTTCTTCGAGGGCGAGGGCGACGGCACCGCCATGGACATGGGGCCGCAGGGCAACGTGGGCATCATCGGCTGGTACGTCCCGCCGTGGCTCGCGGAGGAGCACCCCGACATCACTCGACTGGGAGAACCTCAACGACTACGCGCAGGACTTCGCCACGTCGGAGTCCGACGGCAAGGGCCAGTTCCTCGGCGCCGACCCGTCCTACGTCCAGTTCGACGAGGCCATCGTGAGCAACCTCGACCTCGACTTCAAGGTCGTCTTCTCCGGCTCGGAGGCCGCGAGCATCGAGGCGTTCCGCAAGGCCGAGGAGAACAAGGAGTTCCTGATCGGCTACTTCTACGAGCCGCAGTACTTCATGGCCGAGGTGCCGCTGGTCAAGGTCGCGCTGCCGCCGTACGAGGAGGGCTGCCAGGACGACCCGCAGGACGGTCGCCTGCGACTACCCGGAGACCGAGCTGAAGAAGATCGTCGGCACCGAGTGGGCGGCGTCCGACTCCACGGCCGTCGACCTGGTGCAGAACTTCACCTGGACCAACGAGGACCAGAACGTCGTGGCCGGCTACATCGCCTCCGACGGCATGTCCCCCGAGGACGCCGCCGCCAAGTGGGTCGAGGAGAACCAGGACAAGGTCGACGCCTGGATCCAGTAGGGCTCCAGCTCCACCGGGCCGCGGCTGCGCCGACCCCGGGTCGGGAGCCTTGACGTGATCCACGTCACGCACGACAGTAGTTGCGTCCTCCGCCCTCATGTTGCGGAGGACGCAACTCCGGCCCGAGAAGGAGCAGGACAATGGCCCAGACCACCCACGAGGCTCCGCCCGGACCGGGCGACGAGCAGTACCGCGGCAGCACTGGCGCCGTCCCGCTGGACAAGGTCACCTTCGGGGTGGCCGCCGCCCTGGTCGCCGCCTTCCTGCTCTGGGGGGCGCTCGACTCCGACGGCATGACGACCGGCACCGGCGAGGCCCTCACCTGGCTCACGACGAACTTCGGCTGGATGTTCGTGCTCGTGAGCGCGGGCTTCCTGATCTTCTCGGTCTACCTGGCGGCCACCCGCTACGGCAACATCAGGCTCGGCCCGGACGACTCCACGCCGGAGTTCTCGACGTTCTCCTGGGTGTCGATGATGTTCGCGACCGGGATGGGCATCGGCCTGATGTTCTGGGGGGTCGCGGAGCCGCTCACCTACCTCACGGCCACCGACGACGGCAGCATCCCGCCGGGCCGGGCCGAGGCGGGCACGCCCGAGGCGGCTCGCACCGCGATGGAGTACGCCTTCTTCCACTGGGGCCTGCACCCGTGGTCGATGTACGCCGTGATCGGCCTGGCCATCGGCTACTTCGCCTACCGCAAGGGCGCGGGCAACCTGGTGTCGGGCGCCTTCGGGCCGCTGCTCGGGCGACGCGCCACCCAGGGTCCCGGCAAGGCGATCGACGTGATCGCGATCTTCGCCACCCTCTTCGGCTCGGCCACCTCGCTCGGCCTGGGTGCCCTGCAGATCACCGGCGGCCTCGACGACGTGTTCGGCACGGGTGAGTCCAACTGGGTCACCGTCGCGGTCATCGCCTTCCTGACCGCCTGCTTCGTCGCCTCGGCGGTCACCGGCGTCGAGAAGGGGGTGCAGTTCCTCTCCAACGCCAACGCGGTCGCCGCCCTGGTGCTGGTCTTCTTCCTCTTCGTGGTGGGGCCGACGGTCTTCATCATGAGCACGTTCACCGAGTCCCTCGGCGGCTACCTGACGCACCTGCCCGCCATGTCGTTCCGCACCGGAGCCTTCGGGGGCGACGCGTTCATCAGCGGGTGGACGATCTTCTACTGGGCCTGGTGGGTCTCGTGGACGCCGTTCGTCGGCATGTTCATCGCGCGGATCTCCAAGGGGCGCACGATCCGCCAGTTCGTGGTCTACGTCATCGCGGTGCCGAGCCTGGTGTCGTTCGTGTGGTTCTCGATCATGGCCGGGTCGGCGTTCGACGTGCAGCTCACTGGGGTGCGCGACCTGGGCGGGGTGCTGGCCGAGGAGGGGACCGAGAGCGCGCTCTTCACGATGCTCCGCGAGTACCCGCTCTCCTCGGTCACCGTGGTCCTCGCCGTCTTCCTCATCGCCATCTTCTTCATCACCGGGGCCGACTCCGCGTCCATCGTGATGGGCATGCTCAGCCAGCACGGCAAGGAGGAGCCGATGCGCTGGCTGGTCGTCTTCTGGGGCGTCGCCCAGGGTGCGGTGGCCGCGATCCTGCTGTGGTCCGGAGGGCTCGGCGCGCTGCAGACACTGGTGATCATCGTGGCCGGCCCGTTCATGCTGGTGATCGTGGCGATGTGCGTCTCGCTGATGAAGTCGCTGCGCATGGAGCCCTACGAGTCGACCCTGCCCTCCCGCGTCCGACGGGCGGTGCTGCACGCGCAGAAGTACGACCTGACCGACCACCAGACGGTGGCGCTGGCCAGCCTGGGCGCCGACCCGGCCCCGGTCGCCGACGACGACGGGCCGCCCGCGGCGGGTCCCACGTCGGGGCCCATCACGGAGCCCACCACGGGCCTCGCGCCTGACCCGTCGTACGCCGTCGTCCCCCGCGTGCCTTGACACCGCCGGGGGACGGCGGCGTACATTTCCGTGAGACGCACATAGCGCAACACGTTGCGCATTACGCAACAGGAGTCCGGCATGGCAGAGGTTCCGGCAACCGCCGACGTGGTCGTCATCGGCGCGGGGATCGTGGGCAACAGCCTGGTCCACCACCTGACGCGCCTCGGGTGGCGCAACGTCGTCCAGATCGACAAGGGCGCCCTGCCCAACCCGGGCGGCTCGACGGGTCACGCGTCCAACTTCATCTTCACCGTGGACCACTCCCGCGAGATCACCGACCTCACCCTGGACTCCGTCCGGCAGTACCAGGAGATGGGCGTCTTCACGCAGTCCGGCGGCTTCGAGATCGCCCGGACCGAGGAGCGCATGGAGGAGCTGCGCCGGCGGATGTCCAGCGCCAAGGCGTGGGGCATCGAGGCCGAGCTGGTCTCGCCCGCGTTCGTGAAGGAGAAGGTCCCCTTCATCGAGGAGGACCAGTTCATCGGCGCGTTCTGGACCCCCGGCGTCGGCGTGGTGGACTCGCTGCGGGCCGGCACGATCATGCGCGAGCAGGCGCTGGCCACCGGCGAGCTGACCGTCGTGCCGACCGTGGAGGTCGTCGGCCTCGACACCGAGGAGGCGTCCCACGGGCGCCGGCGGATCACCCGGGTGCGGACGACGGGCGGCGACATCGAGGCCGGCACGGTCGTCATCGCCGCCGGCGTCTGGAGCCCCAAGCTCGGCGACATGGCCGGGATCAGCATCCCGCTCACCCCGGCCGTGCACCAGATGATCAGCGTGGGCCCCTGCCCGCAGCTGGCGGAGACCGACGGTGAGATCTCCTTCCCGATCGTCCGCGACATGGACACGTTCTGCTACGAGCGCCAGCACGGCGCCGACATGGAGGTCGGCTCCTACGCGCACCGCGCGATCCTGCACGAGCCCGAGGACATCCCCTCGATCGAGCAGGCCAAGCTGTCGCCCACCGAGATGCCCTTCACCTCCGACGACTTCGACCCCCAGCTCGAGCAGGCCTACGAGCTGATGCCCGAGCTGCTCGGCGCCGAGGGGGCCGAGATGCGCTACGCCATCAACGGCCTGCTCTCGCTGACCTGCGACGGCAACCCGATCCTGGGCGAGAGCGAGGTCGCCGGCCTCTGGACGGCCGCGGCGGTCTGGATCAAGGAGGGCCCGGGCGTCGGGCGGGCGATGGCCGAGTGGATGACGCACGGCCACTCCGAGATCGACGTCCACCACAGCGACATCGCGCGGTTCCACGACCACCAGAAGCGCCGCGAGCACACCCGGCTGCGCACGACCGAGTCGTTCATCAAGACCTACGGCATCATCCACCCCGCCGAGCAGTACGCCTCCGACCGCGACCAGCGGCTCTCGCCGATGCACGCGTCGCAGCAGAAGCTCGGGGCGGTCTTCTTCGAGACGGCCGGCTGGGAGCGGCCGTTCTGGTACGAGTCCAACGCCGGCCTGCTCGAGGAGTACGGCGACGCGGTGATGCCGCGCGAGCACGAGTGGGACTCCCGCTGGTGGAGCCCGATCATCAACGCCGAGCACCTGCGGATGCGCGAGGCGGCGGCGGTGATCGACCTGTCGGCGTTCTGCATCTTCGACATCACCGGGCCGGGCGCGCTGGCCACCGTCCAGGGCACCTGCGTCGCGCAGTGCGACGTGGCGGTGGGCAAGGTCGTCTACACCCCGGTGCTGGACGCCAAGGGCGGCTTCCGCTCCGACCTGACCGTGATGCGGCTGGGTGAGGACCACTTCCGGGTCGTCACCGGAGGCGCCCACGGGATGGCCGACCGCGCGTGGTTCGCCGGTCACCTGCCCGAGGACGACGGCGCGACCACGCTCACCGACCTCACCGACGACGTCTCCACCATCGGCATCTGGGGTCCCCGCGCGCGCGACATCCTGGCGTCCCTCACCGAGGACGACGTCTCGGACGCCGGCTTCGGATTCCTGTCCTGCCGCGAGATCGAGGTCCGGGGCACGACCGTCCTCGCCTCGCGCATCTCCTACGTCGGCGAGCTCGGCTGGGAGCTGTACGTCCCCATGGAGTCGGCCGCCGACCTCTGGGAGGCGCTGCTCGAGGCCGGGGCGCCGCACGGCGCCGTGCCGGCCGGCATCGGCGTCTACGGCACCACCGGCCGCATCGAGAAGGGCTACCGCGCCTACGGTGCCGAGCTCGACAGCGAGCGCTCGATCGTGGAGGCCGGCATGCAGCGACCCAAGGTCAAGCAGGCCGACTTCGTCGGCAAGGAGGCCTACCTCGCGCAGCGGGAGGCCGACCCGGCCGCGGTCCTGTGCACGCTGACGGTCGACGACCACACCTCCGCCAGCGGCACGAAGCGCTACATGCTCGGCGGCGAGCCGATCCTCACCCCCGAGGGCGCCCTGCTCACCGACGGGCACGGGCACCACCCCTACGTCACCTCGGCCGGCTCGGCGCCGTCGCTGGGCAAGCACGTGCTGCTCGCCTACCTCCCGCCCGCGCAGGCGGTCCTCGGCACCCGGCTCGCCGTCTCCTACATGGAGGAGCTCTACCCGGTCACCGTCGGCTCGGTCGACGCGACCCCGCTCCTCGACCCGACCAACGAGCGGATCAAGTAATGGCCGGCGTCCTGGTCTGCGTCAAGCGGGTCCCCGACTCGAGCAGCGAGATCGTGCTGACCGACGACGGGCAGGCGGTCGACGGCCGCTTCGCCGGCTTCACCATGAGCCAGCACGAGCAGTGCGCCGTGGAGCTCGCCGTCCAGGCGGCCTCGGCGACCGGGGGCGAGGCCACCGTGCTCACCCTCGGCGACGCCGACGCCCTCGAGCAGGTGCGGGCCGCGCTCGCGGTCGGCTGCACCGCGGCCACCCACGTCGTGGCCGACAGCCAGCAGCTCGGCCCCGCCGACGTCGCGCGCGAGATCGCCGCGGTCGTCCGGGACCACGAGGCCGCCGGGCGACCCCACGACCTGGTGCTGCTGGGCCACGACGCCGCCGACACGGGCGACTTCCAGGTCGGCATCCGGCTGGCCTACGAGCTCGGTCGACCCGTCGTCAACGGTGTCACCCGGGTGTCGGTCGAGGAGGTCGACGGACGACCGGTCGTCACCGCGAGCGGCGACGGCCCCGACGGGCACGAGACCTACCGCGTCCCGCTGCCCGCCGTCGTCACGGTGCTCGAGGGCGGTGTGGAGCCGCGCTACCCGACCGTCCCCGGACGGATGAAGGCCAAGAAGGTCCCCGTCGAGGAGCGGGAGCTCGCCGCGGCCCCCGCCGGTGCCTCCCGGGTGCGCTGGTCGCTGCCCCCGGCGGCGCCCAGCGACGTGCACGTGCTCGGCAAGGGGCCCGACGCCGCCCCCGCCGTGGTCGACCTGCTCGAGCAGCTGGGGGTGCTGGCCCGATGATCCTCGTCCTCGTGGAGAAGGGCCTCGCCGGCGACGCCGTCGAGGTCTCGCTGGAGACCCTCACCTTTGCCCGGTCGCTCTCGGACGCCGGTGGCGGCGTGCCGGTCGACGCGGTGGTCGTCGGCGACGTGTCGCCCGCGCTGCACGCTCAGCTGGCGGCGTACGGCGTCCGCGACGTCCACTCCCTCGGCGGCCCGGGCTTCGCGGCCTTCGCGGGTGCCGCGTGGGCCTCGGGGCTGGAGACCGTGCTCGCCGCGACCCGCTCGGTCGTCGTGATGGCCGCGGGCACGCCCCGCGGCGGGGAGGTGCTCGCCCACCTCGCGGCCCGCTCCGGGGTCGCGATGGCCGCCAACGTCATCGCCTTCGACGGGCTCGCCCCGTTCGTCGTACGACGCCAGGTCGTCGGCGGACAGGCGGTCGAGGAGATGCAGATGTCCACCAGGCCCACGGTCTTCACCGTCGCGGGCCACGCGGTCGAGGCGGCCCCGGCCGCGGCGCCCGGCCCCGCGACCCTCGTCGAGCACGCGCCCGAGGTGGCCGAGGTCGACCTCGTCGCCCGGGTGGTCTCCACCGAGGAGCCTGCCCCCGACCTGTCCGGCAGCCTCAAGTCGGCGCGCGTCGTCGTCGGGGCCGGTCGCGGCGCCGGGAGCGAGGGGGGCTTCGACGACCTGCTCGAGCTCGCCGACCTGCTCGGGGCGCCCCTCGGGGTCTCGCGCGTCGTCACCTCCCTGGGATGGCGCCCCCACCACGAGCAGGTGGGCCAGACGGGGAGCCGGATCTCGCCCGACCTCTACATCCCCTGCGGCATCAGCGGTGCCATCCAGCACTGGGCCGGGTGCAGCAGCGCCAAGGCGATCCTCGCCATCAACACCGACCCCGACGCGCCGATGGTCACCAAGGCGACCCACGCCGTCATCGGCGACCTCCACGAGGTCGTCCCGGCCATCAACGCCGAGATCCGGCGGCGCCGCGCGGGCTGACGCCCCGTCCTCCACCTCCGGTGGGCGAGAAATCGTCACTCGGAGTGACACGCGGCGTACATCTGGTGACGCCGTGGCAATTTCCCCGTAACCTCACCGCCACGTCCGCGTTGGTCCCCCCGTAGGGAGCGACGCGGATCGCTGTGTCACGCGTCGTCGTACGACGACACCGACTCGGAGGGAGGCTGCGCCATGGGCGTGGAGATCAAGGTCGACGACCTCACCAAGTCGTTCGGCAAGCAGCTGATCTGGGGCGACGTCAGCCTGACCATCCCGGCCGGCGAGATCTGCGTGATGCTGGGCCCCTCCGGCACCGGCAAGTCGGTCTTCCTCAAGACCCTCATCGGCCTCATCAAGCCCGACAAGGGCTCGATCCTCATCGAGGGCACCGACATCGCGAGCTGCTCGGAGAAGGACCTCTACGAGATCCGCAAGCTCTTCGGCGTCCTCTTCCAGGACGGCGCCATGTTCGGCTCGATGAACCTCTACGACAACGTCGCCTTCCCGCTGCGCGAGCACACGAAGAAGTCCGAGTCCGAGGTCCGCGACGTCGTCATGGAGAAGATGGACCTCGTCGGCCTCGTCGGCGCCGAGGACAAGCTCCCCGGCGAGATCTCCGGTGGCATGCGCAAGCGCGCCGGGCTGGCCCGGGCGCTCGTGCTCGACCCGGAGATCGTGCTCTTCGACGAGCCCGACTCGGGCCTGGACCCGGTGCGCACCGCGTTCCTCAACCAGCTGATCGTCGACCTCAACGCGCAGATCGACGCGACGTTCCTGATCGTCACCCACGACATCAACACCGCCCGCACGGTCCCCGACAACATCGGCCTGCTCTACCACCGGCACCTCGCGATGTTCGGGCCGCGCGAGATGCTGCTCAGCTCCGAGGAGCCGGTCGTCCGCCAGTTCCTCAACGCCCAGAAGGTCGGCCCGATCGGCATGTCCGAGGAGAAGGACGCCGACGAGCTCGCCGCCGAGCAGGGCCAGGAGCTGCCGCCGCTGCCCCCGATCCCGATGCAGCTCGACCCCTCCAACGGCATCCCGCGGCGCACGCCAGCGCGCGCCGGGGGAGTGGTGCCGCGACAACGGCGTCACCCCGCCCCCCGGGTCGTTCGAGAGCTCCAACGCCGGCCTGGCTCCGGGGGCCTGATCGCATCGTGTCCTCCCTCACCGCATCCCGGGCCCTCGCCCCGGTCGGCGCCGCAGGCAAGCTCTTCGCCTTCGCCCTCGACGTCGGCCGAGCGCTGTTCCGGCGCCCCTTCCAGCTGCGCGAGTTCCTCCAGCAGGCCTGGTTCATCGCCTCGGTCACCATCGTCCCGACCGCCCTGGTCGCCATCCCCTTCGGCGCGGTCATCGCGCTCCAGGTCGGCGGCCTGATCAAGCAGTTCGGCGCCCAGTCCTTCACCGGCTCCGCGTCGGTGCTGGCGGTCATCCAGCAGGCCGCCCCGATCGGCACCGCCCTGCTGATCGCCGGCGCCGGCGGGTCCGCGATCGCCGCCGACCTCGGCGCCCGCAAGATCCGCGAGGAGCTCGACGCGATGATGGTGCTGGGCATCGACCCCATCCACCGGCTCGTGGTGCCCCGCGTCCTCGCCTGCATGCTCGTCGCGTTCTTCCTCAACGGCATGGTGAGCGTCGTCGGCGTCGCCGGCGGCTACGTCTTCAACGTCGTCCTCCAGGACGGCACCCCCGGCGCGTACATCGCCAGCTTCACCGCGCTCGCCCAGCTGCCGGACCTGTGGATCGGCCTGCTTCAAGGCCATCGTGTTCGGGCTGATCGCCGCCATCGTGGCGTCCTACAAGGGCATGAACGCCGGCGGCGGTCCGAAGGGCGTCGGCGACGCGGTCAACGAGTCCGTCGTCATCACGTTCCTGCTCCTGTTCGTCGCCAACTTCGTCCTCAGCATGATCTACCTCCAGATCGTGCCCCCGAAGACGGGATGACGTCGATGGCCGATCTGAGAGACATCTACCGCAAGCCCTTCGGGTCGCTCGACGACCTCGGCGGGCAGCTCGCCTTCCACATCGGCGTGCTCCGGGCCATCCCGCGCTCGATCACCCGCTACCCCAAGGAGATCCTGCGGATCCTGGCCGAGGTCACCCTCGGCTCGGGGGCCCTCGCCGTCATCGGCGGCACCGTCGGCGTCATCCTCGGCATGACGTTCTTCACCGGTGCCCAGGTCGGGCTCTCCGGCTACGCCGCGCTCAACCAGCTCGGCACCGCGGCGTTCTCCGGCTTCGTCTCCGCCTACTTCAACACCCGCGAGATCGCGCCGCTCGTCGCCGGCATCGCCCTCGCGGCCACCGTCGGCTGCGGCTTCACCGCCCAGCTCGGCGCCATGCGGATCTCGGAGGAGATCGACGCCCTCGAGGTGATGGCGATCCCGTCCATGCCGTTCCTCGTCGCCACCCGCGTCGTCGGCGGCCTGATCGCGATCATCCCGCTGTACGTCGTGGGGCTGCTGTCGTCCTACTTCGCGAGCCGGCTCGTGGTCACCACCTTCTACGGCCAGTCGACCGGCACCTACGACCACTACTTCAACGCGTTCCTGCCCCCGGGCGACGTGCTCTGGTCCTTCGGCAAGGTGCTCGTCTTCGCGGTGACGGTCATCCTCATCCACTGCTACCACGGCTACACCGCCTCCGGCGGTCCCGCCGGGGTCGGCGTGGCCGTGGGCCGCGCCGTGCGCACCAGCATCGTGGCCGATCAACGTGATCGACCTGTTCCTGTCGATGGCCATCTGGGGCACCACCACGACCGTGAGACTGGCGGGGTGAGGCGGCCGTGAGTCCACTGCGCTCGATCGCGGGCCACCACAAGGTGCTCGGCGTCGTCTTCCTCGTGCCTGATCCTCACCGGGGTCTGGGCGGCGTACGGCGTCTTCACCAAGAAGTTCACCGACTACGACGAGGTCACCCTGCAGACCTCCAAGATCGGCCTCCAGCTGCCGATGCGCGCCGACGTCAAGATCCGCGGCGTGCAGGTCGGCGAGGTCATCGCCATCGACGCCGACGCCGACGGCGCGAGCCTCACGCTGGGGCTCTACCCCGACGAGCGCGACCAGATCCCCGCCAACGTGACCGGCTCGATCGTCCCCAAGACGCTCTTCGGCGAGAAGTACGTCTCCCTGATCGTGCCCGAGGAGGCCTCCGGCGAGAGCATCGCGGTGGACGCCACCATCGAGCGCACCGAGGTCTCCACCGAGGTCGAGCAGGTGCTCTCGACCTCTACCCGCTGCTGCGGGCCGTGCAGCCGGCCGAGATCAACATGACCCTCAACGCCATCGCCACCGCCCTCGAGGGGCGCGGCGACCAGATCGGCGAGAACCTCGAGACCGTCGACAGCTACCTCAAGCGCTTCAACCCCGAGATCCCGGCGCTCGTCGAGGACCTGCGGCTGACCGCCCAGGTGTCCGACATCTACGCCGACGTGCTGCCCGAGGTCGCCACCATCCTGCGCAACACCATCACCACCACCCAGACGCTCGAGGGCCGCGAGGACAAGCTCAACGCGCTCTTCCAGGACATCGGCCGCTTCTCCGCGACCACCGAGCGGTTCCTCGACGCCAACGGCGACAACCTGATCCGGCTCGGCGACCTCGGCCGCACCCAGCTGCGCGCTCCTCGCCAAGTACTCCCCGCAGTACCCCTGCCTGCTCGAGGGCATCGTCAAGGCCGGCGACCTGCAGGCCGAGGCCTTCCGCGGCTTCACCCTGCACATCGTGCTCGAGACCCTGCCCAACCAGCCGCGCGGCTACGGGCCGCAGGACGCCCCCGTGTACGGCGACACCCGCGGTCCCCACTGCGGCTCGCTGCCCGCCCCGCCCTGGAGCCAGGAGAACCCCCTGGACACCCAGCCCGACTTCGTCGACGGCATCGACGAGCCGACCGGCAAGGGCACCTCGCGCAGTGCCACCGACTGGGCTCGACGGGCGACCGGGCCACCGGCTGGTCCGGCGGCGACGGCTACGCCGGCGGCCGCGACGAGGCGGCCCTGCTCAAGGGCCTGCTCGGCACCTCCATCGGCACCACCGCCGAGGACGTCCCCGACCTGGGCGTGCTGCTCGTCGGTCCCGATGGCGCGCGGCGCCACCGTCACGCTGGGGGAGGCCCGCTGATGCCGCTGCTCGACGCCAAGACCTCGGTCGACCTCACCAAGCTGATGATCTTCATCCTGGTGACCACGCTCGCGACCGCCGTGCTCGTCGTCACCATCGGCAACCTCACCTTCGGCGCCACCCGCGACTACCGGGCCGAGTTCGTCAACGCCACCGGCGTGGTCAAGGGCGACGACATCCGCGTCGCCGGCGTCAAGGTCGGCGTGGTCAAGGACATCGAGATCGTCGACCGCACCCGGGCGATGGTGAGCTTCACCGTCGACGACGACACCGCCGTCACGGGCGGCACCTTCGCGACCATCCGCTACCGCAACCTCGTCGGCCAGCGCTACATCTCGCTGACCCAGGAGATCGGCGACACCGCCCGGCTGCCCGACAACGCGACGATCCCGGTCGACCGCACCAAGCCGGCGCTGGACCTCACCGTCCTCTTCAACGGCTTCAAGCCGCTCTTCCAGGCGCTCTCGCCGACCGACATCAACCAGCTGTCCTACGAGATCGTCCAGGTCTTCCAGGGCGAGAGCGGCACCCTCGAGGGGCTGCTCCAGCACACCGCCTCGGTCACGTCGACGCTCGCCGACCGCGACGAGGTGATCAGCGACCTCATCGAGAACCTCAACCAGGTGCTGGTCCACATCGGCGACCGCGACGAGCAGCTGTCCCGGCTGATCGGCTCGTTCCGCACCGCTCATCGGCGGGCTCAAGGACGACCGGCAGGCCATCCTCGGCTCCCTGCGAGGAGATCTCCGACCTCTCGGTCGAGACCTCCAGCCTGCTCTCCGGGCATCCGCAAGCCCTTCGTCCAGGACATCAAGCAGCTGCGGACCGTGGCCGGCAACATCGACAAGAACAAGGCCGAGCTCGACCGGGCGCTCCAGGTCCTCCCCATCAAGCTCGAGAAGGTCGGCCGCACCGCGATCTACGGCTCCTGGTTCAACTTCTACCTCTGCGAGTTCCAGGGCCGCGTCAAGCTGCCCGGCAACCTCAACGTCCCGGTGTCCTACCAGCCGGGCTCCGACAGGTGTGATCTCGGATGAAACCCTTCCGCGAGCGCAACCCCGTGGTCATCGGGTTCGTCAGCCTCCTCGCCCTGGGGCTGCTGCTCATCGCAGCCCTGCGGGCCGACGACCTGCCCCTGATCGGCGGCGGCGACACCTACCGCGCCGCCTTCACCGAGTCCGGCGGGCTCAAGAAGGGCGACGAGGTCCGGATCGCCGGCGTCCGGGTCGGCAAGGTCGACGAGGTCGCCCTCGACGACGGCCTGGTCGTCGTCGACCTTCAAGGTCGACGCCGACGAGGGGTTCGGCCCGGACACCCGGGCCGCGATCAAGGTCAAGACCCTGCTCGGCGCGATGTACCTCGCCCTCGAGCCCGCCGGCGGCGGCCAGCTCGAGGAGGGCTCGACCATCCCGGTCGAGCGCACCTCCTCGCCGTACGACGTCGTGGACGCCTTCGAGGGCCTGGCCGGCACCACCGAGCAAGATCGACACCGACCAGCTCGCCGGCGCCCTGACCACGCTGGCCGACCTGACCCGCAACACCCCCGAGGAGTTCCGCTCGGCCCTCGACGGGGTCACCCGGCTCTCGGCCAACGTCGCCGCCAAGGACCAGCAGATCAACGCGCTGCTGGTCAACCTCGACAAGGTGGCCGGTGTGCTCGACGAGCGCGACGAGGACATCATCGCCCTGATGCGGGACGCCGACGTGCTGTTCCGGGCGCTGGTGGGCCGGCGCGAGGCGATCCACAACCTGCTCGAGTCCACCTCGACCCTGTCGCGCGAGCTCACGCTGCTGGTCCGCCAGAGCCGCGACGACCTCAAGCCCGCCCTGACGAACCTGGAGAACGTCGTCGCCGTGCTCAACAAGAACGAGGACAACCTCGACAACAGCCTGCGGCTGATGGCGCCGTTCTACCGCGTCTTCGCCAGCACGCTCGGCACCGGCCCGTGGTTCGACACCTACATCCAGAACCTGCCTCCGGCACCGCAGGTGGGCTGACATGGAGACCCTCAGGAAGCTCGCCGTCCCGCTCGTCGTCATCGCCCTGGTGACCGCGGCGGCCGTCACGATGTTCAGCGGCTCCGACTCCAAGCGGCTGGTCGCCCACTTCCCCCGGACGATCTCGGTCTACGAGGGCAGCGAGGTGCGCGTCCTCGGGGTGCCGATCGGCGCCGTCGAGTCGGTCGAGCCCTCGGGCACCGACGTCGTGGTGACCATGACCTACGACAGCGAGGTCAAGCTGCCCGCCGACGCCAAGGCCGCGATCGTGGCGCCGTCGATCGTCGGGGACCGCTACGTGCAGGTCACCCCCGTCTACACCGGGGGCGAGGTGCTGGCCGACGACGTCGAGCTCCCGTCGACGCAGACCGCGGTGCCCGCTCGAGCTCGACCAGATCTACGAGAGCCTCGACACCCTCAACGTCGCGCTCGGCCCCAACGGCGCCAACCGCAACGGAGCGCTCTCCGACCTGCTCGCGGTCACGGCCGACAACTTCGACGGCCAGGGCGCCGACCTGCAACTCCACCCTCGGCAACTTCGCCCGGCTCACCGCCACCCTGGACAACAACAAGGAGGAGCTGTTCGGCAGCGCCGAGCAGCTCGGCAAGTTCATCAGCACCCTCGCCGAGAACGACCAGACCGTCCGCAGCTTCAACCAGTCGCTCGCCGACGTGTCCGGCCTGCTCGAGGGCGAGCGGGAGGAGCTCTCGGCCTCCCTGCGAACCTGTCGATCGCGCTCACCGAGGTGTCGTCGTTCGTCGACGGACAACCGCGAGGTCCTGGGCCGCAACATCTCCGGGCCTCAACCGGGTCTCCAAGGTGCTGGTCAAGCAGCGCGACGCGCTCGACGAGATCCTCAAGGTCGGGCCGCTCGCGCTCAACAACCTCGCGCTGACCTACAACCCGCAGGCCGGCACGCTCGACACCCGCGCCAACCATCGGCGAGCTCCTCGGCCAGATCGAGGCCGACCCCGCGACGTTCCTCTGCGGGCTCACCAGCCAGGTCAAGGGCGCCGGCCGGCGTGTGCGACACGATCAAGCAGATGCTGCCGCGCCCGGCGACGCTGCCCGCAGGGGCGCCGTCGCCGGCGCCGGCCGGACCAGCAGTTCGACCCGACCCTCGGCGGACTCGTGGAGGTGCAGCGATGAAGCCGCTCAAGGCCGTGGTCGCTGCTCGTCATGACCGCACTGACCCTCACGGCGTGCGACTTCGACGTCTACAAGCTGCCGCTGCCCGGCGGACCCGACGCCGGCGACGACCCGATGACGGTCAGGGTCGCAGTTCGTCGACGTGCTCGACCTGGTGCCCAAGTCGACCGTCAAGGTCAACGACGTCAGCGTCGGGCACGTCACGCGACGTGTCCCTCGACGGCTACACCGCCGTGGTCGACGCTGGAGATGCGCAACGACGTCGAGCTGCCCGACAACGCGGTCGCCGAGATCCGCCAGACCAGCCTGCTCGGCGAGAAGTTCGTCTCCCTCGAGGCTCCCGACCGAGGCGCGCCAGCGCCAACCGCGCTCCAGAGCGGCGACGAGATCCCGCTCGAGCGCAGTCGGGCCGCAACCCGGAGGTCGAGGAGGTGCTCGGCGCGCTGAGCCTGCTCCTCAACGGCGGCGGCGTCGGCCAGCTCAAGACCATCACCCGGGAGCTCAACCTCGCCCTCGAGGGCCGCGAGGGCGCCGCCACGGTCGGTGCTGCGGCAGGTCCGCTCGCTTCATGGAGCAGCTCGACGACAACAAGGCCGACATCGTCAACGCGATCGAGAAGCTCAACCGGCTCGCGCTCAGCGATCCGCGAGGAGCAGCCGACGATCGACGCCGCGCTCGAGGAGCTGCCCAGCGCGCTGGACTCGATCGACCGCCAGCGCGACGACCTCGTCACGATGCTCGAGTCGCTCGACGACCTCAGCGAGGTCGGGGTCAAGGTCATCCGGGCGTCCAAGGACGCCACGATCGACTCGCTCGAGGCGCTCGACCCGGTGCTGACCCAGCTCGCGGCGTCGGGCGACAACTTCACCAAGGCCTTCCACGTGTTCCTGACCTACCCGTTCGTCGACGAGGTCGTCGGCCGGGACCCGCAGGTGGCCCGCAACCTGCACATGGGCGACTACACCAACCTGTCGATCACCCTCGAGATCGACCTCTCGCAGGGCACGACCGGGCTGCCCACGCTGCCCACCAACCTGCCCACGCAGATCGACCCGACCGTGATCGTCAACAACGTGCTCGACGTGCCTGCGCCAGCGGCGACCTCGCCAGCCCGGCCTGCCAGAAGGTCCTCGCGACGCCCAACGACCTGCTCAAGCTCAAGGAGGAGTGCAAGAAGGAGCGCAACAAGGACAAGGACGTCTGCCGCAGCTCAACGCAGCTCCCAGCCGTGCCGCTGCCCACCGACGACGACCTCCGTCCCGGGCGTCCCGGTCGCCGCTGCCGACGCTGCCGCACCGTGCCCGGGCCTCGGCCGGGCCGGCACCCAGGAGCGGACCGCCCGAGGGACCCGACGTATCGGTGAGCTGATGGACGTCCTACGACCCGGCCCTCGTCAGCCTGCTCGTCCCCGGGATGGTGCTGCGATGATCACCCGCCGCACCAAGCTGCAGCTGCTGGTCTTCGCGATCATCACGCTGGTCGGCGTCACGCTTCGTCGGCGCCCGCTACGCCCGCCTCGACCGGGTCTTCATCGACGACACCTACACCGTGGTCGCCCACTTCGCCGACTCCGGCGGCGCGTTCGCCGGGGCCGAGGTGTCCTACCGCGGCGTCCGGATCGGCGAGGTGTCCGAGATGGTCCTCACCGACGAGGGCGTCGACATCCACCTCGACATCGACAACGAGCAGGACCAGATCCCGGCCGACACGCCTCGCGCTGGTCGGCAACCGGTCCGCGGTGGGGGAGCAGTACGTCGAGCTGCAGCCGCAGGTCGACGACGGGCCCTTCCTCGAGGACCGACTCCGAGATCGACGTCGACCGCACCCGCACCCCGATCCAGACCGACACGCTGCTGACCAACCTGTCCGACACCGTGCGCAGCGTCGACGAGCGAGGACCTCCAGACCGTCACCACCGAGTTCGGTGCGGCCTTCGGCGGGGCGGGCGCAGGACCTCCAGACGATCATCGACTCCGGCAACGCGTTCCTCAACGCCGCCGACGCCAACTTCGAGATCACCACCAAGCTGATCCGGGACGGCAACGTCGTCCTCCGACGGCCAGATCGCCTCCGAGAGCGCGCTGCGCGTCCTTCGCCCGCGACCTCAGCGCCTTCTCCACCTCGCTGGCCGGCTCCGACGAGGACCTGCGCGGCGGTCATCGACAACGGCAGCGCGACCGCCAACCAGCTGCGCCGCTTCCTCGAGGACAACGAGGTCGAGCTCGGCGTAGCTGCTCAACAACCTCGTCACCACCGGCGAGGTGGTCGTCGCCCGGCATCGACGGGCGTCGAGCAGCTGCTGGTCCTCTACCCCTACGTCGTCGAGGGCGGCTTCACCGTCGTGTCGAGGACCCCGTCGACCGGCAACTTCGACGCCCACTTCGGCATGGTGCTGACCACAGGAGCCGCACGTGTGCACCCGCGGCTACGAGGGCACCGACCGGCGGCCCCCGCAGGACGGCGACAACCGGCCGATGAACGAGGCCGCCCGCTGCACCGAGCCGGCGTCGGAGTCCAACGCCCGCGGCGGCCAGCACGCACCGCCGCGCCGCCGCGTCGTACGGCGCCCGGTGGCCGCCTACGACCCCATGACCGGCGAGCTGATCTGGGGCGAGGCCGAGGCAGCCGGCTGCAGTCGCGCCGGTAGCGTCGGCCCCCGCGACCCTAGGAAAGGAGTCGTGGAAGTGGTTGTTCCTCCAGCCCCTGCTGACGCAGAAGTGACGCACGCCCGCGCCGACGACCCCGATCGCACTCGGCCCGGTTCCGGACCGTGCTGCTCGCCGTCCTGGTGGTGCTCGTCGTGGCAGCCGCCGGCTTCCTCGCCGTGGGTGCTCCTCGGGCGCGGCGGTCGACGGCGACGACGTCCAGGCCACCCGCGAGGAGGTCATGGCGCAGACCGAGCAGTTCATGCTGCGCATGGGCACCTACGGCCCCGACCTGCTCGACGAGCAGGGCGCCATGCCCGAGTACCGCGAGCGCGTCAAGGACGTCATCACCGCCAAGTTCGCCGCGTCCTTCGACACCGAGGCCGGCACCGCCGAGCAGCTGGTGGCGCAGGCCGGGGTCGACCGCGTCCGCCGACGTCTTCGCCACCGGCGTCTCCAGCATCGACCAGGACTCGGCCCGCACCCTGGTCGCCGGCTCCTTCAGCGACACCTACGAGTCAAGGGCGAGACCGTCGAGCAGGAGCCGATCCCGTTCCGCATCGAGGTCACCCTGGTCAAGATCGACGGCGAGTGGCTCGTCGACGACTTCGGCCCGGTGACGACCGACGAGGCCGCCAGAGCCCGAGGGGGCGCAGCGATGACCGACACCCAGTCCCCGACCCAGAGCCCCAGCTGGTACGACGTCCTGGACGTCGACCCCAGCCGCCACCGCCGACGAGGTGCGCGCTGCCTGGCGCGGCGGCATCGCCGACCTCGAGCCGGGCTCGCGCCGCTTCCATCGCTCAACGCAGGCGGCCGAGGTGCTGCTCGACCAGCAGCGGCGAGCGGCGTACGACGCAGAGCTGGCCGACCCGCAGACCGAGCCGAGCCGAGACCGGAGCCGGTCGACGAGAGCCCCCTCGCAGCCCGCCGCCGGTCGACGGAGCGCTCGGTCGGCGGCCCAGCCCCGAGCCCCGTCGCGTGCCGGTGGCCGTCCCGACCTGGTTGCTGGCCGTGGCCGGGCTGGTGCTCGTCGCCGCTGCGTCGCGGGGTCGCGGGCCTGGGCGCTGGCAGTCCGACGCTCCGGGGAGACCGAGGAGGAGGCGACCCGGGCGGCGCAGTCCGCGGCGGAGCAGGCGATCGTGCCGGTCCTGTCCTACGACTACGAGACCCTGGAGGAGGACCAGGCGCGCGCGCAGGGCTACCTCACCTCCGACTACCGCGAGGACTACGACCAGCTCTTCGCGGTCATCTCCGACAACGCGCCCCGACCGAGACGACCAGTCGCGCCGAGGTGGTCGCCTCGGGGATCGTGCGCTCGGGCGAGGACCGCGTCGACGTGCTCGTCTTCGTCGACCGGCCCACGACCAACAAGCTCACCCCGGAGCCGGAGACCTACAAGGACCAGGTCACCGTGACCATGCAGAAGGTCGGCGACGAGTGGCTCGTCGACAACCTGGTCACCTCGCCGGCCGCACCCTGACCGCGGCGCGCTCCGGGCCGGGGTGCTTGACCTGCCCCCGGTCGGGGGTCATCATCGTCGGCAACGCGTGAGCGAACGGCGAGCACGACGAGTGCGGAGCCATCGACCCCGCCTTTGAAGCGAGCCCTGTGTTGCGGTAGCGCTTCATCTTTGCGCCTGCCCTCATATGCCCTTCACCCTGTCAGGACGGGTGTCGCGGTGGTCGGCTGGCGCGATCTCGATTGGATCACGATCCTTCGAAGGACACCCTCTTGGCCGCGCGCAGCTCCGCTGGTAACCCCCTCTCGTCAACCGCACCTCTTTCGCAAAGATCACCGAACCTCTCGAGGTTCCCGCTCTCCTCTCCCTCCAGACCGACAGCTTCGAGTGGCTCGTCGGCGGCGAGAAGTGGGAAGAGATGGTCGCGGCCCGTCGGGCCGCGGGTGAGGACGTCTCCGAGAAGTCCGGTCTGCAGGAGATCTTCGAGGAGATCTCCCCGATCGAGGACTTCTCCGAGACGATGATGCTCTCGTTCGACAACCCCGTGTTCGTCGACCCGAAGTACACCGAGGAGGAGTGCAAGGAGAAGGACTTCACCTTCTCCCGCCCCCTCTACGTCTCCGCCGAGTTCATGAACCACGAGACCGGCGAGATCAAGGGCCAGACGGTCTTCATGGGTGACTTCCCGATGATGACCCGCAAGGGCACCTTCATCATCAACGGCACCGAGCGCGTCGTCGTCTCGCAGCTGGTCCGCTCGCCCGGCGTCTACTTCGAGCGTACCGCCGACAAGACGTCCGACAAGGACATCTACACCTCCAAGATGATCCCCTCGCCGCGGCGCCTGGCTCGAGTTCGAGATCGACAAGCGCGACCTCGTCGGCGTCCGTCTCGACCGCAAGCGCAAGCAGAACGTCACCGTGCTGCTCAAGGCGCTCGGCTGGACCACCGAGCAGATCCGCGAGGAGTTCGGCCAGTACGAGTCGATGATGCTCACGCTGGACAAGGACACCCCGCAGACCCAGGACGAGGCGCTGCTCGACATCTACCGCAAGCTGCGCCCGGGCGAGCCGCCCACGCGTGAGGCTGCGCAGACGCTGCTGAACAACTACTACTTCAACCCGCAAGCGCTACGACCTGGCCAAGGTCGGTCGCTACAAGATCAACAAGAAGCTCGGCGTGACCGAGGCCTTCGACCAGCAGACGCTGACCGTCGACGACATCGTCGCCGCGATCCGCTACATCGTCGCAGCTGCACGCGGCCGGTGCCCCCGTGGAGGCGCCGGACCTCGTCGACGCCGCCGGCAACGTGGTCATGGGTCCCGACGACAAGCCCGATCAAGGTCCAGGCCGACGACATCGACCACTTCGGCAACCGCCGCATGCGCACGGTCGGCGAGCTGATCCAGAACCAGCTCCGCACCGGCCTGGCCCGCATGGAGCGGGTGGTCCGCGAGCGGATGACGACCCAGGACGTCGAGGCCATCACGCCGCAGTCCCTGATCAACATCCGTCCCGTGGTCGCGGCGCTGAAGGAGTTCTTCGGCACCTCGCAGCTCTCGCAGTTCATGGACCAGACCAACCCGATCGCGGGCCTGACGCACAAGCGTCGCCTGTCCGCGCTCGGCCCCGGTGGTCTGTCCCGTGACCGCGCCGGCATGGAGGTCCGTGACGTCCACCCGTCGCACTACGGCCGCATGTGCCCGATCGAGACCCCGGAAGGCCCCAACATCGGCCTGATCGGCTCGCTCGCGTCGTACGGACGGATCAACCCGTTCGGCTTCGTCGAGACGCCCTACCGCCGGGTCGAGAAGGGTGTCGTCACCGACAAGATCGACTACCTGACCGCCGACGACGAGGACCGCTACGTCATCGCGCAGGCCAACGCCCCCCTCGACAAGAACAACAAGTTCGTCGAGGAGCGCGTGCTCGTGCGCCAGCAGCGCGGAGAGGTCGACGCGATCCTGGCCGAGGAGGTCGACTACATGGACGTCTCGCCGCGCCAGATGGTGTCGGTCGCGACGGCCCTGATCCCGTTCCTCGAGCACGACGACGCCAACCGCGCCCTCATGGGCGCCAACATGCAGCGCCAGGCCGTGCCGCTGATCACGAGCGACTCGCCCCTGGTCGGCACCGGCATGGAGTACCGCGCCGCCGTCGACGCCGGTGACGTCGTCGTCGCCGAGAAGGCCGGAGTCGTCAAGGAGGTCTCCGCCGACGCCATCGAGACGATGAACGACGACGGCTCCTACCAGACCTACAAGCTGGCCAAGTTCCAGCGCTCCAACCAGGGCACCTGCATCAACCAGCGCCCGCTGGTGGTGGAGGGCGACCGCCTCGAGGTCGGCTCGCCGATCGCCGACGGTCCGTGCACCGACCAGGCGCGAGATGGCGCT
Source organism: uncultured Actinomycetota bacterium (assembly GCA_963776975.1). Classification (GTDB taxonomy): domain Bacteria; phylum Actinomycetota; class Actinomycetes; order Propionibacteriales; family Nocardioidaceae; genus Nocardioides. Next base: position 59,451 of record CAVZOU010000007.1, on the reverse strand, counting down.
CGGCACCAACCTGCTCGTGGCCTTCATGCCGTGGCAGGGCCACAACTACGAGGACGCGATCATCCTCAGCCAGCGCCTGGTGCAGGAGGACGTCCTCACCTCGATCCACATCGAGGAGCACGAGGTCGACGCCCGCGACACCAAGCTCGGCCCCGAGGAGATCACCCGGGACATCCCGAACGTCTCCGAGGAGGGCCTGGCCGACCTCGACGAGCGCGGCATCATCCGCATCGGCGCCGAGGTCACCACCGGTGACATCCTCGTCGGCAAGGTCACGCCCAAGGGCGAGACCGAGCTCACCCCCGAGGAGCGCCTGCTCCGCGCGATCTTCGGTGAGAAGGCGCGCGAGGTGCGCGACACCTCGATGAAGGTGCCGCACGGTGAGTCCGGCACGGTCATCGGCGTCCGCGTCTTCGACCGCGAGGACGGCGACGAGCTGCCCCCGGGCGTCAACCAGCTGGTCCGCGTCTACGTCGCCCAGAAGCGCAAGATCTCGGTGGGTGACAAGCTCGCCGGCCGTCACGGCAACAAGGGCGTCATCGCCAAGATCCTGCCGATCGAGGACATGCCGTTCATGGAGGACGGCACCCCGGTCGACGTCGTGCTCAACCCCCTGGGTGTGCCGCGTCGTATGAACATCGGCCAGATCCTCGAGCTCCACCTCGGCTGGCTCGCCAAGCAGGGCTGGGACCTCGACCTGCACGACGACAAGGGCTCCGCGGAGTGGAAGGACCGACTGATCGTCGATCCACGCCGAGAAGTCCGAGCCCGGCACGAAGGTCGCGACCCCGGTCTTCGACGGTGCGCGCGAGGACGAGATCACCGGCCTGCTGGGTGCGACGTACCCGACGCGCGACGGTGTCCGGATGATCGACGAGACCGGCAAGGCCTCGCTCTTCGACGGCCGCTCCGGCGAGCCGTTCCCGGCGCCCGTCTCGGTCGGCTACATGTACATCCTCAAGCTGCACCACCTCGTGGACGACAAGATCCACGCGCGCAGCACCGGCCCCTACTCGATGATCACGCAGCAGCCGCTGGGCGGTAAGGCCCAGTTCGGTGGCCAGCGCTTCGGTGAGATGGAGGTCTGGGCGATGGAGGCGTACGGCGCCGCCTACGCCCTGCAGGAGCTGCTCACGATCAAGTCCGACGACGTGCCCGGTCGCGTCAAGGTCTACGAGGCGATCGTCAAGGGCGAGAACATCCCCGACTCCGGCATCCCCGAGTCGTTCAAGGTGCTCGTCAAGGAGATGCAGTCGCTGTGCCTGAACGTCGAGGTGCTGTCGCACGACGGGTCGGCCATCGAGCTCAAGGACGCCGAGGAAGACGTCTTCCGGGCCGCCGAGGAGCTCGGCATCGACCTGTCGCGTCGCGAGCCCAGCTCGCGTCGAAGAAGTCTGAGTGACGAGGCGGTGCGCCGGTACACCGGCGCACCGCCCCTCCTCGGTCCCTCACCCACTGAATTTCGAACCAACTGAAGGGTTGCAGCCATCGTGCTCGACGTGAACTTCTTCGACCAGCTTCAGATCGGCCTGGCCACCGCGGACGACATCCGCACGTGGAGCCACGGCGAGGTCAAGAAGCCGGAGACCATCAACTACCGCACGCTCAAGCCCGAGCGTGACGGCCTCTTCTGCGAGAAGATCTTCGGTCCCACCCGGGACTGGGAGTGCTACTGCGGCAAGTACAAGCGCGTGCGCTTCAAGGGCATCATCTGCGAGCGCTGCGGCGTCGAGGTCACCCGCTCCAAGGTGCGTCGCGAGCGCATGGGCCACATCGAGCTCGCCGCTCCCGTGACCCACATCTGGTACTTCAAGGGCGTCCCCTCGCGCCTGGGCTACCTGCTCGACCTCGCCCCGAAGGACCTCGAGAAGGTCATCTACTTCGCGGCCTACATGATCACCTCCGTCGACGAGGACGCGCGTCACCGCGACCTGTCCTCGCTCGAGGGCAAGGTCGGCCTGGAGCGCGAGCGCCTCGAGAAGCGTCGCGACACCTCCATCGACGACCGCACCAAGAAGCTCGAGGAGGACCTCGCGGCCCTCGAGGCCGAGGGTGCCAAGGCCGACCAGCGCCGCAAGGTCAAGGACGGCGCCGAGCGGGAGATGAAGCAGCTGCGTGACCGTGCGCAGCGCGAGATCGACCGCCTCGACGAGGTCTGGAACACGTTCAAGTCCCTCAAGGTGCAGGACCTGCTCGGCGACGAGCTCCTCTACCGCGAGATGAAGAACGTGGTTCGGCAAGTACTTCGAGGGCTACATGGGCGCCACGGCGATCCAGAAGCGCCTCCAGGACTTCGACATCGAGGCCGAGGTGGAGTCGCTGCGCGACACCATCGCCAACGGCAAGGGCCAGAAGAAGGTCCGCGCCCTCAAGCGCCTCAAGGTCGTCGACGCCTTCCGCAAGACCGGCAACCAGCCCATCGGCATGGTCCTCGACGCCGTCCCGGTCATCCCGCCGGACCTGCGCCCGATGGTGCAGCTCGACGGTGGCCGCTTCGCGACCTCCGACCTCAACGACCTCTACCGCCGCGTCATCAACCGCAACAACCGCCTCAAGCGACTGCTCGACCTCGGTGCTCCCGAGATCATCGTCAACAACGAGAAGCGGATGCTGCAGGAGGCCGTCGACAGCCTCTTCGACAACGGTCGTCGCGGTCGTCCGGTCACCGGCCCGGGCAACCGGCCGCTGAAGTCGCTCTCCGACATGCTCAAGGGCAAGCAGGGTCGCTTCCGCCAGAACCTCCTCGGCAAGCGCGTGGACTACTCGGGCCGTTCGGTCATCGTGTCGGGTCCGCAGCTCAAGCTGCACCAGTGCGGTCTGCCCAAGCAGATGGCGCTCGAGCTCTTCAAGCCGTTCGTGATGAAGCGCCTCGTCGACCTGTCGCACGCGCAGAACATCAAGTCCGCCAAGCGGATGGTCGAGCGCGCCCGCCCGGTCGTGTGGGACGTCCTCGAAGAGGTCATCACCGAGCACCCGGTGCTGCTCAACCGTGCACCCACGCTGCACCGACTCGGCATCCAGGCCTTCGAGCCCCAGCTGATCGAGGGCAAGGCCATCCAGATCCACCCGCTCGTCTGCGGCGCGTTCAACGCCGACTTCGACGGTGACCAGATGGCGGTGCACCTGCCGCTGTCCGCCGAGGCCCAGGCCGAGGCGCGGATCCTGATGCTGTCGACCAACAACATCCTCAAGCCGTCCGACGGCCGTCCGGTGACCATGCCCTCGCAGGACATGATCATCGGCCTGTTCTGGCTGACGACCGACCGTGAGGACGAGGTCGGCGACGGCCGGGTCTTCTCGTCGCCGGCCGAGGCGATCATGGCCTACGACCGCGGCGAGATCACCCTGCAGAGCAAGGTGCGGATCCGTCTCGACGACATCGTCCCGCCGCTCGAGGACGAGGCCGGCGCCGACTGGGAGGAGGGCACGTCAGGTCATCCTGGAGACCACGACCCTGGGCCGGGTGCTCTTCAACGACACCCTGCCGGCCGACTACCCCTTCGTGAACTACGAGGTGGGCAAGAAGGCCCTCGGCGCGATCGTCAACGACCTCGCCGAGCGCTACACCAAGGTCGAGGTCGCCGCCTCGCTCGACGCCCTCAAGGACGCCGGCTTCCACTGGGCCACCCGCTCCGGTGTCACCGTCTCCATCGACGACGTGACGACCCCGGGCAACAAGGCCGAGATCCTCGCCGACTACGAGGCGCAGGCCGAGAAGGTCCAGAAGCAGTTCGAGCGCGGTCTCGTGACCGACGACGAGCGTCGCCAGGAGCTCATCGAGATCTGGACCCAGGCCTCCAACGACGTCGCCAAGGCGATGGAGGCCAACTTCGACCGGACCAACCCGATCTACATGATGGTCGACTCGGGCGCCTCCGGAAACATGATGCAGATCCGTCAGGTCGCCGCCATGCGTGGACTGGTGGCCAACCCGAAGGGTGACATCATCCCGCGGCCCGATCAAGGCCAACTTCCGCGAGGGCCTGTCCGTCCTGGAGTACTTCATCTCCACCCACGGTGCCCGCAAGGGTCTGGCCGACACCGCGCTGCGGACCGCCGACTCGGGTTACCTGACCCGTCGTCTGGTCGACGTGTCGCAGGACGTCATCATCCGTGAGGACGACTGCGGCACCGAGCGCGGCCTGCCCAAGCGGATCGGTGAGCGGGGCGAGGACGGCGTCGTGCGCAAGCACGAGAACGCCGAGACCGCGGCGTACGCCCGCTCGGCGGCCGTCGAGATCACCCACCCGGAGATCGGGCGAGGTGCTCGCCGGCGCCGGGGAGGACCTCGGCGACGTCAAGATCGGCGAGCTCATCGCGGCCGGTATCGAGGAGGTCAAGGTCCGCTCCGTGCTGACCTGCGACGCCCGCACCGGCACCTGCGCGAAGTGCTACGGCCGCTCGCTGGCCACCGGCAAGCTCGTCGACATCGGCGAGGCCGTCGGCATCATCGCGGCCCAGTCGATCGGTGAGCCCGGCACGCAGCTGACGATGCGTACCTTCCACACCGGTGGTGTGGCCTCGGCCGACGACATCACGCAGGGTCTGCCCCGCGTGGTCGAGCTCTTCGAGGCCCGCTCGCCCAAGGGTCGCTCGCCGATCTCGCGAGGCCGCCGGTCGCGTCGAGATCGAGGAGACCGACAAGGCCCGCAAGGTCCTGGTCACCCCGGACGACGGCTCCGAGGTCCAGGAGTACCCGGTCAGCAAGCGCTCGCGCCTGCTGGTCGACCGACGGCGACCACATCGAGGTCGGCCAGAAGCTCACCGTCGGCACCGAGGACCCGCAGGACGTCCTGCGCATCCTGGGTGTCCGCAAGGCGCAGGAGCACCTGGTCGACGAGGTGCAGAACGTGTACCGCTCGCAGGGCGTGTCGATCCACGACAAGCACATCGAGATCATCGTGCGGCAGATGCTGCGCCGGATCACGGTCATCGAGTCGGGCGACACCAACCTGCTGCCGTCCGACCTGGTCGACCGCGTGCGCTTCGAGGAGGAGAACCGCCGCGCGGTCTCCGAGGGCACCAAGCCCGCCTCGGGTCGTCCGGTGCTCATGGGCATCACCAAGGCCTCGCTCGCGACCGAGTCGTGGCTCTCGGCGGCCTCCTTCCAGGAGACCACCCGGGTGCTCACCGACGCCGCGATCAACGGTCGCTCCGACAGCCTGCGCGGCCTGAAGGAGAACGTGATCATCGGCAAGCTGATCCCGGCCGGCACCGGCCTGGAGCGGTACCGGAACATCCGGGTCGAGCCGACCGAGGAGGCCCGCGCCGCGGCGTACTCCGTGACCGGCTACGACAGCTACGACTACGACTTCGGCAACGGCGGCCAGGCCGTCGCGCTGGACGACTTCGACTTCGGTTCGTACCAGAACTGAGCGACGCTCAGGTCTGGTGACCGGGTCACCAGTAGTCACACGACCGGGCCCCGGTCTCCCTCGCGGGAGGCCGGGGCCCGGTGCCATTTCCCGGCGCGCTCCGGCACCTAGGCTGGCGCCATGACGTGGCCGACGGTGCTCGGGGTCGACGGCTGCCGGGGTGGCTGGGTCGGGGTCCGGCTCGGCGACCCGGTCCCGACGGCGTACGTCGCGCCGACCATCGCCGGGCTCGTGGACGCGGCCGGGCCGGGGCTGGAGTGCGTGGGCATCGACATGCCCATCGGGCTTCCCGACGACGGCCCCCGCGCGGCCGAGGGCCTCGTCCGCGGCCTCCTCGGCAGCCGTCGGTCGACGGTCTTCAGCACGCTGGTGAGGGAGGCCTACGGCGCACCGTCGTACGCCGAGGGGCAGGTCGCGCAGCGCGCGGCCACCGGCACGGGCTTCAGCCAGCAGTCGTGGGGACTGCGGCACAAGATCCTCGAGGTGGACGCCTGGGTCCGGGGCGGGGTCCCCGTGCGCGTCGTCGAGGTGCACCCCGAGACGTCCTTCGCGGTGCTGCTGGGGGAGCCGGTGGCCGAGGGCAAGAAGACTCCCGAGGGCCGGCAGGCGCGGCGTACGGCGCTGCGGGACGCCGGCATCGAGCCACCGGAGCGACCGCGCGGCGGTGTGGGGGAGGACGACCTGCTGGACGCGTGCGCCGTCGCGTGGACGGCGGCCCGGGTGGTGCGCGGGGAGGCGCGGTCGCACCCGGAGGTGCCCGAGACGTTCTCCGACGGGTGGCCGGCCGCCATCTGGGCGTGATCCCCGCGCGGGACCGGCCGGTCAGGACCAGGCGTCGCGCAGTGCCCGCACCGCGTCCTCGAGGCCGACGCCCAGGCTGGCGGCGCGGTGGGCGAAGTGGCGGGCCTCCTCGCCGAGGGTGCCGGACCCGTCGGGCGGGGTCGGGGTCGCGGCCACGCGGGTGCCGCCTCCCCGCCGGGACGCGACGAGCCCGGCGGTCTCCAGCTCCCGGTAGCTGCGCGCGACGGTCCCGACCGCCAGCCCCAGGTCGCCGGCGAGCTGGCGCAGGGGAGGCAACCGGTCGCCGACCCGGAGGTCCCCCGCGGCGATCATGCCCACGAGCTGGCGACGCAGCTGCTCGTACGGCGGGGTGGGGTCGTCGAGGTCCACCCGCAGGGTGGCCGTCACCGTGACGTCCTCGACGTCCGGTCGTCCCGGACGACGAGGCGCGGACCGATCGCGGCGGAGCCGGCGCAGGCGGCCCCCACGAGGCCGGCCACGGCGCAGACCGCGAGGAGCACGGTGCCGAGGGCCGGGTACCAGCCCGGCCGGCAGTCCAGTGCCAGCAGGGCGGACGCCATCAGCAGGCCGACCGGCACGGCGGAGAACATCGTCACGGCGGCGGTGGTCAGGAGCACGCGGCGCCCGGCCGCGCGGCGTACGGCGTCGTCTCCCGCCACCGTGGCGGCGCTCGTGCGGGCCCGGCGCGTGATCGCCACCAGGGTCGCCACCGCGGTGACCACCACGACAACGAGCGCGAGGAGCATCGGCCCGGCGTAGAACGATCCGGGCCACGGGCCGCGGGCCTGCGCGAAGGAGCCGCACTGCGTGGCGAGGGTCCGTCCGGCGCGGCCGAGGTCGTCCGGGTCCCCCAGGAGCCACCCGATCGCGAGCAGGGTCACCAGCAGCCCGACGCCGGCCGCCGCGGCGACCCGGCTCCGGGCGTCCAGGACGTCGACCAGCCGGCGGGTCCCGAGGGAAGCGGTCCGCACGGAGGACCGGACGTGCGGGGTGGTGAGCTCCGCGACGCACAGGCACAGCAGCAGGACGCTGGCCCCGACCAGCGGGGCGATCGCGGCACCGACGCCCGGGCCGGGCAGCGCCCACGTGGTGCCGACCGCGACCACCGTCCCCGCCACCAGTCCCACGAGCAGGGCGAGCTGGGCCCGTCGCCGCAGCCGGCACACGAGGTCGAGATCGTCCTGGTCGAGGACCTCCACGGGGCGTCGGGAGAGGCCCCACGCCAGGCCGGCGCCGGCGAGCACCGGGATCAGGACGGTGAACAGGCCGACGAACATGGTGCCCCCTGGTGGTGATGACTTGTGCCAAACGCTTGGCACAATCGAGTCTGGCCTCAGAAGGTGACTTGTGTCAAGTGTGCGGTACAAAGATGTCAGACCCGGGGGCTCGCCGACCGGACCCCGGGGCGGCGGTTTCGTCGCCGTTGGGGCCACGGGGGAGAATCTCCGGGTGACCACCCCCACAGCCACCGACGTCCTCGTCGTCGGCGCCGGACCCGCCGGGTCGGCGGCCGCCGCCTGGAGCGCCCGGGCCGGGCTCGACACGGTGCTCGTGGACGCGCAGGTCTTCCCGCGCGACAAGACGTGCGGCGACGGCCTCACCCCCCGGGCGACCGGCGAGCTGCAGCGGCTCGGGCTCGAGGACTGGCTCCGCGCCCACACCGTCAACCACGGGCTCCGTGCGCACGGCTTCGGCCAGACCCTGCTGCTGCCGTGGCCCTCGCAGCCGGGCAGCAGCCTGCCGTCGTGGGGGTCCGCGGTCGCCCGCACCGAGCTCGACGACCACCTGCGCACCGTCGCCATCAAGAGCGGCGCGCTCGCCCTCGACGGCGTCCGCGCGGTCGACGTACGCATGGAGGGGTCGCGGGTCGCCGCCGTGGTGTTCCGCCGGGGCGAGGAGACCTTCGAGATCGCCTGCCAGCGGCTCGTCGTGGCCGACGGGGTGCGCTCGCCACTGGGCAAGCTGCTGGGCCGCGAGTGGCACCGGGACACCGTCTACGGCGTCGCCGGGCGGGCGTACGTCGCCTCCGAGATGTCCGACGACCCGTGGATCAGCTCGCACCTCGAGCTCCGCGGCGAGGACGGCGAGATCCTCAGCGGCTACGGCTGGATCTTCCCCCTCGGCACCGGCGAGGTGAACATCGGCGTCGGCACCCTGGCGACCGCGAAGCGACCCGCCAACATCGCGGTCAAGCCGCTCATGTCCTACTACGCCGACCAGCGCCGTGAGGAGTTCAGGCTCTCCGGTGAGCTGCGGGTGCCCACCTCGGCGCTGCTGCCGATGGGCGGTGCCGTGTCCCACGTCGCCGGTGACAACTGGGCCCTCATCGGCGACGCGGCCGGCTGCGTCAACCCGCTCAACGGCGAGGGCATCGACTACGGGCTCGAGACCGGCCGGTTCGTGGCCGAGGCGATGGCCGCGGGGGATCACCTCGGCAGCGTGTGGCCGGGCGTCCTGCGCGAGCACTACGGCGAGGCCTTCTCGATCGCCCGTCGGCTGGCGGGCGTCGCCACCGTGCCGCAGGTCGTCGCGGCGCTGGGCCCGGCCGGCATGCGCTCGGACTGGCTGATGACGCTCGCGCTGCGCTGGATGGGCAACCTGGTCGACGACGAGGACCGCGACCGGGCCGCCCGGGTGTGGCGCTGGGCGGGGCGGCGCTCGATCGCCCGCGACGCGCGGCCGCCGTTCGCCTGAGTCCTGGCCCACGACGGGCGGCCGCGCGAGATACTCTCCCGCCCGGCCGATCCGCGGCCGGCGTCCGGAACGAAGAGGGTGCATGAGCGAGGCCTGCTACCGGATGACCAACGCCCTGGGCCGGGCGGCGTTGCGGGTGCTGGGGATCGACACGCACACCTCCGGTGCGGAGCACCTCCCCACGAGCGGCCCGGTGCTGATGGCGGCGACCCACGTCAGCTACCCCGACTTCCTCTTCCTCGAGAAGGCCGCGATCGAGCGGGAGCGCTACGTCCGCTTCATGTGTCGCCACGACGTCTGGGACGTCCCGGGCGTCCGGGCCGCCATGGACCGGATGAAGCACGTGCCCGTGGATCGCGAGGCGCCCGCGGGGGCCTACCTGAGGGCCAGGCGGCTGCTGCGCGAGGGCGAGGCCGTGTGCGCGTTCCCCGAGGCCGGGATCTCCTACTCCTACACCGTGCGCTCGCTGATGCGCGGCGTCGCGAGCCTGGCCCGGGAGACCGGCGCCCCGGTGGTCCCGGTGGCCCTGTGGGGCAGCCAGCGGATCTGGAGCGTCGGGATGCCCGACGAGCTCGGCCGCGCGCCGCGACCGAGCCTCACCCGCGGGCGCCGGGTCGACGTGGCGCTGGGGGAGCCGGTCACCGTGGCGCCCGGGGACGACCTCACGGAGTGGACGCGGGACCTCGGTCGTCGGATGACGTCGCTGCTGGAGGGGCTGCAGGGTCTGCCGCACCACCGGCAGCGACCGGGGGAACGGGCCACGTGGCACCCGGCCCACCTGGGTGGAGCGGCTCCGAGTCGACGCGAGGCGGAGGAGCTGGACTCGGTGCCTCGCTCGTCGGTGCCTCCGACGTGGGGCCCGCTGACGTAGCCGGTGCCGGGCCCGGAGCGGCCTGGGTGGCCGGAGCGGGCGAGGTGGCCGGGGCGGCCGACCCGTGCGTGCGGTGGCGCCGCGCCTCGAGCCAGCCCAGCGGGTTGGTGAACGGCTCGAGCACCCGGCGTACCGGCGGGCTGGCCAGCACGAAGGTGAGCGCGATGGCCCCGAGGATCGTCAGCACCAGGCCCAGCCAGGGGTAGGCCGCGGTGAACTCCGGCCAGCCGAGCGCCTTGACGGTCTTGATCACGAAGCCGTGGAAGAGGTAGATGACCATCGTCGCGGTGCCCATCGTGGTGAACCAGCCGAGCGAGCGGCGCGGCACCAGCGACATGGCGGCGAAGGCGCCGAGCAGGCCGACCATCATCACCGTCAGGCGGGTCTGGAAGGCGATCTCGTTGTCGATCGGGAGGTCGTTGTAGCCCGTGTCGTACCAGAGCAGCGCGGTCTCGGCCCACGTGTCGGTGTAGACCGCCATGACCCCGATGCCGATGAGCATCGGGACGGCGGCGACCCGCACCCAGACGTCGTCGAGGTGCGCGAGGTGGCGCGGCTTGAGGTGCAGGCCGAGCACGAAGAACGGCAGCAGCCCCAGGAAGCGCGGGATCATCAGCGCGTCGGTGTCCCACAGGCCCCCGGCCAGGCTGACGATCACGGACAGCGGCAGGAAGAGCCAGTGGCTCTTGAGGATCGGCGTCACGAGGCGCCACATCAGCAGCACGATGAGGTACCACATCGTCCAGTGCGGCTCGATCCACAACGGTCCGTCGACGTTCTCGTCGACCACGGTGCGGCGGTAGTAGAAGAGCGCCGGCTCGAAGATCAGGTAGGGCACCAGCAGCGTGTAGACCAGGTTCTTCATCCGGCGCCGGTCCCACTCGAACGACTTCGACAGGTAGCCGCTCACGAAGACGAACGCGGGGATGTGCCACAGGTAGATGAAGTCGTAGACCCAGTGGCTGCCCTGGGTCTCCTCCACGAGCCCGATCGCGTGACCGACCACGACGAGGGTGACGAGCACCATCTTGGTGTTGTCGAGCCATGGGTCTCGTCGCGCGGGTGCCACGGGGTGAGGCTACGGCAGACGACCCCGCTCATGGCAGGTTGGTGCCATGGCCTCTCTCCCCAGACGACAGCGCGTGGCGGCGTACGCCGTCATCCTGCGGACCCCGGCCTCCCACTCGGGACCCGTCGCCACCGGCGGTGCCGCCGCGGAGCCCGAGATCCTGCTGTGCCGGCTCGCGCCCCGCATCAGCCGTCAGGAGCTCTGGACGCTGCCCGGCGGCGGGCTCGACCACGGCGAGGACCCGCGTGACGCGCTGCTGCGCGAGATCGTCGAGGAGACCGGCCTCGAGGCCGTCGTCGGGGACTCGGCGCGCGTCTACAGCGCGCACCTGCCGCGGGCCTCGCGCGACGGGGTGCTGACCGACTTCCACGCCCTGCGGATCGTGTACGACGCGTGGGTGCCCGCCGACGCCCCCTCACCGCGGGTCGTCGAGGTGGGCGGCTCGACCGTCGAGGCGGCCTGGCACCCGGTGTCGGCCGTGGAGTCGGGCGCGGTGCCGGTGGTGGCCACGGTGACCGAGGCGCTCGCCGACCACCGGCCGTTCCGCCTGCAGCGGGTCGCGGCGTACGCCCTGCTCCGGCGCGCCGACCGGGTGCTGCTCACCCGCCTCTCCCCACGCGCCGCCCACCCGGGTGCGTGGACGCTGCCCGGGGGCGGCCTCGACCACGGCGAGGCGCCGGTCGCGGCCCTGGCCCGCGAGGTCGCCGAGGAGTGCGGCATCGCGTGCGAGGTCGGCGACCTGCTCGGGGTGCACGACGCGCACTTCTCCGGCACGGCCCCGAGCGGCCGGTGGGAGGACTACCACGGCGTCCACCTGGTCTTCGCCGCCACCGTGCCCGACGACGCCGAGCCGCGGGTGGTCGAGGTCGGGGGCACCACCGACGCGGTCGCGTGGGTCCCCGTCGCGCGACGTCGAGTCGGGCGTGGTGCCGGTGCTCGACGTGGTCACCTACGCCCTCCGGCTCGAGCCATCGCGTTTGGGTGGGCCGTGAACCACCGCCCTACGATGAGGACATGAACCCCCGCCAGCGTCGACTCGTCATCCCGGTCGCGCTGGGGGCACTGCTCCTGATCGTCCTCGTCGCCTCGTTCCTGTGAGCCGGGACGACTGACCATGGCCACCGAACCCCTCCTGCGGGCCCTCTCCCGGATGCGCGGGCACCTGCTCGACCCGGAGTCGCTGGTCCGCGCCGTGGCGTCCGGCGCCCAGCGCGGGGGCCGGGTCCCGGAGGCCGCGGGGCGTCCCGTGCGCCGCGTGGAGCTGCGCTACGTCGACCTCAAGGCCGGGCGCCACCTCCAGGTCACGTCGTACGACGACACCCAGGCGCACACGACCAACGTCGCCGCGGGCGAGGCGGCCAAGGTCGCGGTCGACGACCTGCTCGACCAGCCCTTCGGCAGCTGGCACGTCGACACCACCACCCAGACCCACCAGGTGCGGGCCACCAAGAAGCTCGAGGCGGTCACCCACACCCAGGACCGCACCGCCCCCGTCGAGGCGGAGCGAGGGCACGACAAGGCCAAGCAGCGCCTGCTCCCCGAGGACGACCCGGTGCTCCGGGCCCTGGGCATCTCCGACGCGCAGGGCCGGATCAAGCCCACCCGGCAGGCGAAGTACCGCCAGGTCGAGGAGTTCCTGCGCCTGCTCGACGCGGCGATCGGCGACGCGCTGGCCAAGGGACAGCTGCGCACCCCGACCGAGGACGACCCGCTGCGCGTCGTGGACCTCGGCTGCGGCAACGCCTACCTGACCTTCGCCGCCCACCGCTACCTCTCCGCGGTGCGCGGCCTCCCGGTCCGCGTCACCGGGGTCGACGTCAAGCAGCAGTCGGCCGACCACAACACCGCCGTCGCCGCCACCCTCGGCATCGACGCCGACTTCGTCGTCGGCACCATCGGCGAGGCGGTGCTGCCGCAGCCGCCCGACGTGGTGCTCGCCCTGCACGCGTGCGACACCGCGACCGACGACGCGCTGGCCCGGGCGATCGCGTGGGAGTGCGGCGCTCGTGCTGGCCGCCCCCTGCTGCCACCACGACATCGCCGCGCAGCTGCGCAAGGCGCCCACCCCCGCGCCGTACGCCGCGCTCACCCGGCACGGGATCCTGCGCGAGCGCTTCGCCGACACCCTCACCGACGGGCTGCGCGCCGCGATCCTGCGCCTGGTCGGCTACCGCGTCGACGTGGTCGAGTTCGTCGAGAGCGAGCACACCCCCCGCAACACCCTGCTGCGCGCCACCCGCACGGGCAAGGCCGTCGCCGGCGGCAACGCTGCGGCGCGAGTACGACGACCTGGTGGCCACGTGGGGAGTGCACCCGCACCTCGACGAGCTGCTGGGCCTCTCCCGTGACTGACCTCCGGCGCCGGGCGCTGACGGTCGCGGCGGGGGCCGCGCTCGCCGCGCCCTTCGCGATGGGGCTGGCCGCGGGGGCGGAGCCGGACGACGGCCGCGTGCTCCTCACCTTCGCGGACCCCGAGATCGTCGAGTCGAGCGGGCTGGTGGCCGCCGGCGACCGGGTCTGGACGACCAACGACTCCGGCGACCTCGGGCGGGTCTTCACCGTCGACACCGCGACGGGCGAGACCGTGGGGGTCACCTACTGGGCCGACGGCCCGGTCGACGTCGAGGCGCTCGCCCCTGCCGGACCGGGGCAGGTCTGGGTGGGCGACATCGGGGACAACCCGGGCGCGCGGGACTCGATCCAGGTCACCCGGGTGCCGGTCGGGGACGGGGACCGCACGGTCGACGAGGAGACCCTCGACCTCGTCTACCCCGACGGCGCCCGCGACGCGGAGGCGCTGCTGGTCCACCCCACGACGGGTCGCCTCCACGTCGTGACCAAGGGCGTCTTCGCCGGCGAGGTCTACGCCGCACCCCCGGAGCCGGCCGACGACGCCCCCAACCAGCTCGGGCTCGTCGGGCAGGTCGTCGGGCTGGTCACCGACGGCGCGTTCTTCCCCGACGGTCGCCACGTGGTGCTCCGCACCTACTCACGCGCCACCGTCTACACCTTTCCCGACCTGGAGTCGCTCGGCTCGTGGGACCTGCCCGAGCAGCAGCAGGGCGAGGGGATCGCGGTCACGCCGGAGGGGGACCTGCTCCTGAGCAGCGAGGGCCAGGGCTCCGAGGTGCTCTCGGTGGGGGTGCCCTCGCGCATCGAGCGGGCGATGGCCGAGCCGACCGCCGCCCCGTCGGCGTCGCCGACCACGCCGTGCGGAGGACCCGGACGCCGGCACCGTCGCGCAGGACGTGTTCACCCCGCCGACCGACCGTGACCCGTGGCCGTGGCTGGCGGGTGGACTGGTCGGGGTTCTGGCCCTGGGGGTGCTGTGGAGGAGCCTGAGGCCCCACTAGCCTCACCGCATGCCTCGCCTGCGCCGCACCGCTCCCGACCAGCCGGGCTGGACCCGCCGACGCGCGGGCAAGGGCTTCACCTACCTCGACCAGCAGGGGACCCGCCTGGGAGCCGAGGACGTGCAGCGCTGCAAGGACCTCGTCATCCCGCCGGCGTGGGAGGACGTGTGGATCACGCCCCACCCCAACGGCCACCTCCAGGCGGTCGGCACCGACGACGCCGGGCGACGGCAGTACCTCTACCACCCGCACTGGCGTGCCAGCCGGGACGCGGCGAAGTTCGACCGGATCATCGGCTTCGGCAAGGCGATGTCCAAGGCCCGCGAGCGGGTGCTCACCGACCTCGGCACCGAGGGCATGACCCAGGAGCGGGCGTGCGCGGTCGCCGTACGGCTGCTCGACCTCGGCTACTTCCGGATCGGCAACGACGTCTACACCGACACCAACGGCTCCTTCGGGCTGACGACCCTGCTGCGCGAGCACGTGACCAAGCGCCGCGGCAAGCTGACCTTCTGCTTCGTCGGCAAGTCCGGGGTCGAGCACTGCATCGAGATCGACGACGAGCCGACCATCGAGGCGCTCGACGTGATGCGCGCCCGGCGTGGTGGCGGGGACCGCCTGCTGGCCTGGAAGGACGGCCGTCGCTGGCGCGGCCTCGACTCCGCGCAGGTCAACGACTACGTGCGCGAGGCGACGGGCGTCGAGGCCACCGCCAAGGACTTCCGCACCTGGCACGCCACGGTGCATCGCGGCCGCGGCGCTGGCCGACACCGACGAGCCGGGGGAGACCAAGGCGTCGCGCAAGCGGGCCGTCGCCGCGACGATGAAGGAGGTCTCCGACTTCCTCGGCAACACCCCGACGCTCGCCCGCACGGCGTACGTCGACCCGCGGGTGGTCGAGGCCTACGAGCACGGCAGGACGATCCGGGTGCGGTCGTCGTACGACACCGCCGACGCGCGGCAGGCCGCGCTCGAGCGCGCCGTGCTGCGCCTGCTCAAGGACGCCTGAGGCGGCCTGCGACCGGGGCGCGGCCGCCGCACGGGCGTCGGGGTCAGAGGCGCTCGACCACGTGGTCGATGCAGGCGGTGAGCTCCTCGACGTCGGCCGGGTCGACGGCGGGGTACATCGCGATGCGCAGCTGGTTGCGGCCCAGCTTGCGGTAGGGCTCGGTGTCGACGATGCCGTTGGCCCGCAGCACCTTGGCGATCGCGGCGGCGTCGATCGGCGTCGTCGAAGTCGATGGTGCCGATCACCAGCGAGCGGTGGCTCGGGTCGGCGACGTACGGCGTCGTGTACGACGTCTTCTCGGCCCAGCCGTAGAGCGCGTCGGAGCTGGCCGTGGTGCGCTCGACCATGCCGGCGAGGCCGCCCTGGGAGTTCATCCAGTCCAGCTGCTCGGCCATCAGGAAGAGCGTCGCCACCGACGGGGTGTTGTAGGTCTGGTTCTTGGCCGAGTTGTCGATCGCGGTCGGCAGGTCGAAGAACGCCGGGACGTGCCGGTCGGTCGCCGCGATCTCGCGCGGCGCGCTCGAGCGCCTTCGGCGACATCAGCGCGATCCACAGCCCGCCGTCGGAGGCGAAGCACTTCTGCGGCGCGAAGTAGTAGGCGTCCACCTCGGCGAGGTCCACGGGCAGGCCGCCGGCGCCGGAGGTGG
Source organism: uncultured Actinomycetota bacterium (assembly GCA_963776975.1). Taxonomy (GTDB): domain Bacteria; phylum Actinomycetota; class Actinomycetes; order Propionibacteriales; family Nocardioidaceae; genus Nocardioides. The sequence continues at coordinate 43,632 of CAVZOU010000007.1, read as the reverse complement.
CGTCCACGAGCACGAGCGCGTCGTCGTCCGACGGGACGCACGACCGGGGCCATCACGGCGGTCGAGGTCTCGTTGTGCGCCCACGCGTAGGCGTCGACGCCCTCCTCGGCGACCGCCTCGGGCCGCGAGCCCGGGCTCGCTGGTGATCACGGTCGGGTCGTCGAGCCACGGCGCCGGCTGGGCGGCCTTGGCGAACTTGGAGGAGAACTCGCCGAAGCTCAGGTGCTGGCTCTTGCGCCGGATCAGGCCGTAGGTCGCGATGTCCCAGAACGCCGTCGCGCCGCCGTTGCCGAGCACGACCTCGTAGCCCTCGGGGAGGTCGAAGAGGGACGCGAGGCCCTCGCGCACGCGGCCGACGGTGTTCTTCACCGGTGCCTGGCGGTGCGAGGTGCCCATGAGCGTGCTGCCGGTCGCGGCGAGCGCGTCGAGGTGGCTGGTCTGGATCTTCGAGGGTCCGGCGCCGAAGCGGCCGTCGGCGGGCAGGAGGTCGGTGGGGATCTGGATCGCGTCGGTCACGGGAAGAGGCCTTCCGGGGAGTCAGTGGTGGAGAGGTCCCTGACTACGCTGTCAGCGTGCACAGCCTCTCATCCGACGGCCCCGGCGTGGCACCGGGTCCACCTGTCGGGGCGGTCCCGGCGGGCGGCCGGCTGGTCATCGAGCGGCTCCCGATCACCGCCCCGGACGCGGTCCTGCTGGTCGAGCAGGTGCAGGAGGAGTACGTCGCGCGCTACGGCGGGCGCGACGAGTCGCCGATCGACGCGAGCGAGTTCGAGGACCCGACCGGGCATGTTCTTCGTCGGCCGGCTCGACGGCGTGCCCGTGGTCTCGGGCGCCTGGCGGCGTCGTACGGACGTGCCGGTCGACGGCACCCGGCTCACCGCCGAGGTCAAGCGGATGTACGTCGCGCCCGCCGCCCGGGGGCTCGGCCTGGCCCGCCGGATGCTCGCCCACCTCGAGGTCACCGCGCGCGCGGCCGGCCTGGAGGCGCGTCGTGCTCGAGACGGGGGAGAAGCAGCCCGAGGCCATCGCGCTCTACTCCTCCGCGGGCTACCGGCGGATCGCCGGCTTCGGCTACTACCGCGACTCGCCGCTGAGCCGCTGCTTCGGCAAGTCCCTGCCCGCCGCGCCGGGCTTGTCCAGCCGACACGCCGAGCGGTGAGCACTTCTTTTCCCGTTCGCCCCACGCGCCCCTCCGCGCACACCTAGCCTCGTCCCGTGCCGGACGGGCGACGAGGAGGGGACATGCGCAGGGGACTGATGGTGGTGCTCGCCGTGGTCATCTCCGCCTGCCTGCTCGCGGTGCCCTCGCAGGCCACGTCGTCGCAGCGCTACGCCCTGCCGGTCGAGTCCTACGCGCCGTACCAGCCGCAGAAGACCTGCGCCCGCACGGACAAGCCCGGCACCGTGGCGCTCGGCCGGTGGCTGGTCGCCCGCGGAGGCGTGTACGGCGGGACGCTGCGCTCGTGCGGCAGCGGCGGGCAGTCGGAGCACAAGGACGGCCGCGCCTTCGACTGGATGCTCGACGCGACGGACGCGGACGACCGTGGCGCGTCGCCGACGCGTTCCTCGTCGAGGCGTTCGCCGACGACGAGCTCGGGCGACACCGACGCGCTCGCGCGCCGGATGGGCATCATGTACGTCATCTGGAACGACCGGATGTACGCCGCCTGGGACGGCTTCGAGCCGAAGAACTACCTCAGCTCCGGCTGCCGCACCCGACGCACCTGCTCGGTGACCCTGCGCCACCGCGACCACATGCACATCTCGCTGAGCAGGGCCGGCGCGAAGGGTCGCACGAGCTGGTACGTCGAGCAGGCGTTCGCGGTGCCGCGTCGTCTGACGCCGGTCCGACGCATCGCCGTCAGGCGTCGGGCCTCAGGCGCCCCAGCCGTCCTTCCAGCCCTCGACGTCGGCGGCCGGGCGCGACGACGGGCCCGGTGTAGATCGCGGACGGGCGGATCAGGCGACCGGTGCGCTTCTGCTCCAGGATGTGCGCCGACCAGCCGCCGGTGCGGGCGCAGGTGAACATCGAGGTGAACATGTTGGCGGGGACCTCGGCGAAGTCGAGGACGATCGCGGCCCAGAACTCCACGTTGGTCTCGAGCACGCGGTCGGGGCGGCGCTCGCGCAGCTCGGCGAGCGCGGCCTGCTCGAGCGCCTCGGCGACCTCGTAGCGCGGGGCGTCGAGCTCCTTGGCGGTGCGGCGCAGCACGCGGGCGCGCGGGTCCTCGGCGCGGTAGACGCGGTGGCCGAAGCCCATCAGGCGCTCGCCGGAGTCGAGCAGCTCCTTGACGTACGCCGCGGCGTCGCCGTCGCGCTTCTCGACCTCCTCGATCATGCTCGAGCACCCGCGACGGGCGCGCCGCCGTGCAGCGGGCCGCTCATCGCGCCGATGGCGCCGGAGAAGGCGGCGGCGACGTCGGCGCCGGTGGAGGTGATGACGCGGGCGGTGAAGGTCGAGGCGTTCATGCCGTGCTCGGCGGCCGAGCTCCAGTAGGCGTCGATCGCCTTGACGTGCTTGGGGTCGGCCTCGCCCTTCCAGCGGATCAGGAACTTCTCGGCGAGCGTGCGTGCCCTGGTCGACGTCGCTTCTGCGGGACGACGGGCTGGTGCAGGCCGCGGGCCGACTGGGCGGCGTACGACAGGACCATGACCGCGACGCGGGCGAGGTCCGTCGCGGGCCTGCTCGTCGCTGATGTCGTAGGTCTGGCCGAAGCCGAACGCCGGGGCCAGCATCGCGACCGCGGCCTGGACGTCGACGCGGACGTCGCCGGTGTGGACCGGCAGGTTGTAGGGCTCGGCGGGCGGCGAGGCCGGGCGTGTAGGAGCCGTCGATGAGCAGGCCCCAGACGTTCTCGAACGGGACCCGGCCGACGATGTCCTCGATGTCGACGCCGCGGTAGCGCAGCGCCGAGCCTTCCTTGTCGGGCTCGGCGATCTCGGTCTCGAACGCGACGACTCCCTCGAGTCCGTGGTGTACCTCAGCCATGCGGGAGACGCTCCTCTGCGTACGGGGCCCGTGATGCTCGGCCTCGAGATGGTGGCCCGCGACGGCCGGCACTCATCGTGCACCTACCGGTCTACTGTCGGCCGTCATGGACGAGCCGTCGACCTGGCCGCCCTGCGCGAGGAGTACGCCGCGCGGCGGCCTCGACGTCGGCGACCTCGAGCCCGACCCGGTGGACGATGTTCCGGCGCTGGCTCGCGCGACGCGCGTCGCGGCCGGGCATGCACGAGCCCAACGCCATGGTGCTCTCAGCACGGTCGGCCCGGACGGCCGTCCCGTCGTCGCGGATGGTGCTGCTCAAGGGCGTCGACGACGCGCGGATTCGTCTTCTTCACCAACCACACCTCGCGCAAGGGCGACGAGCTCGCGGCCAACCCGCGCTGCGCCCTGCTGCTTCCCGTGGCACCCGCTCGAGCGCCAGGTCCGGGTCGAGGGCACCGCGCAGCGTCGCTGGCCGCGCGACGAGGTCGAGGCCTACTCACCGCTCCCGCCCGCGCGGCGCCCAGCTCGGCGCCTGGGCCGTCGCGCAGTCGCCGGCCGGTGGCGTCGCCGGGCCGCGCTCGCGGCGGCGTACGCCGCGGTGGAGGAGCGGTTCGCCGACGGGCCCGTGCCCGTGCCCGACCACTGGGGCGGCTACCGGGTCGGCCGGACGTCGGTCGAGTTCTGGCAGGGCCGGCCCAGCCGGATGCACGACCGGCTGGTCTACGGCGCGACCGGCGACGGCTGGTACGATCCAGCGCCTCGCCCGTACCGTGGAGACGACGCCTTGTGAGTGAGTGCTCACTCACCTAGGCTGTGCCGGTGACCCCCCGCGCCACGCCCATGTCCGCCGGACGACCGCCGCACGCGCCCTCGTCGACGGCGACCCTGCCGCTGCTCCTCGAGCACGGCCGCACCGTCACCACCAAGCAGATCGCCGAGGCCGCCGGCGTCGCCGAGGGCACGATCTTCCGGGTCTTCGACTCCAAGGACGACCTCGTCGCTGGCGACCCTCGAGCACGCCTTCGACATGGAGCCCTTCCTCGAGGACCTGCGCTCGGATCGAGCCCGACCAGCCGCTGCGGGCGCTCGTCGTCGGAGTTCGTGACGCATCCTCCAGAGCCGCTTCCGCGGCATCTTCGAGCTGATGACGGCTGTCGGCATGGTCGGCCCGCCCGAAGGCGCACCGGCACATGGACCACCACGCGCGAGGAGGCGGCCGGCGATCATGGCCGACCTGCTCGCCCCGCACGCGCGACGAGCTCCGCCGTCCCGGTCGCGCAGCTCGTCCACGTCACGCGGCTGCTGACCTTCTCCGGCAGCCACCCCACCTCTCCGACGGTCGGACCCTCACCGCCGAGGAGATCGTCACGACCGTCCTCGACGGCCTGCTCACGAAGGGCGACTGATGCTGCTCCGCCTGGTCCGCACCCACCTCGCGCCGTACAAGGCGCCCGATCGCCGCCATCGTCGCGCTCCAGTTCCTCGGCACGCTGGCGATGCTCTACCTGCCCGAGCCTCAACGCCGAGATCATCGACCAGGGGGTCGTGCTCGGCGACACCGGCTACATCGTCGAGCGCGGCGCGGCTGATGCTCGCCGTCTCGATCGTCCAGGCGCTGTGCGCGGTGCGTCGCGGTGTGGTTCGCCGCGCGGACGGCGATGGCCTTCGGCCGCGACGTCCGCGCCGCGATCTTCCGAGCGCGTCGGCACCTTCTCGGCCCGCGAGGTCCAGCACTTCGGCGCCCCGTCGCTGATCACCCGCGAGACCAACGACGTCCAGCAGGTGCAGATGCTGGTCCTGATGGGCTTCACGATGTTCGTGTCCGCGCCGATCATGATGGTCGGCGCCGATCGTCATGGCGATGCGCGAGGACGTCGGGCTCTCGTGGCTCATCGTGGTCGTGGTGCCCGTGCTCGCCCTGTCCGTCGGGCTGATCGTGCGGCAGATGGTGCCCAGCTTCCGGGTGATGCAGGTGAAGCATCGACGAGGTCAACCGGCTGCTGCGCGAGCAGATCACCGGCATCCGGGTGGTCCGTGCGTTCGTCCGCGAGGAGCACGAGACCCGGCGCTTCGCGCAGGCCAACGACGACCTGACCGTGGTCTCGATCCGGGCGGGTCGCTGGCAGGCCGGCATGTTCCCCGTGGTCATGCTCGTGGCCAACGTCGCCTCGGTCGCCGTGCTGTGGTTCGGCGGCCACCGGGTCGAGTCCGGGGCGATGGAGGTGGGGGCGCTGACGGCCTACCTCACCTACCTCATGCAGATCATCATGAGCGTGATGATGGGGACCTTCATGATGATGATGATCCCGCGCGCGGCCGTGTGCGCGGACCGCATCGTCGAGGTGCTCGACACCGAGAGTCGAGCGTGGTGCCTCCCGCCGACCCGGTCACCGAGGTCACCGAGCACGGCACCCTCGTCCTCGACGGCGTGACCTTCGCCTACCCCGGCGCCGAGTCGCCCGTGCTGCGCGGCGTCGACCTCAGCGCGCGTCCCGGACAGACCGTCGCGATCATCGGCTCGACCGGCGCCGGCAAGTCCACCCTGCTCAACCTGGTCCCCCGCCTCTTCGACGCCACCTCCGGCTCCGTGCGGGTCGACGGGGTCGACGTCCGGGACCTGTCGCCCGCAGCTGCTGTGGTCGCGGCTCGGCCTCGTCCCGCAGAAGGCGTTCCTCTTCTCCGGCACCGTCGCGGACAACCTGCGGCACGGCCGGACCGACGCCACCGAGGAGGAGATGTGGGACGCCCTCGAGATCGCCCAGGCGCGCGACTTCGTCGCCGCGATGCCCGACGGGCTCGAGTCGAGCGTCGTCCCAGGGCGGCAGCAACTTCTCCGGCGGCCAGCGACAACGCCTGGCCATCGCCCGGGCGGTGATCCGCCGACCGGAGATCTACCTCTTCGACGACTCGTTCTCCGCGCTGGACCTGATCACCGACGCCCGGTTGCGCGCCGCGCTCGCGCCGGTGACCCGCGACGCACGGTGGTGATCGTGGCGCAGCGGGTCTCCACGATCCGCGACGCCGACCTGATCGTCGTGCTCGAGGACGGCGCGGTCGTCGGTCGCGGCACGCACGACGAGCTGCTCGCGACCTGCGGCACCTACCGCGAGATCGTCGAGTCGCAGCTCACCGCGGGTGAGGTCAGCATGAGCGCGAGCGCAGAAGAGCGGCGCAGGACCGCGCAGAAGCCCGGCACCCTCAAGGAGACCGAGCGCATCGAGGCCGGCCCGGCGGCCCCGGCCGCGGGCCGATGGGTGCCGGCATGGTGGTCGCGCAGAAGGCCAGCGCCTTCGGCCCGTCGGCCCGGCGCCTCGTCCGGCGCATGGCGCCCTACCGCACCAAGACGCTGGCCGTCATCGCGCTCACCGTCGTCAGCGTCTTCGCGAAGGCGGTCGGCCCGCGGGTGCTGGGCCGGGCGACCGACCTCATCTTCGACGGCGTGATCGGCGGCCGGCTGCCCGACGGGCTGTCCAAGGACCAGGCCATCGACCTGCTCCGCCAGCGCGGCGACGACCAGGTCGCCGACATGGTCAGCGGCATGGACGTCGTGCCCGGCCAGGGCGTCGACTTCGACGCGCCGTCGGGCAGGTGCTGCTCCTCGTGCTCGCGATCTACGTCGGCGCGGCCGCCCTCGGCTGGCTGGCCGGCTGCCTCCTCAACGACGTCGTCCAGGGCACGGTGCGCCGGATGCGCGACGACGTCGAGGACAAGGTCAACGCGCTGCCGCTGAGCCTACTTCGACCGCCAGCCGCGCGGTGAGCTGCTGAGCCGGGTCACCAACGACATCGACAACGTCAGCCCGACCCTCCAGCAGACCCTGAGCCAGCTGCTCACCTCGCTGCTGACGGTGGTCGCGGTGCTCGGCGATGATGTTCTGGATCTCGCCGGTGCTCGCCCTCGTCGCGCTGGTCTCGGTGCCGGTCTCGATGCTCGTGACGGGCGCTGGTGATGAAGCGCTCGCAGGGGATGTTCGTCCAGCAGTGGCGGCGGACCGGCCGGCTCAACGCGCACATCGAGGAGACCTTCTCCGGGCACGCGCTGGTCAAGGTCTACGGCCGCCAGGGCGAGGCGGAGCGGGTCTTCGCCGAGGAGAACGACGAGCTGTGGAAGGCGTCCTTCGGCGCCCAGTTCGTGAGCGGGCTGATCATGCCGATCATGATGTTCGTCGGCAACCTCAACTACGTCGTCATCGCGGTCCTCGGTGGCCTGCGGGTCGCCAGCGGCACGATGTCGCTGGGCGACGTGCAGGCCTTCATCCAGTACTCCCGCCAGTTCACCCAGCCGCTGACCCAGGTCGCCTCGATGGTCAACCTGCTCCAGTCGGGCGTCGCGTCCGCCGAGCGGGTCTTCGAGCTGCTCGACGCCGAGGAGCAGTCGCCCGACGCGAGCGGGTCGACCCGCGCCGCGGACAGCGCCACGGCGAGGTGCGCTTCGAGGACGTCTCCTTCTCCTACGACCGCCGACCGACCCCTCATCGAGCGGCCTCTCGCTCGTCGCGCACCCCGGGCAGACGGTCGCGATCGTCGGTCCCGACGGGCGCCGGCAAGACCACCCTGGTCAACCTCGTCGAGCGGTTCTACGAGCTCGACGGGCGGCCGGATCACCCTCGACGGCGTCGACATCGCCTCGATGCCCCGCGCTGCCCTGCGCTCACCAGATCGGCATGGTGCTCCAGGACACCTGGCTGTTCGCGGGCACGATCCGCGACAACATCGCCTACGGCCGACCCGACGCCACCGAGGCGGAGATCCACCGGGCCGCGGAGGCGACCTTCGTCGACCGCTTCGTGCACTCGCTGCCCGACGGCTACGACACGCTGATCGACGAGGAGGGGGCCAACCTCTCCGCGGGCGAGCGCCAGCTGATCACGATCGCGCGGGCCTTCCTGGCCGCGCCGGACCTGCTGATCCTCGACGAGGCGACCTCGTCGGTCGACACCCGCACCGAGCTGCTGCTGCAGCACGCGATGGCCGCGCTGCGCACCGACCGGACGTCGTTCGTGATCGCGCACCGGCTCTCCACGATCCGCGACGCCGACCTGATCCTGGTGATGGCGGACGGGGCCATCGTCGAGCAGGGCGACCACGACGAGCTGCTCGCACGCGACGGTGACTACGCCGCGCTCTACCGCTCCCAGTTCGAGGCGGCCTGACCACGTCGCGAGAAGCTGCGCGAAAACCCTTGGCCGCCGCTGGATCGCGGCGTACGGTGGTGGCACACGGAAAGGAGGTGGTCCGAAGAATGAGTTCTTTTCGGATGAGTGAGGTGGCTGCCCGCTAGGCAGCACCAGCCCTAGTCGGCCGACATGCAGTCTGCCGGCGAATCCAACGCAGCCACCCGACCCGCAGGCCCCGGAGTCATCCCCCGGGGCCCCCCGCCCCATGAGTCCGGGGGGCGCAGGCCTGCGGGTCGCTGCATGTCCGGGTCTGTCCGGGGGCGCGCGACCACGATCGCCACGACCGACGCGGGCGCTCCGTGGCCGACGTCACGTGTCCTCGGGGCAGACAGGGGAGAGGCTCGGAGGAATATAGTTGCCATTAGCAACCTTATGTCCCCATGAATCGAGCTTCCGTGTCCTACCCCCAGCCCGCCACCGCACCGGTCGCGCACCGCCGGCGTCCGGGCAGTCCGGCCAGATGAGCCACCGCGAGGTCATGGAGGCGCTCAGCGGCCTCCTGCTCGCGATGTTCGTCGCCATGTTGTCGAGCACCATCGTGTCCAACGCGCTGCCGCGGCATCGTGACCGACCTCGACGGCAGCCAGACCGGCTACACCTGGGTCGTCGTGGCCACGCTGCTCACCATGACGGCGACCACGCCGATCTGGGGCAAGCTCGCCGACCAGTTCTACAAGAAGGTCCTGGTCCAGAGCGCCCTGGTCATCTTCTCCGTCGGCTCGGTGATCGCCGGCTTCGCGCCCACGATGGAGGTGCTCATCGGCGCCCGCGCCATCCAGGGCCTCGGCGTCGGCGGGCTCACCGCGCTGGTGCAGGTCGTGATCGCGACCATGGTCCCGCCGCGCGAGCGCGGTCGCTACTGCGGCTACATCGGCGCCGTCTTCGCGCTCGCCACCGTCAGCGGCCCCCTCGTCGGTGGCCTGCTCGTGGACACGGTCGGTCTGGCGCTGGTGCTTCTTCGTCGGCCTCCCGGTCGCCCTGCTCGCCTTCGTCGTGCTCCAGAAGACGCTGCGCCTGCCCGGTGGTCAAGCGCGAGGTGCACATCGACTACCTCGGCGCCACCCTGCTGGTCGGCGGCGTCTCGCTGCTCCTCGTCTGGGTCTCGCTCGCCGGCAACCAGTTCGCCTGGACCTCGACCACCAGCATCGCCCTCGCCGCTCGGCGGCCTGGTCGTCGTCGCCGCGGCCGTCTACGTCGAGGTGAAGGTCGCCAAGGACCCGATCATCCCGCTGCGACTCTTCCGCGACCGCACCACGTCGCTGGCCACCGCTGCCTCGGTGCTCATCGGGGTGGCGATGTTCGGTGCCACCGTCTACCTCTCGCAGTACTTCCAGCTCGCCCGCGGCATGTCGCCCGACCAGCGCCGGCCTCATGTCGATCTCCATGGTCGGCGGGCTGCTCGTCTCCAGCATCGTCTCCGGTCGGCTCATCACGAGCGACCGGCAGGTGGAAGAAGTTCCTGATCGGCGGCATGGTCCTCGTCATCGCCGGGCCTGCTGCTGCTCTCGACCATCGACGACACCACCAACCTGTGGGTCGTCGGCGTCTTCATGGCGGTCCTCGGGCTCGGCCTCGGCGCCACGATGCAGAACCCCGTGCTCGCGGTGCAGAACAACACCGTCGCAGGCCGACCTGGGCGCGGCCAGCGCGGTCGTCGCGTTCTTCCGCTCGATGGGCGGCTCGATCGGCGTCTCGGCACTGGGTGCGGTGCTCGGCCACCAGGTCTCCGACCAGGTCGCCCGCGGCCTCGCGCAGCTGGGCATCGCAGGGCGGCGACGGTGACGCCCGACGCAGGATCCCCGACCTGGCCACGCTGCCGGCGCCGGTGCGGCAGGTCTTCGAGCACGCCTTCGGCGAGGCGACCGGTCACATCTTCCTGGTCGCGCTGCCCTTCGCCGTAGCTCTCGCTGCTCCTGTACTCTTCATCGAGGAGAAGCCCATGCGCGAGACGCCTGCGCGACGACGAGCCCCGCGAGGCCGCCCTCGGCGCCCGGGGCGACGGCGGTGCTGGAGCGGTGAACGACCGGATCCGGACCCTGACGCCCTCGAGCAGGAGATGGGCATCCTGATGCGACGCGTACGCCGCGCGCTCAGCGAGCGGGCGCGCGCTCGTGCACCCGTCGCTGCAGCCCGCGGCGTACCTGATGCTCGCCCACCTCATCGAGGCGGGGCCGCGGCGCTCGGCGGACATCGTCGAGGCGTTCGACCTCGACAAGGGCGCGGTGCAGCGCCAGGTGCAGCTCCTCGTCGAGCTCGGCCTGGTCGAGCGCAAGACGCGACCCCGACGACGGCCGCGCCACGATGGTCACGGCCACCGACGGAGGCGAAGGACCGGGTCGACCAGGTCAGCCGGCTCCGGATCGAGCCGCTCGACGCGCCGGCTCGCGGACTGGACCGACGAGGACCTGGACGAGCTCGTCGCCACCCTCGCCCGCTACAACGCGACGCTCGAAGCTGACGGACGCACCACGGCCCGCCCCTCATCGATCGAGGGGCGGGCCGTCCGGCGTCCGGTGCGGCTCAGCCGAGCCAGACGCCGGTGTCGGGCGGCAGCACGTCGGTGACCGGGCCGCTGCTCGCGAGCACCCGGCCCGCGGGCAGCGGGACGGCGGTGGTGCCGCAGTTGAGCACCACCCGCAGGTCGCCGCGGTGCAGCTCCAGCAGGTCGCCGGTCGACCACGGCAGCGGTCGACGTCGTCGCCGGCCGGCAGCGCGTGCGCCCGGCGGGCGGCGAGCGCGGCGCGGTAGAACTCCAGCGTCGAGCCCTCGACCCCGGTCTGCGCCTCGACCGTGAGGCCCTCGAACTCGTCGGGCTGGGGGATCCACGGCTGCGCGTCGCCCGGGCCGAACTCGAACGGCGGCCGGTCGCCGCCCCACGGGATCGGCACCCGGCAGCCGTCGCGGCCGACCTCGCCGGTGCGGAACCACGACGGGTCCTGCCGGTCCTCCGGGGCGACGTCGACCTGCTCGAGGCCGAGCTCCTCGCCCTGGTAGAGGTAGGAGGCGCCGGGCAGCGCCAGCATCGCCAGCGTCGCGGCACGGGCGCGGGCCAGGCCCTGCTCGCCGCCGCCGTAGCGGGTCACGTGGCGGACGACGTCGTGGTTGCACAGCACCCACGTCGGCGCGGCGCCGACGGGGGCGACCGCCGCGAGCGTGTCGGTGATGACCTCGCGCGAACGACTCGGCCGACCACTCGGCCAGCAGCCAGGCGAAGTTGAAGGCCTGGTCGAGCTCGTCGGGACGGACGAAGGCCGCCATCGACTCGGGGGTCTGGGTCCACGCCTCGGCGACGGCCATCCGGTCGGCGCCGTACTCGTCGAGGACGGCGCTCCAGCGGCGGTAGACGTCGTGCACCTCGGGCTGGTCCCACATCGGCTCGTCCTTGAGCTCGCGGGACACCATCGAGTGGTCGCTGTTGACCTGGCCGGAGGTCGGGCGCTCGCCCTCCTCGACGACCTGGTCGCGCAGCGACTCCTCCTTGTAAGGCCGTGGGCGACGTCGACGCGGAAGCCGTCCACGCCCCGGTCGAGCCAGAAGCGCAGCACGTCCTCGAACATGTCGCCGACCTCGGGGTTGCGCCAGTCGAGGTCGGGCTGGGTGGAGTCGAAGAGGTGGAGGTACCACTGCGCCGTCCTCGACGCGGGTCCAGGCCGGACCGCCGAAGACGGACCCCCAGTTGTTGGGCGGCAGCGACCCGTCGGCGGCCGGGCCCTCGCGGAACATGTAGCGCGCCCGCTCCGGGCTGCCCGGTCCGGCGGCCAGCGCGGCCTGGAACCAGACGTGCTCGTCCGAGGTGTGGTTGGGCACCAGGTCGACGATGACGCGCAGGTCCAGCTCGTGCGCCCGCGCGATCAGCGCGTCGGCGTCGTCGAGCGTGCCGAACAGCGGGTCGACGTCGCAGTAGTCGGCGACGTCGTACCCGTGGTCGTGCTGGGGCGAGGTGTAGAACGGCGTGATCCACAGGGCGTCGACACCGAGGTCGCGCAGGTAGGGCAGTCGCGAGGTGATGCCCGGGAGGTCGCCGATGCCGTCGCCGTCGCTGTCGGCGAAGCTGCGGACGTAGACCTGGTAGACGACGGCGTCGCGCCACCACGTGGGCCCGTCGACGATTGGATCGTTCAAATCAGCCATGCGACCCATTCTTTCCAGCCTCCGGGCCGTGCGGTCAATCCGACGGGCGCTGCCCGCCGAAGAGGGCCGGGTCCACCGCGATCCAGATGTGCTCCGCCGTCGCGACGACCCGCCGGTCCGCGTCGTACAGCGTGGCGGCCGTGAACGTCTTGCGGCCCTCGCGCCGGCGCCCCGACCCGACGACCACGTGCTCCTCGCCGATGACGGGCAGCGTGTCGATCCGCGTGGTCATCCGACCCAGCACCATCAGCCGCTCGGTGAGGTCGCCGGCCCAGCCGCCGACGCAGTCGAGGGCGGCCCAGGTCGCGGCGACCGACGCGCGCGGCTCCTCGTCGACGTAGGTGTGGAAGTCCTCGCTGACGCTGGGGTGCGGCGTCCAGGTCGCGGCCACGCGGTCGGCCCCGCCCTCGTCGGCCGCGTCCCCCACGGCGCCGGGGAAGATCCGCAGCCCGTCCCCCTCCTCGCGCCCGGTGCCGCACGCGAAGCACGTCGGGAACGGGTGGAAGGCGTGACCGGCGTACGCCGCCTCGGCCGCGCGTGCGACGGCGGGCTCGACCGCGTCCACCTCGACGAGCGCCACGTCCGACGCACGCCGGGCGGTGGCGATCACGGCCCCGCCGAAGGTCGCGGTGGCCGTGTCGCCGTCCCCGACGGCGACGTCCATCGCGCTGTCGAGCGGCGGCGGCTGGCGCAGGGACACCTCGATCGTCGGCCAGCCAGCGACGTGGTCCTCGGGCTCGCAGGCGAGCGTGGTGGCGAGGGCTCCGGCGGTCCAGCCGCCGTTGCCCGAGTCGGGCGGTCCGCAGAAGCGCCGCGGGACGATCAGCTCGGTCACCCCCCTCACTGTGCCACGTCGGCGTGACTCCCGGTCATGGGACACAATGACGCCGTGAGCGACCTGATCGACACCACCGAGATGTACCTCCGCACGATCTACGAGCTCGTGGAGGAGGACATCGTCCCGCTGCGCGCCCGCATCGCCGAGCGCCTGCACCAGAGCGGTCCCACCGTCTCGCAGACGGTCGCCCGCATGGAGCGCGACGGCCTGCTCACCGTGGAGGGCGACCGGCACCTCGAGCTCACCGAGGAGGGCCGCCGCCTCGCCACCCGGGTGATGCGCAAGCACCGCCTCGCCGAGCGCCTGCTGACCGACGTCATCGGCCTGCACTGGGAGCTCGTCCACGCCGAGGCGTGCCGCTGGGAGCACGTGATGTCCGAGACCGTCGAGCGTCGCCTCGTCGAGCTGCTCGACCACCCGACCGAGTCGCCGTACGGCAACCCGATCCCCGGCCTCGACGAGCTCGGCGAGAGCGCGCTGGGGGAGGTCTTCATGGAGGGCGTCGAGCCGCTGTCCGCGGTCGCCGGCCCCGAGGAGTCGCGGGTGCTCGTGCGTCGCATCTCCGAGGAGATGCAGAAGGACGAGGAGCTGATGGGCACCCTGCGCCGGGTCGGCGCCGTGCCCGACAAGACCGTCACCGTGGCGACCACGGCCGAGGGCATCCTGGTCGGCTCCGGCGGCGAGACCGCCGAGGTCGTGCACGAGGCGGCCGAGCACATCTTCGTCCGCCGCCTCTGAGCGCGTCTCGATCCTGCTCGGCGGCTGCTCCGTCCGCCGCCGGTGATCAGCCGCGGCGGTCGACGAGGTCGGCGAGGAACTCGCTGCACCCGACGCTGAGCGTGTACGTCGCGTGGTCGTCGCCGCGCGTGGTGCCGCGGTTGACGATCACCACGGGGGTGCCGGCCCGAGCCGCCCGCTTGACGAAGCGGAGCCCGCTCATCACCGTCAGCGACGAGCCGGCGACCAGCAGGACGCCGTCCTCGCCGAGGGCCTCGACCGCGGCGTAGCAGCGGGCCACCCGCTCGGCGGGGACGTTCTCGCCGAAGAAGACCACGTACGGCTTGAGCAGGCCTCCGCAGTCGTCGCAGCCGGGCACCACGAAGCCGTCGGTCTCCTCCAGCTCGACGTCGCCGTCGGGGCGCATGGCCGCCGAGGCGTGCTCGGCGAGCCAGCCGGCGTTGAGCTCGGCCAGCCGTGCCTGGAGCGCCGCGCGGGGAGTGACCCGGCCGCAGCCGAGGCACACGACGTCCGACACCCGCCCGTGCAGCGCGACCACCCGCCGCGACCCGGCCGCCTCGTGGAGGCCGTCGACGTTCTGGGTGATCAGCAGGTCGGGGTCGAGGCGGGCCATCGCCCGGTGCCCGGCGTTGGGCTCGGCGTGGCCCATCCGGGCCCAGCCGAGGTGGCTGCGCGCCCAGTAGCGCTGCTGCGCGACCGGCCCGGAGACGAACTCCTGGTAGGTCATCGGCATCCGCACGGGCGCGCCCGGACCGCGGTAGTCGGGGATGCCCGAGTCGGTGGAGAGCCCGGCCCCGGTGAGCACGACGAGCGGGCGGTCGGCCAGGAAGTCGAGGACCTCGTCGACGCTCGAGGTGTCCCGTGGCTCGGCGCGCAGGGTCACGCGTACCGGGCCTGGGCGCGGGCGCGCGCCTTGGCGGCCTCGACCTCACGGTCCTTGGGTGGCGCCGTCGTCACCAGGTCGTCGAGCAGGTGCTGGGTGATGTGGGCGATCTCGCGGACCGCCGCGTGGAAGGCGTCCTCGTTGGCCTGGGACGGCTTGGTGGTGCCGGCGACCTTGCGGACGTACTGCAGCGCGGCGGCCGTGACCTCGTCGCGCGTGGCCGGCGGCTCGAAGTTGTTGAGCGGGCGGATGTTGCGGCACATGCCCCCAGCGTAGGCGGCCGGGCCCGTCGCTCACAGGGCGAAGAAGGACACCCCGTCGCCGGTGACCAGCACGACCCGGCCGTCGGCCAGGGGCACGAGCCGCACCTGGGCCACCTCGTCGCCGACCTCGACCGCCACCAGCTCGTCGTCCATCCGGTCGTGGCCGAGCCGGAGCACGGACACCCAGCCGGTGCGTCCGCGCCACGCCTCGGAGACCACGGTCAGCGCGATCCGCCGGTCGGGCAGCCAGGTGAACTGGCGGGGGTCGGTGCCCGCCCCGGCGACGGAGTACCGGGGGTAGGCGACGGTGTCGAGGCGCTGGGGCGACGTCAGGTCGGTGACGTCGAAGAGCGCGGCCTGGGCGCCGCGGACCATGCCGTCCGGGGACGCGTCCTGGCCGATGCCGATGAGCCGCCGGCCCCCGAGGGGGTGGAGGTACTCGCTGTAGCCGGGGATCTTGAGCTCGCCCAGCAGCCGCGGGGACGCGGGGTCGGTGAGGTCGACGGCGTACAGCGGGTCGACCTGGCGGAAGGTCACCACGATCGCCAGGTCGTCGAACCAGCGCACCGCCTTGATCTCCTCGCCGACCCCGAGGCCGTCGACGCGCCCCACCTCGACGAGCTCCGCGCCCTCCTCGCGCAGGGTGAGCACCGAGCTGGCGTCGGCGGTCCGCGACGTCGCGCCCACGGCGACCCGCAGCGTGCCGTCGGAGAAGTCCATCGCCCAGCGGTCCCGGACGGCGCCCTCGACCTCACCGCCGGCGACGAAGGTCGTGGCGACGCCGTCGAGGGCGAAGGCGTAGAGGTCTGTCGTGCCGTCGGTGCTGCCCGGCCCCCCGCCTGACGGAGGCAGGCACCGGTCGATGCAGTCGATCGTCGGTGAGCCCCACCAGCCCGGCGCGGCGGCGGTGGCGAGGTAGACGCGGTCGGGGGAGGAGTACGACGTCGCCGCGTCCGTCGCCACCGCGGTCGAGGCCGGGCTCGCGAGCGGGTCCGGGTCGCCGGGCCGGAAGCCCACCACCGTGGTGGTGCCCAGCGGGGCGTCGTCGTCGGTCGGGACCGCGACGTCGGCGCAGTCGACGACCGGCTCACCGTCGACGCCGGGCAGCCAGTCCGCGAGCGTGGAGTCCCGGACGACCTGCCGGTTGCGTTCCAGGGCGGTCCGCTCACCCTGGCGGGGTCCTGGCTGCACGAAGTCGAGGGCGGGGCGGTAGGACCGCAGCACGAGCCGCACGACGTCGTCGCCCAGGGCGTCCCGGTCGTCGTGCAGGCGGGCGGCCGACAGCTCGGCGTCGAGGTCGGTGGTGCTCACCACCCGCGGGGCGCCCGGGTCGGCCACGTCCAGCACGACGACCCGCGTCGTCAGCTGCGCGTCGTACCCGTCGTCGACGGTGCCCAGCACGACCACCCGGTCGCCGCTGACGAGGAGCTCCCCGTCGCCGAGGCCGGCGAGGGTGAGGGACGACAGCTCCCGCGGCTCGGCGCCCGCGACGTCGTACGTCGTGAGGACGTCGTCCTGGACGCGGAACAGCAGTCCGCCCGCGACCTTCACCACGTCGGGCTCGTCGACGCCGGCCTCCTGCACGTTGGTGCCGGACGCGGTGCTCTGCGACCCGGTGGTCGCCGGGAGCGTCGGGGCCGACGCGGACGTCTCCGAACGGGTGGCCGAGCCCATCGCGTCGAACATCACGATCGGCCCGGCGTCCCAGCCGTACGGGCCGACCTGGGCCAGGCCCCGGTCGACGTACTGCGCGAGCAGGTCGGCGCACGACGTGGTGGCCCGCAGGCTCGCGGACGCCAGCCGCAGGTCGCTCGCGGGGTCGGCCGTGGGACCCGACCGGTCCGCGGTCCCCGGTCCTCCCGGCCCCGTCACGGCGAGGGTGGTGAGGACGGTGCCGGCGACCAGCGCCACCAGCCCCAGCACGAGCGAGATCCACTTCGTCATGCCTGGTGGGACGCCGCCCTGCGCGCGGGGGTTCCGGCACCTGTTTGGATGGCGGCATGGCTGACGACCGCAACGCTGACCGTGACTTCGACATCGTGCTCTTCGGGGCGACCGGCTTCACCGGCAGGCTGACCGCGGAGTACCTCGCCCGCCACGCGCCCGACGGGTTGCGCTGGGCGCTCGCCGGGCGCAACCGCGACAGGCTGGAGGAGGTCCGCAACCACCTCGCGACGATCTCCGGCAGCGCCGCCGACCTCGAGCTGCTGCACGCGGACGTGACCGACCCGACCAGCCTGGTCCAGGTCGCCGAGCGGGCCCGCGTCGTCATCACGACCGTCGGCCCCTACCTCGCGTACGGCGAGCCGCTGGTCGCCGCGTGCGCCGACGCCGGCACCGACTACGTCGACCTCACCGGGGAGCCGGAGTTCGTCGACCGGATGTACCTGCGCCACCACCGGGCCGCGGTCGCCAGCGGCGCACGGATCGTCCACGCCTGCGGCTTCGACTCGATCCCGCACGACCTCGGCGCGCTCTACACGGTGCAGCAGCTGCCGGACGACGCGCCGATCACGCTGCGTGGTGTGGTCCGCTCCGGGGGCACGGCGTCGGGCGGCACGATCCACTCCGCGCTCAACCAGTTCGCCCGCGCCCGGCGGATGAAGGAGGCGTACTCCGCCCGCCGACGCGCCGAGGGCAAGCCGGCCGACGGCCGTCGCTCCCGCGCGGTGTCGGGCACGCCGCACAAGGACTCCGTGCTCGGCTACTGGTTGCTCCCGCTGCCGACCATCGACCCGATCGTCGTGGCCCGCAGCGGCGCGGCCCTCCCGGCGTACGGTCCCGACTTCCGCTACTCGCACTACGCCGGCACGAAGACGATCCGGTACGCCGCCGGCGGCGCGCTCGTCGTCGGTGCGCTGGCCGCGGCCGCGCAGGTCGGTCCGGTCCGGCGGTTCCTGCTCGACCGGGTCACCCAGGGCGAGGGCCCCGACGAGGCGCGACGCGACTCGTCGTGGTTCACCGTCGACTTCGTCGGCGAGTCCGGCGGGCGGACCGTCCACACCCGGGTCTCGGGCGGCGACCCGGGCTACACGGAGACGTCGATGATGCTCGCCGAGTCGGCGCTGTGCCTGGTCCTCGACGACAACCCGTCCACCGCGGGGCAGGTCACCACCGCGCAGGCGATGGGTGACAACCTGCTGGCGCGCGTGCAGGCCGGCGGCCTGCGGTTCGAGACGCTGTGAAGGTCCTGGTGACGGGCGCCACCGGCTACGTCGGCGGCCGGTTGGTGCCGATGCTGCTCGAGCGCGGCCACGACGTGCGCACCACCACGTCGGACCCCGAGCGGGAGATGCCGTGGTGGGCGGACCGGGTCGAGACCGTCGTGATGGACGCGCTGGATCCCGACCAGGTCGCGGACGCGTGCGAGGGCGTGGACGCGATCTACTACCTGATCCACGGGATGGGCGGCGACGACTTCGCCGAGACCGACCGCGCGGCGGCCTCCCACTTCGCGAGCGCGGTGCGCGCCCACGGCGTCGGCCGGGTCGTCTACCTCTCCGGGCTCGTGCCGGACGCCCCCGACGACGAGCTGTCCGAGCACATCACGTCCCGGCGCGAGGTGGAGCGGATCCTCGTCGACACCCCGGCGACCGTGGTGGTCCTGCGGGCCGCCGTGCTCCTCGGCAGCGGGTCCACGTCGTTCGAGATCATCCGGCAGGTCAGCGAGCGGATGCCGGTCCACACGGTGCCGACCTGGATGGACTCCCTGGTGCAGCCGATCGCGGTCGTCGACGTGCTGGCCGCCCTCGTCGGTGCCCTGGAGCACGACGGCCCGTCCCGGCACTTCGACGTGTGCGGACCCGACACGTTGCGCTACGGCGCGCTGCTCGACACCTACACCACGCACGCCGGGCTCGCCCGCCCTCAGGTCCACGTCCCGTTGCTGCCGACGGCGCTCGTCGGCACCCTGGTCGGCAGCCTCACCGACGTGCCCCGGCCGACCGTGGAGGCGTTGGTGGAGAGCCTCCACCACGACATGGTCGCGGGCGAGGACGACTTCGTGGAGCTGCTGCTGCCCGCGGGGCACCGGCTCGTCGGACTGGAGGAGGCGATCACCCGCGCCCTCGCCCCGCGCACCACGACGCCGGAGCATGCCGACCCGATGGGCCCGATGCCGCAGGACCCCGCATGGGCCAGCGGCGGCGACGAGCGTCCGGTCGTCGCCAAGGTGGTCGACGCGGTGAAGGACGTCCTCCCGGGCTCGTGACGGTGCGGCCCGCGTTCGTCGTACCCGCCCGCCCAGCGCGGAAGATCCGACGCCCCACAGCCGTCGGATGTTCCAGCCTGTGCCCGGTCCGCACGGCGGAGGCCGGACCCGAGGACGGGTCCGGCCTTGCCTCACCTGTGCCCCAGGCAAGAGTCGAACTTGCGACCTTTCGCTTAGGAGGCGGCTGCTCTATCCACTGAGCTACTGGGGCGTGCCCACGCGGGCGCGGTCATTTTGTCAGCAGTCGGCGGGCATGGCCAACGCGACCCCCGGTGAAGGCGGGTGGTCGCATGCCGCCCCCCTCCCGGGGTGAAGCGCCGTTGCTGTGCCGCGAAGGGCGCACCTAGGTTCGGAAGCGGTCCGTGCGACGGGTTCTCCCGTCCGGCCACAACGAGAGGAATCCGGATGTCTTTGTGGGACAAGCTGAAGGACGCCGTGACGACCGACGACGCCGAGGCGGCGGAGGAGGCGCGCAAGGAGGCCGAGGAGGCCCAGGCGGAGGCCGACAAGGCGAAGGTCGAGGCACAGGCCCGCGCCGACGAGGCACGCCGCAAGTCCGACGCTGCGGCCGAGAAGGCCGGCCTGCCGTCCGCGACCGACGAGGAGAAGGCGCAGGCGGAGGAGGCCCGCCAGCAGGCCGAGGCCGAGGCCAAGGCCGCCCAGGAGGCGCAGGCCGAGGCCGACCGCAAGGCCGAGGAGAAGGCCCAGAAGGCCATCGACAAGGCCAACGCCCGCCGCGCGAAGCGGCAGGAGGAGCGCGCGGAGGCTCGCGAGGAGCGGCAGGAGGAGCGCGCGGAGGCTCGTCAGGAGGCCCGCCAGGAGGCGGCCGCAGACGAGGTCTACACCGTGAAGTCCGGTGACACCCTCTCGGAGATCGGCCAGCGCTACGGCGTCGACTGGCGTGAGATCGCCCGGGTCAACAACGTGGAGGACCCGAACCTGATCTTCCCGGGACAGAAGTTCAGGATCCCCCGGAAGTGATCTGACCTCCGACGGGGCCGCGGCTCAGGGCCGCGGCCCCGTCGTCGTCAGACGTGGCGCAGCCGTGCGAGGCACGCAGGACGCGGGCCGGGCGACCTCAACCCCGAGGCGTCGGGATCCGCCCGAAGTGCCGGTTGCACTCGTTGCCCGCGCAGTCCCCGAGGGCCCGGAGCCGGCGCTCGAGCTCGCGGCGTACGGGGGCGTAGCGCTTCGAGCGGATCAGGTTGCGCAGCTCGTAGGGGTCCTTGACGCGGTCGTAGAGGAACCCGTCGGTGAGCCGGTCGTTGACCCGCCGCCCGTAGGCGTAGCGCTCGGTCAGGACACCGCGGTAGGTCCAGCCGGGGTCGCGCACGCCGGTGGCCTTGCCGCCGGTCTGGATCAGCATCGTGTCGCGCCGGTGGGTGGCCCTGCCGCCGAGCAGGGTGTCGGAGAAGTCCTCGCCGTCCAGCGTGATGTCGGGGGAGAGGTCCATCAGGGAGGTCAGGGTGGCGGTGAGGTCGACCAGGGAGACGAGGCGGTCGGACTTCTTCCCGGCGGGGACGCCGGGACCGCGCACCACCAGCGGCACGTCGAGGATCTCGTCGGAGAGCCGGTCCTTGCCGGTGAAGCGGTGCTCGCCCAGCGCGTAGCCGTTGTCGCTGGTGAAGACGATGTAGGTGTTGTCGAGCTCGCCGGTCTCGCGCAGCGTGTCCACGAGTGTGCTTCACCGCGTCGTCGACCGAGAGCAGCGACCGGATGCGGGCGAGGTTGAGCGTGCTCATCTCGCGGCGCGAGAGCTTGGCCCGCGACGCGGACGATCCGTCTCCTTGTCGCTCATGTCGGCCTCGTTGAAGCTCGGGGCCTTGAAGGCGGCCGGCTTCAGTCCCGCCAGCGCCCGCTTGTGCTCCGGCGCCACCTTGGGCGGTCGTCCGCCGCGGTCGCCGTCGCCGTCGCCGCGGGCCGACCGCGGGCATCCAGATGTGCGGCGCGACGTGGTTGGCCATCACCAGGTACGGCGTGGGGCCCGCCCAGCGCTCGAGGTCGGACACGGTGCGCTGGTCGAGACGCGTGGTGACGTAGTCGTTGCGATAGGAGTGCCGCCGAAGAAGTCGAAGTTGGCGTAGTCGGTCGCCGGCTCGAGCAGGATGTCGAAGTTGGTCCAGCCCGGGTCCGCCGGCGACGCCGCGCTCGAAGTGGTTGAGGTGCTTGCCGTGCAGGGCGGTGCGGTAGCCCTCGTCCTGCGCCCACGTGGCGATGGTGGAGCGACGGGTCGAACGCCTGCCAGCCGCCGTACGGGCCGGAGTTGTGGTGCACGCCGTTGTTCTGGGCGTACTGGCCCGGACAGGATCTCGGCGCGGGCCGGGCAGCACAGCGGGTGCGGCGACTGGGCCTGGCGTGAAGGTCATGCCCCGCTCGACGAGCAGCTTGCGCACGTGCGGCAGGTAGCGCAGGTCGTCCTTGCGCATGTCGTCGGTCAGGACCATCACCACGTTGGGCGGCTCCTCGGCGACCGCGGTGCCGCGACCGGCCGTGGTGGCGGTGCCCGGCACGGGGATCCGGCGCCGGCGGTCGCCGAGCGGGCGGCGGGACTGGTGCCCGGGCTGCGACCGCGCGCGACGAGGGCGAGCGCGACCACGACGAGGGCGGCCAGCGGGCGGCGGAGGGGGCAGGTGGAGCGGTGCGGCACGACGAGGAGTCCCTTGGAGCCGAGGACGAGTGGACCGCGTCATCCTGTCATGCGACCGGGCACGAGGAATTTGTCCTGCTCGCAGTCTGCGGCGACAATTTGTCGACGTCGCGTAGGTTGCGATGTTGACCCCGGGGTGCCGCTGAGGTATCCCACCGACGAAGGTGTGAAGCAACAGTGTCAGGAGCCCACAGCGCTGCCACCGACCCGCCCGCGCCCAAGCGCAAGGGCAAGGTCAAGCGCAAGCACACCGTCGGTCGTGTCGTCCTCGCCAGCACGCTCGTGCTGGCCCTGGTCACCGCGCTCGGCGTCGTCTTCTTCTACCGCCACCTCAACGGCAACATCGACGACCGAGTCGCTCGCGGCGCTCGGCGACGACCGCCCGGAGAAGATCTACCGCGGCAACGGCGAGCCCCTCAACATCCTGGTCATGGGCGACGACACCCGCTCCGGCGAGGGCAACGACATCGACGGGGAGACCGGCGGTGGTGGCTCGGACACCACGATCCTCGTCCACCTCTCGGCCGACCGGAAGCGGTCCTACGCCATCTCCATCCCGCGCGACTCCATCGTCGACCGGCCCGACTGCGAGGACAGCGATCGCCGCCAGCCGACGTCAAGTGGAACGCCGCCTTCGCCGTCGGCGGCCCGCTGTGCACCGTGGCGCAGCTCGAGGAGAACGCCGACGTCTTCGTCGACCACTTCGTGGTCGTGGACTTCAACGGCTTCGGCGACATGGTCGACGCCGTCGACGGCGTGCCGGTCTGCGTCCCCGAGGACATCGACGACCCGGAGCACGAGCATCTTCGTCCCGGCCGGCGACCCGTCCCTCCTGACCGGCGACGAGGCGCTCGACTACGTCCGGGCCCGCTACGTCGGCGAGCGCCCAGCAGAACGACATCAGCCGCATCAAGCGGCAGCAGACCTTCATCGCGGCGCTGATCCGCAAGGTCAAGTCGGCCGGCACCCTGACCCGCCTCGACAAGGTGGTGCGCTTCCTCGACGCCGCCACCGACTCGCTCAAGACCGACGACCGGCCTCGGCACGGTGACCCGCATCGGCAAGATCGCCATGCAGCTGCAGAACATCGGCCTCGACAAGATCCAGTTCGTGACCGTCCCGACGGAGTACTACCCCCGCGAGTCGGAGTTCTTCGGCAGCGTCTTCTGGACCGAGGACGCCGACACGATGTGGCAGCTGATCAACGAGGACAAGCCCCTCCCGCAAGCTCCGTCGCTCGACGCCGCCATCACGGCCGAGCCGCCGGCGACCTCGAGCGAGGCGCAGGGCGGCGGAGCGGGCGAGACCCCGTCCGGGACCCGCCAGCCCGAGGAGACCCCCAGCGAGTCCCCGAGCGAGGAGGCCTCGCCGACGGAGGAGCCCTCGCCCGACCGAGGCGGCGCCGACGGAGGACGCCCGTCCCCGGCGTGTGCGCGTGATGCCCGGGCCGCCGCTGACGACGGCCGGCCCGGCGAGGACGCGGAGGCCGCCACGGAGCCCGCCGGCCACGGACGACGTCGAGGCCGTCCGCGACGCCCGACGACGAGGTCGAGCCGGAGCGGGTACGCCGCCGCCGGCTCGACGCGGTCTTCGGCGACGGGCGCGGACCACGGCGCAGCGCGCCTCGGGCGGCACGGCTGACCGCTACCAGCGGATCGCACGGTGCCCGCGCCGGGCACCAGCGGCTGGGCCGGTCGCCGCGAGCCGGCTGCGTCAGACCTGGCCGTTGCGGGCGCGCAGCAGGTCGCGGATCTCCTCGAGCAGGGCCACGTCGGCGGGGGTGCCGGCCTCCTCGGCCGGGAAGTAGCGCTCCTTGGCCTTCGTGTAGGGCACCACGATGAAGAAGTAGACGATCGCGGCCATGATGACGAACGAGATCACCGCGGTCAGCCAGGCGCCGACCGAGACCCCACCGGGGGAGTAGCTGGAGAAGTCGGGCGTGCCGCCGATCTTGCCGATGAGGTCCATGATCAGGCCACGGTCGCCGGTGACGACGGCGGCGAAGGCGGCGGCCATGATGAACGCGACGGCCAGCTCGATGAGGTTGCCTCGGAGGATGAAGTTCTTGAATCCGCTCATGGTGCTCCTTGGGTGACCCCGAGACCGGAGCCGTGAGGTGCTGGGACAGCCGACGCTAGCGGGCGTAGGCCACCACGAGGAACAGCGTCACGGCGGCGCGACCCACGTCGGCGTGCGGCCGCGGGGCTGATCCCGAGCACGACCAGGCGCCCCGGCAGGCCGACGAGTCGCCCGCGGCTGGTCGTCAGCGGCGGGACGGCCAGCACCAGGACGTCGTCGCGCGACGCGGGTGGCCTCGCCGGCCCGGGGTCGGCGGCGCATCAGGTCGATCCGGTCGCCGGCGTCGCAGCAGCTCGACCACGCCGGCGTCGGGCAGCCGCAGCGGCATGACGGTCAGGTCCGGGATGCGCCGTCGGCCAGGCCCGCACCGACCAGCCGCACGTCGGTGACCGGCTCGCCCGGCCGCGACCGGGGCGGCGAGCACCCGGCCCGGCGGGGTCGTCGACCAGCCCGGAGGGCTCGGTGCCCCGGCGCGAAGGCGGCCGTCGTGAGGTCGGCGGTCCGACGACCAGCGCCCGCCGCCAGGTCGCGCGCGGCCACCGGCACCGGCACCGTCGGGGAGGCGGGCCCGACGCCGACCCGCAGCCCGACGAGCACGGCCGCGGCGGCAGCAGCGCGGCAGCGAGCGGTCGCCGGCGGGCCAGCACGCGGCGGCGCAGGGCGTGCGCCGCGGCGGCGTACGTCAGGCGGTCAGGGGCATGCCGCCGACGCTAGGCGGCGGCACGGACCGCGGCCCGGCGCCGGGCGAGCCCGCTCGGGGACGGGTCAGCTCGAGGAGGCCCCTGTGGACGACGACGGGCCCGAGGAGGACGACGAGGAGCCGGAGGCGCTCGAGGATCCCGACGAGGCCGAGGACGAGGTCGAGGACGAGTCCGAGGACGTCGACGAGCCGGAGGACTTCGACTCCTTCGAGGAGTCCGCGGACGACGGAGGGCCGACGCGGTCGAGGAGGACCGGCTGTCGGTGCGGTAGAAGCCCGAGCCCTTGAAGACCACGCCCACGGCGTTGAAGACCTTGCGCAGCCGGCCGTGCGCACTCCGGGCAGTGGTCAGCGAGTCGTCGCTGAAGCTCTGGACCTGCTCGAAGGCGTGGCCGCACTCGGTGCAGGCGTACTGGTAGGTGGGCATGTGGGCACCTTGGGACTCGGTGCGGTCGGACGGGCGAGATCAGGCGGGCCCGCGACACGCTGGCACTCCGCCCGATCCGACTGCCAAGGGTACGGCACAATGCCCAGCACGATGACGAGCAGCCCGCCCCCGCCCGCGACCGACGCCGCACCTGCGTGGCAGACGTTCCGGGCCGTGGCCGCGGCGTCCGCGGTGGTCCGCGTACGCCGTCGCCGGCGTCGCGGCGCTCGTGGTGCTGCTGCTCGCTGGTCACCGTCGCCGTTCGTCGCTGCGCCCGGTGCCCGGCACCAGCGGCGAGGTCGAGCTCCCGGGTCTCGACGGCCGAGGTCGAGGTCATCCGCGACGCCCACGGCATCGCCGCAGGTCTACGCCGACACCGACGCCGACCTGATGCGGGCGCAGGGCTTCGTCGCACGCCCAGGAGCGCTTCTTCGAGATGGACGTGCGCCGCCACGTCACCGCCGGCCGGCTCGCCGAGCTCTTCGGCGAGGACGGCGCTCGAGACCGACAAGTTCATCCGCACCATGGGCTGGCGCCGGGTCGCCGAGCAGGAGCTGCGCCCTGCTCGACACCGAGACCCGCGCGGCGCTCGCCGCCTACGCCGAGGGCGTCAACGCCTACCTCGAGCAGCACGGCCCGACCGAGATCGCGGTGGAGTACACGCTCCTCGGCGCTGACCGGCCTCGACTACGAGCCCGAGCCGTGGACGCCGGTCGACTCGCTGGCCTGGCTCAAGGCGATGGCGTGGGACCTGCGCGGCAACATGGACGACGAGATCGACCGGGTGCTGGCCAGCCTCGACCACGCGCCCGAGCGAGGTCGCCGAGCTCTACCCCGAGTACCCCTACGAGCGCGCACCCGCCGATCGTCGGGCAGCGGCGGGGTGGTCGACGGCGTCTTCGAGCAGAACGCCTCCGGCAACGCGACCCGCAACCCGCGCCGGCCGGCGTACTCCGACGCGAGATGGTCGACGCCCTCGACCGGCGTCCGCGACGCGGCTGGCCCGGCGTGCCCGACCTGCTGGGCCGCGGCGACGGCATCGGCTCCAACTCCTGGGTGGTCGACGGGCGAGCACAGCGCGACCGGCGCGCCGCTGCTCGCCAACGACCCGCACCTCGGCGTCAGCCATGCCCGGCATCTGGATGCAGATGGGCCTGCACTGCCGCGCAGATCAGCGCCGACTGCACGCTGGACGTCCTCCGGCTTCACCTTCTCCGGCGTCCCCGGCGTGATCATCGGCCACAACGCCGACATCGCCTGGGGCTTCACCAACCTCGGCCCCGACGTCACCGACCTCTACCTCGAGCAGGTCGAGGGCGAGCCGTGGATCCAGGACGGCGAGGCGCAGCCGCTGCGACATCCGCACCGAGACGATCGAGGTCCGCGGCGGCGACGACTTCGAGCCCTGCAGATCCGCGAGACGGCGCCACGGGCCGCTGCTCAGCGACGTGTCGCGAGGAGCTCAGCACGGTCGGCGCCAACGCCCCGACGGACGAGCCGGACGCCGACCGGTCGCGGCAACGGCTACGCCGTCGCGCTGCAGTGGACCGCGCTCGACCCGGCACCACCGCCGACGCGATCCTCGCCCTCAACCGGGCGAGCAACTGGGACGAGTTCCGGGCGGCGGCCGCCGACTTCGCCGTACCGGCGCAGAACCTCGTCTACGCCGACCGCGAGGGCCACATCGGCTACCAGGCGCCGGGCCGGATCCCGATCCGCAAGTCCGGCAACGACCGGCCGGATGCCGGCCGAGGGCTGGCTGCTCGGCCAACGACTGGACCGGCGACGTACATCCCCTTCGACGGCCTGCCCAGCGTGCTCGACCCCGAGGAGGGCTTCGTCGTCACCGCCAACCAGGCCGTCATCGGCGAGGACTACCCCTACTTCCTCACCGGCGACTGGGACCACGGCTACCGCTCCGACGCCGGATCCGCCAGCTGCTCGAGGAGCGAGGGCGAGCTGTCGGTCGACGAGATGACGCGACCTCCAGCTCGACACCACAACCCGATGGCCGCCGACCCTGGTGCCCTACCTGCTCGACGTCGAGGACCTGCCGGCCGGCTACTACCAGCGACGGGCAGGAGCTGCTCGCCGACTGGGACTTCACCCAGCCCGCCGACAGCGCGGCGGCGGCCTACTACAACGTCGTGTGGAGCAACCTGCTGCGCCTGACCTTCCACGACGAGCTGCCGCGAGGACCTCTGGCCCGACGGCGGCGACCGCTGGTTCGCCGTGGTCGAGCGAGCTGCTCGAGCGACCCGACCGGCCCCTGGTGGGACGACGTCGGCACCGAGGACGTCGTCGAGTCGCGCGACGACATCCTGCGCCAGGCGCTGCTGGACGCCCGCGACGAGCTGACCCGGCGCCAGGCGCTCGACCCGGACGAGTGGACGTGGGGCCACCTGCACCGGCTCGACCTGCGCAGCTCGACGCTCGGCGAGTCCGGCATCGGCCCGGTCGAGCGGCTCCTCAACCGCGACGGCCACGAGGTCGGCGGCGGCTCGAGCATCGTCGACGCGACCGCCTGGGACGCCTCCGAGGGCTACGAGGTCACCGTCGGCGCCGTCGATGCGGATGGTGGTCTCGCTCGCCGACCTCGACCGCTCGCGCTGGATCAACCTCACCGGCGTCTCGGGCCACCCCGCCTCCTCCCACTACGCCGACCAGACCGAGCTGTGGGTCGCCGGCGACTACCTCCCCTGGGCCTTCTCGCGCGACGCCGTCGAGGAGGCCGGCGAGGACTCGCTGACCCTCGTCCCGGACGCCGGCGACGACTGAGGTCGCACGGACCCGTCAGCGGTCCCGAGGGCGTGCACCCCGGCGGGCGTGATCGCGTGGGTGACCGGCCGGTCGTGGGGCTCGGCGGGCACGTCGACCCCGACCTCGTCCTCGTGGAGCAGGACGGCGACGGGCCGTCCGCCGGCACCCGGGCCAGCGCCCGGTCGTAGCAGCCCCCGCCGCGGCCCGAGCCGGTCGCCGTCGGCCGAGACGGCCAGGCCCGGGCACGAGCACCACGTCGGCGTCCGCGACCGCGTCCACGCCCGAGCCGCGGCCCGCTCGGCTCGAGCAGCCCGAGGCGCGCGGGCGCCAGCGACGCCGGTCCGGTGTACGCCGCCCAGTCGAGGTCGAGGTCGGGCAGCACGACGGGCAGCAGCACCCGCTTGCCCGCCGCGTGCGAGCCGCTCGAGCAGCAGCCCGTGCCGGGCTCCGCGCCCGACCGAGACGTACGCCGCGACGGTGCGCGCGCGGCGTACGGCTCCCACGCCAGCACGTGGTCGGCGATGGCCTCGGCGGCCGTCACCGACTCGGCCAGCGGGCGGCCGCCGACGGGCCGTCAGGACCTGGTCCCGCAGGGCGCGCTTGGCGTCGCGCGACGCGGAGCCGGTGGCCTCGGACGGGGGTTCGGCTGGTGTTGACACGCGATCAGCCTACGATCGGAGCATGGGTAGCAAAGGCCTCGAGCTCGCACGCGCCAAAATGCAGGACGCGGGCGTCGATCCGGTCGCCGATCGACACGTTCGCGCACTACTACCGCCTCCTCGAGCACGGCGAGACCGGGATGATCCCCGAGTCGACCGATCGACCCGCTCGACATGGAGGCGCTGGCCGACGTCGAGGTGACCGACGACGTCGCCGCCGAGGCGATCCGCACACCGCCGTGATCAAGCTCAACGGCGGCCTCGGCACCTCGATGGGCATGGACCGCGCCAAGTCGCTGCTGTGCGTGCGCCGCGGCCTGAGCTTCCTCGACATCATCGCCCGGCAGGTGCTGCACCTGCGCCAGCAGTACGACGCGACCGCTGCCGCTGATCTTCATGAACTCCTTCCGCACCTCGGCCGACACGATGGCCGCGCTCGCGCGCTACGACGACCTCCAGGTCGAGGGCCTGCCCGCTGGAGTTCCTGCAGAACAAGGAGCCCAAGCTGCTGGCCTCCGACCTGATGCCGGCGTCCTACCCCAAGGACCCCGACCTCGAGTGGTGCCCGCCCGGGCCACGGCGACCTCTACACCGCGCTGCGCGGCACCGGCCTGCTCGGCCGGCTGATCGACGCCGGCTACCGCCACGTCTTCGTCTCCAACTCCGACAACCTCGGCGCCGTGCCCGACGCGCGGGTGGCGGGCTGGTTCGCCGCGACCGGTGCGCCGTTCGCGATCGAGGCCGTACGGCGCACGCCCTCCGACCGCAAGGGCGGCCACTTCGCCCGGCGCAGGTCCGACGGCCGGATCGTGCTGCGCGAGTCCGCGCAGACGCTCGACTCCGACCGGGAGGCGCTGGCCGACCTCGACCGTCACCGGTTCACCTCGACCAACAACCTGTGGTTCGACCTCCGGGCGATGACCGAGGCGCTCGACGCCCGCCAGGGCATCCTCGGGCTGCCGCTGATCCGCAACGTCAAGCACCTCGACCCGGCAGACCCGTCGACCCCCGAGGTGATCCAGGTCGAGACCGCGATGGGCGCCGCGATCGAGATCTTCGAGGGTGCTCGCACCATCGAGGTCGGCCGCGACCGCTTCGTGCCGGTGAAGACGACCAACGACCTGCTGGTGCTGCGCTCCGACATCTACGACCTCGGCCAGGACTTCGTGCTCGACCAGGCGACCGACGAGCGTGCCCTTCGTCGATCTCGACGGCGACTTCTACAAGCTGGTCGGCGACTTCGACAAGCGCTTCCCCGAGGGGGCGCCGTCCCTGCGCAAGGCCGACCTCGCTCGTGGTCGACGGCGACGTCACCTTCGGCCGCGGCGTCCGCGTCGTGGGCGACGTCGAGATCGAGGCGCCGTCGGCGCAGCGGGTCGACCCGGCACCGTCGGCTGCTGGGGATCGCCGATGGCTGACCTGCTGCCGGTCCCCGACCTCGTCGAGCGGATCCTGGCGACGGTCTCGCCGCTGCCCGACTTCCCGCAGCCGCTGATGGACGCCCTCGGCCTCGCCGTCGCCGAGGACGTGCACGCCCCGATCTCGCTGCCCAGCTTCGACAACTCCGGCGATGGACGGCTACGCCGTGCGTCCGCGACGACGTCGTCGCCGCGTCGCCCGAGCACCCCGGTCCACCTGCCGGTCGTCGGCGAGATCGGCGCCGGTCGCGCCGGCCTGATGGCCCTCTCGCCCGGCACCGCCGCCAAGATCATGACCGGCGCCCCGGTGCCCACCGGCTGCGACGCGGTCGTCCCCTACGAGTGGACCGACCGCGGCGTCGCCCAGGTGCGCATCACCCGGGCGCCGCCGCGGCGCCAGCACATCCGCGTCGCGCGGGGACGACGTCGTCGAGGGCGACCTGCTCCTCGAGCACGGCACCGTCCTCGGCCCCCGCCACCTCGGCCTGCTCGCGGCCGTCGGCCGGGCCACCGTGCGCTGCCGGCCCCGCCCCCGCGTGGTGGTCATCTCCACCGGCTCCGAGCTGCGCGAGCCCGGCGCCACCGCTGGGCCACGACTCGATCTACGACGGCAACTCCTACCTCCTGGCCGCCGCCGCCCGCGCCGCCGGTGCGATCGCCTACCGCGTCGGGATCGTCCCCGACGACCCGCGCACCTTCACCGACGCGCTCAGCGACCAGCTCGTCCGCGCCGACCTGGTCGTCACCAGCGGGGGAGTGAGCGAGGGCGACTTCGACGTCGTCAAGGAGGCGCTCGTCCTCGCTGGGGACGGTGTGGTTCGGCGGCGTCGCGATGCAGCCCGGCAAGCCGCAGGGGTTCGGCACCGTCGGCGAGGACGCACACCCCGATCTTCACGCTGCCCGGCAACCCGGTCTCGGCGTACGTCTCCTTCGAGACCTTCGTGCTGCCCGCGATCCGCCGGATGATGGGCAAGCTGCCCTACTCCCGCCCGCTGGCGCCGGGCCCGGCTCACCCACGGCATCTCCTCGCCCGAGGGCAAGCAGCAGATGGTGCGCGGCGTCGTGCGACGTGCGACCGCGGCGGCGCCTTCGTCTCGCCCGGTCGGCGGCCACGGCTCGCACCTGCATGGGCGACCTCGCGGCGAGCAACGCGCTCATCGTGGTGCCGCCCGAGGCGACCTCGGCATCAGCGCCGGCGACATGGTGCAGGTGCTCAAGCTGGACGAGGAGTTCTGATGGCCGGCTCCGACCGGCTCACCCACGTCGACGAGCACGGCGCCGCCCGGATGGTCGACGTCTCCGACAAGGACGTCACCGCCCGGACGGCGTCCGCGTCCGGTCGGGTGCTCGTCTCGCCCGGCCGTGATCGAGCTGCTGCGCGGCGCCGGCGTGCCCAAGGGCGACACCCTCGCGGTGGCCCGGCTCGCCGGGATCATGGGCGCCAAGCAGACGCCGTCGCTCATCCCGCTGTGCCACCCGCTGGCGCTGTCGTCGGTGACCGTCGACCTCGCCGTCACCGACGACGTCGGTCGAGATCGTGGCCACCGTCGCCACCACCGACCGCACCGGCGTCGAGATGGAGGCGCTGACCGCCGTGGCCGTCGCCGCGCTGACCGTCATCGACATGGTCAAGGCCGTCGACAAGGGCAGCCGTCATCACCGACGTGCGCGTCGAGACCAAGACCGGCGGCAAGTCCGGCGACTGGGTCCGGTGACGCGACCTGCTGCGCGCCGCCGTCGTCGTGGCCTCCAACCGCGCCGCTGCCGGTGTGTATGACGACGAGACCGGCCCGCTGATCGTCGACTGGCTCACGGAGCAGGGCTTCGCCTGCGGACCGCCCGCCGTGGTGCCCGACGGCGACCCCGTCGGTGCGGCGATCGCGCGCCGCCGTCGCGGACGGCGCCCGGGTGGTGCTCACCACCGGCGGCACCGGGCTCACCCCGACCGACCGCACGCCCGAGGCGACCCGCGCCGCTGCTCGACCGGGAGGTCCCCGGCATCGCCGAGGCCATCCGGGCCTACGGCGCTGGCCAAGCCGGCGTGCCGACCGCGATGCTGTCGCGCGGGCTCGCCGGGGTCGCGGGCTCGCTGCCTGGTGGTCAACCTCCCCGGCTCGCGCGGCGGCGTGAAGGACGGCCTCGCCGTGCTGGAGCCCGTGCTGCGGCACGCGGTGGAGCAGGTCGTCGGGAGCGACCATTACGACCGTCTGACGGCGCCCGGCTGGCCCGCGCGGCTCGCCCACGAGCACGTCGTCGTGCGGCCGCTGGAGGCCGGCGACAGCCGCGCCTGGCGCGAGGTCCGCGGCCGCAACGCCGACTGGCTGCGGCCCTGGGACGCCACCATGCCGCCCGGCAGCGCCAGGCGCGCCGGCAGCTACCGCGCAGGTGGCCCGCCGGCTGCTCCGCCAGGCCCGGCAGGGCCACGCGATGCCGTTCGCGATCGAGGTCGACGGCATGTTCGCCGGCCAGGTGACGGTCAACAACATCGTGCGCGGCTCGGCACAGTTCGCCTCGATCGGCTACTGGCTGGACCGCGAGTTCGCCGGTCGCGGGGTCATGCCGACCGCGGTGGCGATGGTCATCGACCACTGCTTCGCCGAGGTGGGGCTGCACCGCATCGAGATCTGCATCCGCCCCGAGAACACCAACTCGCTGCGGGTCGTGGAGAAGCTCGAGATCCGCGAGATCGGCTACGCCCCGCGCTTCCTGCACATCGACGGCGACTGGCGCGACCACCGGATCTTCGCCATCACCGTCGAGGAGTGCCCGACGGGAGCTGTCCTCGACCGCCTCTCCTGAGGCGTTATCCCACGAGTCACACCAGTTGTTTTGCGACACACCTGTGGACATCCGCCCCATGCTGCGCTAGCGAACCTAACCTCGGGTCGTGGACCTGAGCGCACTGATCTTCGTCGCCCTGGCGGTCGCCTGGGCCGTCTACCTCATCCCCAAGGCGCTCCAGCACCATGACGAGGTCGGTGCGCAGCCGCTCCGTCGAGCGCTTCTCGCACACCATGCGCGTGCTCGCCCGCCGCGAGCCGGTCGGTCGCCGCGAGGCCCGCCTGGTCGTGACCCCCGGACGCTCCGCCGTCGGTGCCGACCGTCTAGACCAAGGCCTCGACCCGCGTCCTCCGCCGGCACCCCGCTGTCCGACGCCCCGCTGCCGGCCGCCCCGTTGTCCGTACGCCGCGCCGCCGCCCAGCGCGCCGCCCGCCGTCGTCGCCGCGTGCTCGGCCTGGTCCTGCTCGCCAACACCGTCGTCATCGGCCTGCGCCGTGGCCAAGGTCATCACCTGGCCGTGGGTCGCCATCCCCGCCACCCTGCTCGTCGCGTGGCTCGTCGCCTGCCGGGTCATGGTCAAGGGCGAGCGGGCCGCCGCCCGTCGCACCTCCGTCGCGCCCCGTGCCACGACCACCGTGTCCGAGCCCCCGTCCCCGAGGTCGGCCCCGCGGAGCCCGAGGCCGACGCCACCGAGTCGGTCGAGGAGCGCGTCGTCGAGCCCGTCGAGGTCCCGCTCGCCGACCCCGTCGCGGCCCCGGTCATGCGGGCCCCCGGGTCCTGGGACATGGTGCCCACGACGCTGCCGACGTACGTCTCCAAGCCCGCCGCCACGCGGCGTACGGTCCAGACGATCGACCTGGACTCCACCGGTGTCTGGTCCTCGGGTCGCAACGACGAGCGACTCGGCCCTGGCCCGCGAGGCCGAGCAGCAGCAGGCTGCCGAGCGGTCCGAGCGCGAGGCCGAGCGCCGCCGCGCCACCGGTTCCTGAGCCGTCCCGACCGCCGTACGCTGGCGGGCATGACCCTCACCTGTCGCAGTCCCGAGCCGTCCCGGTCGCCCGTCGACGAGGCGTTCGTCGGGTGCTCGAGCACCCGCTGCCGGAGATCTTCCGCCGCCGGATGCTGGCCATCCCGCCGATCCGCGAGGTGCGCGGCCAGGTCGGTCCGTGGCGTGAGGTCGGCCAGACCCGCACCATCGTGACGGCCGACGGCGGCACCCTGCTCGAGACGCTCACGTCGGTCGAGCGACCGCACCGCGCCGCCTACGCGATCGGCGACGTCCGCGGGCCCATGCGGCCGCTGGTCGAGCGGGTCGAGGGGCGGTGGACCTTCGAGCCCGTCGGCACCGGCACCCGGATCACCTGGCAGTGGGACGTGACCCCGACGACCGCGGGCCGGCTGGCGATGCCGGTCTTCGCGCGGATGTGGCGCGGCTACGCCCGGCAGGCCCTCGAGGAGGTCGAGTCGGTCCTGCTCCGCTGACCGCGACGGGCGGGGCTGATTGGGTCCGCCCCGGCCGCCGGTGCTATCTTTTCTCCTCGTCTGGGGGGTGTGGCGCAGCTGGTAGCGCGTCTCGTTCGCATCGAGAAGGCCAGGGGTTCGAGTCCCCTCACCTCCACCCAGCACCAACGGCCCGCCGATCGGCGGGCCGTTCGTCATTTCCCGGGGCCTGGCTCCGGGCCCTCTCGCGCAGCTGGCGGCGTACGACGGGTGCGCCGTGCAGGTCGCCTTGTCGTCCGCCGCCAGTGGGGGTGCGAGCCCACGCGCTGCCGCGTGACTGGCGGCGTACGACGGGGGATCGAGCGTCGCCTTGTCGTCCGCCGCCAGCGGGGGCGCGCGGGTGGATCGCCGTGTCGTACGCCGCCAGTTGCGAGCGACCCGGCCGACCCGGCCGACCGGCCGACCCGGCGGGCCCACAAGGGAGCCCGGGACCGGCGGGCTAGATCCAGCGGGTGAACCACACCCGGTCGAGCCACTCCCCGTTGGTGATCAGCTGGTCGGTCCAGATCGGCCAGAACCACGCGAAGGCGAGCAGCGACCAGGACGACGTACGAGCCGGCGACGACGACACCGGCGGTCCGCCGCGGACTGGGCACGTCGGAGCGCCCGACGATCGAGCCGAGGGCCAGGGTCAGCGCGAGCACGACGAAGGGCAGGCAGGCCACGGCGTAGAAGATGAAGATCGGCCGGTCGTCGTACATCAGCCACGGCAACCACGTGGAGCCCGTGCCGACCACCGCGACCCCGAAGCGCCAGTCCCGGGCGCCGACCCAGCGGACCACCGCGAAGAGCAGCGCGAGCGCCCCGCCCCACCAGATCAGCGGGTTGCCGAGCAGCAGCACCTGGCGCAGGCAGGTGGAGCCCGCGGGGGCGTCGCACCCCTGCGAGCCGGGCTGGATGTCGAGCTGCGCGTCGACGCCGACGGGCCGGCTCATCAGCAGCCACCCCGCCGGCTTGGAGGCGTAGACGTGCTCGCTGTCGTTGAGGAAGTGGGCGTGGAACGTGTAGACGTCCTGGTGGTAGTACCAGAGCGAGCGCAGCGACTGGACGACCTCGCCGGCACCCTCCGCGTCCGCCTCGGTGGCAGTCGGCCACTGCGTGCCGCCGTCGTACGTCGTGTACTGCGTGTTGCTGAGCGCCTCCTCGTACTCCGCCGCGTGGACGAGCCAGCCGCTCCAGGTGGCCACGTAGACGACGAGCGCGATGCCGCACCAGGTGGAGGAAGGCCGGCACCCCGTCGAGGGCCACGGCGCGCAGCAGCGCGCGGCGGGTGGCCGAAGGACCGCCGTGCGCCCCAGCTCCACGCGACAGGCCAGCAGGCCGAAGGCGGCGAGCGGGAAGAGCGCCGTCCACTTGGTGCCCACCGCGAGGCCGAAGGCGACCCCGCCGGCCAGCAGCCACGGCCGCAAGAGCCGGCGGGTGGCACCGGTCGCCAGCCGCTCCCGGAACCACTGGCGGTCCGCGACGACGCAGTGGACCCCGCACAGGATGAAGAAGGCGAGGAAGATGTCGAGCAGCGCCAGCCGGGACAGCACGAGGTGCAGGCCGTCCAGCGCGAGCAGCAGCCCGCCGACGAGGCCGAGCGCGGTCGAGCCGGTGACGCGGCGTACGAACCGGCACATCACCAGCGACCATCAGCGAGCCCACGACCGCGGCCGCGATCCGCCAGCCGAAGGGGTCCATCCCGAAGGCCTTCTCCCCGAGCGCGATCAGCCACTTGCCGACGTCGGGGTGGACGACCATCGACGGGTCCGGGCTCCCACAGCCCGTCGAGCTGCCCGTTGAGGATCGTCTTGTCGGCGTCCTCGACGTAGCTCGCGGACGTAGCCGTGGTCGAGCATCGACCAGGCGTCCTTGGCGTAGTACGTCTCGTCGAAGGAGAACTGGTGCGGCGTGCCCAGCCGCCACCAGCGCAGGAAGAACGCCAGCCCGGTGACCAGCAGCGCGACCGGTCCAGCCGACGAGCGGGTCCTCGTCGCGCCAGCGCGGCCGCGCCCGCTCCGGCGGCGGACGGCACCTCGCTGCCGGCCGCGGTCCGCGACAGGCTGACGGTGGGCGGCGCGGTCACGCGGGCACTCTAGATCTCGACGGTCCGACCGGATGACGCCGTCCAGCCGATGACCGCTCACCGGGGTGCTCGTGCTGGCCGCGACGCCCATCGGGCAGTACGCCGACGCCCCGCCCCGGCTGGCCGCCGAGCTCGCCGGCGCCGACGTCGTCGCCGCCGAGGACACCCGGCGGCTCAAGCGGCTCACCAGCGACCTCGGCATCACCCTCAGCGGCCGGGTCGTGTCCTACTTCGAGGGCAACGAGTCGGCCCGTACGCCGCGTCCTGCTCGAGGCCCTGCTCGCCGGCGAGCGGGTCGTGCTCGTCACCGACGCCGGGATGCCGAGCGTCTCCGACCCCGGCTACCGCCTCGTCGCCGCGGCCGTCGAGCACGACATCCGGGTCACCGCCGTCCCCGGGCCCAGCGCCGTGCTCACCGCGCTGGCCGTGAGCGGGCTGCCGGTCGACCGCTTCTGCTTCGAGGGCTTCCTGCCGCGCAAGGCGGGGGAGCGGGCCGCCGGCTCGCCGAGCTGGCCGCGCGAGGAGCGGACGATGGTCTTCTTCGAGGCGCCGCACCGCACCGAGGCGGCGCTGGCCGCGATGGCCGAGGCGTTCGGCGCCGACCGCGCCGCCGCGGTCTGCCGCGAGCTGACCAAGACGCACGAGGAGGTACGCCGCGGCCCGCTCGCCGACCTCGTCGCCTGGGCCGCCGACGGGGTCCGCGGCGAGGTCACCATCGTCGTCGCGGGGCGCCGTGCCGGCCGCCGAGGTCGGCCAGCGACCCGGACGTCGCTGCGGGCCGCCGTGGCCGAGGAGGAGGCCGCCGGGGCCACCCGCAAGGAGGCGATCGCCGACGTCGCCCGCCGGGCCGGGCGTGCCCAAGCGCGAGGTCTACGACGCTTGTCCACCGACTGACTCCCGTAGCCCGGCCATGCCCGACCAGCGTCCGACCAGCCCACCGCGCGCCCGCGCCGCCACCGAGGAGACGTCGGGCGCGCCGGGACCGTGAGCGCCCGCCGGCGCCCGAGCCGCTGCCGCTGCCCGTCGTCGACAACCACTGCCACCTCGACATCGCCGACGGCGACTGGCTCGAGACCCGCGCGGCCATCGACCTCGCCACGGCGGTCAACGTCGCCCGCATCGTGCAGATCGGCTGCGACCTGCCGGGCGCCCGGTGGGCCGTCGAGGCCGCCGCCGAGCACGCCGGAGCTGGTCGCCGGGGTCGCGCTGCACCCCAACGAGGCGCCCCGGGTCGGGCGACCTCGACGCGGCGATGGCCGAGATCGAGGGGCTGGCCGGCGCCCACGACAAGGTGCGGGCCGTGGGGGAGACCGGCCTCGACCACTTCCGCACCGGGCGAGGACGGGCGCGCCGTGCAGGAGGAGAGCTTCCGGCGGCACATCGACCTGGCCAAGCGGCTCGACAAGACCCTGGTCATCCACGACCGCGACGCCCACGACGACGTGCTCCGGGTCCTCGACGAGGAGGGCGCGCCCGAGCGCTGGGTCATGCACTGCTTCTCCGGCGACGCCGACTTCGCCCGGCGCCTGCCTGGACCGCGGCGCGCACCTGAGCTTCGCCGGCACCGTCACCTTCAAGAACGCCGCCCCGCTGCGCAACGCGCTGGCCGTGACCCCGCTGGACCGGGTCCTGGTCGAGACCGATGCGCCGTACCTCACCCCGACGCCGTACCGCGGCCGGCCCAACGCGTCGTACCTCGTCCCGCTACGGTGCGGGCGATGGCCGAGGTCCGCGGCGACGACCTCGAGGGGCTCTGCGCGCGCCATCGACACCAACACCGAGAGCGGCCTTCGGCGGGCCCTGGTGAGTGTGACGGTGCGACGCGTGGGACGATCTGCCCGCCTGAAGGGTCCGGCGAGGCCACCGAGACGAGCATCACGCGACCCGCGCGGCGAGTCGACGGGGAGTTTGACAGGCCTCCAGGTCACCGTTATCGTCCTGTGACTGTTGGCCGGGATCGGGAAGATCCGCCAGCGCCCGGAGGTGCGGTATGAGCCCCTCCGCGAGTCCCCCGCTCGCACCGACGCGATCGCCCGAGGTGGCCACGGCTGCACGCGGACGCGCTGTCGCCCCGAGGCCCGGGAAGATACGACGTTCGGAGAATCGTGCGCTCACGCATCGCCCACTCTCAGCAAGTCCAAGGCTCTCCTGGCGACCCTCGTCGCCGTCGATCGTCGCCGCGGTCGGCGGGACCACGGTCGGCTACGCAGCCCTCAACAAGTCGGTGACCCTGTCGCTCGACGGGCAGGCCGCAGACGGTCAGCGCGACGGGTGGCACCGTCGGCGACGTGCTCGCCGGCCGAGGGCATCGAGATCGACCGACAAGGACCTCGTGGCCCCCGGCCTCGACGAGCCGATCGACGACGGCAGCCGCATCTCGGTCCAGTTCGGCCGCCCGCTCGACGCTCAACGTCGACGGCGAGGAGCGCACCTACTGGGTCAACTCCACCGACGTCGCCACCGCCCTGGGCGAGATCGGCCTGCCGCTTCGAGGGCGCCGACCTGTCGACCAGCCGCAGCGCGCCGCATCGGCCGCAGCGGCATGCCCCTCGAGGTCGTCACGCCCAAGAGCCTCGCGGTCAAGGTCGGCGACGCCGAAGCTCAAGCGCAAGAAGCGTCACCGCCCTCACCGTCGCGCGACGTGCTCGCGGAGCTCGGCGTCGAAGGTCGACAGCGACGACATGGTCACGCCCGGCGCTCGACACGGAGATCTCGCGACGGCGACAAGATCGTCGTCACCGACATCCGGGTCGTCACGCAAGCGCGTCAAGGACGAGCCCATCGGGTTCGACACGTCGACCCGCGAGGACGACTCGATGCTACGAGGGCGAGGAGCGAGACCGTCCGCGCCGGCCGCGCCGGTGTCCGCGACGTCACCTACGAGCTCCGCTTCGCAACGGCGAGCTCGTCGGCCCGCAAGGTCCTGACGTCCGACGTCAGCGCGCGCCCGTCGACGCGATCGTCAGGGTCGGCACCAAGGAGAAGCCGCGTCACGCGAGCCCAACTTCGCCTCCGGCGGCACCGTCTGGGACTCCCTCGCGCAGTGCGAGTCCGGCGGCAACTGGGCCATCAACACCGGCAACGGCTACTACGGCGGCCTCCAGTTCAGCCTGGGCACCTGGCAGGCGTACGGCGGCACCGGCCTCCCGAGCCAGGCCACGCCGCGAGACGCAGATCGCCGTCGCGACCAAGCTCCGCGACGCCGACCGGCGGGTACGGCGCCTGGCCGGCCTGCTCGGCCAAGCTGGGCCTGCCCCAGCTGACGGCACCCCGTCGGCGCACTAGCCTGAGTCGCATGACCACCCCCTCCGCCGGTCCGAGACTCCTCGGGCCGGCGGAGGTGCGTTCGCTGGCCGCCAGGCTCGACCTGCGGCCCACCAAGCAGCGCGGCCAGAACTTCGTCATCGACGCCAACACCGTCCGCCGGATCGTGCGCGACGTCGGACGTCGACGCCGGACGACGTGGTGGTCGAGGTCGGCCCCGGGCTCGGCTCGCTGACCCTGGCGCTGCTCGAGGTCGCGAGCCGGGTCGTCGCCGTCGAGGTCGACCCGGTCCTCGCCGGGCGCTGCCCGGCCACGGTCGCGGACCGCACGCCCCGGACCACGTCGACCGCTTCGAGGTCGTGCTGGGCGACGCGCATGCGGGTCGAGCCGAGTCCCCGGCCCGCCGCCGACCGCGCTGGTCGCCAACCTGCCCTACAACGTCTCGGTGCCCGTGCTGCTCCACCTGCTCACGCTGCTGCCCTCGCTCGAGCGCGGCCTGGTGATGGTGCAGGCCGAGGTCGCCGACCGGCTCGCCGCGCCGCCCGGGTCCAAGACCTACGGCGTGCCCGTCGGTCAAGGCGGCCTGGTTCGCCGACGTACGCCGCGCCGGCTCCATCGGCCGCAACGTCTTCTGGCCGGCGCCCAACGTCGACTCCGGCCTCGTGGCCTGGACCCGCCGCGACCCGCCGGCGACGACCGCCACCCGCGAGCAGGTCTTCGCCGTCGTCGACGCCGCCTTCGCCCAGCGCCGCAAGACAGCTGCGCGCCGCGCTGCGCCCGCTCGCCGGCTCCGAGCGAGGCCGCCGAGGCCGCGCTCGCGCACGCCGGCATCGACCCGACGGCGCGCGGCGAGGTGCTCGACGTCGAGCGACTTCGCCCGGATCGCCGAGGGCATGCCGTGGCGGAGCCGCGCGAGCGCGCGGCCGCGATGGCGGCCCCGAGCGCGTCCGCGTCCGCGTCGCCGCCCGCCGAAGATCAACCTGCACCTCGGGGTCGGGGCCGTCCGCGAGGACGGCTTCCACCCGCTCGCGACCGTCTACCAGGCGATCGGCCTGTACGACGAGGTCAGGTCGCCACCGCGGACGGTGCTCCGCGCGTCACCGTCGCGGGGCGACGTACGTCGACGTCGCCGACGTGCCCGCTCGACGAGGACCAACATCGTCGCTCCGGGCCCCCGCGCTGCTGGCCGCGCACGCATCGGACGCGACCCGGTCGCCGACTTCACGATCCACAAGGAGATCCCGGTCGCCGGCGGCATGGCCGGCGGCTCGCGCCGACGCGGCCGCCGCCCTGCTCGCCCTCGACCGGCTCTGGGACGCCCAGCCGCCCGACGACGAGCTCCTCGAGCTCGCGGCCGAGCTCGGCAGCGACGTGCCCTTCGCGCTCGTCGGCGGCACCGCGCTCGGCACCGGGCCGCGGCGAGCTGGTGACCCCGGTGACGACCGCGGCCGTGGTGGTGGGTCGTCGTGCCCTCCGACGCCGGCGGGCTCTCCACGCCCGAGGTCTACCGGCGCTTCGACCGGCTGTTCCCCGGCGCGGACGGCCGAGCCCGCGCGTGCCGACGCCCTGCTGGCCGCGCTGGCCGCGCGGCCGACCCGCACCGGCTCGGCGCCGCGCTGCACAACGACCTCCAGGCGCCGGCCCTCGACCTGCGGCCCGACCTCGGCGACCTGCTCGACCGCGGCGAGTCCGAGGGCGCGATCGCGCGGCCTCGTGTCGCGGCTCGGGACCGACCTGCCTGTTCCTCGCCGAGTCGCCCGACCGCCGCGCACGCGCTGGCCGCGGCGCTGCGCGGCCACGGCCACGAGGTCGTGCTCGTCGCCGCCGGCCCGGTCCCGGGCGCCCAGTCGTCGAGGTGGGATGAGCGTGGCGCTCGCATGAGCAACCTGATCAACCTCGAGCGGGTCTCCAAGTCCTACGGCGTCCGCCCGCTGCTCGACCGAGGTCTCGCCTCGGCGTCTCGGTGGGGGAGCGGATCGGCATCGTCGGCCGCAACGGCGACGGCAAGACCACGCTGCTCGAGGTGATGACCGGTCTCGAGGAGCCCGACTCCGGCCGGGTGTCGATGACCCGCGGCGTCGAGATCGGCTACCTCCACCAGGGCGACGAGCTGGTCGACACCCACTCGGTGCGCGAGGCCGTGCTCGGTGGTCGCTCCGACCACGAGTGGGCCGCCGACTCCACCATGCGCGGCATCGTCGAGGAGCTGCTCGCCGGCATCTCGCTGGACCGGGCCGTGCTCGGGCTCTCCGGCGGCGAGCGCCGCCGCTGCGCGCTGGCCGCGCTGCTGCTCGGGCGACCACGACCTGATCGTGCTCGACGAGCCCACCAACCACCTCGACGTCGAGGCGGTCGCGTGGCTGGCCGAGCACCTGGTCGGCCGGACGAGCGCGCTCATCGTCGTCACCCACGACCGGTGGTTCCTCGACGAGGTCTGCCAGACGACGTGGGAGGTCCACGACGGCGCCGTCGACTCCTACGAGGGCGGCTACGCCGTCGTTCGTGCTGGCCAAGGCGGAGCGCCAGCGGCAGGCGGGCGCCTCCGAGCAGCGTCGCCAGCAGCTGGTGAAGAAGGAGCTCGCCTGGCTGCGCCGCGGTGCTCCGGCCCGCACGGCCAAGCCCAAGTTCCGCATCGACGCCGCCAACCAGCTCATCGAGGACGTGCCACCGCCGCGCGACCGGATGGAGCTCCAGCGCTTCGCCGCCCAGCGCCTCGGCAAGGACGTCCTCGACGTCGAGGACGTCGACCTCTACCGCGGCGAGCGCCAGCTGCTCGACCACGCCACCTGGCGGCTGGGTCCCGGCGACCGGGTCGGCATCGTGGGGGTCAACGGCGCCGGCAAGACCTCGGTGCTCTCGCTGCTGTCGGGCGACCTCGCCCCGCGCGTCGGCACGGTCAAGCACGGGCGCACGGTCGCGATGCGAGCACCTCACGCAGGCGCTCGACGACATCGACCCCGCCGGGCGCGTGCTCCCGACCGTGGAGTCGATCCGCCGGGTCACCCGCACCGCCGACGGGCAGAGATCACGGCCACCTCGTTGCTGGAGCGCTTCGGCTTCACCGGCGACCGGCTGACCGCCCGCCTCGGCGACCTGTCCGGTGGCGAGCGCCGGCGGTTCCAGCTGCTCAAGCTGCTGCTGACCGAGCCCAACGTGCTGCTCCTCGACGAGCCGACCAACGACCTCGACATCGAGACCCTCAACGTCCTCGAGGACTTCCTCGACGGGTGGCCGGGCACGCTGGTCGTCGTCTCCCACGACCGCTACTTCCTCGAGCGGGTCACCGACTCGGTCTGGGCGCTGCTGGGCGACGGCAAGATCTCGATGCTGCCCCGCGGGGTCGACGAGTACCTCGAGCGCCGGACCAGCGTCCGGGCCGCGGACGCCGCGTCGTACGCCGCTGCGGCGGCCCCGGCTGCGGCCTCGTCCGCCGCGTCGGCGGGGGGCTCCACCAGGCCGCGCTCCGGCAGCGCCGAGGAGCGGACGGCCCGCAAGACCCTGGCCCGCATCGACAAGCGGCTGGCGCGGATCGCCGAGCAGGAGGCCGCGCTCCACGCCGAGATGGAGGCCAACCTCAGCGACTACGACCTGCTCGCCCGGGTCGGCGCCCAGCTGGGCGAGCTGGCGGCGGAGAAGGACGACCTCGAGCTGGAGTGGCTCGAGGTCTCCGAGTCCGTCGAGTAGCAGCGCGCTCGTCTCGTAGACACGCGGACACAACTCCACCGACCTCGCGCCGGGCAGGCGTGGCGCGCTCGCGCGGGGAGGGTTGTGTCCGCGCGTCTACGTGTCGCTGGGGCTGAACGGCGCGAGCAGGGTGCGCAGCAGCCGGGCCAGCGTGGCCCGGTCGCGCGGCGGCAGCCCGTCGAGCAGGGCCGCCTCGGCGCCGAGCAGGGCGCCGAACGCGCCGTCGACCGTCCCCTTGCCCTCCATGGTGAGCCGCACGAGCACCCCGCGCCGGTCGTGCGGGTCGGGGAGCCGCTCGACGAACCCGCGCGACGCGAGCCGGTCGACCCGGTTGGTCATGGTCCCGCTGGTCACCAGCGTCTCGCGCAGCAGGCGGCCGGGGGAGAGCTCGTACGGCGCCCCGGCGCGGCGCAGCGC
>CAVZOU010000006.1:0-195638 GCA_963776975.1 uncultured Actinomycetota bacterium | reverse complement strand
CCCAGCCCACACCCGAAGGAACACCATGTCCGACCAGACCCAGGCCACGGAGCCCGTCGAGGTGACCCCCGAGCAGCACAAGCGGCTCCGGTGGGCACTCGTCCTCATCTCCCTCGCCCAGCTGATGGTGGTGCTCGACTCCACCATCGCC
Source organism: uncultured Actinomycetota bacterium (assembly GCA_963776975.1). Classification (GTDB taxonomy): domain Bacteria; phylum Actinomycetota; class Actinomycetes; order Propionibacteriales; family Nocardioidaceae; genus Nocardioides. Next base: position 195,487 of record CAVZOU010000006.1, on the reverse strand, counting down.
AACATCGCCCTGCCGTTCATCGGCAGCGACCTCGACATCGAGCAGGCCAACCTCCAGTGGATCGTCACGGGCTACGCCCTGACCTTCGGCGGGTTCCTGCTGCTCGGCGGACGGCTCGCCGACCTCTACGGCCGGCGCCGGATCTTCATCATCGGCGTGCTCGTCTTCGCCCTCGCCTCGCTCCTCGGAGGGATCGCCCAGAACGAGTTCATGCTCCTCGCGGCCCGGGCCTTCCAGGGCACCGGCGCGGCGATGGCCTCCCCCGCCGCCCTCGCGCTGATCACGACGACCTTCCCGGCCGGCAAGGAGCGCAACCGCGCCTTCGCCGTGTACGCCGCGATGGCCGGCGTCGGTGCGGCCGTCGGCCTCATCCTCGGTGGCTGGCTGACCGGCCTCGACGACCCGCTGGGCATCGCGGGCTGGCGCTACACGTTCCTCATCGTCGTCCCGATCGGTGTCTTCGCCGCCGTGCTCGCCCCCCGCTACTTCGACGAGTCCGAGCGGCACACCGGCTGGCTCGACGTCCCCGGCGCCATCACCGGCACCGGCGGCCTGCTCGCCGTCGTCTACGGCCTCTCGCTCGCGGGCCAGGAGGCGCACGGCTTCGACGACCCCACGACGATCACCAGCCTGACGATCGGCCTCGCGCTGCTCGGCGTCTTCCTGCTGGTCGAGTCGCGCGTGGAGCACCCGCTCATGCCGTTCAGGATCTTCAAGTCCAAGAACCGCGCCGCTGCGTTCGCCGTGATGATGATCGTCCCGGCGGCGATGTTCGCGATGTTCTTCTTCCTCTCGCTGTTCATCCAGCAGGTCGTGGGCTACTCCCCGCTCAAGACCGGCGTGGCGTTCCTGCCCTTCTCCATCGCCATGATCATCTCGGCGACCGCGGCGTCCAAGCTCATCAGCCACGTCGACCCCCGCTTCCTGTCCGGCATCGGCACGCTGCTCTCCGCGGCCGCGCTCTACGGCTTCAGCCGGATCACGGTGCCCGAGGACCCGGCCTCGATCCTGGCCTCGCTGCCCCCCGCACTGGGCGGTCAGGGCATCCCGATCGGGGACGGGGTCAACTACTGGACGCAGATCCTGCCGTTCGTCGTGCTGATGGCGTTCGGCATGGGGCTCAACTTCGTGCCCCTCACCCTGGTCGCGGTGCACCACCTCCGGGCCCAGGACACCGGGATCGGCTCGGGCGTGCTCAACACCATGCAGCAGGTCGGTGGCGCGCTCGGTCTCGCGACCCTCAGCACGGTGTCCCTGCACTTCGCCCAGACCCGCGCCGACGAGATCGCACCGACGATCGCGGCGGCCGCGCCGGGACTGGACCAGGCCGCTCTCGGTCAGCTCGCCGACCTCGGTGCCTTCACCGAGGGCGCGACGATGGCCTTCTTCACCGGCGCGATCATGATGCTGGCCGCCTCGGCGATCGTCTGGATCTTCCTCGACGTCAAGCACGAGGAGCTGGCCACCGAGAACGCCCCCGAGGGCGTCCACGCCGGCTGATCGTCGTACCACCCGCCGACCGGCTCCGACCCGTCCGCCACCCGCGGGCGGGTCGGTGCCGTCCCACCCATCCGCCGCCACCCGTCGCTCCGAAGGAGCACCGTGACCGAGCCGCTGCTGACGAGGTACGACGCCCCCGGGCGCCCCGACGCGCTGATCCTGATGCTGCACGGCGGCACGCCGCGCTCAGCCGCGGAGGTGGACGGCCGCAGCGCCTCCTGGCGCCGCTCGGCCTGGATGCAGCGCTCGATCGCCGACCGGGCCCACGAGGCCGGTGCGGGCGTGTGGCTGGTGCGCTACCGCGAGCGCGGCTGGAACGGTGGCGCCGACCGCCCCGCCGACGCCCGCTGGGCGCTGGACCGGGTGCGCGCCGAGCACGGGGACGTGCCGGTGGTGCTGCTCGGCCACTCCATGGGTGCCCGGGTGGCCGTCCACGTCGCCGACGACCCGTCGGTGGTGGGCGTCGTGGGGCTCGCGCCCTGGTGGTCCGCGCAGGATCCCGTGCACACCCTCGCCGGCCGGTCCCTGGTCGCCGCCCACGGCCGCCGGGACCGGATCACGTCGTACGCCGAGACCGCGCGGTACGTCGCCCGCGCGCAGGGGGTCGCCGCCGACGCCTCGCTGCACGACATGGGAGCGCTGGGCCACTACATGCTCACCGGCGTGGCCCGCTGGAACGACGTGGCCGTCGACTCCGCGCTGCGGCTGCTCGACCCGGCCTGACGCTCCCCTCGGCCCCTCACTGGGTAGTTGGGGACGATCTCGTCGGCCGGACCGCAGCTCGACCTCCCGGTTCGTCCCAAACTACGCGCGCGTCGGCGGGCCCGGGGCGCTGCGTCAGAGGTGGCCGGCGACGACGCCGGAGAGGTGCAGCGCCTGCCGCGACCAGTCGTACGACGCCCCCGCGAGGCCGCACGACGGCGTCACGACCAGCCGGGGCAGGGCCTCCTCGTGGTCGAGCCCGAGCATGTCGAGCCAGCGCAGCACCCGCTCGGTGAGCGCGGTGTCGGTGGGGACGCTGCCCGGGTCGGTCGACGGCACGATCCCGAGCGCGACCGTCTGCCCCGCCTCGATCACCTCCGCGAAGTGGTCGAGGTCCTCGGGACGCAGCACGCCGAGGTCGGCGGACAGGCCGACCGCGCCGGCGCCGTGCACCAGCGACCAGGGCACCCCGGGCGCGCACGAGTGCACCCACGGCTCGGCACCGGCCTCGGTGATCGCCGCCAGCACCCACTCGAGCGCGGCGGAGGCCTCCGGCAGGTCGACCCGGCGGTGCCGGCCGAAGCCGGAGGCGGTGGGCACCTGTCCCCCGAGGACCGCGGGCAGGGCGGGCTCGTCGACCTGCACCACCAGCCGCTCGGTCCCGGGCAGCCGCCGACGCAGGTCCGCGACGTGGTCGCGGACCCCCTCGGCCAGCGCCTGGGCGAGGTCGCGACGGGCGCCGTGGTCGGAGAGGATCTTGTCGCCGCGGGGCTTCTCCACGGTCGCGGCCAGCGTCCACGGACCGCAGACCTGGGCCTTGAACGGACCGCCGTGCCCCTGCGCCTGCTCCTCGACCTGGTCGAGGTCCTGGGCCAGCAGCGACCGCGCCCGGCGGTGGTCGATGCCCGGGGCGTCGGTGAGCCGCCACCCGGCGGGCTGGAGGTCGGCGCCGAGACCGGCGACCACGGCCAGCCCGCGGCCGGTCATCGTGGCGCCCGCGCCGCGCCCGGGCAGCTCGGGCACGTGCGGCAGGGACAGCTCGCCGAGCACGACGCGCACCGCCTCGGCGTACTCCCGGTCGTCGGTGCCGGGCATGGACCCGACACCGCTGGCGAGGGCGCTCACGCGAGCGCCTCCGAGCGGGCGGTCGCGCTGATGGTCGCCGAGCCGACGACCCGGCTGCCGTCGTAGACCACCGCGGCCTGGCCGGGGGCGATGCCCTCGGCCGGGTCGAGGAGCTCGATGGCGACCCGCTCACCGTCCTCCTCGACGGTCACGACGGCGCGGTGCTCGGCGCCGTGGGCCCGCAGCTGGACGGTCACGCCGGGCCCGCCAGCAGGGAGGGGACGGTGCCGCACCAGCGCGGCCGGATGCCGGTGATCCGGTCGACCCGCAGGCCCTCGCGGGGACCGACCGTCACCGTGCCGGAGACCGGCTCGATGTCGAGCACGAAGCGCGGCTTGCCGTCGGGGGCCGGGCGGCCGATCCGCAGACCGCGGCGCTGGCCGATCGTGTAGGCCGACGGTGCCCTCGTGCTGCCCGAGCACCTCCCCCGAGGCGCCGTCGACGATGTCGCCGCCGGTGTTGGGGTTGCGGTCGCCGAGCTTGTCGCGCAGCCAGCCGGCGTTGTCGCCGTCGGCCACGAAGCAGATGTCGTGCGAGTCCGGCTTGTCCGCGACGAGCAGCCCGCGCCGGGCGGCCTCCTCGCGCACCAGCGGCTTGCTGGTGTCGCCGAGCGGGAAGAGCGAGTGCGCCAGCTGCTGCTGGTCGAGGACGCCGAGGACGTAGGACTGGTCCTTGCCGTGGTCGACGGCGCGGTGCAGCTCGATGAGGCCGTCGTCGCCGGTGCGCAGCTGGGCGTAGTGCCCGGTGGCGACGGCGTCGAAGCCGAGCGCCAGCGCCCGGTCGAGCACGGCGGCGAACTTGATCTTCTCGTTGCAGCGCAGGCACGGGTTGGGCGTGCGGCCGGCGGCGTACTCGTCCATGAAGTCCTCGACCACGTCCTCGTGGAACCGGTCGGAGAGGTCCCAGACGTAGAACGGGATGCCGATGACGTCCGCCGCACGGCGGGCGTCGTTGCTGTCCTCGATCGTGCAGCAGCCGCGGGCGCCCGTGCGGTACGACGCGGGGTTGCGCGAGAGCGCGAGGTGGATGCCGGTCACGTCGTGGCCGGCCTCGACGGCACGGGCCGCGGCGACGGCCGAGTCGACCCCGCCGGACATGGCGGCGATGATCCTCATCGCGGCCTCACCGTGGCCGGGCCGCGCGGGCGCGCTCCACGACCGGCCCGATCGCCTCGACGAGGGCGTCGATGTCGGCGGCCGTGGAGGTGTGGCCGAGCGAGAAGCGCAGCGAGTGGCGGGCCTGGTCGGCGTCGCAGCCCATGGCGAGCAGCACGTGGGACGGCTGCGGGACGCCGGCGCTGCAGGCCGAGCCGGTGGAGCACTCGATGCCACGGGCGTCGAGCAGCATGAGCAGCGAGTCGCCCTCGCAGCCCGGGAAGCCGATGTGGGCGTTGCCCGGCAGCCGGCCGCCGGCCTCGCCGTCGAGGGCTGCTTCGAGCACGGCCCCGTGCAGGTGGGCGTCGGGCACCGACCTCGACCACCCGGCGGACCAGGTCGTCACGCAGCGCGGCCACGCGCTCGGCGTGCTCGGGCTGGGCCTTGACCGACGCCTCGATGGCCGCGGCGAGGCCCGCGATGGCCGGCGGGTCGAGGGTGCCGCTGCGGATGTCGCGCTCCTGCCCGCCCCCGTGCACGAGCGCGGAGACCTTGAGGTCGCGGCGGACGACGAGGGCGCCGACGCCGTACGGGCCGCCCACCTTGTGGCCGGTGAAGCTGAGGGCGTCGACGCCGGAGGCCTCGAAGTCGACCGGGACCGCGCCGACCGCCTGGACGGCGTCGGTGTGGACCGGGATGCCGTGCTCGGCGGCGAGGGCCACCACCTCGTCGAGGGGCTGGAGGGTGCCGACCTCGTTGTTGGCCCACATCACCGAGACGAGGGCGACGGAGGCGGGGTCGCGCTCGATGCTGGCGCGCAGCGCACCGACGTCGAGCCGGCCGCGCTCGTCCACCGGCAGCAGCTCGACCTCGGCGCCGTCGTCGGAGGCCAGCCAGACCAGCGGGTCGAGGACGGCGTGGTGCTCGACCGCGGTGGACAGGATCCGGACGCGGCGCGGGTCCTCGCCACGACGGGCCCAGAAGATGCCCTTGAGGGCCAGGTTGTCGGCCTCGGTGCCGCCGGAGGTGAAGACCACGTCGCCGGGGCGGCAGCCGAGCGAGCGGGCGATCGTCTCCCGCGCCTCCTCCACGACCCGGCGGGCCGAGCGACCGGAGGCGTGCAGCGAGTTGGCGTTGCCGACCGCGGCCAGCTGGGCGGTCATCGCGTCCAGCGCGACGGGCAGGATCGGCGTCGTCGCGGCGTGGTCGAGGTAGACGGTGGGCCCTGGCGTGGTCATGACCTGCCAAGCCTACGCGCGGGGTGCCTGAGGTCCATCTCGGCGTTCACGCCCGGGGCGTCCGGGGGCCACCTAGGCTCCCGCCCATGTGGCTGATGTCCCGGGTCATCGTCGTGTGCCTGCTCCTCCTCGGCACCGGAGCCTGCTCGGCGGGCGCCCGTCCCAGCGGCCCGGCACCGGCCGAGCCGCTCAGCACGGGCGAGCTGCGGCTGGCGGCCGCGGCGCTCGTCGAGCGACGCGAGGACGCCCTGCGCGAGGGGGACCGGGACGCGTTCATGTCCACCGTGGACGAGGACGAGCTCCAGTTCACGGCCACGCAGTCCCGGCTGTTCGACAACCTCGCCGCCATGCCGATCGGCGGCCTGCGCCTCGACCTCGTGGAGGACGCTGCCGCGTCCGACGACGCCGAGGGCGGCGAGCTCCACCTGCCGGTCGACTTCACCATCCGGCTCGACGGCTTCGAGACGCGCAGCGTGACGCGGAGGCTGCTCTACACGATCCGGCAGGCCGACGGCGAGGTCGTGCTCGTCGACGACCGCGACGCCGCGGGTGATCGGCGATCGGGCTGGCTGCCGGACCCCTGGGACGTCGCCCACCTCGTGGTCCGCGAGAGCGGGCCGATCCTCGGCTTCTTCGACGAGGAGACCGCGCCCTACGCCACCGCCGTGATGAGCGACCTCAGGGCGTCGCAGGAGACCGTCCTCGCGGCCGTCCCGGGCTGGTCCGGGCGCGTCGTGGCCTACGACATCTCCGACCTCACCGCCCTGGAGGGCGGACCCCGATGGACCTCCAGGAGACGGGCGGGGTCGCGTTCCCCGTCCCGGTCCGCCCGGGCTCGAGCAGGATCGCGGCCCACCGGTTCATCGTCAATCCCGCCGTGGCCCACAACGGCCTGCAGCGGGAGTTCCTCCTGCGTCACGAGCTGACCCACGTGGCACTGGCCAGCAGGGACGACCAGAGCCCCCGCTGGCTGACGGAGGGCGCGGCCGAGTACGTGTCGCGCAGCCCCTACTCCGCCGCGCAGCAACGGCGCATGGCGGCGTACGTCCTGTCCTACCTCGACACCGCCGCACCCGTCCTGGCCGACGGTGCGGAGTTCTACGTCGACGCCGAGGCCAACTACGCGCTGGCCGCCGCCGTGTGCACCTATCTCGCCGCGACTCGCGGGCCGCAGGTGCTGTGGGACCTGATGGACGCCTTCACCGCGGAGCGGTCCCAGCGGGCCGGGGACCTCTCGGCGGCGCAGGTCGACGCGGTCCTCCTCCGGGAGATCGGCCTGGACGAGCGGGGGCTGGTCGGGGCCGCCCTGACGTGGGCGGTCACGGGCGGCTGAGCGCGGCTCAGTCGGCCATCGGGCCGTCGAGCCACGGGTGGTCGGCGCGCTCGCGGCGTACGGCGTCGCGCAGCCAGGCCCGGGCCGGGTCGTCGAGCAGCGGCCACGCGACCTCGAGGTCGACGGTGTCCTTGGGCCGGTGCAGCCGCGCCTTGTGGTGCAGCACGACCTCGGGCCGCATGTAGCGGATCCCGTCGTCGGCCACCCAGGTGACGTCGACGAGCGGCACCACGTGGGCGTCGTCGCGCCGGCTCATCCAGAGGCCGTCGCGGTCCTCGGACAGGATGCAGTCGATGAACCACGGCGCGGTCGCGTGGTCGCGCAGCCACACCTGACCCGCCGCCTCGTGCGGCTCGGGCCAGTCGTCGTTGACCGGGCGGATCGCCCCGCCGCCGGCGCTCCAGACGTGGTGGCGGTCGCCGACGTGCTCGCGCAGCAGGGGCAGGTCGCGTCGCCAGATGACGAGGTCGATGTCCTCGTGACGGCGCTGGACGCCGGTGAAGGCCTCGATGGCCCAGCCCCCGACGACCCACCACTCCCCCGGGAAACCGGCCATGAAGGCCGCCGTGCCGGCCGGGTCGAGGGCGTCCCACTCGCCGTACAGGCGACGGAAGGCCTCCTCCTCCGCGACCTCCTCGGGGGTCGGCTGCCACGTCATCGGGTGCTCCTCAGAGCAGCACGAGGTCGTCGCGGTGCACGACCTCGCGCTCGTACGCCGAGCCCGAGCTCGTCGCTTCAGCTCCCTGCTCGAGCGGCCCGAGCAGCCCGGGCAGCTCGTCGGCGTCGAAGTTGACCAGCCCACGGGCGACCGCGACGCCGGCGGCGTCCACCAGGTCGACCGGGTCGCCCGCGACGAACGCACCGTCGACCGCGATGATCCGGCGGCGAGCAACGAGGCCCGCCGCTCGGTGACCGCACGCACGGCGCCGGCGTCCAGGGTGACCGTGCCCTTGGCTCGGTGGCGTGGGCGAGCCACAGCAGCCGGGTGGGCCGACGGCCGCCGGTCGCGTGGAACAGGGTGCCCACGTCGGCGCCCGCCCAGCGCGGCCGACGCCTGGTCGGCGGAGGTCAGCACGACCGGGATGCCGGCGCCGGTGGCGATCCGTGCGGCCTCCACCTTGGTGACCATGCCGCCCGTGCCGACCCCGGCCGCGCCCGGCGAGCCGATGGTGACGGCGTCGAGGTCGGCCGCCGAGCGCACCGTCGGGCATCAGCCGCGCCCCCGGACCGGCTCGGCGGGCCGTCGTACAGGCCGTCGACGTCGGAGAGCAGCACCAGCAGGTCGGCGTGCACGAGGTGCGCGACCAGCGCCGCGAGCCGGTCGTTGTCACCGAAGCGGATCTCCGAGGTGGCGACGGTGTCGTTCTCGTTGACGATCGGCAGCACGCCGAGCTCGAGGAGCTTGGCGAAGGTCTGGTAGGCGTTGCGGTAGTGCGCGCGCCGGATGACGTCGTCGACGGTCAGCAGCACCTGCCCGGTGACGAGCCCGTGCCGGGCGAACTCCTCCTGGTAGCGGTGGGCCAGCAGCCCCTGCCCGACGGAGGCGGCCGCCTGCTGGGCCGCGAGCGACCGGGGCCGGCGTGGTCAGGCCGAGCGGTGCCAGGCCGGCCGCGATGGCGCCGGAGGAGACCAGCACGACCTCGGCGCCGCGACCGCGGGCGGCGGCGAGCACCTCGACGAGCTGACGGACCCGGGCCGGGTCGATGCCGCCGGCCGCGGTCGTCAGCGACGACGAGCCGACCTTGACGACGACCCGGCGTGCCCCGGCGACCAGGGTCGCCCGGTCCAGCGCCGTCGGGTCAGTCCTCGTCACTGCCGTCCCAGTCGGGGTCGTCCTCCGAGCCGATCTCGTAGGACATCGGGCCGATGCCCGAGCTGGTGACCGTCTGCGGCGGCGGCCTTGCCGTGCGGTCGATGCGCCGGGCCACGTCGGCGCGGGTCTCGGTCTCGGAGCGCTCGGGCATCTGCTCCTGGATGTCGCGACGGCGGGTGGCGGACGGGCGCTCCTCGCGCAGCCGCTCGTCCTCGCCACGGCGACCCAGCATCTCGGCGCCGGCCTCGACGCTGGGCTTGAAGTCGAACACGACGGCGTTGTTCTCGGTGGCCGATGATGACCGCGTCGCCCTCCTGGGCACCGAGCTTGACCAGCTTGTCCTCGATGCCGAGCCGGTTGAGGCGGTCGGCCAGGAACCCGACGGCCTCCTCGTTGCTGAAGTCGGTCTGGCGCACCCAGCGCTCGGGCTTCACGCCGCGCACGCGCCAGCCCTCGGGCGACTCGGTGACGGAGAAGTCTCCGCCGCCGTCGACCGACGGGGGGCGGATGACGATGCGGGTCGCCTCGACGACCGGGAGCTCGGCACGCGAGCCGGCCGACGATCTCGGCCATCGCGATAGATCAGGGCCGGCATGCCGGCGCCGGAGGCGGCGCTGACCGGGAAGACGCGCAGACCCGCGCTCGGCGAGGTCGTCGCAGGACCATGTCGGCGATCTCGTGGCCGTCGGGGACGTCGACCTTGTTGAGGGCGACGAGCCGCGGACGGTCCTCGAGGCCGCCGTAGCGGGACAGCTCGTTCTCGATGACGTCGAGGTCGTCGAGCGGGTTGCGGCCCGGCTCGATGGTCGCGGTGTCGATGACGTGCACCAGGGCCGCGCAGCGCTCGATGTGGCGCAGGAAGTCGTGGCCGAGGCCGCGACCGTCGGCGGCGCCCTCGATGAGGCCGGGCACGTCGGCGACGGTGAACGTCGTGTCGCCGGCGCGGACGACGCCGAGGTTGGGCACCAGGGTCGTGAACGGGTAGTCGGCGATCTTGGGCCGGGCCCGCGACATCGCGGCGATCAGGCGGACTTGCCCGCGCTGGGGAAGCCGACCAGGCCGACGTCGGCGACGACCTTGAGCTCGAGGCGTACGTCGATCTCGTCGCCGGGCTCGCCGAGGAGCGCGAAGCCGGGTGCCTTGCGCTTGCTGCTGGCCAGCGCGGCGTTGCCGAGGCCGCCGCGGCCGCCGGCGGGCGATGACCATCTCGGTGCCGGCACCGACCATGTCGCCGAGGATCGTGCCGTCGAGGGTCTTGACCAGCGTGCCGTCGGGCACCGGCAGCACCAGGTCGCCGCCGTGCGCGCCGTTGCGGTGCGCACCGGCGCCGTGGCCGCCGTGCTCGGCCTGGCGCTTGTTGCCGTGGTGGTAGTCGATCAGCGTGGTGACGTCGGGGTCGACGCGCAGGATCACCGAGCCGCCGGGGCCGCCGTTGCCGCCGTCGGGGCCGCCGAGGGGCTTGAACTTCTCACGGTGGACCGATGCGACGCCGTTGCCGCCCCGACCCGCACTGATGTGCAGCGTGACCTGGTCGACGAAGGTCGGGACAGCCATGGGTGTTCGCTTCCAGTAGTGAATGAAATGCGCGAAGGGCGTCCCCAGGTCAAGGAACGCCCTCCGCGGTGGAGTCAGTGTCGCTGCAGCGTCACTCGCCGGGGACGATGTTGACGACCTTGCGGCCACGCTTGGTGCCGAACTCGACGGCACCGGCCTGCAGGGCGAAGAGGGTGTCGTCGCCGCCACGGCCCACACCCGAACCCGGGTGGAAGTGCGTGCCCCGCTGGCGGACGATGATCTCGCCGGCGTTGACGGCCTGGCCGCCGAAGCGCTTCACACCGAGGCGCTGGCTGTTGGAGTCGCGGCCGTTCTTGGTGGACGCGGCGCCCTTCTTGTGAGCCATGAGTTCAGTCCTTCTGTCGAGCAGGTTCAGAGAGAGTTCCGAGCGTGAGCTCAGAGGGAGATGTCGGTGACCTTGACCTGGGTGTACTTCTGGCGGTGACCCTGGCGCTTCTTGTAGCCGGTCTTGTTCTTGTACTTCTGGATGACGATCTTGGGGCCCTTGGTGGCGCCGAGGATCTCGACGGTCACGGCAGCCTTGTCGAGGCCGGTCGCGGTCACGGTCTCACCGTCGACCACCATCACGACGGGGAGAGTCAGGGTGCTGCCGACCGTGTTGGCCTTCAGGTCCATCTTGTCGATCTCGATGACGTCGCCAACAGCAACCTTCTGCTGCTTGCTGCCACTGCGCACAACTGCGTACACGGCGGACTCACTCTCCTCGGGTCTGTGTTGCCATGGACTGGCACGGTGAAAAACGTGAATGGTTCGGTCCTGCTCGGGCCTCGCGACGAGAAGTCAGCAGGTCTGCAGGAGGGGCACGCCGAGGCGCACAAGGAGCAACTTTACGGCGCCGGACGGCGGCAGGGTCAAAACGAGGCCCTGCCGCCGTCCGTCCGGGTGGATCAGCGCTTGCGAGTGCCCTTCTTCTTGATCGGGACGTGCTCGACGTGCGGCTCGGAGCCCGCGTCGGTCGCCGACGGGTCCGGTACGGCGCCCGGCTCACCGCCCAGCTCCACGCCGGAGGTGCCCGGCTCGACCCGGCCCGACTCGGGCAGGGTGCCGGCGACACCGGACGGCGGACCGGCCGGCCGGCTCGCCGAGCGGCGACGCGTGCGCGTCACGACCCGAGGGCGATCCGCTCGGGAGCGGGCTCGACCGCCGCGGGCAGCTCGTCGGCCGACGGGCCGTCGACCACTGCGGTGCCCGGCTCGACGGACGCCGGGGCGGGCGCCTCGTCGACGGCAGCGACCTCGACCGGGGACTCCCCGGAGGTGTCCGCCGCGTCGGCGACGTCCGAGACGTCCGAGACGTCGGGGGCGTCGGAGGGCTCGTTCGACGGCTCGTTCGACGGGCGGGAGGTCGCCGCAGCGTCCGTCCCCTCGGTGGTGGCGGGAGCCTCGGTGCCTCGGTGGCCTCGGTGGTGTCCGAGGCTCGGTGGTCTCCGGGGTCTCGGCACCCGTCGACCCGGCACCACCGCGGGAGCGGCCACCGGACCTGCCGCCACGACGGGAGCCACGGCGGCCACCGCCCTCGGTGGTCGAGGCGGTGTCGGCGGCTGCTGTCGGGAGCGGCGTCGGTGTCGGCCGCACTGCCACCTGCGGCGGGCGACGAGGTGTCCCCCGAGCCGTCGGCGTCCGCACCGGACTCGGCGACCCGGGCGGCCTCGTCGGCCTTCTCCGCGCGTGCCATCGCGGCGACGTCCTTGGGGGACGGGGCCGACGCTGCGGCTGCGCCGCCTGCCGTTGCCCGATGCCGCCGCCGTTGCCGGTGGCGCCGTCGCGACCCGCGGCCGCGGCCACGGCGACCGGCGCGCTGGGGCTCGTCGTCCCCGCCGCCGCCGGACTCGACGGGCTCGCTCTGGACCACGACACCACGGCCGTGGCAGGCCTCGCAGTCGTGGCTGAAGGACTCGAGCAGGCCGGTGCCGATCCGCTTGCGGGTCATCTGCACCAGGCCGAGCGAGGTGACCTCGGCGACCTGGTGACGGGTGCGGTCGCGACCGAGGCACTCGACGAGGCGGCGGACGACCAGGTCGCGGTTGGACTCCAGGACCATGTCGATGAAGTCGACGACGATGATGCCGCCGATGTCGCGCAGCCGGAGCTGGCGGACGATCTCCTCGGCGGCCTCGAGGTTGTTCTTGGTGACCGTCTCCTCCAGGTTGCCCCCGGAGCCGGTGAACTTGCCGGTGTTGACGTCGACGACGGTCATCGCCTCGGTGCGGTCGATGACCAGCGAGCCGCCGGAGGGCAGCCAGACCTTGCGGTCCAGGCCCTTCGCGATCTGCTCGTCGATGCGGTACGACCGCGAAGATGTCCGCCTTCTTGGCCGCGGCACCCTCGGGCGGGCTCGAACTTCTCGAGCCGGTCCGACGAGGTCGGGGGCGACGTGCGCGACGTACCCCTGGACGGTCTCCCAGGCGTCGTCGCCCTGGATGACCAGCTTGGTGAAGTCCTCGGTGAAGAGGTCGCGGACGACCTTGAGGGTCAGGTCCGGCTCGCCGTAGAGCAGGGCCGGGGCGCTGGCCGCGGGCCTTGCCCTCGATGTCCTCCCAGCGGGCCTTGAGCCGCTCGACGTCGCGGGTGAGCTCGTCCTCGCTCGCACCCTCGGCCGCGGTGCGCACGATGACGCCGGCGGAGTCCGGGACGATCTCCTTGAGGAGCGTCTTGAGGCGGTTGCGCTCGGTGTCGGGGAGCTTGCGCGAGATGCCGCTGGTGGTGCCGTCCGGCACGTAGACCAGGAACCGGCCGGCGAGGCTGACCTGGCTGGTGAGGCGGGCGCCCTTGTGGCCGATCGGGTCCTTGGTGACCTGCACCAGGATCGGCTGGCCGCTGGAGAGCACCGACTCGATCTTGCGGGGCTGGCCCTCCTTGTGGCCGAGCGCGGCCCAGTTGACCTCACCGGCGTAGAGCACGGCGTTGCGGCCCTTGCCGATGTCGATGAAGGCGGCCTCCATCGACGGGAGGACGTTCTGCACGCGGCCGAGGTAGACGTTGCCGATGAGCGAGGTCTGCGACTCGCGGGCGACGTAGTGCTCGACGAGCACCTTGTCCTCGAGGACCGCGATCTGGGTGAGCTCCTTGCGCTGGCGGATCACCATCACCCGGTCGACCGCCTCGCGGCGGGCGAGGAACTCGGCCTCGCTGACGATCGGGGCGCGGCGGCGACCGGCCTCGCGGCCCTCGCGACGACGCTGCTTCTTGGCCTCGAGGCGGGTCGAGCCGGCCAGCGACGGTGATCTGGTCCTCGGCCGCACGGCGGCTGCGGACCTTGGTGACGGTGTTGGGCTCGTCGTCGTCCGAGGGGCCCTCCTCGCCGGCGCGGCGGCGACGGCGACGGCGACGCGAGGTGCCCTCGCCCTGCTCGCCGGAGTCGTCGCGACGCGTCGCTCGGAGGCACCGGTGGAGTCGTCCTGGGACTCGTCGTCGTCCCCACCGTCGGCGTCGCTGTCCGAGCCGGTGCCGTCGCTGCCCTTGCGGCGACGGCGGCCGCCGCGGCGACGACGGCGACGGGCCGGGCCGTTGCCGCCCTCGTCGGCTCTCGGTCGTCGGTCGTCGGCTGCTCGTCGTCGCCCTGCTCGTCGTCGCCCGAAGCGTCGGTCGCCGGTCTCGGCACGTGGCGTCGGCGGTGGCCTCGTCCTCGTCCTCGTCGACCTCGGCGTCCGGGTCGACGGCCTCGGGCTCGGGCGCGGCGACCTTGCGGGCCGGGGACTTGCGGGTACGCCGCGTGACCGTCGGCGCAGCGGCCTCGGGGGCCTGGAACAGCGGCACCACTCCCCCGGCGCTGCCGGCGGCGTCGGCAGGCTCGCCGGTCTCGGCAGCGGAGCCGTCAGCCGGCACGTCGACCGTGTCGGTCGAGGCGGCCGCGGCCTTCCGGGAGCCCGAGCGGGACCCGGCCTTCTTGGCCGTCTTGCGGGCGTCGGCCGGTCGGACGCCGCGTCGCTGGTGGACTGGTCGGCGCCGACGTCGACGTCGGCCTGGGCGGCGGCAGCGGGCTCACCCTCGGCCGCGGCGGACTTCTTGGCCGCGGTCTTGCGCGTCGAGGACTTGCGAGCGGCGGCCTTCTTGGCCGGGGCGGGCTCGTCCGTCGTGGCGGGCGCCTCCGCGCCGGCGTCCGACGGGCGTCAGCGTCGTCTGCGGCGGCACCGCCGGGGCGGCGGCCTTGCGGGTGCGGGTGGTCTTGCGGACCGTGGCCTTCTTGGCCGGGGCCGGCTCGTCCGACGTGGACGCGGGAGTCGCCGGGGCCTCGGCCGCGGCCTCCGCGGACGCCTCGGCCGGGGTCTCGGCGGCGGCCGGGGCCGCCTTGCGCGGCGCCCGGGTGCGGGTCGTCTTCTTGACCACCGGCGCGGCCGGAGCCTCGGGGGTGTCCCCGCTCGGGGCCTCGGGGGCCTCGGCGCGGTGCTGTCCGCGGCGGGCGCGGCCGCCTTGCGGGTGCGCGGCGTCGTGGTCTTGCGAGCCGCGGTCTTGCGCGTGGTCCGGGTGACCGTGGGCGGTGCGGGGGTGTCGCCGGAGTCGGCGGGTCCCTCGCTGCTGGTGCCGGAGGTGGTGTCGTTCGGGTTGTCGTCGAGCATGTCGCTCTCCTCGCCGGCACCCGGACTCGAGGTCCGGAGCCGTGTCGGCGCCGCGAGGCCACAGGGGCGTCGGGGCGCAAAGCCTTCGTGTGGCGGCGACACCCTCCGCGTGTGCGTCACCGGGTGCGCGCCGTCCCCTGCCGCGGTCGCCGGGCCCGGAGGGACTGGTGGTCCCACCCGCGTGGATCGCTGTCACCGACCCACAGGCCGCGTCGCGGTCTGGAGACGACTCCCATCCGATGTGCCGACCTTGATCGGTACGGCGAGAACGTCGTCGGTCCGGCATCGCGGTGGCGGACCACCTCGAGCCGAACGTGGCGAGTATCGCACACGCGACCCGAAAGGCGCCCGGGACGCGCTGCTGCGGCGGCGACCCGGCTGGGCCGCCGACGCCGGGCGCGAGGTCAGGCCTCGAACGGGTCGCCGACCGTGCCGTCGCTCGGACAGCGGGCCCTGGGCCAGGCGGGTCATCAGCGGCGCCGGGCCGGGCTCCACGTCGGAGACGGACGCCAGCGCGGTGAGCACGTCGTCGGGCCGCACCGACGGGACACCGTGGCGCAGCACCAGGTCGAGGGCCGACCCGGCTCGTCGTACCCGGACGTCGTCACCGAGAGTGCGACCACCGCGCCGCGCGCGTCGAACTCGCGCAGGCCCTTCTTGGTCATCCGCTCGACCAGGATCTCGTCGGCGGCGAGGAAGGCGGCCACCGCCGCCTCGACGACCTCGGGCGCGCCGTCGAGGTCGATGCGCCAACGGCTGGCCTCGAGCCGGTCCGCGAGCGAGCCGCCCGGCGACTCCACCACCGCGATCACGTCGAGCCCCTCGGGGAGGGCCTCGTCGAGCAGGGCGTGCACCTCGGCGGGGACGAGGACGTCGGCCAGCGCGATCTCGAGGTACTCGGCCTCGCTCGCCGAGCCGGTCGGCGCGGCGCCGGCGTACGAGATCCGGGGGTGCGGGTTGAAGCCCGAGGAGTAGGCCATCGGGATGCGGGCGCGGAAGACGGCCCGCTCGAAGGCGCGGCTGAAGTCGCGGTGGCTGGTGAAGCGCAGGCGGCCCCGCTTGGCGTAGCGCACCCGGAGGCGCTGGACGGGGGGCGGCTGCTGCGGGGGGTCCTGGCGTGGCATGGCGGGCACAGGCTATCCGCGGGCGACCCCGCCGCGGCAACGCGGTCGACGGCCCGTCAGGGCAGGCGGCCTCGCGCATCTGGCGGGAGGCGTAGACGCTGTTGACCGACTCCCCGCCAGCCACCCGGTGAGCCGCTCGGCCTCCGTGTCGAGCGCGGCCCGCGCGTCGGCGCCCGGGTCCTCGCGCAGCACCACGTGCACCACTCCCTCGGCGTCCTGGACGTAGCAGCCCACCACCCGACCGTCGACCCACGCGGTGGTGCCGCCGTTGCCGTTGGTGTCGAAGAGGTACGGGACGTGGGCCGGGTCGAGGTACCAGTCCCGCTGCTTCCAGCCCATCAGCGTGGGGTCGAGCACCGGGAGCAGCGCGGCCCACGGCTCCACCGCCGGCTCGGGCTCGAGGTCGTCGGGCAGCAGCCAGCCGGTGTCGCCCGACTCCAGCGCGACGGCGACGGCCCCGAGGTCGGCGAGCGCGCGGCGTACGGCGCCCTTGGTCGCCCCCAGCCACCAGACGACGTCGGTCTCGGTGCCGGGCCCGAAGGTGCGCAGCCAGCGACGGACCAGCTCGGCGTACCCCTCGTCGTGCGGACGCCGGGACCGGCTCCTCCGCCCAGCCACCGCTCCATCGGCACCCACACGGGGCGCGAGATGCGCCAGTGCCCGCCGTTGCGCCCGCGGACCAGGTCGGCGGTGAGAGCCGAGGTGGGTGAGCAGGCGGGTGTGGTTCCACGTCGAGCCGGCCGAGACCGCGACCGGCGTGGACAGCTCGGGGAAGAGCGACCGGAGATCTGCCGCCGCGATCCCCTCGGGGTGGTCGTCGAGGTGGGCGAGCACCCGGTCGCGGGCCGCGGCCAGCCAGGCCTCCCCGTCGGGGGCGATGCCCGCCTTCTCCACGTCCTTGGCGATCCGGCGGCCCTCGGCGCCGGCGACCCGCTCCGACGCGCTCCCCCAGGCGGCGGGCAGCAGGTCGCGGGGGAAGACGAACAGGGTGCGCCGCATGGCCAGCTGCTTGACCAGGGTGCGGTCGTCGTACAGCGCCCGGTCGACGTCGGCCCGGGTGACGCCGTCGACCCGCGCGTGGACGAGAGGTAGGACGGTCGGCGGCTCCGTCGAGTGCAGGACCGTCATCGCGCGGGTGGCCGCCACGGGGTCGGCCACGCGGTGCTGCGGGGCGATCCCGTGCCGGCGGGCCATCCGGGCGCGTCGCTCCGCGTCGGTGACGAGACGGACCGGCGGATGGCGGCCCCCGGGCTCACATCGCGATGGTGTCGAGGCCCGCGAGGACGGGGCGGCGGCGTAGACGCGAGGAGCCCGACCGCGGCCAGCACGAGGGCGGTGCGGGTGCGCAGCAGCAGGGCGAGGAACGCCAGCCCGAGCGGGCACAGCGCCAGGCCGTAGCGCAGGTGTGCATCGCCGAAGTACTGCCCGGTGGTCACGAAGACCATCAGGTCGAGGACCACGGCGCCGAGCGCCATGCCGAGCAGGAAGCCCGGCGCCGAGCTGGCGGACGAAGGGCGGCAGGCCGTGCACGAGCCCGGCCCAGACGCCAGCGCGGTCCCGGTCATGGCCATCACCAGCCAGACGGCGGCCAGTCCGAGCGCCCCTCGCCCCAGGCGTGAGGAACTGAAGCTGTCGATAGCACCAGCTGCAGTTGAGCTGCGGGTGACCACGTAGTCGCCCGGCGGGTCGTAGTCGCCGACCTGGGTCGCGCGGACGACGAGAGCCTGGAAGGCCGCGAACAACGCGGCGTCGACGCCGAGCAGCACGATCCCGCGACGCAGGGCGCGCAGGCGCACCGGCGCTCGAGGGTCCCGGGCCACACGACCACGGCGGCCAGGGCGATCCCGACGCGCGACCGCGACCACGATGTTGGAGCCCTTGACCCCGACGACGCCGAGCGCGGCCAGCAGCAGCACCCACACACGGCCACTCGCCGCCGCAGGAACCGCAGCAGTGGCCAGCGCCGTGAAGGCGCCGACCGGGATGTCGAGGGCGTGCGGGGTGATGAAGGTGTACTGCTGCTGGAGGAACGCCGGCACCAGCAGCACCGTGCTCGCCGCCACCGCCGAGGCGGCACGGGTTGCGCCCGAACGCCCGCGCCAGCAGCCACAGGGACCACATGCTCAGCGCCGCCCACAGGATGCCGACCAGCCGGCCGGCGAGGAGGCCGGTTGTCGACGATCCCGGTGCCGGTCAGCACCGCCGGCGCCGAGCCCGGTCGACCAGGAAGTACGGCGGCGGGTCGGCCGCCGCGTAGTTGGGCGTGCGGATCCTTCCGGTTGCCCGGGCTGGCGCGGCAGTCGTCGGGCCGCATGATCCGCTCGACGCCCCGGCAGGCGCGGGCGACCTCGCCCAGCGCGATGACGTCTCGCCGTCGCGCATGAAGAGGTGCCCCTCGCTCACGGCGTGCACCCGGTCGGCGTACTGCCACTCGTCGTAGATGCTCAGCGGCGTGTCGTCGACCGCCCGGTAGGCCACCAGCGGCGTCGCGACGACCGCGAGGACGAGCAGCAGCAGGACGTGGCGCCCGCCAGCCGGTCGGCGTCGCGGGGCGTGGGAGAGGCACCGGGGCAGTATGTCGCACCACCGCATGCTAGCGTGCGCGCATGCCCGAAGCACCCCCGCATCACGTTCGCGATCCCCTACTACCGCGGGCCGGCGACTACCTGCGCGAGGCCATCGCGCAGCGTGCTCGCCCAGACCGTCGGACGCTGGGAGCTGCTCGTCGTCGACGACTGCGGCCCGGAGCCCGCGGCCGGACCTCGTCGCCGCGTTCGACGACCCGCGCGATCCGCTACGTGCGCAACGAGGCCAACCTCGGGCCTCGCCGGCAACTGGAACGAGTGCGTCCGGCTCGCCATCGCGCCGCTGGGTCACCGTGCTGCACGGCGACGACCGCCTGCTGCCGGACTACGCCGCACGCGTGCTGGCCGCCGCCGAGCGCGCAGCCCGACGTCACGGCGCTGTTCACCGACGCCGTCGACATCGACGCCGGACGGCGAGCCCACCACGCACGCTGGCCGACGTCGTCAAGGGCCTGCTCCCGCGACGCAAGGACGACCACGCGCTGGCCGGCGACGACGACCTGGCCGGGCTGCTGCGCCGGCAACTACATCGTCTGCCCGACCATGTGCCTGCGCCGCGAGCTGGTCGGTCCGGCGCCGTTCGACGCCTCGCTGCGCTTCGTGCCCGACTGGGAGTTCACGACGCGGGTGCTGATGGAGGGCGGCCGCGCTGTACGCGCGTGCGCGACCCCGCTGCTGGAGTACCGCCGGCACGGCGGCAGCGAGACGTCGCTGCAGACCGAGGACGCGTCCCGCTTCGTCGAGGAGATCGCGTTCCTGCGAGCGGCGGGCCGAGGAGGCCGGGTCGCGGGCTGGGCCGGTCGGCGCGGACGGCCCGCCGCCGCGATCACCGTGCGCGGGCACCTGCTCGTGCTGCGCCGGTCTGGACCTGGTCCGCGGCCAGCGCGCCGCCGCCCGCGCCAAGTGGCGCCTGCTGCGCTCCGACGTACGACGCGGGGGCGCCGCCGGCGTGGAGCGTCAGGCGGCTCGTGGTCTCGACCTCCGGGTGTCCGGGTGGACGACCCGGATCCGCAGCAACGACAGGAACAGGCCGGCCATCATGGTCTGGCTGCCCGAGCGACCAGGCCGAGCAAGGCCGGCGTCGCCGAGCGCACGGCTGTCGGCGGGTCGAGCCGCGCCGAAGCCGCTGTCGCCCCACCGAGCACGGACGAGACCCCAGCCAGACCAGGCCGAGCAGGAAGATGACGATCGCCGGCGACGATGATGTTCTCGAGGTTGAGCCGGCCCTGGAACGTCCGGAACCGCGCACTGGCCGGCAGGAACCCCTCGTGGAGGGCGTAGACCTTGGACAGCAGGGCGAACAGCACCGCCTGGTAGCCGACGACGGCGAGCGCGGCGGCGTACATCATCGTGCCGACGTCGAGGCCGAAGTCGCCGATGCGGCACCGGTCCGGCCAGCAGCACGACGGTCGCGACGCAGGCCCAGCAGGGTCAGCGACGAGGCCCGGGTAGAGGAACAGCCAGCGCGGGCTGTAGAGCATCAGGAAGCGCAGGTGGCGCCAGCCGTCGCGCCAGCTGCGCAGGTGCGGCGGCCGGCTGCGGCCGTCCTTGCGCAGGGTGGTCGGGCACCTCGACGATGCCGAGGCCGGTGAGGGACGCCTTCACCACCATCTCGCTGGCGAACTCCATGCCGGTGGTGCGCAGGCCGCAGGGCGGTGATCGAGTCGCGGCGGAACGCGCGCAGCCCGCAGTGGAAGTCCTTGACCGGGGCGTCGAAGAACAGCCGGCCGACCATGCGAGAGCACCGGGTTGCCGAGGTACCGGTGCAGCGGCGGCATGGCGCCGGGCTCGATGCCGCCGCGGAACCGGTTGCCCATCACCAGGTCGGCGCCGTCGCGCAGCTCGTCGACGAACGGCCCGAGGCCCTCGAAGTCGTAGCTGTCGTCGGCGTCGCCCATCGCGACGTAGGTGCCGCGCGCCGCGCGCGATGCCGCCGATCAGCGCGGCGCCGTAGCCCCTTCTCGGGCACGTGCACGACCCGGGCGCCCTCGGCCTCGGCGATCTGCCTGCGAGCCGTCGGTGCGAGCCGTTGTCGGCGATGACCACCTCGCCGACCACGCCCGAGGTCGTCCAGGAAGTGCCGGGCGTGCCGGATGCACGTGGCGAGCGTCTCGCTCTCGTTGAGGCACGGCATCACGATGGAGAGCTCGATCGACTCGTCGGCGGCCGGGGTGGAGGCGCTGGTCGCGTCGGGAGAGCTCTCTGCGGCGCTCCGCGGCGGGCTCTCGGGGGCGCTGGTGGGTGGGTTCGAGACAGGCACGGGAATTGCTTCCATGGTCGAAGGGTATGAGCAGGAGCGGCCGGGGACGGTCATCGGCGGCTCAGCGCCGGACGCTACCCTGTCGCGTCGCACACCCCAGGACTCAGGAGCGCTCGACGGATGGCAGGACAGCGGACACGAGTCCTCCCGCGCCCCGACTCCCGGTGGGCCGGACGCCTCGGCGTCATCGTGCCGGTGCTGCTCTACCTCGTCATCGTCCTCGCCGGCGCCACGACCTCCTCGCTCGGCATGGCCCAGCTGCGGGAGGACCCGGCGGCGCCGCTCGGGGAGATGTGGGGCGAGCCGCGGCCGATCCGCAGCGACGAGTACCTCACGCTCACCACCCAGGAGCTCGCGGTCCTGGCCGAGGGCCGGGCGACCCACTCCCCCCTCGCCGAGGGACCGGACCTGACCTTCCAGGTCTCGTCGGGGCAGGTCTTCGAGACGATCCTGTTCGGTGAGTACAACCTGCTGCGCCTCGGCCCGGTGCTGCCCGACGTCCAGCTCTTCGCGGCCGTCCGTGCCTTCCCCGTGCTGCTCCTGGCGCTCGCGCTCCCCCCGCTGCTGAGGCGCTGGGGTGCGACGACGCCGCTGTCGTGGCTGGGCTTCGGACTGGTGCTCCTGGCACCGACCACGCTGTGGTGGTCCCTGACGCCGGTGCGGATCCTGGCCCACGCCAGCCTCGGCTGCCTGCTCCTCGTCCTCGCGCACGAGCAGTGGCAACGCCACCGGACCCGGGGGCGCCGCCTGCTGGCCGGGCTGCTGGCCGCCGTCGGCGGGATCCTGCTCGGACGCTTCGCGACGTACTACGTGCCGTGGTACCTCACCCTCGGACTTCCCCTGGTGCTCGCGACCGCGGCCTACCTGCTGCGGGAGGCGCCGCGCCGGGCCGGGCTGGTCGTGCTCGGCATCGGCGCCGCCGCCGGCGGGATCGTCCTCGGCGGCACCGTGGTCGAGAACCTCCCGGCGATCCGAGCCACCCTCGACACGGTCTACCCGGGGCTGCGACGACTCACCGGCGACGCGGTCTCGCCGTTCAGCCTGTGGGGCGCACCCGGACTGGCACCGCTCCAGGAGGGTGCCGCACCGACCGTGCTCAACCCCACCGAGATGGCGTCGGCCTACCTCTTCTGCGGCGTGTGGGCCCTGTGGCTGCTGCGCCGCGGCCTCCCCGGGGTCGAGCCGGCACGGCGTGCGGTCGTGTGGACCCTCGTCGGCGCCAACGGCGTGTGGCTGCTCTGGTGCACCACGGCGTGGGGCGCCTTCGGCACGCACGTGCCCGTGCTCAACCGGGTGGACCCGCTGCGGGCCGCGCAGACCGTCGGGTTCGGCGCCGCCATGGTGCTGGTCCTGGCCCTGTCGCTGACCGGCCCGCTCACCCGACGCCGCGCCGTCGTGCCCGCCGTCCTGTGCGTCGCCGTCACCCTGGTCGGCCTCGTCGACCTGCGCGCCGTCCTGCCGGCCCTCACCGTCTGGCAGGTCGTCGTCGTCCTCGCCCTGCTGGGTGTCGGCGTGTGGGCCGTGAGCGTCCGCCCGACCGGACCCGTGGTGCTGCTGGCCTGCCTGCTGCTCGTCCTGCCGGTGGCGCGGGTCAACCCGATCACCTTCGGCCTCGGCGACCTGCGAGCCAGCGCGGCCGCCACCTCGGCCCGCGGGCTGGCAGACCGGGCCAGTGCGGCGGACCTCGTCGTGGCCTCCGAGTCGCGCGACACCAGCGCGATGCTCGTGGCCAACGGCGTGCCGAGCCTCACCGGGTGGCAGATCAGCGGGCCCGACGCCGACGCGTGGGAGGCCCTCGACCCGGGCCGCGCCCAGGAGGAGGCGTGGAACCGCGGCGCGAGCTACATCACCATGACCTTCAACAACTCGGCGAAGCCCGCCGTCATCACGGCGCCGTTCACCGACGTGATCGCCATCGACGCCAACCCCTGCGCGCTCCCGGACGAGCTGCGGGTGGGGTGGATCGTCGCCAGCACCGAGCGGGACAACTCCTGCCTGCGACTGGTCCGTGAGTTCACCTGGGGCGGCGCGCCGCAGTACCTGTACGCCGTCGACGGCTGACCGCCGGTCGCCGCCGGTCAGTCGTCGACGCGGTCCTCGCCGGTGAGGACCATCCGCGCCAGCACCCGCCCGATCGGCAGCGCCGACGTGGCCGCCGGGGACGGCGCGTTGACCACGTGCAGGGTGCGCGCCGTACGACGCAGCAGGAAGTCGTGGACGAACGAGCCGTCGCGCAGCACGGCCTGGGCCCGGATGCCCGCCTCGCGGGGCACGAGGTCGGCGGCGGTCAGGCCGGGTGCGTACTTCTGGCACTCGCGGAGGTACCCGGTCTTCCACAGCGAGTTGCGCATCTCACGCAGGCCGGTGCGGACGTTGCGGCGCGCCAAGGGGTACATGCCGCGGAAGCGGGCCAGCTCGACCGTGTCGCGCCATGCGAAGGAGAACTTCGGGTAGCCCTCGCGGGCGAAGCCCAGCACGGCGTTGGGGCCGACGTTCAGGCCCCCCTCGACAGTCGGGGTCAGGTGCACACCGAGGAACGGCAGCGCGGGATCGGGGATCGGGTAGATGAGCGAGCTCACCAGGTCGGCCCGCTCGGGGACCACGTCGTAGTACTCCCCGCGGAAGGGGACGATCGCGAAGTCCACGGCCAGCCCGGCCATCCGGGCCACTCGGTCGGCCTGGACACCGGCGCAGAAGACGACGTTGCGGGCCCGTACGACGCCGCTGCTGGTCGTGAGGCGGACCTCCTCGCCGAGCTCCTGGATCCGCGTGACCTCGCAACCGGTCACGACCCCCCCGCCGGCGCTGCGCACGTCGTCGGCGAGCGCGCGGGTGATCGCGCGGTAGTCGGTGATGCCGGTGCCGGGGAGCCAAGTGCGCCGAGTCCGGTGACATGGGGTTCGCGGCGGCGCAGCTCGGCGGCGTCGATCACCTCGGCCGCAACGCCGTTGACATCGGCCCGCTCGCGCAGGGCGCGCATGCCGGCGAGCTCGCGCTCGTCGGTGGCGACGAGGAGCTTGCCGATGACGCGGACGGGGATGCCGCGCTCCGCGGCGTACTCCTCCGTCAGGCGGGCGCCCTCGCGGCACAGCCGCGCCTTGAGCGACCCCGGCTCGTAGTAGATCCCGGAGTGGATCACGCCGCTGTTGTGGCCGGTCTGGTGGCGACCGACGCCGGGCTCCTTGTCGAGCACGAGCACGTCGGCGCCGGGGCGGGACGCGCAGGAGGTGCCGGGCGGTGGAGAGGCCGACGATGCCGGCGCCGACCACGACGTGGTCGTGCACCCGGTCGCTCACGCGCTTGGTCCCCCGGCTCCATCGGGGTGGTCAGGCGCCGGTCCGGAGGTGGTGCACCAGGGCGGGGAGGCCGGAGGCGACAGCCTCCGGGTGCGCGGCGAGGTAGGCGCGGGTGGCGAAGCGGTCGCTGGGGTCCAGGCCCTGCTCGTTGCCGTGGCGCACGAGGTGCACGGCCGGTGCGACACGGTCGCGCACGACCTCGGGGTAGCGGCGGAGGTACCACGCGGCGTCGAACAGCTCGGAGGCCTCCACCTCGGCCACGAGGTCGGCCTCGGAAGCGTCACCCCGTCGCGCCAGCCGACCCAGGGCGGACCGCGCTCCCCCGGTCTCGGACCGGTAGCGCTCGCCGAGCACCTCCGCGAGGGCCTCGGTGGCCTGGTCGAGCTGCTCGCGCAGCCGCGCGCGCTGGCGGCGTACCCGCTGCAGGGCCTCGGCCTGGTGCTCGTGCTCGATCTGCGTCCACTTCAGCTCGCGCTGGGCGAGGCGGAGGGCGTCGCGCAGGCCGTCGGGCTCCTGCCCGGCGGTGACCTCGTCCGTGTGCTGCTCCACGCCCGGAAACCTAGCATCGGGGCGTCGTCGCCCCCGTGGGCCGCCCACTAGGGTGTGTGGTCGGGAACAGGCCGACGGGGTGGGGTGCATGGACGAGTTCGAGCAGCGCTGGCTGGCGTTCGTACGCCGCTTCGCCGACGCCCCGCCGCAGGACCGCGACGCCCTCGTGGCGGACGTGCTGGAGCACGGGCTCCCCGAGGCGGGCAGCGAGCACCTGCTGGCCGCGGACCTCCCGACCGCCGACCGGGTCGCCGCCGAGATGGCGGTCGTCGCGGCCAGCGGCGAGTTCGACGCGTTCGGCTACTGGTGGCACAACCAGGACCGGGCGTGGAACCTGTGCGGCTACCCCGAGGAGCTGCGGCACTTCGTGACCCAGGGCTGGAAGGAGCTGCGGCACCCGTCGCCGTCCTTCGACCTGTGGTTCTACTGGAGCGCCCACCTCGACCCCACCAGCGAGGCGGTCAACCCGCTCCTCCACTACCTGTGCGAGGGGCGCCGCGCCGGTCTGCCCACGCTGCCGCGAGGTGCGCACGCTGCCCGCGGCGACCGTCCCCAGGGCCCCGATGCGCCGGGTGTGCCTCTTCGCGGCGTACGACGTCGACGGTGTCGTCGACCCGACGGTCGTCGACTACCTCGCCGACCTGAGCCGGCACGCGGACGTCTACTACCTCGCCGACTGCGAGATGGACGACGCGGAGCTCGCCAAGGTCGCGCCGTACACGAAGGGCCGCTGGGCGATCCGCCACGGCCGCTACGACTTCGGGTCCTACTCGCTGCTGGCCCGCGACCTCGTCGGCTGGGACGTCATCGACACGTACGACGAGCTGCTGCTCGCCAACGACTCGCTGCTACCTCGTGCAGCCCTTCGACCAGGTCTTCGCCCGGATGGACGCGACCGCGTGCGACTGGTGGGGCCTCCAGGCGACGTACGAGCGACTTCACCGCCGCCGACTTCGAGCGCCTCGGCCGGCCGCTGGCCATCGACGACGTCGAGGAGCAGATGCGCCAGATCGACCTGTGGCGCTACAACGACTTCATCCACGTCGGGTCCTACTTCGTCGCCTACCGCAAGCGCGTGATCGACGACCCCGCCTTCCGCGCGCGCCTCGACAACGTCGCCGCGCAGACCGACAAGACGACGATCATCCTCAAGTACGAGATCGGCTTCTCCCGGCTGCTGATCCTGGGCGGGCACCACCTCGCGACGTACGTCGACGGGATCCTGCCCTACCACCCGGTCTACCGGGAGTCGGCCTTCGACCTCATGCGCGACGGCTTCCCGCTGCTCAAGCGCCAGTTCCTCTACGAGAACCCCTTCTCCCGGCCGGACCTGCGGAGGTGGAAGGAGCGCGTGCTCGCGATCGTCCCCGACGCCCACGTGGAGGCGATGGAGCGCAACCTGCACCGGGTCGCGCCGGCGTGGAGCCTGCACCGCAGCTTCTCCATCACCTCGCGACCGGACGGGACGGTCGAGGTGCCGCAAGGCATCGGACCCGACGCCTTCGACGACGAGGACCGCTGGACCCCCAAGCACCCGCACTGGTGGGTCTTCCCGGTCGACGCGCGCACCGGGGTGATGTCCGGTGAGGTCCGCGGGCTCCTCGAGGCGGTCCGGGACGACCCCTCGATCCACAAGATCGTGCTGGCGGGCCACCGGCCCGTGAAGGTCGCCGGCGCCAGGGTCACCACCGTGCCCGGGAGAGCGCCCCGGGGCAGATGTACACCTTGCGCTCGCAGCACATCTTCGTCGGCGCCGGCGCCCGCAGCGACGTCAACCACCCGCTGTCCGCCCGTCACCACCGCTTCGTGGACCTCGGGTCCCCGACCGGTCTCGTGCCCGCTCCCCTGCCGCTGACGGGCCTCTGGGGCGAGCGTGAGGCGCCGCCGCGCGACTACGAGCGCTCCCTCGTGACGGCCGTCGTGACCTCCGGGGACGCGCTGGTCGAGGCGGCGGTGGCGACCCACCCGCGGGTCGGCGCCGACGACGTGTGGGCGACCGGCTCGCCGCGCCTCGACCTGCTGCTGGCCGCCGAGGACACCCTGTCGGCACCGCTGCGGGCCGACCTCGCCGCGCTCCGGTCCGTGGTGGCGGGTCGCCGTGTCGTCGTGGTCTCGCCTCTCTCCGCGACGGACGAGGAGGTCGAGGCACTCGACGGCCTGGGCCGACGACCACGAGGAGGTCGCCGTGCTGTGGGCGGCCCCGCCCGGGTGGAGCACCCCGGTGCCGGCGCCGCTGGTCGACCTGTACGACGCCGCGCAGGTGCGACCGGACGCCCTCACCCCGCACCCGGTGCAGCCCGAGATGGCGTGGCGCCTCGCCGACGTCGTCGCGACGGGCTGGCCCGCCGACCTCGCCGACGCCGCCGTGCCGGGCCTGCCCGTCGTGGCCCTCCCGGGGGCGAGCGGGAGCCCGCTCGTCGAGCACCCCACGCTGGCCGACGGGCTCGTCGCCGTGGACGCCCACCTCGAGGGGGCGCCCGTCGACGAGGCCTGGCTCGCGTGGGGGCGATCCCTGCACACCGCCAGCGACGGGCGCAGCGGCGCCCGGCTGGCCCACCGGGTCCGCGCGACGTACCTGCCGCTCGAGGAGTGGGAGCGCGACCTCAGCGCAGGCTGAGCCCGCGCACCCGCTGCGCGAAGCGCCACGCGGCGTGGCCGTCGAGCGGTGCGACGCCCGGACGCTCGCGGTCCGGCGGCGTGACCGGCCACCCGGCGGCGGCGATGTCGGAGAGGGCCTCCAGGAGCTCGTCGAGGCTCGTCACGCTCCGGGGCTCGGGCCACCCGTCGCCCTGGAGCACCGGCTCGGGTCGACCCGAGGGCGTCGCGGGCGGGGCATGCACGACGAGCGGCGTGCCGGTGACCAGCGCGTCGTACGCCTCCGGCGAGCGGTCCGTGACCACCGCGGACGCGACCCGGTGGACCACGCTGGACCACGGGACGCTGCGGGGCGACAGGCCCAGCACGTCGGCCCCGGCGAGCGCGCGGGTCCAACCGTCCATCCGGTCGACCCGCGGCTCGCGGACGCCGACCACGACGCCGTGCTCACGGGCCCACCCGGCCAGCCGGGCCACCTCGTCGGGGGTGTACGTCGCGCCGGACCCGGCGTGCGGCCACCAGACGACCAGTCGCCGGTCGCCGACGAGGTCGCGCACGCGCGCCTCCTCGGCGGCGAGGTCCGCCGGCAGGTCGTCGCGGACCAGGAGGTCGTGGCGTGGCAGCCCGGTGGCCCACGCCTTGCGCGAGCCCGAGGTCGGGGTCGCCGGCGCTGCGCACGAGGGCGTCGGCCTGCGACGTGACCGCCGCGGCGAGCACCTTGCGCCACTCCCCTCCCGGGGTGCGCGACGCGTCGTGCGGCAGCACGGGCACGCCGATGCCGACGTGCAGGAAGTCGTGGCGCGACGGCGAGAGCGGCAGGTCGATGGCGACGTTGGGCTCCACGTCCACCACGATGCGTCCGCACCGGATGAGCGCGTGCTGGCCGTGGACCGTGTGGATCGGGAGGACTGTGAGGTTGTCGCCGCTGGCGTCGTCGGGCAGCCGGCGCGAGCGGGACAGGACGACCTTGTGGATGCTCGGGTCGTGGCGGACCTCGTCCAGGACGGCGCGCACCCCCGGGTCGAGCCGGCCGGTGGTCGGCGACGCGACGAACGCCCACCAGTGCTCGAAGGTCGGGCTCTCCCGGTCGAGGGTGCGCAGGGCGCCGCCCCACACGGCCCGGCGCGGGATGAGCCGCCGCCGGCCGTCGGTGTCGAGGCGGATGTCGTGGGCCTCGTGCAGCCGGTCGACCGGGCTCACCCGGTCGAGGTTGGCCCGGATCGGATCCAGCCGGAGGCCGGGCACCAGCGCGCCGAGCCGCTCGGGCCAGCGCTCCAGGTCGAGCACGTGGCGCGGGTTCTCCCCCACGAAGTTGCGCTTGACGAGCGGGAAGCCGCGCTCGACCAGCTCGAAGAAGTGCCGCGAGTAGAGCGGGTGGAACGCGTAGAGCTCCGGGATGAAGGTGTCGAAGTCGAAGCCCGCGTCGGTGAGGTAGCGGCTGATGCCGACCTCGTACTTGTGGATGACGAGCATCTTGTCGCTCTGCACGGCGACGTGGTCGAGCCGCCAGCGGAAGCCGGGGTCGTCGAGCACGGGACGCCGGAAGACGAGGAAGTACGACGAGAGGTGCAGGTGGCGGACGTCGGTCCAGTGGCGCTCCCCGAGGAAGCGGGCCTTGGCCTCGGCGAGCGGGATCGGCGCGTCGTCGACGACGTACGACTCGTCGTGCTCCATCGAGGTCGCCTGGAGGCTCCACCAGTCGCAGGCGCGGGTGTCCATCTCGGCGAGCACGTCGTCGAGGGGGCGCAGGAGGTAGCAGGAGTCGTTGGCCAGGATCACTTCGTCGTAGCCCTCGAGCCGCTCCCAGCCCACGAGGTCGCGCGCCAGCAGCGAGAAGGACCCGAAGTCGTAGGCGCCGTGCGGGACGCTCCACGCCCCGGCCACGATGCCGTCGAGCCGGTCCAGCTGGCCGGGCTCGAGGACCCCGTCGGCGACGTAGAACACGTCCGCGTGCCGGGCGAGCTCGGTGAGGTAGTCCACGACGTAGTCGTCGACGAGCCCGTCGGCGTCGTAGCCGGCGAACAGGCAGGCCCGGCGGACGACCCGGCCCGCGGCGTACGACGTGGGGGTGCGGGTCGGAATTGGCTGCGGGAGCGGGGAGAGACCCGCATGACGACCCACGAGCAGGAAGTGGAGGAGCGGGTCGACCTCCTCGCCGGTCGGGTCGAGGTGGCTGGCCCAGTAGTGCCAGAGGTCGAAGCGCAGGCTGGGGGCGCGCAGGGTGCGCCAGCCGGTCTCGACGTAGTGGCGGGCCGGGTCCTGACGGCGCAGCAGCCGGTGCTGGAGGGCGTACTCGTCGGCGTCGAGGAAGCCGCTGGCGGCGACCACGGCGCGGTGCGCGTCGTCCTGCACCTCCGGCGGGGGCGGCTGGGGGTTGCCGTCGGCCACCGGGGGCAGGCCGTCGGCCAGGGCCCTCCCGACCAGGGCGACGGCCTCGTCGGGTCCGCGGCGGACGGCGGCGCGCCACTGCCGGGCGAAGCGCCACCAGCGGCGCTGGAAGTCGGCGACGGCGGCGCGGCGCTCCTCCAGCGCGGGGTCGGACCCGCTCATCGGGGCCGGGGCGGGTAGGCGTCCGCGCCCTCGGACTCCGGGGACAGCAGGAAGTGCACGAGCGGGTTGACCCGGTCGACGAGCACCTCCGGGTGGTCGATGACGTACTGGCCGATGTCGAAGTCGTCGCTGGGCCGCCGGAACGGGTTGTAGGGGTGCCGCAGGAAGTGCAGCGCCGGGTCCTCGCCGAGGTGGGCGACGTCGTGGTAGGTCCGGAGGTACCACGCGTCGTCGAAGAGCGCCGACCCGCGGATGAGCTCGAGCTGGGCGGCCTCCTCCTTCGTCACCGGCTGCTGACGCTCCTTGAAGAGCGACACGCCCTTGCGACCGCCGGCTCCACCGACGCCCGCCGGCCGCGTCGATGCGCAGCCGCCGGGCGAGGGCCTCCGACAGCTCGTCGGCGGACTTCACGGCGCGGTCCCGGGCGGTGCGGATCCGCGCCTCCTTCTCGCCCCACTCCTCGGAGCGGCGGCGCAGCGCCGCGAGCTCGGCCCGGACGGTCGCGAGCTCCTCGGTGAGGCGCGCGATCTCCTGCTGCGCCTGCTCCCCGAGCGGGTCTGCGTGTCCCTGGTCAGCCACGGCGCGACCCTATCGCTCCGCCTCCCCCGTACCGTGGAGGTCCCGACCCGAGGAGCTCTCGTCGTGACCGAGGTCGTACGCCGCCGGCCCCGCGGACCCGCCGCGCTCACTGCGTCCCTCGTCACCGTGCTCCTGCTCGCCGGGTGCTCGGGCGGGTCGGGTACGCCGGGCGCCGCGGAGCCCTCGCCCTCGAGCGAGGAGTCGGCCCCGTCCTCCCCCGCCGAGTCCTCGGCACCGTCCGAGTCCTCGTCGCCTCCCACCGAGGAGCCGACCGAGGAGCCCACCGAGGAGCCCACCAGGCCCCCGCACCCGGTCTCGATGGCCGCCCTGTCCGCCGGCGAGCACCGCGGGGACCGGCTCCGGTTGGGTGCCGTGCGGGAGCGGACGGCCGCCTACACGTCGTACGACGTCACCTATCGCGCCACGACCACCGACGACCGCGGGACGCGGCGCTTCACGATCAGCGGGGTCCTCAACGTGCCGACCGGGCGCGGACCGTTCCCCGCGGTGGTGCTGGCCCACGGCTACATCGACCCCGCCTACTACGTCCGCGGCCAGGGCATGACCCGCGAGCGCGGGGTCCTCGCCAGTCGCGGGTACGTCGCGCTGCACGTCGACTACCGGGGGCACGCCGAGTCGACCGACGACCCGCGCTCGGACCGTGACCTGCGACTGGGCTACTCCGCCGACGTGATCGCGGCCGTCAAGGCCCTGCGCGCCGCCCGCGGCGTGCCCGTCGACGACGACCGGGTGGCGCTGATGGGCCGCTCGATGGGTGGTGGCGTGGTGATGAAGGCCCTCGTCGCGGAGCCCGGGCTCGTGCAGGCGGGATCGCTGTGGGCCTCGGTCTCCTCCCTGGAGGGGGAGAACTTCAACCAGTTCATCCGGCCCGACGGCGACGCGCGCGAGGAGGCCATCGTGCAGGCCCACGGACTGCCCGAGCAGCGCCCCGACTTCTGGCGGGCCGCCTCCGCGCGGCCCTACCTCGACGAGATCACCGAGCCGGTGCTCCTCGTGCACGGCCGCTTCGACGACACCTGTCCCCCGGCCTGGGCCCGCGCGACGCAGTCGGCCATGCAGCGGGCCGGGGTCGACAGCACCCTCGCGTGGTACGACGACGGGCACGCCTTCGGCCCCGCCTTCTTCGCCGGCATGGACCGCACCATCCGGTACTTCGACCAGCAGCTGGACGTCCGGCGCGGCTGAGTGTGGCGGCTCCTCCTCAGGACCGCGGCACGAGGCCCGTCCGGCCCTCCCAGGCACCGTGCTCGGAGAGGGGCCGGAAGCGATAGGTGGCGAACTCGTGGTGGAAGTCGCGGCGCTCGCGCTCGGCCATGGCGGCGACGTGCCGCTCCGGCGCCGGGACGTCGGACCGACCGTGGACCATCTCCTCCATCTCGCGCACGGTGCGCCAGATCGAGAACGTCGAGATCGTCCGCGGTGGCCGGAAGGCCGCGAGCGCCAGCGTGACGCCGGGGTGGTCGCGGACGAGCCGCTCGACCGGCCTGCCCCAGTGCAGGAAGCGAGGCAGCTGGGCGACGCGCATCCGCGCGACCGTGACGGCCACGACGGGCTCGTCCTGCTCCCAGGTCCCGGCACGCACCGGCAGGCCGGGCAACGCCGCCAGCGTCGACCAGCGGCGCAGGAACTCCAGGCGCACGTGCCATCCCGCGGTCGAGCGCGCGACCGAGCGGGTCCTGCTCCAGGAAGCGATCGACGGCGGCCTCGTCACGCCACTGGGCGAAGACGGCCAGGCGACGCAGCTGCAGGCGGTC
Organism: uncultured Actinomycetota bacterium; assembly: GCA_963776975.1. Classification (GTDB taxonomy): domain Bacteria; phylum Actinomycetota; class Actinomycetes; order Propionibacteriales; family Nocardioidaceae; genus Nocardioides. The sequence continues at coordinate 163,239 of CAVZOU010000006.1, read as the reverse complement.
CGGCGAGAGGATCGGCGCTCCGAGTCGCATCAGTGACAAGGACTCGGCGTGGTCGAGCCCGGTGACACCGCCGGCCACCGGCGGACGTACCAGCGCCCGGGCACCCACGGACGCCGGCACCTCGGCGAGGTGGAAGGTGTGGATCGTCACCGTGCGCGTTCCAGCTTGTAGTGGAGCCGGACCGCCGCAGCGTTCCAGAGGCGCAGCTCGTGGTCGGTGCGCAGGACGCCGTCCGGGTCGACGTACACGTGGAACCGCTCGTGGAGCGGCACCCGGGCGGCGTGGTCGCGGGCGTCCCGTACGACGACGTACGCGCCGTCCTGGCCGAAGGCGCCCCGCGGCGACTCCAGGAGGAGCCCTCCGTCGTCGACCACCGACGGACGCAGGAACACCTGGACGTTGCCCGACTCCAGCGGGAACGCGACGTGGACGCTCGGCCGGTCGGCCCCCGGCAGGGTCCGCGTCGAGTAGGCCCCGCTGAACGCGGTGCGACCGCTCCCGCGCAGCGTGCGCGTCCAGGCGGCCGCGACCTGGACGCCCCGGTGGTCATGGATCGGCGTGACCTGGCTGCTCATCCCGTGGGCCACGTCGAGCGGACGCATCGGCAGGGCGAGCTGCTCGACCCGCCGGCCCCACAGGCGGGCGACCAGCTCCCCCGCGGGCCAGAACAGCGGTGACCAGCCGGTCCACACCTCCATCTGCCACGCCGCGGTGTTCTCGTAGAAGTCGCGGATCTCCGGACGCAGCCGGTGCGCCTCGAAGCCGGGGCCGTCGAGGGCGGCCATGGACGGCAGCAGACCGGCCGTCGGGTCGTCCTCGACGACGGTCCCACCGTGCCGGGCGGCCTCGGCCGCCAGCCACGCCGCCGTCACCTTCGGCGAGCTGCTGACCGGCGCGTCGAGCCACCGCTCCCGACCGTCGAGGTCGACCGCCCGGCCGGTGAACCGCCAGAACTTCCGGGACCCGAGGTCCAGCACGTGATGCACGGGGCGGAGTCTGGCACGCGGCTGTGGCCTGCACCACGGAACGCGGGACCAGTGTCCGGCCGGTGGGGCCGATCTGGATCTCGGTCCCATCTCCCGGCAACCCCGCAGTCGCAGCCGGCCGTCCGCCGCGGCTGAGTGTGGCTTCGGTGTCACCTGGTGGCACCGAAGCCACATCCAAGTGACCCGTGGACGAGGCGGCCACCGCGGGAGCACACTGGTCGGCACGAGGGAGGGGGCCGACGTGCTGGAGGTGATCGGGGCCGGATTCGGGCGCACCGGGACGACCTCGACCAAGGCGGCGCTCGAGATCCTGCTCGACCGGCCGTGCTACCACATGTTCGAGGCCCTGGCGCACCTCGACCACCAGCCCGCCTGGCTGGCCGCGGCCGACGGTGATCCCTCGCAGCTCGGCGGCGTGCTCGCCGACTACGGCGCCACGGTCGACTGGCCGGGGTGCTCGCTGTGGCGCGAGCTCATGCAGGTCTGGCCGGACGCGAAGGTGCTGCTCACGGTCCGTCCCCCCGAACGCTGGTGGCTCTCCTACCGGGACACCATCCACGAGCTCATGCTGCAGCCGTTGCCCGACCCTGCTGTGGACGGCCAGGTCCTGGCGGACATGGCCCACTTCGGGCGCGTGCTGACCACCCGTTCGTTCGGGGCGCCGTACGCCGAGCAGACACCCGCGCAGCTCATCGACTCCTACCTGCGGCACAACCGGGAGGTCATCGAGGGCGTGCCCGCCGACCGTCTGCTCGTCTACGACGTCACCGAGGGCTGGGAGCCACTGTGCGACTTCCTCGGGGTTCCGGTCCCCGACCGGCCGGTCCCCAGCTTCAACGACAGGCAGGCCTTCCGGGAGCTCTTCGGGCTCGACAGGACGCCGGAGCCGGTCCAGTACTCGAAGGAGCAGGTGGAGGGGCACTTCCGCGAGGCACTCCCCGACACCGGAGCCCACTGAGGCGGGGCCCGGCGGCGGCGCGCCTCAGACGACGGAGAGCGGCAGCAGCGTCTGGCCCGTGGGGCCGATCTGGATCTCGGTCCCCATCTCCGGGCACACCCCGCAGTCGTAGCAGGGCGTCCAGCGGCAGTCCTCGACCTCGATGTCGGCGCCCTCGGCCGCGGCGAGCGCGTCCTCCCAGTCGGCCCACATCCAGTCCTTGTCGAGGCCCGAGTCGAGGTGGTCCCAGGGCAGGACCTCGTCGTACTCGCGCTCGCGCACGGTGTACCAGTCGACGTCGACGCCGGTGCCCGCGAGGCCGCGCTCGGTGGCGGCCATCCAGCGGTCGTAGGAGAAGTGCTCGCTCCAGCCGTCGAAGCGGCCGCCGTCGCGCCAGACCTCCTCGATGACCCGCCCGACGCGGCGGTCACCGCGCGACAGCAGTCCCTCGACGATGCCGGGCTTGCCGTCGTGGTAGCGGAAGCCGATGGCCCGGCCGAAGCGCTTGTCCTCGCGGACGGTGTCGCGCAGCTTCTTGAGGCGGCTGTCGGTGGTCTCGTGGTCGAGCTGGGCCGCCCACTGGAAGGGCGTGTGCGGCTTGGGCACGAAACCGCCGATCGACACGGTGCAGCGGATGTCGTTGTGGCCGGTGACCTCACGGCCCTTGGCGATGACCTTCTTGGCCAGGTCGGCGACCTGGAGGACGTCCTCGTCGGTCTCGGTCGGCAGGCCGACCATGAAGTAGAGCTTGACCTGCCGCCAGCCGTGGGAGTACGCCGCGGCGACGGTGTTGATCAGGTCCTCCTCGGTGACCATCTTGTTGATCACCTTGCGCATCCGCTCCGAGCCGCCCTCGGGGGCGAAGGTCAGGCCCGAGCGCCGTCCGTTGCGGGAGAACTCGTTGGCCAGGGAGATGTTGAAGGCGTCGACGCGGGTCGAGGGCAGCGACAGCGAGACGTTGGAGCCCTCGTAGCGGTCGGCCAGGCCCTTGGCGACCTCCCCGATCTCGGTGTGGTCGGCGCTGGAGAGCGACAGCAGGCCGACCTCCTCGAAGCCGGACGTGCGGATGCCGTTCTCGACCATGTCGCCGATGGTCTTGATCGAGCGCTCGCGCACCGGTCGGGTGATCATGCCGGCCTGGCAGAAGCGGCAGCCGCGGGTGCAGCCGCGGAAGATCTCGACGCTGAAGCGCTCGTGCACCGTCTCGGCCAGCGGCACCAGCGGCTTCTTCGGGTAGGGCCAGGCGTCGAGGTCCATCAGCGTGTGCTTGCTGACCCGGAACGGGATGCCGGGCTTGTTGGGGACGACGGCCTCGATGGTGCCGTCGGCGGTGTAGACGACGTCGTAGAACTTCGGGACGTAGACGCCGCCGCTGACCGCGAGGCGGCGCAGCAGCTCGTCGCGCCCGCCGGGGCGGCCCTCGGTCTTCCACTCGCGGACGACCTCGGAGATCGCGAGCACGACCTCCTCGCCGTCACCGAGGACGGCGGCGTCGATGAAGTCGGCGATCGGCTCGGGGTTGAAGGCCGCGTGCCCGCCGGCGAGCACGATCGGCTCGTCGTCGCCGCGGTCGACCGCGTGCAGGGCGATGCCCGCGAGGTCGAGGGCGTTGAGCATGTTGGTGTAGCCGAGCTCGGTGGAGAACGACAGGCCGAGGACGTCGAAGGCGCGCACCGGACGGTGGCTGTCGACGGTGAACTGCGGGATGTCGTGCTCCCGCATCACGGCCTCCATGTCGGGCCACACGGCGTACGTGCGCTCGGCGACGATCCAGTCGCGCTCGTTGAGCACCTCGTAGAGGATCTGGACGCCCTGGTTGGGCAGCCCGACCTCGTAGGCGTCGGGGTACATCAGGGCCCAGCGGACGGTTTCGCCGCCTGCCTCGGACTCCGCCGCACAGTTCCAGGACTTCACCGTCGAGTTGAGCTCGCCGCCGACGTACTGGATCGGCTTCTGCACCGACGGGAGGCGGGACTCCAGCAGCGGGAAGACCGACGCCGGAGCGGGCACGGAGGTGGAGACGGACACGCGAGAAGCACCTCGGAGAGTCGGGGGACGGACCAGCCCTCAAGGGTACGCCGCGCGCGGCGGTGCGCGAAAAGCCACCGGCGCGTCGAAAGTGCGGGCCCCACCGGGCACACTTCACTGCGTGACACGACGGGAGCAGCTGGTGCGCGCGGTGCTGCTGGCGCTCGTGCTCGGCGTCATCGCCACACTCGTCGTGGTCGACCGCCGACGCGGCGACGACCTGCCCGAGGGCATCGACGCCGCAGCGACGCCCACGCCGTCGGTCACCATCGAGACCCCGCTGCCGTCCGCGGACGGGACGGGCGGCCCGGAAGGCCGGGCCGGCCCCGCGCGGGCGCCACCGAGGAGATCCCCACTCCCCCGCCCGGCATCGAGGCGATCGCCTGCCGCAAGCTCCAGGAGTCCGTCGACGTCCGGGTCGTCTCCTTCAACACCCACCGGTCCTTCGGCGGCATCGCCACGGTCGCGCAGGAGATCCGTGCGCTCGACCCCGACATCGTGCTGCTCCAGGAGATCGACCGCTTCCACGGCCGCACGGGCGGCATCGACCAGGTCGCCTACTTCGCCGAGGCGCTCGGCATGGAGGGCGCCTTCAGCCCCAACGTCGTGCAGGGCAACGGGCAGTACGGCACGGCGATCCTGTCCCGCTTCGAGATCCTCGACTCCGGACGCTTCCCGCTGCCCAACTCCGCCGGCGGCGAGCCGCGCGGCCTCCAGTGGGCCGGCCTCGAGGTCGGCGGCCAGGAGGTGCGGGTCTACAACACCCACCTCCAGAACAAGCTGGTCGGGCTCCGCGAGGCCCAGGCCCGCCACGTGGCCGGCATCCTCGCCGGCGAGGAGCAGCCGACCATCCTCGGCGGCGACATGAACGCGACCGCCAACACCCCGACCCTCGGCCCGCTGCTGGCGCAGCTGGTCGACGCCTGGCCCGTCGCCGGCTCGGGCCCCGAGGGCACCGGGCCCAACGGCTCGCGCATCGACTTCGTGATGGCCAGCCCGACCCTGGAGCCGCGCAGCGCCCAGGTGCTGCGCTCGTCCGTCTCGGACCACGCGCGGGTCGTCGTCGACTACGTCGTGCCGGCCTCGACCGACTGCCCCACGCGCCGGCGCCGGGCCTGAGGCCTACCGGCCGGCCAGCACCCGCGGGCTCGCGAGGAACCGGGTCGGCAGCGGGGCCGAGGCCCGCAGGTGGATGTTCTGCAGCAGCCCGAGCGCGAGCATGCCCGCGAACATCGACGAGCCGCCGTACGACACGAACGGCAGGGGCACGCCGGTGACCGGCATGATCCCCAGGCACATGCCGATGTTCTGGAAGGCCTGGAAGCCGAACCAGCAGGCGATGCCCGCCGCCGCGACCCGGCCGAAGATGTCGTCGGTGTCCATCGCGATGGCCAGCGCCCGCCAGATGACGATGCCCAGCAGGGCGATGACCAGGCCGGCCCCGACGAGGCCGAGCTCCTCGCCGGCGACGGTGAAGATGAAGTCGGTGTGCTGCTCGGGGACGAAGCCCGAGCGGGTCTGCGAGCCCTCGAAGAGGCCCTGGCCGAAGAGGCCGCCGTTGCCGACCGCGATCCGCGCCTGCTCGGTGTTGTAGCCGGCGCCGCGCGGGTCGAGCCCCGGGTTGGTGAAGGCCATGAAGCGGTCGACCTGGTAGTCCTTCAGGACCCCGGCCGCCACCGCCACGCCGCGCACCCACGACGCCGGCGAGGGTGAGGCCGACCAGCCAGCGACGGGCGGCGCCGGCCACGGCCAGCACGCCGAAGACCGTCGCGGTCAGCACCAGCATCGTGCCCAGGTCGGGCTGGAGCAGGATGAGCGCGGCGGGCACGCCGGCGATGAGCAGCATCCCGAGCACCTCGGGCGTCTTGACGCCGCGACGCCACCGGCCCTCGGTGCGCTCGGCGACCAGCAGGGCCATGCCGATCACGACCGCGAGCTTGGCGAACTCCGAGGGCTGGATCGACATGCCGCCGACCTGGAGCCACGAGCGCGACCCGTTGATGGTGCTGCCCGCGACGAGCACGCAGCGACCAGGCCGACGATGGAGCCGACGTAGACCAGCGGGCGCCAGGATCCGCACCCAGCGGTGGTCGGTGGCCATCACCATCACCATCAGCACCAGGCCGATCGCGACGTTGACCAGCTGCTTGCGTGAGGTAGGCCGTGGCGTCGCCGCCGGTGAGGTCGTCGCGGGTCGACGTGGCCGACCAGACCAGCAGCGTGCCGATGACGACCAGGCCCAGGGCGGCCCCCATCAGCAGCCAGTCGAGCCCGGGTGCCCGCAGCGCCTGCCTGCCGGAGGCCGCCGACCGGAGGCCGGTCGTCCGGGCGGGGCGCTCGTCATGGTCCTCACGACGCCCTCCCGCGCCCTCGACGGCCGGCGGCATGATCGAGCCGTCGTCCATGAAGGTGGGCAGCGTCTTCGGGGAGACCGTGCCGGGGATGGCGGCCTCGCGGGGCGCACCTTCTCGCCCTCGACGCCGTAGAGCGTCTCCCAGATCTTGCGGATGCCGTCGCCGGTGGAGCCGGAGCCGGTGCCGCCCTGGCTGATCATCATCACCACGACGTAGTCCTCGGTGTAGGAGGCCACCCAGCCGGTCGACTGCTTGCCGTAGACCTCCGCCGAGCCGGTCTTGGCCCGGATCGTGACGTCGTCGAGCGGGAAGCCGACCAGCTTCCAGGCCATGGTGCCGACGCGGCTCACGTTCTGCAGCGCCTGGTCGATGTAGTCGAGGTAGCGCCGCGGCACGTCGACCGTGCCGGACTTGCGCGGGGCGATCCGGCGCAGCACCTCGCCCGACGGGCTGACGACGGCCTTGGCCACCGTGGGCTGCCACAGCGTGCCGCCGTTGGACAGGGCGGCGTAGGCCCGCGCGAGCTGGAGCGGGGTGACGATCGTGTCGCCCTGGCCGATGGCGAAGTTGACCGCGTCACCGGCCCGGTAGGCGTAGCCCTCGATGCAGAACTCGCGCGGCGAACTTGTAGACGAAGTCGCTGGTCTCCTGGCGTCCTGCGGCTTGTCGGCGATGCTCGCAGTAGTAGTCCTTCATCGACTCGTAGTAGTCGCGCTTCCACTGCCGGTCGGCGATCCGTCCGGGCGCCTCGCCGGGGATGTCGATCCCGGTGCGGGAGCCGAAGCCGAAGGTCTTGGCCTCCTCGACGAGCGGGTCCTTGGCGTCCACGTCGTCGACGTCGGAGCCGAAGCGCTGCCAGTAGTCGTAGCCGATCCGGTAGAAGAAGGTGTTGCAGGAGACCTCGAGCGCCTTGGCGAAGCCGATGTTGCCGTAGGCGCCGGACTCGTAGTTCTTGAAGACCCGGTTGCCGACCTGGAACCCGCTCGAGCACGGGAGCGTGGTGTCGGTGGCGTAGCCGTTCTGGAGGGCACCGGCGGTCATGAAGGGCTTCCACGTGGACCCGGGGGCGAACTGGCCCTGGGTCGCCCGCGAGAGCAGCGGGGTGCCGGCCTTCTCGGAGTAGAGGCGCTCGAGCTCGCTGTTGCTGATGCCCCCGACCCACACGCCGGGGTCGTACGTCGGCTGGCTGGCCATCGCGACGACCCGCCCGGTCTTCGCCTCGAGCACGACCGCGGCGCCGGAGTCGGCCACGTAGTTGCGACCGGTCACCGTGTCGAGGGTCTGCGTCGCTGCACCTTGATCCGCTCGGCGAGCTGCTTCTCGACGACGCTCTGCACCTTGGCGTCGATGGAGGTGACCAGGGTGTCGCCGGGCGTGCTCTCCACCGAGCGAGTCGTCGCCGAGGACCCGGCCCATCGAGTCGACCGCGACGCGGCGGTAGCCGGGCAGGCCGCGCAGCCACTCGTCGTACTGCTTCTCGACGCCGGCCCGGCCGACCGAGGAGCCGCCGTTGAGCGGACCGGTCGTCGGCCTCGGCCGCGGCGTCGTACTCGTCCTCGGTGATCGGGCTGAGGTAGCCGAGCACGTGGGCGAGGTTGACGCCGTAGGGCTCGGGGTAGGCGCGCACGCTCTGCTGCTCGGCGACCACGCCCGGGTAGTCCTCGGGCTGCTCGAGCACCCGCAGCGCGACGTCCTTGGTGACGTCGGTGGCCACCGGGACGGGCTGGTACGGCGAGCCGTTCCAGCAGGTGCCCCGGACGCTGCCCTCGTGGCCGCAGGTCACCAGCCGCTGCTCGATCGCCTCGGAGGTCTCCCCCACGACCACCGACACCCGGCGCACCAGCTCGGTGCGCTGCCGGTCGGTCATCTTGTCCATCAGGTTGCGATCGAGCGAGATGACCCACGAGGTGCGGTTGGCGACGAGGGGTCGGCCCTGGTTGTCGACGATCAGGCCCCGCTGCGGCTGCACGACGATGTCGCGCACCGACTGGTCGGCGGCCATCGCCTGGTAGTCGTCGCCGCCGACGACCTGGAGGTAGTAGAGCCGCACGAAGAGCGTCGCGAACAGCGAGAAGACGAGGGCCTGCACCACCACCAGGCGCAGGCGGCTGCGCTGCGAGCCGTTGACCGCACCCATCAGGCCGTCATCCGCTGCGGGTCGAGCCGGCCGAAGAGCTTCATCAGCGGCGGCAGCACGAACGGCGTGAGCAGGACGTCCCACACGACGGCGACCACGATGACCTGGAGCAGCTCGGCGACCGACCAGGCGTCGCCGAGCAGCAGCCCGGTGAGCGCGAAGATCGAGGTGCCGATGAACGACGCCGCGGCCACCGTGGCGACGACGGCCACCGCGGTCGGGCGGACGTCCTGGCGCACGCGGGCGGCGAGGAAGGCGACGACGGTCAGCGCCAGTGCCCAGCGGCCGGCGACGTGGTCGGCGGGCGGCGCGAGGTCGAGCGCGACCCCGGCCGCGAAGCCCAGCAGGAGGGCCGACGGTGCCGGGATGGTCAGCGCGGCGGCGACCACCACGAGCAGGCACAGGTTGGGGACGATCCCCTGCCAGGCCAGGTGCGGGAACAGCGAGACCTGGAGGACCAGCGCCACCACGACGGCGGCGAGCGCGACGAGGACCCGGGCGCGGCTCATCCCTGCACCCCCGTCATCGCAGCGCCCCGTCGGCCTCGACGACGGCGCGGTCACTGGTGGTGCCGGTGGGCACCATCACCCCCACGACGTCGAGCGCGGAGAAGTTGACGAACGGCTTGATCACCGCACGCTGCGAGGTCTCCAGCAGGCTGCTGTAGACCTCGGTGACCTCGCCGATCGGGACACCGGGCTGGTAGGGGCCGCCCGTGCTGCCCCAGGTCACGACGGTGTCGTGCTCGGCGGGCACGACGGCGTCGTCGACGAGGCGGAGGTCGAGGCCGCCGTTGTCGGCGAGCGTGCCGCGGCCGTGGACGAAGCCGATCTCCATGCTGGAGCCGACCCGGCCGCCGACGATCGACTCGGTGTCGGTGACGAGCAGGACCGTCGCGGTGGAGCGGGTCACCCGCAGCACCCGGCCGACGAGGCCGTCGTTGTTGACGACCGTCATGTCGGGGCCGATCCCCGCCTCGGAGCCGGCATCGATGGTGACGGTGTTGCTGAAGGACTGCGACGGGCCGAAGGCCACCACGCGGGCCGGGACCAGGGCCTGGCCGAGGTCCTGGGCGGCCTGGGTCAGTCCGTCGTACGACTCGAGGCGGTTGCGGTCGAAGCCGGCCGTCTCCACCTCGTTGCGCAGGGCGGAGTTCTCGGCCTGCAGGTCGCGGATCTCGTCGCTGAGCGCGCCCTGGCTGCGCAGCCACGACGGCACGGAGGTGAAGGGGCGCACGACCGCGGCGGTGACCGACTCGACGGGGCCGAAGGCCTCGCCGACCGCCCGGCGGGCCGGCTCCACGGCCGAGTCGGCCCCACCCTGGTAGTCGAGGGTGATCAGGGTGGCGCTGGCCAGCAGCAGGGCGATGAACAGCGACCGGGGCGCCCGGTTGCGGGCGTCGAGCCGGTCGAGGCCGCGCCAGCGCCGCTCACGGGTGTCGGGCATCAGTAGCGCCTCGGGTCGGAGACGAGCACCTGCTGGAGGGCCTCGAACTCCTCGACGCACTTGCCCGCGCCGTAGGCCACCGAGGACAGCGGGTCCTCGGCGACGTGGACGGGCATGCCGGTCTCGTGGCGCAGCCGCTCGTCGAGGCCGCGCAGCAGGGCGCCGCCGCCGGTGAGCACGATGCCGCGGTCCATGATGTCGCCGGCCAGCTCGGGCGGGGTCTGGTCGAGGGTGCTGCGGACGGCGTCGATGATGTTGTGCAGCGGCTCCTCGAGGGCCTGGCGGACCTCGGCGCTGGAGACCACGACGGTGCGGGGCAGCCCCGAGACCATGTCGCGGCCGCGGATCTCGGCCTCCGGCTCGGTCGGCAGCGGGAAGGCCGACCCGAGGGTCATCTTCATCTCCTCCGCGGTGCGCTCCCCGAGCATGAGGGAGTACTCCTTCTTCATCCACGCGATGATCGCCTGGTCGAGGTCGTCGCCGGCCGTGCGGACGCTCATGCTGGTGACGATGCCGCCGAGGCTGATCACGGCCACCTCGGTCGTGCCGCCGCCGACGTCGACGACCATGTTGCCGGTGGCCTCGTGGACGGGCAGCCCGGCGCCGATCGCCGCGGCCATCGGCTCCTCGACGATGTAGACCTTGCGGGCGCCGGCCTGGTAGCCGGCCTCCTTGACCGCGCGCTGCTCGACCGCGGTGATGCCGCTGGGCACGCAGATGACCATCCGGGGCTTGGCGAAGTAGCGGCGGCGGTGCACCTGCTGGATGAAGTAGCGCAGCATCTGCTCGGTCGCCTCGAAGTCGGCGATGACGCCGTCCTTGAGCGGCCGGATGGCGGTGATGTTGTCGGGGGTGCGCCCGATCATCCGCTTGGCCTCGTGGCCGACGGCGAGCACCTCGCCGGTGCTGGAGTTCATCGCGACGACGGACGGCTCGTCGAGGACGACGCCCTTGCCGCGGACATAGACCAGCGTGTTGGCGGTGCCGAGGTCCACGGCCATGTCGCGGCCGATGAGACTGTGTGCCATTGCGCTGCCTCTGTGCCTGCGTGTCGAAACACTGCGTGTCGGGGAAGAGGCCGACTCCCGGGTCGCCGGCCCACGCTCAGGGTAGGTAGCGCACTCCCCCCTTCTGGGGAGGACACGCGGGCGTGGCGGCCCGGTCCGCGACGGGCTCCCCGGCTACGGCTCGCAGGTCGCCGGACCGCCGTCCTCGACGGCCGCCCGGTCGAGGAGCAGCAGCCGTGGCACCAGCGCGCCGCCGGGGTCGCGGTACGGCGTGGCGCTGGCCTCGCTGACCGTCCAGATGCTGCGCCGGTCGACGACCAGGTCCTCCGCACCGGGCACGAAGTCCCGCGGGCGGCCGCCCGGGCGCACCACCCCGCAGGCGATGCCCGACGAGACGAACCACGGCACACCGGCCCGGGTGAAGGCCAGCCCCTGGAGCCGCGGCGGCACCCGGGTGGAGCGCTCCATCGCCGACCTCGCCGGGCCGTGCAGCCCGCTCCACGAGGGCGGTGACACCGGGGCGCAGCAGCGCCGACTCGTCGTACCAGCGGGCGCGACCGGGACCGTCCGGCCGGTAGCCGGCGACGACGAGCCGGCCTCCGGTCGCCGCCAGGGTCGATCCGCGCACGCCCTCGCCGAGTCGCCACACGCGCCGGACCGGGTCGTCGCCGAGGCGCGTCGGGTCCAGGAGCCACAGCCGCGAGGTCTCGACGACCCAGAGCCCGGCGTCGGTGAGCGCGGCACCGCCGCCGTGCCGGCAGTACGCCGTGTCGCTGCGGCTCCCCGGCGGGTCGAGGCGGGCCGCGAAGGCGCGGGTCCGGCCGGACGGGAGGGCGACGGCCGCCACCTGGCAGGGCTTGCTGCCGACGGCGCCGGCGCGGTGCCCCACGACGTACGCCGTCGAGCTGGCGATCTCGAGCCCCTGCGGGACGAAGTCGTCGGGCGAGGTCGAGCCACCAGGCGTCGCAGACGGCGTCCGCGGCGCGGAAGTCGCGCAGGCTGCCGTGGGGCTCCCCCGGCTCGGGGCCGCGGACGTCGTCGTACGAGACGCCGTCGCAGGAGGCGAGGCGGACGACCCGGGTGGTGCCCGGCTCGGGGGGCGGAGCCGACGTGCACGCGCCGAGGCCCAGCACCGGTCCGGCGAGCAGCCCGACGACCAGCGCGCGCCTCACGGGATCAGAGCCCCGGGAACCAGATGCCGATCTCGCGCGCGGCGGACTCGGGCGAGTCGGAGCCGTGGACGATGTTCTGCTGGACCTTCTCGCCCCAGTCGCGACCGAGGTCGCCGCGGATCGTGCCCGGGGCGGAGACGGTCGGGTCGGTGGCGCCGGCCAGCGACCGGAAGCCCTCGATGCACCGCTCGCCCTCGAGGACCATCGCCGCCACCGGGCCGGAGAGCATGAACTCCACCAGCGGCTCGTAGAACGGCTTGCCCTCGTGCTCGGCGTAGTGCTCGGCGAGCAGCTCCGGGGTGGCGGGCCGCAGCTCGAGGGCGACGAGGCGGTAGCCCTTCGCCTCGATGCGCCGGATCACCTCACCGGTGAGGCCTCGGCGGACACCGTCCGGCTTGACGAGGACGAGAGAACGCTCAGTCATGGGCGGGAGCCTATCCGGCCCCGAGGGCGACGGCGCGCGCGGTCACGTCGGCCGGCACCACGCCCCGGGCGTCGGCGTCGGGGACGGGCGCCCCGGCCGACCCGGTGGATCGGCACGTGGCCACCCCAGGTGCCGGCCTCCACGTCCTCGGGCTCGTCCCCCGGGCCACCCGCACGCTCCTTCATCGACGCCTCGTGGAGGGGGACGGCGAGCACGGCGGTGGCTGCGAGCTCCTTGCGGGTGCTGGGTCGCAGCGTCGCCGACCGGCCGGGGACCATGTGGTCGACGATCAGGTCGAGGGCGTGCTGCCGCTCGTCGAGGTCCTCGACCAGGCGGGCCTGCCCGATCACGACCGCGGAGCGGTAGTTCATCGAGTGGTGGAAGGCCGAGCGCCCGGCGACCAGTCCGTCGAGCTCGGTCACGGTCACGCAGACGGCCGTCCCCGGCGCGGCCCGCAGCCAGCCGGCGGCGACCGAGCCGTGGAGGTAGAGCGTGCCGTCCTCGTCCGGCCCGTCGGGGTCCACGGCGAAGGCCGACGGCAGCACGAGCGGGTGGTCGCCGAGCTGGAGTCCGACGTGCACGACGAGGGCGTCGTCGAGGAGGGCCATCAGTCGCTCGCGCTCGGCGACGGCGCGGTTGCGGCCGCGGTTGGTGCGGGTGCGGGTCGGTGGGCTCCAGGGGCGTGCTCATGCGACCATGCTGATCGACAGGTGGCCTGTGCGCACGGGCCACTTCACCCGCTCTTGGACAGGCCACTCGACGATGCTGCCCGTGACCCTCGACCGGTCCGACCCCCGACCGCTCGGCCTCCAGCTCGCCGACCAGGTACGCCGCCTGGTGCTGGCCGGCACGCTCGCGCCGGGCGACCGGCTCCCCAGCACCCGACGGCTGGCCGCCGACCTCGGCGTGTCCCGCGCGGTGGCCGAGCAGGCGTGGGACCAGCTGCGTGCCGAGGGCTGGATCGAGGGGCGTCAGGGTGCCGGCACGTGGGTGACGGGCGGCGCCGGGCCGGTGCCGGCACCGACGTCCCGCCGCTCGGCCCCGCCGTCCGACGCTCCGCTGGTCCACCTCGACGCCGGCACCCCCTGGGTCGACGCGCGGCACGGCGCCGCGTGGCGACGGGCGTGGCGTGAGGTCTCGTCCGCCTCCCCGCCGCGCGGGTACGACGACCCCCGCGGGCTCCCCGTCCTGCGCGAGCTGCTCGCCGAGCGGCTGGGCCGCACCCGGGGCCTCGTCGTCGATCCCGACGACGTGGTGGTCACCGCCGGGACGACCGCGGGCCTGCGCCACGTCCTGGCCGTGCTCCCGCGGGACCCGGTCGCCGTCGAGGACCCCGGCTACCGCGCCGCCGTGCTCACCGTGCGAGGAGTCGGGCCGCTCGGTGGTCGACCTGCCGGCGCTCGCGCCGGTCACCGACCTCGCCGGCGCCTGCGCGGCGTACGTGACCCCCGCCCACCAGCACCCCCTCGGCCGGGTGATGCCCGCCGAGGACCGCCTCACGCTGCTGGCCACGGCGCGACGCGACGGGGCCGTGGTGCTGGAGGACGACTACGACTCGGAGTTCCGCTACGACGTGGCGCCGGTGCCCGCGCTGGCCTCGCTCGAGCCCGACCTGGTGGCCTACCTCGGCACCGCCTCCAAGTCGGTCGCCCCGTCGCTGCGCCTGGGCTGGCTGGTGGCCCCGCCGCGCCTGCGGCCCGCCCTCGACCGGCACCGCCGGATCACCCACGACGCCCCGGCGTGGCCGGTGCAGCGCGCGTTCTGGGCACTGCTGCGCGACGGCTACGTCGACGCCGTCGTGCGCTCGGCGCGCCGGACGTACGCCGAGCGCGCCCCGCGCGTGGTCGCCGCGCTGTCGCCGTACGCCGAGCTCGCCGGACCGGTCGCGGGGATGTACTCCACGTGGCTGCTCCCCCACGACCGCGCGGTCCGGGCGCGGCAGGCGGCCGAGGACGCCGGCTTCCGGGTCAACCTGCTCGCCGACTACGGGCGCACGTCCGTCCTCACCGGGCTGGTCGTCGGCTTCGGCGGCCCCACGGACGCCCAGCTCGACGCGGCACTGGCCGTGCTGGCCCGCTCCCTGGCGGAGTCGATCCCGCCGGGGTGAGCGTCAGTCCGGGTTCTCGGCGCGGTACGCCGCCCAGGCCTCGGCCCGCTCGCGCTCGATCTTGCGGCCGAGGAAGTCGGCCATGCCCCAGAGCAGGGCGAAGATGCCGCCGAGGACGAACATCATCGGGACGAGGAAGCCGATGGCGATGGCGCCGACCTGGAGCACCCAGCCCGAGGGCGTAGGCCCAGGGGGCGCGGAGCATCCCGGCGAGCAGCAGGCAGGCGACCGCCAGGCCGACGCCGATGAGCACGGCCCGCCCGACCGGCACGTCGGCGATGGTGATGAGCACCGGCGTCGTCAGGCCGACGGTGATGGCCTCGAGGCAGAGCACGGCCGCGCACATGCCTCGTCGGGGCGAGCGCTCGGTGTTGTGCGGCGCCGGGCCCTGCGGGGCGGCGGTGGTGTCGCTCACGACTGCCCCCGACGCAGCAGCATGGCGCGCGCCTCCCCCACCGTGACGACCGAGCCCGTGACCAGCACCGCCCCGGAGCCCAACGGGTCGCCGAAGGCCTCGCCGGCCTCGGCCAGCGTGGCGGCGCGGTCGATGGCGTCGGCCAGGTCGCGGACCACGGTCACCCGGTCCTCGCCGTAGATCTCGATCGCGGCGGCGGCGAGCGCGTCGGCGCTCATCGAGCGCTGGGTGGAGTTCTGGGTGCAGATGAGGTGCTCGAGGTGGGGCTCGAAGGCCTCCAGCACGCCGTTGGCGTCCTTGTCCCCCATCACGCCCATCACGCCGATGAGCGGCGAGAAGGTGAAGGAGTCCTCGATCGCCGCCGCCGTCGCCGCCGCCCCGTGGGGGTTGTGGGCGGCGTCGAGCACGATGGTGGGGCTGCGCCGGATGATCTCCAGCCGGCCGGGCGAGGTCACCTCGCGCGAAGGCCGCGCGCACGAGGTCGGCGTCGAGCGGCTCCTCCCCGGCGAAGGCCTCGACCGCCGCGAGCGCGACGGCGGCGTTCTGCGCCTGGTGCGCGCCGTACAGCGGCAGGAAGACGTCGTCGTACTGGCCGCGCAGGCCCTGCAGGGAGAGCATCTGCCCGCCGACGGCGGGGACCCGCGACACGACGCCGAACTCCATGCCCTCGCGGGCGACGGTGGCGCCGACCTCGGCCGCGCGCTCGATCAGCAGGGTGGCCACCTCGGCCTCCTGCTGGGCGAGGACGGCGATCGAGCCGGGCTTGATGATCCCGGCCTTCTCGTGCGCGATGGCGGTGGGCGAGTCGCCGAGGTACTGCGCGTGGTCCACCGCGATGGGCAGCACGACCGCGACGTCGGCGTCCACGACGTTGGTGGCGTCCCAGGCCCCGCCCATGCCGACCTCGACGACGGCGACGTCGACCGGGGCGTCGGCGAAGGCGGCGTACGCCATCCCCACGACGGTCTCGAAGAAGCTCAGCGGGTGGGCCTGGTCGGCGTCGACGAGGTGGGTGTACGGCGCGACGTCGTTGAAGGCGCGCACGAACGCCTCGTCGCTGAGCGGCTCCCCGTCGATGCTGATCCGCTCGCTCATCTTCTCCAGGTGGGGGCTGGTGAAGCGGCCGGTGCGCAGGTCGAGCGCACGCACCAGCGTCTCGATCATCCGGCTCGTCGACGTCTTGCCGTTGGTGCCGGTCAGGTGGATGGTCCGGAAGGAGCGCTGCGGGTCGCCGAGGAGCTCGGTGAACGCCTCGATGCGGTCCAGGCTGGGCTCGAGCTTGGTCTCGGGCCAGCGGGACAGCAGGGCGTCCTCGACCTCGGCGTAGGTCTCGGCCGGGCGGGCGTCAGGCGATTGCTCGGAATTCTTGTGCTCACTCATCTCGCGACGAGTCTAGGGGTGGGGTCGGTCCGCGGCCCCAGCGCAGGACCACGTTCACCATGTCCACCACCGGCCGGTAGCCGAGGGCCGCGTAGATCTTGTTGGACGTGGGGTTGGCCTGGTCGGTGAAGAGGCAGGCCCGCGCACCCTGCGCCAGCACGATCCGCGACACCGCCGCCACCCCGGCGCTGGCGTAGCCCCGGCCCCGTCGCTCGCGCGGCGTGTAGACCGGGCCCACCCGGGCGACGCCGAACGCCGGCGCGTTGGCGCCGGTGAGGTGCACGACCTCTCCCCCGTCCTCCCAGAGCCAGATCCTCCCGGTGTCGATGCGGCGCAGCAGGTCGTCGTCGCCGAAGGACTCGATCGGTGCGCGGCCGGGCGCCCGGCCGGCCTGCTCGTCCGCGTCGACGTGGAAGGCGGTGAACCACGCACGGCACACGTCCAGGTCGTCGCGGGTGGCCGCGCGCAGCGTGCCCGGCACCGGGGCCGGGTCGACCAGCTCCCCCAGCTCGTGGAGGCGGGTGTGCTCCCAGACGTCCGGCGTCCGCCCGGACAGGCGACCGAGCTCGTCGGCGAAGACCTGGGTGGCCGGCAGCGCGCCGTTGACCGCCGGCAGGTCCTCGCCCCGGTCGTGCACGGCACGGGCCAGCAGCCGGGCGGCCTCGTCCGGCATCGGGAGGAGGTACGCCGGCCGGTCGCCGTGCGGTCGCGGTCCGCATGCCCACCCCGGCGACGGCACCGCCGTCGCGGGCCACGACGTACCAGTGGCGCGGGTCCTGGGTCACGCCGTCGGCGATCTCGGCGACGGCACGCGAGGCCACGGTGGCGACGACGGTGGCCAGCACGGGGTGCGCGGCGAGGTGGTCCCCGGCCGCGTCGAGGAAGGTCGCGGGGTCGGCGAAGAACTCCAGGTCCATGGGGAGGACGCTAGTCAGCCGCGAGCCCGGCCCGGAACTGGTTTTCGCAGGCCGGAGGCCCTTCCGTAGCATGCGCACCATGACTGAGAACCCCGAGAACCAGGCCCCGGAACCGACGACCGCCGAGCGGCGTGCCGTCGTCGTACCGGACCGGGCCGTCCTCGAGGGGATCGAGGCGAAGTGGGCCGAGCGGTGGAAGGCCGACGAGACCTACCGCTTCGACCGCACCCGCACCCGTGCGGACGTCTTCTCCATCGACACCCCGCCGCCGACCGTGAGCGGCAGCCTGCACGTGGGCCACGTCTTCTCCTACACGCACACCGACCTCATCGCGCGCTACCAGCGCATGCAGGGCAAGAGCGTCTTCTACCCGATGGGCTGGGACGACAACGGCCTGCCCACCGAGCGCCGCGTGCAGAACTACTTCGGTGTCCGGTGCGACCCCTCGCTGCCGTACGACGCCGACTTCACGCCCCCGGAGAAGCCGGACCCCAAGAAGCAGGTCCCGATCAGCCGGCCCAACTTCGTCGAGCTGTGCGAGCAGCTCGTCGAGGAGGACGAGCAGGTCTTCGAGTCGCTGTGGCGCACCCTGGGCCTGTCGGTCGACTGGTCGGAGAACTACACGACCATCGGCGCCAAGTCCCAGACCGTCAGCCAGACCGCGTTCCTGCGCAACTACGCCCGCGGCGAGGCCTACCTCCAGGAGGCGCCGACGCTGTGGGACGTCACCTTCCAGACGGCGGTCGCGCAGGCCGAGCTCGAGGCGCGCGACTACCCGGGCGCCTACCACCGGGTGGCCTTCCACCGGCCTGACGGCGAGCCGGTCCACATCGAGACCACGCGTCCCGAGCTCATCCCCAGCGTCGTCGCGCTCATCGCGCACCCCGACGACGAGCGGTACGCCGACCTGTTCGGGACCACGGTCACCTCGCCGGTCTTCGGCGTGGAGGTCCCGGTGCTGGCCCACCCCGCCGCCGAGCCCGACAAGGGCGCCGGCATCGCGATGTGCTGCACCTTCGGTGACCTCACCGACGTCATGTGGTGGCGCGAGCTCGACCTGCCGGTCCGCACCCTCATCGGCCGGGACGGCCGGATGCTGCGCGAGACGCCCGAGTGGCTCTCCGGCGACCGCGCGGCCGCGGCGTACGAGGAGCTCAAGGGCAAGACGACCTTCAGCGCCCGCGAGGCCGTGGTGGCCGCGCTGCGCGAGTCGGGCGACCTCGACGGTGAGCCGAAGGCGACCCAGCGGATGGCCAACTTCTACGAGAAGGGCGACAAGCCGCTGGAGATCGTCGCCACCCGCCAGTGGTACATCCGCAACGGCGGCCGCGACGCCGACACCCGCTCGGAGATGCTCGCGCGCGCCGACGAGGTCCGGTGGATCCCCGCCCACATGAAGCACCGCTACGACAACTGGGTCGGCGGCCTCAACGGCGACTGGCTCATCAGCCGCCAGCGCTTCTTCGGCATCCCGTTCCCCGTCTGGTACCCCCTCGACGACGCCGGTGACCCCGACTACGACCACCCGCTCATGCCGTCCGAGGCGGAGCTGCCCGTCGACCCGTCGACGCAGGCGCCGCGGGGCTACGACGAGGGCCAGCGGGGGAAGCCCGGCGGCTTCGTCGGCGACCCGGACGTGATGGACACCTGGGCGACCTCGTCGCTCACCCCGCAGATCGCCGGCGGGTGGCTCACCGACGAGGACCTCTTCGAGCGCGTCTACCCCTACGACCTGGCCACCCAGGCCCACGACATCATCCGCACGTGGCTCTTCAGCCGGGTGGTGCGCGCGCACTTCGAGCAGCACTCGGCGCCCTGGCGGACGGCGATGATCTCGGGCTTCATCGTCGACCCCGACCGCAAGAAGATGTCGAAGTCCAAGGGCAACGTCGTGGTCCCGACCGAGATCCTCGAGAAGTACGGCGCGGACGCCGTGCGCTGGCGGGCGGCGCTGGGCCGCCCCGGCCTGGACTCGCCGTTCGACGAGTCGCAGATGAAGGTCGGCCGCCGGCTGGCCATGAAGGTCCTCAACGCCTCCAAGTTCGTGCTCGGCAACGTCGGCGCCACCTCGCTGGACCACTTCGCCGTCAGCGAGCCGATCGACTGCGCGCTGCTCGGTCGCCTCGAGGTCGTGGTCCGCAAGGCCACCGAGGCGTTCGACGCGTTCGACTACACGACCGCGCTCGAGGTCTCCGAGAAGTTCTTCTGGGAGTTCTGCGACGACTACCTCGAGCTGGTCAAGGAGCGCGCGTACGACGAGGACGGCGGCGCGGCCACCGCCTCGGCGAAGGCGGCCCTGGCCGTCGCGCTGCACGTGCAGCTGCGCCTGCTGGCGCCCTTCCTGCCCTACGCGACCGAGGAGGTCTGGTCGTGGTGGCAGGAGGGCTCGATCCACCACACGTCGTGGCCGGTCGGCACCGACCTGGGCGCGGCCGCCGCGGCCGACCCCACGATGGTCGACGCCGTGGCCGCCGCCCTCATCGGGATCCGCGGCGCGAAGTCGCAGGCCAAGGTCTCGATGAAGGCCGAGCTCTCCCGTGTCGAGATCACCGGCCCTCCGGCACTGGTGGCCGCCGCCGAGGGAGCAGCCGCCGACCTGCGTCGCACCGGGAAGATCACCGGCGACCTGGTCTTCACGCCCGACGAGTCGGCGCAGCAGATCTCCGTCGCTGCGGACGTGGCCGCGCCGACCGAGTAAAGAGGACGGTCTCTCCGACCGGCCCGGTCAGTCCTCCTCGGAGGACCCCGGGTCGGTCGCGGGCACGACCGGCGTGGTCGTCGTCCCGCTGGTGGTGGGCGACTCCGCGTGCCGGGCCGCCTTGGCCGCGGCCTTCGCCGCGTCCCTGGCTGCCTTCTCGGCCGCCCGGGCCTCCGCCCTGGCTGCCTGGTCCGCTGCCTTCGTGGTCTGGCGGGCGGCGGTCACGGCGTCGGCCGCGGCCTGCTCGGCGGCCCTGGCCGCGTCCCTGGCTGCCTTGTCGGCTGCTCGGTCCGCGGCCTTCTCGGCCTTGGTCGCGGCACGGTCGGCGGCGTCCTGCGCCTTGTCGGCGGCCTTCTCGGCCGCCCTGTCGGCAGCCTCGTCGGCCACCTCCGTCGGTGCCCCTGTCGCGGGGAGGGACGTGCTGGTCGACCCCACGACCGCGGGGTCCACGGTGTCGACGACGGTCTCGACCACGGTGGTGACCTGGGTCGAGGCCTCGGTGGTCACCGGGGTCGCGGCCAGCTCACGGCCCGCACCACCGACCGGCGTGTGCGCCCGGACGGCTCGCGCTGTCGGGGTCGTCACGTCGTCGGAGGCGGCGGTCGGCGCCACGGGCTCCCGACCGGTGGGGGCAGCCGCGGGCGTGGTCTCGGTGCGGCGCTCGGGAGCGACGCGCGCGGGGGCCTGGGCGGCCGCCCGGTCGGGCGCGCGGAAGATCCCCACCAGCGCGTCGGTGCGGATCGCATGACCCAGCATGACGGCGCACAGGACCGACACCATCACGAACGCGAACAGCGGACGCTTGTGCTCAGCACTCACCCGAGGAACCCCCTTGGACCTTCGGGTCCCATTCTCGCCCGGCTCCCGCGCGGATCCCACCATCCGTGGTCCAAATGGCCCGAAAGGACTAGTCCGCCCCTCACCCGAAAGGAGGATGCGGACGATCGGACCGGGTCAGCTCACTCGCCCGGGACCGGTGCCGGGTCGGTGACGCCAGCGCTGTCGGTGGTCGCGTGCGCCTCCGGTACGGCGGGCGACTGGGAACCGTCCGTCGCGGACCGGCTGCCGTCGTCACCCGACAGGGGCTCCCCGACCGGCGGAGCGGTCGGGCCAGCGGGATCGGTCGGCGGCTCGGTGGTCGGTCCGGGAGCAGGGTCAGGTGTCGGCGCGGGCTCGGGCTCGGGCGTGGGCTCGGGCGTCGGCGTGGCCGGGGGCGTGGCCGGGGCGACGAACGGCCGGTCCGTCGTGTCGTCCGGCGCGGGTGTCTCCTCCGCCGGGGGCGTGGCATCGGCGCTCCGCGCCACCTCCTCGGCGTGCTCGACCGCCGAGGCCGCCTCCTGCTGGGCGACGGCCGCCTCGACGCGGGCCCTGACGGCGAGCTTCTGCGCCCGGACGGCGTCGACCAGTGCTGCGGCTGCGACCAGCTCACCGGCCGGGTCGGTCGCCACGGCCGCGGCCTGGACGGCGACCAGCTGCGCCTGGTCGGCCAGCTGCTCGCGCGACCTGCGCCTCGCCGACCTCCTTGGCCGCGCGGGCCACGGCGCGCTCCGCCAGGAAGGCGGCCTGCTCCACCGTCTCGGTCTCGGGATCGCTCGAGGCGGTCCCACCGGCCTCGGGCGTGGTGGGGGCGGTCCCCGTGGCGACCTCGCCGGTCGGTCGACCGGTGCCGCCCTCGGGCTCCTCCGTGGGCGGGGTCGTGGGGCTGGCGGAGCCTTGCCCGTCGCCCGGTGCCGTCTCCGGCACGACGCCCTCGGCGGTCGGCTCGTCGGTCCCGGGCGCAGCCTCGGCGTCGGTCGGCGACCAGATGGTCGGGTCCTCGCTTGCCGGCGGCGCGGTCACGCCCTCCGCATCGATGATGCTGGGGGCGGTGCGTCCGCCCACGGCGCCGCCGGTGGCCTGGGGCGACGCGACGGTGCCGCCGCCCGTGTTGGCACGGACGGCCTGACCGAGAAGCACGCCACACAGGATCGCCACGACGACGAACGCGAACAGCGGCCCCTTGTGCTCAGCATGCACGGGAGACCCCTTCAGATCGAACGTCTCCAGTGTGCGCGCTCCGCGGCGACAAACCACGTGCCTTGGGTCGATCTGGCCCCAAAGGACTAGACCTCCCTCACCCGATCGGGTGAGGTGGGACTAGGCGGACTTCTTCTTCTTGGCCTCGGTCTCGCGCGGGACCAGGGTCGGCGGCACGTCGTCGAGCACGGTGTCCCGGTCGACGATGACCCGGGCGACGTCCTCGCGGGACGGCACGTCGTACATCACGTGGAGGAGGACCTCCTCGATGATCGCGCGCAGACCACGGGCGCCAGTGCCGCGCTCCAGGGCCCTGTCGGCGATGGAGGCGATGGCGTCCTCGGTAAATTCGAGCTCGACGCCGTCGAGCTCGAAGAGCTTCTGGTACTGCTTGACCAGTGCGTTGCGCGGCTCGGTGAGGATCTGGACCAGGGCCTCGTTGTCGAGCTTGCTGACGCTCGCGATCAGCGGCAGCCGGCCGATGAACTCGGGGATCAGGCCGAACTTGGTGAGGTCCTCCGGACGCACCAGCGCCATCAGGTCCTCGGCGTCGCGCTCGGCCTGCCCGCGCACGTCGGCGGTGAAGCCGAGGGACTTCTTGCCGACCCGCTGCTCCACGATCTGCTCGAGGCCGGCGAAGGCGCCGCCGACGATGAACAGGATGTTGGTGGTGTCGATCTGGATGAACTCCTGGTGGGGGTGCTTGCGCCCGCCCTGCGGAGGCACCGAGGCGGTGGTGCCCTCCAGCATCTTGAGCAGCGCCTGCTGCACGCCCTCGCCGGAGACGTCACGCGTGATCGAGGGGTTCTCCGCCTTGCGGGCCACCTTGTCGATCTCGTCGATGTAGATGATGCCGGTCTCGGCCTTCTTGACGTCGTAGTCGGCGGCCTGGATGAGCTTGAGGAGGATGTTCTCGACGTCCTCACCGACGTAGCCGGCCTCCGTCAACGCGGTCGCGTCGGCGATCGCGAAGGGGACGTTGAGCATCCGGGCCAGCGTCTGGGCCAGGTAGGTCTTGCCACATCCGGTGGGCCCGATGACGAGGATGTTGGACTTGGAGACCTCGACGGCCTCGTCCTTGGTGTGCTTGCCACCGACGGGCTGGAGCCCGGCCTGCACCCGCTTGTAGTGGTTGTAGACCGCCACGGCCAACGACTTCTTGGCGTGCTCCTGGCCGATCACGTAGGAGTTGAGGAACTCGAAGATCTCGCGCGGCTTGGGCAGCTCGTCGAGACTGACCTCGCTGCCCTCGGCGAGCTCCTCCTCGATGATCTCGTTGCAGAGCTCGATGCACTCATCGCAGATGTAGACGTTGGGTCCAGCGATGAGCTTCTTGACCTGCTTCTGGCTCTTGCCGCAGAAGTTGCACTTCAGCAGGTCGCCGCCGTCACCGATACGAGCCACGGGTTGTGTCCTCCGGTCCTGCCGGGTCGGGTCCCGGCGCTTTCAAACTCCTCGACGGTACCCCGTGCCGGCCCCGCTCGGGGGCCGGACACGAGGCAACGTCCATGTCTGCGCTGCTCAGCTCAGCTGGTGAGCGCCGGGGCGCCCTTGCGGGACTCGATCACCTGGTCGATGAGGCCGTACTCCACGGCACCCTCGGCGGTGAGGATCTTGTCACGCTCGATGTCGGAGCTCACCTGCTCGAGGCTCTTGCCGGTGTGCTCGGAGATCATCTTCTCGAGGAGCTCGCGCATCCGGAGGATCTCGTTGGCCTGGATCTCGATGTCGGAGGTCTGGCCGAACGTGCCCTCGGTGTAGGGCTGGTGGATCAGGATGCGGCTGTTGGGCAGGGCGAGGCGCTTGCCCTTGGTGCCGGCGGCCAGCAGGATCGCGGCGGCCGAGGCGGCCTGGCCGAGGCAGACCGTCTGCACGTCGGGCTTGATGAACTTCATCGTGTCGTAGATGGCCGTCAGCGCGGTGAAGGAGCCGCCGGGGCTGTTGATGTAGATGCTGATGTCCTGGTCGGGGTTCATCGTCTCCAGGCACATCAGCTGGGCGATGACCGCGTTGGCCACGTCGTCGCTGATCGGCGTGCCGAGGTAGATGATGCGCTCCTCGAACAGCTTGGCGTAGGGGTCGATGCGCCGGAACCCGTAGGACGTGCGCTCTTCCCACTGGGGGATGTAGTAGTTCATGGGGGTCAGTCCTTCTGCCGCGCGGGGCGGCCCTCGTCTGCGGCCTCGCGGGCGTTGGTCACGACCTTGTCGACCAGGCCGTACTCGACCGCCTGGTCGGCGGTGAACCAGCGGTCGCGGTCGGCGTCGGCGATGACCTGCTCGACGGGTTGGCCGGTGTGCTCGGAGATGAGGTCGAGCAGCACCTTCTTGATGTGCAGCGACTGCTGGGCCTGGATCTTGATGTCCGAGGCCGAGCCGCCCATGCCGGAGGACGGCTGGTGCATCATGATGCGCGCGTGGGGCAGGGCGTAGCGCTTGCCCTTGGTGCCGGCGCAGAGCAGGAACTGCCCCATCGAGGCGGCCAGGCCCATGCCGACCGTGGCCACGTCGTTGGGGATGTAGTTCATCGTGTCGTAGATCGCCATGCCGGCGTCCACGGAGCCACCGGGGCTGTTGATGTGCAGGAAGATGTCGGCGTCGGGGTCCTCGGCCGAGAGCAGCAGCAGCTGGGCGCAGATCGCGTTGGCGTTCTGGTCGCGCACCTCGGAACCGAGGAAGACGATCCGCTCGCGGAGCAGCCGCTGGTAGATGTGGTCGTCGAGTCCGTACATCGACCCGGCGCCGTTCATCTCGGGCGAGAGAGCTGGGCTGGAGTTCTGGTTCACGTCAGCGACACTAGCCCGAAGCACGGACACTTCCACGCGATAACCACCCCTGTTCGCCCACAGCGGATTCGGCCGCGTCGACGGGGTCGGCGTGGAGGGTCCCCTCAGGCGAGCCAGTCGCGCAACGCCTCGTGCACACGGGGATGGTTGAGCAGGTCGAAGTGGCCGGCGCCGCCGACGTGCAGCACGTCCGCCCCCGGGAACAGCTCGACCGAGCGTCCCCGGCCGAACGCCGACGGCACGCGGACGAGGCAGTCCCCGAGCACGGCCCCGACGGGATGGCGCGGCGAGCGCGTGAGGGTCGCCGCGACGAGGCGGTAGCGCGCGTGCGGCAGCGGCGGCACGTCCTGCGTGAGCCCGTGCACCAGGTCGTGGACACCGACCGAGCGCCAGTCGAGGATCCGGCCGAACGCGGCGGACTCGGGCACCAGCCCCAACGCCCGGCTGCCGGCGCCCACGCCGCTGGCGACCGGGGAGCCGAGGTGGGGGGTGCCGAGGGTGACGACGTCGGTGACCCGGTCGACCCAGCGGTCGTCGCACTCGTCCACCACGTCGGCGGCGGCGCGCAGGACCAGTCCACCCATCGAGTGGCCGACCAGCGCGATCCTCTCCACGGGCACCGGCCAGGCGCGGGTCAGCTGCTGGAGCACCGCGGTGAGCGCGGCGCCGTTGGCGCGCAGGGTCAGCCCGGTGTTGGCGCGCAGCAGGACCGGCGTCCAGCCGCGGGCGGCCAGCGCCTCGGCGTACGTCGTCCCGTGGACCTCGCGTCCCCGCTGCCAGTTGGACTCGTCCTCGCAGAGCCCGTGCAGGAGGACGACCAGCCGTCCGGTGGCGCCGGGGTACGCCGCGCGCACGCCGTCGTCGGTCAGGTCGACGTCGCGTCCGTCGACACGCACCGCCATCGGGATCGCCCACCGGGGGCGCTCCTCGGCCAGCCTGTCCCCGATCAGGCCGTTGGCGGCCGGCCCGGAGGAAGCGACCGCGGCGATGGTCGTCGAGCCGGCCACCGGGCCGCTCGTCGAGGCCCGCCGATGCCGCCGCGTCCAGACCGCGGCCGACGGCTCGCAGGCCGGCGCCGAGCCCGGCGTACACCCCCGTCGCCACGGCCCGATGCGCCCGTCCGGGCACGGCCGTCGACGCCCCCAGGGGCCGGTCGAGCAGCCCGTGGACGCGGTCGACGATGGCCAGGTGGGTGTCCCGGACGGTCTTGACCGCCAGGTCGTCGACCACCTCGGCGACCAGTGACAGCGCGTCGAGCAGGCCGGGGCCGGTGGCGGTGCTGGAGGCGGTCACGCGCCCACCCTAGCGATTCAGTGGACGCCTGTGCACTCGCGATCCCGGCGTCGACCCGCCACCACGTGCACGACGGGGCGCCCGGATCTCTCCGGACGCCCCGTCGGGGTGGTGCTGCGTTGCTGCGGGCGGTCAGGCCGGGGCCGACTCCTCAGAGTCCTCGGAGGCCTCGGGGGCGTCCGTGGCCTCGTCGACCTCGGGGGCCGGCTCACCGATCGTGCCGTCGGGCTGCAGGTTCTTGAGCTCGACCACGTTGCCCGAGGCGTCCTTGACGGTCGCCGTCTCGACGATCGCGGCCAGCGCCTTGCCGCGCAGGATCTCCTGCACCAGCTCGGGGATGTGGTTGTGCTCGAACATGTGGTTGGCGAACTCCTGCGGGTCCTGCCCGGACTGCTGGGCACGGCGCACGAGGTGCGAGGAGAGGTCCTGCTGGTCGACGCCGAGCTCCTCCTTCTTCGCGACCGCGTCCAGGATGAACTGGGCGGCGATGGCGTCACGCACGCGGCGGTCGAGGTCGGCCTCGAACTCCTCGGTGGTCTGGCCCTCGTCCTCGAGGTACTTCTCCATCGTGAGGCCGGCGTAGACGAGCTGCTGCTCGACGTTCTCGCGGCGCGCGTTGAGCTCGTCGGTGACCATCGTCTCGGGCAGCGGGATCGACGACCTTCTCGAGCAGGGCCTCGAGGACGGCGTCGCGCGCGGCGGCGGCCTGCTCGAGGCGCTTGCCGCGACCGAGGCGCTCGCGCACGTCGGCGGTCGAGCTCGTCGGCGGTGTCGAACTCGGAGGCCATCTGGGCGAACTCGTCGTCGACCTCGGGGAGCTCGCTGCTCCTGCACGCGCGGTGACCTTGACGGTGACGTCGACGTCCTCGCCGAGCAGGTCACCGCCCACCAGCTGGGAGGAGAAGGTCTTCTCCTCGCCGGCCTTCATGCCGACCAGGGCCTCGTCGAGGCCCTCGAGCATGCCGCCGCGGCCGACCTTGTAGGACATGCCGGAGACCTCGCCGCCCTCGACCGCCTCGCCCTCCTTGGCGGCGGTCAGGTCGATGGTCACGAAGTCGCCGTCGGCGGCCTCGCGCTCGACCTCGGTGAGGGTGCCGAAGCGCTCGCGCAGCGCCTGGACCTGCTCCTCGACGTCGGCGTCGCTGACCTCGACGTCCTCGACCTCGGCCTCGAGGCCCTCGTAGGAGGGGAGCTCGAACTGCGGCTTGACGTCGACCTCGGCGGTGAACTCCAGGCCGTCGTTGTCCTCGAACTTGGTGACCTCGATCTCGGGCTGCGCCAGCGGCTCGAGCTCGTTCTCCTGGAGCGCCTCCATGTACTTCGCGGGGACGACCTCGTTGATCGCCTCGTCGAGGACGACTCCACGGCCGACCTGACGGTCGATGACCGCCGGGGGCACCTTGCCGCGGCGGAAGCCGGGCACGTTGATCTGCTGAGCGATCTTCTTGTACGCCGCGTCGAGGCTCGGCTTGAGCTCCTCGAAGGGCACCTCGACAGTCAGCTTGGCCCGGGTCGGGGTCAAGTTCTCGACGGCGCTCTTCACAGGTTGTCTCCTCAATGTCTTCGTTGTCCCGCGCGGTGCGCGGGAACCGGTGTGGTCGTCGGGGCGACGGGCGCCGTGCGCCTGTCGTGCTCCCGGCATCAGGGAAGCCTACTGGCCACGCGACACGCCCCCGAAATCCGCCGAGGACCCCGTGACACGGACGTGACGGGAGGGGCCGGTGTGCCGGCGGAACCGTCGGGGCGACAGGACTCGAACCTGCGGTCTCCTGCTCCCAAAGCAGGCGCGCTAGCCACTACGCTACGCCCCGCCAAGTGGGCCTGCTCCGGGCGGAGACGGCCTGCTTGGAGCGGATGACGGGAATCGAACCCGCGTGATCAGTTTGGAAGACTGAGGCTCTACCATTGAGCTACATCCGCGTGCGCCCCGACGGAGGTGGCGAGACCGCCGCCGAGTGCGGTGTCATGGTGCCACACGCGATCACTCCCGCCACAACCGAGCCATCGGCCCGCGGCTCGACGGGGCGGCGCTCAGCGCCGGTGGACCAGCAGGAGCGCCCGGTCGTCGTTGCGCGAGCCGAGCGCCTCGATGAGGCGCGTCGCCCCGCCCTCGAAGTCGCCGCGCAGCAGCCGCTCGGCCTGCCCGAGCATCTTGTCGACGCCGAGCATGATGTCGCGGTCGCGACGTCTCCACCATGCCGTCGGTGTAGAGGAGGAGGGCGTCGCCGTGCTTCATGACGCCCTCGACGCCGTCGTACGTCGTCGCCTCGATCAGGCCGAGGAGCGGTCCCTCGGCCTCGAGCACCGACCACTTCCCGGACCCGGCGTTGCGCAGGGCGGCGGGCGGGTGGCCGGCCGACCGGACCGCGTAGTGCCCGGTCTCGAGGTCGAGCGAGAGGTGGACCGCCGAGGCGAAGCCCTCGTCCCAGTCCTGGTCGAGGAGGAAGTCGTTGGCGCCGACGAGGAAGTCCTCGGGCGGCAGCGCCCGCAGCAGGCCGCCGAGGGCACCGGAGAGCAGCAGGGCACGGGTGCCGGCCCCCTCCCCCTTGCCGGAGACGTCGACCACGACCACGTCGAGCCGGTCGTCGTGGCGGGCCGCGACGACGAAGTCGCCGGCGAAGGCCGTGCCGCCGGCCGAGCGCAGCTCGCTGCCCGACGTGCCAGCCCTCCGGCAGCGCCGGGATGCGGCCCTGCTGGAGGATGCGGTCGCGCAGGTCGACCAGCATCGACTCGCCCCGCAGCCCGGCCACGCCGAGCCGGGACCGCCGGAAGCTGGACAGCAGGATGATGAAGCCGATCGTGAAGACCACCAGGACCGTCACGGCGATGCGCTTGTGTGATGGTCGGCTGGTAGGGCACGAGGACGGCCAGCAGGAGCAGCACGAACACCACGAACCACGGCAGCTGGCGCGGACCGAGCACGAGGCTGCCCACCACCATCGGCAGGATCAGGACGGTGATCGGCACCCACTCGGGCAGCTTCCAGATGGCCAGCCCCAGCCGCCAGCGTGAGGACCACCAGGACCACGAGCGTCCGCGTCTCCGAGGGCAGCACGCGCAGCAGCCAGTCCTCGAAGCGGCGGCCGAGGCTCGGTCGCGCCGGAACGGGGTGTGCTCATGTCGCTCGGTCCTCGCGCGGGGGGTGAGGAGGACTGTACGGCCCGGGAGCGGAACCGGGGCTGACATCGCGCACACCAGAACATGTTGCGTCCGGCCAGCACCTCGGTGCGCACGGTGGAGCCACACACCAGGCAGGGCTGGGCGGTGCGCCGGTAGACGTAGACCTCGCCGCCGTGGTCGTCGACGCGGGGCTCGCGTCCCATGGCCTCCGGCGTGTGCTCGGGACGCACGGTGTCGATCCGGTTCGCGACGACGCCCTCCCGCATCAGGTCGACCAGGTCGTCCCAGATCGCCCGCCACTGGCCGACCCGCAGGGTCGCGCCGGGCCGCAGCGGGTGGAGCCCGTGCCGGAACAGCACCTCGGCCCGGTAGACGTTGCCCACCCCCGCCAGCACGGCCTGGTCCATGAGCAGGTCGCCGATCGGCCGCTGGCTGGCCTTGATCCGCCGCCAGGCCCGCTCGGGGTCGGCGTCGACGCGCAGCGGGTCGGGTCCGAGCCGGGCGAGGATCTCGTCGCGCCTGGCCGGGCCGACGAGCTCGCACTGCGTGGCGCCGCGCAGGTCGGCGTACGCCGCCGTGCCCGACCGGTGACGCCGTCGCCGGGGCGACGATCCGCAGCCGGACCTGGCCCACCGGCGGCGGCACCTCGTCGACGCCGGTGTGCACGTCGAAGGTGCCGATCAGCCCGAGGTGCACGTGGACGAGGTGGTCGTGCTCGAGCTCGACGAAGAGGTGCTTGCCCGCGGAGTCGGCGCCCACGAGCACGCTGCCGTCGACGACGGCGGCGTCGGCGGCGAACCGGCCCTGCGGGACTGCCGACGCGGACGCGCCGGCCCGCGAAGGCGGTGTCGAGGTCGGTCGGCGAGCCGCCGGAGGGTGTGCCCCTCAGGCACCAGCGGAGCCCTGGAGAGCCGAGGCGGGCAGCGGCGGCAGCTCGCCGCTGGTGTCGTAGGTCGTGAGCTGGCCGATCCGGCGGACGTGGCGCTCGTCCTCGGTGAACGGCGTGGACAGGAAGACCTCCACGAAGCGCACCATGTCCTCCACGCGAGTGCATGCGACCGCCGACCGAGACGACGTTGGCGTCGTTGTGCTCGCGCGCCAGGACCGCGGTCTCCTCGGACCAGACCAGGGCGCACCGGATGCCCTCGACCTTGTTGGCGGCCATCTGCTCGCCGTTGCCCGAGCCGCCGATCACCACGCCGAGGCTGTCGAGCCCCTCGGCCCGGTCGCCCGCGACCCCCTCGGCCGCCCGCAGGCAGAAGCACGGGTAGTCGTCGAGGGCGTCGTAGACGAAGGGGCCGTGGTCGACGGGCTCGTAGCCGTGGTCGACGAGCCAGGTCATCAGGTGGTCCTTGAGCTCGAGGCCGGCGTGGTCGGAACCGAGGTGTACGCGCATGGCCCCAGTCTCTCAGGCCGTGCGGGCCCTCACGCCAGGTGCTGGTCGAGGAACCCGGAGACCTGCCTCACCAGCGGTTCGGACGCGGTGAAGGCGTCGTGGCGCCAGAAGCCGTGGGTCTGCCCGAGGCACCGGACGCCGACGGTCTCGACGCCCTCCTCGGCCAGCCTGCGGGCGAGCACCTCGCCCTCGTCGCGCAGCGGGTCGTGCTCGGCGGTGGCGACCAGCGTCGGCGGCAGCGTGGCGAGGCGGTCGGAGCGCAGCGGGGCGACGTCGGGGTCGTCCCAGGCCGACTCGTCGGCGTACTGCTCCCAGTACCAGCGCGCCTCGGCGGGGTCGAAGCCGCTGGCCGCGCCCTCGTCGTACGACGGGTGGCCGGCGCGCGGCTCGAGGAACGGGTAGACGAGGGCCGCGGCCGCGAACAGGCCCGGGGTGCCGCAGCGCGGCGACCAGCGCGAGGTTGGCGCCGGCGGAGTCGCCGTGGACGGCCCAGCGACCCGGCACGTCCTGCCGGCCCAGCCACCCCAGGACGCGTGTCGACGTCGTCGGGCGCGGCGGGGAACCGGTGCTCGGGGGCTCGCCGGTAGTCCACGCTCAGCACCCGGCGACCGCACCGGTTCGCGAGCCGGCGGCTGAAGCCGTCGTGGACGTCGACGTCGTTGAAGACGAACCCGCCGCCGTGCAGGTGCACCACCACCCCGTCCCCCGCGTCCGGCCGGGACGTAGAGCCGGCACGGCACCCCGTCGGCGTCCACGTCCTCGACCTCGCCCACCTCCTCGCGGGGCAGCTCGAGGCTGGCCAGCCGCACCTCCTCGCGGTGGGCGGCCAGGTCGAAGCCGGCAGCACGGAAGTCGGGACCGGCGTCGGCCGCCACGGCCGCGCGCACCTCGGGATACATGCCGACCAGTCTGCCGTGGCCCCGACCGGGGTCAGCGCACGATCTTGAAGTTGAACGTCGCGGTCCCCAGCGAGCCCATCAGCCTCAGCCACACCGGCAGGATCATCTCGGTGCCGCGCGCGGTGGTGATGTCACCGAGGTCGATCACGTCCGTGTGCCCGAACTCGGTGAGCATCGCGGTCACCACCGCCTTGGCCTCGGCGTCGTCGCCGGACACGAAGACCGAGCTGGCCTCGGGCAGGCCGTCGGGTCGCACCATCAGGTCGGCGGTGAGGGTGTTGAGCGTCTTCAC
The DNA here is from genome assembly GCA_963776975.1 of uncultured Actinomycetota bacterium. Classification (GTDB taxonomy): domain Bacteria; phylum Actinomycetota; class Actinomycetes; order Propionibacteriales; family Nocardioidaceae; genus Nocardioides. The sequence goes on along the minus strand of CAVZOU010000006.1, from coordinate 131,430 downwards.
GACGCGCGCCCCGGGGAACGCCCGCTGGATCTGCTCCCCCAGCGAGTCGGTGTCCTTGACGAAGAGGGTGGGCGGGAACCCGGCCGAGAAGTCCAGCGGGTTGCTGATGTCCACCAGCACCTTGCCGTCCAGGTGGTCGGCACCGGCGGCGGCCAGCAGGTCGAGCGCGGCGAGGCCGCTGCCCGCGTGGACGACGACCTCGGCCCCGGCTGCGGCCTCGGCGAAGGTGGCCAGGGCGACGTCGCCGTGCCCGGCGGCCCAGGCGGCGTACGGCGCGTCGCCGTCGGTGCGGGCGAGGGTGGCGTCGGGGTCACGGGTGCCGACGACGACGTCGTGTCCGAGCTCGGCGAGGCGACCGGCGATGGCACGACCGACCATGCCGGTGCCGAGGACTGCGTACTTCATGGTTCCTCCAGGGGAGAGCAGGCATTGAGGCAGACAGGTCTGTCTACATGGTCGGGACGCTAGCAGACAGATCTGTCTACTCACAAGGTAGGGTGGGGCGCATGCCCTCCCCCAGCGCCGCTCCGCCCGCACGCGAGCGGATCCTCGCGACCGCGTTCGCGCTGTTCTACGCGCACGGCATCCGCGGCGTGGGTATCGACCGGATCATCGCGGAGTCCGGCGTCGCCAAGGCGACCTTCTACAAGCACTTCCCCGCCAAGGACGACCTGGTGCTCGCCTACCTCGACCGGGTCGACGAGGCGTGGTCCGGGCAGCTCCACGACGCCGCCGCGGCAGCAGGCCCCGACCCGGCAGCACAGCTGGTGGGCGCCTTCGACGCGCTGGGCAACGCGTGCCGCCGTGACGGCTACCGCGGGTGCGCGTTCATCAACGCGGCCGCGGAGAACCCCGCCGGCAGCCGTGTCCACGACCGCACCCTGGCCCACAAGGAGGCCGTGCGCTCCTGGCTGACCGGGCTGGCCGACGAGGCCGGCGCCGCCGACCCGAGCGGCCTGGCCCGCACCCTCACCCTCCTGCTGGACGGCGGCCTGGCCAGCGGCGCCCTCGACGCCCAGCCCGACGCCCCGGTCGCGGCCCGCGCCGCGGCGGCCGCGCTCGTCGCCGGGGCCACCGCTCGCTGACCGGTCACGACGGCGGGCGCAGGTCCTTCTCGAACCACCAGCCGGCGTCGGGGTTGCCGTTGTAGTCCTCGACCTCGCGGTAGCCCGACGAGCGGTAGAGCGCGACGGCCGGTGCCATGTCGCGGCCCGTGTCCAGCCGGGCCACCGACGCACCGAGGGCCACCGCCTCGGCCTCGAGGCGGGCGACGAGGCGGCGGGCCAGCCCGTCCCCGCGCGCCGAGGGGTCGACGTACATCCGCTTGACCTCGGCCACGTCGGGCGAGAGCAGGCGCACGCCACCGCAGGCGACGGCCACGTCGCCGCGCCAGCCGACCAGCCAGGCGCCGTACGGCGCGCGGAGCTGGTCGGGCGTCACCCCGCCGGCCCAGCCGTGGTTGAGGACCACGCCGAGCGAGACGAGCTCGGCCTCGTAGGCCGCGAGCAGCCGCACCGACTCCACCGAGTCGGCGGAGGCGGTGCGCAGCTCGACGTCAGCCGGCAACGCGGGCCAGCTCCTCCTCGACCACCGAGGGGTCCAGCTTGGTGAAGACCGGGGTCGGCTTGTCGACCTTGGCGCCGACCGTGACCGGCCGCGACGCCCACGCCGGGGTCGCGGCGTAGTCACCGGTGATGACGGGGTACGACGTGAGGCCGGCACCGTTGTCGGGCTCGAGCTCGTCGACCTGCTCGATCCGCGGCATGGGCATGAACTCGCCCTCCCCGCCGAGGACCAGGTGCACCTTGTTGGCCGCGTGCGGCAGGAACGGGGACAGGAGCGTGTTGCAGTCGGAGACGCACTGGGCGGCGACGTGCAGGACGGTCGCGAGGCGCTCGCGCTGCGACTCGTCCTTCATCTTGTAGGGCTCGGTGACGGTGACGTACTTGTTCACCTCGCCGACGACCCGCATCGCCTCCGCGACGGCCGCGCGGAGGCGGTGCCGGCCGAGGAGGTCGCCGACCGTCTCGAAGCCGCCGCGGACCGCGGCGAGCACGGCCTCGTCGACCGGCTCGAGCGCCCCTGCGGCCGGGATCTCGCCGAAGCTCTTCGCGATCATCGTGGCCGTGCGGTTGACCAGGTTGCCCCAGCCCGCGACCAGCTCGGAGTTGTTGCGGGTCACGAACTCGGCCCACGTGAAGGCCGCGTCCGAGGTCTCGGGGCCGGCGGCGCAGATGAAGTAGCGCAGCGGGTCGGGCCCGTAGCGGGCCAGGAAGTCGCCGACGTAGAGCACGTGACCGCGGGAGGTGGAGAACTGCTGGTCGCCCATCGTGAGGTACTCCGAGGAGACGACCTCGGTGGGCAGGTTGAGGACGCCGTACTCCCCCGGCTCGCCGCCGCGCGAGCCCTGGCCGTTGTAGGCCAGCAGCTCGGCGGGCCAGATCTGGGAGTGGAAGACGATGTTGTCCTTGCCCATGAAGTAGTAGGACAGGGCCTCCGGGTCGTTCCACCAGGCCCGCCACGCGTCGGGGTCTCCCGAGCGTCGCGCCCACTCGATGGAGGCGGAGAGGTAGCCGATGACCGCGTCGAACCACACGTAGAGCCGCTTGGTGGGCTGGTCCTCCCAGCCCGGGACCGGGATGCCCCAGTCGATGTCGCGCGTCATCGCGCGCGGCCGGATCTCCTTGAGGATGTTCTGGCTGAACTTGATGACGTTGGGGCGCCAGGTGCCCGCTCCGCCTCGCGCGCGTCCAGCCACACCTCCAGCGCGTCGGCGAGCGCCGGCAGGTCGAGGAAGAAGTGCTGGGTGTCGACGAAGTCGGGCGTCTCCCCGTTGATCTTGGAGCGGGGGTTGATCAGGTCGGTCGCGTCGAGCTGGTTGCCGCAGTTGTCGCACTGGTCGCCGCGCGCGTCGCCGTACCCGCAGATCGGGCAGGTGCCCTCGATGTAGCGGTCGGGCAGGGTGCGACCGGTCGACGGGCTGATGGCGGCCTGCGTGGTCTGCTCGACCATGTAGCCGTTGGCCAGCACGGTGCGGAACATCTCCTGCACGACGCCGTAGTGGTTGCCGGTCGTGGTGCGGGTGAAGAGGTCGTAGGACAGGCCGAGGTCGGCGAGGTCGTTGACGATGACCGCGTTGTTCTTGTCGGCCAGGTCCTTGGCGCTGACGCCCTCCTTGTCGGCCGTGACCAGGATCGGGGTGCCGTGCTCGTCGGTGCCGGAGACCATGAGCACCTCGTGGCCCGCCATCCGCATGTACCGGCTGAAGACGTCGGAGGGCACGCCGAAACCGGCGACGTGGCCGATGTGGCGCGGGCCGTTGGCGTACGGCCAGGCGACTGCGGAGAGGACATGGGTCATGGGGGAATCCTAGTGAGGGGTCGCCACCGCGTTTCACCGCGTGGCTAGCGTGACTGGCATGCAGACGCTGATCGCCGAGGACCTGCTCCTGCTCCTGCTCGACGACACCAAGGGGACGCTCGCCGCCTCCGACAAGATCCAGCCCGCTGCTGGGCGGCGCGCTCCTCCTCGAGCTGGCCCTCGCCGGGCGCGTCGGGGTGGCCGAGAGGACGAGTCGCTGGACGTCGGCCAAGGTCGCCGTCACGGGTACGCCACCCGGCGAGCCGCTGCTCGACGAGGCGATGGCCCGGGTGGCCGAGAAGCCACGGACCGCCCAGGACCTCGTCAACCGGCTGGGCAAGGGCACCCGGGACGTGCTGCTCGACCGTCTCGCGGAGCGCGGGCTCGTCGAGCGTCGCGACGGCAAGGTGCTCGGGCTCTTCCCGCACACCACGTGGCCGGCGCGCGACGCCCGCCACGAGGAGTCGGTGCGGGCGCTGCTCCAGGGCGCGCTGGTGCAGGGCCTCACGCCCGACGCCCGGACCGCGGCACTCGTCGCGCTGCTCGCGGCGATCGACCAGGCCCACCAGGTCGTCGACCGGGGCGACGTGCCGGCCCGGACGGTCAAGGCCCGCGCCAAGGAGATCGCCGACGGGGCGTGGGCCGCGAAGGCGCGTGCGGGACGCCGTCGTGGCGGCGCAGGCCGCGATCACGGCGGCGGTCACGGCGAGCGTCGCCGCGACCACCGCCGGCAGCAGCTGATCAGCTGAAGTCGAGGTCCCCGCTGCGGGTGCGCTTGAGCTCGTAGAAGTACGGGAACTTCGCGACCGCCACGGCGCCGTCCCACAGGTCCAGCCGGCGTCCTCGCCGCGCGGGATCTGGCTCAGCACCGGACCGAAGAACGCGGCGCCCTCGATGTGGATCGTCGGGGTGCCGACCTCGTCGCCGACGGCGTCCATGCCCTCGTGGTGCGACTTCGGCCACGGCATCGTCGAGCGACGTGTCGTCCATGGCGTCGACCAGGTCGGCGTCCATGCCGGCCTCGGCGAGGGCCGCCACGACCATCTCGCGGTCCAGGTCCGCCTTCTGGTGGTGGATCCGGGTGCCCATCGCGGTGTAGAGGTCGAGCAGGCGCTCGTTGCCGTGGCGCTCCTCGGCGGCGATGGAGACCCGCACCGGCCCCCAGGCCGGCTCGAGCATCTCGCGGTAGTCGTCGGGGATGTCCTTGTCCTTGTTGAGGTAGGCGAGGGACATCACGTGCCACGTGACGTCGATGTCGCGCACGCTGCTCCACCTCGAGGATCCACCGCGAGGTGATCCAGGCGAAGGGGCAGAGCGGGTCGAACCAGAAGTCAGCCTTGGTCATGTCGAGCACACAACCACTCGACCGGGTCAGTCGATTCCCGTCGGCGTCGAGTGGCTGGATGACCGGCATGCCTGGAACCAACCTCACCCGGGACGAGGCCGCCACCCGCGCCGCCCTCCTGGACGTCACGTCGTACGCCATCGACCTCGACCTCACGACCGGCGACGACGACCTTCGGCTCGACCACCACGATCGCGCTTCACCTGCCGCGAGCCCGGCGCCGCGACCTTCGCCGACCTCGTCGACGCGACGGTCCACGAGATCACGCTCAACGGGCGGTCCGCTCGACCCCGCGACGGCGTACGCCGACAGCCGCATCGCGCTCGACGACCTCGCAGGCCGACAACGAGCTCGTCGTGCGCGCCGACTGCACCTACAGCCAACACCGGCGAGGGCCTGCACCGCTTCGTCGACCCCGCCGACGACCGGGTCTACCTCTACTCGCCAGTTCGAGGTGCCGGACGCCCGCCGCGTGTTCACCACGTTCGAGCAGCCCGACCTCAAGTCCGTCTTCACCTTCAACGTGACCGCGCCCGAGCCACTGGAAGGTCGTCTCCAACGCGCCCACCCCGGAGCCGGCGCGCAGCCGGCGACGGCACGGCCGTGTGGAACTTCCCGGCCACCGAGCGGATGTCGACCTACATCACCGCGATCGTCGCCGGCGAGTACCACGAGGTCCTCGACACCTACGAGGGCAAGTACGGCGAGATCCCGCTCGGCCACTACTGCCGCCAGTCGCTGGTCGAGCACCTCGACACCGACGAGCTCGTCGAGCTCACCAAGCAGAGCTTCGAGTTCTTCGAGGAGAAGTTCGACTTCCCCTACCCGTTCGACAAGTACGACCAGCTCTACGTGCCGGAGTACAACATGGGCGCGATGGAGAACGCCGGCTGCGTGACGCTGCGCGACGAGTACCTCCCCCGCTGCCGCCAGCCCCGCTCGTTCTACGAGTTCCGCGCGTCGGTGATCACCCACGAGATGGCGCACATGTGGTTCGGCGACCTGGTGACCATGAAGTGGTGGGACGACCTCTGGCTCAACGAGTCGTTCGCCGAGTGGGCCTGCTACTGGTGCGAGGCCGAGGCCACCGAGTTCACCGACGCGTGGACCGGCTTCGCCAACGCCCGCAAGCAGACCGGCTACCGCGCCGACCAGCTGCCCTCGCACGCACCCGATCGCGGCCGACAACCTCGACCTGCACGCCGTCGAGGTCAACTTCGACATGATCACCTACGCCAAGGGCGCGTCGGTGCTCAAGCAGCTCGTCGCCTGGGTCGGCCTGGACGCCTTCGTCGCCGGCCTCCGCGCAGTACTTCAAGGACCACGCCTTCGGCAACACCGAGTTCTCCGACCTGCTCGCCGCGCTCGAGAAGTCCTCGGGCCGCGAGCTGCACCGCTGGGCGCAGGAGTGGCTGCAGACCGCCGGCGTCAACACCCTCACGCCCGACTTCGAGCTCGACGACGACGGCACCTACGCGTCGTTCGCCGTCGCCCAGACCGCCGCACCCGGACTAGCCGACGCTGCGCCGCCACCGCCTCGGCATCGGCCTGTACGACGACGTCGACGGCGCGCCTGGTGCGCCGCGACGTACCTCGAGGTCGACGTCGAGGGCGCGAGCCACCGACGTCGCCGAGCTCGTCGGCCAGCCGCAGCCCGACCTGCTGCTGCTCAACGACGAGGACCTCGCCTACGCCAAGATCCGCCTCGACGAGCGCTCGCTGGCCACCGTCGTCGACGGCCTGTCCCGCCTCGACGACTCGCTGGCCCGGGCCCTCGTGCTGGGGCGCGGCGTGGGACATGACCCGCGACGCCGAGATGGCGCCACCGACTTCGTCGCGCCTGGTGCTGGCCAACATCGGCACCGAGACCGACGCCTGGGGCGTCACCCGGATCCCGCGCTACGCCGCCCAGGCGGTCAACCGCTACTCCGCCCCCGCCAACCGCGCCGCCCTCAAGGCCGACTGGGAGCAGGGCCTGCGCGAGCTGATCGACGACGCCGAGCCGGGCAGCGACCACCAGCTGACCTTCGCCCGCGTCCTACGCCGCCGCCGCGCGCAGCGACGCAGGCGCTCGACGACCTCGAGGGCGCTGCTCGACGGCTCGTTCGCCGTCGAGGGCCTCGACGGTCGACACCGACCTGCGCTGGACGCTGCTCACCGCGCTCGCCCGCGGCCGGCCGCGCCGACGACGCCCGGATCGACGCCGAGCTCGAGCGCGACAACACCATCTCCGGCCAGGAGCAGGCCGCCGCCGCCCGGGCCGCGCAGCCCACCGCCGAGGCCAAGGCCGCCGGCTGGCAGCAGGCGATCGTCGACCCCGCCACGCCCAACGAGACGTCGCGGCAGATGGTCTTCTCGATCTTCCGGGTCCGGCCAGGACGAGGTGCTGGCGCCGTACGTCGAGCAGTACCTCGACGCCGCCGACACCGACATCGACACGCTCGGGCTTCCACAAGGCGCTCCGTCGTGCTGGAGTACATCTTCCCGCGGCCGCTGGCCTCGCCCGAGCTGCTCGCCCGGCTCGACGCGTGGCTCGCGACGACCGACGCCCCCAAGGGCGCGCTCCGCTACGTCCGCGAGGGCCGCGCCGACGTCGCCCGCGCCCTGCCGCCCAGGCAGCGCGACGCCCAGCGCTGATGCCGGACGCGCCGGCCAGGCACCGATGTCCCGCGCCTGCCCGGTCGTTCGGGAGGCGCGGGCGTCATTGCGTCGCAGTGCGAGCGCGGGTCAGCCGCCGGCGTGCAGGGTGTTCTGCGGGCGGGCGTGCTCGGCGAGCATGGCGATGCCGCGCGTGAGGCCGCCGACGAGGTCGCCGGCGGCGAAGGCCGTCTGCATCTGCGAGCGACGGCCAGCTCGACCTCGGCGTCGGTGAGGTGACGGCGCACCTCGGCGCCGGTGACGATCTCGAGGGCCGCGCGGCCGGGTCGACCATGATCAGCATGCTGCGCGCGGGCGCGACCAGCGAGGCGTGCAGCCGCTGGGCGTAGGCGCGCGGGTCGCCCTCGGCGGTGCCGACGAAGACCGAGAACTCGAAGCGGCACGCTGCTCGGCCGCGCGGATCGCCTTGTCGAGCTCGGCGCCGCTCGCGCGCGGTCAGGTGCTCACCAGCGGCCACGTGCGCCACCGGTCTCGCTCGGCCTCGGGTCGCCGGCGGCGAGCTCCTTGGCGCCCTGGCGCGGACCGCCGAACCACTGGTCCTCGGCGGCGCCGCCCGGGCGCGACCTTCTCGCCGCGGACCAGCGCCGGCAGGTAGACCGCCAGGCGATCAGCACGAACAGCAGCAGCGGGACGCCGACGAGCAGCAGCAGGGCCTCGCAGCATGTCGACGTCGCTCGGGGTTGCTCCAGCCCTCGGGCACGTCGGCGTGGGCGCGGGGCCAGCAGACGCGAGCGCCAGGACGACCGAGCCGAGCAGGCTGGTCAGGCGGCGCGAGCGCACGGCGGGCGAGGGGCTGGGCGAGGGTCGGGCGTGTTCACGAGGGACAGGATATCGGCTCCTGCGCGGTCTGCCGCGGCCTGCCACTCGGACCCGTCACCGCCCTCGGCGCGGCGACTTGGGCTTGGCCGGTCAGTCGCCATACTGGCCGGCATGCTCTCGCTCGACCGAGTCTCCTGCGCCGACGGCGCGACCATCTGCGAAGCTGCGTCTGCACCGAGACCGGCAACGAGACGGCTCGCCGACGTCGCCGACTGGCTCATCGGCAAGCCGCTGGCCCTGCTCGGACTGCCGTCCTCGGGCTGGTCGTCCGGTGGGTCCTCCACCGGCTGATCGACCGGCGTCGTCAGCCGCGCCGAGGACGGCGTGCTGCCCGACCGGGTCAGCCGGCGATGTCCACCGGCGGCACGGCGCGGCAACGCGGCCTCAACGCTCGGCGAGCCGGCCGGCGCCACCCGCCGCGTCCAGCGGGCCCAGACGATGGGCTCGCTGCTCAAGAGCATCGTCACCGGCGTGGTCGTCGCGGTCGTCGGCGACGATGATGCTCAGCGAGCTCGGCTACGACGTCGCCCCGATCATCGCCAGCGCCGGCATCCTCGGCGTCGCCCTCGGCTTCGGCGCCCAGAGCCTGGTCAAGGACTTCCTGTCCGGCATCTTCATGATCTTCGAGGACCAGTACGGCGTCGGCGACGTGGTCGACGTCGGCGAGGCCAGCGGCACCGTCGAGGCGGTCAGCCTGCGCGTCACCCGGCTGCGCGACGTCAACGGCACCGTCTGGTACGTCCGCAACGGCGAGATCCTGCGGGTCGGCAACATGAGCCAGAACTGGGCCCGCACGCGTCCTCGACATCAGCGTCGCGCTACGGCGAGGACCTCGCCCGGTGCAGCGGGTGCTGCAGGAGGTCGCCCACGACCTGTGGGAGGACGAGGACTTCAAGGGCCTCGTCATCGAGGAGCCCGAGGTCTGGGGCGTCGAGGACCTCACCCCCGACGGCGTCGACCGTCCGGGTCGCGCTCAAGACCGCCCCGCTCGAGCAGTGGGCGGTGGCCCGCGAGATGCGCCAGCGGATCAAGGCCCGCTTCGACCTACGAGGGCATCGAGATGCCCGTTCCCGCAGCGGGTGGTGTGGCACCGCGCTCGGCCGACAGCGAGCCGGCGCAGCCCGAGGTCGACATCGACGCCGCCCCGACCGACGCAGGCGACCTGCCCAGGCGGAGGGCCCGGCCGACGTCGCGCCGGCCGGGCCCGCGTCCGGCTCAGGCGAGCGCGGCGTCCAGCGTGATCGTGGTGCCGCGGTGAGCGCCTGGCGACCGGGCAGCCCGCCTTGGCGTCCTCGGCGGCCGCGACGAAGTCCTCGTCGTCGATGCCCTCGACCACGCCGACGCACGGTCAGCTGGATGCCGGTGATGCCGGTGCCGGGGGTGAAGCTCGACGTCGGCCTTGGTGTCCAGCGACGGTGGCCGGGGTGTCGTTCTTGGCCAGGCCGTTGGAGAAGGCCATCGAGAAGCAGGACGAGTGCGCCGCGGCGATGAGCTCCTCGGGGCTGGTCTTGCCGTTGGCCTCCTCGGCGCGCGAGGGCCAGGACACGTCGTACGTGCCGAGCCCGGAGGACTCGAGGGTGACCTTGCCGGCGCCCTCGAACAGGGTGCCTTCCCAGTGGGTCTCGCGGTGCGGGTGGTGGCCATGCGGTGCTCCTTGTTGCGTCGGGGACGTGGTCGGCTCGAGTCTTCCACGCCGATCTCCGATGCGGCCTCGACCCGTCGCTCGGCACAATGGACGGGTGACGACCGACACTTCTACGACGAGATCGGCGGCTACGCGACGATCCGCACGATCGTGCACACGTTCTACGAGGGCGTCGCGACGGACGAGGTGCTGCGGCCGCTCTACCCCGAGGAGGACCTCGGCCCGGCGGAGGAGCGCTTCGCGCTGTTCCTCGTGCAGTACTGGGGCGGCCCGACGACGTACTCCGACACGCGCGGGCACCCGCGGCTGCGGATGCGGCACGCGCCGTTCGCGGTCACCCCCGCGGCCAAGGAGCACTGGCTGCTGCACTTCCGCGCCGGGCTCGACGCGGCCGACCTGACCCCGGAGCAGGACGCGCAGTTCTGGGACTACGTCACCCACGCCGCGCAGTTCATGGTCAACACGCTCGAGTGAGCCCCGCGTCGGAGCGCGCTCAGGCCTCGAGGGCGGCCAGCATCGCGGCGCGGTGCGCCGGCCGGCGGTCCACCGAGCGACCGGCGTCGCGGGTCGAAGCAGACGAGCACGACCCGCGCCCGGGAGAGCAGCGTCTCGCCGTCGCGGATCTCCGACTCGATGGTGAACGACCGCGTCCCGACGCGGGTGATCCACGACCACACGTCGTACGGCTCGGGCCGGAACAGGATCGGCACCCTGTAGTCCACGTCGGTCTGGGCCACCACCACGCGCGTGTCGCCGGTCGCCCGGCAGGTGCTCGACGAGGTCGCGCATGCAGCGGGATCCGCGCCTCCTGGAAGTACTCGAAGTACTTCACGTTGTTGACGTGGCCGTAGACGTCGACGTCGGAGAAGCGCACGTGGAGCGGGATAGTGCCCCGGGTCCCACGCGCGCGACCGGGGCGATCCTGGCGACTGCCGGACCAGCCGCTCCTCGAGGAACGGCGCGAGGACGTCCTTCTCCTCGGCGGTGAGCCGGCGCGGCCGCTCGGTCGCGAAGACGTACGGCGTCAGCACGGTCTTGGCCCGCAGGTGACGTGCGTCCGCCGCCGGGCTCGTCCTCGTCGAAGATCTCGTAGGCCATCGTGAAGCTGGCGCGCACGGATCTCGGTCACCCAGCACTCGATGCTGACCGGGCGGAACCGGAACGCCAGCGGGGCGAGGTAGGTCACCTCGTGCCGCACCACCACGACGCCCTCGGCCAGCTCGTCGGCCTCGCCGGTCGGGCGCGTGGGTGCGCAGCATGTCGACCCGGGCCTCCTGGAGGTAGTCGACGTAGACGACGTTGTTGACGTGGCCGAGCAGGTCGAGGTCGGCCCAGCGCATCGGGCACTCGTAGAGGTGGCGCACCACTCGATGGTCGCAGAGTCGGCCGCCGGCCCGCGCACGGCGCTCGCCCGTGGAACGCCCGGCCGGGTCAGTGCGCGAAGTGGAGCTGGCCGTAGTAGGTGGTGATCGACTCGTGGCGGGCCAGGCGACTCGCGGTGGTTGACCACCAGGAACTCGGTGGCGACGGCGACGGTCGGCGACCAGGGCGACGGCGGCCAGGGCGAAGAAGGCGGTGACGAACGGGGTGATGTCGGGGAGCAGCTGCGAAGGTCATCGGAGATCCTTTCTACATTTGTAGAATGTCTACGTCTGTAGAAGCTACGCCGAGCCTCCCGCAGCGACAAGCGCGGCGGTAGTGTCGTCGCTCACCCGAGCGAGGCGCCGTTGCCCGCGACCGCAGTCCCCCCGCCGGCGTCGCCAGATCCTCGACGCCGCCGTCGACGTGCTCGCCGGCCACGGGCTCAAGGGGCTCACCCACCGCGCGCATCGACCGGCGAGGCCGGGCTCCCCGAGGGCAGCTCGCTCGGCCTACTTCCGCACCCGCAGCGGCCCTCCAGCAGGCCGTCGCCGAGCACCTCGCCGACCAGCTCGTGCAGCGACGTCGCGGCCCTCGTCCGACGAGCCTGGCCTGCCCGGCGACCACGAGCGTCGCCCGCGCGGTGCGCGAGACCGGCGCACTCTTCCTGCGCTGGCTCGACGCACCCCGAGCTGCTGCTGGCCCGCCTCGAGCTCACGCTCGCGGCGACCCGCGACGAGGAGCTCGCGGCGACCATGGCCGGAGTGGCGCGCCCGAGCTCGTCGAGCTCGTCGACGGCATCGCTCGAGCGCCGGCGGGCATCCGGACGACGCCGACCCGGGCAGCGACCCTCGTGGCCGCGCTCGACGGCGTGCTCCTGGCGGCCCTGCTCAGCGCCCCGCACGCCAGCGCGCGGCGTTCCTCCGCTGCCAGCCTCGAGCTGCTCCTCGGGTTGCTGGCCGAGCCCGCCGACCCGGCATGACCCAGCCGCACACGAGAACGTGTTCCACCTGTGCGCGCCGCCCGTCTAGGGTGACGCCGACGCAACACCCTGACCGCCCACCGAGATCCGGAGTTCCCCATGCCCGAGGCAGTCATCGTTTCCGCAGCCCGCTCCCCCATCGGCCGCGCCAACAAGGGGTCGCTCAAGGACTTCCGGCCCGACGACCTCAGCGCGCCTGATCGTCAAGCGCCGCGCTGGACAAGATCCCCGGCCTCGACCCGAACACCGTCGACGACCTCTACCTCGGCTGCGGCCTGCCCGGCGGCGAGAGCGGCAACAACATGGGCCGGATCGTCAACGTGCTCAACGGCATGGACGACGTGCCCGGCGCGACCATCACCCGCTACTGCGCCTCGTCGGTGCAGACCACCCGGATGGCGTTCCACGCGATCAAGGCCGGCGAGGGCGACGTCTTCATCTCCGCCGGCGTCGAGACGGTGTCCCGCTTCGCCAAGGGCACCTCCGACCACATCCCGCGACACCCGCAACCCGCTCTTCGACGACGCCCAGGCCCGCACCGCGAAGCACCGCCGAGGGCGGCCATGGACTGGCACGACCCGCGCGAGGACGGCCCGCTCCCCGACGCCTACATCGCGATGGGCCAGACCGCCGAGAACGTCGCCCGCTGCGCGGCCTGACCGCCAGGAGCTCGACGAGTTCGGCGTGCGCTCGCAGAACCTCGCCGAGAAGGCGATCAACGACGGCTTCTGGGCCCGCGAGATCACCCCGGTCACCACCCCGGACGGCACCGTCGTCGTCCACCGACGACGGCCCGCGCGCCGGCGTCACCTACGACGCGATCACGGACCTCAAGCCGGTCTTCCGCCCCGACGGCGTGGTCACCGCCGGCAACTGCTGCGCGCTCAACGACGGCGCCGCCGCGGTCGTGATCATGTCCGACACCAAGGCCGCCGAGCTCGGCCTGACCCCGCTGGCGCGCATCGTCTCCACCGGCGTCTCCGGCCTCTCCCCCGAGATCATGGGCCTCGGCCCGGTCGAGGCGACCAAGCGGGCCCTGGCCCACGCCGACATGAGCATCGGCGACATCGACCTCGTCGAGATCAACGAGGCCTTCGCGGCCCAGGTCGTGCCGTCCTACCAGGACCTCGGCATCGACCTCGACCGCCTCAACGTCAACGGCGGCGCGATCGCGGTCGGCCACCCGTTCGGCATGACCGGCGCCCGCCTGCAGAACACGATGCTCAACTCGCTGGACTGGCACGACAAGACCACCGGCCTGATCACCATGTGCGTCGGTGGCGGCCAGGGCATGGCGCTGATCCTCGAGCGCCTCGGCTGACGCCCGCACGCTGATCCACCGGCCCGGGCCGGGACCCCGCCGCGGGTCCCGGCCCGGTCTCGTGGTGGTGTGTTCGACTGCGTGTCCGGACCGTGGTGGTTAGGGTCGTCCCGAACGGGGACGTCCGAGTCGCCGTGACGTCGCACAAGGAGTGACCGCATGCCCCCCGCAGCCCCCGAGCCACAGTGGCTCGACGAGGACCAGCAGCGCTCCTGGCGCGCCCTCGTGGTCGGCTCGACCCTGCTCATGGACCGACTCGACGACGACCTGCGTCGGGAGTTCAACATCTCGCTGACCGAGTACGAGATCCTCGTCCGGCTCTCCGAGCGTCCCGGACGCGCCATGCGGATGGCGCAGCTCGCCGACGCGCTCGCCCACTCGCGCAGCCGGGTGACCCACACGATCGACCGGATGGAGCGGGCCGGGTACGTCGTCCGCGGCACCACGCCCGAGGACGGCCGCGGGATCGTCGCGACGATGACCGACAAGGGCTACGCCCTGCTCCAGGAGGCCGCGCCCCGCCACGTCGAGGGCGTGCGCGCCTACCTCGTGGACCGGTCCAGGAGGACGACTTCAGCGCCATCGGCCGGGTGATGGACGCGGTGACCGACCACCTCATCAGCGACCACCCCGAGATGGACCTGCGCGACGGCGCCGCCAGCTGAGGCGACGACCTCCCCACCGCACGACGAAGACGGCCCGACACGCGATGCGTGTCGGGCCGTCCTGCTGTCGCAGTCGGGGTCAGTCGCGGGTCAGGCGACGGTGCGTGACCCGGTGCGGCCGGGCCGCCTCGACACCGAGGCGCTCGATCTTGTTCTCCTCGTACGCCGCGAAGTTGCCCTCGAACCAGAACCAGCGCGCCGGGTCCTCGTCGTCGCCCTCCCACGCGAGGATGTGGGTCGCGACGCGGTCGAGGAACCACCGGTCGTGGGAGGTGACCACGGCGCAGCCGGGGAACTCCAGGAGCGCGTCCTCGAGGGAGGACAGGGTCTCGACGTCCAGGTCGTTGGTGGGCTCGTCGAGGAGCAGCATGTTGCCGCCCATCTTGAGCGTGAGCGCGAGGTTGAGGCGGTTGCGCTCACCACCGGACAGCACGCCGGCCTTCTTCTGCTGGTCGGGGCCCTTGAAGCCGAACGACGCGACGTAGGCGCGGGAGTTCATCTCGAAGTTGGCGACCTTGATGAAGTCGAGCCCGTCGGAGACGACCTCCCAGACGTTCTTGTTGGGGTCGATGCCGCCGCGGCTCTGGTCGACGTAGGAGATCTTGACCGTCTGACCGACCTTGAGCTCGCCGTCGTCGGGCTTCTCCTCGCCGGTGATCATCCGGAAGAGCGTGGTCTTGCCGACGCCGTTGGGGCCGATGACGCCGACGATGCCGGCCTTGGGCAGCGTGAAGGACACGTCGTGCATGAGGGTGCGGCCCTCGAAGCCCTTGCCGAGGTCGTGCGCCTCGAGCACGACGTCGCCGAGGCGCGGACCGGCCGGGATGTTGATCTCGGAGGTGTCGATCTTGCGCATCCGGTCGGCCTCGGCCGCCATCTCCTCGTAGCGCGCGAGACGCGACTTGCTCTTGGTCTGGCGGGCCTTGGCGTTGGAGCGCACCCACTCGAGCTCGCGCTCGAGCATCTTGGCGCGCTTGGCGTCCTTCTGGCCCTCGATCTTGAGTCGGCTCTGCTTGGTCTCGAGGTAGGTCGTGTAGTTGCCCTCGTAGGGGTGCGCCTGGCCCCGGTCGAGCTCGAGGATCCACGAGGCGACGTTGTCGAGGAAGTAGCGGTCGTGGGTCACGGCCAGGACGGCGCCGGGGTAGGAGGCGAGGTGGCCCTCGAGCCACTGGACCGACTCGGCGTCGAGGTGGTTGGTGGGCTCGTCGAGGAGCAGCAGGCTCGGCTGCTGGAGCAGCAGCTTGCACAGCGCCACGCGGCGGCGCTCACCACCGGACAGGTTGTCGACCAGGACGTCCGGCGGCGGGCAGCGCAGCGCGTCCATCGCCTGGTCGAGCCGGCTGTCGAGGTCCCACGCGCTGGCGTGGTCGAGGTCGGTCTGCAGGTCACCCATCTCGGCGAGCAGGGTGTCGAAGTCGGCGTCGGGGTCGGCCATCAGCTCGGAGATCTCGTTGTAGCGGTCGAGCTTGCCCTTGATCTCGCCGACCGCCTCCTCGACGTTCTCCAGGACGGTCTTGCCCTCGCTGAGGGGCGGCTCCTGCTGGAGCATGCCGACCGTCGCGTCGGGGTCGAGGATCGCGTCGCCGTTGTTGGCGTGGTCGAGCCCCGCCATGATCTTGAGCAGGGAGGACTTGCCGGTGCCATTGGGTCCGACGACGCCGATCTTGGCGCCGTGGAGGAACGAGAGGGTGACGTTGTCGAGAACGACCTTGTCACCGTGGGCCTTGCGCACGTTGCGCAGTGTGAAGACGTACTCAGCCATGCGCCTGAGCCTACGGGTCGCGGCACCCCGCTGGACAACCGGCGGGCGTCGCGCGCACCGCCCGCACGGGCCGGGACCGCTCCTCGCGGTCCCGCCCGCGGCTCAGGCGGCCTCGGCGTCGGCACCGTCCTGCGCGACCGGGGCCGTCGCCGGCTCCAGGATCTCGCCGGTCTCCGTGTCCACACCGGCCACGGGCACGGTGGCGGGGTCCCACGGGTCACCGCCCGACGGCTGGTCCTCGCGACGGCCCGGCTTCGTGTAGAGCGAGGTGCCCCGCGCGAGGTCGTGGCCCGCCGAGGTCGCGGTGACGACCAGCTGGGTGCTCGACGTGCCGTCCTCCCGGACCCACACGTCGGCCTCGAGCCGGCCGGTGATGATCACCGGGTCGCCCACCCGCAGCGACTCCTTGACGTGGCCCGCCAGCCGCCGCCAGGCCTTGACCTTGAACCACGTCGTCGTGCCGTCGACCCACTCGTCGCCCTTGCGACGCCGCGACGTGCTGGCCACGCGGAAGGTGGCCAGCGCCTGGCCGCCCGCGTCGTGGACCTCCACCTCGCTGCCGACCCAGCCGTTCAGGGTCACGATGGTCTCGTTCATCTGCATGCCTCCTCGGGTCGGGGCGGCCCGTCCGCCCTCGTGGACCAAGGCTGCGGACCCGCACCGACACCGCGTCGTACGACGCCCGCTCCCTGTGGAGGAGACGACGCACGGACAGGCCTGTGGAGACCCACGGGCCCGCACGGGGCCTACTTGAGCGCGGCCGCCAGTCCCTCGGTGACCACCGTGTAGGAGGCCAGCTCGGCACGGATGGGCTCCACGACGATCTCCTCGGAGACCTCGGAGATCGCGTCACGCAGCCGCTTGTCGGCCGTGCGCGCCCGCTTGCGCGCGGTGAGCGAGACGAGCAGCCGGCACACCAGCGCCAGCAGCACCCCGAGCCCGATGCCGCCGAGGAACATGCATCGTGGGGATCGGGATCCCGCCCCACTCGGGGGTACGACCCCCCGTCGAAGCCGAGGTAGGCCGCGCCGAACAGCGCACCCAGCCAGACGAAGCCGGCGATCGCGGTGAGGATCAGCGCCCACTGGAGGACCCGCACGAGCCCGGCCCACGCGGGGATCTTGTCGGCGCCGAGGTCGGTGGACGACCACGGCCCGGTCGAGCCGGTCGCCGAGGTCGGGCAGGCGGGAGACCGACGCCTTGCGGATGGCGCCGGTCCACGCGGGTGCCATGCCGTCGGACACCTGGTCGGCCAGGGCGCGGACCTCGGTGTCCACGCGGGCCCGCTGGACGCCGGTCGCCTGGGGCACGGACGTGCGGGCGGAGCCGGTGAGCTCCTTGCCGACGGCTCCCAGGTCGAGGTGGAGCCGCTTGAGCGGGTCGGGCTTGAGCTTGGAGAACCACGCCACGACCGGCCATCCGGTCGCCCGGTTGGCCCGCATGCGCGTGGACGTCTCGACGGCACGGACCACGGTCGGCACGCCGGCCGCGTCGGCGAAGGCGTCGTCGAGGGCCGCGACGCGCTCCTGCGACAGGGTCCGGGTGCGGGCCGTGCCGGACGCCGCCTGCACGCCGCTCGGCGGCGCTGCTGAGGTCGGCGGACAGGCGCGCCCGGGTGGCCTTCTTCTCCGCGACGCGCGCCGGCGATGGCCGCCTTGAGCTCGGGGATGCCGATGCCGTGGCGGGCGCTGACGCCGACCACCGGGACGCCGGCGAGGCCGTCGGCCTCGAGCAGGCGGCGTACGTCCGCGAGCATGCCCTCGCGGCGGTCCTCGGGCACCGTGTCGATGTGGTTGAGCACGACCATCATCACGTCGCGGTGCGCGTTGAGCGGCGCCAGGTAGCGGTCGTGGATGGCGGCGTCGGCGTACTTCTGCGGGTCGAGGACCCACACGAGCATGTCGGCGAGCTTGACCAGCCGGTCGACCTCGAGGTGGTGCGACACCTCGGTCGAGTCGTGGTCGGGCAGGTCGAGGAGCACGACGCCCCGCAGCTGCTCGTCCTCGCGGCCGCTGGAGAGCATCGAGTCGCGGGTCACCTGGTGGCGGGCGGGGATGCCGAGCCACTCGAGGAGCTCCTCGGCGCCCTCGCGACCCCAGACGCAGGCGGTGGCCCACGAGGTGGTCGGACGGCGCACGCCGACGGCGGAGAGCTCGAGCTCGGTCAGCGCGTTGAAGGTCGACGACTTGCCGGAGCCGGTCGCACCGGCCAGCGCGACGACGGTGTGCTCCGCCGACAGCTTGAGGCGACTGGCGGCCCGGTCGACGACACCTTGTGCGTCGTCGAGGATCGCGTCGTCGACGCGGCCTCGCGCAGCGTCCACGGCCTGCTCGAGGCCTTGCACGCGTGCACCGATGTCAGAACTCCGGGAGACCAGCTTCTTGGCCCCCTCGAGCAAGGACGACATGTTCTCCCTCGACGGCTGCAGGATGGATCGGGGTCCCACCCTATGCGTCCGGGGCCGCGTCGGCCGCCTCCGCACCCTCCTGGGTGGCCTCGGGTGCGCCCGACCTGCTCGCAGCGAAGCGCAGGTCGTCGACACGGCGTGACGAGGATCGCAGCTTCTCGGGGACCTCGGGCGAGATCTCGAGCGCGTCGAGCACGTCGACGTAGCGACGGCGCTCGCTGTCGAGGAGGTCGGTCACCTTGACCTCGAGGTCGCGGCGGGCCCGCTCCGCGAGCGACCGCACGGCCTGGTCCCCGAAGACCGCCTCGAGCAGCTTCTGGCCCAGCACGGCGGAGCCACCGGCGATGCCGGCCTCGGCGCCGGTCACCCCCGCGGTGTGCGCGAAGACGACCACCATCAGGGCGACCGAGAGGCCGTTGACGCCGAAGGCGAGGAAGCGCGCGGTGGACCGCTTGTCCGCACCCTCGGTGCGGACCATCTCCAGCACGTCGGACTGCCAGTCGCGCACGGCGCGCTCGGCGCGGCGGCGGAAGTCGCGCGACGCACGGCCGAGGTCCTCCCCGCCCTGCTGGAGGAGCAGCTGGCCGGCGGCCGTGGACTGCCACGACGCCTCGGTGCGCTCGGCGGCGGCCTCGGCGTGCTCGAGGATCAGCGTCTCCAGGCCCGACTCGACGGCCACGGTGACCCGCTCGGCCTGCTGGGGCTTGCCCTTGACCGCGTTGACGACCCGGTCGCGCAGCCAGCCGACCCGGGTCTCCAGCGACTTGAGCAGCTCGCCGGTGCCGACGAACTCCTGCCAGCGGGCGAGCACCTCGCCGCGCAGCAGGGTGCCGTCGGCGGACGCCTCGGAGACCGCGGCCACCGCCTGGTCGTAGGACCGGTTGACGTCCTCGCGCAGGCGGCGTACGGCGTCGACCTGCTCGGTCGCGGCGTCCGCGACCGAGTGCGTACGCCGCGCCAGCGTGCGGATGGCGCCCTCGAGGGTCTGCCGGACCACGGCGGAGCGCGCGTCGGCGTCGGCGGCCAGCGACTCGAGCCAGGAGCGGATGTCGGCGACCGACTCGGGGGGCAGCAGGCCCTCCTCGGTGACGCCGCCCTCGACGACGGTGAAGAGCGGTGAGTCCTTGAGCCCGCGGGAGGCGAGCATCCGGGCCAGGTGGGTGGAGACCGTCTCGACGGCCTCCGGCGGCGTCCGGTCGAGCACGATCGCGACGGCGGCGGACCGCTCGGCGGCCTTGCGCAGGAACTCCCACGGCACCTGGTCGGCGTACCGGGCGGCGGAGGTGACGAAGAGCCACAGGTCGGCGGCCGCGAGCAGCTGGGCGGCGAGGGTGCGGTTGCGCTCCTCCACCGAGTCGATGTCGGGGGCGTCGAGGATGGCGAGGCCGGCCGGCACGGACTCCGACGGCACGAGCTGGAGGGCGTCGGGGTCGTTGGTGCTGCGGGTGACCCGCTCGAGCTCCGGGAGCAGGCGGTCCTGGCCGAACCACTGCGCGTCGTCGGGGTTGTGCACCAGCACCGGCGAGCGGGTGGTCGGGCGGAGCACGCCGGGCTGGGTGACCCGCGTGCCGACCAGCGAGTTGACCAGGGTCGACTTGCCGGCGCCGGTCGAGCCGCCGACGACGGTGAGCAGCGGGGCGTCGATGGTCATCAGGCGCGGGATGACGTAGTCCTCGAGCTGGTCGACCATCTCCCCGCGGGCCTGCCGCTGGGCCTCGGCGGTCGGCAGCTCCAGCGGCAGCCGGACCTCCTGCAGCGCACCGCGCAGCCGCACGAGAGCGGTCAGCATCTTGGTGCTGTCGGCGCTCTCCTGTCGGGACTGGAGCTCGGTCATCTGGTGGGTACCACCTGTCCGGGGAAGGCAATGTAGGGGCGTACGGCGTTGAGCTGCTCCACGTGCTCGTGCCCGCGCTCGGCGAAATCGCGTGGTGCTGTCCCGCGAAGATAACGGTGATGCAGGTAGGCGAGCTCGATCGCGGCCGCCTGGTACTCCCGCATGGCGCGCTCACCGTGCGTGCCCCCACCCCTGCGGGCGAAGGCGCGGGCGTGCCGGCGGGCCCGGAGGTCGACGAGCCACGGGATGTCGGTGGCCGGGATCAGCCCGCGCCGGGCGGCGTCCTCGAGGGCCGCCTCCATCATTCCCCGCTCCGAGCGGCGGCGGTACAGCGCGAAGGCGACGAAGCCGAGGAAGGCCGGGAGCATCAGGGTGCCGTAGACGACGAGGAAGTTCTCGGTGCCGTAGAGCGTCGCGGAGTTCCACAGGCTGTGCGCCAGGACCGCGCCGACGTAGCCGAGCAGGGGCAGCAGGACCCGCGGCAGCGGGCGTCGCGACGCCACCGCCAGGCCGACCCCGATCGCCGATGAAGGCGGTGAAGAGCGGGTGGGCGAAGGGGCTGACCAGCACCGCGCAGGATGAAGGTGCCGGTGAGCGCCTCCGTCCCGCCGGGACCGAGACCGTCCGTCCCGTCGTACGCCGCCGCGAGGTAGAGGATGTTCTCGGTGAAGGCGAAGCCGATGCCCACCATGCCGGCGTAGACGATGCCGTCGAGGACGCCGTCGAGCTCGTGGCGGCGCCACCACAGGAGGAGCACCAGGAAGGCTCCCTTGGTCAGCTCCTCGGTCACCGGCGCCACGATCGCCAGGCTGTCGGTGTCGCTGGCGCCGCCCGCCACGCCGATGCCCTGGAAGACGCAGGGCCGCAGCGGTCGCGACGAAGGCACCCCACAGCAGTCCGGCCACCAGCAGGGACCGCGGCTCGGGCTCGTAGCGGTCCAGCCACATGAAGCAGCCGACCAGCGGACCCACCGGCAGGGCGGCGAGAAGAGCGGCCAGGGCCAGCGTGCCGGGGGCGCCGGAGAGGGCGATGACCAGGGCCATCACCAGGGCTCCCAGCAGGACCGACGCCGCCACGACAACGGTGAAGGCAACGCTGTCACGACGTCGTCTCGGCATGCCCGGAAGCCTAACGGAGCGCCCCCGTCGCCCCGGCGTACAGTGACCGCGTGAACGAGGAGCACCTGACGGAGACCGACGTCGTCACCCCGGAGACGGCCACACCGAGCACGACCGCAGCCACGACCGGAGGCACCGGCGAGCTGGCCACGGAGTCGCACGACCCGGCCGTGCCCGCCGCGTACGCCGCCTTCATGCGCACCGGATGGGGCGAGCGCGAGCTCGACGTCCCCCGGCACCCGATCACCGACCACGCCGCCAGTCGTCGCGCGGCGCTGGCCGCGGCCTTCCCGGGCGAGCGGCTCGTGCTGCCGGCGGGCACCTTCAAGGTGCGCGCCAACGACACCGACTACCGCTTCCGCCCGGACACCGCACACACCTACTTCTCCGGCAACCAGACCTCCGACGCGGTCCTGGTGATCGACGACGGCGAGGCCGTCCTCTACGCCCGGCCCCGCTCCGAGCGCGACACCGACGAGTTCTTCCGCGACCGCCAGTACGGCGAGCTGTGGGCGGGTCGCCGTCCCTCGGCCCGCGAGATCTCCGACTCCCTCGGCATCGAGGTCCGCCACGTCCAGGACCTGCCGTCGTTCGAGGACGACCGCAAGACCCGCGACATCACCACCGACGAGGACCTCGCCCGGGTCGCCGACGAGCTGCGCCTGGTCAAGGACGAGTGGGAGGTCGCCGAGCTCCAGGAGGCCTGCGACATCACCACGCTCGGCTTCGAGGACTCGGTGCGCGAGTGGGACCGCGTCCTCGAGCACGGCGAGCGCTGGATCGAGGGCACCTTCTTCCGTCGGGCCCGTGCGATGGGCAACGACATCGGCTACGACTCCATCGTCGGCGGCGGCGCGCACGCGACGACGCTGCACTGGATCGACAACACCGGCCCGATCACGCCCGGCGAGCTCGTGCTGCTCGACATGGGCGTCGAGGGGCGCAACCTCTACACCGCCGACGTGACCCGCACGCTGCCCGTCGACGGCCGCTTCACTCCCGTGCAGCGCGACCTCTACGACCTCGTCCACGCCGCGCAGCAGGCCGGCATCGACGCCGTCCGGCCGGGGGTGCCGTTCCTCGCCGCCCACAACGCCGCGATGGAGATCCTCGCCCACGGTCTCGCCGACCTGGGCCTGCTGCCGGTGTCGGCGCAGGAGGCGCTGGACCCCGAGTCCAAGGTCTACGCCCGCTGGACGCTGCACGGCACCTCGCACATGCTCGGCATGGACGTGCACGACTGCGGCCGCTCGTCGGTGGACATCTACCCCAAGGGCGACCTCGCCGAGGGCATGGTCCTCACCGTCGAGCCGGGCCTGTACTTCCAGGAGGACGACCTGCTCGTCCCCGAGGAGCTGCGCGGCATCGGCATCCGCATCGAGGACGACATCCTCGTCACCGCCGACGGCTCGCAGAACCTCTCCGCCGCGCTCCCCCGCACCTCGGCGGAGGTCGAGGAGTGGATGGGCCGGCTGCGCGGCTGACGACCGGCATCCGCGTGGACTGCCACCACTACGACGCGTACCGCTGCCGCTCCTGCACGCTGCTGGAGGTGCCGCGCGCGCAGCAGCTCTCCGACAAGGAGGCGCACGCGCGCTCGCTGGTGCCGTCGCCGGTCTGGCTGCCGACGGTGGCCGGTCCGGACGCGGGCTTCCGCAACAAGGCCAAGATGGCGGTCGGCGGCACCGCGGCCGACCCCACGCTGGGGATCCTGGACCGCACGCGCACCGGGGTCGACCTGCGTGACTGCGCCCTGCACTCCCCCGGCCTGACCGCCGCGCTCGAGGTGGTCGCCGCCTTCGTCACCCGCGCCGACCTCACGCCGTACGACGTCTCGACGCGCCGCGGCGAGCTCAAGCACGTGCTGCTCACGGAGTCGCCCGACGGCGAGCTGATGCTGCGCCTGGTGGTGCGCTCGACCGCCGACGAGACCCGGATCCGCAAGCACCTGCCGTGGCTGCTGGAGTCCCTGCCCCCGCTGCGCGTGGTGTCGCTCAACGTGCAGCCCACCCACGCGGCCGTGCTCGAGGGCGAGCGCGAGATCGTGCTGACCCCGGAGTCGTCGCTGCCCATGCGGCTGGAGGGGCTCGAGCTGGCCCTGCGGCCCCAGGGCTTCTTCCAGACCAACACCCTCGTCGCCGCGGCGCTCTACGCCCAGGCCCGCGAGTGGGTCGCCGGGCTTGCTGACGTCCGCACGGCGTGGGACCTCTACTGCGGTGTCGGTGGCTTCGCGCTCGCCGTCGCCGGACCGGGCCGCACCGTCACCGGCGTGGAGGTGTCGGCCGAGGCGGTGGCCGCCGCCCAGGCGACCGCGCCCGACGGGGTGGCCTTCGTCGCGGGGGACGCCACGGCGTGGGCCCTGGCCCAGTCGGGCGCGCCCGACCTCGTCGTGGTCAACCCGCCCCGACGCGGGATCGGCGAGGACCTCGCGCGCTGGCTCGAGGCCGGCGAGGCGTCGTACGTCGTGTACTCGTCGTGCAACGCCGAGTCCCTCGCCCGCGACCTGGAGCTGATGCCCTCGCTGCGCCCGGTCGAGGCACGGGTGCTCGACATGTTCCCCCAGACCACCCACTACGAGGTGCTGGTGCTCCTCACCCGGTGAGGGGGTCAGCCGCGGCGGACCTTGGGGCCCTTGGCCACGATCTCGTCCCTGATCGTCCCGGCGCGGTGGGCGTCGTCGGCGAACACCACGACCTGCTCCGTCCCGTCGGCAGCGGCCACGGTCTCGAGGGACGCGACGCCGGCGCCGACCTGGACCCACCGGGGAGCCCCGAGGCAGGCCGTCGGGATCGTGATGACCGCTCGGGCGGCCGCCCGGTCGGCGACGGCGCGCAGTCGTGGGCACTCGACGGCGCGGCTCCGGCGGGTCATCTCGACCTCCGGCCGGCGTCCCAGGTCGTCCGTCTCCACCTCGAAGGTGCCCGCGGGGGTGCGCACCTTCAGGACCGCGAAGTAGGTCTTCGAACGGCCGAGCTCACGGAGGTCGATGCGCACCCGGAGGCGCGAACCAGCGTGGTCGACGACGGTGCGGACGATGTCCGCGGTCTGGTTCTCGGGGGCAGGCAGGAGGTTGTCCAGGTCGTCGTCGCCCTGCTCCGTCGGCCCGAGGCTCACGACGTCCCCGGCGGGATCCGCCGTCTCGACCTTCTCCGCGTGCGCAGCCGCGGGCGCGAGGAGGACGACAGGGACGAGGAGGGCGACCAGGCGCGGGCCGAGACGGGAAGACATGTCGCGCACCCTAGGCAGGACACGACCCTCCTGTGACGGGAACCACGGAATCTGCCCGGTGCCGCGCCGGTTGTGGCTGAGGTGCGAGCCTCCACGACCTTCCCCACCACGGTGGGTGACCTGCTGACGCAACGTCGTGCCGTCGACCTCGTGCGCACCGGGAGCGCGCTGTGTCGCCCCTCCCGCGCCGTCGACTGACCCTCCTGCGTCCCTCGGCACCCGCCACCGTCGCGTGCCGTTCCGAAAGGTTATTTTTTCAGTATGAATACTTCAGTTTCGACGACGGAGCGACCCACCCGTCGCCTCCGCCTCCCGTCCTTCGGCGTCCAGGTCCTGATCGGGCTCGCGCTGGGTGTCGTCCTCGGCCTGGTCGCCCGCGCCATGGGTCCCGACTCGGTCGACGCCGCCGGCGTGGCCGACCCCAACTGGCTGACCGAGACCCTCACCACCGTGGGCAGCGTCTTCGTCACCCTGCTGCGCACGATCGTCCCGCCGCTGGTGTTCCTGGCCATCGTCGCGTCCATCGCCAACCTGCGTGACGTCACCGGCGCCGCCCGCCTGGCGTGGAAGACCCTTGCGTGGTTCGCGATCACCGCGCTGATCGCCGTGGCGATCGGCATCACGCTCGGCCTGGTGCTCCAGCCGGGCGACCACGCCAGCGTCTCCGCGGACGCCGCGTCGGCCCCCTCCACCACGGGGTCCTGGCTCGACTTCCTCACCGGCCTGGTCCCGGCCAACGTCCTCGGCCTCGAGGGCAGCGCCGGCGACGACGGCTCGGTGGGCCTGTCCTTCAACGTGCTCCAGATCCTGGTCGTCGCCATCGCCGTGGGCATCGCGACCCTCAGGGTCGGCGCGGACGCCGACCCGTTCCTGGGCGTCGTACGCTCCGCCCTCAGCGTGGTCCAGAAGATCCTGTGGTGGGTCATCCTGCTCGCCCCGGTCGCGACCGTCGGCCTGCTCGGCAACGCGGTGGCCACCTACGGCTGGGACGCGCTCGGCTCGCTGGGCACCTTCACCGTCGCGGTCTACGCCGGACTGGCGCTCGTGCTCCTCGGCGTCTACCCGACGCTGCTGCGACTCAACGGCCTCTCGGTCAAGCAGTTCTTCACGGGTGCGTGGCCGGCGATCTCGCTGGCGTTCGTGTCGCGCTCGTCGATCGGCACCATGCCGGTCACCCAGTCGGTGACCGAGCGCAACCTGGGCGTCCCCCGGGCCTACTCCTCCTTCGCCGTGCCGCTCGGCGCCACCACCAAGATGGACGGGTGCGCGTCGATCTACCCCGCGATCGCGGCGATCTTCGTGGCGCAGTTCTTCGGCCTGGACCTGTCGGTCACCGACTACGTCCTGATCGCCTTCGTCTCGGTGATCGGCTCGGCCGCCACCGCGGGCGTCACCGGCGCCACGGTGATGCTCACGCTCACCCTGTCCACCCTGGGCCTGCCCCTGGAGGGTGTCGGCCTGCTGCTGGCCATCGACCCGATCCTGGACATGGGCCGCACCGCCACCAACGTCGCCGGCCAGGCGCTGGTGCCGACGATCGTCGCCAAGCGCGAGGGGATCCTCGACCTCGATGCCTACAACGCCCGCCGCACCGGCACGGCGTGGCGCGAGGACTCCACCGCCGAGCAGCTGGTCACCGTCTGACGCTGCACACCGCACACGGCCCGTCGCGCGCTGCGTGGCGGGCCGTGTGCCGCGTCGGTCCGGGTCAGGCGGTACGCCGCACGCTGCGGGCCGCCCACCAGAGTGCGGGCGGCACCAGGGACGCGAGCAGCAGGGACCACACCAGCCCGCTCCCGGCGAACGCGCCGGCGGCGGCCACGACCCGGGCCAGCGCCCCGGAGACCCCGTCGCCGCGCCCGAGCAGCCACTCGCCGGGTGCGAGGACCAGGGCGGTGACGACGAGGGACGCGGAGATGACGAGCGCCGCGGTGAGGCCGCGGTGCACCGCGACCGCGGTGGCGACGAGCAGGGCGATCAGGCCCAGGACGCCGACCACCGCCGCGGCGACCAACCCGTAGCGGCGCACCTCGCCGAGCCCGCCCGCGACGTCGAGGGTGCTGGCCTCCGCGCTGGACCCACCGGCCGAATCGGCGGCGAGCCGCGGCAGCTCGTCGGCGTACGTGGTCAGCACCCGCCGCGCCTCCGGGTCGTCGGTGGCGTCGGCCTGCCGGCCGAGCTCCACCCCGACGGCGCCGACGTACGGCAGGGGGTCGAGGCGGCCGTCGTCGAGCCGGGTCGAGGCGAGCACGTCCAGGACCTCGGGGGCGCCCAGGGCGTCGTCGGTCGCCGCGACCAGCACCTCGCGGGTGGCGGGGGCGAAGGCGCTGCCGCGCTCCTCCTCGACGTCGCCGACCAGGGATTCGGCGGCGTCCTGGCGCATCTCGGGCACGGACAGCAGTGCGGCGAGGGCCCGGCCGGGGTGCTCCGGCGACACCACGACGAGCGCGAAGACCGTGAGGATGCCCGCCAGCGTCAGCAGCCCGGCCGCCACGACGCCGATCCCGGTGGCGAGGACCGTCCGGACCCAGAACCCGGCGCTGCGGCCCCGCGGCTCCCCCGGCGTCATCCCGACCGGCAGCGCACCGGTCCCCCCGGCGTACGACGTCGTCATGGCCGTCATTGTGGCCGCCGGGCCGCCCGGGGTCCGGCGAACGCGCCATCAGCCGGTCGGCGGGGGCGAGATCCGTAACGGCGCCAGCATCCCGGGGGCGACCCACATCTCCACGAGCGCCCAGCCGGCGGGATCCGGGGCGGCGACGGCGATCCGACCCGACCAGCCACCGCCGACGCGGCGCCACTCGAGCAGCAGGGCGGCCTGCCTGCCGTGGGGTCCGTCGTACCAGCAGTGGCGGATGGCCGGCGGGGCCTCCGCGTCCGGCTGCTGCGGCACGACTGCGCCGGGTCGCTGACGCTCCCGCGTGGTCGCGACGCGGGACGCCAGCGACTCCCCGCGTCCCGCACTCATCCCTCCGGCCATGGTCTCGGACCGTACGGCGCGGCACCGACGGCGGCGGTCCCGGGCATCGGATTCGTGCAGGACTGGGGCGCGGTCACAGGGTCGGGCGCTCGGGGCTCACTCGCGCCGGCGACATCGCCCGGTCGGCGTGACGTCGGTCGTGCCGACGCGGTCGCGCAGGAACTGTTGGCCGTGCGGGTCCGACCAGAGCCAGAGCCCGGCGTCGAGGACCGAGTAGCTCCAGCCCGCATGGGTCTTGAGCTGGTGGTGATGTCGGCACAGCGGGGCGATGTTGCAGTCGCACGACGGACCACCACCGGCCGGGTCGTCGTGGTCGTAGGCGACGACGTGGTCGTGGTCGCACATCGTCGCGGGCCTGGTGCAGTGCGGGAAGACGCAGCCCTGCGCCACCAGGTCCGACCGCACGATCGTGGCGTCCTTGGGACGGTAGGCGTCGGTGGCGTCGTGCCCGGACAGGTCGAGCACCGGGAGGACCTGGAGGTGGGTGTCGGTGCGGCCGCACCATTCGCGCACGGCCTGCTCGAGAACGGCGCGACCGGTGGTCGTGTTGTGCGCGACCGGGTCGCTGGTCATGCCCTCCCTGCTGATGGTGAGCACCAGCTGCGCGCGCTTGGAGGGCGGCGGGGCGTGCTCGCCGGACAGGAGGGCCAGCGCCGCGGCGGGATCGGCCAGCACACCGACGGCGCGCGAGCGGCGTACGTCGAGGGTGTCGGGCACGAGTCCGGCCGCCGTGTCCTGGGCCGCGAGGGCGAGGGCCACGCGGGACAGCGCGCGGTCGAAGTCGTGGAGGTCCTTCCAGTCTCCACGCAACGACATGTCGGCGATCCCGATGTGGTTGATCGAGTCGACGTGGAGGGTGGCGAAGCGCCGGTCGAGGGCCTCGAGCTGCTCGGCCTCACGCTGCTCCGGGTAGAGCCGAAGCATGGCCTCGTCGACGGCGCGCTCGAGAGCCACGCGGCCGATCTTGTGGGCCACCGGCGCGAGATGCAGGTCGAGGTGGTCGGAGACGTCGCGCGGTCGACCGATCACGGTCTGCGCGAGCATGCGCGCCTTGTGTGGCTCGACCTCCCCCGCCTCCACCCGGCTCCAGACCCGCGGAAGGCGGTGCCGGGTGAGGAGGGCGTCGCGGATCATCAGGGAGCCGGCCTGGCTGGTGCGCCCGATGGCGGCGCCGAACGGGGCCGCCGCGTCCCAGCGCACGACCGGGATGAACGGGTCGTGGAAGCCGTCCGGGTCGCCCACGCACCCCTCGGCACATCCGCCCGCGAAGTCGCCGACCTCGACGTCGTGCCGGTCGGCGGCGCGACAGCCGTGGAGACAGTCGCCGGACGGCGGCGGGACGTCGAGGTCGAGGTGGGCGTCCGCCCACTCGGCGGCGAGGAGGAACACCGCTGTCTGCGCCGCCCGAGCCTGCGCGGCGGCCTCCCGCGCGCGCGAGATCACCGCGACGTCAGTAGCAGAGGCGGTGGGCATGCCCCCATTATTCTTCGAACATCTGTTCGAGTCAAGGTGCTCTCCACACCCCACGTCGACCCTCAGGGATGCCACAGCCCGGCGATGGCGCCGCACCGACGGATCGGCGGACCGGTGTGCCTAGGGGATGGAGTCGAGGGTCTCGCACCGCACGGCGCGGTCGGTGCCGTCCCCTCCGGCACAGAGGTCGTCGATCCCGGACCCGCCGTCGAGCCGGTCCTTCCCGCCCTGTCCCAGAAGGGCGTCGTCGTTGCCGAGGCCGAGCAGGACGTCATTGCCCGCTCCGCCGGCCAGGTTGAAGAACGCGGCGCCCTCACCGCCCGTGGCGTTGTCGCCCAGGATCGCGTCCCGGCCGGACCCGCCGACGATGACGTCGTTGCCGTCACCGACGGCGACGGCGCCGGACCCGACGACGATGTTGTCGCCGGCGGCGAACGAGAAGCGATCACTGCCGTCGTTGGGGCCCAGGTCGATCAGGTCGTGGCCGTTGTCGCCGATCACCGTGCACGCGCCGTCCAGGCCCCCGCCGCAGTAGCTGTCGCCGACGATGTTGTCCGCGCCCTGGCCGCCACGGAGGACGTCCGAGGCCGCACCGGTGGCGTCGTACCCGCCGAACGAGTCGCCCAGGAGCACGTCGTCGCCGAGGCCACCGTCGAGCACGTCGATCCCGGCCCCGGTGGCGTTCCCACTCCGGGCCTGGCTGTCTCCGACGAGCTCGTCGTCGCCGTCACCGCCGAGGATCACGTCGACACCGCCACCGACGGCGTCACCGTCGGTGGCGACCACGTCGCCCACCAGGTCGTCGTCTCCGGTCCCGCCGTCGATGAAGTCGTTGCCCACACCCCCCGCGACCTGGTCGTCGCCGCCCAGGGTGCAGACGATGTCGTTGCCGCCGCCCCCGTCGATGGTGTCGACCTCCGCTGATCCCACGATCACGTCGACCCCCGGCGTGCCGGTCAGGGTCCCCGAGCCGGTGAGGGTGGCCGTCCTGCCGAGGCACGTGACGCCGGCGGCCGTGGCCACACCGGCGCTGAGCGTCATCGGTACGGCGAGCACGATGCTGGCTGCGATGATCCCGGTTCGACGCATGTGTCCTCCATCGGTGGTCCGAGATCGTGACGATCACTGGTGCACCGAGAGGTGGAGCGGTGGGGTGGGCCACCGTTCCCGGTCGTTCACTGTACGCACGCGAGGCTTCGACGGACATGCCCACTCGAGGGCATAGCGCTCCGGACGGCCGGGGTGACGCCGGGTCCGGGTGCGGAGCCGCTCATCGACTGGCGGCGGGTCGTCGAGGTGGTTCGGCCCGTCAGGGACCGCTGCGGCATACTGTCCGGCGGATCGGAAGCCGGCGCGAACCACCAACGGGGTCACCCCGATGGCTCTCCCGACTGCAGTTCCGACCCCCGCCCCCGTAGCTCAGCTGGATAGAGCAGCGGCCTTCTAATCCGCCGGTCGCAGGTTCGAATCCTGCCGGGGGCGCCATGCGTTTGTGCGGGTCAGAACAGGTTTGGTTGCTCCGACGGCACCTCCTCCGGAGGCCGAAATGAGCCGTTGTGGCACATTTGTGGCACAAGAGGATCGAGTGCCACGGCAACGGAGTCGAGGTCATCGCTGAACAACCCGGCGTCTGCCCGACCCGACGGGCCGCCCGACCTGTTGATCGAGACCCTTCGCCCGACATCTCGATACGAACCCACCTGAGCAAGCCCTCGGCGCGGCCGCCGAACTCATCATGGGCATGACCACCCTGTGCGGCACGGCACGGTGCTGGCGCTCAACGAGGAGGCATCCGGCCTCGACATGCACGCCACTCTTCAGGAACTCGCCCTCCAGTACGCAGAGGACTGACCTCTCCTCGGCAGTTCCGCGCACCATCAGCGGCCGATCCGGACGGTCAGCGCCGCGCGTCCGCCACCGCCGCCGCGCCGAAACTTGGGCGTACGGTAGGGAACACACGTTCGAGGAGCCATCGCCTGATGATCGTCCAAGGGGTTGCGGACCGCTACGGTCAGCACGGAAGCCGTGGTGCGAGCGCTCGCTCGGATTGGTCATCGCGCGGCCAAGCCGGGTGTTGGGCCGCATGCCCATGTCCTGCGGCCGACGTCCTTGCCATACTCGCGTCGTGGACGATGACGACAACAGGCTGAACTGGGGGCAGGTCGCCGCAGCGGCCGGCGCCGCGATGTCCGCCGCATTGCTTCTGTCGACGTTGGGCGTGGCGGGCACGATCGTCGGAGCGGCGATCGGAAGCGTGGTTGCCAGCGTTGCGACCCACGCGTACAGCCGCGGGATCAAGGGGGGCCGCGAGCACGCGAAGGCCGGCTTGAAGGCAGGTCCGGCCGCCCGCGACCAGGCCCCTCCGGGACCGCCCGAGCCGGCTCCGGCGGCCCGGCGCGGTCTGCCTTGGAAGCGGATCACCGTCGGAGCGATCATCCTGTTCGTCGGGGTCATGGTCGTCATCACCGCCGTCGAGCTGACGACAGGCAAGGCGGTGTCGTCGTACACGGGTGGTAGCGACGAGGACACGCAGACCACCATCCCGGGGGTGAGACAGCCAGATTCGACGCCGCAACCCAAGCCTTCTCCCTCCGACACACCGACGGAGTCGCCCTCGGAGACCGCCACGCCTAGCGAAGGCACCACTTCGAACGACACGACCAGTCCCTCCCCCACCGAGTCGCCGACGCCGTCGCTGGAGTCGCCGACCGGCACTCCCCTCACAACCCCGGAGCAGACAACGTCCTCTCAGCCGGGCTGATCGGTCGGCGTCGCCCCGTCGAAGACGTCGAGGAAGGCGGAGCTCAGGGGCGCAGCGAGAATGGCTCCCATCAGGCCGAAGAGCAGAGTCCCTGCGGTGGTGGCGACGAGGACCACCAGCGGGTGCAGCCGCAGTGAGCGCGCGCGAGCGTCCGACCGGCATCGCAGCGCCCATCTCCGATCGCGAGCGGGACCATGCTGTTGCCGGGGAACGGAGGTTGGCGCCGAAACTTCGCCGGTTCGATTCTCGAGCATCAGCTCCAACCGCACCGTCTCCAGAGTCCGGTCCCCCATCAGCTGCCCCGCTGGCGGCTACTCGTCGCTCCTCGTATGCGGCGCGCCGGCACCATTGCGAGCACCACTTCGGAGGCCTCCCCCGCCGCTTCCTCGCCAACGGTGCCCCACACCGAGGACAGACGTGCGGCGGCGTTGCCTGACGTCAGTACGAAACTCAGTCATGGACCCGAGAGGCGCATGTCGCGCTGACGGATCGGCTGTGCCAGGGGTTGATCGCATCGCGGCGGAACGTCGCACGTTCGGCCGCGTGGCTGTCACGGAAGTTCGCTGGTCGGTGGTTCGTCGACGGGACGTCTTGCGCGTCTCGGTGTCCCGCGTTCCCACCAGTCGATCGGCGGAGCTCCGTGCAACTGGCCCGCGGTCACCTGGACGTTGCCGATGTTGCAGAACTTCCAGAGTTCTTTCGCGGCGCGTGAGTACTGGAACAACACTTCGTCGACGTCGAGGGCCTCGAGCTCGCCGCTGCGGAACCGGTCAATCGCCTCGGCTACGTGCGCGACGAGTCCGGCGAGCTCCGCCTCGTGGTAGGTCGCCACCGCCTCGCGAGCTTGCTGACGATCTGACTTCTGAGACACGAACTGAGGCTAGTGCGGATCGCCGAACGAGAGAATGCGTGCACTCATCGCGGCAGATCCGGATGGAACCGGTCAGACGCTATTTGCAGCGATCAGGTGCCTACTGGGGCCAGGAATCCCACTCCCGGAGGACCGCGAACGGCGCGATCGGAGCAGGCCACGCAACGAACGCGAGGTGCTCGTCGCTGTTCCCCTGTTCATCCATGCCTTCTCGAAGACCGGGTACGAGACCGCCCCAATGAACGCGGAGCCGCACGGATCCCCCCGGAACCTCATGCATCGACCGCGGCTCTTGGTCCCCGGGCCAACTCAAGATCTCCAGAGGCCCGCCACCCGCGGCTCACTTCCGCGACATGCTGCCAATGTCCTGAGGGAGGCGCAGGTTCGTCCGTGACGACATCCAGAGTCAGTGGTGTGTTCCAAACTTTCGGACCGTGCTGATCACGACAAACCCGCCATCGTCCACAAGCGATGCCGGTAGGTCTGATTCGTCACGTCTGAAAGCCATTCCGCGCCGACTCGCGTCGACGTAGAACTGGAAGTAGTCCGGCTCGACCACACCGCTCCATGTCATGCCATGAGTGTCCCAAACGCCGAGGCGCTCCGTGAGGACGCCCTACCTCGCACCGAGCGCAACCCGTGCGGCATGGTTACGTCAGGACCGCAGCCGTGCTTGGGCAAGGCGTCATCCGGACATCGGCAGATCCGGATGTCCCCGACAAGCGGCGGAAGGGGACACCTCCGAGTGCCCGCCAGTGCAACAACTCAGGCGCCCGACATGGTCTGGATGCTGTCCACCAGGGCTCCTGGCTGGCCGGAGAGCTGGAGCCGGAGAGGCCTGCTCCTGTCACAATCCAATCATGACGGGACGAGCACATCCTGGAGTCGATGCCTACCTCGCCCAGCTGCCCTCGTGGCAACAGTCGATATGCGAGCAGCTCCGCGAAACGATCTGGGCCACGGACCCCGAGATCAAAGAAACGATCAAGCGAACCGTGCAGCCCTACTTCGTCCTCGACGGCAATGTCTGCGCCCTGCTGGCGACGAAAGACCACGTCAACCTCTTCCTCTACGATCCGACCGTCACCGACCCCCATGGCCTCATCAACCAAGGACAGGGAAACGCGACCGCCCGGGCGATCCAGATCTACGAACACGATGAGATCAACCGGGATGCCCTGCTGGAGATACTGAGTGAGATAGTCGCCAACAACAGGAAAGGCGGATGGCGCCGACTCAGCCGTCCATAAGATCCCGGTTCTCGGACGATCGGTGCTACCCACGCCGATCGCGGCGGTATGAGGCACACCCGGCCGTCGGTCCTCGATGCTGAGCCTCGGTAGACCATGAACTCTTGATCTTGGGGATCTCGTGCCGCACCTGTGCCAGTGCCCGTCAGGATCGGACTAGGGTCGCGAGGGTGTCCACCACGTCGTCGGCCGCGTTCGCAGCTTTGATCGGAGGGATCGCGGGAGCGTCGCTGGCGGCGCACCGCGGTGTCAGGAACGCCGCGGGTGCCGCGTTGGTCGGGGCCATCGGGCTGGGTGCCTCGGAGGCGGTGGCCCGTGCTCGACAGCAGGAGGGCGAGATCCCGCCGCTGTGGCAGCGCATCGCGGTGAGTGCGGCCCTCGCAGCACCGCTGGGCTGGATCTCGGAGAAGGTGACTGGCGCAAGTCCCCGAATGGTCGGCGCGGCGACGGGCGCCGCGGTCGGGGTGATGGGGCTGCGACCGCAGAAGGTCGCGATGGGCCCGGTCGTCGGCTTCGGTGTCGGGGAGGTGCTCGCGCGCCGGCACGCGTCGGCTGCGGTGGTCGCCAGCAGCTCGGTGCTCGTCTACCGCAGCCTGTCCGCACTGGTCTTCCGCGAGGCCCAGGTCAGCCTGCTCGCCGAACGCGTCCGCGCCGCCGACCTACCGTTCGTGGTACCTCGACCCGCACGGACGAGATACGTGGGCACCACCTACGTCCGGGACCTCGCCAAGGAGCTGGGCGGGGACTACGTCGCCGACGCCCCGGATGCCGGGATCGTCGCGTCCCTCGATGCCCTGGCCGGGCCGGAGCTCGACCCCGGTCAGGTCGACCCACTGGTGCGGGAGTTCTACGAGCACACCACCCGTTTCGCCCTCGACATCGTGCCGCAGTGGCGGCTGTGGGTCCGGCCCGGATACCTGCTCTACCGCACCCTCGTGGCACGCCCGCTCGGACAGGCCAGCATCCCGATGAACCAACGAGAGGCCCAACGCGGGATCCACAGTCGGATCGACACCGTCACCGGCGTCGATGGCGTGGTGTCCGTGCGCGGCTGGGTGCGGTCGTTCGCCGACGACGACGAGCCGATCATGCTCGGGATCTACACCACCTACACCCACGGCGACACCGGCTACGTCAGCGTCGGCTTCCCCGTCCCCGATGGCAGCTTCACCGCCACTCTGCTTCCGAGGGCACGACCCGACCGTGGCCTGTCGCTGACCAGCCGGGCGCACGACGGCCAGGCCGGGCACTACCTGACCTACATCGACACGGCGGCAGATGAGCTGACCGCGCTCGCCATGCACGGCTTCGAGGAGCAGCTCGACGTCCACGTCGACAACGGTGCGCTGCGCGCCGAACACGCGTTCTGGATCTTTGGCTTCCCGTTCCTGACCCTCCACTACCGGATCGCACGCAAGCCCGCCGCCTGATCCGCTCGCCGCTCTAGACGAGGAAAGGAACCCGTCAGCGTGCTGGCAACACCATGAGGTCGTCTCCCGTCCGTGGCGAGGGAGATCCTGTCCCGGATCGACCCTGACGAGCGGTCGGAGAGGACGGAACGCGGCGGATTGACGCGGGTCTCGAGCGTTCCCAGCGGAAGGTTGAAGGAGCGATCGGTGCCGCCCGGCGGTGATGGTTCCGGGTAGCGCCGCACCTCACACGAACCGATTGGCTAACGGCTGACAGGTCGATCGAAGGCGTGACAGGGGCTTCACGGAGTTCTTGACGCCCTGCGACGACCGGCTTCACCTCTTCTGGGGTTCGGCGTCGGACCGGTTGTGCGCCGCCTGGGAGTGGAAAGTGCGGCCGAGCGGGCCAGGGGTGCCTGAGGCCGGACCCGGCTCGGCTGAACCTTTGGTATCGCTGGATGCGTCAGGGAAGTGGACAATCATTCTGAGGTCCGCCACGAGCTCCGAGGCGATGACATGGCAGGTGCGAGCAGGGACATCGACGAGTTCTGTGAGTTCGTCGCGTCGCGCTCTGCCGCGCTCGTCCGGCTGGCCTACATGCTGGTCGGGGACCACGACCTCGCGCAGGACCTGGTGCAGGAGTCCCTCGTCCGCGTCTACGTCGCTTGGCCGCGCTTGCGGGACGTCGCGAACGCGGAGGCTTACACCCGCCGGGTGATCACCACCACGGCGATCTCCTGGCGCCGGCGCCGGAGCTTCCACGAGCGCCCCGTGGAGGTGCTCCGAGAGCCTCCGGGTGCTGACCCGGCAGACGATCTGGTCGTCCATGAGGCGTTGTGGATGCACTTGCTCCAGCTGCCTCCGCGCCAGCGTGCGGCGATCGTGCTGCGCCACTATGCCGATTTGTCGGAGGCACAGACTGCGGAGGCCATGGGCTGCTCGATCGGCGCGGTGAAGAGCAGCACATCAACCGGTCTCAAGCATCTCCGGGAGCGCCTGGGACCCGATCTCGAGCTGCGCAGGTCAGACGATGAGGTGACCCTGCCATGAAACTCAACCTTCCCACCGCTCTCGCCCACCGGGCCGACTCCGTGGACCCGCAGCCCATCGATCCGTTCGCCGTCATCGCACGCGGCGAACGTCTCGTGCGACGCCGGCGCCGGTTCGCCGCCACCGGGGCCGCACTCGCTGCAGCGCTGGCAATCGGCGCCACGGCGCTTGCTGATCGGGGCCTCGAACGAGCTGACCCCGCCTCCGACCACGGTGTCGCCCGGGTCGTCACCTACGGCGTGGGCCAGGTGCTGCACCTGGGCGACCGTGAGATCGACACCGGCCTGGACTACCTCTCCATCGACGTCACCGATGACGGCGCTGCCCTGTCGACGTTCGACGGCGGCATCTGGTTCACCGACGGGAGCATCGTGGACCGGGTGGGCGCCACGCTTCCCCTGCGTGCGACCGGACGCGGCGTCAACTCCGGCGTCTCGTTCCCCGCCGGACGTCCGCGTGACTGGGTGGTGAACGACAGCTCGGGTTCGCTGCTTGCCTGGATCGAGTACCGCGACGGTGAGCGTGACCAGCCGGAGCTGGTGGTCTACGACACCTCCCGTCGCGCCGTGACGACCCGGCGCCCTCTCGAGAGCCGTGACGAGGACGGTGCCCGCATCTCACGCACCGTGACCGCGGTGATAGGACAGGAGGTGTTCGTCAGCACGACCTCCCGCAACGGGGTGACGGCTCCTGCGTTTCTCCGTTTCTCGCTCGACACAGGCAGGGCCGATCTCGTCGACCGGGACGTCGTCGAGGCCGCCGTACGGGCGGTGCCGCGTTCCGTGGTGTTCGGTCGTTCGGCCGAGCTCGGAGACGTCGCCCTCCAGATAGCCAGGGCCTGGGAACCCCACCACCTCGATCGCATCGAGGTGGCGGGCGGTCGTGTGACATCGCTCTTCCACGCGGCCACCGGCCGATCCCTCGACCTCAGGATCCCGGACACGTCGCAGACAGCGGTGTGGGCGGTCCAATGGATCGACGACGACCGGATCGTGCTGGTCGCCGGACAACTTCCGGTGGGTGATCTGCTCACCTGCCGCATCTCGACCCTTGCCTGCGAAGTCGCAGTCGAGCGGTCGTGGAGCGACCGCGACCTCATCATTCCGGGATTCGGTGGCGTCGGCGCCGACTACGCGATGCTCCGCGCCGCACGCGCGTCGCGCGAGTGACTGTGCGGGCTTTCCTCCCCCGCCAACGACCCTGTACAGCGCTACCTTTGTTCCCTCAGTTGCTGTGCAGCGCGCCGGATATGCCCGTTCGCTGCAGTAGGCCGACATGCATACCTCCGCGTGTCGCGGTCTGGCCGTATCCGTCAGGCGGCGGATAGACGCAGGTCGACGCGCAACGCTTCCCACCGGATCGCTGCCCCCTTGGCCTGCACGGTGCCTTTCCGCGATGCGACCTATCGGGTCGAGGCTGGTGGGCGCCCGGCGGCGCGCAGCAATCCACGCTTCCGACCGGCGCCGTCCCAGGTGTTGTTGAGCTCGATCACCGCCAGCGCCGAGGTCGGCATGGGTACTCGGCCGGCGGTGAGGGCCTCGGCGAGGTCCTCAATGCCGGGGTTGTGTCCGACGAGCACGACCGTGTTCAGTGCCTCGTCGAGACTGCGGACGATATCCAGGAGCTCGTCGACGGAGGCAGCGTAGGCGTCGTTGTCGTGCCGCGTATTGGGCGGCTCGTCGAGTTCGTCCGAAACCAGATCCCAGGTGCTCCGAGCCCGCCGGGCAGTCGAGACGACCGCCAGGTCGATCGAGTCGACGTTGGCAGCCAGCCACCGGCCGGCTTCGGGCGCCTGGCGCCGGCCACGCTTCGCGAGCGGACGATCGTGGTCATCCTCGTGGCCCGACCAGTCCGACTTGGCGTGTCTCAGGAGGATCAGCGTGTGCTCGGCCACCTACCTAGTGTGCGCCCACGCGACGGCGCCTGGCGGACGCAACCCGACATGCGGTGACCGAGCTACTGTCCGAGGAGACAATGCGGCGCTATGACGCGCCTCCGGGCCTGCGGCCAATTGATGCGTGTGGACGAGTCAGCGAGCACAATCGGTCTTGTGCGGACGATGTGGCAGATTCGGCTATCCGCTGCGGCCGCGATCGTTAGGGGCGTGCTGGCGATCGTCCTGACCGCACCTTTCGCAACCGCATACCTCATGGCGTACCCGGACGAAGATCCGCTGCCGATCTGGTACGACACCGTCGAGCCCCATGTTGAACCGGTGCTCACGTTCGCCGCGAGCCAGACCGTGTACGCGACCTATGGACGCATCTACAACCTTGTCTACTTGTTGTTCATCCCGGTTGTCCTTGTTTTGCATGGGGCTCACCAGCGCCTGCCGAACCGACTGGAGAAGCTTGGGTACGCCGTGCTCTTATGCGGCTTGATTGCAGCGACCGTTGGTGTCGCCGCGGACTACTGGGGTGACGGGTTCGGCTTCGGAGTCGAACTGATGGGGCTGTTCTCGATGATGATCGGTGTGACGATGTGGGGGGTTGCACTTCTTCGAGCCGGGGCGGTGCCGGTCCTCTGGGCGTGGCTCATGGTCATGTGCGGACCGGGAGCAGCTGCCACTCTGGTGTTGATCGGTCACGTGCCCAGTGGACCAACACTGTCGTTCGCGATCGTCTGGCTTCTGGCCGGATGCCTGATCCTGTCGTCCAGGAACAGGGCTGGCCTGCTTCGGATGGACGCCAGCCGGGCACCCTGAGCACCTGACCCGCCGACGTGCGCACCTGGGCGCCTATCGCATTCCCGGTCGGAAGCGTACGGTCGAGAGCAGCTCCCGGTCCGTGTGGCCGTCGTCGAGTACTCGGCCCTTGATGGCTCGGAGGAGACACCCTCTCGGGTGTTCCACCCCCGTCCGCCATCCACAGGAAGAGCACACCATGGCCAAGTACATGATCAGAGCCTCCTACTCGCCCGACGGCATCAAGGGCGTCATGGCGAAGGGCGGCTCCGCCCGAGCCGAAGCCATCGAGAAGCTCGCCGCCGGCGTGGGCGGCACCGTCGAGAGCGTCTACTTCTCCTTCGGCTCCGATGACCTGTTCGCCATCGTCGATGCGCCGAGCCACGAGGCGATGGCAGCCATCGCTGGCACAGTCGCACAGACCGGCGCCGTCAGCAGGTACGAAACCGTCATCCTGTTAACGCCGGCCCAGATCGACGATGCAGCCAACATGACGATCGACTACACGCCGCCGGGTAGCTGACTGCAGGGTGAACCGAGGGTGAGCCGGCGACGCCCACGAGGCCGGAACGGGCTGCAGACCCTCGGAAGCCAGTAGTCGACGACCCGCGGACGCCTCGCAGTCACAGGAGCAGCGTCCACAGACGGGGCGATGCTCGCCGGTTCGGGGTCCGAACGGGGGCGAGCGTCGCAACAGGTCGCCACATCCCACCATCGGAATGGGCGGTATCAGCGGCGGAATGGGCTAGGTCGATAACGACCGAATCGTGCAGCGACCCCTTGACACGGTTGGCGTGCAAGCTCCGCGCACCTATCCCTGCGGGTCGGATCAGCGTCCGAAGGTGCCGTGGGGTTGATGTGTCGGTAGCTGATCCAAACGCCCTTCGTGCAACGAGCGAGCCGGTGGCCTTGGACCCTCTACGGCCAGCCCGCCATCCTCCAACTCTTCGACGGATGGGTTCACGCGCGCCAAGTAGTCGCACCGGTGGAAGCTACGACAGATGACCCTGGTCGACGGCTGCACGCGGCTAGAGGACGTTTCGTCGCCGACGAAGGTGGGCGGACCCCTGCGTCGCTCGCTGGCCCCGTCACCGTGACGTTCAAGGCGCCTGGAGCGGGCGGTCGCCGAGTCGTTTCACCGACGCGGGAATCGCGCTCTGCCCGGTCACAGCTGCGGCGGAGATGCCTCCGCGGGAACGGATGCGAAGAGGTTGAGGCCGAGCCGATCGGCGAGGTACTTGGTCGCCAGTTGGCCACGGATGCTGTTGCCGGCTTCGTCCAGGGGCGGCGAGTAGGTGGCCAACCCGCCCTTGCCCGGCGAGACCGTCACGATGCCGCCACTGACTCCGCTCTTGCCCGGGACCCCGATCTGGTACAGCCAGTCGCCGGACAGCTCGTACATTCCGGCGCTCGCCATCACCGCCAGCACACGTCGACACACGCCGGGTCTGATCACCGTCTCGCCGGTATCCGGATTCACCCCACCGTTCGCCAGGGTGGCCGCCATCACTGCGAGGTCGTGAACGGTTACGTCCAGTGAGCACTGTCGGGTGTAGATGTCGGTCGCTTCGTCCGGGTCGAAGTAGAGCCGTTCGTAGCTCTTGAGTAGGTGGGCGATGCCCTGGTTGCGCATGTTGGTAGCTGACTCCGACGCGTAGACCTCCGCGTTGACAGTGAGCTCGCGTCCAGCGAACATCGACATTCGTTCTCGGATCGACGCCCACTTCTCGTCCTGCGTGGCGCCCGGCACGAGACTGGTGGTGGCGATCGCGCCGGCGTTGACCAACGGGTTCATCGTCCGCTCGGCGTTGAGCTCGACGGCCATGAGCGAGTTGAACGGGAAGCCGGTGCTATTGACGCCGAGGCGCAACCGCGCCTCCTCGTACCCGAGCGTGTCGCAGACCAGCGCGAACACGAATGGCTTCGAGACGCTCTGTATGGAGAACCGCGCAGCGACATCCCCGATCTCGAATGACCGACCCCGGGGCCCGACGACGGCAATCCCGAACAGATCGGGCGCTGCCTGCGCCAGCACGGGGATGTAGTCCGCCACTGTCCCACTGTTGTCGCCCCGGTAGAGCTCGTAGGCGTTGGTAACGAGCTGCCGGATCTCCGAGGGCATGGGGAGATCACCAGTCGATACGCGCGGTGGTGTTGCTGTCTCGTCGAACGGGAGCTCCTCGTGCATGGAGACCTTGGTCATCGTGCTCCGATCGACGCGTGTTTCGGCAGCGTACGACAGGAAGGGCGTCCTCGACCTAGGTCGTCGGCAACGAGGGTTCACGCAGGCGGACTCGCACCAGGGGTGTCCAAAGCTTCTCAGCGCACTGCTGCAGAGGAACATCATTCTGGGCGGGTCGACGCTGATCTGAGTGCAGCACACAGTGGGCATGGTGAGGCACCTTCCGGAGCCGGGTCGTCACTCGAGTCGAAGCTTGTCGAGAAGGGCACTGTGGACTACCAGTACGACTGAGAACGGCAGTTGCCGCGCATCGGTGGTGACAGCGTCGGCGCCGACGACGCCAAGGGCCAGGCCCTCGGGGCCGTTCCGCAAGTCGATTCGTCCTGGTGAGAGCGGGTGAGGCCGGCGGTGAGCATGGGATCACCCCGCTCTCTGCCTGACAACGCCGGCAGCGGACGCTGAACTGCGGGGCCTGGACACACGTCACCCCCCTGCCGCGGCCCTCGCACGTCCACTCGCCTGTTCTCGACCACGGCCGGGCGATTGCGCCCCGGATCTGTGGCACAAATGTGGAACACCAGAGCCGAGAACAGCCCATTCGACGACAACCGACGAAGACCAAAACCCAGGTCAGACGCCATCTGGGCA
Source organism: uncultured Actinomycetota bacterium (assembly GCA_963776975.1). Classification (GTDB taxonomy): domain Bacteria; phylum Actinomycetota; class Actinomycetes; order Propionibacteriales; family Nocardioidaceae; genus Nocardioides. Next base: position 89,620 of record CAVZOU010000006.1, on the reverse strand, counting down.
TCTTGCCGGAGGGCTTCGGACGCCCTTCTCATCCGCCGGTCGCAGGCGCGAATCCTGCCGGGGGTGCCATGCGGTTGTGCCGGTCGGAACAGAGCCACTGCTCCGAAGCAGCCGTCCCAGACTGCCTGGTTGACTCGCTCGTTCAATCGCTTCGGACACCCGTCGGTCGGACCCCCACGTACCTGGTCTCGAGGTACTCCTCGATGCCCTCGGCGCCACCTTCGCGTCCGAAGCCGGACGCCTTCACGCCGCCGAACGGTGCAGCCGGGTTGGACACGATGCCCTGGTTGATGCCGAGCATCCCGACGTCGATGCGCTCCATCAGGTGCCACGCGGTGTCGAGGTCTCGGGTGAAGGCGTACGCCGCGAGGCCGTACTCGGTGTCGTTGGCCAGGTCGACGGCCTCGTCGAGGCTGGCGAAGGACGTGACCGGCGCGACCGGTCCGAAGATCTCCTCGTGGAGCAGCGCCGCGTCCGGGGGTACGTCGCGCAGCACCGTCGGCGGGTAGAACCAGCCCGGGCCATCCTCTGGCTCACCACCGACGAGGAGCTCCGCGCCGGAGTCCACGGCCCCGCGGACGAGCGATGCCACGGTGTCGCGTGACGTCTCGTCGATCAACGGGCCCACCTGCACCCCGGCCTCGGTGCCGCGCCCGGTCACCATGGCACCCATGCGCGAGGCCAGCCGGTCCGAGAAGTCCTCGGCGACGCTCTCGTGCACGAGGAAGCGGTTGGCCGCAGTGCAGGCCTCCCCCATGTTGCGCATCTTGGCGAGCATCGCGCCGTCAACAGCAGCGTCGAGGTCGGCGTCGGCGAGCACGAGGAACGGCGCATTGCCACCGAGCTCCATCGACACGCGCAGCAGGCGCTGGGCCGACTGCTCGACGAGGCGTCGACCCACGTCGGTCGAGCCGGTGAAGGTGAGCTTGCGCGTGCGGGCGTCGCGGACCAGCGGCTCCATCACCTGCCCGCTGGAGCTGGTGGTGACCACGTTGAGCACTCCGTCGGGCAGCCCCGCCTCCTGCCATCAGCGCGGCGAAGGCCAGCATGGACAGGGGTGTCTGGGCGGCCGGCTTGACGACCATGGTGCAGCCCGCGGCCACCGCCGGGCCGACCTTGCGGGTGCCCATCGCGAGGGGGAAGTTCCACGGCGTGATCATCAGGGTCGGCCCTACCGGCCGCTTGAGGGTCAGCAGCCGGGTGGCCCCGTCCGGCGAGGTGGAGTAGCGGCCCGCGATGCGGACGGCCTCCTCGCTGAACCACCGCAGGAACTCCGCTGCGTACGTCACCTCGGCCCGGCTCTCCGCGAGGGGCTTGCCCATCTCGAGGGTCATCAGCAGTGCGAGGTCGTCGGCCCGCTCGCGCATCAGCTCGAAGCCGCGCCGCAGGATCTCGCCGCGGTCACGGGGAGGCATCTCGGCGAAGGAGTCCTGGTGCGCGACGGCCGCGTCGAGCGCACGCACCCCGTCGGCCGGCGAGGCGTCGGCCACCTCGGCGAGCACCTCGCCCGTGGACGGGTCGTGGACGGGGAGGGTGCGGGAGCCGTCGGCGGACACGCCGCCGCCGCCGATCCACAGCCCGGTGGGCACGGCGTCGAGGACGCGGCGCTCGTCGGCGGCCGACATCGTCATGCGCGTCCCTCCCTCGACGACGCGTGCGGACGGAGCCGAGGAAGCGGCCGCGTCGGCGCCGCGCAGCAGCCCGCGGGTCGTAGCTCAGCGACAGGTGGGACATGGCGCGTACGACGATCGCCTCGCCGCCGTCGCGACGGCATCACGACGGGTCGTCGTACGACCGCACCGATGCCGAGGACCGCGGTGCGCTCGGGTCCCAGCAGGGGGGTCTCCAGCAGCACGCCCCTGGCTCCCGGTGTCGACGACGCCGAGCGTCCATCCGACGTCGGCGCGATGACCGTCGGCGACCCGTGCCGACAGGGCGGCGGCAGTCAGGTCATCCGCGTCCTCGACGACGACCGTCGTCGTCCCGTCCTCGCCGAGCACACCGAGGTGGACGCCGCCGGAGCGCACGACGGCCGGGTGCGCGGAGGCCGCGCGGACGGCCGCCGTGGCGACGGTGGCGAGCACCGCCCCGCCGGCAACGCCCGTCAGGTCGACCTCGACCACCGACGTCAGCTGGGTCGCGGCCATCGGAGGACTGGCTGACCCGTCGGCGGGACGCCGGCGTCCTGCGGCGCGCGCACGCGGGACCGCGGCGACTCGTGGTGGCGCGGCCGGCCCCGGCGGGGACGTGCGCCGGTGGGCACGGTCGCCGTCATCGCTTCATCGCCTGCTCGATCTCGTCGCGGATGCGGTCCACGGACGGGATCATCAGGTCCTCGAGCGAGTCCGCGGACGCCAGCGGGATGTGCGGCGTGGTGATGCGGACGATCGGGCCGTCGAGGTCCCAGAAGCCGTCGTCGCCGGCGATGGCGACCAGCTCGGCACCCCAGCCGAGCATCCGCGGGTTCTCCTCCACGGTGAAGAGTCGTCCGGTCCGACCGAGTGACTCCAGCACGGTCGCGGCGTCGAGCGGCACGAGCGAGCGCATGTCGATGACCTCGCAGTCGATGCCCCGCTCGGCCAGCTGCTCCGCGGCCGCCAGAGCGCGGCCGACCATCAGCCCGAGCGCGACGACGGTGGCGTCCTTGCCCTTGCGCCGCACCCGGGCGGTGCCGAGCTCGTCGACGATCGGTCCGTCGGGGACCTCGCCCTTGGACGAGTAGAGGCCCTTGTGCTCGAAGAAGAGCACCGGGTCGTCGCTGCGGACGGCGGCCGCCATCAGGCCCACCACGTCCTCCGGGGTCGACGGGGCGACCACCTTGATGCCCGGCACGGCCATCGCCCAGTTCTCGATCGACTGGGAGTGCTGCGCGCCGAAGCGCAGGCTGCCGCCGTTGCCGCTCTTGACGACGAGCGGGATGGTGACCTGGCCGTTGGTCATGTAGCGCGTCTTGGCCATCTCGTTGACCACCAGGTCCCAGCAGACGGCGAAGAAGTCGGAGAACATGATCTCCGCGATCGGCCGCATCCCGGTCATGGCGGCGCCCATCGCAGCGCCGAGGATGGCCTGCTCGGAGATGGGGGTGTCGATGACCCGCTCGGGCCCGAAGCGCTCGAGCAGGCCGGTGGTGGTCTTGAAGACGCCGCCGGCACCGGCGACGTCCTCGCCGATGAGCACGACCGTCTCGTCGCGCTCCATCTCCTGCGCGATGCCGCGGGCCACCGCCTCGCGGTAGGTCAGGATCGCCATGTGTGTCCTCCGTCTGCCCACACGTCGGTGAAGGCTGCTCGCGGGTCGGGCAGGGGTCCGTTCTTGGCCGCCTCGGTCGCCTCGTCGACGGCGGTGCGCGACCTCGGCGTCGATGGCGTCGATGTCGGCGGCGGCGACGCCGAGTCGCTCGAGTCGTCCGCGGTAGACCTTGAGCGGGTCGTAGGCCAGCCACGCCTCCAGCTCGCCCGGCGGCTTGTACTTGCCGGGATCGGCGCGCGAGTGGCCGCCGTGGCGGTAGGTCAGCGCCTCGACCAGCACCGGCCCGGCCCCTGAGCGGGCGTGCTCGAGGGCGTCCGCCGCCACGAGGTGGACGGCATCGGCGTCGTTGCCGTCGACGACGATCGGCTCGAGGCCGTACGCCGACGCGCGGTCGGCGGCAGGGCGGCGTACGGCGGTGATGTCGCCGATCGCGGTGTACTCCATGTACTGGTTGTTCTCGCACACGAAGACGATGGGCAGCTTGAAGACCGCCGCGTAGTTGAGCGCCTCGTGGAAGGCGCCGATGTTGGTGGTGCCGTCGCCGAAGAAGCACACGGCGACCTGCCCGCTCCTGCGGTACTGCGCGGACCAGGCGGCGCCGTTGGCGATGGTCAGGTGGGCGCCGATGATCGCGTAGGACCCCATCACGCCGTGCTCGACGCTGGTCAGGTGCATGGATCCGCCCTTGCCGCCGAGCAGGCCGTTGGCCCGGCCCAGGAGCTCGGCGAGCACGCCTTCCATCGGCACGCCTCGGGCCAGCGTGTGGGCGTGGCCGCGGTAGGTGGCGAAGGTGTAGTCGTCCTTCTGCATGGCGGCACCGAAGCCGGCGGCGACGGCCTCCATCCCCAGCGAGAGATGGGTGGTGCCCTTGACCAGCTGCTGCATGAACATGTCGTAGGCGCGCTTCTCGAACTGGCGCATCTCCTGGAGCATGCGATACATCCGCAGCCGGGTCTCGAGCGGGACGTCGGCGTCGTCGTGCGACGTCGGGTCCTCGGGCGGCAGGACGAGCTCGTGCTCGCCGTAGGCGTGGTTGCTCAGGGGCAGGTTCATCGGCTCACGCCTCCACGGCGGCGGTGCGGGTGTTGAGGTGGGACTGGCTGTCGCGCAGCGTCGGGAGCGCGCCGCCGGTGGTGAAGTAGCGCCGGCCGGCGACGAGCAGCTCCTCGGCAGGGAACTTGGTGATCACCTGGGCCCCGTCGGCGGTGACGACGACCTCCTCCTCGATCCGCGCGGCCCCCCAGCCGTCGGCGGCCGGCCAGTAGGTCTCGAGGGCGAAGACCATGCCCTCCTCGAGGACCTCCGGCGCGTCGAGCGAGGTGAGCCGGCTGAAGATCGGCCGCTCCCAGATGCTCAGTCCCACGCCGTGGCCGTACTGCAGCGCGAACGCCGCCTCCTCGTCCGGGAACCCGAACTCCTGCGCTGTCGGCCACACCGAGACGATGTCGGCGGTGGTGGCGCCCGGCTTGACGAGCTCGATCGCCTGGTCCATGTAGTCGCGGCAGATCTTGTAGGCGTCGGCCATCCCCGGCGAGGCGCTGCCCACCGCGAAGGTGCGGTAGTAGCAGGTGCGGTAGCCCATGAAGCTGTGCAGGATGTCGAAGAACGCCGGGTCGCCGGGGCGGATCAGCCGGTCGGAGAAGACGTGCGGGTGCGGCGAGCACCGCTCCCCCGAGATGGCGTTGACGCCCTCGACGTGCTCGGAGCCCAGGTCGTAGAGCACCTTGCTGACCAGTCCGACGCACTCGTTCTCGCGGACGCCCGGACGCAGGAACTCGTAGAGGCTCTCGTAGGCCGAGTCGACCATCGACGCGGCCTGCGTGAGGAGGCCGACCTCGTCGACCGTCTTGATCTTGCGGGCCTCCAGGAACACCTGCTGGCCGTCGACGACGTCGATGCCCATCGCCTGCAGGGCGAACATGACGGGCGGCTCGATGATGTCGACGCCGAGCGGCTGCTTGGTCAGGCCGTGCTCGGCCAGCACCTGGTAGACCTTCGCGGCGACGTCCTCCGCACGGCCGGCCGACGGGGAGATCGCACCGCGCAGCGTGGAGATGCCCGCGCGGGCGCCGTAGTGCTCCGCCTCGCGGTCCGGGTGCCCGGCGTCGAGCCACGGCGCGTAGAGCTGGTGGTGGCGCGCGGCCGAGCCGAAGTCCCACAGGACCGGCGCTCCGCCCTGGGGCAGCAGGGCGAAGCGGATCATCTTGTCCATCGCCCACGTCCCGATGTGGGTCCCGGTCATGTAGCGGATGTTGTGGAAGTCGAAGGTGAGGACCGCACCGAGCGAGGACCGCTCGAGCTCGGCGGTGAGCCGGGCCAGCCGCTCGGTGCGAAGGCGCGACATGTCGAGCCGGGTCTCCCAGTCGACCTGGGTGACGCCGTAGGTGGGTGTGTGCATCAGGACCTCCAGGACTGCGGTGCGCGGGCGCACGAGCGAGGGGCGGGGGGGTCGCCGGTCATGCGCGTACGGCCTGGACCTGGTCGCGGGAGGGTCGGGTGCGGAGGTACTCCTCGGAGGCGGCCCGACGCTCGTCCTCGAGGTAGTACGCGATCTCGACGAGCTCGAGGGCCAGCCCGTCAGGATCGGAGAAGTAGCACCAGCGCCAGCCTGCGAGGGGGCCGTCGTCCACGACGTTGACGTCGGAGTAGAAGGAGCACGCCGTGCCGCCTCGAGCTCCGCCTTCTTCGTCCGCACGTCGTCGACGCGGAAGCACACGTGGGCGGCACCCAGGTGGTGGTTGGGGACGGGCGAGGTGCTCGACGACGGGCCGGTTGGCGTACTCGATGAGCTCGAGCGTCGCGTGGTCGCCCACCCACAGCGACACCTGCCGCAGCCGGGCGCCCGGCACTCCCACCCCGCGAGCCAGGTCCTCACCCGTCGAACCACGGGGTCGGCTCGTTCGCGAAGGGGAGACCGAGCAGGTCGTGGTAGAACCAGATCGATCGATCGAGGTCGCTGACGACGAGGCCCGTGTGGTGGACGGCGCGAGCGTCACGACGCCCCTCCCCCGGAGCGGACGAGCACCTTGAGCTGGTCGCCCTGGGGGTCGACCAGCACGTCGAACCCGCTGGTCACGACGTCGGGCAGGTCGATCTGGGCCGTGACGGCCCGGGCCACGGGGTACTTGCCGGCGGCCACCATCCGGATGATCGCGCGGCCAGTCGGTGAGCCGGTAGCACCAGCTGCCGTGGAGCGACAGGTCCTTCTCCGCGAGGGCCATGGCGTCGAGCTGGGCGGGCTTGGTGTGCAGGCCCGTCTGGACCACCGACCCCGCCCGGCGGGTCGAGGAGATGGCCGTCGCCAGGCCGGGGCTGGTGCCCGAGCACTCGACGGTGAGGTCGACGCCGATGCCGTCCGTGAGGTCGAGCAGGCGCTCCGACGAACCCGGGTGCCGTCGGGTCGAGGACCTCCCCGATGTCCAGCGAGGCCGCCAGCGCCGCCCGGTTGGGGTTGGGCTCGGCCACGATCACCGCCCCGGCACCCACCGCCGCGGCGTACATCGCGGACAGGATGCCGATCGGTCCGGCGCCGGTGACGAGCACGACGTCGCCGCCGGTGACCCCGGCACGGTCGACGCCGTAGGCCGCCACGGCCGCCGGCTCGATGACCGCGCCCTCGAGGTCGGACACCGAGTCGGGCAGCTTGGCCACCTGGTACTCCTTGACCACGGCGTACTGGGCGAGCCCGCCGGTCTCGGCGCTCAGGCCGGTGCAGGCGAACACCAGGCACAGGTGGCCCTGCCCCCGGCGGCAGAAGTAGCAGCGGCCGCAGACGATCGCCGGCATGATCGCGACCCGGTCGCCGACCGCGACGTCACGCACGTCGGAGCCGAGCTCGACCACCGTCGCGGAGAACTCGTGGCCCAGCGTCTGGGGAAGCGTCACCCCGGTCAGCGGGTGCGGGGTGGTCGGCGTGACGATCGGCCCGACGGCGTACTCGTGCAGGTCGGTACCGCAGATGCCGCACCAGTGCACCTCGACCAGGATGTCGTCGGGTGCCGAGGGGGTCGGGGTGGGAACGTCCTCGATGCGGATGTCGTGCTGTCCGTGGAAGCGGGCCGCGAGCATGGGGGTCCTTTCTGTGCCCGTCAGGCGGGCGAGTGGGAGCCGCGGACGCGGCTGTAGAGCGATGGCGGCGATGACGATGAGGCCGCCCTGGAAGAGGTACTGCCACGTCTGGCTCGAGACCGAGGAAGGTGGTGGCGTTGAGCAGCTGCACGATGAGGCCGGCGCCGAGGAGGGTGCCGACGAAGGTGCCGCGACCACCCAGCAGGCTGGTGCCACCGAGGACGACGGCGGTGATGCTGCTGAGCGTGTAGGAAACGCCCTGGGCGGGGTCGCCGATCCCGAGCTGGGCCAGCAGGACGAGCGAGCCCAGGAAGGTGAACAGCGACGTGACGACGTAGCCGCCGACGACGGTGCGACCCACGCCCACGCCGAGCTTGCGGGCCGAGTCCTCGTGCGACCCGACGGCGCGGATCCGCAGACCCCACGCGCTCCTGCGCAGCGCCCACTCCATGGCCGCGACGACGAGCACCAGGGCCAGGAAGGCGAACGGGCACGGGGCCGACCTTGCGCATCACGACGCCGGTCACGTCGGCGGAGATGACGCCCTCGGGAGCATCGCGGAGCAGGAAGCTGAAGCCCTGGAGGGCGATGTACGTCGTCAGCGTCGCCGCCACCGGGGTGAAGTTGCCCAGCCGTATCAGCGTGCCGTTGACGAGCCCCGTCGCGACCGCGGCGCCGATCATCAGCCCGAACCCGAGCAGCATGGTGGTGACTGCTGCTCCGTCGTTGACGAAGAAGGAGGCGACCACGACCAGGAAGCCCGCCAGCGGTCCCACCGAGAGGTCGATGCCCCCGGTCAGCAGGGCCACGTTCTGCCCGACGGCGATGAATCCGAGGGCCGCGACCAGCATCATGATCGAGGTGATGTTGAAGGCAGAGAGGTAGAGCTCGTTCTGGCCGTAGACGTAGGCGCCGAGGCCCACCATGACGAGGGCCAGGATCGGCCACCGGCGCGTAGTCGCCGGCGAGGAACCTCCGGAGGGCTGGACGACTGGCGGCCCGCTGCGTCTCGGTCGCTTGCTTCGTGTGCTGGGTGGACGCCGACCGCAGCGCGGATCATCTGCTCCTCGGTGACGTCGTCGCCCGTCAGGTCGGCGACCACGTGGCCGCGCGACATCACCAGCACCCGGTCACACAGTCCCTCGAGCTCCTTGGCATCGGAGGAGGCGACGACGACCGGGATGCCGTCGTCGGCGACCTCGCGGAGGATCCGGTAGATCTCCGCCCGCGCACCGACATCCACGCCCTGGGTCGGCTCGTCGGCGAGCAGGATCGCCGGTCGGGCCAGGAGGGTCCGCGCCAGCACGACCTTCTGCTGGTTGCCCCCGGACAGGGCAGCGACGACCGCCTCCATGGAGGGGGCGCGGACATCCAGCTCCGTGAGCTCACGACCCACCAGCTCGAGCTCACGCGACCGGCTGAGGATGGGGCCGCGCGTCATCCTGTCCAGACCGCCCAGCGCGGCGTTCTCGCGCACCGACAGGGTCATCATCAGCCCGTCGTGGTGCCGGTCGGCCGGCATGTAGCCCGAGGACTTGCGGAGCTGGCGCTGGGTGCGTCGGCGGGAGGAGACCTCGACCCGGCCATCGAAGACCGCGAGTCCGGCGAGCGCCCGGAGCAGGTCGCTCTGGCCGTTGCCGACCACACCGCTGACGCCGATGATCTCGCCGCGGCGGCCGGTGATCGACACGTCGGAGAACCCCTCGCCCGAGAGGCCCGCCACCTCGAGGATCGTGTCGCCGAACGTGTCGTCCGCGGGCTTCGGGGGGAAGGTGGCCTCGAGCTGACGCCCGAGGATGAGAGCCAGCAGCTCGTCGTCGGTGACGTCGTCCACCAGGGTGCTGCCGCGCAGCCGCCCGTCTCGGAGCACGGTGACGCGCTGGGCGAGCATCCGAACCTCGGCGAGGCGGTGGGTGATGTAGATGACGGCCGTGCCCGACTCGGCGAGGGCCCGTACCCGGTCGAAGAGCAGGTCCACCGAGTCGGGGCCGAGAGGAGCGGTGGGCTCGTCCAGGATGAGCATGCGCGGGCGGACTGCGAAGGCCTTGGCCAGCTCGAGGAGGTGCTTCTGCGCGACCGTGAGCCGGTCGACCCGCTCCTCGAGGTGCACCTGCAGGTCGATGTCGTCGAGCACGGCGCGCATGCCGTCGCTCTCGGACCGGCCGCCGGCGGTGAGCACGTCGGCAGGCAGCGCCAGCCGGAGGTTCTCCGCGACCGTCAGGTCGGGCAGCACGGCCGGGTGCTGGTGGACGATGGCGATGCCGGAGCGCGTGGCCGCAGCAGGAGTCAACGAGGCGTGCTGCTCCCCGTCCAGCGTCAGGACGCCGGCGTCGGGCTCGATCGTGCCGGACGCAACACCCATCAGCGTCGACTTGCCGGCACCGTTCTCACCGAGCAGGGCGTGCACCTCGCCCGGCAGCACCTCGAGGGACACGTCGGTGAGGGCGGCGACACCGGCATAGCTCTTGGAGACGCCCGACAGGACCATCGTCGGCTCCAGCGCTGCCACTGTGGTCGTCTCGGTCATGTCGTCGTCCTCCATGTGGTCGGGGCCTTGGGGATTGGTGACCGTGGCCGGCCGGGACGGGGGACACCCGACCGGCCACGGGGCTCACTTGAGCAGTGCGGCCTGGTCCTCCGGCGACATCTCCGCGGAGAGGTAGATGTCACCGGGCAGGTCGGCCTCGCACTCCACCGGGTTGGGGTCGCCGGTCACGGAGTCCTCGAACACGGCGTGCTGGTGGGTGTCCTCGGTCGGCAGCTCGCCTCCCGTGGCCTCGGCGATGGCGTACTGCATGGCCGTGCGCACGTGGTCGTTGCCGGTGGCGATGGAGAACATCTTGAAGTCGGGGTTGTCCGCCTCGTTGTCCTTCCAGAAGCAGCCGAGGACGTTGCCGTCGGAGGTGGCCAGGGCCGGGATCGACTTCCCCGCCTTCGTGAACTCCGGCAGTGCCCCCACCAGGGACGGTCCGAAGTCGCTGACGATCACGTCGATCTTGTCGTACTTGGCGATGGCGGCCGTGAGCACCTTCTGGCTCAGCGCGGGGTCCCAGTTGGTCACCTCGAAGGGCTGCTCGCCGATCATCGTGTACTTCTCGGGGTCGAGCGTCTGCGCCAGGCCCTCGGCCTCACCCAGGCCCTGGCTGTTGCCCTTGGGCCCGCTCAGGAACAGGACGTTGCCACCGTCGGGGAGGATCTCCATGATCCAGTTGCCCCAGTTGACGCCGTCGTTGACCGAATCGAGCCCGACGTACTTCGTGTAGTCGACGCCGTCCTCGCCGCCCGGGTCGACGCGGTAGGGCACCGTGACGACTCCGGCCTGGAACGAGGTGCGCAGGGCCGGGAGCATCGCCTCTCCGGCGTCGGGGAACACGACCAGCGCGTCGACCCCCTTGGCCACCATCCCCTGGATGTCGGAGATGGCCTTCTGGGTGTCGCCCTGACCGTCGGCGTACAGCACCTCGGTGACGCTCGGGCACTTGGCGGCCTCGTCCTTGCCGGACGCGGTGGTGACGAGTCGCCAGCTGTTGCCGCCGAAGCCGTCGGTGAGGCCGAGAGTGATCTTCTTGGGTCCGCACCAGGAGGGTGCGCCCTCCAGGTCGGCCGCGGAGGTCTCTCCCTGGTCGTCGTCGCCGCTGTCGCCCCCGCAACCGGCGAGGGCCATGGCAGCGACCGTCAGCCCGACTGCAGCCAGGGCGGAGGGGCGGCGTGAGAGTCGTCGCAACATGAGGATTCCCTTTTCTTTCGTACTCGGATGAGGTGGTTGGTGCGGTTGAGGCCCTGGGTCCCGAGGATCAGGTGGTGGCCGGGACGCGTCGCCGGCGGACGAGTCGGCCGGCGAGCGAGCGCAGGTCGACGGAGTAGAGGAGGACACCGATGGCGAGGGCGGCGGCCTCGACGAGCGTGCGGACGGCGAAGCTCACGCCCAGCGCGAGCACGAACTGCTCGAGCTGGCTGAGGAAGAGTGCGGCGACGGCGGTGGCCATCAGGTTGCCCCGCCCCCCGAGCAGCGAGGTGCCACCCAGGACGACCGCGGCAACGCTGGGGAGCAGGTAGGAGTTTCCCTGGAAGGCCGTCGGCTGGGCGACGATGCCGGCGAGCACGACGCCGGCGACCCAGTAGTGCAGCTGGGCCCCGAGGTAGCCCGCGCCCTTGAACGTGCGCACCCGGAGGCCCGCCGCCCAGGCTGCTGCGGGGTTGGCGCCCACCGCCTCGAAACGTCGGCCCGCCGGCGTGAGCTTGACGACGACGCTGGTGACCGCGAGGACCACGACTGCGATGAAGACGGCGTGCGGGATCCCGAGGCTCTCACCGCCGGCGATCGCGGCGAGGCGGTCCGTCGTACGACGCGGGGCGCCTCCGGAGATGCCCAGCACCCCGGCGAAGAGCAGCGCATTCGTGCCGAGCGTGGCCACGATGGGGTTGAGCAGCAGGCGGCCCACGAGGAATCCGTTGAGCAGGCCTGCCAGGACCGCGACGCCGAGGGCGAAGAGGACGGCGCCGAGCAGCTTGCCGTCATCGCCCTTGGGCTGGTGGGTGACGATGACGACGACCAGTGAGATGGCTCCCGGGACCGAGAGGTCGATGCCGCCCTGCTGGATCACCAACGTCTGGCCGAGCGCCGCGATGGCCAGGACCGCGGCGAAGGGCAGCATGCCCCTCAGGGCTCCCCCGCTCACGCTCGTGGAGGCGATCAGGGCGCTCGCGATGAACAGGGCGACCGTGGCCGCCGAGATCGTGACGAGGCCGCGAGAGACGCTGAACCGCGGGCCGGGCCGGACGCCGCGCGACGGGGGTGCCGCTGCGGGTGCCGGGGCGGTCTGAGCCATCTGCCCTCCTTGCGTGGTCGCCGGGTGTGAGGCCCAGGGTGTTCACCTGTGCTGTCCGTCACACGTTAGGTGGGACTGTACACAGCGCCTGAAGTGTTCACAAGAGGTAAACAGAGCGATTTGTGACCGTCGCCACAAGCGCCGGTCGTCGTGCCCCTGGCGTCAGCCTGTGACCGGCGGCGGCGTGCCGCGGAAGCGGCGCAGCGCGGCCATGTCCTTCGACCCGAACCCCGCCTCGACGGCGGCGTCGACCACCCGCCTCGTCGCCTGGCTCACGGGCACCGGGACCCCCTGCCTGTCCGCCAGCTGCGTGATGAGTCGGAGGTCCTTGGCAACGAGGCTCAGGCTCATCGCCACCGGCTGGTCCTCGTCGAGGAAGGCGGCGCGCTTGTAGTGCACGAAGGGCGCGCCGATCGCGCTGCTCTCCAGCACGTCGTACGCCGTCGCCGGGTCGATGCCCGCGCCCTCGGCGAGCCTCAGCGACTCCGAGAGAGCGGAGTTGAGGTCGTGCACAACGAGGTTGACCGCCAGCTTCATGGCCTGGCCCCGACCCGCGTCGCCGACCGTGATCACCCTGGCCGCGAAGGCCGACAACACTGCCGTGGCGGTCTGGACGTCCTCCGCAGCCCCGGCAGCCATGACGAGGAGCTGGCCCGCGGTCACGGTCGCCACGCTTCCCGAGACGGGCGAGTCCACGAAACGCCGTCCGGCGGCGGCATAGGCGTGAGCGAGACTCCGCGCGGCGTCCACCCCGCTGGTGCCGAGGTCACAGACGACGGAGTCCGGCGTGAGGGCGGCGAGGAGGGCCGGGTCGAGCAGCACGGCGATCGTCGCCTCGCCGTCCGCGAGCATGCAGAGCACGACGTCGGCGCCACTCACGCAGTCAGCCGCCGAGGTCGTGGTGACGAGGCCGGGGTCGTCGATGTCGTCGCGCACGGCGACCGCGCGTGACGGCGTCCGGTTCCAGAGCCGCACCCGGTGGCCGGCCGCGACCAGGCGGTGGCACATGGCCGCTCCCATGCGGCCGGCTCCGAGCACTGCCACCTCAGTCACGAGGGTCCACCAGGACCTTGCCGGCGACCGCGCCGGCGGCGAGCGGCCGCAAGCCCTGCTCGACCACGTCCTCCAACCGGATGACCCGGTCGACCATGCTCGCCCCGAGGTCCCTGCGGGCGAGGACGTCCAGGGCCGCCGGCAGGTCGTCGCCGCACACGTGGGCCACGGTCGTCCGCACGTCCACCTCCCGCAGCACCACCGGCGCCAGGCTCAGCGTGGTCGGCGCACTGTTCAGCCCCACGAGCACGACCGTGCCGCCGCGTGCAGTGAGGGCGAACGCCCGCTCGACGGCCCCCGGGACGCCGGAGGTCTCGAAGACGACGTCGGCACCGCCGTCCACCAGCGCGCCGATCTCGTCCGGGCCTGCCGTCGGGCTCACCAGCGCGGTGTCGGTGGCGCCGAGGGCGCGGGCCGCGTCCAGGCGACCCTGGTCCACGTCGATGGCGAGCAGCGGGCCGTCGTGTCCCTCCAGCCCCGCGCACACGAAGGACCCGATGGCACCGGCCCCGAGCAGCACGACGGAGTCCGCCGGCCGCACGCCCGACCGGCGTGCGGCGTGGATGCCGACCGCGAGCGGCTGGGCGAGCGCCGCCGACTCCAGGCTGCAGCCCTCGGGGATCTCCACGCAGGTGGCCGCGGGGGCGCCGACGTACGTCGCGAGCCCGCCGTCCGTGCTCAGTCCGAGGGTGAAGTAGCGAGCGCACAAGTTGGTCCGGCCGCGGCGGCACCAGGCGCACTCGCCGCACGAGACACCCGCCCCGCACGCGACCCGACGGCCCAGCAGATGACGCGCGTCGGGGGCCGCATCGACGACCGTGCCGACGAACTCGTGCCCGAGCACCGTGGGTCCGACATGGCCGCTGCCCGGGTGCCGCGTGTGCAGCGGCACCATCATCGGACCCTTGGTGAACTCGGTCGCGTCGGTGCCGCAGAGGCCGTTGTAGGCCACCTCGATCACCACCCCGCCCGGCGCGGGCGCGGGGTCCGGGCGGTCCTCGATCCTGAGGTCACCGGGCTGGTGCAGGACGCCGGCCCTCACGGCGTCGCCACCGAGGTGACGTGGACCTTGACCTGGGAGCGGTCGCCCAGCACGGCCTCGATCGCGTCGCTCGCCGACTCGAGCGGGTACGACGAGGTGACGAGGGGGCTGAGGTCGACGCCGGTTCGCGCCAGGAAGCGCAGGGTCTGCGGCCACACGCCCGGGGATCCGATGATGCCCCGCACCTGCAGCTCCTTGGACTGGATCTGTCCGAGTGCGGCGGGCGCCGAGCCCCCGACGTCGATGCCGATGTAGACCAGCCGGGCCCGGAAACCGGCCAGGTCCAGGGCAGCCGCCATGGCAGCGGGCTTCCCGCTCGCCTCGAAGACCACGTCGGCGCGGCGGCCCGCGGTGAGCTCATCGAGCTGGTCGCCGACCTCGGGGTTCGTGGGGTCGATCGTCGCCTCGGCCCCGAGCGCGTGCGCCAGGGCGGCCCGGTCGACGTTGGGCTCGGCGACGATGACGCGGACGCCACGCGCCGCGGCCGCGGCCACGACCCCGAGACCGATGGGACCGGCGCCGAGCACGACGGCCGTGTCACTGGCGTCGAGGTTGTCGGCCCGCACGGTCGCGTAGTAGCCACAGCTGAACGGCTCCACGAGCGCGCCCTGGGTCCAGCTGAGCTCGTCGGGCAGCGCGTGGAGCCATCCCTCCTTGGCGACGAACAGCTCGGCCGCGGCACCGCTGATGCTGAAGCCGAAGTGCTCCTGGCCGATGACGCACTCACCCACGACCCGGTCGCCCGGGGCGAAGCGGGTCACCTTGCGTCCGGTGGCGACCACCTCGGCCGCCCATTCGTGCCCGGGGATGACCGGGAAGCTGAACGGGATGATGTAGCGCCCGTGCAGCAGGTCGATGTCGGAGTGGCAGATGCCTACGCTGCGGGCGGCCAGCAGGACCTCGTCGTCCTCGATGCCGGGTGCGGGGACTTCGGTGACGGCGTGCTTGCCGTCGCCGATGAACTGGAGAGCCTTCACGGGGACCTCGCTCTGTGACGTACGTCGCACCGTGCGACTGTGAACTCATACTTCACAGCCGTTCAGTGAGAGTCAAGAGTCTCGCGCAAACCCGCCTGCGCTCGAGCGTCAGTGCGGGTGCAGGACGCACCAGATGCCGCGCGCATCCGTGCCGGTGCGATTGCGCAGCAGGTGCGGCACGGAGGAATCGAAGCTCAGCGCGTCGCCGGGCCCGATCGTGAAGACCTCGAAGCCGACGGTCACCTCCAGCTCTCCCTGGAGCAGGTAGCCGTACTCCTGACCGGCGTGCCGCATCATCTTCTGGTCGTTGGTCGAGCTGCTGCCGGCGGGGTAGATGATCTCGATGAAGTCCACGTCCGGCGCAGAGTCGGCGAGCTGCTCCCAGATGACGCCGGAGTCCATCTCCAGACGGGGCCTCTGGTCGGGGCGGCTGACGGTCAACCGGCGCGGCTCGCGGTCGAACGCCTCGGCCGGGGAAGCCATCGCCGAGCGGCTCACCACGCCGAGATGCGCCCTCGGCGTGCCCTGGGACGCCCGGGTGTCGGGGGCGTCCGGCTCGGTCCCACCCCCGTCCGGCGATGGGCCGTCGGCGGTGTGGAAGAGCTCGTCGATCGAGACGCCCAGCACCTGCGCGATGGAGTAGAGCGTGGCCACGGACGGCTGGGACTTGCCGTTCTCCATCTGGGACAGGAACGACGGGGAGACGCTGAGCTGCCGCGCCAGCTCGCGCAGCGAGAGCCCCGCCTGCTGGCGCGCCAGCCGCAGCTTGCCGCCCAGCTGGCCCACACCGCTGCTCTCCACCGGCTCCTGCTCTGGCTCACTCATACATCCATCCCCTCACGATCGGTGCGCCCACGGTAGGCGAGAAACCGGACGTCGGGCGGCGCACACGAGGTGAGCGCTCGACACGTAGTGATCATCCTCAGCGAACGATGCGGGTTCCTGTGAACGCATTGTTCACTGTCACTTGACGAATTGTCCACTGCGGATGACGATGAGCCGGTGACCCGGCTGCTCCGGGTCCACCACCGCTCCCCAGGAGGGACCACATGTCGCGAACTGTCCTGATCGTCGGCGTCACCGGCATTGCGGGCTACAACACCGCACAAGCCATGTCAGCCGCCGGCTGGCGGGTCCTCGGGCTGTCCCGCTCCCACCGCTACGACATCCCCGGTGTGGAGCAGGTCCGGGGCGACGTCCTGGACCCCGAGTCGCTGGACCGCGCGCTGCAGGGCCACGACTTCAGCCACGTCGTCTTCACGACCTGGTCGCGGCAGGAGACGGAGGCCGAGAACCAGCGGGTCAACGGCGCCATGTTGGCCAACCTGCTCGCTGCCGCCGGCCGGGCATCCACGCTCGAGCACGTCGCGCTCGTCACCGGGCTCAAGCACTACCTCGGCCCGTTCGACGCGTACGCATCCAAGCCCGCCGACACGCCGTTCCGGGAGACCCAGCAGCGACTGCCGGTGGCCAACTTCTACTACGACCAGGAGGACATCCTCTTCGCCGAGGCGGAGCGGCAAGGCTTCTCGTGGTCGGTGCACCGACCGCACACCCTGATCGGGTACGCCCTCGGGAACGTGATGAACATGGGCGTCACACTGGCCGTGTACGGCGCCCTGTGCCGCGCCACCGGTGACCCCTTCGTGTTCCCCGGCAGCCCGCAGCAGCTCAACGGCGTCACCGACCTGACCGACGCGCGGCTCCTCGGTCGCCACGTGCTGTGGTCCTCCACCGAGCCGCAGGCCCGCAACGAGGCCTTCAACACCGTCAACGGCGAGGTGGTCCGGTGGCGGTCGCTGTGGCCGCAGGTGGCGGAGGCCCTCGGGGTACCGGCCGCCGACTACCCCGGCCACCCGCAGCCCCTCGAGGGCCGCATGGACCACGCGGACGAGGTGTGGGCGAGGCTCGTCGAGAAGCACGACCTGGCGCCGTACAAGGCCTCCGAGCTCGCCTCGTGGTGGCACACCGACGCTGACCTGGGTCGGGAGGTCGAGACCTTTGCCGACATGTCCAAGAGCCGGTCGCTCGGGTTCCTCGACTACCAGAGCACCATCGGTTCCTTCGTCGACCTCTTCCAGCAGCTGCGGGACGCCCGCATCATCCCCGGCCGGGACTGACCGGTGCTGCTACCCGGTGGCCTGGGCCACCTGACGTACTCGACGCTGGTGCACCCCGGCGACACCTGGCCCGAGATGTGGGAGAGCCTGCGGTCGTTCGTCCCGGCGGTGAAGGCTCGGGTCTCCCCCGACGCGCCCTTCGGGGTGTCGCTCCGGCTCTCGGGCAGCTCCGCCGCCACGCTGGCGGGGTCCGAGGCGCTGCGCGCCGAGCTGCGCGACTTCCTGGCTGCGGAGGAGCTGTACGTCTACACCGTCAACGCCTTCCCGCACGGCCCGTTCAAGGGCCGCACCGTGATGGAGGACGTGTACGAGCCCGACTGGTCGACGCAGGTGCGGCTCGACTACACGACCCAGGTCGCGGACGTGCTGGCCGACGTCGCACTGCCCGGTGTGCGGCCGACGATCCAGACGGCGCCGCTGGCGTACCGGGCGAAGGTGGTCGACGAGTCCTACGTGCAGTCGCTCGTGGAGCACCTGATGCGCGCGGTCGCGCACCTTGTCGCGCTGGAGCGGCGTACGGGCGTGCAGGTCGCGATCGCCCTCGAGCCCGAGCCCGCGTGCTGGCTGGAGACCACCGAGGAGACGGTGCGGTTCTTCGAGGAGCGGATCTACTCGCTCGAGGGGCGCAGGGCCTTTGCGGCCGCCAGCGGCGAGCCGCTCTCCCGGGTCGAGGACCTGCTCCGGCGCCACCTGGGCGTCGTCTTCGACATCTGTCACCAGTCAGTCGGCTTCGAGGACATCCGGACCTCGCTCGACCACCTCGTCACCGCAGGCGTGCCGATCCTGAAGCTGCAGGCTGCGTCGGCGCTGCGGGTCCCGGACGTCTCGCCCGAGGTCGTCAGCGAGCTCGAGGCCTTCACGGACACGATCTACCTCAGCCAGACCACCGAGAGGCGCGACGGGGTCGACGTCCACCATCTCCACCTCGCCGACGCCATCGCCGCCTACCACCGCGACCCCACCGGGAGCCGTGAGTGGCGCACCCACTTCCACCTGCCGGTGTTCCTCGACGACCTGGGCGCCTTCGGCACCACGCGGTCGGGGATCGAGGACGCCATGCGCCTGCATGCCGAGACTCCCCTGTCCGAGCACCTCGAGATCGAGACCTACACCTGGGACGTGCTCCCGACGCACCTCAAGACCGGCGACATCGTGGACTACGTGACGCGCGAGCTCGAGTGGGTCCGCGACCTGCTCGTCCCCGATGGCTGAGCAGGTGCACGACCACGTCGTCGTCGGCGGCGGGATCGTCGGCCTGTCGACCGCCCTGCACCTGCTGCGCGCCCGTCCGGGCGCCGACGTTCTCGTCCTCGAGAAGGAGCGGGCGGTCGCCAGCCACCAGACGGGCCACAACAGCGGCGTCGTCCACTCCGGCATCTACTACACGCCCGGGTCGCTCAAGGCCCGCTTCTGTCGGGAGGGCGCGCAAGCGGTGCTCGCGGACGGGAGGTTCGTCCACGACTTCCTGCTGCGGCGTACGTCTCGCACGCTCCACGTGGTGAACGCTCCCTCACCGGCGGCGACATCGGCTCTGCCCATCGGCCGCACTCGCCCGGACCGCGATCACCGGACAGGACCTCGCGCCGTAGCCAAGGCTCATCGGATCCGCCACGGACAGACGCTGTCGTCCACCCCGAGTCCGGTCAGTGCCATGAGACCCGAGTCGATGGGCGCTGAACGTGGTTTCCCACACGTCGACCCAACGCCGTGGGTCGAGCCACACGAGGCCCGGCGCAGTCGTATGGTTTCTGCATGCCCGGAGCGCCCGACCACCCCATCGCCTACACCGCACTCCAGCCGGGGACGTCGGTGCAGACGAGTGA
The DNA here is from genome assembly GCA_963776975.1 of uncultured Actinomycetota bacterium. Classification (GTDB taxonomy): domain Bacteria; phylum Actinomycetota; class Actinomycetes; order Propionibacteriales; family Nocardioidaceae; genus Nocardioides. The sequence goes on along the minus strand of CAVZOU010000006.1, from coordinate 70,459 downwards.
CGGGTACACATTCGCCACCGTCCAAGCCGTTCTGGTCGACGAGAAGGTCTCGGTGTTCGACGGCATCGTCGTCCAGACAGAGGAAGGTGCACGGTTCGTGGACGCGGACCAGGTCGCCTCGATCTACACGTCCCATGTCCGCACGACCCTGTCCAGGGAGCAGGCGGCGAACCTGGCAATGCCCGAGGGATCGACTCTGATCGACATCAAGCCGCCCAGGTCGGTCGGCGCCAGGTTGGGCCGCATGTTCGGTCGAAGGAAGCGATAGCGCTCGCTGCGCGTCAGTGCCCTCTGGCGAGGAAGCCCTCGAGCGTCTCGACGACGAGCCGGTGGTCCTCGAGCTCGGGGAGGCCTGAGACCGCGACGGTACCGACGCAGCCGGTGCCCCTCACGCAGGATGGGGAAGGCGCCGCCGTGTGCTGCGTAGTCCGACAGGTCCAGTCGGGCGTCGACGTCGAAGGACCCGCCGTCGACCCGGAACTGCTCACCCACGCGGAGCGAGGAACGGCCATAACGGTCGACCACGGCGCTCTTGCGCCCGAGCCATCCGTCGTTGTCTGCTGACGATCCTGGCAGTGCAGCGTGGAACAGGCGCTGGCCGTTTCGACGGATCGAGATGGCCACCGGGAGCGCGGCCGCGAGTGCGGCCTCCCGCAGGGCGACCCCCAGGGCCCAGGCGGTGTCCTCGTCGAAATGGTCGAAGACGAGGCGCGACTCCTGGGCCGCCAGTTCGTCGAGCAGCTCGCGACCGGTCATCCTTCGCCTCCAGAAACGCCGATGGTTCGCCGATCATCGCTGAGTCGGCTGGTGTCTCCTCCACGACGACACTCCCCAGTCTGCCTGGGTCGGGGTACGCCGTGCGAGGCGCGGTCGGTGGCTCTCTCAGCCGGAAGGCTCCGTCTCCACCGCAACGGCGGCCGCGGGGTCGACTCGGTCGACGACATCGGCGCCAGGCTCCTCGAGCATCGACCGCGTCCCGGCGTTCACCGAGATCGGCCAGCAGGGAGTCGACCACCACGAGCCCGCCGCCGAGCACGAGCGCAGAGACCGGTACGGGCAGACTCGTACGACGCAGGGCGGTCGTGGCCACGAGCATCGCGGTCGACCACGACGCCACCGAGGTCGCGAACGGCACCGTGGCGCGCTTCCACGGCTCCTCGGAGTCGGGCACGACCGTGAAGAGCTGGAGTCCCGGCCGGTCCAGGAACCAGCCGCAGGCGAAGCCCGCGAGCAGGATGGGCGAGCGCTTGGAGTCGTCCTTCGCAAGGCAGGCGAGAGCCACCCCGGTCCCCCGGACCACCGCACCTGGTCGCACCTTCATCATCCGTACCTCCGGTCCGATCGTCGCGCGCTGCCCCACCCGGGCAACGGCCTGCGACAACACGACCACGAGAGGCTCCCGGGACACAAGGTCGAAGGTCCCGGAGCCGCCTGATCACGGAGCGTGATCGTCCTGCGGCCGCGAGCTCGCGTCGTCAGGAGGGGGTGCGTGGTCGACGCGAGCGTCCAACCGCGGACCGGGCCGGGCCTCCCCGGCCGGGGACAGGGCGCTCGCGAGCCCGGTGAACCGCAGCGCCCGGCCCACCACGCCGTGCGCGCCCACGACGTGCAGCACGCTGCCGGCGTCGCGGCAGCTCCGCGCCCCCGCCACCAGGGCACCCAGGCCGGCGGCGTCGATGCGTGCCGTGCGGTGGAGGTCGACGACGACCACGGGGGCCCGGGTCGCAGCGTCGGCGATGTCGGCGACGAGGTTGGCCGCGTGGAGCTGCGTCACCTCGGAGCGGCAACGGATCGTCACCACCTCGGAGCCGTCCGCGCGGGGACGCTCGACGGAGACACCGGGCACGGTCACCCCGGGCGGGGGCGTCGCGGCCCGCCCGAAGTCCTCCGGGCCGCCGAGTCGGGTGTGGAGGTGGCTCACGGGTCCATGATGCGCGACGGGGGTTCCGAAGACTCGAGTCGCTGAGCCGCTCGCCCGTCGTGGTGTCGAAGACGTGGACGTGGCGCGGGTCCGTGGTCACGTGGATGACGTCACCCTTCGACACCGAGTCGCGCTCGGTCACCCGCACGATCACCGAGCTGGGCGCACCCTCGACGTCGCTCGTGCCGTAGACGAACGCATCGGCACCCAGCTCCTCGACCACGGTCACCTTGACGGGGAGACCGCCCGCCTCGGCCGACACCTGGCGCCAGGACTCCGGTCGCACTCCCACCGTGATCGCCCCGGACATCCGCGACGCCGCCGCCGGGTCCACCGGGACGAGGTAGTCGCCGATGCGGGCCTGCCCGGACTCGTCGGCACGGGCACTCAGCAGGTTCATCTGCGGCGAGCCGATGAAGCCGGCCACGAAGAGGTTGACCGGGCGGTCGTAGAGCCCCAGGGGGGTGTCGACCTGCTGGAGGACGCCGAGGTTCATCACCGCCACCCGGTCGCCCATGGTCATCGCCTCGACCTGGTCGTGGGTGACGTAGACCGTGGTGACCCCCAGGTCGGCCTGGAGCCTGGCGATGTCGGTGCGCGTCTGGACCCGCATCTTGGCGTCCAGGTTGGACAGCGGCTCGTCCATGCAGAAGACCTGCGGGTTGCGCACGATGGCGCGCCCCATGGCGACGCGCTGGCGCTGGCCGCCCGACAGGGCCTTGGGCTTGCGGTCGAGGAACTCCTCGAGGCCGAGCATCCGGGCCGCCTCGGCCACCCGCGTGTCCCGCTCCGCCGACGGCATCTTGGCCATCTTGAGCGAGAACGCCATGTTGTCGCGCACGGACATGTGCGGGTAGAGCGCGTAGTTCTGGAACACCATCGCGATGTCGCGGTCCTTGGGCGCCGCGTTGGTCACGTCGCGGTCGCCGATGTGGATGCTGCCCCGGTTGCACTCCTCGAGGCCCGCGAGCATCCGCAGGGTCGTCGACTTGCCGCAGCCCGACGGACCGACGAGCACCATGAACTCGCCGTCCTTGATCTCGAGGTCGAGGCCGGGCACGGCGGGTGAGTCCGCACCCGGGTACCACCGCTGGGCCTTCTCGAAGGTCACTGTTGCCATGTGCAGTCCTTTCGCGTACGAACGCTCAACCCTTGGTCGAGCCGAGTGTCAGACCGGAGACGAACTGCTTCTGCAGCGCGAAGAACACCACCAGCACCGGCAGGGCCACGATGACCGAGCCCGCCGCCACCAGGTTGGTGTCGGTGAAGAACTGGCCCCGGAGGTTGTTGAGCGCCGAGGTGATCGGGAGCTTGTCGCCCTGCTGGATGAGCACCGTCGCCCAGAAGAACTCGTTGTAGATCCACGTGAACTGCAGGGTCGCCAGCGCCGCGAGGGCCGGGCGCACGAGTGGCATGGTCAGCTGCCAGTACTGCCGCCACACGCCCGCCCCGTCCAGCTCGGCCGACTCGTAGATCTCGTGCGGCAGCGTCTTCATGTAGTTGCTCAGCACGAAGGTGCAGAAGCCCAGCTGGAAGGCGGTGTTGACCAGGATCAGCGCCCAGAAGCTGTTGAGCATCGAGCCCGAGTCGCTCATGAACATCGGCAGGGGGACCTCCCGGAACATCCGGAACACCGGGATCAGCAGCGCCTGCGGCGGCAGCAGGTTGGCCGCGAGGAAGACGCCCAGCATCGCGAGGTTGAACCGGAAGCTGAACCGCGCGAGCACGAACGCGACCATCGAGGACAACCACAGCGTGAGCAGGACGGCCGGGATGGTGACGATGCAGGGAGTTGCGCAGGTGCAGGCCGAAGTTGCCCTGGGACCAGGCCTGCTCGTAGTTGGCGGTGGTCCAGCCGCCGAAGGACAGGTAGCCGTTGGCCTGGGTGTACTCGTACTCGCGGAACGAGTTGAGCACCGCCCAGAACAGCGGGAAGAGCCAGAGGAGGGCCAGCACCGCAGTGATCACCGTGGCGATGACGCCGCGGTTGCGGCTCATGACCCCGCCCTCCTGCCTGGGGGGTGGCGCCGACTCGTGAGGGGCGACCGGGGCCTCGACGCTCATCGCTGACGCTCCTCACGGAAGACGTTCCGCAGATAGATGGTGATGAAGATCGAGGAGATCAGCATCATGATGACGGCCAGCGCCGACCCGAACCCGTAGCGGGTGGCCTCGCCGATCACGTTCTGCGCGACGAGGGCTCCGATGAGCTCCAGCCCGTTGCGCCCCTTGTTGATGACCCACACGATGTCGAAGGCGCGCAGCGACTCGATCACCACGATGACGACCACGATCATGTTGATCGGTCGCATCACCGGGAAGATCACGTGGAAGAAGGTGCGCACCTCGCTCGCCCCGTCGACGGCCGCGGCCTCCCGCAGGGTGCTGTCCACGCCCTTCAGGCCCGCCAGGTAGAGCAGCATGACGTAGCCGGTGTGCCGCCAGGCGTTGGCCACCAGGACGGCCCACAGGTTGACGTCCGGGTCGCCGTACCAGTCGACCTGGTGCCGAACACCTCGTTGATCAGGCCCTGGTCGCGGGAGTAGAAGAGCTGCCAGATGAAGCCGATGAGAGCCACGGACAGCACGACGGGCATGTAGAAGGCCGTCTGGTAGAAGCGGCTGCCCCGCATCTCCCGGTCCAGGACCACGGCCAGCAGGATGCCCAGCAGCGTCGGGAAGACGAAGAGGAAGGCCAACCAGATCAGGTTGTGCCGGACGGCCGGCCAGAACGGCGGGTAGATGGTGGCGATGTCCTGGTAGTTCTGGACCCCCACCCACTCGATCGTGTCGAGGTCGCCGAAGCCGTTCCACGTGCCGAAGGACAGCACGACCGACCACAGCGCCGGCAGCCACACCAGGGAGATGACGAGGAGGATGGGGAGCACAGCATCGCGCCGACGACGAGCCGGTCCCGGCCGCCGAGCTTCTTCTCCCGACGCTGGGTCGGGGGCGCCGCAGACTCGTCGGTCTGCGGCACCTCGTCAGTGGTCGCCATCGCCTCAGCCGAAGATCGAGTCGGCCTGCTCCTGGATGCTCGCCGTGACCCCGTCGATGTCGTCCGGGTTCTTCAGGAACTCCTGGATGGACGGGATCATCACCGTGTTGGCGAAGTCGGCGTTGGTGTCGCGGTCCATGAACTGCGCGATGTTGGCGGCCGCACCCACGACCTCGGCCGACTTCTTCTGCAGGTCGCTGTACGTCGAGGTGCTGGCGCCCTCGTTGGCCGCGATGAAGGGCGCGTCCGCGCCGTTGTTGGCCGCGTCGGCCGCGGCCGCGCTCCCGAGCCACTTGGCCATGGCCTTGCCGCCCTCCTGGTTCTGGCCGCCGGCGGCGACGCAGAAGCCGTCGATGGGCGCGTCGAGGGCGTCGGAGCCGATGGCTCGAGTCGAGCTCGGGGAAGGTGAAGAAGTCGAGGTCCTCGCCGTTCTCACCGAGGGCGTCCACGACGAACGTGCCGAGCAGGTACATCCCGCACTCGCCGTTGCCCATCGAGGTGGCCGCCTCCTGCCAGGTGCGGCCCAGCGGGTCCTCCTGGTGGTAGGGCAGCAGCGTGCGCCAGGTCTCGAAGACCTGCTTGACCTCGTCGCCGTCCCACTCCTCCTCGCCGGCCATCAGGCTCATGTGGAAGTCGAAGCCGTTGAGGCGCATGTTGAGGATGTCGAAGGTGCCCATCGCCGGCCACCCGTCCTTGTCGCCGAAGGCGAAGGGGGTGACGCCCTTGCCCTGCATGTCGTCCATGAGGGCCATGAAGTCGTCGTTGGTCTCCGGCGGCGCCCAGCCGTTCTTGTCGAAGACCGACTTCCGGTAGAAGACCGCCCACGGGTAGTACTGGACCGGCACGAAGTACTGCTTGCCGTCCGGCGCGGTGGAGGCCTGCTTGAAGGAGTCGTTGAGCCCGTCGATGGGCCAGATGTCGCTCACGTCGGTGATGAGGCCCGCCTCGGCGAACTGCGCCATCCGGAAGCCGGCGAACCACGTGAACACGTCGTCCGGGCTGCCCTGGAGGTAGGTGTTGATGCTCTCCTGGAACGTGTTGTGGTCGACCGCGTTGAGCGCGACCTCGGTGCCGGTCTCCTCGGTGTAGGCGGCGGCCATGGCGGCGAGCCGGTCGTGGGCGGGACCGACGCCCTCCGCCTCGTTGATGCCGAACTTGACGGTGGCACCCTCACCCGAGCCACCGCCGGAGTCGTCCCCGCCGCACGCGGCGAGCAGGCTGCCGCTGCCGAGGGCCAGGCCGCTGAGGGCCATGCCGCGGAGGACGGAGCGGCGGCTGGCCGCCATGGTCGTCAGGGCGGAGCGGGGCACGGAGGTGCCACCGGGAAAACCGGTCGGGCGGGGTCGGGACACAACAGCCTCCTGGGGAACAGAATCAAACAGAGGTCGACAGCATGTGACGGTGACCACACCCCCGTCAAGGGTTTCAGGTCTCACTTTGATCGCAATACCGACATTTTCAAACGAGAAGTTGCACCTCATCCGTTGACTTTCCGATGCGACGCTCGTCACAGTGGGCGCATGCCGACCTCGTTGCCTCCCCTCGCCCTCGGTGGCGACTACAACCCCGAGCAGTGGTCCCGCGAGGCGCAGGCCGAGGACCGGGCGCTGATGCGTGAGGCCGGCGTGGACCTGGTGACGCTCGGCGTCTTCTCGTGGGCGCTCCTCCAGCCCGCGCCGGACCGCTGGGACTTCGGGTGGCTCGACGAGCAGATGGACGAGCTGCACGCCGCCGGGATCCGCGTCGACCTGGCCACGGCGACCGCCTCTCCCCCGCCGTGGCTCGCCCGCCTGCACCCGGAGATGCTGCCGGTCACCCAGGACGGGCGCACCCTGTGGCCGGGTGGCCGGCAGGCGTTCTGCCCGAGCTCCCCCGTCTACCGCGAGCACGCCCTGGCGCTGTGCCGCGCGATGGCCGAGCGGTACGCCGGGCACCCCGCCCTGGCGCTGTGGCACGTGTCCAACGAGATCGGGTGCCACAACGCGCGCTGCTACTGCGACGTCAGCGCGGCGGCGTTCCGGGACTGGCTGCGGGCGCGCTACCACGACGTCGAGCGGGCTCAACGAGGCCTGGGGCACGGCCTTCTGGTCCCAGCACTACGGCGACTTCGAGGAGGTCCTCCCGCCACGCGTCGCGCCGGCCTTCCCCAACCCGACCCAGCAGCTCGACTTCCTGCGGTTCTCCTCCGACCAGCTGCTCGACAACTTCGTCGTCGAGCGCGACGTGCTGCACGAGGTGTCGCCCGGCGTGCCGGTGACGACCAACTTCATGGTGATGCGCCAGACCTCCGAGATGGACTACCTGCGCTGGGGCCGCGAGGTGGACGTCGTCTCCAACGACCACTACCTGATGGCCGCCGACCCCCACGCCCACCGCGAGCTGGCCTTCAGCGCCGACCTCACCCGCGGCACGGCCGGCGGCGCCCCCTGGCTGCTGATGGAGCACTCGACGAGCGCGGTCAACTGGCAGCCGCGCAACCGCGCCAAGGCACCGGGCGAGACGATCCGCTCCAGCCTCGCCCACGTGGCCCACGGCGCCGACGCCGTCCTCTTCTTCCAGTGGCGGGCCTCCCGCGCCGGGGCGGAGAAGTTCCACTCGGCCCTGCTCCCCCACGCCGGCACCGACTCCCGGCTGTGGCGCGAGGTCACGGAGCTCTCCCGGGTCCTCGACGCCGTCGAGGAGGTGACCGGGAGCCGTGCCGACAACCAGGCGGCGATCCTCTACGACTGGGAGGCGTGGTGGGGCTGCGAGCTCGACTCCCACCCCAGCATCGACGTGGCCTACCGCGACCGGGCCGAGGACTTCCACCGCTCCCTGTCGGCCGCCGGGATCGGCGTGGACGTGGTGCACCCGGGCGACGACCTCTCGTCGTACCGCCTGGTCGTGGTGCCCACCCTCTACCTCGTCACCGACGAGACGGCGGCGGCCGTGGCAGCGGCCGCGGAGGCCGGGGCGACCGTGGTGGTCACCTACTTCAGCGGCATCGTCGACGAGCACGACCACGTGCGGCTCGGGGGCTATCCCGGGGCCTTCCGCGAGCTGCTCGGCGTACGCACCACCGAGTTCCTGCCCCTGCTCGAGGGCGAGACGGTGCGGGTGGAGGGTCTCGGCGGCGGCGAGCGTGTCCGCCGACGTGTGGACCGAGGAGCTGGAGCTGGCCGGCGCTGAGGCGGTGGCGCACCACGCCGACGGCCCGGCGCGCGGCCGGCCGGCCGTCACCCGTCGCGCCGTGGGCGACGGGGTGGCGTGGTACGTCGCCACGAGGCTCGACGCCGACGGCACCGACCTGCTCGTCGGGCGCCTGGTCGACGAGCTCGGGGCTCGACCGGCTGCCCGGGGCCGCGCAGGACGTGGAGGTCACGCGGCGGGTCGGAGCGGACGCGTCGTGGCTGTTCGTGATCAACCACGGCAGCGAGGACGCCCCCGTGCCCGTCACCGGGACCGAGCTGGTCTCCGGGCGGACCGTGGCCGACGACCTGGTCGTGCCGGCCGGCGGCGTCGCCGTCGTACGCGAGGCGGGACGCTGATGCTCGCCGCACAGCGTCGGAGCCGCATCCTCGCGGAGCTCAACCGGGACGGCACCGTGCGGGTCACCGACCTGGTGGACCTGCTGGGCGTCTCGGACATGACCGTCCGCCGCGACCTCGTCGCCCTGCACCGCGAGGGACTGCTCGAGAAGGTGCACGGCGGTGCCCTGGCGGTGGCCGAGCCGTCCTCCTCCGAGCCGGGCTTCGCCGCGAAGTCGGTCCAGCACCGCCTCGAGAAGGAGGCCATCGCCGCCCGGGCCGCCCAGCTCGTGCACGAGGGCATGGCCATCGCCGTGTCGGCGGGGACGACCACCCACGCCCTCACCGAGCACCTGGCGCGCATCCCGCACCTCACCGTGGTCACCAACTCCGTCTGGGTGGCCGACGTGCTGCACCGCGCGGGCGACAGCACCACCTCGGTCCTGCTCACCGGAGGGCTGCGCACGCCGTCCGACGCGCTCGTCGGCCCCGTCGCCGTCTCCTCGCTGCGCACCCTGCACGTCGACGCCTTCTTCATGGGGGTCCACGGCATGGACGTGCGCGCCGGCTTCAGCACCCCCAACCTGCTCGAGTCCGAGACCAACCGCGCGATGATCGAGCGCTCCCGGCGGCTGATCGTCTGCGCCGACTCCAGCAAGTGGGGGGTGGTCGGGCTCAGCAGCATCGCCTCGCTCTCCGACGCCTCGGTCCTGGTCACCGACTCCGCGCCTCTCCGCGCAGGCCGGCGGCATCCTGGCCGACCACGTCGGCGAGCTCGTCCTGGTCGACGTCGACGACGACGTGGACGACCACATGGCCAGATGGCCGAGTCGACCCGGGACGCCTGAGCGATGCGCGACGACACGCCCTGCGACCGTCCACCTGCGCCGGGCCGGCGTGAGCCTGCTCGTCGCCCCGGACGACGACGGTGTCCCGGTGGTGGTCCACTGGGGCGCCGACCTCGGCGACCTCGACGACACGGCCCTCCGCGACCTGGTCGCCGCCCGCCGGCCGGGCATCCCGCGGTCCGCGTTCGACACCGCGCGGCGCACGGGCCTGGTCCCCGACCCCACGCGTGGCTTCTCCGGCACCCCGGTCCTCGAGGGCCACCGGGTCGGAGGGTCGCCCGCGGCGGCGACCCCCCGTCCGACCGACTGGTCCGCGCGGGTCGAGGACCCCGCGCACGGGGACGCGACCGCGAGGTTCACCGGGACCGACGACGAGGCGGGCTGGGCGGTCGACGTCGACCTGGAGCTCAGCGAGGCCGGGCTCGTCCGGATGCGGACCTCGGTGACCAACACCCTCGACGGCACCCTCCACCTCGCCGCCGCCCGCACCGCACTCCCCGTCGGCGCCGCGGCGACCGAGCTGCTCGACCTCACCGGCCGGTGGTGCAAGGAGCGCAGCCCGCAGCGGCACCCGTGGGTCCAGGGCACCCACCGCCGCGACGCCCGCCGCGGCCGCACCGGGCACGACGCGACCCTGCTGATGGTCGCCGGCACCCCCGGCTTCGACTTCTCCCGCGGCGAGGTGTGGTCGGTGCACACCGCCTGGAGCGGCAACCACACGACGTACGCCGAGCGCACGCCGGAGGGCGACTGCCTCCTCGGCGGCGGTGAGCTGCTGGCGCCCGGCGAGGTGTCCCTCGCGCCGGGCGAGACCTACCGCGGCCCGTGGATGCTGGGGTCCTGGTCCGACGCGGGTCTCGACCCGATGAGCCACCGCCTGCACGCCCACCTGAGGTCGTGCGCGCCGCACGCGGCACACGAGGCCCCGGTCGTGGCCAACACGTGGGAGGCCGTCTACTTCGACCACTCGCTGGACCGCCTCACCGCGCTGGCCGACGTCGCCGCGTCGGTCGGGGTCGAGCGCTTCGTCCTCGACGACGGCTGGTTCCGCGGGCGCCGCAGCGACACCGCCGGGCTCGGCGACTGGACCGTCGACACCGACGTGTGGCCCGACGGCCTGCACCCGCTCGTCGACCACGTGCGGGGCCTCGGCATGCAGTTCGGCCTGTGGGTGGAGCCCGAGATGGTCAACGTCGACTCCGACACCGCGCGGACCCATCCCGGGCGGGTCCTGCGCGGCCGGCACGACCTGCCCCTGGAGTGGAGGACGCAGCAGGTGCTGGACCTCCAGGACCGGGCGGCGTACGCGCAGGTGCGCGACAGCCTCGTGGCCCTCGTCGACGAGTACGACATCGACTACCTCAAGTGGGACCACAACCGCGACCTCACCGACGCCACGCACGCCGGCGTGCCGGCGGTGCACGGGCAGACCCTCGCCGCCTACGGGCTGCTCGACGAGCTCCGCGCAGCGCACCCCGCGCTCGAGATCGAGTCGTGCGCGTCCGGCGGGGGCCGGGTGGACGCGGAGGTCCTGACCCGCACCGACCGGATCTGGCCGAGCGACACGATCGACCCGCTCGAGCGCCAGCACCTCCAGCGCTGGACGTCGCTGCTCGTGCCGCCCGAGCTCATCGGCTCGCACGTCGGCGGACCCGTCGCGCACACCACCGGACGCACCCACCGGCTCGGCTACCGGGCCGCGACCGCACTGCTCTACTCCTTCGGCATCGAGTGGGACCTCACCGGCCTCGACGCGGCGACGCTCGACGAGCTGCGCCGCTGGATCGCCCTCCACAAGCGGGTCCGACCGCTGGTCTCCGGCGGGACCCTGGTCCACCCCGACCACCCGGACCCGGCGGTGCTGGTCACCGGGCTCGTCGCCGCGGACCGCTCCGAGGCGTGGTACGTCGTGAGCACCGTGGCCGCGACCGACACCCAGCACCCCGCGCCGCTGCGGCTGACCGGGCTCGACCCGGACCTGGCCTACCGTCTGACCGACGAGACGGCGACCGCCGACCAGCACGCGGCGGACCTGTCGCCCTGGTGGGCTTCCGGCACCGGGCGGGTCGTGGGCGGGCGCGCCCTCGCCGGCGCGGGCGTCAGCCTGCCCGCGATGTCCCCCGAGACCGCGCTGGTGCTGCACGCGCGCGCCTGAGCCGGCCTCTCCCGGCCGGCCTCAGGTCGGGACGGCGGTGACCACGAGGTTCTGCTGGTAGCCCCCGGCCTCCGGCAGGTAGGGGCCGGTGCAGGTGACGAGACGCAGCCGCTCCGGCCCGGTGCGGGCGAACACGGCGGCGGGCAGCGCCTGCTGGTCGAACCTCTCGATGCTGTCCACCCGGTAGGACCGGACCCGGCCCGGTCGCGTGACCACCTGGACCACGGTCCCGACGTCCGACGGACTGCAGGGCGACCAGCGGCCCCACGCCGAACCGGCGGGAGTCGACGTGCCCCGCCAGCACCACCGACCCGTCGTCCCCCGGGGAGGGGCCGAACCGGTACCAGCCCAGCACGCGCGGGTCGTCGGGCAGGCGCATCTGCCGGTCCCCGCCCACGCCCACCGGCCGCACGTCGGCGTCCAGACCGAGCGCGGGGACGCGCACGCCGGAGCGGGGCTGCCGTGCGACGCGCCGCGAGGCCGACGAGCGAGGCGTCGGCACGCTCGACCGTGACGGACCGGCACGGACGACCGAGGCGCTCGACGCGACCACCGGCCTCGCCACTCGAGGGCCCGGTCGCACGGTGCCGAGAGCGCGGCCTCGCCCCGGACCTCCCGGACCTCGACGGGATCGCCACCCCGCGTCGACGACGACGAGGCTGAGCAGGAGCCCGGCGGTCGCGGCGCCCGCCACGGCCCACCAGGTGCTCCGGCCCAGCCTCGTCATGTGTGTCGCTCCCGATCAGGGTCGCTCAGCGTCGGGTGCGTGCCGGGGCGAGCCGGCCGCCCGCGACGGCGAGGGCCAGGAGCGACGCGGCGCCCGAGCCCGAAGGCCCACAGCGGGGCACCGCCACCGGCAGCAGCAGCACCGGTCTCACCGCCGGGGACCCCCGACGGGGCCGAGTGCAGCCCGTCGATGGTCTGCACGGCCAGGTCGAGGTTGCCGTCCGCCGCCGATCCCCAGGCGTAGACGATCGTGGAGGTCCCCTCCGCGAGCTCGACGTCGGCGGGGCCGAGCACGGCCTCGCTCTCGCCGGCCAGCGTGACGTCGGCCGAGTAGCTGCCCGCGGGGACGTCACCGGTCGCCTCGTCGGGGTTGGCCAGGCCGGGGAACAGCACCTCGCCGTCCGCCCGGACGTCCACCGCGGGAGCGGCGGCGGTGTGCCGCACGACCAGTCGGGCCTGGCCGGCCTCGGTCGCCGAGACGTCGTTGACGAACGGCGTGAGGACGGGGTTGCCGTCCGCGTCGAGGTGGGCCACGACGGTGGCGTTGGCACCGGCAGGCACCTCGACCCCCTGCGCCTCGATGGCCGGGTCGGCGTTGTCGGGGTTGTCGCCGTCGGCGAAGACCTGGAGGTCGTAGGTGCCCGCGGGCAGGGTCAGCGGGTCGGTGAGGGTCCCGGGTGCGAAGTCGGGGATGAGCTCCTCGCCGTTCGCGTAGACGTCCACCGTCAGGCCCGGTACGGCGTGCAGCACCGAGACCGTCGCCTCGGCCTGCGCGGCCGAGGCCGGCGCGGTCATGGCGGCCGGGAGGGCGACCAGCGCGGCGGCCGAGAGCAGGGCAACAGTTCTCTTCATCGGACTGTCCTTTCGTGGGGGTGATGTGCCCCACGTTCGGAACAGCTCCGGCGCCCGGATTTGGAAACTCTGCACAGAAAACTTCGACAGATTGTCGAAGTCGCTTCCGGCAGCCCCTCGCCCGCCCGCGGCGCGCCTCCGCCGCCCGGCGTACGGATCGCACTAGAAACGTGCCCAGGCCCCGCCACGTATGAGGTAGCGGGGCCGCACGCTTGCCGTGACAGCAACGAAGGCCCACCAGGTATGAGCTGGTGGGCCTTCGTGTCTTCCGGACCGGAGTCCTTCCGACACCTCAGTTCTACGCCTGCCGGGCTGCCCGGCGCAAGGGACCTTCGGCCCCACCGGGGCGGGGCGCTAGCGTCGCGGCGTGATCACCGACCTCGTCCTCGGCACCATGTACTTCGGCACCCGCACCGACCGGGCCACGTCCTTCGCCCTGCTCGACCGCTTCGTCGAGGCCGGCGGCACCACCATCGACACCGCCAACTGCTACGCCTTCTGGGCCAGCGGCGACCGGGCACGGAGGGCAGAGCGAGGCGCTCATCGGCGACTGGCTGCGCGACAACCCGGGCCTGCGCGAGCGGCTCACCATCGCGACCAAGGTGGGCGTCGAGCCGCTGCGACGGCGGCGGCGTGGAGGGCCTGGGCGCCGAGACCGTACGCCGCGAGGCCGAGCCGCAGCCTGGAGCGGCTGGGCGTCGACGCATCGACCTCTACTGGGCGCACGGCGAGGACCGGCGCACGCCGATCGAGGAGACCACCGAGGCCATCGGCGAGCTCGTGGCGACCGGCACCGTGGGTCGGCGTCGGCATCTCCAACCACCCCACCTGGCTGGTCGAGCGAGCCCGCGACCACGCCTCGCGCGGCGGGCTCGAGCGCCGTCGAGCGCGCTCCAGCTCACGACGTCGTACGTCGAGCCGCGGCCCGGCGCCGCGGTCGAGGGCAAGGACCACCGGTTCGGCTGGGTCACCGACGAGACGCGCGACTACCTCGAGCGCAACGACGGCATCGAGCTGTGGGCCTACAGCCCGCTGGTGCAGGGCAGCTTCGACCGCGACGACCGCCCGTTCCCGCAGGCCTACGACCACCCCGGGACGACGGCGCCGGCTGGCGGCGCTCACCGAGGTCGCGGCCGAGCGCGGCGTCGCCCGCAGCCAGGTCGTGCTGGCCTGGCTCCTGCAGCTCGCCGCAGGGTCCGCCCCATCGTCGGGGTCAGCTCGCTCGAGCAGCTCGAGCCGGCCCTCGCCGCAGGCGGAGCTGGACCTCGACGCCGCGACCATGGCCCGCCTGGATCAGCCTGCGTAGGCGTCGATCTCGCCGAGGATCCGCGCCTGCACGTCCTCCGGGGCGAAGGACGCCCGCACGGCCGGCGCGCGCAGGTCGGCGACGCCGCCCTCGTCGAGGCCCAGCAGGTCGGCGGCGATCGGCGTACTCGCGCGTTGAGCGTCGTGCCGAACATCGGCGGGTCGTCGGAGTTGATCGTGACCGGCACCCCGGCCTCGACGAACGCCCGCAGCGGGTGCTCGGCCAGCGTCGCGACGGCGCGGGTGGCGATGTTGGACGACGGGCACACCTCCAGCGGGATCCCCTCGCTCGGCGAGGTGCGCCGAGCAGCGCCGGGTCGGCGGCCGACGACGTGCCGTGGCCGATCCGCTCGGCGCCGAGCAGCCGCACGGCGTCCCAGACGGTCTCCGGGCCGGTGGTCTCCCCCGCGTGCGGCACCGAGTGCAGGCCCGCGGCGCGGGCCGCGTCGAAGTGCGGCTGGAACTGCGGCCGGGGCACGCCGATCTCCGGGCCGCCGAGGCCGAAGCCGACCAGCGCCGTCGGGGCGTGGTCGAGCGCGTAGGCCAGCGTCGCGTCGGCGGCCGGGATCCCGCACTCGCCGGGGATGTCGTAGATCCAGCGCAGCACCAGCCCGAAGTCGCGCTCGGCCGCGACCCGGGCGTCCTCGATGGCCTCGGTGTAGGCCTCGATCGGCATGCCGATGTCGTCGCGTCGGACGCACCGAGGTGTACGGCGTGCAGGTCAGCTCGGCGTACCGGAGGCGCTGCTCGCCGCCATCTCGCGGGCGACCTCGTAGGTCAGCATCCGCACGTCCTCCGGGGTGCGGATGAGGTCGACGACCGCCAGGTAGACCTCGATGAAGTGCGCGAAGTCGCGGAACTCGAAGAACTCCCGCAGCTCGTCGGGGTCGGTCGGGCACCGTGCCCGGGTGGCGCGCCGCCAGCTCGGCGACGATCCGCGGCGACGCGGACCCGACGTGGTGGACGTGCAGCTCGGCCTTGGGCAGGCCGGCGATGAAGTCGGTCAGGCTCGCGCCGGGAGTCTCGCAGCGCCGGTCAGCGGCGCCGAGTCGGCCTCGACTGCAGGCCGGCCTCCAGGTTGGCCGCGACCTCGCCGATGGTCGAGCCGGACCGGCTCACCGTCGAGCAGCACGGTCGGGGTGCCGTTGACGCCCGCCGTCGGAGGCCGCGCTCGGTGGCGTTGTCGACCCACCCCTCGAAGGCGCCCGTCCTCGATGCCCGTGCGGACGGCCGCCTCGGTCGGCGCCGGCCTCGACGGCCTTGTCGACGAGCCAGTCGTCGTCCGGGAATCGTCGGCGTCCTCGGCCGGCTGGTCGGCGAACAGCAGGTCGTGGAACGCCTTGGCGACCTCGGCCCCGGCGGCGTCGAGCACCACGGCGAACGCGTTGGCGGCGTCGCATCGGAGTAGTCGCCGAAGCGGCTCAGGAAGTCGACCGGGCGGTACTCGACCGGGCGCCGTGCCGTCCTCGACGGCGGACGTCAGGTCCTCACCGGCCTCGGCCTCGAAGCACGCCGCAGACGGGGCAGAGGAAGTCCTCGTAGATCACGACCTCGTGGGTCGCGCCCGTCGTCGCCGACGACCACGCCGTAGTCGGCCGTCGCGCCGGCGGGGCGCCGCGGCGTCGTCGCCGGTGGAGTCGCGCTGGCTCTGGATGAAGAAGCCCGCCGCCGACGACGAGACGAGCCCGGCGACCACGCCGCCGATCGTGCAGCGATGCCGGCGCAGCCGCTCCTGGCGCTCCCGCTCCGCCTTCAGGGCAGCGGCCCGGGCGGCGCGCTCAGCGGCCTTGTTGCGCTTCGACATCGAGTCCCTCTCCGGTGCGTCCGGTCGGTCGAGGTCACCCGAGCGGGTCGGGGAGACAACGAGATCCAGCGACCAGCGGGTCCGCGGCCAGACGACGAGCCACAGCGGACAGCAGCAGCAGCCCGACGTCGCGGGCGATCTCCCCGGGGTACTTCGACGAGGCGCCGTCGAGCTCGGCCGCCGCCGCCGAAGCAGCCGCAGTCGATCTCCAGCCCGCGCGCCCACGCCGACGCGATCCCGATGATGAAGGCCACGAACAGCAGCGCCGACACGCGCGCCCATCGCCCGGGTCAGCAGGCCGAGCACGAGGCAGAGGCCGACGACGACCTCGAGGATCGGCAGCGCGTAGCCCACGGTCGGGACGATCGACTCGGGCAGCAGGTCGTAGGCGCGCACGGCGCGCACGCTGCTCGCCGGGTCGGGGAGCTTGAGCGGCCCGGCGACGATCCAGACGCCACCGGTCACCAGCCGCGCGAGCGAGCCCGATCCACTCCTTCACGCCCCCGACCCTAGGCGGCGTGCCTGAACCGTGCCTGAGAGCGAGCGCCGCGAGCGGGCCTGAGTAGGGTGACTGCCTGTGAACGAGCGACTGGTGTGGATCGACTGTGAGATGACCGGCCTCGACCTCGGGGCCGATGCCCTGATCGAGGTCGCCGCCCTGGTCACCGACTTCGACCTCAACGTGCTCGGCGAGGGCATCGACGTCATCATCAAGCCGCCCGCCGAGGCCGCTGGACCAGATGGTCGACTTCGTCCGCACCATGCACGTCACCTCCGGCCTGCTCGACGAGCTCGACTCCGGGCTCGACGATGGCGGACGCCGAGGAGCAGGTGCTGGCCTACATCAAGGAGCACTGCCCCGACGGCAGCCGGCCGCCCCTGGGCGGCAACACCGTCGCCACCGACCGCTCCTTCCTGGCCCGCGACATGCCGACCCTCGAGGGCTTCCTGCACTACCGCAACGTCGACGTCTCCTCGATCAAGGAGCTCGCCCGCCGCTGGTACCCGCGCACCTACTTCGCCGCCCCGGCCAAGCGCGGCAACCACCGCGCGCTCGCCGACATCCAGGAGAGCATCGAGGAGCTGCGCTACTACCGCGAGGCGGTCTTCGTCCCGCAGCCCGGCCTCGACAGCGACCGCGGCCCGCGAGATCGCGGCCGCGCCACGCGGGCTCGATCACCGGGCTCACGGGGGCTCCCCGATTCCGGACCCGCCGCCTGATTGCCCTACACTTCTCATCGGTCTCGCCGGCCCGACGCGGCGGGATCATGGTGGGTATAGCTCAGCTGGTAGAGCGCCGCCTTGTGGTGGCGGATGTCGCGGGTTCAAGTCCCGTTACTCACCCCAGTGGTGTCGAGCCCCTGGCCTGCGGGCCGGGGCTCGACCGCATGTGGGCCCCGAGTTGTCCTCGGGTCACCCGCTCCCGGACGCCGAGGTCGGCAACGTGTGGGTGCCCGCCGCCGCGGCAGCGGCCGCGTCGTTGACGTCCCCTGGCGGCGCGGTGCCGCCCGATCACCAAGGCCATCACGACGCCCAGGAAGCTGAAGACCGCCATCATCCACGAGGCCGCGGCGAGGCCGGAGGCCGAGCGCGTCCGCCTGTGACGCACCGTCGGCCGACTGGTTGCCGGTCACGGTGCCGTACAGGTGGCGGCCACGGCGGTCGCCACCGCGGCGCCGACGTACCTGGCCATGTTCGAGACCCCTGACGCTTGGCCGACCTGGTTCTCCGGGACGCAGCGGTCGCCGCAGACGACGCCGGCCCGTTCGACAGGCCCATGCCCACGGCGATGGCGACCAGCGGCAGCAGGAACGCGCCGTATCCCAGCCGCGTCGACGAAGCCCACGACGGCGAAGCCGACCGTGGTGATGGCGAACCCGACGCCGACGACTGCGGCCGCCGACTTCGCCGCCAGCCGCGGCACGAGCGGCGCCACGACCACGAGCCCGACCGTCGCCGGCAGGGTCGCCAGCCCGGCCTCGCAGCGGGCTGAAGTCGAGGGTGGCGGGGTCCTGGAAGTAGAGGCTGAGCAGGTACATCAGGCCGTTGATGGTGCCCGCGCCGATCAGGATCGCGATGGTCGACCCGACCAGCACCCGGTTGCGCAGCAGCTCGAGGTCGAGCAGCGGCACCGTCGACCCGGCGCTCGACGGCGACGAAGGCGAAGCCCGGCGACGATCGAGACGGCGAAGCAGCCGAGGGTCGCCAGCGAGACCCAGCCCCAGTCGCCGCCCTCGCTGACGGCCGAGGATCAGCGGCGTCAGGGTCAGCGCCATCAGCACCGTGCCGGCGTAGTCGATCGACCGAGGCCGGTCCGGGTCCCGCGACTCGGTCACGGCCGCCGCCGTGAGCACCATGCACAGCACCGCGACGCCGGCGTCGATCCAGAACAGCCCCTGCCAGCCGGTGAGGTCCACCAGCACGCCGCCGACCAGCGGTCCGGCCGCCGCACCGACGGCCGCCGCCGCGCCCCACAGCGACACCGCCCGCAGCTGCGCGTCGCCCTTGTTGGCGACCGACAGCAGGCTGAGGCCGCAGGCCAGGATCGTCGCCCCGGCCGCCCCCTGGATGACACGTCCGGCGATCACCATGCCGCCGGACTGCGGCGAGCGCGATCAGGACGCACGACGCCGACGAACAGCAGCAGGCCGAGCTGGAAGATCCGCTTGCGGCCGAAGACGTCCCCCAGCGAGCCTGCCGTCACGATCACGGCGGCCCCCACCAGCGAGTAGCCGGTGACCGCCCACTGCAGGGTCGTGACCGACATGCCGGTGTCCTCGCTGATGGCGGGCAGGAGGATCCTCACGGCCGAGGTGTTGGCGTTGACCACCAGCGTCGAGAGGCAGGTGGCCGCGAGGACGCCTCCCGTCCGGCTGCCGGTCTGCGCGAGGTTGCTCATCCCGTCCCCTCCCGTGACCCGTCCGGGTTGCCCTCGCCCGATCACGGTAGGGCGGCGTCCCCGCGAGGGGCCTCACCCGATGCGGGCGAGCGGGGCTCGTGGCCGGCTCGTCGCTCAGGCAGGCAGCCGGACGGTGAACTCGGTGCCCTTGCCCGGCTCGGACTCGACCGTGATGGTGCCCCCGTGCCGCTCCACGATGGCCTTGGCGATCGACAGGCCCAGGCCGCTGCCCTGGATGGCGCGCCCGCGTGCCGACGACGACCGGAAGAAGCGGGTGAAGAGCCGCACCTGCTCGTCCTCCGGGATGCCCATGCCGGTGTCGCTGACCGACAGCTTCACCTCCCGGTGCGCCGGGCTCCAGGCGGGTGGCGACGGTGCCGCCGTCGGGGCTGAACTTCACGGCGTTGCTCATCAGGTTGACCAGCACCCGCTCCAGCTGGTCGACGTCGCCGATGTAGGGCACCGGCCCCGGCGGGACGTCGTACGAGAAGTCGACGCCGGCACGCTCGGCGGTCGGCGCGACGACCTCGTGGGCGGCGAGCACGACCTCGCGCAGGTCGAGGTCGACGTGGTGGTTCTCCAGGCCCCGGTCCTGCACCCGTGAGAGGACCAGCAGGTCGTCGATGAGCAGCAGCAGCCGGCGGCTGTTGGCGTCGATGCGCCCGATCGCGGCGCCCTGCTCCTCGGTCAGCTCGCCGAATCCGCCGTCCTCGAGGAGCTCGAGGTAGCCCATGATGCTGGTGATCGGGGTGCGCAGCTCGTGGCTGACGCTGGAGACGAAGGTGTCCTTGAGCTGGTCGACCTCGCGCAGCCGCTCGACCGAGGCGCGCTCCCGGGCCAGCGCGAGCTCCAGCGCCCGCTGGGTGGCCACCCGCTCGGTGATGTCCTCGGCGGTCGAGACGTAGCCGGTGAGACGACCCTGCGCGTCGGCGACCTGGGAGAGGTTCATGAAGTGGATGCGGGCCTGGCCGTCCTTGCGGACGAACTCGACCTCGAGCCCGCCGCGGGCGGGGTCTGCGAGGGCCCGGGCGACGCTCGGGTAGTCGGCGGCGACGCCCAGGACCGGCGGCCAGCCGCTGGATCTCCTCGGGGCGGTGGAAGACCGACGGGAGCCGGCCCAGGACCTCGTCGGGCGCGTAGCCGAGCATGGTCTGGGCGCCGGGGTTCCAGAGCGTGATCCGGCCGAGCTCGTCGGTGCCGACGATGGCGACACCCGCGGCGTTGTCCACCACGCGACGCACGGTGTCGGCCTCGCTGGCCGCCCGTCGGGCCAGGTCCCGCTGGATGCCCACGGCCAGGGCGAAGGGCAGCGCGCTCAGCACGCACGTGATGACGAACAGGTGGGTGATGCTCAGCACCCACTCGGGGTGGTCGGCGCCGATGAGCGCGACCGCGGCACCCTCGCCACGCACGGCCGCCGCCTCCGCACCGGTGGCGACGACCAGCACCCCGAACAGGGTGTCCCGGAAGGGCAGCCGCATCGCGGCCCATCCCAGCGCCGGGATGACCGCCATGGCGATGAGCCCGGCGAGCTTGTCGTGGCTGGTGAAGCCGACCCCCATGATCGCGAGCACCGCGCCCCAGGTGAGGAACCGGCTCCAGCCGTCCACCACCCCCGGGTGGGGTGCCGTGACCATGAAGAACGGCAGGATCACGAGGTACGACGACAGGTGGGCCAGGAAGGTGCCGACGGCCATCAGCAGCAGGTCGTGGCCCAGCATGACCGGCCCCGCCACGGAGAGCACGGCGGTGGAGACCAGGGCACCGAGCACGGTCGAGGCGAGGAAGGCGCGGTAGTCGTCGATGCTGCGCAGGTCGGGCCGAGCTCCGGGAGGCGTCCTCCTCGTCAGCAGCAGCCCGGTCGTGGTCGCGCCGAGCGCCAGCGCCAGTCCCCACACCACGGCGACACCGGGGTCGGCACCCGCCGCGGAGTACGCCAGCGTGGAGGCGACGGCCACCGCGGGCACGCAGACCCACCGGGCCGCACGGGACGCCAGCACCAGGGCGCCCGCGGCCAGGCCGACCGGGACACTCTCGCCCACGTGGTAGCCCGGCCACACCGTGCCGACCGCGTAGTGGACCACGACGGCGTACAGCGCCAGCACGAGCGCGCTGCGCCACCACCCGCCCCAGTTCACTCGGCGAGGGTAACGGGAGGGGTGCCGATCGCGGGCTACGTCGGGGCTAGGTTGGGCCGCGTGACTCCAGCGAAGACCTCATACGACGTCGTGATCGTCGGCGGCGGCCACAACGGGCTCGTCGCGGCCGCCTACCTCGGACGGGCCGGGCTGTCGGTGCTGCTCCTCGAGCGGCTCGACCACACCGGAGGTGCCGCGGTCTCGGTCAGCCCGTTCGCCGGCCTTCCGGCCCGGCTCTCGCGCTACTCCTACCTCGTCAGCCTGATGCCCGAGTCCCTCATGGCCGACCTCGACCTCGACGTCACCCTCGCGTCCCGGACGACGGCGTCGTACACGCCGTGGGTCCGCGACGGCCGCCACGGCGGGCTCCTCGTCGAGCGGCCCGAGGGCGACGCGACCCGCGCGTCGTTCGCGGAGCTGACCGGCGGGGACACCGAGTACGACGCGTGGCGCGAGTTCTACGCCGACGTCACCGACCTGGCGCACGCCGTCGCACCGACGCTGACCCGTCCGCTCCCCCACGAGCGCGAGCTGCGCGACGCCGTCGACCCGGGCATCTGGCGCGACGTGGTGACCAACCCGCTGGGCGCGGCCATCGAGGCCCGCTTCGCCGACGACACCGTCCGCGGCGTGGTGGGCACCGACGCGCTCATCGGCACCTTCGCCTCCCTGCACGACCCCTCGCTCATCCAGAACCGGTGCTTCCTCTACCACCTGATCGGCAACGGCACCGGCGAGTGGCGGGTGCCGGTCGGCGGCATGGGCGCGGTCACCGACGCCCTGGCCCGCAGCGCCACCTCCGCCGGCGCCGAGATCGTCACCGGTGCCGGCGTCAGCTCGATCCGGACGAGCCCGGACGGCGCCGAGGTCGGCTGGCACGACGGCATGACCACGCGCAGCGTCACCGCCCGACGGGTGCTCTCGGGCGTCGCCCCGTGGGTGCTGAAGATCCTGCTCGGCGAGGACGAGGACCTCAGCACCAAGCCCGCCGGCGCCCAGCTCAAGATCAACTTCCTCCTCGACCGCCTGCCGCAGCTCCGGTCGGGTGCCGACCCCGCCGTCGCCTTCGCCGGCACCCTGCACCTCGGCGAGGACCACAGCCAGCTGGAGCGGGCGTACGCCGAGGCGGCCGCCGGCGAGGTGCCCACGACGATGCCGGGCGAGGTCTACTGCCACTCGCTGACCGATCCCTCGATCCTCGGCGACCTGGCCGGGCACCGGCGCGCAGACGCTCACCTACTTCGGGCTGCACACCCCGGCCGCCCTCTTCGAGACCGACCCCGAGGGCGCCAAGCGGCTCGCCGTCGAGCGCGCCATCGCCTCGCTCGACGAGCACCTCGTCGAGCCGATCGAGTCGTGCCTCATGCGCGACGGCAACGGCGACCCCTGCATCGAGGCCAAGATCCCCCAGGACGTCGAGCGCGACCTGGCCATGCCCGGCGGCCACATCTTCCACGGCGACCTCGACTGGCCGTGGGCTCCCAACCGCTCACGGATGGACACCCCGGCGCAGCAGTGGGGCGTCCAGACCGACGACGACGTGGTGCTGCTGTGCGGCTCCGGGGCCCGTCGCGGCGGCGCCGTCTCCGGGCTCGGTGGGCACAACGCGGCGCAGGCCGTGCTCGCCGATCTCGGGTGAG
The DNA here is from genome assembly GCA_963776975.1 of uncultured Actinomycetota bacterium. Taxonomy (GTDB): domain Bacteria; phylum Actinomycetota; class Actinomycetes; order Propionibacteriales; family Nocardioidaceae; genus Nocardioides. The sequence goes on along the minus strand of CAVZOU010000006.1, from coordinate 47,668 downwards.
GCATCTCGATTTCATCCGATCCACGACGGCGTGTAGAGTTTCTCCTCGTTGCAGAACACCTCGCAGGACCGTTCGCGACATGCGCCATTAGCTCAATTGGCAGAGCAGCTGACTCTTAATCAGCGGGTTCGGGGTTCGAGTCCCTGATGGCGTACAGAACAGACGAAGGGCCGGTCCACACGGACCGGCCCTTCGTCGTGTCCGGGGGTGCCAGGTCCAGTCCACCGCCACATCCCCTCGCCACAATTGGGGACGCCCGCCCCCACGCGCGGGAGCACGAGACCCGCCCGGCCTACGTTCGTCCTGCATCGGGGGGTGCCCACGCCTCTCGACACGACCACTCGAGGAGCCACGATGGGTATCACCGTGCACCTGCCCACCACCGACCCCACCGCCCACCCCAGCATCACGCACGTGCGGGGCAAGTCCTTGTTCATCCGCGAGGGCTTCCTCTACGTGCAGGAGGACATGTACGCCGACGAGGCGGCCCACACCGTGGCGGCGTACGCCCCCGGCACGTGGGTGCGTGCCTGCCGCGACGAGAACTGAGGGTCGATCAGGCCTGCGGGCCGGTGACCGAGGCGGCCGTCGAGCCGCCGAGGTCCATGGCCGGCAGCCCGAGCCTGCGGTGGTCCCACGACCGCGTCCGCGCGATGTCGAGGCGGACGACGACGCGGCGGTGCATCATCACGTCGAGGACGGGCCGCAGGTCCTCGGTGTAGGGCCCCTGGTAGCGCTCGAAGACCTGGAGGCACACCCGCTCGAGCAGCTCGGCGTCGTCGATGACGACACCCTCGCCCTCGAGCGCGACGCCGCGCAGCTGGTCGTAGGTGTGACCGGCCTCGACCAGGAAGCTCATCCGGGGATCCCGGCGCAGGTTGACGACCTTCTGCGACCGGGGCTTGGTCTCGAGCCAGACGTGGCCGTCGAACCACGCGTACCACATGCCCACGAGGTGGATGCGACCCTGCGGGCCGAGGGTGCCGACCGTGGCGTTGCGCTGCTCGGTCAGGAACGCGTCGACCTCGCCGTCGGACATGACGATCGCGTCGCGCTGCTTCACCGGTCGTCCCCGCTCAGAGGTAGAGGCCGGTCGGGCCGGCGTCGAGTCGCTCGGCGGCGACCGCGTGCACGTCGCGCTCGCGCATGACGACGTACACCTCGCCGTGGACCTCGACCTCGGCCTTGTCCTCGGGGTCGAAGAGCACCCGGTCCCCCACCTCGACGGCCCGGGCGCTGGGACCGGTGGCGATGACGCGCGACCACGCCAGCCGACGGGCGCCCATCGCGGCCGTCGCGGGGATGACGATGCCGCCCGACGAGCGGCGCTCCCCCGCATCCCGGTCGACGTCGACCAGGATCCGGTCGTGGAGCATCTTGATCGGCGCGCGATCGGTCATCGTCGGGAGGTCAGCGAACGATCCTGCGGATGACCGCGAGCAGCACGAGCGCGCCCACGACGCCGCCGGCGACCTTGAGGATGTTGTCGGTGCGCGGCTCCCCCGTCTCGAGGTCGACGAAGTGCGCCTTCACGGAGGTCACCTCGCGCCCGACGATGGTCTTGGGATGGGCGCGGTAGGCGAGCTGGTCGATCGTCTGCGCGAGACGCTGGCGCGTCTCCTCGATCTCGCGCTCGAGCGAGCTCAGTTCGTTGGTCACGCGGGAAGGCTACCAACCGTGCGCGGGTCGAAGCCCCACGGCAGCTCGAGGCGGTGGGCCCGCATCAGTGCGTCGTCGGTGAGCACGTCCAGGGTGGCCCCGTCGGCCACCACCACGCCGTCGCTCAGCACCACCGACCGAGGGCACAGCTCGAGGGCGTAGGGCAGGTCGTGGGTCACCATCAGCACGGTCACGTCGAGGCTGCGCAGGATGTCGGCGAGCTCGCGGCGCGAGGCCGGGTCCAGGTTGGACGACGGCTCGTCGAGGACGAGGATCTCGGGCTCCATGGCCAGCACGGTCGCCACCGCCACCCGGCGCCGCTGGCCGAAGGAGAGGTGGTGGGGCGGCCGGTCGACGTAGTCGGCCATGCCCACCCGGTCCAGGGCGTCCATCACGCGGGCGTCGAGGGCGGCACCCTTGAGACCGAGGTTGGCGGGGCCGAAGGCCACGTCCTGGCGCACCGACCCGAGGAAGAGCTGGTCGTCGGGGTCCTGGAAGACGATGCCCACCCGGCGGCGGATCTCGGCGAGGTGCTGCTTGTCGACGGGCAGGCCGCTGACCGTGACGCTGCCTGCGCCCGCGGTCAGGATGCCGTTGAGGTGGAGCACCAGCGTGGTCTTGCCCGCGCCGTTGGGGCCGAGCAGGGCGACCCGCTCCCCCTCGTGGACGTGCAGGTCGACCCCGAACAGCGCCTGGTGGCCGTCGGGATAGGCGTAGGCCAGCCCCTGGACGTCGAGGACCGGGGTCGTCATGACCGGCCCTGCGAGGGCAGGCGCCCGTCGTACCCGCGGGAGAGCATCGCGAGGTGGACCCGCTCGCCACGCTCGTAGGAACGGATGAACAGCGCGCCCATGGCACGGGCCAGCGTGGGCCAGTGACGGGGCGAGCGCGGGTCGCAGCCGCGGGAGCGCATGGCCACCATCATCCGGCCGAGCTCGGCGGTCACCACGTCGAGGTAGCGGATCATGAAGCCCATGATCTGGACGATCAGGTCGGGCATCCGCAGTCGCTGCAGTCCGCGGAGCAGGTCCTGCGGCTCGGTGGTCGAGGCGAGGGTGAGCGAGGCCAGGACTCCGATCGTGCCCTTGACCAGGAGGGCGACACCGGCGTGCAGGCCCGGCTCGGAGACCGTGAGGCCGAGGACCTCCGTGCGTGGGCCGTGGGCGATGAAGGGCATCAGCAGGGCGAAGACCGCGAAGGGGACCTCGATCACCATCCGCGGCGCGAGGTAGCGCACGGGCACGCGGGACAGGGCGACGACACCGAGCAGCAGGAGCGCCTCGGCCGCGAAGGCGGCGTACCAGTCGCGCGGGGTGGCGACGACGACGAGCATGAAGGCCAGCAGGGCCAGCAGCTTGAGGTGGGCCGGCGCGCGGTGGACGGGGCTGTGCCCGTGGAAGTGGAGGCGGTGCCCGTGCCCGGCGCCCATCAGGCCCGGCTGTCCGTGTGCGTCGGGGCGTCCTCGGCCTCCGCGGTGTCCGCAGTGTCCGCGGTGTCCGCGGTCGTCGCCGCGTCGCCGCAGGCTCCAGAAGAGTCCGGTGGAGAGGAGCAGCATCACGACGACGCCCACCACGCCGGCGATCCCGCCGCTGAGCCGCGCGTCCTCGACCCCCTGGTGGAGTAGTCGGCCAGCGGGCTGTCGGCGGTCGCGGAGTCCTCGGCGGAGTCGATGAAGCCGGTCTGCTCGGCGACGTGCTCGAGGCCGTCGGGGTGCGCGCTGGCGTAGTAGCTCGCCACGCCGGCCAGCAGCAGGCAGACCAGCAGGCCCAGGGCGAGGAAGGTGCGCTGCTTCACCGGCCGGCGCTCCTGATCTCGAGCTCCCGGGTCTCCAGCGCCGGCCGGGCGCCCCGGACCAGGTCCGGTCGGGTGGCGACGACGCTCGCCACCACCAGCCCCGTGACGACGGCCTCGCCGATCCCGATCACGACGTGCCAGGTGACCATCGCCCCGAGGACCGTGCCGGGGTCGACCGGCGCGATGCCACCGATCGCGAAGAGGAGGGAGAAGACGGCCGCGGCCGCGGGGACGCTGGCGAGGGCGCCGACGACGGCGGCCGGCACGACCGAGCTCGTACGCCGCGGCAGCAGGCGGCGTACGAGGACGAAGACGCCCCACCCGACCCAGACGCCCACCAGCGCCATCAGCGTGATGTTGGTGCCGAGCGCGGTGATGCCGCCGTCCGCCATCAGCAGGGCCTGCACGATCAGCACGACGCTGATGCAGAGCACGGCCGACCACGGCCCGACCAGCACCGCCGCCAGCGCACCTCCGAGCAGGTGTCCGCTGGTGCCGGCGCCCACCGGGAAGTTGATCATCTGCGCGGCGAACACGAAGGTGGCGACGAGGCCGGCCATCGGGGCCGTGCGGTCGTCCAGCTCCCGCCGGGCGCCCCGCAGGGCCAGGGCCACACCCGCGACCGCGACCACACCGGTCGCGACGGACGTCGGTGCGTCCAGGAATCCGTCGGGGACGTGCACGGGTGCCTCCTCGGCCTGAGTAGATTGCGGGTGGGCGGGCTCCCCCGAACCACGCCCACCACGCTCGACCACCTTATTGCATGTCGTTTGCAACAACCACCTGCACCCCAGGAGCGGAGACCCGAGATGACCGACCGCCTCGCCCCCGGCGACGTCGCCCCCGACCTCAGCCTCACGTCCGACACCGGCGACCGGGTGAGCCTCGCGGACCTGCGCGGTCGCAAGGTCATCGTCTACTTCTACCCGGCCGCGATGACGCCCGGCTGCACCAAGCAGGCGTGCGACTTCACCGAGTCCCTCGACTCGCTGCGCGGCGCCGGCTACGAGGTCCTGGGCGTCTCCAAGGACAAGCCGGCCAAGCTGGCGAAGTTCCGCGAGCGCGACGCGCTCACCCTCACGCTCCTGTCCGACGAGGACCTCGCGGTCCACAAGGCGTACGGCGCGTACGGCGAGAAGAAGCTCTACGGCAAGGTCGTCGAGGGCGTGATCCGCTCGACCTTCGTCATCGACGAGGACGGCAAGGTCGAGCTCGCGCAGTACAACGTGAAGGCCACCGGGCACGTCGCCAAGCTGCGCCGGGACCTCGGGCTCGACGCCTGAGTCATAGGCTCTGCCCTTCACGGCGGTCGTAGCCCAACGGCAGAGGCAGCAGGTTTAGGTCCTGCCCAGTGAGAGTTCGAATCTCTTCGACCGCACCAGGCGTGCCGACTCCGGCCTATCCCCCCGTGGGATACGGACTGGCGGCGTACGACACCCCGACCGCCCGCGAGCCTGTCGTCCCCCGCCAGTTGCCACGGCCACCCCGGCGACCGGCCCCTGACTGGCGGCGTACGACACCCCGACCGCCCGCGAGACTGTCGTCCCCCAGTGCCATGGCCACCCGGCGACCGGGGCACTCGACCCCGCGGCGCGTTTCGGCCCACCGTGACGCGGATCACCCCTAGGGTCCCGCCATGGACTCAGCACTCTCCACCGTCGGCCTGCCCGTCGCGCTCGGCATCATCATGTTCGGGCTGGGGCTCGGACTCACGCCGGCCGACTTCGCCCGGGTGGGCAAGCACCCCAAGGCGGTGCTCGTCGCGCTGGGGTGCCAGCTCGTGCTGCTCCCGGCGATCTGCTTCGGGCTGGTCGTGCTCTTCGACCTCCCCCCGCTGCTCGGCATCGGGATGATGCTGCTGGCGGCGAGCCCCGGCGGCACCACGGCCAACCTCTACAGCCACCTCTTCCGCGGGGACGTCGCGCTCAACATCACGCTGACCGCGATCAACTCGGTGATCTCGGTCGTCACCCTGCCGATCATCACCAGTCTGGCGATCAGCTACTACGACCGCGGCGACGAGGTGCAGCTCCCGCTCATCGAGGTGGTCAAGGTCTTCGCGCTCGTCCTCGTGCCGGTCCTCATCGGCATGGCCGTCCGGCACCGCTCCCCCGGCTTCGCGTCCCGCATGGACAAGCCGGTGCGGATCGCGTCGGCGGTCATCCTGGCGGTGCTGGTGCTCGCGATCCTGCTGGGCGAGCTGGAGAACGTCGCCGACTACTTCGCCGCCGTGGGTGCCGTGGCCGGGCTCTTCTGCGCCGCGAGCCTGGTGGTGGGGTACGTCGTGCCGAAGGCGCTCGGCATCACCGAGGCGCAGGCGATCGCCTCCTCCATGGAGATCGGCGTGCACAACGCCACGCTGGCGATCTTCGTCGCCGTCGAGGTCCTCGACAGCGTCGAGATCTCGGTCCCGGCGGCGGTCTACTCGCTCTTCATGTTCGTCCTCGCCGCCCTCTGGGGCGTCTTCGTCAGCCGCCGCGTCGCGGCGGCGGAGGCGACCCGCGCCTCCGCCTGAGGCGCCTCAGGCGAGCGCGCCGGCGACCCGCGGCGCCAGGTTGCGCAGCGCGATCCCCCGGTGGGAGATGCGGTCCTTCTCCACCGGGTCCAGCTGGGCGGTGGTGAGACCGGCCTCCCAGTGCTGGATGGGGACGAACAGCACGTCGTAGCCGAAGCCGCCGTCGCCGCGCGGCGCGTCGGCGATGTGGCCCACCATCCGCCCGTGCTCGACGACCTCGGGCCGGGGACGCCCGGGCCGCCGCCACCGCGAGGACCCGGTGTCGGTGGCGACGAAGGCCACCGCGCACTCGAACCGCGCGCCGCGGCGTACGTCGGGCACGTCCGCCAGCTGCGCCAGCAGCAGCGCGTTGTTGCGCTCGTCGCTCTTGGGCGGGCCCGACCAACGGGCCGACAGCACGCCCGGCATGCCGTTGAGCGCGTCGACGCACAGGCCGCTGTCGTCGGCGATCGTCGGCAGCCCGGTCGCGGCGAAGCCGGCACGGGCCTTGAGCAGCGCGTTGCCCTCGAAGGTCGGCTGGTCCTCGACCGGCTCGTCGTACGCCGGGACGTCGTCGAGGCCGACGACCTCGACGTCCGGGAGGTGCCCGGCGAGGATCCGCTGCATCTCGGCGAGCTTCTTGGCGTTGCGCGAGGCCAGGAAGATCCGGGTCATCGGGCGAGGGCCTCCTGCTGGAGGCGGGTCAGGTCGGCGCAGCCCTTCTCGGCGAGCGCGAGCAGGGCGTCGAGCTCGGTCCGGTCGAAGGCCGCACCCTCGGCGGTGCCCTGGACCTCGACGAACTTGCCCTCGCCCGTCATCACGACGTTCATGTCGGTCTCGGCGCGGACGTCCTCCTCGTACGGCAGGTCGAGGCGCGGCACGCCGTCGATGATCCCGACGCTCACCGCGGCCACCGATCCGGAGAGGGGCTCACCGGTGAGGGCGCCCTGCGAGCGGAGGTGGGCGACGGCGTCGGCCAGCGCGACGTACGCACCCGTGATCGCGGCGGTGCGGGTGCCGCCGTCGGCCTGCAGCACGTCGCAGTCGAGGACGATGGTGTTCTCGCCGAGCGCCTCGTAGTCGATGACCGCACGCAGCGAGCGGCCGATCAGGCGCGAGATCTCGTGGGTGCGGCCGCCGATGCGGCCCTTGACCGACTCACGGTCCGAGCGCGTGTTGGTGGCGGCGGGGAGCATGGCGTACTCGGCGGTGACCCACCCCAGGCCCGAGCCCTTGCGCCAGCGCGGCACGCCCTCGGACGCGGAGGCGGCGCACAGCACCTTGGTGCCGCCGAACTCCACGAGCACCGACCCCGCCGCGTGGTCGAGCCAGTGGCGGGTGATCGTGATGGGGCGGAGCTGGTCGTCGGTGCGACCGTCGGCACGGGTGGCGGGAGCAGCATCAGTCATGTCCCCGACCCTAGCCACGACCAGGGACCGTCGAGGTGCCGGGCAGGGATGAGCCGGGCCCGGTCGTCCCCGTGCATGACCGGACCCGGCTGTGGCGACCCCCTCCCCCGAGGGGGGCCAGTCGGTGGGGCTACTTGAACTCGATGCGCAGCAGCCGTGCGATGCCCAGGGCCAGCGGGATGACGAGCCAGATCGTGCCGGAGACGGCGATCTGGGCCCACTCCTCCCCGGTCGGGGTGTAGTCGCCCGTGAAGAGCGGCGTCTGGGCGGTGTTGAACTCGATCCACGGGGCGACGTCGGCGAAGCCGGAGCTCAGCGAGCCGAGGATCCCGACGGCGATGGGGAGGATCAGGCTGTAGGCGAAGTAGCCGACGATCGCGGCGGGGGTGTTCATCAGCAGCGTCGCGATGGCGAAGCCGATGAGCACACCGATCACGTTGGCGAGCACGAAGCCGTTGAAGAGCAGGTTGCCGTCGACCGACCAGTCGGCCTCGGCACCGGTCGCGATCCCCAGGAGGGTGCCCAGGACCGCGATGAGGGCGGCCAGGACCATGACGGCGAAGGAGAGGGCGAATCCGGCGAGGAACTTGGCGACGATCACCCGCGACCGGCGTGGCTCGAGGGTGAAGGTGACCAGGCCGTTGCGCTGGCTGGCCTCGCTCGTCACCAGCATGATGATGAGGATCGGCATGAAGTAGCCGAGCACGCCCCCGGCGACACTGAGGAAGTCGCCGTAGCCCAGCGCGTCGTCGGGCGCCGCGAAGGCGTAGATGACCTGGACCACGAGGACGAGCGCCAGGATCGAGATGGTGAACCAGCGGCCGGCGCGGGTGTCGAGGGCCTTGCGGAGCTCGACCTTGGCCAGCCGGCCCATCGGCACGGGGCTGGTGGAGCCCAGGTCGATGGTGCCGGGCTCGGCGGACGCGATGGTGGCGCTCATGCGGGGGACCCTTCGAGGACGTCGCGCTGGGTGTCGGAGGTGAGCTGACAGGAACAGGTCCTCCAGGCCGCCCTCGGCGGCGCGGAGGTCGGTCAGCACGACCGCGTGCTCGGCGGCCGCCCGGCCGATCTCGACCGGCGGCGCCTCGACCCGCAGGCCATGCCCGGCAGCGGCGACGGCGTGGCCACGCTCGGCGAGGACCTTGGCCAGCAGCTCGTTGTCGAGCGAGGTCACGTGGGTCGACTGGTGGTCGGAGCCCGCCAGCAGCGACTCCTTGGTGCCCTGGGCGACGATGCGGCCACGCCCGATGAGCACCATCTCGTCGGCGATCAGCTCGACCTCGTTGAGCAGGTGGCTGGAGAGCAGGACGGTGCCGCCGCGGTCGGCGTACCCCTTGAGGAGCCCACGCATCCAGCGGATGCCGGCCGGGTCGAGGCCGTTGGCCGGCTCGTCGAGGATCAGCACCGACGGGTCACCGAGCAGCGCGTGGGCGATGCCGAGGCGCTGCTTCATGCCGAGCGAGTAGTTGCGCAGCCGACGCTTGGCCTCGCGCTCGTCGAGGGACACCAGCGCCAGCATCTCGTCGACGCGCGACGCCGGGAGGCCCATCGTCTCGGCGCCGATCGACAGGATCTCGCGACCCGTGCGGCCGGCGTGCTGCGCCGAGGCGTCGAGGAGCACGCCCACGTGACGGCCCGGGTTGGGGATGTCGCGGTAGTGGTGGCCACCGATGGTGACCTCGCCCGAGGTGGCGGTGGTCAGCCCCACCATCACCCGCATCGTGGTCGTCTTGCCCGCTCCGTTGGGCCCCAGGAAGCCGGTCACCCGGCCGGGGCGCGCCTCGAACGAGACGTCGTCGACGGCCGTGAAGGCGCCGTAGGTCTTCGACAGACCGTGCACTCTGATCATGCGCCCCACCCTGCCGCCGACAGGGGCGCCCGGGCATCGGTCCCAGGGCTCGGTCGAGCCCCTACCAAAGTAGGGGACGTCCGCTGACGCCCTAACCTGTGCGGCATGGACCACCCGACGCCGGCGGAGACGCAGCCTCCGCTGACCTGGCGCAGCCAGGCCTGGCGGCTGGCCGTGTGCGCGCTGATCTCCGCCCTGGTGTGGACGCCAGGCGATCGAGGGCGAGCTGGAGTCGCACCGGGTGCTCTTCTGGGTGGAGGTGCTCTTCGGGATCGCGGCCTACGTCCTGGTCGTCGTGCGGCGCCGGGCCCCCGTCACCATCGCGATGGTCGTGGCGCTGCTGAGCACGTTCTCGGGCATCGCCGCGGGCCCGGCGACCCTGGCGGCGGTGTCCGTCGCGACGCAGCGGGTGCCGTGGTCGGTGGCCCTGGTCGGGGTGACCAACGTGGTCGCGGCGACGACGTACACCTTCTACGCCCCCATCGAGCTGCGCGAGCCGTACTGGATCGCTGTCCTGGTCAACGTGGTCGTCAACGCCGCGATGATGGGCTGGGGGCTCTACCTCGGGTCCCGTCGGGAGCTCCTGTGGACGCTGCGCCAGCGGGCCGCCAGGGCCGAGGCCGAGCAGGAGCTCCGTGTCTCCCAGGCCCGTGGCACCGAGCGCGAGCGGATCGCCCGCGAGATGCACGACGTGCTCGCGCACCGGATCACCCAGGTGTCCATGCACTCGGGCGCACTGGCCTTCCGCGACGACCTCGCCGCCGACGAGCTGCGCGCGGGCCTCACCCAGATCCAGGGCAAGGCCAACGAGGCGCTCCACGAGCTGCGCGGGGTGCTCGGTGTGCTCCGCGACGGCAGCGGCGAGCGCATCGACCAGCCGCAGCCGCGCTTCGCCGACATCGAGGGGATGATCGCCGAGTCGCGCCGGAGCGGGATCAAGGTGACGTACGACGACCGCGTCGACCAGGGCGGGCAGCCGGTGCCGGACGCGGCCGGTCGCACCCTCTACCGGATCGTGCAGGAGGGGCTGACCAACGCCAGCAAGCACGCCCCCGGTGCCCACGTCACGGTCGAGGTCGCCGGCGACCCCGAGCGCGGCCTGGACGTGAGGGTCAGCAACCCGCTCGGTTTCCACGCCTCGGACGCCCCCGGTGCGGGCCTCGGCCTCATCGGCCTCGCCGAGCGCGCCGAGCTGCGCGGCGGCCAGCTCGAGCACGGGCGCCGCGGCATGCTGTTCGTGCTCCACGGGTCGATACCGTGGACGACATGAGCGGGTCGACCGACGCACCGATCTCGGTGCTGATCGTCGACGACGACGCGCTGGTGCGCTCGGCGCTGACGCTCATGCTCGGCGGCCAGCGCGACATCCACGTCGTCGGCGAGGCCGGCGACGGTGCCGAGGGCCTGCGGAAGGCCGCGTCCCTGCGTCCCGACGTCGTGCTGATGGACATCCGGATGCCGGTCATGAACGGGCTCGAGGCCACGCGTGCCCTGCACCGGGAGAGCGACCCGCCCGCGGTGATCGTGCTGACCACCTTCGACGCCGACGAGCACGTGGTCGGGGCCGTCGCCGCCGGGGCCGACGGGTTCCTGCTCAAGGACACGCCGCCGACCGAGATCGTCAGCGCGATCCGCCTCGTCGCCGGGGGTGAGGCGATGCTGTCGCCGTCGGCCACCCGGTCGCTGCTGCGCCAGGTGCGGGCGGGGGCGCCCGACGACCGGGCGGCCGCCGCGGGGTCCCGGATCGACCTGCTGACCCTCCGCGAGCGGGAGGTCGCCGTCTGCGTCGGCCGGGGGCTCTCCAACGCCGAGATCGCCGCCGAGCTCTACCTCTCCGTCCCCACGGTCAAGGCGCACGTGTCGCGTCTCTTCGACAAGCTCCAGGTCACCAACCGCGTCCAGATCGCCATGGTGGTCCACGACGCGGGACTCGTGTGAGGCCTCAGAGCCGGTAGACCGCCCCGGCCACGGCCAGCTCGAGGGGGCCGTCCCAGGTCGTCCGGGCCTCGGCGAGCGCGTCCTCGGGTCGTGCCACGGCGGCACGTGGGTCAGGACCAGGCGACCCACGCCGGCGCGGCCGGCGGCGGTGCCGCACTCGGAGCCGGTCATGTGCAGGTCGGGCGGGTTGTCCTCGCCGTCGCGGAAGGACGCCTCGCACAGGAACAGGTCGGCCCCCGCGGCGAGGCGCTCGAGCGACTCGCAGGGCCCGGTGTCCCCGCTGTAGGCGACCGACCGTCCGTCGGCGGTCACCCGGAGCGCGAACGCGTCGACGGGGTGGACCACCGTCGCGGACTCGACGCGGAACGGGCCGACCTCGACGACGGGCTCGTGGGGGCGGAAGTCGAACTCCTCGGTCATCCCCGGGTCGAGGGGCAGGTCGTAGGCGCGCGCCATCCGCCCGGGGGTGTCCGGCGGCCCCCACACCGGGATCCGCGGCTGCGCCCCGGTCGGGTGGTACTTGCGCATCACGTAGTAGCCGCACAGGTCGAGGCAGTGGTCCGCGTGCAGGTGACTGAGGAAGACGGCGTCGATGGTGAGCGGGTCGGCGTACCGGTGGAGCTGTCCGAGCGCGCCGTTGCCGAGGTCGACGAGGATGCGCCAGGTCCGGGTCCCGCCCGCGCCGTCGGGTCCCTCGGCCTCGAAGAGGTAGCTGCTGGCGCAGGAGTCGGGTCCGGGGTAGGAGCCCGAGCAGCCGACGACGGTGAGCCTCCTCATCTGAGGCCCCCCGCGAACTGGGAGGCGCCGAGCAGCTCGGCCCCGAGGAAGCGGCGACCGATCGTCTCGAACTCGTCGGGCCGGCCGGTCGTGGCGAAGGAGTACGTCGGCTCGCCCGACTCGCGCATCCGGTCGGTGCGCACGAGCATCTTGTAGACGTCCTTGGCCGACTCCTCGGCGGAGCTCACCAGGGTCACCCCGTCACCCATCACGAGGGAGATGATGCCGGTCAGCAGCGGGTAGTGGGTGCACCCGAGCACCAGGGTGTCCACGCCGGCCTCGACCAGCGGATCGAGGTACTCGTGCGCGACGGCCGTCAGCTCGTCGCCGCCGGTGACGCCCTGCTCGACGAAGTCGACGAAGCGCGGGCAGGCCCGGACGTGCAGGTCGACGTGCGGGGCGGCCGCGAAGGCGTCCTCGTAGGCCATCGACTCCGCGGTGGCCCGGGTGCAGATGACCCCGATGCGCCCGGTGCGGGTGGCCGCGACCGCCCGCCGGGTCGCCGGCAGGATGACCTCGATGACCGGGACGTCGTACCGCTCGCGCGCGTCGCGCAGCATCGCCGCGCTGGCGGAGTTGCAGGCGATGACGAGCGCCTTGACGCCCTGCTCGTAGAGGTGGTCGAGGCACTCGAGGGCGTACTCGCGGACCTCGCCGATCGGCTTGGCGCCGTACGGCTGGCGGGCGGTGTCGCCGACGTAGAGGATCGACTCGTGGGGCAGCTGGTCGATGACCGACCGGGCGACGGTCAGGCCACCGAACCCGGAGTCGAAGATCCCGATCGGGTCCTCGCGGTGGAAGGTCGGCACAAGCAGCAAGGCTAGGGCGTGCGGACCGTGGATGGCACGCGCCCGGCCGCGTCGGTCCGGTCACACGTCACGTGTCGAGGATCTCCCCCGCGTGCGCCGCGATCCACTGCATCAGCGGCACGAGGTGGGCGGCGAGCTCCTCGCCGGCCGGGGTCAGCGAGTACTCCACGTGCGGCGGGACGACCGGGCGGGCGTCGCGGTGGACCAGCCCGTCGGCCTCGAGGGTGCGCAGCGTCTGGGCCAGCATCTTCTCGCTCACCCCCTGGGCGCGGCGGCGCAGCTCGCTCCACCGCAGCGGCGGGCCCTCGGAGAGCGCCAGCAGGACCAGGACGCCCCACTTGCTCATCACGTGGTCCAGCAGCGTGCGGCTGGGGCACCCGCTCGGGAAGACACCGTCGGGGAAGTGGTCGCGCAGGCCCTTGCTTACTTCCATACCAGTACCTTACTTCAAAGTGGGTACTAACTCTCGGGAAGCATGGGGTCGATCCGTCGGTTGGAGCGAACGACACCCCTCCTGATCGTCCGCGAAAGGACCCACCATGACCACCTACCTCGTCACCGGCACCAGCGGCCACCTCGGCCGCCTCGTCGTCCGCTCCCTCCTCGACCTCGGGGTCTCCCCCGCCGACGTCGTCGCCACCGCCCGAGACACCGCCGCGATCGCCGACCTGGCCGCCCTCGGCGTCGTCGTACGCCGCGCCGACTACACCGATCCCGCCTCCCTCGCCGCAGCGTTCGACGGCGTCGACCGCGCCCTGCTCGTCTCCTCCAACGCCGTGGGTGGGCGCGTCGCGCAGCACGCCGCCGCCATCGAGGCCGCCGCCACGGCCGGGGTCGAGCTGCTCGGCTACACCAGCATCACCCGCGCCAGCACCTCCCGCATGCTCCTCGCCGAGGACCACCTGGCCACCGAGAAGCTGCTCGCCGACGCCGGCCTGCCGACCGTCCTGCTGCGCAACTCGTGGTACCTCGAGAACTACACCGACCAGCTGTCCACCGCCCTCGAGCACGGCGCCGTCCTCGGCGCTGCGGGCGACGGTCGGGTCAGTGCCGCCACGCGCGCCGACTACGCCGCCGCGGCCGCCGCCGCGCTGGTCGCCGACGACCAGGCCGGTCGGGTGCACGAGCTGGGCGGCGACGTCGCGTTCACCCTGACGGAGTACGCCGCCTGGCTGGCCGAGGCGTCCGGGACCCCCGTGGCCTACCGCGACCTCCCCGTCGAGGAGCTACACCGCCGCGCTGGTCTCCGCCGGCGTGCCGGAGGGGTTCGCCACCGTGCTCGCCGACTCCGACCTCGGCATCGCCCGCGGCGAGCTGCACACCGACACCGGCGACCTGGCCCGCCTCCTGGGCCGCCCGACCACCACGCCGATCGAGGCGATCCGCGCCGCGCTGGCGTGAGCGGAGTCGGGATCTCCGGGCCTGGGCGCCTATCCTGACGCCCATGCCCGGACGCACCGCCGTACGCCGCTCGCTCGCCCTCCTCGCCTCCGCCGCGCTCCTCGGCGCGGGGGCCGGATCGGCCGCGACCAGCGCCCCGGCCCCCGACCCGAGCCGCCGGGCCGTGACCGACACGGTCGTGGTCATCTCCGTCGACGCCCTCAACCCGAAGGCCCTCGGCAAGCTCGGCCGGTCGGGCGCCCCCCACCTGCACGCACTGCTCGACGAGGGCGCCGGCACGCTCAACGCCCGCACCGAGCACGAGCTCACCCTCACCTTGCCCAACCACACGGGCATGGTCACCGGGCGCCGCATCCAGCCGGGCACCGGTGGCCACGGGGTGACGTGGAACGACGACCGCCGCCGCCCCAGCACCGTCCAGGCCGCGGCCGGCAAGTCGGTGGAGTCCGTCTTCACCGTCGTCGACGACGCCGGCCTCTCCGCGGGCTTCTTCGCGAGCAAGACCAAGTTCTCCCTGTGGGACCGCTCGTGGCCGCTGGCCACCGACGCGCAGACGGTCATCGAGGACAACCAGGGGCTGGTGCGGGCCTTCAAGCGCGACCTCGGCGGCGCCACCCGCGCCTTCCGCCTCCTGCACCTGTCGGAGCCCGACGTCGTCGGGCACGCGAAGGGCTTCATGGGTCCGGCCTACCTCCGTGCCGTCCGGCGCGCCGACCGCCGGGTCGGGAGCGTCATCGACGTGCTGCGCACGCGACCCCCGCTACGCCGGCCACACCACGGTGATCCTCACGGCAGACCACGGCGGGCGCGGCGCGGGCCACTACGACCCGACCTCGATCCACGACTACCGCATCCCCTTCGTGGTGTGGGGCAGCGGGGTGGACCCGGGCACGGACCTCTACGACCTCAACCCCGACTACGCCGACCCCGGCCGCGCCCGGGTCGCGTACGACGGCGTCCAGCCGGTCCGCAACGGCATGGTCGCCAACCTGGCCCTCGACCTCCTCGGGCTCCCCGCGGTGCCGGGCAGCGAGCACGACGTCGCCCAGGACCTCGGACGTCAGCGCGGGCTGACGCTCCCGCGCCTCGGCGGCCCGGCTGCTCAGCGCTCGCCGGGGAGCGGCCACGGGTTGAAGCGGCAGCCCCGAGAGCCCCTTGGACTGCTGCATCATCACCGGCGCCGGACGGCCCTGCCCCGGGCAGCCGACGTGTCCGCGGCCCAGCCAGTGGCCGGTCTCGTGGTTGACCACCATGTGGCGGTAGTCGCGCAGCGCCTGCCCTGCGGCGTTCCACGCCGGTGAGGCGTGCTTCCACCGCTCCTGGTTGATGACCACGAAGCGACCGACCCGGCACGACCACATGGTCGAGCAGGTGGCGGAGAAGGACGGGAGCGTGGCCGCGGCGGCCAGCACCAGGGTGAAGTCGCCGCCACGCGGCACCCGCCGGAACTCGACGCCGCCGCGCCCGCCAGCCCCGCGCGTCGTCGAACGTCTCCTGCGCCTGGCGGCGGAAGACGGCGACGCTGGTGGTGATCGCCCCGCGGGTCGACGACGCTGTAGGTGACGCGGCGGCGCACCGGGGCGGCGTACGCCACCCGGCGGGTCGGCGCCGAGAGGGCGGTCGTCCACGCGTGGCCGTCGGCGCGGACCCGGACCTCGACGCGCAGACGCGCGCCGACGTCGAGGCGCCCGAGGCGGTAGCGGCGCTCGCGGGCGCCGCGGACCGGCTCGCCGTCGCGCAGCCAGCGGTACGTCGTCTCGGCACGCCGCGGCGTCCAGCTGCCGGGGTGCGCCCGCAGCACCTCGCCCTGGCGGGAGCGCCCGTCGACGGACGGCGGCTCGGTGTTGGTGAGCGAGGGCTGGACCAGGACCGGCTCCGCGGTGGCGGGCCCGACCGTGCTCGCCAGCGGCAGCAGGGTCAGGAGGAGCGCGGCGACGACCGGGACCAGCGGTGCGCGACGGAGGACTCGCGGGAGCACGGAACCATCATGCCCACAACTGCCCGTCGAGACGATCCTCCGCCTCGTCGACGGTGCCCTCGTAGGCGCCGGTCGAGAGGTACTTCCACCCGCCGTCACAGACCACGAAGGCGATGTCGGCGCGCTCCCCGGCCTTGACCGCCTTGGCGGCCTGGCCGAGCGCGGCGTGCAGGATCGCCCCGGTGGAGATGCCGGCGAAGATGCCCTCGAGCTCGAGGAGCTCGCGCACGCGCCGGACCGCGTCCCGCGGGCCGACGGAGAAGCGCGAGTCGATCAGCGACGCGTCGTACAGCTCGGGCACGAAGCCCTCGTCGAGGTTGCGCAGGCCGTAGACCAGCTCGCCGTAGCGCGGCTCGGCGGCGACGATCCGCACGTCCGGCTTGGCCTTGCGGAAGAAGCGCGAGACGCCCATCAGGGTGCCGGTGGTGCCGAGACCGGCGACGAAGTGGGTGATCTCGGGCAGGTCGGCGAGCAGCTCGGGACCGGTGCCCTCCTCGTGCGCGAGGGCGTTGGCCTCGTTGCCGTACTGGTAGAGCATCACCCAGTCCGGGTGCTCGCTCGGCGATCTTCTTCGCGACGCGGACCGCCTCGTTGGAGCCGCCGGCGGCGGGCGAGGAGACGATCTCCGCCCCCCACATGCGCAGCAGCTGACGGCGCTCCTCGGAGGTGTTCTCGGGCATCACGCAGACGATCCGGTAGCCCTTGAGCTTGGCCGCCATGGCCAGCGAGATGCCGGTGTTGCCCGACGTCGGCTCGAGGATCGTGGCAGCCGGGACGCAGGGTCCCGTCCTTCTCGGCCTGCTCGATCATCTTGAGCGCCGGCCGGTCCTTGATGGAGCCGGTCGGGTTGCGGTCCTCCATCTTGGCCCAGATGCGGACGTCGGGGCTGGGCGACAGCCGCGGCAGCCCGATCAGCGGGGTGCCGCCGACCGACTCCAGCAGGCTGTCGTAGCGCGTCATGCGCTCAGCGCGCTCCGCCGGCGACGGCGGGGAGCACGACGACCTGGTCGCCGTCGGCGAGCTCGGCCTCGAGGCCGCCCATGAAGCGGACGTCCTCGTCGTTGATGTAGACGTTGACGAAGCGGCGCAGGTCGCCCGAGCTCGATCAGGCGGTCCTTGATCCCGGGGTGGTTGCCCTCGAGGTCGTCGATGAGCGCCTGCAGGGTCTCGCCGCTGCCGTCGACGGCCTTGGCGCCGTCGGTGTAGGTGCGGAGGATGGTGGGGATGCGGACCTCGATGGCCATCAGGGGGTGCTCTCTTCCGATTCGCGGGGGTGCAGCTGGGCGACCACGGTGACCTCTTCCTCGGTCACCACGCCGTCGATGATGCGATACGACCTGAACTCCACAGGGCCGTCGTTATTCCCGTGCTCGCGCGTGCTGACGAGCACGTAGTGCGCGTTCGGCTCCATGGCGAGGCCGATGTCGGTGCGGCTCGGGTAGGCCTCGGTGGCCGTGTGCGAGTGGTAGACGACCACCGGCTCCTCGTCGCGCGCGTCCATGTCCTTGTAGAGGTGGAGCAGGTCCGTGGAGTCGAACTCGTAGAACGTCGGGCTGCCGGCCGCGTTGACCATCTCGACGAGCCGCTCGGGCCGGTCGCTGCCCTCGGGGCCGGCGACGATGCCGCACGCCTCGTCGGGGTGGTCGCGCTTGGCGTGCGCGACGATCGCGTCGTACGTCGTCCGGTCGATGGTCAGCACGCCGTCCAGCGTAGGCAACCGACCAACTTGACCGCACGCCGTCTCACCACATATATCTTGACATCAAGATAGATCGAGCCGTGGGAGACCGATGACGACCAGCTCCGTGGAGCCGCTCGACCCGGCGCGGGGTGCCGCTGGACCCCACGTTGCGCACGATGGCGCTGGGCCAGTTCGCCAACCGGTTCGCCGGCGGTGCGCTGATGACGACCAGCGCGCTCTACTTCACCCGCCACCAGGGCTTCAGCGCCGCCGAGGTCGGCCTCGCGCTCTCGGTGTCGGCACTGGTCGGGCTGCTCGTCAACGTCCCGGCCGGACAGCTGGCCGACACCCGCGGCCCGACCCGGGTGCTCACCTGGCTCATGGTCGGCGCCGCCCTCACCGCCTGGCCGCCGGCCTTCGCGCCCACTCCCCTCGTGCTCACGCTGCTGCTGTCGGTGCAGGCCGTCTTCCTGAGCGCCTCCGGCGCCGTCTACCAGGGCGTCATCGCCCAGCTGGCCATCGGCGGTCGGGGCGTCCAGTTCAAGGCCTACCTGCGCGCCGTCACCAACACCGCCATCGGCCTGGGCTCGATGGTCGGCGGCCTCGCGCTGCTCGTCGACGAGGACTGGGCCTACATCTCGGTCTTCTTCGGACAAGCGGTGCTGACCGGCTTCGCGGCGTGGAACACGACCCGCCTCCCCCCGCTCCCGCCGTACCCCCGACACGAGGGCGAGGCGCGCCTCGGCGTGCTCCGCGACCGCCCGTACGCCGTGCTGATGGCGCTGCACATGCTCTTCGTCACGCACTTCTTCATCATCGAGATCGGGCTGGTGCTCTTCATCGCGGAGCACACCACCGCGCCCACCGTGCTCGTCTCGGCGACGCTCGTGCTCAACACCGTGCTCGTCGCGCTGCTCCAGGTGCGGCTGACCCGGCACATCGACACGGTGACCGACGGGTCGCGTGCCTTCGTGGTGGCGGGCTGGCTGGTGGCGGGCGGCTTCGTGCTGATCGGCTTCGCCCAGGACCTCGACGTGTGGGCGGCGTGCGCGCTGCTGCTCGTGGGGACCGTGGTGCACGTCTTCGGCGAGATCGTCGGCTCCGGCGGCCAGTGGAGCCAGCAGATGGGTCTGGCCCCGCACGAGCGACAGGGGCAGTACCAGGGCTTCGCGTCGCTGAGCTTCGGGGCGGCGCGGGTCATCGGGCCGCCGGTCGCGGCGTACCTCTGCGTCGGCCTCGGGCGCACCGGGTGGATCATCCTGGCCGTCGCGATGGTGCTCATCGCGTACGCCATGACGCCCGTGGCGCGCTGGGCGCTGGCGACGCGCGCGGACTACGGCGTCACGACGCACTCGGGCTGACGCGCGTACGGCGGGCTACGCGGTGAAGCGCGCCTCGCGCTCGTCGGCCAGCGCGTCGGCGACGCGCTGCGACATCGAGCGGCCACATCTCGGGCAGGTCGTCCACCGGCCACCAACGCACGTCGGTGGACTCGTCGTCGGCCGACGTACGCCTCCCCGCTGATCCAGGTGCAGGCGAAGGTCAGGTCGAGGTACGACGCGCGGTCGCCGTTGTCGTAGACGACCTCCGAGATCGCGGAGGCCGAGGCCAGCCGGTCGACCCGGATGACCGACGCCGGTCTCCTCCAGCGCCTCGCGGGCCGCCGCGACGGCGGGCTCCTCCCCGGGGTCGACGATGCCGGTCACCGGGGTCCACGCGCCGTTGTCGGCCCGCTCGACCATGAGGATCTCGTCGTCGCGCCGGATCACGGCCGTGACGCCCGGCAGCCACAGCGGGTGGGTGCCGATCATCCGGCGGATGTCGAGGATGAAGTCGGGGATCGGGCTCACGCGGTCAGCGCCTCGACGATGGTCTCCTGCAGCCAGCCGATCCACTCGTAGATGTCGTGCGCCTGGGCGCGCGGGTCGTCGTCGGGCAGCGCGTGCCACCTCTCCTCGTCGCCGTCCTCGACGCCCAGGCGGGTGGCCAGGGCGAGGCGGATGTCGGTGAAGGAGCGCATCCAGGTCTCGGCCGTCGGCTCGTCGAGCTCGACGTCGATCATCAGCCCGTCCTCGGTGAGCTCGGGCGGCAGCCCGGCCTCCTCGAGGCCCTCGATGATGGTGATCGCGGCCGCCGCCTTGCCGTCGCGCAGGCCGCCCTCGGTGAAGCGCCGGAACTCGCGCGGCGGCCTCCTCGTCGTCGACGTACGCCGTCGGGAACAGCCGGTGCAGCACCGGGTCCTCGGGCGCGGTCGTCGGGCCGGAGAAGTCCATCATCGCCTCGAACGGGTCCCGGCTCGTCGTCGGGCACGGCGGCCTCGTTGCGCAGCAGCTCGACGATCTGGGAGGCCAGCGAGCGGAGCAGGTCGGCCTCGAAGCCGGTGAACGTGGCGATGACCCGTCGGCTCCTGCGGTGCCGGGCGAAGCCCGTCACCGCGTCCACCCCTCGCTGCCGCTCACGAGGCCTTCTCCATGGTCGCCCACAGGCCGTACTCGTGCATCGCCTGCACGTCGCGCTCCATCTCCTCGCGGGTGCCGGTGGAGACCACCGACCGGCCGTCCTCGTGGACCTCCATCATCAGCTCGCTCGGCCTTGGCCTTGTCGTAGCCGAAGTACTTCTGGAAGACGAAGGTGACGTAGGACATCAGGTTGACCGGGTCGTTCCAGACGATCGTCACCCACGGCTTGGCGAGGAACGTGATCTCGTCCGGCGAGAGCGTCGGATCGACCTCGACGGGGCTGGCAGCGGACACGGGTCCATCGTGGCACAGGCCCGGACGCCCGCTCCTGCGTGGGAGGTGGACTGGTGACCCGATCGCCGGCCGACGCGCGCGGGCCCTCGACGGCCCTGCTCACCGACCACTACGAGCTCACCATGGTGCAGGCCGCGCTCGCGCGCCGGCACCGCCGGACGCCGCTCGGTCTTCGAGCTCTTCCCGCGGCGCCTGCCCGAGGGACGGCGCTACGGCGTGGTCGCCGGCGTCGGGCGGGCGCTCGACGCGATCGAGGCCTTCCGCTTCACCGACGAGGACCTCGCCGTGCTCGAGGACGTGGTCGACGAGGCCGACGCGGGAGTGGCTGGCGACCTACCGCTTCTCCGGCGACGTCTGGGGCTACGCCGAGGGCGAGGCCTACTTCCCCCACTCGCCGCTGCTCGTGGTCGAGGGCGGCTTCGCCGAGGCCGTGCTGCTGGAGACCGTGCTGCTGTCGATCTACAACCACGACTCCGCGATCGCCTCCGCCGCCTCCCGGATGACGTGGGCGGCCGGCGACCGGCCCTGCATCGAGATGGGCTCGCGGCGCACCCACGAGGAGGCCGCCGTGGCGGCCGCGCGGGCGGCGTACGTCGCGGGCTTCGCCACCACCTCCAACCTCGCCGCGCGGCACAGGTACGGCGTGCCGACCGCGGGGACGGCGGCGCACTCCTTCGTCCTGCTCCACGACACCGAGGCGGACGCGTTCCGGGCGCAGGTCGACGCGCTCGGCGTGGGGACGACGCTGCTGGTCGACACCTACGACGTCGCCGAGGCGGTCCGCGCCGGGGTCGGGATCGCCGGCCCCGGCCTCGGGGCCGTGCGCCTCGACTCCGGCGACCTCGGGGTGCTGGCCCACGAGGTGCGCGCCCAGCTCGACTCCCTCGGCGCCACCGGCACCCGCATCCTGGTGACCAGCGACCTCGACGAGCACGCCATCGCCTCGCTCGCCGTCGGCCCCGGTCGACGGCTACGGCGTCGGCACGCAGCTCGTGACCGGCATCGGGCCACCCGACCTGCGGCTTCGTCTACAAGCTCGTCGCCCGGGCGGGCGACGACGGCGTGATGGTGCCGGTCGCCAAGCGGCGACGGACAAGATCTCGATCGGCGGGCGCAAGTACGCCCTGCGCCGGCGCGACGCCTCGGGGTCGCGCGGGCCGAGGTGGTCGGCATCGGGGCCGCCCCGTCGACGACGGCGACGACCGGCCGCTGCTCGTCCCGCTCGTGTCGGCGGCGAGGTGGTCGGCCGGACGACGCTCGAGGAGGCGCGCGCCCACCACCTCATGGCGCGCGCCGAGCTCCCCGCGCCGCCGGCAAGCTCTCGCGCGGGGAGCCGGTCATCGAGACGCTGCACGTCTGAGCCGTCGAGCGCGCGGACCCTGCGGGAAGAGCCCCGACAAGGAGCATGGTCACCGATCTCCGAGGCTGCGACCATGCAGAGGATGGGCTCGTCGGTGCCAGCACCGCGCCCGGCAGCGCGCGCCGGGTCAGCCGGTCGCGCACGAGGCGGACGCAGGGGCCGCGCACCTGGCGGACCCGGAACGGGCAGACCACGGCGGCCGACGGCCGTCCGGCTCCATGACGGCCGAGGTCGCGAGCGCGGTCGACGCCGTCGACGACCCCACGAGAGGGACCCAGCATGACCACGACCCCACAGATGACCGAGCTGCGCGACAAGCAGCAGAAGGTGTGGAGCAGCGGTGACTACAACCGCATCGCCGCCCTCACGGTGCCGGTGTCCGAGCACCTCGTCGAGCACGTCGGCGTCGCACCCGGCGCCCGCGTCCTCGACGTCGCGACCGGCACCGGGCACGTCGCCCTCGCGGCGGCCCGCCGGGGGGCGGCCGCCTCCGGCATCGACTACGTGCCCGCCCTGCTCGACATCGCCCGGCGGCGCGCGGAGGCGGAGGACCTCGCGATCGACCTCGCCGAGGCCGACGCCGAGTGCGCTGCCCCACGGCGACGGGTCCTTCGACCTGGTCCTGTCGGCCATCGGCGTGATGTTCAGCGCCGACCACTCCCGGGCCGCCGCCGAGCTGGTGCGGGTGTGCCGGCCGGGAGGTCGTCTCGGCGTGGCCAGCTGGACGCCGGAGGGCTTCATCGGCGGGATGCTGGGCACCGTGGGACGGCACGCCCCGCCCCCGCCCGGCGCGCAGCCCCCGACCCGGTGGGGCACCGAGGCCGTGGTCGCCGAGCTGCTCGGCGACGGCGTGGAGGACGTGGGGTCCGTGACGGCCACCGTCCGCCAGCGGTTCACGGACGCCGACGCCTTCGCCGACCTCTTCCTCACCTACTACGGGCCGACCTTCGCGGCGGCCGGTCGCCTCGACGAGGACGGTCGGGCGGCGCTGCGTGCCGACCTGGTGGCCCTCGCCGCGTCGTACGACCAGGGGGACGGCGACGGGGCCGTGCTCGACTGGGAGTACCGCATCGTCACGGCCACGCGCCGCTGACGGCGTCGGCCCGGGGAACGGGGTGCTCCCTCCCCGGGTCGGCGCGCAGATCGCGGGTCGAGAGGGGCTGCGCCGGTCTATGGTGATCCTCCAGCGCTCCAGACCATCGGATCGCACGCACACCCGGCCAGGGCCGGGAACGGGGGGTCACCCATGTCCAAGGCACTCAGGACCATCACGGGAGCGGGGCTGGCCTGCGTGCTCGCCGTCGGCCTCGCACCCGCGCGCGCCGGCGCCGGCGAGTCCGCCGCGGCGGAGGGCAGGTGGGTGCCCGGCGTCCCCGCCCAGCTCGTCGTCGCCACCGACGGCGGCGCCCCCATCCTCAACCGGGACGACTACGTCACCGGCACCCTCACCCTCGACGGGGTCACCCACCCCCTCGAGATCAAGGGCCGCGGCAACTCCACCTGGAACTTCCCCAAGAAGCCCTACAAGGTCAAGCTCGGTCGAGGACGCCGCCCTGGTGGGCACGACGCCCCAGGAGGACTGGGTCCTGCTGGCCAACGCCGCCGACCGCAGTGCGCTGCGCACCCACACCGCCTTCGCCGTCGCCGACCGGACCCGGCTCGGATGGACACCGCAGAGCCGGTTCGTCGAGCTGGTCCTCAACGGCACCTCGCAGGGGATGTACCAGCTGACCGAGCAGGTCGAGGTCAAGCCGGGCCGCGTCGACATCGCCGACGACGCCTACCTGCTGGAGATCAACGAGCGCTTCGTCCGCGACGGCGACCGGGGCTTCCGCACCGTGCGGCGGCGTACGCCCATCGTCTTCAAGGACCCCGACGACCCCGAGCGCGGGGACGTCGTCCGGGTCCGCCGTCACGTCCAGGCGTTCGAGAAGGCGCTCTACGGCAAGCGCTTCACCGACCGCGGAGCGTGGCTACCGGCCGTACGTCGAGCTCGGCAGCTTCATCGACTGGTACCTCGTCGAGGAGCTCTTCCGCAACCAGGACTCCAACTTCTTCTCCAGCGTCTACGTCAGCTGGACCCCGGGCGGCAAGCTCGAGATGGGTCCGGTCTGGGACTTCGACCTCAGTGGCGGCACCGCCTTCCGCCGGGCGGTCCCGCCCAGCGGATGGCACACCCGGCTCGGCACGCACTGGATCGCCCGGATGCTGAAGGACCCCGACTTCGTCGCCCGCGTCAAGGCGCGCTGGACCACCCTGCGACCGCGGGTCGAGCGGCTGGTCTCCCAGCTGCCCGCCGCCGCGACGCCGCTGCGGACGACCGCCGAGGCCGACTGGGCCCAGTGGCACGCCGGCACCGAGCTGGTCCTCGGCAGCAAGCACGCCGAGTCGTTCGACGGCGAGGTCGAGTTCCTCCGCGACTGGCTGACCCAGCGGATCGCGTGGATGAGCCAGCCCGAGGCCTCCTTCGCGCGTGCCTTCAGCAGCGTCAACGAGAAGAACCGAGTGATGCGTCCTCGCGTCCGTCTGCTCGGCGAGCACGCCGGTCCGATCACCGTCGGCTACCAGGTCGTGGGCGGCACCGCCACGGCAGGCGTCGACTACTCGCTCGCACCGGGCTCCCTCGTCTACGAGCCGGGGCGCACGCTGCAGTCGCTGCCGATCACCCTGATCGACGACCGCGAGCGCGAGGACCGCGAGACGATCAAGATCCGGCTCACCACCTCCGACGACGCCATCGTCGGGACCCCGGACGTCCTCACCGTCAAGATCTCGGCCAACGACGGGCGCCGGTGACCTGACGCCCGCCTCGGGCGTGGTGGGCCGCCCCTGACGCCGGTCAGCCCCACCGCGTGGCGAGCTCGCGCACGACGCGCGCGTTGCGGTTGGTGGACACCCCGAGGCGCTTCTCGACGTAGTCGTTGGACAACCGGGCCGTGCGGTAGCTGTCGCGCTCGTCCATGAGCAGGTGTGCGCCCCGACCCCGGACGACGAGCCTCTCGCCCTCGATCTCCACGGACTCGATCTCGCGCACCTGCTCCGGCGTCGGCTCCTGCTTGAGCAACGAGACGTACTGCATGCCCAGCCGGTCGTGAGCCGCCGCCAGCTCGTCGGCGTCCGCGGCGATGGCGACCAGCTCGGCGGGCGTCAGCACCACCGTCGGCACCTCGAAGCCGCGGTCGGCCGCGAAGGCCGCCTCGAGGACGGAGGCCACCTTCGGCGCTCGAGCGCAGGCCGGTCGTCAGGCGCACGTTCCCGGTGTTGATGTAGGTCTCCACGTCCCGGGCCCCGGTGGACTCGACCGCAGCCCGGATGGCGTCCTGGGGGAACTTCCGCGTGGCCCCGAGGTTGATCGCGCGCAGGAAGGCGACATAGGTCGGCATGCGGGCATCATGCCGCGGCTCGTGTGACGTGTGCGACGTCCCGGGGCCCGACGGGTCTAGGGTGGCGATCATGAAGACTCGAGCACTCGCCTCCGGAATCAGCATCGTCGCCCTCACCCTCGCGGTCGCAGGCTGCGCCAAGGACGACACCTCCACGACCACTGAGTCGGGCATCGAGCTGGTCAAGGAGGGCACGCTGACCGTCTGCACGCACCTGCCCTACGAGCCGTTCGAGTTCACCGAGGACGGAGAGGTCGTCGGCTTCGACCCCGCCGTGCTCCAGATCGCCGCCGACGCCGAGGGTCTCGACTTCGAGGTCCTCGACGTCGCGTGGGAGACCATCACCACCGGTGAGGCCCTCAACACCGGGCAGTGCGACGTCGGCGCCGGCGCCATGACGATCAACGAGGAGCGCCAGGCCGTCATGGACTTCACCGACCCCTACTTCGAGGCCACCCAGGCCCTGATGACCAAGACCGGTGCGGGCATCACGTCGCTGGAGGACCTCGCCGGCAAGAAGGTCGCGGTGCAGGACGGCACGACCGGCTCCGACTACGTGCGCGAGAACGCCCCCGAGGACACCGAGATCATCACCTTCGAGGACTCCTCCCTCATGCAGCAGGCGGTCCTGACCGGCAAGGCCGACGCCGGCGTCAACGACAACGGCCTGCTCAACTACTTCGTCAGCGAGAACCCCGAGGTCGAGGTGGTCACGGAGTTCCAGACCGGTGAGGAGTACGGCTTCTCGGTCAAGAAGGACGGCAACGCCGAGCTGCTCACCGCGATCAACGACGCGATCGCGAGCGACGACTACGACGCGGTCTACGAGGAGTGGTTCGGCACCGCACCCACGTCGTGACGCCCTCCCCGACCCCACGACGAAGGTGATGTGAGTCCATGGCGAGTCCCCGCCAGCGTGCCGCCCGGTGGCGCTACGTGCAGTACGCGGTGCTGGTGGTCGTGCTGGTCACGATCGCCCTCGTCGCCGACTGGGCCCAGCTCCAGCGGGCCTTCTGGAACTGGGAGCTCGTCAAGGAGCAGTTCCCCGAGGTCCTGACGATCGCGCTCAAGAACACGATCATCTACACCGCGTGCGGCTTCACCTTCGGCCTGATCCTCGGACTGGTGCTGGCGCTGATGCGGCTCTCCAGCGTCGGCCCCTACCGGTGGATCGCGACCGGCGTCATCGAGCTCTTCCGCGGGCTGCCCGCCCTGGTCGTCTTCATCGCGCTCAGCGTGGGCTTCAACCTGGCCTTCCCGGCGTACGAGATCCCGTTCGGCAACCTCGGCGTCGTCACGCTGGCCCTGGGCCTGGTCGGCGGGGCCTACATGGCCGAGACCATCCGGGCCGGCATCCAGGCCGTGCCGAAGGGCCAGATGGAGGCCGCCCGCTCGCTCGGGATGTCCCACGGCCGCGCGATGATCAGCGTGGTCGTCCCCCAGGCGTTCCGCATCATCCTGCCGCCGCTGACCAACGAGCTGATCCTGCTCACCAAGGACTCCTCGCTGGTCTACATCCTCGGCCTGTCGCTGGCGGACTACGAGCTCACCAAGTTCGGCCGGGAGAGCATGAACTCCTCCTCCAACCTGACCCCGATCGTGGTGATCGCGCTCTGCTACCTGCTGATCACCGTCCCGCTGTCGATCGTCGTACGCCGCATGGAGAGCCGCTCGGAGAGGGCCCGCTGATGACCACCACACCCACCACCCCCGACAGCCGATCGCGCCGACGCGGCCATCGACGTGCAGGACCTGCACAAGTACTTCGGCGACAACGAGGTGCTCAAGGGCATCGACTTCCACGTCGGGCACGGGCAGGTCGTGTGCGTGATCGGGCCGTCCGGGTCGGGCAAGTCCACATTGCTGCGCTGCGTCAACATGCTCGAGACCCCGACCAGCGGCAAGATCTTCGTCGAGGGAGAGGAGATCACCGATCCCGACGCCGACGTCGACAAGCTGCGGGCGCGCATCGGCATCGTCTTCCAGAGCTTCAACCTCTTCCCGCACATGACCGTGCTGCGCAACCTGACCATCGCCCAGCAGAAGGTCGCGGGCCGCAAGAAGGGCGAGGCCGTCGAGATCGCGCGCGCCAACCTCGCCAAGGTCGGCCTCGCGGAGAAGGAGACGGCCTACCCGGCCCACCTCTCCGGTGGTCAGCAGCAGCGGGTGGCCATCGCGCGGGCCCTGTCCATGCAGCCCGACCTGATGCTCTTCGACGAGCCGACGTCCGCCCTCGACCCCGAGCTGGTCGGGGACGTGCTGGCCGTCATGAAGGACCTCGCCTCCGAGGGCATGACCATGATGGTCGTGACGCACGAGATGGGCTTCGCCCGCGAGGTCGGCGACAACCTGGTCTTCATGGACGGTGGCGTCATCGTGGAGGAGGGCGACCCGCGCGCGGTGCTCGGCGACCCGCAGCACGAGCGCACCCAGGCGTTCCTCTCCAAGGTCCTCTGACCCGGGACCGGCTCAGCTCAGCCAGCCCCGCGCGGCGCCGGTGATCGCGGCCGTCAGGTCCGCCATCAGCGGCGACTCCAGGCGCCAGTGCTGCCAGTAGAGCGGGCACGTCGGTGTGGCGCCCCGGCACGATCTCGACCAGCCGGCCGCGATCGAGGTCGGTCCGCACCTGGACCTCGGGGATCATCCCCCAGCCCATGCCGCGGCGTACGGCGTTGTCGAACTCCCCCACCGACGGGATCCACGTCACCGGCGGCGTCAGGTGCCGGCGCGTCACCTTGCGCAGGAAGTCGTGCTGCTGGGTGTCGTTGCGGTCGAACGCGATGAGCGGCACCCGGCCCAGCGCCGTCGCGGTGGCACCGTCGGGGAGGTGGTCCGCGACCCACGCCGGGGTGGCGACCGCGCGGTAGCGCATCGAGCCCAGCCGCACGACGCGGCACCCGGGCACGGGTCGCGGGTCGGACGTCACCGCCGCCATCACGTCGCCACGGCGCAGCCGCTCGGTGGTCCGGGACTGGTCCTCGCGGACGATCTCGAAGGTGACCCGGTGCGCACCCTGCACCTGCGACCAGGGCGTCGATCAGCCACGTGTAGAGCGCGTCCGCGTTGACGGCGATGGGCACCGCGACGAACGGGTCGTCCTCGCCGGGCTCCTCCCCCTCGAGCAGCTCGGCCACCGCCTCGCGCTCCAGCAGCTCGGTCTGGGCCGCCAGCCGGACCAGGACGTGTCCCGCCTCGGTGGCCTCCAGCGGCTTGACCCGGTGCACCAGCACCCGACCCACGTGGGTCTCCAGCGCCTTGATCCGCTGGCTCACCGCCGAGGGGGTGACGTGCAGCTCGCGGGCCGTGGCCTCGAAGGTCCCGAGCCGGACGGCGGTGGCCAGTGTGCGCAGCGACACGGGATCGATCTGGGTGACGTCTTTCATACTAAGAGAGTCTAATGATTCCCCAGAATGGTTCGCTGGATTGAAGGCCGGTTCGGCGCCTAGCGTTCTACACATGTTGAGCATCTTCCTCACCGGTGTCCTGACCGGTCTTCGCCCTGATCGTCGCCGTCGGCGCCCAGAACGCGTTCGTCCTCCGCCAGGGCATCCGCGGCGAGCACGTGCTGCCCGTGATCCTGGTGTGCATGGTCTCCGACGTCGCTCGCCATCACCGTCGGCGTCGCCGGCCTCGGCGTCGTGATGGAGCGCTGGCCGGCGGTGCTGCCGATCGCCCAGATCGGCGGCGGGCTCTACCTGCTCGCCTTCGGCGTCCAGTCGGCGCTGCGCGCGTGGCGACCCGCCGCCCTGACGGCGGACGGCGGCACGACGATGACCGTGCGTCGCGCGGTGCTGCTCACCCTGGCCCTGACCTGGCTCAACCCGCACTTCTACCTCGACGCGATCCTCATGCTCGGCACCGTCGCCAACAGCTTCGGCGACCAGCGCTGGTGGTTCTGCGCGGGCGCGCATCGCCGCCAGCGCTCGTCTGGTTCCCCGCGCTCGGCTTCGGCGCCCGCGCCCTGCGCGGCATCTTCGCCCGGCCGTCGGCCTGGCGGGTGCTCGACTCGGGCATCGCCGTCCTGATGGGCGCCCTGGGCATCGGCCTGCTCGTGCACTGACGTCCCGTGCGGCCCTTGCCTGACGTCGGCCGGCGCCGGCTCAGGCCCCGGCGAACGACAGCCCGCGCTCGGCGATCGCGCTCGCGCAGGCGGTCGATCGCGATCGGGCCGACGCCGTGGAGGGCGGCCAGCTCGGCCTCGGTCAGCGCCGCGACCTGCTCCAGCGTGGTGATCCCGACGGCGCGCAGCGCCCGCGTCGCCGGGCGCACCGATCCTCGGCAGCGGCGTCCCGGTCGGCAGCGGGGCGCGCTCGCGCGGGGTCGCGCAGCCCGGCGTCGACGACGGCCCGACCGCGCGGCGACAGCAGGTAGCCGATGTCGAGCGACTCGGTCAGCCCGAGCTCCTTGAGCTTGCGCACGTCCTTCTTGAAGTCGGCCGTCTCCCGGCCGACCCGGGCCGCCAGGTCCGGCGCCCGCACGGTCGGGTGGAGGTCGATCAGGTCCAGTGTCTCGCGGGTCCAGGCGCCGTACGACGAAGCCTTGTCCAGCCGGTCGAGCCGGCCGTTGATCTCGCGCGATCTCGGCCGCGTCGGGGACCGACTCGCGCAGCGCCTCGCGGGGGTCGGGGCCGGCGTAGACCAGGCCGATGCGCCACGCCGGGTCCTCCGGGCGGGCCGCGAGCGCCTCCTTCAGCGCCTTGAGCGACGGGGCGCCCGCCCGCCGGGCGTCCTCCGCCGTGAGGCGCCCGGCCCGCTCGACCGACGTCACCTCGAGCAGCCCCACCGCCGTCCGCATCCGGGTGCCGACCACCACCCGCGGCCTCGCCCACCGACGGAACGCGAGGTCGACGGTGCCTGCCTTGATCGCCGCCAGCTCGGCCGGTCGGATCATCATGGGACGAGCCTGTCAGTCCGCGCGCAGGATGTCTCCGGCTGGTGGGCCTCACCGGCGCTGCCGTCGCGGCGCGTCGCGCTTCGGACGCCTCGTAGTGTCGGGACATGGCTCCCCTGCGGGCGCGCCTCGGTCGCGAGCTCTTCCGACGCGTCGCCGGACCCGACGGCCCGCAGGCGCGCGAGCGCATCCACGGCACGCCCGGGTCCACGCTGGTTCGACGCCGACTCGGAGATCGTGCGGGTGCACGGCGACGCGTCGATGTTCATCGGCGGGATCCGGGCGCGTGCTCCTGCAGACGATGCACCCGGCCGCGATGAAGGCGGTGGCCGACCACTCCGGCTACCGCGGCGACATGTGGGGGCGGCTGGCCCGCACCAGCCAGTTCCTCGCGGTGACCACCTTCGGCACCACCGAGCACGCCGAGCAGGCGATCCGCGCCGTGCGCACGCATCCACGAGCGGGTGACCGGCACGATGCCCGACGGCACGCCGTACGCCGCCTCCGACCCGCACCTGCTGGCCTGGGTGCACGCCGCGGAGGTCGACAGCTTCCTGCTGGCGCACCAGACGTACGGCGCCCGCCCGCTCGACGCAGGCCGGGTGCGACGCCTACGTCGCCCAGGCGGCGCTGGTCGCCGGCAAGCTCGGCGTGCATCGACCCGCCGACGACCGTGGCCGAGCTGCGCGCGGTGCTCGACGCCTTCCGCCCCGAGCTGCGCGCCACCGACGAGGCCCGCGGCGCGGTGCGCTTCCTCGTCCTGCACCCGGACCTGCCGGTCGCGGCGCGCCCGGCCTACGGCGTGCTGATGGCCGCGGGCGTCGCGCTGATGCCGCGCTGGACCCGCCGCCCGCTGCGGCTGCCGTGGCTGCCGGTCTCCGAGCGCACCGTCGTCAAGGCGCTCGGCACCCTGGCCACCGGCACGATCCGCTGGGCGATGTCCTCGGGGGTCGACGAGGCGCACGAGCTGCGGGCCACCGCGACGGCCCCGGCGCCTGCCTGACGGGGCAGGGTCCCGGCCTCAGCCCTCCGGTCGCAGGAGCACCTCGAAGCCGGATCCGTCCGTCGCAGCGTCGAAGCGGCCGACGCGCTGGAAGCCGAGGTCCTCGACCGTGCGCAGGGCGCGCGCGTTGAAGGTCGCCACGGTCACGCGGAACGCTCGGGGCTCGAACGTGCCCGGCCGTACGTGAGGCCCGCCGAGATGGCACGGCGCCCCAGGCCCTGTCCCACCAGCTCGGGGCGCAGCCCCCCGCCGGTGTCGAGCGCGCGGTCGTCGTAGTCCCACCCCGGCACCTGCCCGTCCGTGCCGAACGAGCGGAAGCCGATCAGCCGATCGCCGGAGAGGAGCGCGTGGAATCCCGATGCGGGATCCAGCAACCACTCGGGGTCCGCGTCCGTCATGTCGTAGCAGTCGTAGGGCGCCGGGTAGCGCCACGGTGCAGATGTCCAGTGCGTCCTCCCGCCGGAGCGGGGCGACGGTCATCGCCATCGCTGCGACGGACCCGACCGGGGGTTCGACGGGACCCATCGGCTCAGAGGTTGCCGCGGGCGTCCTGCTCGCGCTCGATCGCCTCGAAGAGCGCCTTGAAGTTGCCCTTGCCGAAGCCGAGCGACCCGTGCCGCTCGATGAGCTCGAAGAAGACGGTCGGGCGGTCGCCCGAGCGGCTTGGTGAAGATCTGCAGCAGGTAGCCGTCCTCGTCGCGGTCGACGAGGATCTTGCGCTTCTGCAGCTCCTCGATCGGCACCCGGACGTTGCCGATGCGGGCGCGCAGCTCGGGGTCCTCGTAGTAGGAGTCCGGGGTGTCGAGGAACTCGATGCCGTTGGCGCGCAGCATGTCGACCGAGCGCGAGGATGTCGTTGGTGGCGAGGGCGAGGTGCTGGGCGCCGGCGCCGTCGTAGAACTCGAGGTACTCGTCGATCTGCGACTTCTTCTTCGCGATCGCCGGCTCGTTGAGCGGGAACTTCACGCGGTGGTTGCCGTTGGCGACGACCTTCGACATCAGCGCGGAGTAGTCGGTGGCGATGTCGTCACCGATGAACTCGGCCATGTTCGTGAAGCCGATGACCTTGTTGTAGAACTCGACCCACTCGTCCATCTTGCCGAGCTCGACGTTGCCGACGAAGTGGTCGAGGGCCTGGAAGAGGCGCTTGGGCTGGCCGTCGCTTCTTCTCGAAGGTGCTCGCCCTGGCGACGTAGCCGGGGAGGTAGGGGCCGGAGTAGCGCGAGCGGTCGACGAGCGTGTGCCGCGTGTCGCCGTACGTCGCGATGGCCGCGATCCGGATCGTGCCGTGCTCGTCGGAGTCGTCCTCGACCTCGCGCACGATCGTCGCGCCCGTGGCGCGGGCCTGGGCGATGCACTTGTCGACGTCGGGCACCTCGAGCGCGATGTCGACGACGCCGTCGCCGTGCCGGCGGTGGTGCTCGACCAGCGGGCTGTCGGGGTCGACCGCGCCGTTGAAGACGAAGCGGGTCGAGCCGGAGCGCAGCACGAAGGACTTGTGGTCGCGGTTGCCGTTCTCCGGGCCCGAGTAGGCCTCGAGCTGCATGCCCCACGCCGACTGGTAGTAGTGCGCGGTCTGGGTGGCGTTGCCGACGACGAAGACGATCGCGTCCCAGCCGGTCACCGGGAAGACGTCGCTGTCCTCGTCGTACTCCACGAGGCCGACGAGCTGGCGGAGCTGCTCGAGGGTGAGGTCGGCCTTGAGCTCGTCGGTGGTGAGGGCTGCGCCGGTCGAGGGCTGGTCGGTCGTCGAAGTCATGCGCACAGCGTGTCCGGAAGCGACAGAGTGTGCAACAGTACGACGAAACGTTGCGCAACATTGCACAGCAGAAGGAGTCCGCGTGGACGACCTGGACCGCAGATTGATCGAGCTCTTCGCCGCCGAGCCTCGCATCGGCGTCCTCGAGGCGTCCCGCCGCCTCGGCGTGGCCCGCGGCACCGCCCAGGCCCGCCTCGACAAGCTGGCCTCCAGCGGCGTGGTGACCGGCTGGGGACCCGACCTCTCGCCCGAGGCGCTGGGCTTCCCGGTGATGGCCTTCCTGACCCTCGAGATCCGCCAGGGCTCGGGCCACGACGCCGTCGCCACGCACCTCGCGGGCATCGCCGAGGTGCTGGAGGCCTACACCATCACCGGCGCCGGCGACATGTGGGCGCGGGTCGTCGCGCGGTCCAACGCCGACCTCCAGCGGGTCATCGACCGGGTGCTCGCCGAGCCCGGGATCGAGCGCTGCACGACGGTGATCGCGCTGGCGACCCAGATCCCGCACCGGGTGCTGCCGCTGGCGAGGTCCGCGGTCAGCTGATCGCGGGCTCAGCCCTGGGCGGCGTGGAAGATCATGCAGCTCGAGATCGCGTGGGCGACCACCTTGCCGGCCTCGTCCCGCAGCTCCGCCTGGGCGAGCGCCGTACGACGTCCGCGCTGCAGCACCGTGCCCTCGCAGGTCAGCAGGCCGGACTCCGCGGTGACCGGGCGCAGGAACTTCACGGTCAGGTCGAGCGAGGTGTACATCTCCCCCACCGCCAGCGTGGAGTGCACCGCGCAGGCGGCCGCGGTGTCGAGGAGCGTGGAGATCACGCCTCCGTGGACACCGCCCAGCGGGTTGTAGTGGAAGGTCTGCGCCGGCATCTCGACCACGACGCGCCCCTCCTCGGGGCGGAAGCCGGTCATGCCGAGGGTGTCCATGATCGGCGGCCGGGGCAGGTCGCCCGAGACCATCATCTGCAGCTGCTGGAGGCCGTCGGCGGCCAGCAGACGGTCGAAGTCGCCCTGGCCGGGGCGGGCCCACTCCACGACGCGGGTGTCGGTGGCGAAGTCGCCGTGGCCGGGGCGGTCCTGGGTCTGGGTCATGGATCCAGCGTGCACCTCCTTGCTGAGTCTGTCAATCAGACTTAGGGTGCAGGCATGACCGCCGCTCCGCCCGCCCTCGCCTGGTCCACCGACAACTGCACCGTCGGACGCGCCATGGAGGTGCTCGGCGAGCGGTGGACCTTCGTCGTGCTGCGCGAGGTCTTCAACGGCGTACGCCGCTTCGACGACATGCGCCGCCACTCCGGCATGCCGCGCCAGGTGCTCACCGACCGGCTCGCCCTGCTGGTCGACCAGGGCATCCTCCGCCGGGTGCCCTACCGCGAGCCCGGCCAGCGCGAGCGCCACGAGTACCGCCCGACCGACAAGGGCTTCGACCTCTACCCCGTCCTCGTCGCCGTCCGGCAGTGGGGCGACCGCTACCTCGCGGATCCCGAGGGCTCGCCGGTCGAGTTCGCGCACGTGGGCTGCGGTGCGGAGGTTGACGCGGTGCTCCGCTGCCGCGAGGGCCACGAGCTGACCGGCCGACGTGACGTCGTCACGCGGCCGGGACCGGGGATCCGGCCCTTCAGCGGCTGACCTCGCCGGCGAGCGCGAGCCGCACCGACTCGGCGGCCGCCAGCACCCGGGGCGCCACGACGCCCTCGTCGATGCCGCCGCCGAGGGTGACGACCCCGACCGACGCCTCGAGCCCGGCGACACCGCGGACCGGCGCCGAGAGCCCCTGCGCGCCCGACTGGAGCTCGCCGGTGGTGACGACGTACTGCCCCGCGCTCTCCCGCGCGAGCAGGATCGCCTTGCCGGCGGCCCCCTGGGTCAGGGCGTGCCGCGCGCCGACCCGGTAGGAGACGTGGAAGTCGGTCCACGACGGCTCGACCACCGCCAGCGCCAGGGCCTCGTCGCCATCGGCCACCGTGAGGTGGGCGGTGCAGCCGATCGCGTCGGCGAGGCTGCGCAGGACCGGCACGGCGAGGTCGCGCAGCAGGGGCTGCACGGCCGAGGCCAGGTGGAGCATCCCGAGGCCGACGAACAGCCGACCGCGCGCGTCGCGGCGTACGAGCCCGTGCTGCTCCAGGGTGCTGATGAGCCGGTAGACGACCGTGCGGTTGACCCCCAGCTCGACGCGAGAGCTCGGTGACGGTGAGTCCGTGGGGCGAGGCCGCGAGCACCTCGAGCACCCGCAGCCCCCGATCGAGGGTCTGTGAAGTCTCGGCGGCCATGTGGCCAATCTAGTGACAACTTCGCGACGACCACGCACGTCCCAGCCTGCAGGTGCACGACGCACTGCCCCGAGACGGGGTGACAACCCACCACACGATCAAGGGAGAACACATGCATCGCCATGTACGACGCACGTTCGCCGCGACCGGTACGACCGCTCTTCTCGCTGCAGCACTGCTCACGGCACCCGGCGCGTACGCCGCCGCCGCGGTCGAGACCTGCCAGGGCAAGGCCGTGACCATCGACGGCTCCGGCCAGGCCACCGTCACCGGGACGCCCGGCGACGACGTCATCGCCGCGACCCTCGGATCCACCGTCACCGCCCTGGCCGGCAACGACACCATCTGCGTGCTGCCCGGCACGGCCACCACCGCCACGTCGGTCGACGCCGGCGAGGGCAACGACTCGGTCGACACCGCCACGATCCCCGCGGGGGCGACCGTGACGACGACACTGGGTGCCGGCGACGACAACTACACCGGGGGCGCCGCCTCCGACCAGGTCTCCACCGGTGACGGTGCCGACACGGTCACCACGGGCGCCGGCGACGACGGTGTCGGCAGCGGGACCGCCGGCCAGCCCAACGCCGACAGGATCGACCTCGGCGCCGGCGACGACGTGCTCGACTGGCACGGCGTCCAGGCCGCCGGGGGCTCGGTCGCCTTCGGCGACGGGGCCGACACCCTGGCCGACTCCGACGGCGGGGTCGTGTCGATCGACGCCGCTGCCCGTCGTACGAGCCGCGGCGGCTCCCCGGTCCTGACCTGGACGGGCGCGGTGACGACCCACGTCGTCGACTCGACCGCGACCTCGGTGGCCTTCACGGGCACCGACGCCGCCGAGACCTTCGTGCTGCGCGACCCGGCCACCGGCGCCACCCCGACCACGGTGAAGGTCGACATGGCCGGCGGCGACGACACCATGACGGTGCGCTCCCGCGTGCTCGACGGCTCGACCTGGGCCGGCGGCGACGGGACGGACCTGTTCCAGGTGGCCTACGACTACGCCGAGGTGCTGCTCGACCTGCGCAGCGGGCAGTTCGAGACGGGCTCCCCGGACGTGACGGCCGACCAGAAGGTCAGCGGCGTCGAGAACGTCGACGCCGTCAGCGCGCGGGTGACCGTCAAGGGCACCGACGGCGCCAACGTCCTCAACCTGCAGGGCTGCGCGAACTGGGCCGTGGGCCGGGCCGGGGCCGACACCATCGGCTACGGCGTCGACCTCGCCGACGCTCCCGCCCTGACCTGCACCGGCGCCTCCATGGTGGCCCGGGGCGGCAAGGACGCCGACACCCTCTCCGGCACGTCCGGCAAGGACCGGTTGTTCGGCAACAAGGGCGAGGACCTGATCAACGCGATGGGCGGCGACGACGTCGTCTTCGGCGGTGACGACGACGACCGCGCCCGGGGCAACGCCGGCAACGACAAGGTCCGCGGCGGCGAGGGCAACGACGAGCTCGGCGGCAACGCCGGCAACGACCGCGTCCAGGGCGACAAGGGCAACGACCGCCTGCTGGGCCACCTCGGCAACGACGTGCTCGTCGGCGGGCTCGGCTTCGACCGGGCCAACGGCGGCAAGGGCACCGACCGGGCCTTCTCGGTCGAGCGTCGCTGGAACGTCGAGCGCTGACCCACCCGCCCGGCTCCACACCGGCCGTCGTCCGCACCCGCGGGCGGCGGCCGGTCCGCGTCCGGACCCGGCGTGTCGGACGTGCACAAGGCCCCGGTCCGTACGCCGCCGCGCCGCGGCCCGGCGTACGTCGCAGGCTTCGGCACGTCCGACGCGCCGCGGGTGCTCAGGAGGTCTTGCGGACCGCCCAGTCGCGGATGCGGTCGATCCGCTCGTGGAGCTGGTCGGCGCTGGCCACCGCGGCGGCCGGTCCGCCGCACTCCTTGCGGAGGGTGGCGTGCGTGATGCCGTGCGCCTGCCCGGTCCGGTGGTGCCACGCGGCGACCAGCCCGTTGAGCTCGCGACGCAGGATCGCCAGCTGCTCGTGCGTCGAGACCTCGGCGACCGAGTCGGCCTCGGGGCGGGCGGCCTTCTGCTTGATGGCGCGCTCGGACTGGCGCGAGTGCAGCAGCTCGCGCACCTGGTCGGGCTCGAGCAGGCCCGGGATGCCGAGGAAGTCCATCTCCTCCTCCGACCCGACGTGCACCTCGCCCGAGTGGCCGAACTCGCCGCCGTCGTAGAGCACCCGGTCGAACGACGCGGTCGACCCCAGGGCCTCCCACGACATCTCGAGCTCGCCGGAGGCGGCCTCGCTCGCGTTGGCGGCCGCCAGCAGGTCGTTCTCGGCGGCGAAGATGTCGTCCTCGTCGGTGATCCTGCGCCCGAGGACGTGGTCGCGCTCGACCTCCAGCTCGGAGGCGTAGCCGAGCAGGTGCGGCACGGACGGGAGGAACACCGACGCCGTCTCGCCGCGCGACCGGGCCCGGACGAAGCGCCCGACCGCCTGCGCGAAGAACAGCGGGGTGGAGGTCATCGTCGCCCAGACACCGACCGCGAGCCGGGGCACGTCGACGCCCTCGGAGACCATGCGCACCGCGACCATCCACCGCTTGTCGCGAGTCGCTGAACGGCGCTGATCTTCTTCGAGGAGGCCTTCTCGTCCGAGAGCACCACGGTCGGCGACTCGCCGGTGATCTTCTTCAGCAGCCCGGCGTAAGCGCGAGCCTTCTCCTGGTCGGAGGCGATGACGAGGCCGCCCGCGTCGGGGACGTGGCGGCGTACCTCGGCCAGGCGCTTGTCGGCCGCCGCCAGCACGGACGGCATCCACGACCCGGCCGGGTCGAGGGCGGTGCGCAGGGCCTGCGCGTGCATGTCCTTGGTGAGCGGCTCGCCGAGGCGGGCGGCGATCTCGTCGCCGGCGCGGGTGCGCCAGGTCATCTCGCCGGAGTAGGCCATGAACAGCACCGGCCGGACGACGTGGTCGGCCAGCGCGTGGGCGTAGCCGTAGGTGAAGTCGGCCACCGAGCGCGGGATCCCGTCGTCACCGGGCGCGTAGGTCACGAACGGGATCGGGTTGACGTCGGAGCGGAACGGCGTGCCGGTCAGCGCGAGCCGGCGGGTGGCCGGCTCGAAGGCCTCGCGCACGCCCTCGCCCCACGACATCGCGTCGCCGGCGTGGTGGATCTCGTCGAGGATCACCAGCGTCTTGAAGCGCTCGGTGCGGATCCGCATCGCCAGCGGGTTGACCGAGACCCCGGCATAGGTCACCGCGATCCCGACGTAGTCCTGCGAGGTCTTGCCCTTGCCGGCGGCGTACGTCGGGTCGATGGGGATGCCCGCCTTGGCGGCGGCCTCGGCCCACTGCGTCTTGAGGTGCTCGGTCGGCGCCACGATGGTGATCCGGTCGACGACGCGGCGCCCCAGCAGGTCGGCCGCGACCGTCAGGGCGAAGGTCGTCTTGCCGGCGCCCGGCGTCGCGACGGTGAGGAAGTCACGCGGGTTGTCGGCGAGGTACCGCTCCATCGCGGCCTGCTGCCAGGCGCGCAGCAGGGGCGCGGTGCCCCAGGCCGCGCGCTCCGGCCAGGCCGGTGCGAGGACCGGAGCGGGGGGTACGGCGTCGTGCCGCCCCGTCACGCGTCGGGGCCCTGGTTGCCGCCGCCTGAGCCGTCGCCACCGGGCTTGATGGAGTCCCAGATCTCCTTGCACTCCGGGCACACCGGGTACTTCTCCGGCGCTCGGGAGGGGACCCAGACCTTGCCGCACAGCGCGATGACGGGGGTGCCCATGACCATCGCCTCGGTCAGCTTGTCCTTGGGGACGTAGTGGCTGAACCGCTCGTGGTCACCATCGTCGGTCGGCTGGGTGCGACGGTCCTCGATCGTCTCGGTGCCGGGTGAGAATCCGATGGTGCTCATGCGGGCCAGTCTAGGGCGTGCAGGGGCGATCGGAGGACACGCCGTCGGCCGGTCCGGGGTCAGTTGAGGTCGGGATCGACCGGCCGGGTGGAGTGCCAGGCCAGCCGGCCGGGCTGTCGCCGCATCACGTCGCGCCACAGCTCGGCGGGGTCGTCGCGGAACAGGTCGCCGGTCTCGCCGGCCGCGACGTACCAGTCCCCGCGGGCGATCTCGCCCTGCAGCTGGTCGGGGTCCCACCCGGCGTACCCGGCGAAGATCCGCATGCCCACGAGGCTGCCCTCGAAGAGCGCGACCGGCGTGTCGAGGTCGACGATGCCGAGCCGCCCCCGGACCGAGCGGAACCCGACCGGCTCGTCGTCCTCGTCCCGCAGGAGGGCCACCGCGATGGCGCCCTCGACGCTCACCGGGCCGCCCCGGAACAGCACCTCCGGCGACGTGAGCGTGGGTCCCCAGGAGGAGATCTCCGTGATCTCGGCCACCGGCGACCTGCGAGGGACGGTTGAGCACCACCCCGAGGACGCCCCCGTCGTCGGCGTTGAGCAGCAGCACCACGGTGTCGACGAAGTTGGGGTCGGTGAGCCCGGGCGTCGCCAGCAGGAGCATCCCGGGCGCGACGTCGGTCATGGATCCATCATGGCCGATGCGCCCCTCGAGGCTCGACCCGCACGGCTCGTCCGCTCCCTAGACTGCCCGGATGGCTCCCCAGACGACCGGCACGCCGGCCTCGCAGGTCCCGGACGTCCCGAGCCGCCGGCAGCAGTACTCCGCCTCCACCAAGGCCGCGCTCGTCGACGCCGCCGAGGGGCTCTTCGCCGAGCACGGGTACGCCGCCACCTCGCTCGACCAGGTCGTCGCCGGCGCGCGGGTCACCAAGGGCGCGCTCTACCACCACTTCTCCGGCAAGCAGGCGCTCTTCGACGCCGTCTTCGTGCGGGTCGAGGGGACCGCGGGCCGGGCGGTCCGGGCGGCCCTCGACCGGGAGTCCGACCCGTGGGTCAAGGCCCACGCGGGGCTGCGCGCGTTCCTCGAGGTCGTCCAGCGGCCCGGCTACCGCCGGATCGTCGTCCAGGACGGCCCCTCGGTGCTCGACCACGAGCGCTTCCGCGAGCAGGAGCAGCGCTCGACCTTCGCGACGGTCGACGAGATCGTGCGCGGCGTGCTCACGGCCGACGGGCGCGCGCCCGACGAGGAGATGCTGCTGACCTTCACCCGGATCTTCTTCGGGGCGCTCTCCTCCGCCGGCGAGTCGGTGGCCACCAGTGACGACCCGGCCGCGGCGGCCGCCCGCGTCGAGAGCGCGATCGCCTACATCCTCGCCGCGCTGCAGTCGCTGGTGGCGGCCGGTGTCGCGCTTCCCGCGGCCGGACCGCCACCAGGGCCTGCGGCGGCCGGCGCCTGAGTCACGCCCGACGAGACAGCGGCCCGTGCGGTCCACCGGGTGGACTGCACGGGCCGCTGTGTGGGCTCCGGCTCGGGATGCTCCGGGTCTACTTGCTCCAGGTGACGTCGCCGGTGCCGGCCGGGACCAGCTCGACCCACGTGCGACCGGCCGGGACGGTGATCTCCCCGCCCTTGGGGCCGGTGAGCTCGATCGCGCCCGTCAGCCCGTCCTTGGTCCAGGTGCCCCGCACGACCTTGCCGCCGTGGAAGAGCACCGCCTGCCCCTTGCCCTCGAACTTCGTCTCGGGGACGGGGTAGCCGGCCGGGTCGCGGTAGCCCGCGTCACCGATCGGCACGCGCAGCGCCAGCACGGTGGTGGCCGGGAAGGCGTCGCCCTCGCCGGCGTACGAGTTGGTGTTGACGTAGGTCCCGTCCTGGAACTGCCAGGTCGTGGTGTGGTTGCCGAAGGCCGCCGACAGCGTGCGGGCGGGCTTGCCCTCGATGGAGTCGCCCTCCTCGCCGAACGCGAGGTAGGGCTCGGGCGCGTCGCCGCCCTTGATCGTGCCGGCGATGGTCTTGAGGTCGGCGAAGAGGTTGTACGGCGCGGAGCGGGCGTTGTCGCGGTAGACGCCCTTGGCGCCCTCGGTGACGAACGGGATCCCCGCCTGGTTGATGCGACCGAGCGTCACCGCGGCGGCACCGCTGGTGACCACGTGCGCGCCGGTGGGGACGATGCCGATGTCGCTCGCGCGCATCGACCGGACCGGGCCGACCACCTGGGGCAGCCGGGAGTAGTAGAACGCCGCGAGGCGGGTGACCCCGCCCTCCACGAGCTCCTCCACGACCATGTCGGCCTGCCCGAGGCCGACCTGCGGGGAGCTCGACGAGGTGTTGTCCACCTTCGTCACGATGACGGGGTTCTCGGGTGCGTCACCCTTCATCGGCAGACCGGTGAGCGGCCACAGGGCGGGCTCCTCCGGCG
This sequence comes from uncultured Actinomycetota bacterium, assembly GCA_963776975.1. Lineage (GTDB taxonomy): Bacteria > Actinomycetota > Actinomycetes > Propionibacteriales > Nocardioidaceae > Nocardioides. The sequence goes on along the minus strand of CAVZOU010000006.1, from coordinate 6,238 downwards.
CGGCGGTGGTGGTCTCGCTGGACTCCTCGGCCGGAGCCGGGGCGCTGGCGGGCTCCTCGTCGCCCCCGCATCCGGCGAGCAGCAGGGAGGCTGCGGCGAGGGACGCGACGGTGACGCTCAGGCGGCGGGGCAGGCGGGGAAGCACGGGGGACTCCGATCGGTGGGTGGTGCTGGTCGTTCGCCGCCAAGTGTGACGCGCCTTCCCCACCCGCGAGGGGAAGGCGCGCCATGCAGAGGTCGGACGGGGTGTGACGTGCGGGCGCGGGTCAGCGCACGGTGCCGCCGAACCAGGCGTCGGTCCACGGGGCCGCGACGGTCACGCTCCGGCCGGAGCCGGGCGAGTGGACCATCAGTGCGTGGCCGTTCTCCCAGCGCAGGAAGATCGCGGCGTGGTAGACGCCGCCGGACCCGGCGAAGAACATCAGGTCGCCGGGCTGCATGTCGTCCTTCGCGATACGGCGCGTCGCGCCGGCCTGGGCGCTCGACGTGCGCGGCAGGTTGATGCCGGCCTGGCCGAAGCTGTACTGGACGAGACCCGAGCAGTCGAACGCGTTCGGGCCGCTGGCGCCGTACACGTAGGCGTCACCGCGCTGGTTGAGCGCGACCGACACGGCGGTCTGGACGCGACTGGACTCGCGCTTCTGGGCCCGCTCGAGGCGCTTGGCCTCCTTCTGGCGGAACTTCTTGTACTGGCCCTGGTCCATCGCGACCGCGTCGCGGTCGGCGGCCTGGGCAGGGGTCGCGGCCATCGAGACACCGAGGGAACCGGTGGCGGCGAGGCCGAGACTGATGAGGCTGAGCGCGCCGGAGCGCGTCATGCGACGAATCGCAGGCATGGCAAAGTCCTTTCCCACGCCTGTGAGGTGAGCTGTCGGGTTGGAGCTGGAAAGTGCTCCGCCACCTGTCGGTGGCTTCACCCCGAGCCGCCCGGATCGCTCCGGTCGGCGTGGAACCTGTGGGTCCCCCACTCCTGCCCGATTCGTTTCTCGGGGGTCCAGCCCCGGGCGGGCAGGACTCGGCGTTGCCCGGGGTGGCTATTGGGTTGTGGCGCCGTGCCTACACGGGAAGAAGCACGGTGACCGTCGGCCACCGTAGGTTCACCCCCTCGTCATCTCCAAACGCGCAGGACGCCCCCGGGGTGTTCCCCGGGGGCGTCTCAGGCGAGCATCGAGCGAGCGGGTGTGACGAGCGTCACCCTCGCCACGCCGAGCGCGGCGAGCGGTCTGCGGGTGGCTCAGCCGAGCTTGGCGCCGCCGTCGACGTACAACGTCTGACCGGTGATGTACGACGCCTCGTCGCTGCAGAGGAACGCCGCGGCGGCGGCGATGTCCTCGGGGAAACCGACCCGCTTGACGGGGTTGGACTCGGCGGCCGCGGCCCGGAAGTCCTCGACGCTCATCTTCACGCGGGCGGCCGTGGCGTCGGTCATCTCGGTGGCGATGAAGCCGGGCGCGATGGCGTTGGCGTTGATGCCGAACGGACCCAGCTCGATGCCGAGGGTGCGCGTGAAGCCCTGCACGCCCATCTTGGCCGCGGAGTAGTTGGCCTGGCCGCGGTTGCCCAGCGCGGAGACGCTGGAGAGGTTGAGGATCTTGCCGTAGCGCTGCTCCACGAAGTGCTTCTGGGCGGCCTTGGTCATGTTGAACGCACCCTTGAGGTGGACGTTCATCACGAGGTCCCAGTCGTCCTCGGTCATCTTGAACAGCAGGTTGTCGCGGGTGATGCCGGCGTTGTTGACCAGCACGTGGATGCCGCCCAGCTCGTCGACGACGCGCTGCACGGCGGCCTCGGCGGCGGCACCGTCGACGACGTCGCACCCGATGCCGACGGCCTTCGCACCGTCGACCAGCTCGAGCCGGCCCGCAGCCTCCTGCGCGCTCGACTCGTCGAGGTCGAGGACGGCGACGCTCGCGCCCTCGGCCGCGAAGCGCTGGGCCGTCCCGAACCCGATGCCTCGTGCGGCTCCCGTGATGACTGCGACGCGTCCGTCATAGCGGCCCATGCGTGACTCCTTGCTCGATGCGGTGGTGGGGGCCCGTCCCGCACGGTGTCGACGACACCCGGCGGCGGCCGGGGCCGACCCTAGTACCCCCGGGCGTCACTCGGTCCGCGGCCCGAGCGGCCCTCCCGTCCAGCCGCGCTGGGCCACCACGTAGCCGAGCTGCAGCCGGGTGTCGACGCCGGCGAGGTCGAGCAGGCCGCGGACCCGGCGTTGCAGGGTGCGCGGCGAGATCCCCAGGTCCCGGGCGATGGCCTCGTCCGTCAGGCCCGCCAGGAGCATGGTGAGCAGCGGGACGTCGTCGCTGTCGGGCTCCCCCGGTCCGAGGTCCAGCTCCTGCCCTCGCTCCCACACCGCCTCGAAGAGCGCCACGAGCGCGTCGACGAGTCCACCGGCCCCCAGCAGCACGGCGCTGTCGCTGCCGAGCGGCACCAGGGCCACCTCCCGGTCGACGACGAAGAGCTTGGTGGGCACGTGCCCGGCGACGCGCACCTGCTCCCCCGCCGCGCGTGCGCGGTGGATCCCCTCCACCAGCCGCGGCTCCTCCTCCAGCATCGACCGCTCGAGGACGACGCGGTACTCCACCCCTCGCCGGACGGCGTCGTCCTCGGCGCCGTCGTCCCCGCTGCCCGACGCGATCACCGGCGACTTCACCAGGCTCAGCACCTCGGACCGGGCGGCGACCTGGATCTGGCGCATCCGGTCCGCGATCTCGTCCGGTCCGTGGGCGACGTCGAGCACGACGTCGGTCGACACGTCCGGCCGCGCCGCACGGAACGCATCGTCCAGCTCGTCCAGGACGACCCGGGTGGCCCCGAGGTCCTCCCTGCGCTGCGCGAGCAGGGCACCGAGCGCCACGGCCGGACGCACGGCAGCCCACCGGTCCCCGGGACGGCGTACGACGAGCTGGCGCCCGGCGAGGTGCTCCACCAGGTCGGCAGCCTCGCTGTCGCCCACCCCGAGCTCGCGGGCGAGCTCCTCGACGGACGCGGACGGGACCCGGGCCAGCGCCGCGTAGGCGCGGGACTCCTGGTCGGACAGGCCGAGGCTGTGGAGCGACAACGGGACTCCGTTCAAAGGGTGGTGGCACGGTGCTGTGCGGACACGGTGCTGCGCACGGGACCCGCTCCGGCGTCGGCGACCTGGCGTCGCCGTGTCGTTTCTCGTCATGGCGAGTTCACGACACCGGATGCTCTTGGCCGTGCGCCCGGGACCGGGAACCATGTCCCGAGGCACAGCCGGCTCGGGTACCCCCCGCCCCGTGGCCGGCTGTGCCGAATCCGGGCAGGCCGTGGAGCGCTCGCACCTCTTCCCATGCTAGGGGCGCGAGGCGCCCCGCTGCAGGGTCGGACGTCCTCGCCCGAGGGGCCGAAGGTCCTCGGCCCCTCGGGCATGCGACTCAGCCGTCCAGCGCCTCGCGCAGCCGGGCGGCGTACGCGGCGGCCTCGCCGTCGGCGTACTTCGTGCGTGGCCAGAAGAAGCCGCGCAGGCCGTCGCCCTTGGTGCGGGGCACCACGTGCAGGTGCAGGTGCGGGACCGACTGGCTCACGGTGTTGTTCATCGCCACGAAGGAGCCCTGCGCCCCGAGCGCGTCCTTGACCGCGACCGCGAGGTCCTGGGCGGCGGCGAGGAAGCCGTCGCGGAGGCCGGCAGGCAGGTCGGGCAGCGTCTCGACGTGCTCGCGGGGCACCAGCAGGACGTGGCCCTTGAACAGCGGGCGGATGTCGAGGAAACCGACGACGTCGTCACGATCGAGGACGACCTCGGCCGCCACGGCGCCCGAGACGATCCCGCAGAAGAGGCAGTCGGCCATGCGGCGAGGCTAGTGGACCGCCCCCGTCACTCCTGCAGCTCGATCTCCAGGTCGAGGGTCCCGGTGGCGGTCGGCCCGGCGTACACGAACAGGAGCCGGTCGTACCGGACCTGGTTGTAGTCGAAGGGGAACGGGTCGCCCGCCGGCCCGAGGCCTCGGTAGAGGGAGGCGTCGGGTGCCCCGTGGGCGAGCGCGAAGCCGGTGCCGGGCGGGAAGGTCGAGCCCGTGGCCCGGAGGGTGATCCAGTCGGAGAAGCTCCGTCCGGCGGCGTGCGCCACGACCATGAGGCGGCCGGGGGTGGGTGCGGTCAGGATCGCCCGGGAGGTGGTCGTCCTGGTGCCGTCCGGCGACGTCGTCGTCGACACGACCTCGTCGTCCACGAGCACGACGTCCTGGACGCGTACGACGCCCTGCCGCGCGCAGGGCGCCAGCGCGAGCACCACGTCGCCCGTGGCCGAGGTCCGCAGCACGCTCGGCTGGTCCTCGACATCGGCCATCCAGGCGACGAGCTCGTCGCCGGACACGAGGCCGGCCCCGCGCGCGCACAGGCCGCCGGCGTCGAGGACCTCCACGCCGACCGTCCGGTCCGCCGTCACGGGCAGGCGGCCGAGGAGCAGGCGCGACGGCGCCGGCCCGAGGTCGTAGGCGGTCGACCCGTCCGCGGCGAGGTCGAGCTCGAGCGGCGTGGAGGCGTGGACGTCGAGATCGGTCGACCCGTCGTACGAGACGAGCTCGGCGTAGGTCCCGGCCTCGGTCGGGCCGAGGTCGGGGGTGGTGCTGTAGACGGGGACGAGCTCGCCGTCCGGCGCGAAGACCTCCCGGTCGAGGTGGTCGGGGCCGGTGTCGGAGAGGCGCACGTCGAGCCCGGCCGGCACGGTGGTGCGCACCAGCGCCACCTCGCCGGCACGGTCGAGCGTGACGTGGCCGGGCTCGCCGTCGAGGGTGGCCACCACCTGGGCGCCGGTGAGGACGGTCTGCTGGGCGCGGGCCACGAGGGTCCCCGGCTCCGGCTGCACGCGCAGCACGTAGGTGCCGTCGAGGTCGGGCAGCAGCCAGCTCTGGCCCTGCCGGACGAGGCGCCCCAGACGCGGGACGGGATCCCCCGCGGGGTCGATCAGGGTCAGCCGTCCCGGCGGCGGCTGGCAGCACGAGTCGGGCACGGCGTGCTCCGAGACCAAGGTCCCGCCGTCAGCCTCGAAGGACAGCTCGACCAGCTGGCCCGGCAGGGTCGTGGCCAGGTCGACGCCCGCGCCGTCCAGGCTCCCCTGCCTCAGCACCGGCTCGGACAGCGTGACGTCGGAGGTGGTCTCCCCGTCGGCGCTCGCGCGGGACAGCCGCAGCACGTGGTCGCCGGACTCGGTCGCCATCACGGTCACCGGCTCGGCGCCGTCGCTTCCGCCGACGAGGTCGCCGGACGGGTCGGTGAGCTGCGTGGAGACCCCACCGGTGGTCAGCAGCGTGACGCGCTGCCCGGCGTCGAGGTCGACGAGGAGGTCGGCGGACGCGGTGCCGTCGGGGAGGACGACCGAGGTCGTGGTGCCGACCGAGAGGCGCGAGGTGGACGGGTCGGGGTCCGGGGTCCGGATCGGGGTCCGGATCCGGGTCCGGATCGGGGTCCGGGTCCGGCGTGGGCGTCGGGTCCGGCGTGGGGTGGGTCCGGCGTGGGTGTCGGGTCCGGCGTGGGCGTCGGGGTCGGCGTGGGCGTGCGTCGGGGTCGTGACCGCGGGGCCGTCGACGACCAGCGTCGTCGAGCCGGCCGGCAGCCGCGCGCCGTCGCCCGGTGCGACGTACCGCACGAGGTCGCCGTGCGCGCTCGCGAACGTGTCGGTCCACCGGCCGTCCGTGCCGATCACGGTGGTGCCGGCGACCCCCCACGTCCCGTCGGTGCGACGCACCTCCCGCCGCAGGCCGACACCGACCAGCCCGGAGGACGAGCCGGAGACGGCCGTGGTCACGACGCCACCCGGAGCCGTCGCGTGGGTGGTGGAGGTCAGGATGAGGGTGGGCTGCCACTGCACCCGCACCGACGCCACCGGCGACCTCCCGGCCCGGCCCCTCTGTCCTGGCACGCGCAGCCGGAAGCGCTGGTCGCCGTCCGGCGGCACCACCCGGAAGCGCACCACGCCACGGTCGGTGCTCCGCTTCGTGGCGACGCTGCGCCACGCGGACGGCGTACGCCGCTGCAGGACGACGCGCGTGCGGGGAGCGACGAGCCTGCCGCGCACGACCACCGGCGTGCCGGACCCGACGCTCGCCCGGGAGACCGAGATGCGCGGGCGGTCCTCGGAGCCTGCGGCCTCCCCGGGGGCCGCGACCAGGCCCAGACCGCTCACGACGAGCAACAACGCAGCCAGACGACGCACGGCCCTCCCCCTTCGCGCCGAGCACCCGAGGCAACGACGCTGGCGCATTCCACCATGCGGACG
>CAVZOU010000005.1:0-27724 GCA_963776975.1 uncultured Actinomycetota bacterium | reverse complement strand
ATGCTGCCCGGCGCGAAGGTCACCCGGGAGATCGCCGAGATCCGCGGCATCCCCGAGGGCGTCGACTGCTCCTCGCCCAGCCGTCACTCGGCGTTCTCCGACGTCGACGCGATGCTCGACTTCGTGGAGACGCATGGCCGAGGCGACCGGGCTCCCCGTCGGCATCAAGTCGGCGGTCGGCAACCTCGCACTTCTGGGACGAGCTCCCCGCGGTCCGGATGGCCACCCGCGACCGGGGCGTCGACTTCGTGAACGTCCACGGCTGCGAGGGCGGCACCGGTGCCGCGCCGCTGGTCTTCGCCGACTCCGTCGCCTTCCCGTTCCGGCTCGGCTTCGCGAAGGTCTACCGGCGCTTCGCCGAGGCCGGGCTCACCGACGAGGTCACCTTCGTCGGCGCCGGCAAGCTCGGCCTCCCCGAGAACGCCCTGGTCGCCTTCGCGCTGGGCTTCGACATGGTCAACGTCGGCCGCGAGGCGATGCTCGCCATCGGCTGCATCCAGGCCCAGCAGTGCCGCAACGACCCCTGCCTGGTGGGGCGTCGCCACCCAGCACCCGCGATACACCCGCGGCCTCGTCCCGACCTCGAGAGCGGCGTGAGCCCAACTACATCAGCACGCTGCGCCGCGACCTGCTCAAGGTGTCCGAGGCTGTCGGCGTGCGCACCCCGGCCCGATCACCCCCGACTATGTTGCGTCATCCTCGCCGGCCCGATCCGCCCCGACCCCTGCGCGAGGTCTACGGCTACGCCGCCGGCCGGGCACCTTCGGTCCCGACCTCGCGCCCGGACCGAGGAGATCACCGGAGACGATGGCCGTGGCCCTGTACCGCCGAGCGCCCCGCCTGAGCAGAGGCGCTTCGCCGTACGCCGACGACGCCGTCGTCCGCCACTCAGCTGCGGCGGGCGGGCCGCACGTTCTTGTCGTGCTCGGGCCGCCCGGTCGGCCAGCTCGGTCGAGGAACTCGTCGGCCCAGGCGCCGACGTCGTGCTCGACGACGGTCTTGCGCATCGCCTTCATGCGGCGGGTGGGCTCCTTGGGCTCGGCGTGGTACGGCCTCGATCAGCGCCGGCCTTCATGCCGTTGATGTCGTAGGGGTTGACCAGGTAGGCCTGGCGCAGCTCGTCGGCGGCGCCGGCGAACTCGGAGAGCACCAGCGCGCCGTCGTCGTCGTAGCGGCAGGCGACGTACTCCTTGGCGACGAGGTTCATGCCGTCGCGGAAGGGCGTGACCACCATGATGTCGGCGGCGCGGTAGAGCGCCGCCATCTCCTCGCGGGGGTAGGAGGAGTGCAGGTAGGAGATCGCCGGCCGGCCGATCCGGCCCAGGTCGCCGTTGATCCGGCCGACCAGCCGGTCGATGTCGTCGCGCAGGATGCGGTACTGCTCGACCCGCTCGCGCGACGGGGTCGCCACCTGGACGAAGACGGCGTCCTCGACGTCGAGCTCGCCGTCGCCGATCAGCTCGCCGAACGCGCGCAGCCGGGCGCAGATGCCCTTGGTGTAGTCGAGCCGGTCGATGCCCAGCAGGACCTTGCGCGGGTTGCCGAGCGCCTCGCGGATCTCCTTGGCGCGCGCCTCGACCGCCTCGGAGCGGGCGAGCTCCTCGAAGCCGGCGGTGTCGATCGAGATCGGGAACGCCGCGGCCTGCACGGTCCGGCCGTCGGGGAGGTAGACGAGGTCGCGGTGCGTCTTGTGGCCGACGCGCTGGCGGACCAGGCGGACGAAGTTGCCGGCGCCGCCCGGCGAGCTGGAAGCCGACAGGTCGGCGCCGAGCAGGCCCTCGAGGATCTGGCGGCGCCACGGCAGCTGGCTGGAACAGCTCGGCCGGGGGGAACGGGATGTGCAGGTAGAAGCCGATGCGCAGGTCGGGCCGCAGCTCGCGCAGCATCTGCGGCACCAGCTGCAGCTGGTAGTCCTGCACCCAGACGGTGGCGCCCTCGGCGGCGACCTCGGCGGCTCGCTCGGCGAACCGCCGGTTGACCGTGACGTAGGAGTCCCACCACTCGCGGTGGAACTCCGGCTTGGCCACGACGTCGTGGTAGAGCGGCCACAGGGTGCCGTTGGAGAAGCCCTCGTAGAACTCCTCGACCTCCTGGTCGCTCAGGTGCACCGGCACCAGCTGACAGCCGTCCTCGACGAACGGCTCGAGGTCGTCGTCGGTGGCGCCCGGCCAGCCGATCCAGGCGCCGTCGTTGGCGCGCATCACCGGCTCGAGGGCGGTGACCAGGCCGCCGGGGGAGCGCCGCCAGTCGGCGTGCCGTCGGGCTGGTCACCCGGTCGACCGGCAGCCGGTTGGCGACGATCACGAGGTCGGCGCGGCCTGGGTGGTCACGGGCCTCACCCTAGCGAGCCGCGCAGCACCCCGAGGGGGTCGCTACTGCACCGACACGCCGGTGGCCCACGCGACTCGCCGAGAGCGAATGACATCGCTGTGGTTCGTCGCCTACAGTGGCGCCACAGCAGTTGACCCTCGAATCGGGGAGACCGTCATGGACGCCGCGCAAGCACACGTCGCACACGAGCCGGTCGACCGGCAGCCCCGGGCCTGAGCCAGCGCGACCGCGACATCCTCGAGTTCGAGCGCCACTGGTGGAAGTACGCCGGCGCCAAGGAGCAGGCGGTCCGCGAGAAGTTCGACATGTCGCTCCACCCGCTACTACCAGGTGCTCAACGCCCTCATCGACCGCCCCGAGGCCCTCGAGGCCGACCCGCTGCTGGTGCGCCGCCTGCGCCGGCTGCGCGCCTCCCGCCAGCGCCAGCGCTCGGCCCGCCGCCTCGGCTTCGAGGTCTGAGCCGACCCTTGTTCCGCCTACTTCCCCCAGCGAGGCACCCATGACCGCGCCACCCGCCGTCGCCGCAACGAGCGCGGGGTCGCCTTCCCCTCGCCGCTGGTGATGCTCAGCATCATCGCCGTCGCGATGGCCGGCTTCGCCTTCGTCGCCACCCGCGACGCGGCGCCCACCGAGCGCGAGATCACCACCGCTTCGGCCCCGGCCGCCGAGACCCCGACCCCGACCCGGTCGGTCCCGACCACGCCGGCCCCGACCAAGAAGCCCAAGCCCGCAGGTCAAGCGCGGCGAGGTCTACGTCGAGGTCTACAACAACTCCGGCATCAAGGGCCTGGCCGCCGGCACGGCCGCCAAGGCCACCCAGGTCGGCTGGCAGGTCGTGGGCGAGGACAACTGGTACGGCGCCATCCCGGCCTCCACCGTCTACTACCCGCCGCGCTCGAGGCCGCGGCCAAGCAGCTCGCGCTCGACCTCGGCATCGGCCGCACCGCGCCGGCGGTCGAGCCGATGAAGATGGACCGGCTCACCGTGATCCTCACCGGCGACGCCGCCTGACGCGCCTCGACGGACCGGACTGGTTGTCCGGCTCACCGGTCGTGGTTGGCTGACGCCCATGGAGTTCACCTCCCCGAGGCCGAGCAGCGGTACGACGCGCTCGTCGCGCGCCGCCGACCGAGGTCGTCGTCGGCCTCGACTTCGACGGCGTCCTCTCGCCGATCGTCGACGACCCGGCCGAGGCGCACATCCACCCCGACGCGCCCGAGGTCCTCGTCGCGCTGAGCGACGTCGTGCGCGCCGTCGCGGTCGTCACGGGGCGCCCGGCCCGCCAGGCGCTGGCCCTCGGCGGCCTCGACGAGGTCGGCGACGCGATCGGCGACCACGGCAAGGAGCTGTTCCTCTTCGGCCAGTACGGCAACGAGCGCTGGTCCTCCACCAGCCGCCGGGTCGATCTCCCCGCGCCCCCCGCACGGCCTGTCCACCTTCGAGCGCGAGCTGCCCGGCGCTGCTGCGCCGTGCCGACGCCGCCGACGCCTACGTCGAGGAGAAGGGGCTCGCGGTCGCCGTGCACACCCGGCGCCTCGAGGACCCGGCGGCGGCGTTCGAGCGGCTGCTGCCGCCGATGCGCGAGCTGGCCGCGCCGCCACGGTCTCGTCGTCGAGCCGGGTCGCAACGTGATCGAGGTCCGCTCGGACGGCATGCACAAGGGCCACGCGGTGGAGACCCTCGTGAGGAGCAGTCGGCCGGCGGCTTCCTCTTCGCCGGTGACGACCTCGGCGACATCGAGGCCTTCGAGGCCGTCGCCGCCCTCCGCGAGCAGGGACTGCCGACGCTGCTGGTGGCCGCCGCGTCCGACGAGCAGTCGGCCCTGGTGCCGCTCGCCGACGTCGTCGTACCCGGTCCCGACGGGGTGCTCGACCTGCTGCGCCAGCTGACCGCCGACGCCGTCGCCCGCACCTCCTGAGGGCATCTGCCGTCTCGTCCAGCATGTGGACTCGATGTGCACATGCTGAGACGGCCTGCCTAATCTGAGAGACCTCATCACGAGGGACTGAGGGAACGGCCCGACGAAGTCCCGGCAACCGCCACGAACCTCCTGCCGCACTGCGGCAGTCGTGGAAACGGTGCCAATTCCGTCCCGGAGCGAAAGTCGCCCGGGGTAGATGAGAAGGAGGACGTCGCATGACTGCCGTTGCAGAAACGCCAGCCCGAAGACCGCCCACACGCTGCGCGAGGGGGCCTTCGGCAACGCCCGGGTCCTCGCGTGCCGCGAGTGCGGCCACGAGGTCGACCTCGGCCCGTTCTACGCGTGTCCGGAGTGCTTCGGCCCGCTCGAGGTCGCCTACGACTTCCCGGCCGTCACCCGCGAGGAGATCGCGGCCGGGCCCAACAACATCTGGCGCTACAAGGCGCTGCTGCCGGTGCCCGACGACATCGAGCAGAGCCACAACACCGAGCCCGGCTTCACCCGGCTGCTCAAGGCCCACAACCTCGGCCGCGAGCTCGGCATCGACAACCTGTGGGTCAAGGACGACTCGACCAACCCGACCAACTCCTTCAAGGACCGCGTCGTCGCCTGCGCCCTGAGCGCGGCCATCGAGCTCGACGCCAAGGTCTTCGCCTGCCCCTCGACCGGCAACCTGGCCAACGCCGTCGCCGCGGCCGGGGCCCGGGCCGGGATCAAGACGGTCGTCTTCATCCCGAGCAACCTCGAGAAGCCCAAGCAGGTCAACTCGGCCGTCTACACCGACAACCTCGTCGCGGTGAACGGCAACTACGACGACGTCAACAAGCTCGCCTCCGAGATCGCCGGCGAGGAGGAGGGCTGGGCGTTCGTCAACGTCAACGTCCGTCCCTTCTACGCCGAGGGCTCCAAGACCCTGGGCTACGAGATCGCCGAGCAGCTCGGCTGGCGGCTGCCCGACCAGATCGTCATCCCGGTGGCCTCCGGCTCCCAGCTGACCAAGGTGCACAAGGCCTTCCAGGAGCTCATCACCCTCGGTCTCGTCGAGGACAAGCCCTACAAGGTGTACGGCGCCCAGGCCACCGGCTGCTCGCCGGTCTCGGTCGCCTACAAGGCCGGCGTCGACGCGATCCGCCCGGTCAAGCCCGACACCATCGCCAAGAGCCTGGCCATCGGCAACCCCGCCGACGGCATCTACGTGCTCGACATCTGCCGCCAGACCGGTGGCGCCGTCGAGGACATCAGCGACGACGAGGTGCGCGAGGGCATCCTGCTCCTGGCCCGCACCGAGGGGATCTTCACCGAGACGGCCGGCGGCACCACGGTCGGCGTGCTCAAGAAGCTCGTCGAGAGCGGCCAGCTCGACCCGACCCTCGAGACCGTCGTGATCAACACCGGCATGGGTCTCAAGACCCTCGACGCGGTCGCCGACCACGTCGGCCCGCGCGCGACCATCGACCCGTCGTACGGTGCCTTCACGGCCGCCGGCATCGTCTGATTCGTCCAGGAGAGACACCCGTGAGCGTTTCCGTCCGCATCCCCACCATCCTGCGCACCTACACCGGCGGCGAGTCCGAGGTGAGCGCCTCCGGCGACGACCCTGGCCGAGGTGCTCGACGACCTCGACGCCAGCTACACCGGCATCAAGGGCCGCATCCTCGACGAGGCGGGCAGCCTGCGCCGCTTCGTCAACGTCTACGTCGGCAACGACGACGTGCGCTTCCTCGACAACCTCGACACCGCCACGCCCGACGGCACCCAGGTCTCGGTCATCCCGGCGGTCGCGGGCGGCTGACCGCCCGCCGCTGCGTGCTTCCGGTCGCCCGCGGGTGCTCCCTCGAGCGGTGAGTCGAGCCACATTCCGCCGACCCCGGGCGGTGGCTGGCTGACCGCTCGCGGGCGTGTCGGGCGTGGCGCGCCGTACGGGCGGTGACTGCGCTCCCGGGGTCTACCACGTTCCCCGACCGCAAACCGATTTGTACCGGGCCACTCACGGCCCAGCTTGGCTGCCGACCGGCGTGCGATGCGGGCGCGGGGCGGGAACTGGCCGCGAATCCCTCGACTGCACGCAGGGTCCACGATTCTCACTCGAGGAGGAATTGTCGTCCCGAGCAGATCGCGGCACAGTTGAGGATCGACTTCCCCCTCGACCCGTCGCTGCGCGTCTAGCCACGCGACCATGCACCATCCCTGTACGTCCAAGTCCGTGCCTACTGCTTCTCGCCCTGCACACTCGGCTGCTTACCGGTCTAGCGGTCCGCAATTTCTCCCCGGGTCTTCGCGCTAGCCCGCTCCTTATCCCTTTCATTTCTACATCAGCGAACGACCCGCCGAGATTGCCGACCGGGCCGTGCCCGGGCACTGGGAGGGCGACCTGATCATCGGGCTCGACCGCGTCGAACTCCGCGATCGGACCCTGGTCGAGCGGGCCAGCCGGTTCGTGATGCTGCTCCACCTGCCCGATGGGCACGGCACCGATGCGGTCGCCTCACGCCATGGTCGAGACCATGAGCCGGCTACCGCAGACGCTGCGCCAGACCCTGACCTGGGACCAGGGCCACGAGATGGTGTCGCCACGCCAAGATCGCCGAGGCCACCGGCCTGGACATCTACTTCTGCGACCCCCACTCGCCCTGGCAGCGAGGCACGCAACGAGAACACCAACGGACTGCTGCGCCACTACTTCCGCCGACCCGGAAGGTGGGCTGGTCACCGCTCGCGGCGAGCCGGGCGAGCCGGGCGCCGGGCGCCCGGGGTCACTCGGCGCGGACGTCGACGAGCGCGGCGTTGCCGCGGGAGTCGATCCGCACCTCGGCGACGGCGCCGTCGAGGAGGACCCGCTCCATCTCCGCGGCCTCGTCCTGCGGGAGGAACCAGCTCTCGATGCCGCAGCGGATCTGCCACATGGAGTCGTCGCAGGCGAGGTAGGTGCCCGAGTCCGGGCGCTCGCGGAGGTAGTCGGCCGCGACGCTGTGGCCACCCTCCTCGGTGAGGACGATGTAGAGCGCACCGCTCTCGCCGTCGTCCATCGAGCCCTGGCCGCCGCCACCGTCGGAGGAGAGGTCGTGGCGCAGGTCGGGGTAGCCGAGGGTCACGTAGGCCCCGCGGAAGGGGTCGATCGGGTCGACCGGCTCGACGCGGAAGGTGTGCGTCTCACCGGTCGCCCGGGCCGAGATCTGGGGGGCGACGGCGACGACGACCAGGGCGGCCTGGACGGCGACGACGACCCCGACGGTGAGCAGGCGGTTCATGAGTCGGCTCCTTCGAGGTTGGCGGAGATCTCGCGGCGGGCCCGGTCGAAGAGGAACCCGGTGCCCAGGAACACCAGGCCCAGGACGACGAAGAGCCAGGCCCCCTGGATGATCGCGGCGAAGACCGCGAAGCTCTGGAAGGTCGTGAAGACCACCAGGGCGATCATCGCGATCGCGGTGAGGACCGGGGTGTCGCGCAGCGTGCCGAGCGCAGCCAGGCCGACCGCCACGACGACGTACGCCGCGACGCCCACGGCGGCGTGCGCCCAGTCGGCGAGCTCCACCGACGAGGTGTCGGTCCCGGTGTCCCAGAGCACCATCAGGACGGAGAACGCGAGGACGCCGAGCGCGCCGAGCGGCTCGAGGCGGGCGGTGCCCCGGGCGACGGCCAGCGCCGCCGCGGCCGCGGCCAGCGCGGCGACCAGGCCGAGGACCAGCCACACGTTCCACTCGAAGCCGTCGGTGGTCGTGTAGGGGATGGCCGCCGCGAACAGGGTGACCATGGCCAGTGCGCACCCGACGGTGCGCCAGACGGCCGCGAAGCGCTCCAGCCCGCGGTCGTGCACGACCGCGAGCGACACGGCCAGCACCGACGCCGTGCCGATCGCGAGCACCGCACCGGCTCCGCTCCCGGACCCGGCCAGGGGCTGCCAGATCCACCAGACGAGACCGGTGGCGATGCCGACCAGCAGCGGCATCACCGCGCGGGTCAGGTAGCCGTGCAGCAGGGTGCCGGCCGACCACAGCCCGAGGAGCACCGGCTCGTAGGCCGGCACCTGCATCGACTGCGCGGCCTGGAAGATCGTCGCGCCGAAGGCCAGTGCGGCCAGCAGCCGCAGCGCGCCCAGGACTCCGGCCGTCAGCCGGGGGGCCGCGAGCTCCCCGCCGACGAGGAAGGCCAGCCAGAGGGCGGCCACGACGGCGAAGCGCAGCAGGGGCGGCAGCTGGTCGAGGTTGGCGGCGACCAGCCAGACGAGGCCGACACCGACGAAGAGCGCGCCGAGCGCGAGGAGGAGACGCCCGAGCGAGAAGCGCCGGGTCTCCGCGACCGTGCGGTAGCGGTCGGAGATGGCGGCGGCCTGGGTGGCGTCGACGATGCCGGCGGCCTGCCAGTCGGCGAGCTCGCGACGCAGCCAGCCGAGCTGGACCGCGGTCGCGTCGCGACGGTGGTCGTGCGGTTCCCTCTGCGGGGTGGAGGTGGTCATGTCCCCACTGTGGCCCTTCCCTGCAGGTGCGCACATGAGTACGAAGTCCTGGTCTGGTCATCCGATCGGACCGGTCCGGTCGCGCGCCCGACGGCCCGCCGCTTGGCCCGGCGTTCGGTCGCGTCTGGTTGAAAGCGCCCATGTCGACGAGCGGGACCGCGCGGGGCTGGGCACGGCTGGGACTGGGCGCGGCGGCCCTCGGTGCGATCGCCGGCGCCGCGGCGTACGGCGCGCGCGAGCTGCTCGCCCGCCAGGCCGCCGTCGCCCGCACCCGCATCAACCACCACGCCCTCGGCGAGGTCGCCCCCGACGCGGACAAGGTCTGGAAGAAGCGGTACGGCGACCCGGTCGAGCTGCTCGTCCTCGGGGACTCGATCGCGGCCGGGCTCGGCGCCGACGCACCCGAAGCACACGCTCGGAGGTGGACTGGCCCGCCGCGTCGCCAAGCGCACCGGACGCGCCGTACGCCTGCACACCGCGGCCCGGGTCGGGTCGGAGAGCTGCCGAGCTGGCGGGACAGCTCGCCGGGCTCCCGCCGGGCTACCGCGCCGACGTCGCCGTCATCGTGGTCGGTGGCAACGACGTGACCCACCGGGTGCCCACCGCCGACTCGGTGCGACACCTCACCGACGCGATCGAGCTGGCTGGGCGAGCGGGGGACCCCGGTCGTGGTGGGCACCTGCCCGGACCTCGGCGCCCTGCGACCGGTGCCCCAGCCGCTGCGCTCCCTCGGCTCCCGGGCGTCACGCCAGCTGGCGGCGGCCCAGCGCGACGCCGCCCTGGCGACCGGTGCCCGCGCGGTGTCGCTCGCGCACGTGGTCGGGCCGTTCTTCATCACCAACCCCGACGAGATGTTCAGCCTGGACCGGTTCCACCCCAGCACCCACGGCTACAAGCGGACGGCGTCGGCGATGCTGCCCTCGGTGCTGGCCGCGCTCGGGTACGCCGAGACGGTGCCGTTCGGGCACCACGCGCCGGCGCGGTCGCCCGGTCCGGGGTCCCGGTCGGGGACTCAGCCGGACGGCGGCTCCGCGGTCTCGTAGCCCCACCCGGCGCTGCCGTCGTCGCGCCACCGGTCGCGGGGGTCGACGTCGGGCTCGTCGGTCACCGCGCGCAGGAGGTCGCCGGCCGGGTGGGAGTTGCCGGGCGTCGCGGCGGCGAGCAGGGCCTCCTCGCCGTCCGCGTCGTTGAAGTCCGGCGGCACGACGAGGAGTCGCAGCGTCGTGCCGTCCGTCGTGCGTACGTCGACGAGGTGCGTGTCGTCGTGCGGCAACGAGCCGGTCTCGACCTGACGGCCGGCCACCCCGACGACGGGGACCGCCCCGTCCCAGTCGGGCGGGGAGTAGAGCACCCGGGTGATGCTGCCGAGGTGGGTCGGGAAGTGGTCGACCAGGTCGGAGACCTCGGTGGCGAGGTCGCGACCCCACGGCCACCAGCCCCCGTCGAGGTGACCGGGTCCGGCGGGGTTCACGAGGCGGAGGCGGAGGGGGCCGCGGACGAGGGTCGTCGTGGACGCAGGAGGGGACGGGGTGGGCGTCGACATGGCGACCGCCTTCTCGACCGGTGGCCGGACTCCGGCGGAGGCGGTGGGCGGGTCGTTGTCCTCGACCCTACGTCGCCGGCGATCAGGCCGCCGGGCGGCCGGCCACGGTCGGGAGGCCGATGGACTCGACCCGGGCCCAGTCGTCGGTCACGAGCACCACGTCGCGACCGCGGCGGGCCAGCAGGCTGGCCGCGATGGCGGCACGGAAGCCGCTCCTGCAGTGCACCCACACCTGGCCCGCGGGGAGCCGGCCGATCGCCCCGTCGAGGTCGTGCAGGGGGATGTGCAGCGAGTCGGGGAGGTGCGAGGCGTGGTACTCCGCGTCGAGGCGCACGTCGAGGGTGACGCTGCCGCGCGGGCTGCGCGAGTACGTCGCCCAGTCGGCGACCCGGTAGTCGGTGCTGTCGAGCCAGCTGCCGACCGGACCGAGGAGGTGCGTGGCCCGCACCGTCATCCCGATCTGCGCGAGGTCGTGCACCCCGGAGGCCAGGTCGTCGGGGGAGTCGCTGACGAGGACGACGTCGGCACCCCACGGCACCAGCCACCCGGCGTACGTCGCGAGCTGCGGGCAGTCCTCGATGTTGACCGAGCCGGTGAGGTGGGCGTGGGCGAAGGCGTGCCGCGAGCGCAGGTCGAGCACCCAGGAGCCCGCGCGGACCGCGTCGTGCACCGCGACCTCGTCGACCTCGGCCGGCGGCAGCACCGGCGTCGCACCCGCGCCGGCCCGGTTGAGGGCGGACATGTGCCGGTAGTAGCGGGGGACCGGGCCGAAGCCGGCGACCAGCCCCTCGACGTACGTGTCCCGCGGGGTCCGGAGCACGGGGTTGGTCCCCCGCTCGTCGCCGATGGTGCCGTGCACGCCGTCCCCGGGGACGGTGGCGGCGCAGAGGCTGCCGAAGCCGTGGGTGGGGTGGAGGCCCACCACGTCGTCGAGGGCGCCGAGCTGGCGGGCGCTCTCCCACTGGGCGCGACCCATCATCCGGCTCAGCAGCGGGTCGACCAGGTCGGTGCGTCCGACCGTGCCGTGCAGCAGGCTGCCGCCCGAGAAGACGGTGCGGGCCCCGGACTCGGGGTCGGTCACCAGGAACGACTGGTGGTGCAACGTGTGGCCCGGCGTCGACAGGACCTGGACGACCAGGTCGCCGACGCCGAGGATGTCGCCCCCGCGCACCCCCGTGCGGTCGACGTGCACCCGCTCGTCGGCGGAGAGCCAGTAGTCGGCCCCGTGCCGGCGGGCGAGGCCCGGGGCGCCGGAGACGTAGTCGTTGTGCACGTGGGTGTCGGCGACCGCTGTGATGCGGACGCCGGCCTCCTCGGCGGCGAGCTCGAGCGGGCGCCAGTCCCGCGGGGGGTCGACGACCAGGGCGTGCGCCCCGTCGTGGACCAGGTGTGCGTGGTTCCCCAGCTCCGGGACCTCGACGACGATGACCTCCATGGTGCTCCCCACTGTCCCAAGTCGACTCTGCTGACGTCGACGTTGTCTAAAGTCGATCAACTTACTCATATTAAAACAGATGGAGCCCACCGGCGGACATCGCGGTGGCGGAGTGTCGCGCTCGGTGCCGCCTAGCCTCGGACCGTGCCCACCACCGTGCTCGCCGGCTTCCTGACCGGCCTCTCCCTCATCGTCGCCATCGGGGCACAGAACGCCTACGTGCTGCGACAGGGGATCAGGCGCGAGCACGTGGGTGCGGTCGCGCTGCTGTGCTCGACCGCCGACGCCGTGCTGATCCTCGCCGGGGTGACCGGCATCGGCACGATCGTCGAGCGGGCGCCGGTGGTGCTGGACGTGGTCCGCTGGGCGGGAGCGGCCTTCCTGCTCGGCTACGCCGTCCTCGCGCTGCGGCGGGCGGTGCACCCCGGCGAGCTGCACGCGGCCACGGGTGGTGCGCGGGTCGGGCTGCGCCCGGTGCTGACCACGGCCGCCGCGCTGACCTTCCTCAACCCGCACGTCTACCTCGACACCGTCCTGCTGCTCGGCTCGATCGCCAACCAGCACGGCGACGTCGGACGCTGGTACTTCGCGGCGGGGGCGGTGCTGGGCAGCTTCGCCTGGTTCTTCGGGCTCGCGTACGGCGCGCGCCGGCTGGCGCCGCTCTTCGCCCGGCCCGCGGCCTGGCGGGTCCTCGACGGGGTGATCGCCGTCGTGATGGCCGCCATCGCCCTCTCCCTCGTCCTCGGGGGGTGAGGGCGGCCGGTGCCCGGTCGTTAGGGTGCCGTCGTGGTCTCCCTCTCCCCGCACCAGCTCGTCTCCGCCGTGCGCCGCCGCCTCCCCGGCGCGGCGCCCGCGGGCGTCGTACCCCCCGCCAGCGAGACGGCGGAGCCGACGCCGGAGCAGCGGCGCCGCGAGCGCCGGCGCCGCCTGCGGGCGATGACCCTGACCGAGCTGGCCGAGGAGTTCGGCACCGACAAGTGGGGCGTGCACCGCTACACCCCGCACTACGAGCGACACCTCCAGCACCTGCGCCGTCGTGAGTTCACCCTGCTGGAGATCGGGGTGGGCGGCTACACCCGGCGCAAGCGCAGCGGGGCGTCGCTGAAGATGTGGCGCTGGTTCTTCCCGCGGGCGACGATCGTCGGTCTCGACATCGAGGACAAGTCCTTCATCGACCAGGGCCCGATCGTGACCTACCGCGGCGACCAGACCGACCCCGGCGTCTTCCGCCGGATCTTCGAGGAGCGGGGTGTCCCGCTGGTCGTCATCGACGACGGCAGCCACGTGCCGGCCCACGTCCGCGAGACCTTCGGGATCGTCTTCCCGCTGCTCCCCGACGGCGCGATCTACTGCATCGAGGACACCCAGACGTCGTACTGGCCCGCCTGGGGCGGTCAGCTCGACCCGCGGGCCCGGGGGACGTCGATGGACATGGTCAAGGACCTTGTCGACGGCCTCAACCACGAGGAGCTCCTCGTCGAGGGCTACGAGCCGAGCTACACCGACACCCACGTCCGGGCGGTGCACTGCTACCACAACCTCGTCGTCATCGAGAAGGGCGACAACCGCGAGGGCACCAACCGGGACACCAGCTCCGGGCACTTCCACGGCACGTCGCCGGACCCCGCTGCCGGCACCCCCGCGACCCCCGAGGAGACCCCGTGACAGTCCTGCTGGCCACCAGCGCCGACTACCTGCACGGAGAGCCCGGTGCGCCGGCCCTCGACGCCGCCCTCGCCGAGCGTGGCGTGGACGCCCGCTGGGCGGTCTGGGACGACGCGTCGGTGGACTGGGCCGGCGCGGACCTCGTCGTCGTGCGGTCCACGTGGGACTACGTCGACCGACCCGGCGCCTTCCTCGACTGGGCGCGCTCGCTCGACCAGCCCCGGCTGCTCAACGGCGCCGACGTCTTCGGGTGGAACGTCGACAAGGACTACCTGACCCGGCTGTCCGGGGTGCCGGTCGTGCCCACGGTCACCGCCGACGACCGGGCCGCGCTCGCGGACGCCGTACGCCGCTTCGGCCGCACCGTCGTCAAGCCCCGCGTGGGGGCGGGCGGGGCCGGGGTCCTCGTCGTCGACGACCCGGACGACGAGCGCCTCGGCCGGGACTTCGTCGACCACCCCGAGCTGCCGATGGCCCGCGGCCCGTGGATCGCCCAGCCGCTCGTCGAGTCGGTGCGCACGGTGGGGGAGACCTCGGTCTTCGTCCTCGACGGCGTGGCCGTCTCCCAGGTCGACAAGGTGCCGGGCGGCGACGAGATCCGGGTCCACGAGCACTACGGCGGGGAGTCCGCCCCGGTGGCCCTGCGACCCGGCTGGCCGAGCTCGCCACCGCCGCGATCCTGGCGGCCGGCGACTTCACCGGCCGGCCCCTCGACTACGGCCGCGTGGACCTGCTCCACCACGAGGCGCAGTGGTGCGTCAGCGAGCTCGAGGTCACCGAGCCCGGGCTCTACCTCGACGTGCTGCCCGCCAACGCCGTCCCCTTCGCCGACCTCGTCGTCGCCCGGCTGGCCTGAGCGGCATGGACCACACCTACGCCCTCGACCTGGAGTGGCAGGGCAACCGGGGCAGCGGCACGAGCGGCTACCGTGACTACGCGCGCGACGTGGTGCTGCGGGCGGCCGGCAAGCCGGCGCTCGAGGGGTCGGCCGACCCGACCTTCCGCGGCGACGCCTCGCGGTGGAACCCCGAGGAGCTGCTCGTCGCGGCGCTGGCCCAGTGCCACCTGCTGTCCTACCTCCACATGGCGGTCACCCACGGCGTCGTCGTGACGTCGTACGCCGACTCGCCCGTCGGCACCATGGCGCAGGAGGGGATCGGTGGGCACTTCACCCGGGTTCTCCTGCGCCCGGTGGTGACCGTCGCCGACGAGTCCCAGGTCGAGGTCGCCCTGCGGATCCATCGCGAGGCGGGCGAGGCGTGCTTCATCGCGTCGTCGGTGAACTTCCCGGTGGAGCACGAGCCGACCGTCCACGTCGGGCCCTGAGCTGTTTGCACTCGCAGGGGTCGAGTGCTAAACATGAGGCTGGCACTCTCATCAGGAGAGTGACAACTCGGCATCGGTGATCGCTGAGGTCCGCACGTCGACGGGAATGGTCCGTCGGTCCGTGCGGGTCGTCCGTCGCGGGCAGCCCACCGACGCCACCCACACAGACTCATCACGAAGGAAATCGCTGAGTATGGCCAAGCTGATTGCTTTCAACGAGGAAGCCCGTCGCGGCCTCGAGCGGGGATGAACACCCTCGCCGACGCGGTGAAGGTGACCCTCGGCCCCAAGGGCCGCAACGTCGTCCTGGAGAAGAAGTGGGGCGCCCCCACGATCACCAACGACGGTGTCTCGATCGCCAAGGAGATCGAGCTGGAGGACCCCTACGAGAAGATCGGCGCCGAGCTGGTCAAGGAGGTCGCCAAGAAGACCGACGACGTCGCCGGTGACGGCACGACGACGGCCACCGTGCTGGCCCAGGCCATGGTCCGCGAGGGCCTGCGCAACGTCGCGGCCGGCGCCAACCCGATGGGCCTCAAGCGCGGCATCGAGGCTGCGGTCACCGCGGTCTCCGAGCAGCTGCTCTCGATGGCCAAGGAGGTCGAGACCCGCGAGCAGATCGCGGCCACGGCCACCATCTCCGCCGGTGGCGACACCACCGTCGGTGACGCCATCGCCGAGGCGATGGACAAGGTCGGCAAGGAAGGCGTCATCACCGTCGAGGAGTCGAACACGTTCGGCATCGACCTCGAGCTGACCGAGGGCATGCGCTTCGACAAGGGCTACATCTCGGCCTACTTCGCCACCGACCTCGAGCGCATGGAGGCGGTGCTGGAGGACCCCTACATCCTCATCGCCAACTCCAAGGTCTCCACGGTCAAGGACCTCCTCCCGCTGCTGGAGAAGGTCATGCAGTCCGGCAAGCCGCTGCTGATCATCGCCGAGGACGTCGACGGCGAGGCGCTGTCGACCCTGGTCGTCAACAAGATCAAGGGCACCTTCAAGTCGGTCGCCGTCAAGGCTCCCGGCTTCGGTGACCGCCGCAAGGCCATGCTCCAGGACATCGCCATCCTCACCGGTGGCCAGGTCATCTCCGAGGAGGTCGGCCTCAAGCTCGAGTCGGCCGGCATCGAGCTCCTCGGCCAGGCCCGCAAGGTCGTCATCACCAAGGACGAGACCACCATCGTCGAGGGTGCGGGCGACCAGGGCCAGATCGAGGGACGGGTCAACCAGATCCGCGCCGAGATCGAGAAGTCGGACTCCGACTACGACCGCGAGAAGCTGCAGGAGCGCCTGGCCAAGCTGGCCGGCGGTGTCGCGGTGATCAAGGTCGGCGCGGCCACCGAGGTCGAGCTCAAGGAGCGCAAGCACCGCATCGAGGACGCCGTCCGCAACGCCAAGGCTGCGGTCGAGGAGGGCATCGTCGCCGGCGGCGGCGTCGCCCTCGTCCAGGCGGGCACCGAGGCCTTCGTCAAGCTCGACCTGTCGGGTGACGAGGCCACCGGCGCCAACATCGTCAAGGTCGCCATCGAGGCCCCGCTCAAGCAGATCGCGATCAACGCCGGTCTCGAGGGTGGCGTCGTCTCGGAGAAGGTGCGCAACCTGACCCCGGGCCACGGCCTCAACGCGGCCACCGGCGAGTACGTCGACATGATCGCCGAGGGCATCATCGACCCCGCCAAGGTGACCCGGTCCGCCCTCCAGAACGCCGCCTCCATCGCGGCGCTCTTCCTCACCACCGAGGCCGTCGTGGCCGACAAGCCCGAGAAGGCTCCCGCCATGGGCGGCGGCGGTGGCGACATGGGTGGCATGGGCGGCATGGACTTCTGAGTCCAGCCCACTGCTCGACCAGCTCCACCAGCTCCACCAGCAAGGCCCTCACCTCCGGGTGGGGGCCTTGCTCCGTCTCCGACCCGGCCGGCTTTGGCACCCTGTCCCCATGAGCCCCGTCGAGCTGCTCCGGTCGCCCACCCTCACCGACTCCGCGCCGTACGCCTATGCCGCCCGTGCCGGCGACCTCGTCCTCACCGCCGGCGCGTGCCCGCTGGACGCCGCCGGCGACGTGGTCGCGCCGGGTGACGTGGCCGGGCAGGCGCGGCGGGTGATGGCCAACCTGGTCACCGCCCTCGCCGACGCCGGCTGCGGCCTCACCGACGTCGCCCGGACCACGGTGTACGTCGCGTCCTCCGACCGCGCCGACCTGGTCGCCGCCTGGGAGGTGGTGCGCGCCGCCTTCGGGGAGCACGACGCCCCGAGCACCCTGCTCGGCGTCGCGCTGCTCGGCTACCCCGACCAGCTCGTCGAGGTGGACGCGATCGCCGTACGTCCCTCCTGACGACCGGGGCCCTGCGACAGGCCTGCGGGATCGGGACGTAAGTCCCTACGCCGCGACCTCCCGGTGCCCGATGGTGGACACGGGGTCGCGGGACGCGCGCCCAGGGAGCACCGGGAGGCGCTGCATGACGGCTCGGCACGACGCGGAGGCCGAGACAGGGACCCCCGCCACCACGGGTGGTCCCGTGCTGATGCTGGTCCTGGCGACGCTGGGCTTCGCCGTGAACTTCTGGGCGTGGGCCCTGATCAGCCCGCTCGGACCGATGTTCCGCAAGACGGGGGCGCTGGGCGAGCTGTCCGAGTCCGACGTCGCGCTCCTGGTGGCGGTCCCCGTGCTCGTCGGGTCGCTGGGCCGGATCGTCGTCGGCGCGCTGACCGACCGGTACGGCGGCCGGGTGATGTTCCCGCTCGTCTCCGCGGCCACGGTCGTGCCGGTGCTCTTCATCGGGTTCGTGGCCATCGACTCCTACACGCTGCTGCTCGTGGGCGGGTTCTTCCTCGGGATCGGCGGCACGGCCTTCGCGGTCGGGGTGCCCTTCGTCAACGCGTGGTTCCCGCCCGAGCGGCGCGGGCTCGCGATCGGCATCTTCGGGGCGGGCATGGGCGGCACCGCCATCAGCGCCCTCACCACCGTCAAGCTCTTCGAGCGCGACGAGCGGCTGCCGTTCGTCATCACCGCCATCGCCCTCGCGGCGTACGCCGTGGTGTCGTGGCTGCTGCTGCGTGACGCCCCCGGGCGCGTGGTGCCGACGACCTCGCTCGCCTCCCGGCTGGTCGCCAACGCCAAGCTGCCGATCACCTGGCAGGCCTGCATCCTGTACGCCGTCGCGTTCGGCGGGTACGTCGCCTTCTCCGTCTACCTGCCGGCCTACCTCATCACCGCCCACGGGCTGACCCCGGCGGACGCCGCCAACCGGATGGCGGGCTTCGTGGTCGTCGCGGTCCTGTGCCGCCCGCTCGGCGGTGCGCTCTCGGACCGGCTCGGCCCGCTCCCGGTGCTGGCCGTGGTCTACGGCGCGGTCGCGCTGTGCGCCGCCGTGGCGGCCGGGACCCCTCCGCTGGACGGCATCGGCACGGTGGCGTTCCTGGCCATGGCCGCGGCCCTCGGCGCCGGCAGCGGTGCCGTCTTCGCCCTCATCGCCCGGGTGACCGAGCCGGCCCGGGTCGGAGGCGTGACGGGACTCGTCGGCGCGGCCGGCGGGCTCGGCGGGTTCGTGCCGCCCCTGCTCATGGGCTACGTCTACGGCCAGACCGACTCCTACGCCATCGGGCTGTGGCTGCTGGCGGCCACCGCCGCGCTCACGCTGCTGCTGACCCTCACCGTCGTCCGTCGTACCGCCGCCGCATCGGAGACCGCATGACCGCCCTCGAAGGCCCCCTCACCTCGGCCCTCATCGGGGGTCGGACGTTCTTCACCAGGGCGACGGCGTCCGAGGACGGCCGGGCCCTGTTCAAGAAGGGCGGTCGGGAGGGGGACGCGTTCTACCGCGACCGCTGGAGCCACGACAAGGTGGTCCGCTCGACGCACGGGGTCAACTGCACCGGCTCGTGCTCGTGGAAGGTCTACGTCAAGGACGGGATCATCACCTGGGAGGCCCAGCAGACCGACTACCCCTCGGCCGGCCCCGACAAGCCGGAGTACGAGCCCCGCGGCTGCCCCCGCGGCGCCGCGTTCAGCTGGTACACCTACAGCCCGACCCGGGTGCGCTACCCCTACGTCCGGGGCGTCCTGCTGGAGCTCTTCCGGGCCGCCAAGCAGAAGTACGGCGACCCGGTGGTCGCGTGGGGGTCGATCGTCCAGGACGAGGAGCAGGCCCGGCTCTACAAGAAGGCGCGCGGCAAGGGCGGCCTGGTCCGCGCCAGCTGGGACGAGGTGGCCGAGATCGTCGCCGCGGCCCACGTCTACACGGTCAAGCGCTGGGGCCCGGACCGGATCGCGGGGTTCTCGCCGATCCCGGCGATGTCGCCGGTCTCCTACGCCTCGGGATCGCGCTTCCTCGAGCTCATCGGCGCCCCGATGCTGTCCTTCTACGACTGGTACGCCGACCTGCCCAACGCCTCTCCGCAGATGTTCGGCGACCAGACCGACGTGCCCGAGTCGGGGGACTGGTGGGACGCCGGCTACCTGATCATGTGGGGCTCCAACGTCCCGATGACGCGCACGCCGGACGCGCACTGGATGACGGAGGCGCGCTACCGCGGCCAGAAGGTCGTCGCCGTCGCCCCCGACTACGCGGAGAACGTGAAGTTCGCCGACGAGTGGGTCACCACCGCCCCCGGCACGGACGGAGCGCTCGCGATGGCGATGGGCCACGTGGTGCTCAAGGAGTTCTTCGTCGACCAGGACGTGCCGTTCTTCACCGACTACAACAAGCAGTACACCGACCTGCCGAACCTCATCTGCCTCGAGCCCACCGGCGACGGTGCCTACCGTCCCGGCAAGTACCTCGTCGCCGGCGACATCGGGCACCCGGAGGGCGGCACCGAGAACGCGATGTGGAAGCCGGCCGTCATCGACGCCGGCACCGGCGAGGTCCGCATCCCGCAGGGCGCCATCGGCCACCGCTTCGGCGACGAGGGGCTGGGCAGGTGGAACCTCGAGCGCGGGGACATCGACCCGGCGCTCACGATGTACGCCGACCACGAGGGCGGGACCCGCGAGTCCGTCGAGGTCGAGCTGCCGCGCTTCGACGACCCCGACGGCAAGGTCCGCCACCACCGACGCGGCGTACCGGTCGCACGGGTGGGGGACCGGCTCGTGACCACGGTCCTGGACCTGATGCTCGCCCAGTACGGCGTCGCGCGCGACGGCCTCCCCGGGGAGTGGCCGACCGGCTACGACGACCCGACGGACCCCGCGACCCCGGCCTGGCAGGAGACCCACACGGGCGTCCCGGCCGCGCAGGTCGAGCGCCTGGCCCGCGAGTGGGCGCAGAACGCGATCGACACCGAGGGTCGCGGGATGATCCTGATGGGGGCCGGGGTCAACCACTGGTTCCACTCCGACCAGATCTACCGCGCGATGCTGGTGCTCACCACGATCACCGGCTGCCAGGGCCGCAACGGCGGCGGCTGGGCGCACTACGTGGGCCAGGAGAAGATCCGCCCGATCATGGGCTTCCAGCACATGGCCTTCGCGCTCGACTGGCACCGCCCGCCGCGGCACATGAACCAGACGGCGTACTGGTACGTGAACACCAGCCAGTACCGCTACGACACCTTCAGCGCCGACGACCTGGACGCCGGCACCGGCATCTTCGCCGGCCGGACCGTGATGGACCTGCTGGCCCAGTCGGTGCGGCTGGGCTGGAGCCCGAGCTACCCGACGTTCGACCGCAGCTCGCTGGCCCTCGCCGACGACGCGGACGCCGCGGGCATGGAGGCGCCGGCGTACGTCGCCCGGGAGCTCAAGGCGGGCACCCTGAAGTTCGCGGTGGAGGACCCCGAGGCGGAGGACAACCACCCGCGCATCCTGTCGCTGTGGCGCTCCAACCTGCTGGGCTCCTCGGCCAAGGGCAACGAGTACTTCCTGCGCCACCTGCTCGGCACCGACAGCGCGGCGACCGCGGTGGAGGCGCCGCCGGAGATGCGACCCCGGGACGTCGCGTGGCCCGACAAGGCGGCCGAGGGACGCCTGGACCTGCTCACCACGATCGACTTCCGGATGACCAGCAGCACGATCTTCAGCGACGTCGTCCTGCCGGCGGCCACCTGGTACGAGAAGCACGACCTGTCGACGACCGACATGCACCCCTTCATCCACTCGTTCAACCCCGCGATCGCCCCGCCGTGGCAGACCGAAGTCGGACTGGGACACCTGGAAGGTCATCGCCGAGAAGTTCTCCGAGCTCGCGGTCACCCACCTCGGCACCCGCAAGGACGTGGTGGCCAAGCCGCTGTGGCACGACACCCCCGAGGCGATGGCGACCGAGCACGGCGTGGTCAAGGACTGGAAGCTCGGCCCCGACCACCCGGACGGCTGCGACCCGGTGCCCGGGAAGACGATGCCCGTCATCGCGGTCGTCGAGCGCGACTACACCCAGGTCTTCGAGAAGATGACCTCCATCGGCCCGCTGCTCGAGAAGGTCGGCATGCTGACCAAGGGCGTCGCGTACGACGTGAAGCGCGAGGTGGACATCCTCCGCACCCGCAACGGCGTCGTCCACGGGGGAGCCGGCGACGGCCAGCCCCGGGTCGAGACCGACGTGCAGATGGCCGACGCGATGCTGCACCTGGCCGGGGTGTCCAACGGCCACCTCGCGACCCAGGGCTTCCGGTTCCTCGAGAAGCGCACCGGCACAAGGCTGGCCGACCTCGCCGCCGAGCACGAGGGCAAGCAGATCACCTTCGCCGACACCCAGGTCGCGCCCGTCCCGGTGATCACGTCACCCGAGTGGTCGGGCTCCGAGTCGGGCGGTCGCCGCTACGCGCCCTTCACCATCAACATCGAGCGGCACAAGCCGTTCCACACCCTCACCGGCCGGCAGCAGTTCTACGTCGACCACGACTGGTTCCTCGGGATGGGCGAGATGCTGCCCGTCTACCGGCCTCCCCTCAACATGACCGCGCTGTTCGGGGAGACGCCGATCGGCGAGCAGAACGAGCTCGGCGTGTCCGTGCGCTACCTGACGCCGCACAACAAGTGGTCGATCCACAGCGAGTACCAGGACAACCTCTTCATGCTGTCGCTCTCGCGGGGCGGCCAGTCGGTGTGGATGTCCGACCGGGACGCGGCCAAGGTCGGGATCAAGGACAACGACTGGATCGAGATGGTCAACCGCAACGGCGTCGTCGCCGCCCGGGCGATCGTCAGCCACCGGATGCCCGAGGGGACCGTCTACATGCACCACGCCCAGGACCGGCTCATCGACGTGCCGCTCACCGAGCGGGACGGCAAGCGCGGCGGCATCCACAACAGCCTCACCCGGATCCTGATGAAGCCCAACCACATCGTCGGGGGCTACGCCCAGCTGTCCTACTTCTTCAACTACATCGGCCCGATCGGCAACAACCGCGACGAGGTCACGATGATCCGCAGGCGGACCGCGAAGGTGGAGTACTGACATGGGT
Source organism: uncultured Actinomycetota bacterium (assembly GCA_963776975.1). GTDB lineage: Bacteria > Actinomycetota > Actinomycetes > Propionibacteriales > Nocardioidaceae > Nocardioides. The sequence continues at coordinate 5,646 of CAVZOU010000005.1, read as the reverse complement.
TTCGAGGCTCGCTTCGCTCGCACCTCAACCACCGAGGGGGCATCGACATGCGGGTGATGGCGCAGATGGCGATGGTGATGAACCTCGACAAGTGCATCGGGTGCCACACCTGCTCGGTCACGTGCAAGCAGGCGTGGACCAACCGCTCCGGCACCGAGTACGTCTGGTTCAACAACGTCGAGACCCGCCCGGGCCTCGGCTACCCGCGGACCTACGAGGACCAGGAGGAGTGGCAGGGCGGCTGGGTGCGCAAGCCCAACGGCCGGATCGCGCTGCGCTCCGGGGGCCGGCTCAAGAAGCTCCTCACGATCTTCTCCAACCCCAAGCTCCCGTCCATCCAGGACTACTACGAGCCGTGGACCTACGACTACGAGACGCTGCTCAGCTCGCCGCAGACCGACACGTTCCCCGTCGCCCGGCCCAAGAGCCTGCTCACGGGCAAGGACATGAACGTCGAGTGGTCGGCCAACTGGGACGACGACCTCGGCGGCTCGCAGGAGCACGCCGCGCGCGACGTGATGCTCCGGGGCATCGAGGACAAGGTCAAGCTCGAGTTCGAGCAGACCTTCATGTTCTACCTGCCCCGCATCTGCGAGCACTGCCTCAACCCGTCCTGCGCGGCCTCCTGCCCGTCCGGCGCGATCTACAAGCGCGAGGAGGACGGCATCGTCCTCGTCGACCAGGACCGCTGCCGCGGCTGGCGCATGTGCGTCTCCGGCTGCCCGTACAAGAAGATCTACTTCAACCACAAGACCGGCAAGGCCGAGAAGTGCACGTTCTGCTACCCGCGCATCGAGGTCGGCATCCCGACCGTGTGCGCGGAGACGTGCGTGGGCCGGCTGCGCTACATCGGCCTCGTCCTCTACGACGCGGACAAGGTGCTCGAGGCCGCGTCGATCGAGGACGAGCACGACCTGTACGACGCCCAGCGCGGCTGCTTCCTCGATCCCGACGACCCCGACGTACGACGCGCGGCCGAGGCGGCGGGCATCCCCGCCGACTGGATCGAGGCGGCGCGGAGGTCGCCGGTGTGGGCGCTCATCAACAAGTACGAGGTGGCCCTGCCGCTGCACCCGGAGTACCGCACCATGCCGATGGTCTGGTACATCCCGCCGCTCTCGCCGGTCGTCGACGTCGTCCGCGACACCGGGGAGGACGCGGAGGAGCGCGGCAACCTCTTCGCCGCCATCGACACGCTGCGGATCCCCGTCGAGTACCTCGCCAACCTCTTCACGGCCGGCGACCCCGAGCCCGTCACCAGGGTGCTCAAGAAGCTCGCGGCGATGCGCTCCTACATGCGCGACATCAACCTGGGACGCGACCCGGACGACTCCATCCCCGCGTCGGTGGGCATGTCGGGGGAGACCATGTACGAGATGTTCCGGCTGCTGGCCATCGCCAAGTACGACGAGCGCTACGTCATCCCGTCGGCGCACGCGGAGCAGGCGCACGCGCTCGAGGAGCTGGCCACCGACTGCCCCGTCTCGGACCAGGGCGGGGGGCAGCAGGACCTGTTCGGCGAGGGGTCGGGCTACCCGACGCCGGTCGCGGTGGAGAACTTCCGGATGCTCCAGGACCGGCAGACCTCCGACACGCTCGCCTCGCCGGGCGACAAGGCGTCGCGCGTCAACCTGCTCAACTGGGACGGCAAGGGTGCCCCGGCCGGCCTCTTCCCGGCGCGGAAGGACGACTGATGTTCCCCTTCACCCGCGCGCACGCCCGGCCCGACGCCGTACGCCCGGTGTGGGCAGCCCTGTCGGTGCTGCTCGACTACCCGACGCCCGCGCTGATCGCGTCGCTGGACGCCGTCGAGGCGCTCGTGCCCGGCCACCCCCGCCTCGCGCCCCTCATCGCCCACCTCCGCGACAGCGAGCTCGGCCCGCTGCAGGAGGAGTACGTCGCCACCTTCGACCACACCCGCAAGTGCGCGCTCTACCTCACCTACTTCGCGTACGGCGACACCCGGCGCCGCGGCATGGCGCTGGTGCAGTTCAAGGAGGCCTACCGCGCGGCGGGGGCCGAGTGGGACCCGTCGACCGGCGAGCTGCCCGACCACCTGTGTGCGGTGCTGCAGTTCGGGGCGACCGTGGACGCCGACGCCGCGTGGCGGTTGCTCGAGGACCACCGGGCGGCCGTGGAGATGCTGCGGCTCGCGCTCACCGGCTGGCGCAACGACGACGGCACGACGGGCTCCCCGTGGGCCGCGGCGCTGCTCGCCCTGTGCGACACCCTGCCGACCCTCAAGGGGGACGAGGCCGACGCCGTACGACGGCTGGTCGAGCAGGGGCCGCCGGCCGAGGAGGTCGGCCTGGAGGGCTACGGCTCCTCCCCGATCATCGCGCCCGCCACCATCCCCGTCGGAGCACCCCGATGAGCACCTTCCTGTGGGTCATCGTCCCCTACCTGTGCCTGGCGACCTTCGTCGTCGGCCACGTCTGGCGCTACCGCTACGACAAGTTCGGGTGGACCACCCGGTCCTCCCAGCTCTACGAGGACCGGCTCCTGCGGCTCGGGTCGCCGCTGTTCCACTTCGGCATGCTCGGCGTCGTCGGCGGCCACGTGATCGGACTGCTGGTGCCGCGGTCGTGGACCGCCGCCATCGGCATCGACGACCACCTCTACCACTACGTCGCCGTGGGCGGCGGACTCGTCGCGGGGGTGATGGCGCTCGTCGGGATGACGATCCTGATCTACCGCCGCCGCACCGTCGGCCCGGTGTTCTCGGCCACCACCGTCATGGACAAGGTCATGTACGCCTTCCTCGGCGCGGCCATCGTGCTGGGCATGTGGAACACGATCGCGGGCTCGATCTTCAGCCTGGGCGGGGAGTACAACTACCGCGAGGGCGTCTCGGTCTGGTACCGCTCGTTCCTCGCCCTCCAGCCCGACGCCGAGCTGATGGCGGAGGCACCGATCGGGTTCCAGCTGCACGCCCTCGTCGCGTTCGGGCTCTTCGCCCTCTGGCCGTTCACCCGGCTGGTGCACGTCTTCAGCGCCCCGATCGGCTACCTGACGCGGCCCTACATCGTCTACCGCTCCCGCGACTCCCGGCCGGGCCAGCCCGGCAGCACGCCGTCGCGGCGCGGGTGGGACCGGGTGGGCTGAGATGTGTGAGTACTGCGGCTGTCGCGGCGTGCCCCCGATCGCCGAGCTCATGGAGGAGCACGACGTCATCCTCGTGGACGCCCACGAGGTCCGTACGGCGTTGCGCACCGGCGACCGCGCCGAGGTCGTCGAGCGGCTGCAGCACCTGGCCTCGCACCTCGACCCGCACGTCCGCCGTGAGGAGCAGGGCATCTTCGCGGCGCTGCGCGACCAGGGTGACTGGGCCGACGAGGTGGCCCAGCTCGAGGGCGAGCACCGGGACCTCGACTCCGCGATCGCCGGCCTCGACGTCCTCGACCCCGACTTCGACCGCGACGTCCTCGCCCTGCTGCTGGAGCTCGAGCGGCACGTCGAGCGGGAGAACCTCGGCATCTTCCCCGTCTCGGTGGTCACTCTCGCCGCCGCCGGCTGGGAGCTGGTCGAGCGAGCGCGCGACGACATCCCGACCTTCCTGCCCGACGCGCCCGGACCGGTCCTCCCGGGCCGGTGACACCCCACGACGAGGAGACACCCATGGAATCCACCTCCCTCACCCGCCTGGCCGAGGAGCAGCTGGCCCTCGCCCGCGAGTCCAACAGCGGCCGGGCCTCCGTGACGGTCTTCGGCGGCCGCGAGCACGACATGCGGCAGACCCTCATCGTGCTCATGGGCGGGCGGTCGCTGGGTGAGCACGACGCCCCGGGCGAGGCCAGCCTGCAGGTCCTGGCCGGCACGGTCCGGCTCACCGCGGGCGACGACACGTGGGAGGGCAGCGCCGGCGACTACCTGGTCATCCCGCAGCACCGGCACGACCTGCACGCCGACACCGACGCAGCCGTGCTGCTGACGGTGGCGACCCGGGCCTGACACTCTGGCCCGCATGACGGTCGGACTGCTGCTCGCCGCCGGCGCGGGCCGCCGGATGGGCACCCCCAAGGCCCTGGTGCACGACGCCGACGGCACCTCCTGGCTGCGGCGCTCGGTCGCGGCCCTGCTCGACGGCGGCTGCACGCCGGTCCACGTGGTGCTCGGCGCCGGGGCCGAGGAGGCGCGCACGCTGCTCGCGGACCTGCCCGCGGAGGTCGTCGTCGCCGACGACTGGGACGAGGGGATGGGCGCCAGCCTGCGCGCGGGCCTCCTCGCCGTGGGCGACCCGACGCGGTGCTCGTCTCGCTCGTCGACCTGCCCGACGTCGGCGCACCCGTCGTGGCGCGGGTGCTGGCGGCCGGGACCGGGCGCGCGGTCCTCGCGCGGGCGGCGTACGACGGGGAGGCGGGGCACCCGGTCCTGCTCGGCGCCGACCACCTCGCGCCCCTCGTCGCGACGCTGCACGGCGACGTCGGGGCCAGGCCCTACCTGGCGGCGCACGACGTGGTCCTCGTCGAGTGCGGGGACCTCGCCACCGGCGCCGACCGGGACAGCCGGTGACCGCTCCGCGCCTCCAGCCGCTCACCCGGGCCAAGCTGGCCGGGCAGGGCGAGGAGGGTGTGGCCTGGCGTCGCGACCTGCCCGGCGTCCTCGCCGCGCTCGAGGACCGCTGGCAGGTGACGATGGGCCGCCCGCTGCCCGGCGGGAGCGCGTCGTACGTCTGCCGCGCGACGACCCGTGACGGGCAGGAGCGCGTGGTCAAGGTCGGGGTGCCCGGCCACGACCTGGTCGCCGAGGCGCGGGTGCTGGGGGCGGCCGGGGGACGCGGCTACGCGCTGCTGCACGCCCACGACACCGAGCACGACGCGGTGCTGGTCGAGTCCCTCGGGCCCGCCCTCGCGCAGTCCGGATTCCCGCCCGAGCGGACCATCGCCCTGCTCGCCGACACCCTCCGGGAGGCGTGGCGGCTCCGCTGGACGCCGTCCCGCCGGGGGAGGACAAGGCGGTGACGCTGCGCGCCCTCGTCGTCGAGCTCGACGAGCGACTGGGCCGGCCCACCGACCGGCGGGTGCTCCGCGCCGCGCTGGACCACGCCGACGCGCTGGCGGGGCACGACCCGGCCACCACCGTGGTCCTGCACGGCGACGCCCACCCGGGCAACGCGCTGCCCGTGAGCACCCCCGGGAGGGGGCGCCGACGGGCCACGTTTCGTGGACCCGGACGGCTTCCGCGGCGACCCGGCGTACGACGCGGGCGTGGTGCTGCGCGACTGGTGCTCGCACCTGACCGGTCCCGGCGCCCGTGGCGGCTCGACGGCTGGTGCGACCTCGTCGCCGAGCGCACCGGGGTCGACCCGGCCCGCGTCCGGGCCTGGGCGTTCCTCGAGCGGGTGTCCACCGGGCTCTACGTGACGTCCTTCGGCGCCGAGCGGGTAGGCCGTCGTTTCCTCGCCACCGCCGCGCACCTGCTGGGCTGAGGGGCCGACCCCAACGTCCGACCAACGTGCGGGTCGTAGCCTGACCGACATGGACCCCGGTTAGCTCCGCCTCCGACGTCGTAGCACGCCTCGGCGCCACCGGCTACCTCGCCGACGAGGAGAACGCCACCATCGTCTTCCTCGCCGACCGGATGCAGCGGCCGCTGCTGCTGGAGGGCGAGCCCGGCACCGGCAAGACCGCGCTCGCCGAGGCGCTG
>CAVZOU010000004.1:0-257996 GCA_963776975.1 uncultured Actinomycetota bacterium | reverse complement strand
GTGCCCGTTTGCCCTTCAACGCCATCCCGTTCATTTCGTCGTCTCCTTCTCTGTTTGCATCGGTTCCTGCGCGGCCAGGGCCGCCCGCAACTCGGTTTTCAGCACTTTGCCGTAGTTGTTCTTGGGCAACTCCGCGATCCGCAGGTAGCGCTTGGGCCGCTTGAACCGCGCAATCTGATCGAGGCAGAGGCGATCCAGCGCCGCACCATCCACTTCGCATCCCGGCCGCGGCACGATGAACGCGATCACTTCCTCGCCCCACTCGGCATGCGGAGCGCCCACCACGCAGGCTTCGGCAACGTCGGGATGGGTCAGCAGCACTTCCTCGACCTCGCGCGGATAGATGTTCGAGCCGCCCGAGATGATCACATCCTTCGACCGGTCCTTGAGCGTCAGGAACCCGTCGGCGTCGAGCACGCCGACATCGCCGGTCCACAACCAGCCGCCACGCAGCGTTGCTGCGGTTGCCGCGGGATTGCGCCAGTAGCCGAGCATCACCGAGGCGCCGCGGACCAGGATCTCGCCGGTCTCGCCCGCAGGCAGCGGGCGGCCGTCGGCGTCGGCGACCCGCAGCTCGACGCAGCTCTGCGCGGCGCCGACCGAGCCGAGCCGCTCGCGCCAGCGCGGATGGCTTCGGTCGGCGACGAGTTCGCGCGGCAGGACCGTAGCGGTCATCGGCGTCTCCCCCTGGCCGTAGATCTGCACGAAGCGCGGCCCCATCACGGTGCACCGCATCCTCGATGTCCGCCACATACATCGGCCCGCCGCCATAGACGATGGTGCGCAGGCCCGCGCCCGTCGGCGCCGCCTGCTCGGGCGTGATCGACCAGGCGCTTGACCATCGTCGGCGCGGCGAACAGTCGAGACGTCACCGAAATGGCGGCCGAGCTCGAGCAGCTCGGCCGGGTCGAAGCCGCCCGAGTCCGGCACGACGTGGGCGCGCCGCGCAGGACGGGCAGACAGTAGAGGCCCGCGCCGTGCGAGAAGGGCGCCGCATAGACTTTGGCGGTCGCTGCGGCGGGCCGATCGACCTCGACGAAATAGGTCAGCCCATGGCATCAGGTTGCCGTTGGAGAGCATCACGCCCTTGGGCCGGCCGGTCGTTCCGACGTATAGAACAGCCAGGCCAGGTCGCCGGCATCGCAGTCTTCTATCGGCACCGCCCGGTCGTCATCGGCTGCAGCCAGCAGCGCATCGGCCTCGTCCGATTCCACGTGACCTGCCGTTCCAGGCCGGCAAGGCTATCGGGCGCAACGTCGGCGGTCACGAAGGCCCAGCGCGCGCCGGCGTCGGCGATGATCCATTCCACCTCCCGGGCATGCAGCTTCGCATTGACCGGGACGACCGCCAGGCCGGCCCACCATGCCGCCCACATGATTTCCAGGTAGCGCGGGTGATTGCGCATGAAGAGAACGATACGGTCGCCGCGCACCAGGCCGGCCTCGCGCATGCGCGCCGCGAGGCCGGCGCTGCGCGCAGCCCATTGCCCGTGATCTGCATGCGGCACGGCGCCGCTGTAGATGGCGGGGCGTCCGGGCGCGACGCGCGCCTGGCGCGCCAGCAGATGTGCAAGGCTCATGGTGTGTCTCCAGCGTTTTTTATAGTCTGTCCACCCGCAGGAAAACGACAAGATTACCGGTTCGGCTATACGGCATGAATACCGTGTACTGCCAACTCAGGCAGGCGTCACCAACTGCGCAAGGCGTACTCCCTGGACGATATCGATCTTTTCCGTCACCGCAAAACGGCGGGCATTGTCGCTTACCTCCCCGAGCGCAATATAGATGCAGTCCTGCGCACCCCGGCTGGCAGCGGCGGCCTGCAGTTCCCGCAGCGGCTCCACGCCATGCCGCGCCGCCTTCCAGCGTTTGCAGGCGATCAGGGCTATGCGGCCGGACTTCTCGGCTTCGAGATCGGCGCCGCGGCCTGCATGGGGTGTAACCGTAAAGCCTTGGCGGCGAAAACCGTCCGCCAACGCAGCCAGGAAGGCAGCAGATGGCATTTCCGCCGCGGCGGCCAGCGCAGCATTGACCTTGGTGGCGCTCGGCGTGCGCAACTGCCGCCACGCGGCCATGCAGCCGACAATGAAGAACGGTGTGCCGGAAAATGCCGCCAGCGTCCGGTATTCCACCGGCATCATCAGCGCGGCGACCAGGCCGATGACGGCCGCAATCACAAAGCTGATCCACCAGGGCGAGCGCAGCAGGATTGCGAACAGGGAATTTTCTTTCATCTTCAAACGCATGCGCCGGCCTCTTCTCTGGATTTGGACGCCATTCTAGTGCAAGAGCGCTGAAGATTGTCCCTGGCTGGGCGCGGGATACATTGGGAAAGGAAGCCCATGCCGGATCTTGGCGGCGAGTCGGGCGCTTTCGGCTGCAGCGGCCGGGACGACATCAACGCCGCTGCCAGCTATACCTGCACCGGCGCCTGACCGGCGCAGCTTTACCGTAGGTCCCGGCAGTAGGGAAAGGGCAGCAAGACGCTGCCCTTTTTTCATGCCATCGATTGCAGCCCCCGGCGCGCTGCCGTCAATAGCAGAGCCGGGGAACCGTCTCGATTGCCAGCGGCGCCACGCTGTCCCACCCCTTTGAGGCAATCAATCGATTGGAATCGACCGGCTTGCGGCCTTTCGAGCGGTCCAGCGACAAGGTGATGTGGTAGACCATGCCATCCGGCCGCATGGTCTGGCCGTTGACCGCGACAACCAGCGCTTCCAGCGAGTCGTCGGACGCGTAGCCGACGATGCTGATCTGCGCCGGCTTCGGCACGCACGCTTCGCCTGCGGCCATGCCGAAACGCTCGGTCACGTGGTGGCAGATCACATCGGCGAACCTCGGCGGGAAACGTTCGAGGACGGCTGCGCGCGACTCGGGAGTAAGCAGGTAGGCGGTATAGGCCATGGATGCATGGGAGGCAGATGGAAAAACTGCCCCGGCTTGAACCGGGGCAGTCTTCATCCTAGCAAGCCGGCGCCGGCTTGTTCAAGTCCCGATGCGGCCGCCGTCGTCCTTCGTGATCACGATGGTCGCCGAACGGGGACGCCTTCCCTTTCCATAGCCTGCGTTTGCAGGCCAGGCACTGGTGTATTTCGACGGGTCGGCAACGTTTGCAGCCTGCGTCGTTTCGCCGGGATGCTGGATGTTGACGAACATTGCCTTGCCGTCCGGGGTTTCGGCCATACCGGTAATCTCGCAGGCGACCGGGCCGACCAGGAAGCGCTTCAAGGTATCCGGGGTGGCGGCCTTGCCGACAAAGGTATCGACTGCCAGGGTGCCGCCAGCGGCTTTCGGATAGGTCAGCGTGACCTTGCCGCCATCGCCGACATTGCCTGGGACGCCGGCGACCATCATGCAGTTCGTCACATCGGTGTAGGCGCCGTCGTCCGTCTGGAACCAGCAGATGCCGGTTGCCATGCTGAAGGCCACGCCGTCCGGGCTGGAGAAGTCCTGGTCGTCGGTCAGCTTCGAGAGGTTGACCATGTCGGTGGAGGCCCTGGCTTCGGCACCGAAAAGGTAGATGTCCCAGGTGAAGCCCGTGGCCGTTGCGCCGGCCGCGCCTTCCTTCATGCGAAGGATATGGCCGTTCGGATTGCCCACCGGCTGCTCGGCCTTTCAGGTCGGTATAGACCCGCGGATTGGCGCTGTCGGGAGCGACCTGGCTGGAACCGCTGGGCTCGACGCGGCGATTGGTATTGTTGGTCAGCGCGAAATACACTTCGCCATTGGCGGGATTGACCGAGCACCATTCGGGCCGGTCCATCTTCGTTGCGCCGGCGGCGTCGGCAGCCAGGCGGGCATTGACCACCACGTCGGCCTGGTTGTCGAATGTGTAGCGCGGCATAGGCGGCAATGGCCGGATTGGCCGCGAAAGCGGCAGCCACTGGCCGCTGCCGTCGGCATTGAACTTCGCCACATACAGCTTGCCGCTGTCGAGGTACCGGTCGCCGGTCGCGATCCGGTCAGCGCAGGCGTGCTGTCCGGAGCGCGCCAGAGCGCGTCCGAGACATACTTGTAGATGTATTCATTGCGCGCATCGTCGCCCATGTAGGCCGCGACCGGCTGGTCCACCACCACCCTCCCGAAAGCGGCGCTTTCGTGCAGGATGCGTCCTAGCGCAGTGCGCTTTCGCAGCGCACGGTTCTTGTCGTAAGGATCGATCTCGACGATATAGCCGAAGGTGTTCATCTCGTTGCGGTAATCATCGCTGCCATCGGCGCTGGCGCCAGGTCGTGCTGTTGTTCCAGCGCGCGTAGCTAGTCTTCGGTGCCGTTCGGATTCCCAGCCATGGCGCGATGCTGCGCCGCGGAAGCGTCCATAGCGCTTCATGCGCACGACGCTCTTGTCGTTGCGCCTGCCGCATCGTCGCGGGCTGCACGGAAGAAATAGTCCGGGACCAGTTTTCCTCGCCTGCTCAGGTAGGTGCCCCAGGGCGTTTTGCCGGAGCCGCAGTTGTTGACGTGCCGCGGTCCGCGTGCCCTCGGGCGAATACTTCGTGACAAGCAGCGCATTGCCGCGCGCCGGACCGCTGATGTCGATGTCGGTCAGCGGAGTCATGCGTCGATTGAAACCCGACTCCTTGACGTATTCCCATTTGCCCGCGTTCTTTGCGTACCTCGACGACGGACAGGCCGTGGATCGCGGTTTCCTTGTCCACTTCAACAGCCGGCCGGGGCAGCGTGGTGGTGCCGCCATTCGCATGCAGGAAGAAGACGGCCAGCTTCTCATCCGTTGTCGCTTCGTGGTTCACAGCGAGCAGCCCGCGTTCCGTGGACGAGGTCGATGGCTGTCCGGTGCGGACAGCCCGTAGAATTCCATTCCGTCGTGATGGTCGCCCGCCCGGTTTTCAAAGTCGGTGTCCGACCCGTCGTTGTTATAGGCTGGCGTGGTCGCGGTAAGCGGATCGCCCAGCGCATAAGCACGCTTGCAGTGTAGCCGGCGGGGCGATCACGGCATCGGCCAGGCTTTTGGACACGGCCTGGAAACCCAGCAGCCGTTCCGTTTGCGAACCCGCCGTGCCAGCCGCGGGGTTGTCGTCACTGCTGCCACCGCAGGCAGAAAGACCCAGGGTGCCCATCAGCGCGCCTGCGGCGGAGGCCACGCCGCCGCGCAGCAGGCTGCGTCGACTGAGGCGGGTATTGAGCACCGTGCTGAAATGCTCGTTTGCCGACTGGTTTGAGCTGGTCTCTTTCCAGATCCGTCACGGTACGTGTAACTTGGTGCCTTCTTCATGCGTATTCCCTGCTGTTTAAAATTCAATGCAGCGAATCTTAAAGAGCGGAAATGACCATGCCGTGACGTTCCTGTTACCTCCCTGTGACAACAATGCCTGTCTTGAACCGTGACACCAAATGGATCGGATTACTGCCGCGAGAGCGCATGGGCGCTTTAGCTCCCTTTATCTTTCCTGGCCTTTTCCAGCAGGCTGTCGCCGCTAACAGCTTGCCCGACAATACGGTTTCCCTGAGCTTCTTTGCCTGCTCCGAGTTTTCTGCGCTTCGCTGTCGAAAAGCTTTGCAGCATCCGCCGTCGTTCGACGCCTGCAGTTCGGCACTGTTTTTTCAGCAGCATCGCAGCCTCCTCAAGTCCGCGCATGGCTTTCCAGTAGCTTTCGTCGACCGCCTCCATGACCTCGGACAGCAGCGCGCTGGACGAGTAGGCATGCCCGGTGTGGCAGCGGTAGCGGGTGCGTCTGCCTTCCCTGATCTGCATCAGCACGCCGTGGCATTCCGCGCAGGCAAATGGCGATGCGGGCCCATTTCCATGATGCCCTTCTCGAAGGCGTCGTCACCGATGGCAATGCTGACCTCGAGCCCCATTTCCTGGTGTGCCTGCGACACGTTTTTCGGCTTCATGCGATTACGCTCTTCGATTAGCTGGTGCAGCAGTTGTCCCATATCCGCGGCAGACAGCGAATAATCGATATCGACCTCCGACAGCGCGCTGGACGGCATCGAATCGAAGGCGCATTCGGACAGTTCCTGGATATTCGTGATGCCGCCCATGCGCTTGATGTTCCAAAGCCCCGAAGTGCCATCGTCCAGCGCTCCCGAGAGCACGATGCCGATGACGCTGTCGCGATAGTGATAGGCAGCGGAACGGAACAGCGCATCGATGGATGGCCGGTTGCGGTTTTCCTGGGGCCCCTGGTGGACAGGACATGATCATCTTCGATCAGCAGATGATGGTCCGGAGGCGCGACATAGATGGTGCCAGCCTGGATTTTTTCCCTGTCGACCGGGTGCCTTGCGGGAAATGTGCTGTTCCTGCGGAGGATTTGCGGCAAATGGCTGACATGGTTGGGCGACAGGTGCAGCACGACGAAGATGGCCGCATCGAGGCCCGCGGGTAAAGAAGAAACCAGGGCCTGCAGGCTTTCGACGCCGCCTGCGGACGCACCTACGACAATGACACGGTCGACTCCCATGGTTCGTCTCTTTTTAATAATTGATGATGGTAAGAATCTCGATGGCGGAAAAGGTTCTTGACCAGGTCAGTAGAGAGCATGGCGGGCACGGCGAGGCGGTCTTACAGGTGGGCCCGGTTCATCGAACGGCTCATGAGCCAGTCACGGCCGCCTGCGTCCATCGCGGCGGCGATGACCTCGGGCGGCAGGCTGTACACCGTCGCCCAGGTGGCGCGGCCGTCGGCGGCATTCGACGGGAAGCTCGCCGTTTCTATCGGCCAGTGATATTTGCGTTTCAGGGTCCGGACGATGGCGGCAAGCGTGACGCGTCCGCGCAGCGGCTCGGAACCGGTCTGGTCGGCGTTGGAAAGCAGCACCGCGAGTACGGCGCCGCGCGCTGTCAGCGGGCCGGGAAAGGTGGGGGGCTTGGCAGGCATGCCGTTATTCCAGCCACGTCGCCAGTTTCCAACCTCTTACCGTCATGGACAGCGTCAAGCCTGCCGCTCGCCCAGCGCGATATCCAGCGTCATGTCGTGCGCCAGCGCCCCCAGCTCCTGGCGCAATGCGTCCATGGACAAGCTCGCAGGAAGCAGCAGGTGCGCGCCGATCTTGAATGTCTGCTTGCCCGAGACGCCCTTGCGCAGGATTTCGGTATGCAGGTTTTCAATGCTGACGCCCCGCTCCGCCAGGATTTTCGTGAGGGTACTGACGATGCCGATCCGGTCGTCGCCGACCAGCTCGAGTTCCACCCCGCGCAATGAATCCGGCACGCTGGCGGCAGCGCTCCGGGCAACCAGACCTGCAGGCCGCTCGACGACAGCTCGCGCAGCGACTTTTCCAGCGCCTCGGCGTTTTCGCGCGGCACTTCCAGGTGCACCGTGCCGGCGAACTCGCCGGCCAGCCGGGTCAGGCGGCTTGCTGCCCAGTTGGCGCCGAAGCGCTGCGCCCGTTCGGCCAGCTGGCTGACGATGCCATGGCGGTCGGGTCCGACCAGCGTCAGGATCAGCGACGTGGTCGCGGCGTCCCGGTCTTCGGTCAGCACCAGGGACTTGCGTATCATCGGCGCCTTGGTCGCGAAGCGCGGGTCCTGGGCTTCGGCCGGCAGGTGGCCGTTTGCGCGCGCAAACTGGACTACGCCGGCCAGCAGCGCAAGACCCATAGGCGCCAGCGCCCGCTCCCATAGTTCCCGCGCGGTCTCGCCCTTCTCCACGAAACACCAGTCCTGCGCGGCAATGGCGCCCGCGTCCCAGCCATGCGACAGGTGATAGACGGAGCCGCCGGCAATCGGGTCGCCTTCCAGGATGGTCCATTCGACGGCGGCAATGCCGCGGTGCCTGGGCAGCAGGGACGGATGGTAGCCGACCCCGCCCAGCCGCGCGCGCGCCAGCGCATCGTCGCTGACGCGCGCATGCGTGTGGGCGGCCAGAATCAGGTCGGCGCCCTCGGTAATTGCCTCGCCGGGCACCAGCTTGGGATTTTCCAGCACATGCACCGGCACGCCCGCATTGCGGGCAGCGATAGCCAGGCGGTCATCCGCGGCGGGCGCCACGACATTGGCAATGACGACGCCCTCTTCCTTGAGCAGCGCCTCGAATACGGTGGCGCCGAAATAACGGGATCCTACGAGTACACATTTCATCGGCTGTCTTCCTTTGGCGTAACGGTAGCATCATCGGCAGCGCCGTTCAATGCGCGAGCGCAATCATGCCTGGCCCCGGCCGAGCCGGGACGCTGACTATAATGACATCCCTTACCAAACGGGAACAGGCGATGGGCAACAGAAAGCTGAGAGTCGGCCAGGCGATTACGCCGGAGGAATTCGAGGAATTGAGCGAGGAGGAACTGACGCGCCTGGTGCCGCGGCAGTACCGGGATTACTTCCCCGGCAAGGATGCCTGCGGCGACGGCTTCTTTTACCTGCACGACGGCACCGCATGGAGTTTCTACAAGGGCGGCTTCCTCGATGACTGAGGGCAGCCGCCAAACCATATTTACACTGCGCGGCGCACCAGCAGTTCCTTGATCTTGCCGATGGCTGCATTCGGGCTCAGGCCCTTCGGGCAGACGTCGACGCAGTTCATGATCGAGTGGCAGCGGAACAGCCGGTACGGGTCTTCCAGGTTGTCCAGCCGCTCGCCGGTCGCCTCGTCCCGGCTGTCGGCGATGAAGCGGTAGGCCTGCAGCAGCCCGGCCGGACCGACGAACTTGTCCGGGTTCCACCAGAACGACGGGCACGACGTCGAGCAGCAGGCGCACAGGATGCACTCGTACAGCCCGTCGAGCTCTTCCCGCTCGGCCGGGTACTGGATGCGCTCCTTCTCCGGCGGGATCGTGTTGTTGATCAGGAACGGCTTGATCGAGTGGTACTGCTTGAAGAAGTTGGTCATGTCCACGATCAGGTCGCGGATCACCGGCAACCCCGGCAGCGGCCGCAGCACGATCGGTTCCTTCAGCTCGTTGAGGTTGGTGGTGCAGGCCAGCCCGTTCTTGCCGTTGATGTTCATCGCGTCCGAACCGCACACGCCCTCGCGGCACGAGCGCCGCAGCGACAGCGTGTCGTCGACGTCGGCCTTGATGCGCTGCAGCGCGTCCAGCAGCATCTTGTCGGTGTCCTTCAGCTCCACCGTCAGGTCCTGCATGTACGGCTTCTTGTCCTTGTCCGGATCGTAGCGGTATATCTTGAATTTCACTGTGCGTGGCATGGTGTGGGTTCTCTCAGAATGTGCGTGCTTTGGGCTTGAACGTTTCCACCGTCAGCGGCGTGGTGATCACCGGCTTGTACTCCAGCCGGTTGCCCTCGGAATAGAACAGCGTGTGCTTCATCCAGTTCTCGTCGTCGCGCTTCTCGAAGTCCCGGTGCGCATGCGCGCCGCGCGATTCCTTGCGCGCCGCCGCCGAGGTGATGGTCGCCTTGGCCGTCTCGATCAGGTTGTCCAGCTCCAGCGCCTCGACCCGCGCGGTGTTGAACACCTTGGACTTGTCCTTGAACGACACGTGCTTGCGCCGCTCGTCGAGTTCCATGATTTCCCGGTAGCCCGCCTGCAGCAGCTCGTCGGTGCGGAACACGCCGCAGTAGTGCTGCATCGAGGCGCGGATCGTCATTGGCCACGTCCTGCACCCGCTCGGAACCGGTCGAGGCTTCCAGCCGCGCCAGCCGCGACAGCGCCAGGTCGGCCGCATCCGCCGGCAGGTCCTTGTTGCTGCGCTGCTTCAGGCCGCTCTGCACCACGTGGTTGCCGGCCGCGCGGCCAAACACCAGCAGGTCCAGCAGCGAGTTCGTGCCCAGCCGGTTGGCGCCATGCACCGACACGCAGGCGCATTCGCCCACCGCGTACAGGCCGTTGACGATCTCGTTGGGGTTGCCGTTCTTCGGCGCGACCACCTGGCCGTAGATATTGGTCGGGATGCCGCCCATCTGGTAGTGGATGGTCGGCACGACCGGAATCGGCTCCTTGGTGGCGTCGACGTTGGCGAACTTGTGGCCGATCTCCAGAATCGACGGCAGCCGCTTCTGGATGGTCTCGGCGCCGATGTGGCGCAAGTCCAGCAGCACGTGGTCCTTGTTGGGGCCGCAGCCGCGGCCTTCCTTGATTTCCTGGTCCATCGAGCGCGAGACGAAGTCGCGCGGCGCCAGGTCCTTCAGGGTCGGCGCGTAACGCTCCATGAAGCGCTCGCCATTGCTGTTGATCAGGATGCCGCCCTCGCCGCGCACGCCCTCGGTAATGAGCACGCCGGCGCCGGCCACGCCGGTCGGGTGGAACTGCCAGAACTCCATGTCTTCCAGCGGCAGGCCGGCGCGGGCGGCCATGCCCATGCCGTCGCCGGTATTGATGAAGGCATTGGTCGACGCGGCCCAGATGCGCCCGGCGCCGCCGGTGGCGAGTATGGTGGTCTTGGCCTCCAGCATCATGACTTCGCCGGTTTCCATCTCCAGCGCGACCACGCCCAGCACGTCGCCGTCGGCGTCGCGGATCAGGTCGATGGCCATCCACTCGACGAAGAAGTGGGTCTTGGCGCGCACGTTGCGCTGGTACAGCGTGTGCAGCATCGCGTGGCCGGTGCGGTCGGCCGCGGCGCAGGCGCGCTGCACCGGCTTCTCGCCGAAGTTGGCGGTATGGCCGCCGAACGGGCGCTGGTAGATGGTGCCGTCGGGATTGCGGTCGAACGGCATGCCGAAGTGCTCGAGCTCGTAGACCACCTTGGGCGCTTCGCGGCACATGAACTCGATGGCGTCCTGGTCGCCGAGGTAGTCGCCGCCCTTGACGGTGTCGAACATGTGCCAGTACCAGTTGTCCTCGGACATGTTGCCCAGCGAGGCGCCGACGCCGCCCTGCGCGGCCACGGTGTGCGAGCGGGTCGGGAAGACCTTGGAGAGCACGGCCACGTTCAGGCCGGCCTCGGCCAGCTGCAGCGAGGCGCGCATGCCGGAGCCGCCGGCGCCGACGATGACGACGTCGAAGCGACGGGAAGGAATGGAAGATTTGATGGCGGCCACTTTTTATACGCTCCAGAGAATCTGCGCGGCATAGCCGGCGCAACCGATGAGCCACACGATGGTGGCGCTTTGCAGCAGCAGCCGGGCGACGACGGGCTTGACATAGTCCATCCAGATGTCGCGCATGCCGACCCAGACGTGATAGAACATGGTCAGCAGCGTGACGAAGGTGGCGATCTTGAACCACTGGCTGGGCAAACAGGCCGGCCCAGCCGATGTAGCTGAAGTCATTGCTGGTAAGGAAGCTCACCAGCAGGATGACGGTGTACAGGCCCATGACGATGGCGGTGATGCGCTGGGCCAGCCAGTCGCGAAAGCCGTAGTGGGCGCCGACGACGAGGCGGCGCGCGCCGATATTGTTATGTTCGATCGCCATGGTTTAAAACACTCCAAACAGTTTCAGGGCGACCAGCAGGGTCAGGAACAGGCTCAGGGCCAGCACGCGTGACGGCCGAGTTGCGCGAGCCGTCCTTGCTGAGCAGGTAGTGCATGTCCATGAAGAGGTGGCGGATGCCGGCGAGGAAATGGTGCAGGTAGGCCCAGGCCAGCGCCAGGATGATGAGCTTGACGACGGGCTGCGCGGCCAAGCCGCGCAGGTAGTCGTAGGTCGATTCGGAAGTCAGGCTGCGCTCGAGCAGGTAGAGCACGAAGGGCAGCAGCCAGGAACATCAGCGCGCCGCTGATGCGGTGCAATATGGAGACGATGCCGGCCGCCGGAAGCCGGTAATGATGCAGCTGCGTGATGTGGATGTTGCTGTACTGCGGCCTACGCTTTGCTGCGCAATTTCTGACATGACAAGAGCCTCGTTATACGGAAAACTATCCGCGTTCGTGCAGCCGGGAGCCAGGGGAAAACCGGTGCGTCGCCGCGGGGAGCCCGTATTGTGACGCCAGTCCGTTATACTGTCCAATATCTGGATGGTCTGCCTGAAATAGGTTTTACATATACCGCTATGGAGCTTCGTCACTTTCGTTATTTTCTTGCCGTGGCAGAGGAAGGCAACGTCACGCGCGCAGCGGAAAAACTCGGTATCGGCCAGCCGCCCTTAAGCCAGCAGATCCTGGCGCTGGAACGCGAACTCGGCGTCACGCTGTTCCGGCGCACCGGGCACGGCGTGGACCCTGACCGAAGCCGGCGAAGCGCTGCTGGCCGACGCCAGGCGGCTGCTGGACGACGCACAACAGGCGGTGCTGAATACCCAGCGCGCCGGGCGCGGCGAAACCGGGACCTGAATCTCGGCTTTACGGCTTCGTCGGCATTCAACCCCGCGGTGCCGGCACTGATACGCGCGTTTCGCAATGCCTATCCCGGCGTCGGACTCATGCTGACCGAGGGGAACACCACGCAGCTGCTGGCCTCGCTGATGGAGGGGCGGCTGGACGTTGCGTTCGTGCGTCCCGGCGTCCATTCCTTTGCCGGCATTGCGCTGTACCAGATCGCCAGCGAGCCGATGAAGATCGTGCTGCCGGTGAAGCACGCGGCTCGCATCGCGCCGGCGGCTTTCCTATGGCGGACCTTGCGGGCGAGCCCTTCGTGCTGATTCCGCGGGAGGCAAGTCCTACCCTGCATGACGAGATCGTTTCGGCCTGCCGCAACGCGGGTTTCGAGCCCAGGCTGGGCCAGCAGGCGCCGCAGCTTTCGTCGGTGGTCAGCCTGGTGTCGGCCGAGTTCGGCATCTCCATCGTTCCGGCCTCGGTCAGCCAGATCCGGGCCGAGGGTGTGGTCTATATCGATATCGCCGGCGACAAAGTGCGGACCCGCCTCGCCCTCGCCTCCCGCGAAAACGACGCCTCGGCGAAAACGGCGAACTTCCTCGAAACAAGTCGTCGAGAATTCCCGCTTGAGGCAGGTGCCGCCGGCCACCCCGGAGCAATGAGCCGGTGCGGCACGCCGGCGCGCTTATTTACGGTTTGCTGCCAGGCGGGCTGCGCCGCGCCTCTCCCACAGCACCACGGCCAGCCCTCCCAGGCAAATCAGCGCAATGCCGACTGCCGTGGTCAGGTCGGGCAACTGGCCGAAGGCCAGCCAGCCCAGCGCGACGGCCGCCACGATCTGCAGGTAGTTGAAGGGCGCAAGCAGCGTCGCCTGGGTCCGGCTGTAGGCCATGATCTGCATCAGGTGGCCGGCAAAGCCGGTGAAGCCGGTGGAGATCAGTAGCAGCCACTGGCCTGCCGACAGCGCCGGCATGGTCCAGAACCAGGGCAAGGCCAGCAGCAGCGTGACGGAGCCGAACAGGCCGCCGTAAAAGTTGGTCGTCAGCGGATGGTCGTGCGCAACGCGCCGCGTCGCAATCTGGAAAAAGGCGAAGGTGACCGCCGTCAAGAGGCCCAGCGCAACGCCGATGAAGTCCAGCTGCGAACCCGGACGCACCACGATCAGCACCCCGGCAAAACCCAGCAGCACGCCCAGCCAGCGGTGCAGCCGGTGCGACTCGTCGAGCAGCCAGGGCGCCATGGCCATCAGGAACAGCGGCGCCATGAAGTTAAGGGAAGTTGCCTCCGCCAGCGGCAGCCGCTTGAGCACGGAGAAAAACAGCACGGTGGACAAGACCATCAGCAGGCCGCGCACCAGCTGGCGCGGCAGCGACCGCGTCCGGAACAGCGCGCCGCCCTGCGATGGCAGGACCACCGCCGCCATCAGCAGCACATGCATCAGGTAGCGCACCAGGGTGACCATCAGCACCGGCATGCCTGCCAGCACCAGCCATTTCGCCGAGGCGTCCAGCGTGGATAGCGTCCACAAGCCCGCGACGTGAAGAAGTATTCCGCTCTTGTTCAATTTTTTGCCGACCGTGTCGTTCCTGCATGGGATAAAAGCACGCATTCCGCGCCGGGCAGGCAGGCTCATCGGCATTTGAGCGCGCACTGGCAAGGCTGGGGAGCGTCCGGGATTATCCCAGAGTCGCGCCGGATTTATTGCCATTCTTCACCAGCGGCAGGCTGGCCGCCGCGATCAGGTGCAAGGCAGACCGTGGACCACAGCATGCCGCGCGCCGCCCGGCGACAGCCGCTCGCGCAGGCGTTCCCAGAGACGGTCGTGCGCCGGCATCAGGAGCACGTTGCACACGGGTTCGAGTATCGCTGCAACGCCGCCGAAGGCCATCGACCCGCTCGCCCAGTAGACCACCGCGAAGGCTACCGCCATGTGCATGCCGGTCTGGCTCAGCTTTTCGGCGGCAATGGCGAGCGAGCGCTTCTGGCGGTACCGCTCGCGCAGCCTTGCCCATGCCCGCTGGTGGAAGGGCAGCAGCAGGACGTTCAGCACCGGTTCGACCAGCAGGACAAGGCCGCTGAACGCAACGGAGCCGGTCACGGTGAACATGACGGCGAAGCCGATTGCCATGTGCGCAATCACCTGACTGAATTTTTTCGCTGCCAATGCCATTCCGGTCGCTCCCTGTTCGATAAACAAATTTTGCTCTTGCAAATGATAGTCATTCTCATCTAATAGACAAAGGAAATCCTTTCTATACATTGGATAGGCACTGGCTATATTTCCCCGCCTGACATTCGAGCCTGTGGATATGCGCATTGCGCATTCCGCCATTTGGTGTATTCTTGATATTCAAATGGAGGTCACGATGTCGTTCGCCAGAAAGCAGAGCCGGCACCGTAGCTACCGGAAATAAGCGAATCGTTCGCCGCCAAGCGGGGCGATTCCGGGATGTTCAACGAGATCGTCTCGGCTGCGCCGCTGGGCGGCTTTGCGGCGGTCCAGTCCATCCGCGAAGGTTATCCGGCCGCCATCCTGAAGGCTGCCAGCAGCTTCTTCGGCGTGCACCGATGCGCGCAGTACAGGACATCGCCCAGGTCCCCGCCTCCACCGCGAGCCGGCTGGAGAAGAACGCCGCCAGGATAGACGCCGTCGCCACCGAGCGGGTGTACCGGATGGGAACGGTGACACGCATGGCGATCGATGTGTTCGAGGATGAAGCCGCCGCCATCGAATGGATGCGCCAGCCGAATCGCGCCTTCGACAATGCCGCGCCGCTGGACCTGATGGACACGGAGCCGGGCGCCGTGTCCGTGCGCCAGGTCCTTAACGCCATCGCCACGGGCGGCGTGGCTTGAGGCTGTGGCGGATCACCACCCGTAAATGGGCGCTCGACACCTTGTGCGAAGGCGCGCGGCTGTATGGGGGTCGCTGGAATCCGATAGGCTGGCCGGTGATGTATGCCGGCACGACGATAGAAATCTGCGCGCTGGAAAAATTCGTTCACCTGGCCGGATCCGCGCACCCGCCGCTGGTGCTGGTCGCCATCGATGTGCCGGACGACCCGGCGCTGGCTTGGCAGCCGCCGCTGGCGGATTTGCCGCCGGACTGGGCCGAGCTGCCGGCGCCGGCCAGCACCCAGGAATTTGGCCGGGCATGGAGCGCATCGGCGCGCAGCCTGGTGCTGTTCCTTCCTTCGGCGATCATTCCCGAATCGCGCAATGCGGTGCTCAACCCGCGGCATCCGGCCTACCGCGACATCCGGCTGGAGATCGTGCGCGAATTTGCGTTCGACGCCCGGATGTTCAAGATGGCATGAGGTAAGGAAAGCCGGGTCCCGGCCCGGCCGATATACTGCGTCGCATGACGACGACAGGAGCAATCATGCGCACCACCGTACTTCCTTCCGGCGAGGCCCTGCCGGTGCTGGGCCAGGGCACCTGGGGCATGGGCGAAGACCCGGCCGGCGCAGCAGCGAGATCGCCGCGCTGCAAACCGGCCTGGACCTGGGCATGAGGCTGATCGACACCGCGGAAATGTATGGCGAAGGCGCGGCCGAGGAAGTCGTCGGCGAAGCCCTGGCCGGCCGCCGCGACAGCTGTTTCCTGGTCACCAAGGTCTATCCGCATAACGCGACGCGGCCGCGGCACCGTCGCCGCCTGCGAGCGCAGCCTGCGCCGGCTCGGGACCGACCGCATCGACCTGTACCTGCTGCACTGGCGCGGCCAGGTGCCGCTGGCGGAGACGGTGGAAGCCATGGAGGCACTGCTGCGCGCCGGGAAGATCCGCACACTGGGGCGTCAGCAATTTCGACGTCGCCGACATGGAGGAGCTGCTGGCGCGCGGCGGCGCGGCCGTGCCGACCAACCAGGTGCTGTACAACCTGTCCCGGCGCGGGATCGAATACGACCTGCTGCCCTGGTGCGCGCAGCGCGCGATGCCGGTGATGGCCTATTCGCCGCTGGAGCAATCGCGGCTGCTGGACGATGCCGCGCTGGAGAAGGTCGCCGCCAGGCATGCGGCCAGCGCCGGCGCAGGTCGCGCTGGCGTGGGTGCTGCGGCGCGACGGCGTGATCGCCATTCCGAAGGCAGCCAGTGCCGAGCACGTCCGCCAGAACCGCCAGGCGCTGGAGATTGCGCTGGACGCGGAAGATATCGCCGCGCTGGATCAGGCTTTCCCGGCGCCGGCGCGCAAGGTCGCGCTGGAAATGCTTTGAACGGTCCTGGTGCCGAACGCAAGAGATAAGGCCCGATGACACTGATACGGCTGCTAGACGAAATCCGCGCCTGCACCTTCTGCGCCGACCTGCCCTGCGGTCCGCGCCCTGTCGTGCAGGCCGGCGCGACGGCGCGCCTGCGCATCGTCGGCCAGGCGCCGGGCAGGCGGGTGCATGAGACCGGCATCCCGTGGAACGACAGGTCCGGCCAGCGGCTGCGGGAATGGCTGGGCTTGCCGGCGGAGTGCTTCTACGATCCGCTGAAAGTCGCCATCATCCCGATGGGCCTGTGCTACCCGGGCAAGGGCACATCGGGCGACAAGCCGCCGCGGCCGGAGTGCGCGCCGCGCTGGCATCGCCAGCTCGACGCCTGCCTGCCGGCCCTGCAGCTGACGCTGCTGATCGGGCAGTATGCGCAGGCGCATTACCTGGGAAAACGCCGCAAGGCCAGCCTGACCGAAACGGTCAGGGCATGGCGCGACTACCTGCCGCTGGGCTACCTGCCGCTGCCCCATCCCTCGCCCCGCAACGAGATCTGGCTGAAGAAGAATCCCTGGTTCGAGCAGGAACTGGTGCCGGAACTGCGGCTGCAGATCGGCGCGCTCAAGCTGCAGTCCGGCGCTGGCTGACAAGCAGTCCCGGCAGATTACCTGCCGGCTGCGCCGGCCGCGCCTTCGTAGCCCGCGTTTCCACCGGCGGCACTGCCGCGCGGCGCATCGCCGGCAACGGCTGGCAGGCCGCCGCCCGGTGCATCGCCCGCCTGCACCATGGTGCCGTTCGCGGTTTTCACACCGTCGCGGAACTCGCCTTCCCAGTAGCTGCCGTTTGCCCAGGTATAGCGGCCCTGGCCGTCGCTCCTGCCGCGCTGCCAAGTGCCGGTGTAGGTATCGCCGTTGGCGTAGCGGTTGGTGCCGGTTCCCTGCGGCACGCCGTTCCTTACCTCGCCCCGGTACCGGTTGCCGTTGGCAAAGCTCAGCACGCCGCTGCCATTCGGCTGTCCGTCCCTGACTTCGCCCTGGTAGCGGTTGCCGTTGGCAAAGACCAGGGTGCCGGTGCCATTCGGCAGGCCGTTGCGCACCTCGCCGGTGTACCGGTCGCCGTTCGGGAACTGGATGCTGCCGCGGCCGTTGGGCTGGTCCCTGGACCAGTCGCCGCGGTAGCGCTGGCCATTGGCCCAGCGGAACTCGCCGCGGCCTTCCTTCTGCCCGCGCACCATGGTGCCGTCGAACTGGTCGCCGTTGTCCCACACGATGCGGCCGCTGCCGGATACCAGCCCCGTGACCGGGTCCGGTGAAAAATTGCCGGTCATGATCTGGTTGGCCACGCGCAGTGTGCGCCCGAGCCTGGGCGGCGCCGGCGCCGGCGCCGATTCCAGGTCGGCGTCGGCGTCTGCAGCCTGCGGCAGGCTGGGGGCGGCCGGTGCTGCAGGCGGTATGGCCGCAACCCGCCGGTCCGGGACTGCCGGTGCCGTGGCCGGCGGCGGTGCAGGCATTGCGGGCGGCGCGGCGGGCGCGGCGGGCATTGCCGGCGCCCTGGCAACCGGCCTCTCCGGCATCTGGACATCGGGACCGCCGAGGCTACCTGGAGCGCCGAGGCCACCGGGGGTGCCGGGGCTGAAGATACGGCGGGTGGCATCGACCACCGGCGGGTCGAACGCCGGGCGAGGGTCTGCCACCTGGGGCCGCAGCCGCGCCAGGCTGCTGCGCGCGGCAGACGCGTAGCGGCCATTCGGATATTTGCGCAGGAAGGATTCATACGCCAGCGGCTTGTCGATCTTGCGCACCGCGCTCCACAAGGACTCTTCCTGCAGCGCAGGGTCGGCTGCCGGCAGCGCCGTTTCCGGCTCGGCGCCGGCGCGCAGGCTGTCCAGCGCAGCACGGGCGGCCGGCGCATGGCGGCCATTGGGAAAGTCGGCCAGGTAATTATCCGGCACGGGGAGCATGAATCCGGAGTGCGTCAGCGCCCCGATGGTGAGCGGCGTGACCGGCACCCGGTTGACCACCGGCGACAGCAGCCGGCCGGTGTGCTTGAGCACCCGCGAGGCGTTGACCGCGGCGAGGTGGGCCACCAGGCGCGGCACGCGCAGCGGGCCGAGCATCGTGGCGAAGGTGTCACCGGGCACGCCGGCGACCGCGAGGATCCCGCTCACCCGCTCCGGGTGGTGGACCGCCAGCTCGAAGGCCGTGTTGACGCCCATCGACCACCCCATGAGCACGGCCCGCTCGACCCCGAAGTGGTCCATCACCGAGAGCCCGTCCTCGACGAACTCGGTGACGCCGACGCGGGCGGGGTCGGTCGGACGCGCGGACCCCCCGACGCCCCGGTGGTTCCACGAGACGACCCGCACGCCGCAGTCGGGCTCGAAGCAGTGCCGGCCACGCCCAGGGCCCGGTGCCGAGGCCGTTGCACAGCAGGACGGTCGGGCCCTCGATCGTGCCGTCGGGGTCGTTGGTCCAGGCGCGGAGCCGGGTGCCGTCGTCGGAGCGGACGTCGACGTAGCCGATCTCGAGGGGTGCCGTCACCTGGGGGTGCCGGGCGTGCTCTGGGTGGCCATGCGCCCGATTGTGCCTGCCCGCGATGAACGCTGCGCCCGCGAAGCGCGGCGTGGCGGCGCGCCGTCAGTCCGGGGCCGGCTCCGTGAGCACGGGCCGGCCCCGGGTGGCGCCCACGCTGGCCGCGATGACGCAGGCGATGGCGACGCCCTGCAGGGGCGTGATCACCTCGTTGAGGACCACGATGGCGGCCAGCGCGGCCGCCGCGGGCTCGAGGCTCATCAGGATCGAGAACACCGACGGCGGCAGGGTCCGTAGCGCGCCATCTCGCAGCTGTAGGGGATGACCGAGCGAGAGCAGGCCGATCATCGCGCCGATCAGCAGCACGCGACCGTCGAGGAGCGTGTCGCCGCCGGAGACGATGGCGGGGACGGTGAGCAGCAGGGTGGCCAGGACGCTGGCGACCGCCAGGCCGTCGAGTCCCGGCCAGCGCGCCCCGGTGCGGGCACTGAGCAGGATGTACGCCGCCCACGCGGCGCCCGCGAGCAGGGCGAAGAGGACGCCCGCCACCGTCAGGTCGGCCGGCTCGAAGCCGAGGAGCAGGACACCGAGGCCGGCCAGCCCCACCCAGACCAGGTCCCGTGCCCGGCGCGAGCCGAGGACGGCCAGGGTCAGCGGTCCGATGAACTCGATGGTGACCGCGATGCCCAGCGGGATGCGCGCGAAGGACTGGTAGATCGCCCAGTTCATCACCCCCAGGCTCACCCCGAAGCCGGCCACCACCATCCAGTCCTCGCGGCTGCGGGCCTTGAGGCGGGGGCGGGCGATCGCGGTGAGGACGAGGGCGCTGGTCACCAGCCTCAGCCAGACGATCGCGGTGGGCGAGATGGTGCCGAAGAGGTCCTTGGCGAACGCCGCGCCGACCTGGACGGAGACGATGCCCACGACCACCAGCCAGATGGCTCGCGTCACCCGTCCGCCTCCTCCTGCAGCTCCTCCTCGTGCAAGCGCTCGATGAGGGTGGTGACGATACGGCGCTCGTTGTCGAAGTAGTCGAGCCCCCAGTCCGCCACGAGACTCGGGTGCCGGAACGCCTGTCCCGGCGCGTCCGAGCCGCGCAGTCCCTCACGGACCCGCTGCAGCGCCTCCCGCTCGGCGTCGAGCGCCTCGACGTGCGCCTCGAGCATCGCGATGGTCGTCCCCGGGTCCACGACGTGGCCCAGCAGCAGCCGCAGGGCGACCGGGTGCTTGAGCACCGAGAAGCCGGGCTCGGTCCCGCGCATCCACGTCTCGAGGGCGCGCCGGCCCTTGGCGCTGAGCCGGTACGTCGTGCTGCCCGCGGTCTCGACCCCGCCCGACCTCCCCTGACTGGCCGACCTGCGGGAGCGGGTGAGGACCAGGCCGTGCTCGGTGAGCCGGGCCAGCTCGCTGTAGACCTGGCTCATCGCGGGGGAGACCCAGTA
This sequence comes from uncultured Actinomycetota bacterium, assembly GCA_963776975.1. Taxonomy (GTDB): domain Bacteria; phylum Actinomycetota; class Actinomycetes; order Propionibacteriales; family Nocardioidaceae; genus Nocardioides. The sequence continues at coordinate 237,711 of CAVZOU010000004.1, read as the reverse complement.
GAAGCGCAGGGTGGCGTCCGCCCGCTGCTTGAGCTCGTAGCCGGTCAGCTCGTCCCCGAACGTGAGCAGCCCGAGGAGCGCGTACGAGGTGACAGGAAGGTCTTGACCCATGGTGCGATGAGACTACTGTTCCTATTAGGAATACGGGAGACAGGAGTGGTGGCATGGCGCGCACGCTGTTGATGGTCGGGACCCGCAAGGGGCTGTTCATCGGGACCTCCGACGAGGCCCGCACGGCCTGGGAGTGGACGGGGCCCCACTTCCCGATGGAGGAGGTCTACTCCGTCCTCATCGACCGGCGCGGCGACACCCCGCGCCTCTTCGCGGGGGCGTCCTCGAGCTGGCTCGGGCCGCAGGTCTGGCGCTCGGACGACCTCGGCGCCTCCTGGCAGGAGACCCCCAACGGCGCGATCCGCTTCCCGGAGGACGCGACGTTGCCCGACGGCAACCCGGCCACCCTGGCGCGCGTCTGGCAGCTGGCGCCGGGCGTCGAGGACGGCGTCGTGTGGGCCGGCACCGAGCCGGGCGCGATCTTCCGCTCGACCGACCGCGGCGAGACCTTCGACCTGGTCCGCGGGCTCTGGGACCACCCGCACCGGCAGGAGTGGAACGAGGGCTTCGGCGGCCAGGCGTTCCACACGATCCTGCCGCACCCGACCGACGGCGACTCGGTGCTCGCGGCGATCTCGACCGGCGGCGTCTACCGCACGTCCGACGGCGGCGACATCGTGGACGGCGTCCAACACCGGGGTCAAGGCCGAGTTCTTCCCCGGCGAGCGCAACTACCCGGAGTTCGGCCAGTGCGTGCACAAGGTCGCCCGCGACGCGACCGAGCCGGACCGCCTCTTCCTCCAGAACCACGGCGGCGTCTACCGCTCCGACGACGGGGGAGCGTCGTGGCAGGACATCGCTCCCGGGCTGCCCTCGGAGTTCGGCTTCGCGATGGTGACCCACCCGCGCGAGGCCAACACGGCGTACACGTTCCCGATCGCCGACGCCGGCGGCCGCTGGCCCGTCGACGGCAAGGCGCGCGTCTGCCGTACGACGGACGGTGGCGCCAGCTGGGAGCCCCTCGGCGAGGGAGCCCTGCCCGACAGCTTCTACGCCGCGGTCATGCGGGACGCCATGTGCGCCGACGACCACGAGGCGGCGGGCCTCTACTTCGGCGGCCGCAACGGCGCCGTCTGGTGCTCGCCGGACACCGGCGAGACCTGGCAGGAGATCCACAAGGACCTCCCGGACGTGATGTTCGTCCGCGCAGCCTCCCTCGACTGACGCCGCTCCTCGCCCCGCCCGCGCGCCCGTCGCTCTCCCTAGGATCTCGCCATGGCTGACTTCTCGATGTCCCGCTCGACCACGGTCGACGCCCCCACGGACCGCGTCCACGGCCTCGTCGACGACTTCCGCCAGTGGCAGGAGTGGTCGCCGTGGGAGGGCCTGGATCCCGCCCTCGACCGGAGGTACTCCGGGCCCGCCTCGGGCGTCGGCTCGCGCTACCACTGGTCGGGCAACAAGAAGGCGGGTGAGGGCGACATGGAGATCGTCGAGTCCACCCCGTCGCGGGTCGCGGTCGACCTGCAGTTCCTCAAGCCCTTCAAGGCGCGCAACCTCACGACCTTCGACCTCGAGCAGGTCGGCGGGGGCCGGCACACGGTCGTGTGGACGATGAGCGGCAGGCGCAACCCCGTCATGTCGCTCGCGGGCAAGCTGTTCTTCGACAAGGCCATCGGCAAGGACTTCGACCGTGGGCTGGCCTCGCTCAAGGCGGCCGCCGAGGCGCGTTGACGGGGATCACCCCGGCTCGTACGGCGGACCCGAGGTCTTCGTGCGTCCGGACCGCTCCCACCTCGCCGACGCCCACCGCCTCTCCGAGGACGGCCACCCCGGCGGCAAGATCGTCGTCCAGGATCTGAAATGTGCGGGCCCGCGGGCGCTACGACCTGAGTCGCCACGTGACTCAGCTTGCAGTGGCCCATGGACCTGTGCGCGCACTACGACCTGAGTCAGTGGGTGACTCAGGTTCTAGCTAGCGCCCGGCGGGGCCGCGCGGATGCTGTGACCTGAGTCTCTGGGTGACTCAGGTCGTAGCGGACGGGGGGACCCCTCCGGCCCCGCCCTGTGGATGAGGCCGGCATCCTGCCGTGGTCTGTCGGTGCTGCGTGCTCGCCTGATCGCGCGGAGACGAGCGAGGGGCGCACTCATGGACGAGGCAGGGCAGGCGACGATCGAGCGGGAGACGCTGCGACCGTTGACGACGAGGGCGGGGCTGGTCGGCAGGGCGTCGAGCGCCCTCTGCTGGACTCGCTGCCGGGGCTGGTCCGACGAGCCCGTCGCCGGCTCGGGATGTCGCAGCGAGACCTGGCGGCCGAGCTGGGGGTGTCGCAGTCGCGAGTGGCTCGGTGGGAGACCGGCCGCACGATTCCATCGACCGCGGACCTCGAGGAGGTGCTGGCACTGTCCGGCGTGACGATCATGGCGGTGGACGAGCACGGCGAACAGGTCGTCGGTGATGAACCCGTTGGCGGTCCGGGACCGAGCCGACCGCCACTACCCGGCTCACTGCGACCCCCGAGGCGAGGGGTGGTGGGCTCCGCCCGGCTCGCTGACCACCGTGGAGGGTGCAGCCGCCTGGCGGCGCTCCCGGGATGACGGAGTGCCCCGGGTCACGTACGACCGCGGCGGCTGGCGGGCCCTCATGCGGTTTGCCTACGGCACTCCGACCGACCATCCGACGCAAGCAGAGGTGGTCGCCGCAATGGAGCGAGAGACGCATGAGCGCCGCCGCGCCTCCTGAGACGGGCGCGCCTCCTGAGACGGGCGCGCGGCCGGTCGCCGGAGCCGGACTAGCCTGACGCCATGACCCAGCCGACGGGACAGCAGCCCGACATCAAGCCCCGCTCCCGCGACGTCACCGACGGGCTCGAGAAGGCCGCCGCGCGCGGCATGCTCCGCGCCGTCGGCATGGGCGACGACGACTGGGTGAAGCCGCAGATCGGCGTCGCGTCGAGCTGGAACGAGATCACCCCCTGCAACCTCAGCCTCGACCGGCTCGCCAAGGCCGTGAAGAACGGCGTGCACGCGGCCGGCGGCTACCCGCTCGAGTTCGGCACGATCTCCGTCTCCGACGGCATCTCCATGGGCCACGAGGGCATGCACTTCTCGCCTCGTGAGCCGCGAGGTCATCGCCGACTCGGTCGAGACCGTGATGATGGCCGAGCGCCTCGACGGCTCGCGTCCTGCTGGCCGGCTGCGACAAGTCCCTGCCCGGGCATGCTGATGGCCGCCGCCCGCCTCGACCTCGCCAGCGTCTTCCTCTACGCCGGCTCGACGATGCCCGGCCAGGTCGACGGCAACGACGTGACGATCATCGACGCCTTCGAGGCCGTCGGCGCGTGCCTCGCCGGCAAGATCACCGAGGAGGAGGTCGACCGCATCGAGAAGGCGATCTGCCCCGGCGAGGGCGCCTGCGGCGGCATGTACACCGCCAACACCATGGCCAGCGTCGCCGAGGCCCTCGGCATGAGCCTGCCCGGCAGTGCCGCGCCGCCGGCGGTCGACCGCCGCCGCGACGGGTTCGCCCACCGCTCCGGCGAGGCGGTCGTCGAGATGCTCCGCCAGGGCATCACCGCCCGCCAGATCATGACCAAGCCGGCCTTCGAGAACGCCATCGCCATCGTGATGGCCCTCGGCGGCTCGACCAACGCCGTCCTGCACCTCCTCGCCATCGCCCGCGAGGCCGAGGTCGACCTGACTCTCGACGACTTCAACCGGATCGGCGACAAGGTCCCGCACATCGGCGACCTCAAGCCCTTCGGTCGCTTCGTGATGAACGACGTCGACAAGATCGGCGGCATCCCGGTCGTGATGAAGGCGCTGCTCGACGCCGGCCTCATGCACGGCGACACCCTCACCGTCACCGGCAGCACCATGGCGCGAGAACCTCGAGGCGCTCAACCCGCAGCACGTCGACGGCGAGGTGCTGCGCGACCTCGACCAGCCCGATCCACGCCACCGGCGGCTCACCATCCTGCACGGGCTCGCTGGCCCCCGAGGGCGCGGTCGTCAAGAGCGCCGGCTTCGACGACTCGACCTTCACCGGCACCGCCCGCGTCTTCGACGGCGAGCGCAAGGCCGCTCGACGCGCTGGCCGCCGGCGAGATCAAGCCGCGCGACGTCGTCGTCATCCGCTACGAGGGCCCCAAGGGCGGCCCCGGCATGCGCGAGATGCTCGCCATCACCGGCGCGATCAAGGGCGCCGGGCTCGGCAAGGACGTCCTGCTCATCACCGACGGCCGCTTCTCCGGTGGCACCACCGGGCTCTGCGTCGGCCACATCGCGCCCGAGGCGGTCGACGGCGGGCCCATCGCGTTCGTCCGCGACGGCGACCCGATCACCCTCGACGTCGCCAACCAGACCCTGGACGTCGAGCCGGCCGACGGCAGCGAGTCCTGGGAGGACCGCAAGGTCGGGCTGGGAGCCGCACCCGCCGAAGTACACCCGCGGGGTCCTCGGCAAGTACGCCAAGGTCGTGCAGTCCGCGGCGCACGGCGCCGTCACGAGCTGACCGGCACGAGCCGGTGCAGACAGAGCCCGAAATAGACCACAGCCCCAGGTCGCCGGGGGGTTGACCAGGGGCTGTGGCACAAGACGCGTGGCGCCTCGTTCTTTACTCTAGGCCAGGGCCGGGCTCAAGCAAAGCCCGAGCCCGGCCCGGTTTGGACCGCAGGGTCAGGCGGGCAGCCCGAGGCGCCCGAGGATCTGGTTGAGCAGGTCGGTGATCTGGCCCAGCAGGTTGCTGAGGAGGCCGCCGCCGTCGAGGAGGCCGGCCACCGCGCAGAGCAGGTTGCCCAGCAGGTTGCCGGCGCCGGAGACCGCCACGACGTCGAGCAGGACGCGGTTCAGGCTGACCGTGAGGCCGAGCACGTTGAGGTCCAGCGGGCCGAGCACGAGGTTGAGGACGTCGCAGTCGGCGCGGTTCAGGCGAGCGGGCGGTGACCCGGGTGCCCTCGATCTTCTTCACGGGGACCAGGCGCTTGACCTTGAACTTCTTGGTGGCGCCGGACTTGGTCTCGAACGTGCCGCGGATGACGCCCTTGGCGAAGATCGTGCCGTCCTTCTCGACGAAGCGCTTCGGCTTGAACGACCCGGTGACCTTGCGGCCGGTGGACGTCTCCCCGACGATCTTGCTCTTCATCTTGCCCTCGGCCGTCTTGGCGACGGTCGTCCAGTCGCCGGGAGCGGCGGTGGCAGGTGCGATGCCCACGGTGGTGAGGCCGACAGCCAGGGCGACTGCGGCGATGAACGAGACGCTCACCGTACGGATGGTGCTGATCATGTGGTTCCCTCCCAAGAATTGGTCACGCGAGTGCAGGACCGTTTTCGAACGTATGTCCGCCCCCCGGCGTCGTCAACGCAGTCAGACCCCCTGGGGTGAAGCCTGCGGGCACACCGCGGCCGGCATCTGGACCTGATCGGCCGGTAGATCTGTCAGGCTGCCGCCATGACCGACCACGCCGCCGTCGACACCACCGCGGAGCACGCCGAGGCCCTCGACGCCGCCGACCCGCTGGCCGCCCTCCGGGCCGAGTTCGTCGGCGCTCGACGCCGCCTCGTGTACTTCGACGGCAACTCGCTCGGGCGTCCGCTCGCCGTCACCGGCGACCGGTTGCGCGCCTTCGTCGAGGAGGAGTGGGGCGGGCGCCTGATCCGCGGCTGGGACGAGCGCTGGTACGACCTGCCGCTCACGCTCGGCGACGAGATCGCCCGGGTCTGCCTCGGTGCCGCCCCCGGCCAGACGACCGTGGGCGACTCGACGACGGTGCTGCTCTACAAGCTGGTCCGGGCCGCGGTCGACGCCCGGCCGGACCGCGACGAGATCGTCATCGACTCCGACAACTTCCCCACCGACCGCTACATCGTCGAGGGCATCGCGACCGAGCGGGGCCTGACCGTGCGGTGGATCGACGTCGACCGCGAGGCCGGCGTCACCGTCGACCAGGTCCGCGCGGCCGTGGGGGAGCGGACCGCGGTCGTGGTGCTCAGCCAGGTCGCCTACCGATCGGGCCACCTGGCCGACGTGGAGGCGATCACCCCCGTCGTCCAGGACGCGGGCGCCCTCGTCGTGTGGGACCTGTGCCACTCGGCCGGCTCCGTGCCCGTCGAGCTCGACCGCTGGGGCGTCGACCTCGCGGTGGGATGCACCTACAAGTACCTCAACGGCGGCCCCGGCTCGCCCGCCTTCGCGTACGTCGCCCAGCGGCACCTCGACGGCGGCACGGCGCTCCGGCGCTGCGGCAGCCCATCCAGGGCTGGATGGGCCACGCGGACCCGTTCCTCATGGGCCCCGGCTACCAGCCGTCCGGCGGCATCCGCCGCTTCATCTCCGGCACCCCGGCGATCGTCGGGATGCTCGCCGATGCAGGACATGCTCGCGCTCATCGAGCGCGCCGGCGTCGACGCCGTACGCACCAAGTCACGTGCCCTCACGTCGTACGCCGTCGACCTTGCCGACGCCTGGCTCGCCGAGCACGGCGTCACCCTCGCCTCGCCGCGCGACCCGGCGCTGCGCGGCGGGCACGTGACCCTGCGCCACGAGCGGATGCGCGAGGTGACGGCCACGCTCTGGGAGCGCGACGTGATCCCGGACTACCGCGACCCGGGCGGCCTGCGGATCGGCCTCTCGCCGCTGTCGACGTCGTACGCCGAGGTGCACGCCGGCATGGCGGCGATCCGCGACGTGCTCGGCGCCCCGCCCCGTCCGACCGCCGGGGTCGACACCCTCGTCAGCGGTCCTTGACCCAGATCAGCTCGTCCGCCGCCCACTTCTGCTTCGCGACCACGGCCAGCCGGCCGAGGGCGTCGGGCAGCGACCCCTGGCCGATCGTCGGCGCTGTGGGCCGCGCCGTACTCGCGCCCGACGGCGTTGTTGTGCAGGTCCACCCGGGTGTCGTGCGGGGTGTCGCGGCCCTCCTCGTGGGCGGCGGCCACTGCCTCGGCGACGGCCACCCCGTGGCGACCGGCGATGTAGGCCTGCCAGACGAAGTGCCGGATCGCGTTCTGCATCCCGGGGGTGCCGTCGGTGTGCGACGAGGCGACCTGGATCGCCGCGGCCGAGGCGGCCATCACGTCGGCGGCCGCGGAGCTGCTGCGCCCGCCGACCGCGCGGCGTTGAAGACGTGCGGGGCACCGACGACCGCCTGGGCGGCCTTCTTGAGCTGGTCGAAGGGCGAACTCATGTCCCCACCGTGCCAGACAGGGCCATCCGGCGCTCCTACGATGGTCCGATGTCCCGGATCCCCCCGCTCCTCGGCACGGCCGTCCTCGGCCTCGTCCTCGACCCTGACGTCGCCCGTCCCGGCGCACGCCGCACCCGCGGCCCCGGCGGCCCGCGCCGACGCCGCGTCGTACGCCGCCGATGCCGTGCGCGCCACCAACGCGGCCCGCGTGCGGCGCGACCTGCGGCCGTTGCGCACGACCCGCTGCCTGCGCCGTGCCGCGGCTCGCCAGGCGGCCGCGATGGCGCGCGAGGGGTCGATCTGGCACCAGGACCTGGGTGCCGTCATGGGCGACTGCGGCCTCGTGACGGTCGGCGAGAACGTCGCGTCCGGCTACCCCACGGGCCGCGCCGTGGTGAAGGGCTGGATCGGGATCGCCGGGCCACCGCGCCAACATCCTCCAGCGTCGCTACCGGCTCGTCGCCGTCGCCGCGCGGCGCAGCGACTCCGGCACCTGGTACGCCGCACAGGTCTTCGGCCGCCGGTAGCCACTGTCGGCGGCCACTGGCATGGTGGCCTCCATGGACCAGAGGATCTCGTTCGTCACGCTCGCAGTGCGCGACCTCGGCGCCTCCCGATCGTTCTACGTCGACGGTCTCGGGTGGGAGCCGGCGGTCGACGAGCCCGGTGAGGTGCTGATGTTCAAGGCCGGCGACCGGTTGGTGCTCTCCTTGTGGGACGTCGACGCGTTCACCGCCGAGGTCGGGCAGGCGCCCGGGGGAGGGCTGGCCCCGTTGACGCTCTCCCACAACCTCGCCACCACCGACGGTGTCGACCGCGTCCTCGAGCAGGCCCGCGCGGCCGGCGCCCAGCACGTCGACAGACGCCGAGGAGCGCGAGTGGGGTGGCTACTCCGGCTACTTCGCCGACCCCGACGGCTTCCGCTGGGAGATCTGCCTCAACCCCGGACCCATCGGCCAGGAGGTGCTCCCATGAGCGACGGCACGAGCGATCGCGTGACCTACGACGACGTGGCCGCGGCCGGCCTCGACGACTGGCGGATGCTGGTCTCCGGCATCCATGCCCGCTTCGCCACCGGCAGCTTCGCCGCGGGCGTGCGCCTGGTCGACGCGATCGGTGCGGCCGCCGACGAGGCCGACCACCACCCGGACGTCACGCTGACCTACCCCCGCGTCGACGTCGCCCTGATCAGCCACGACGTCGGCCGGGTCACCGACCGCGACCTCGCGCTGGCCCGCCGGATCAGCGAGATCGCGGCCGGGTCAGGGCGTCACGGCGGACCCGTCCGGGCTGCAGCAGCTCGAGCTCGGCCTCGACTCGCCCGACGAGTCGGCCGTGCTGCCGTTCTGGCGCGACCTCCTGGCCTTCAGCGGCAGCCCGGAGGAGGGCGGGATCAGCGACCCGCGCGGGCGCCTCCCTGCGGTGCTGGTTCCAGAGACTCGGGCAGCCGAGGAGCCCCGGCAGCGCTGGCACCTCGACGTGTGGGTGCCCGGCGACCAGGTGCAGGCGCGCATCGACGCGGTGGTCGCGGGCGGCGGGCGGCTGGTCGCGGAGTATCCCGAGCACTCGTTCTGGGTGCTCGAGGACGCGCGAGGGCAACCGCTCCTGCGTCTGCACGGCCCAGGGGCGCTGAGCGCGGCATCGGAGGGCGTCTCTGCAACCACATGGCGAGACCGGCGTACCAGATAGTGGGACAGGTGGCAGACTCGGTTGACGCCGGAACGACCCGACGGCGACGGTAGGCGCATGCGCTCCCAGACATCCGCACGGATTCTTGTACGCACGCGACGCGTGAGCTGACAGCCAGCAGGCTGACCGCCCATGCGTCCCCCCTCGTTGCCCACCGGGCCGAGGGGTTTTTTGTTGGCCGGAGGATTGTGATGACAACGAAGGAAGCACCATGAGTGAGACGGGCATCACGGGAGTCCCGACGACCGGGACGTCGTCGTCGGGCGAGGGCATGACGGGTGCGCAGAGCCTCATCAGGTCCCTCGAGAGCGCGGGTGCCACCGACATCTTCGGCATCCCGGGCGGCGCCATCCTGCCGGCGTACGACCCGCTCATGGACTCCACCCGGATCCGCCACATCCTGGTCCGCCACGAGCAGGGCGCCGGCCACGCCGCCCAGGGGTACGCCGCGGCGACCGGCCGGGTGGGCGTCTGCATGGCCACCTCCGGCCCGGGCGCCACCAACCTCGTCACCCCGCTCGCGGACGCGCACATGGACTCGGTGCCGCTGGTGGCCATCACCGGGCAGGTCGGGGCCAGCATGATCGGCACGGACGCCTTCCAGGAGGCCGACATCCGGGGCATCACGATGCCCATCACCAAGCACAACTTCCTGGTCACCGACCCGCGCGACATCCCGCGCACGGTGGCCGAGGCCTTCCACATCGCCTCCACCGGTCGGCCCGGCCCGGTGCTGGTCGACGTCGCCAAGTCGGCGCTGCAGGCCGACACCACCTTCGCCTGGCCGACCGAGCTCCAGCTGCCCGGCTACCGCCCCGTGACCCGCCCGCACAGCAAGCAGATCCGCGAGGCGGCCCGGCTGATCCTCGAGGCGCGTCGCCCGGTGCTCTACGTCGGCGGCGGCGTCATCCGCGCCCGTGCGTCCCAGGCCCTGCTGCGGCTGGCGGAGGCGACCGGGATGCCGGTCGTGACCACGCTCGATGGCGCGCGGCGCCTTCCCCGACAGCCACGCGCAGCACCTCGGCATGCCGGGCATGCACGGCACCGTCGCCGCGGTCGCGGGCCTGCAGAAGAGCGACCTGATCATCAGCCTCGGAGCCCGCTTCGACGACCGCGTCACCGGCAACCTCGACTCCTTCGCGCCCGGCGCCAAGGTGATCCACGCCGACATCGACCCGGCCGAGATCGGCAAGAACCGGCACGCCGACGTCCCGATCGTGGGTGACTGCCACGAGGTGATCGTCGACCTCCTCGCGCTGCTCACCACGCGAGGCCGACGCCGGCCACACCGGCGACTACGAGGCGTGGGTCGAGTTCCTGGCGGGGGTCAAGAAGCGCTACCCGCTCGGCTACGACACGCCGGCCACCGGGCTCGCCCCGCAGTACGTCATCGAGCGGCTCGGCGCGATCGCCGGCCCGGACACGATCTTCACCTCGGGCGTGGGGCAGCACCAGATGTGGGCGGCGCAGTTCATCGGCTACGAGAAGCCCAACACCTGGCTCAACTCCGGCGGCCTCGGCACCATGGGCTACGCCGTCCCGGCCGCGATGGGCGCCAAGGTCGGCATGCCCGGGTCGACGGTCTGGGCGGTCGACGGCGACGGCTGCTTCCAGATGACCAACCAGGAGCTGGCCACCTGCGCGATCAACGACATCCCGATCAAGGTCGCGATCATCAACAACGAGTCGCTGGGCATGGTCCGGCAGTGGCAGACGCTCTTCTACAACGAGCGCTACTCCAACACCGACCTGCACTCCAAGCGGATCCCCGACTTCGTCAAGCTCGCCGACGCCTACGGCTGCGTGGGTCTGGCCTGCGACTCACCCGAGCAGGTCGACGCCACCATCGAGAAGGCCATGGCCATCGACGACCAGCCCGTGGTGGTCGACTTCCGCGTCCACCGCGACGCGATGGTCTGGCCGATGGTCGCCGCCGGCACCAGCAACGACGAGATCAAGTACGCGCGCGACCTCGCGCCCGAGTTCGACGAGGACAACCTCTGATGAGCACACACACCCTCTCGGTCCTGGTCGAGAACAAGCCCGGCGTCCTGGCCCGCATCGCCGGCCTCTTCAGCCGTCGCGGCTTCAACATCGACAGCCTCGCGGTGGGCCCCACCGAGCACCCCGAGGTCTCCCGGATGACCATCGTCGTCAACGTGGACGAGTCGCCGCTCGAGCAGGTCACCAAGCAGCTCAACAAGCTGGTCGAGGTCATCAAGATCGTCGAGCTCGACCACGCCGGCTCGATCGACCGCGAGCTGATGCTGGTCAAGGTCCGGGCCGATGCCACCACCCGCGGCGCCGTGCTCGACGCCGTGCAGCTGTTCCGCGCCAAGGTCGTCGACGTGGCGCCGGACGCGGTCACCATCCAGGTGACCGGCAACTCCGACAAGCTGGCCGACTTCCTGCGGGTGCTCGAGCCCTTCGGCATCCGCGAGCTGGTGCAGTCGGGCATGGTCGCCATCGGCCGCGGCTCCCGCTCGATCAGCGAGCGCAGCCTCCGGCCCGTGCCGGTCCCCGCGCCCGTGGCCGCCCCCTGACCATCGGCACCCCCTGACCACAGACACACCACCTGCGCACCACCCCAACCCAGAAGGAGAGCCACCAGTGGCTGAGATGTTCTACGACGACGACGCCGACCTGTCCCTGATCCAGGGCAAGAACGTCGCCGTCATCGGTTACGGCAGCCAGGGCCACGCGCACGCGCTGAGCCTGCGCGACTCGGGCGTCGACGTCCGCATCGGCCTCGCCCCCGGCTCCAGGAGCCGCGCCAAGGCCGAGGCCGAGGGCCTGCGGGTCCTCGACGTCGCCGAGGCCGTGGAGGAGGCCGACGTCATCGTCATCCTCGACCCCCGACCAGGTGCAGCGCCACGTGTACGCCGAGTCGATCGAGCCGCACCTGACGCCGGGCGACACGCTCGTCTTCGGCCACGGCTTCAACATCCGCTTCGGCTACATCACGCCGCCCGAGGGCGTCGACGTCTTCATGGTCGCCCCCAAGGGCCCGGGCCACCTCGTCCGCCGCGAGTACGTCGACGGTCGCGGCGTGCCCGTGCTCGTCGCCGTCGAGGAGGACGCGTCCGGCAAGGCCTGGGAGCTCGCGCTCTCCTACGCGAAGGGCATCGGCGGCCTGCGCGCCGGCGGCATCAAGACGACCTTCGCCGAGGAGACCGAGACCGACCTGTTCGGCGAGCAGGCCGTGCTCTGCGGTGGCGCGTCGCAGCTGGTGATGTACGGCTTCGAGACCCTCATCGAGGCCGGCTACCAGCCCGAGGTCGCCTACTTCGAGTGCCTGCACGAGCTCAAGCTCATCGTCGACCTCATGTACGAGGGCGGCATCGCCAAGCAGCGCTGGTCGGTCTCCGACACGGCCGAGTACGGCGACTACGTCTCCGGTCCGCGGGTCATCACCCCGCAGGTGAAGGAGAACATGCAGGCCGTGCTCGAGGACATCAGGAACGGTGCGTTCGCGCAGCGCTTCATCGACGACCAGGACGCCGGCGGCCCCGAGTTCAAGGAGCTGCGCGCCAAGGGCGAGAGCCACCCGATCGAGTCCACCGGCCGCGAGCTGCGCAAGCTCATGGCCTGGGTGAAGTCGCACGACTCCGACTACGTCGAGGGCACCGCGACCCGCTGACCACCTCGAGGGGCCGCTCCCGGACACTCGTCCGGCGGGCGGCCCCTCGCGCGTCCGAGACCCACCTCACCGGCCCGGCCGGGAACACCCCGGTGCCGCCCCCGGTTGCAGCCGTCATGCGCATCGACATCTGGTCCGACGTGGTCTGCCCCTGGTGCTTCATCGGCAAGCGCCGCCTCGAGACGGCACTCGCGGGCTTCGAGCACGCCGCCGACGTGGAGGTCGTCTGGCACTCCTTCCAGCTCGACCCCGGCGCCCCCGACATCCCCGTCGAGACGGTCGCGGAGGCCCTGGGCCGCAAGTACGGCGGCGGGCCGGACGCGGGCAAGGACATGATCGACCGGGTCGAGGCCGTCGCGGCCGAGGAGGGCATGGTCTGGCGCCACCACGACTCCCTGCGCGTCGGCACCATGGACGCGCACCGGCTGCTGCACCTCGCCCACCACGAGGGCGGCTCCGCCCTCCAGGGCACCCTCAAGGAGGCGCTGCTCTCGGCGTACTTCGTCGAGGCCCGCAACGTCGCCGACCACGCCGTGCTCCGCGAGGTCGCCGTGGGCGCCGGCGTGGACGCGACCGCGGTCGACCGCGTGCTCGGCAGCGACGAGCTGGCCGACGAGGTCTGGGCCGACATCGAGCAGGCACAGCGCTTCGGCGCCACCGGCGTGCCGTTCTTCGTGATCGACGAGAAGTACGGCGTCAGCGGCGCCCAGCCGGCCGACACCTTCACCCAGGTGCTGGAGCGCGCGTGGTCCGAGCGGACGCCGGTCGTGCAGATGGTCGCGGGCGCGGCGGGGGAGTCGGGCGACGCCTGCGGCCCCGACGGGTGCGCCGTACCGCAGCCGTAGACCGCGGGCCGGTCCGCCTCAGCCGACGGCCTTCTCGCCGCGGGTCGCTGCCTCGGCGATGGCGGTGACGCGCTGCGCGCGCGTCGCCGGCCGCTTGGCCATCACGACCCAGGCCAGCATCTGCTTCTGCGCCGAGGGTGAGAAGACGTCCCAGTGCTCGCGCGAGCCGGGGTGGGACGCGAACGCCGCGGCCAGGTCGTCGGGCACCACCCGGTCGTCGACGGCGTCCATCAGGGTCCAGTTGCCGTTCGCCTTCGCGGCCTCGACGGCCGCCCGTCCCGGGGCCTCGAGCCGTCCCTCGGCCTCGAGGCGGGCGACCCGCGCCTTGTTGGGTCGCGTCCAGATGCTCGTCGTACGACGCGGCGCGAACCACTGCTTCGTGCGGACGTCGTCGACCGGCTTCTGGGTCGAGTCGACCCACCCCCACCGCAGTGCCTCGATGACGCTGTCCTCGTAGGAGACCGCGCGGTCGGCGGCCCGCCTCGGGGAGACCAGCCACACGCCGACACCCCCGTCGTGGTGCTCGGCCAGCCAGGCCGCCCACTCCTCGACGGTCCCCGCCTCGACGTGCTCCGCGTCGTCCTGCACACCCATGCGCGCAGCCTCGCACCCGCGACCCGCCCGGTCGAGGCCCACGCCCCGGACATAGGTGAGGCTCACCTAACTCGGGGCGCTACGATCCCACCGTGCTCGCCAACTACCTGATCGGCCTCCGCGAGGGGCTCGAGGCCGCGCTGGTCGTCAGCATCCTCGTCGCCTACCTCGTGAAGTCCGAGCGCCGCCACTTGTTGCCGCGTGTGTGGACCGGCGTCGCCCTCGCCGTGGCGGTCAGCCTCACGTTCGGTGCCCTCCTCACCTTCGGTCCTCGTGGCCTCACCTTCGAGGCCCAGGAGCTCATCGGCGGCACCCTGTCGATCATCGCCGTCGGCTTCGTCACCTGGATGGTCTTCTGGATGGCCCGTGCTGCGCGCGGGATGGGTGCCGAGCTCCGCGGCCAGGTCGACCGGGCAGCCGATGCCGGCCGGTGGTCGCTGGCCGTGGTCGCCGCGCTCGCCGTGGGCCGTGAGGGGCTGGAGACGGCGCTCTTCCTGTGGGCCGCGACCAACGCCGCCACCGACGGCGCCGGAGCCACCTGGGAGCCGCTCCTCGGTGCCGGCGTGGGCCTCGCGACCGCCGTCGTCCTCGGCTGGCTGGTCTACCGCGGCGCGCTGACGATCAACCTCAGCCGCTTCTTCACCGTCACGGGCGCGTTCCTCATCGTCGTGGCGGCGGGTGTGCTGGCCTACGGCGTCCACGACCTGCAGGAGGCGCGCTTCCTCCCCGGCCTCGACACCCTGCTCTTCGACGTCTCCGCGCAGGTCCCGCCGACCTCCTGGTACGGCACCCTCCTCAAGGGCATCTTCAACTTCTCGCCCCGGACCACCGTGCTCGAGGGCACCGCGTGGCTGCTCTACCTCGTGCCGGTGATGACCGCGTTCGTGATCTCGGCCCGGCGACGCAGCACTCCACGCCCACCCTCCGCCCCCGCCCACGGCCGCGCACCCAGCGCGGCTCCGACCCACTGACCGATCGAGGAACCATGACCCGCACCCTCCCCGCCCTCGCCGCCACGCTGGCCGGCGCGACCCTGCTCGCCGGCTGCACCCAGAACGCCACCGACGGCGGCGCGGCCGACGCCCCCCGGACGATCACGGTCGAGTCGTCGGCCGACGCCTGCGACGTGTCGTCGACCGAGGCGCCCGCCGGCAGGCTCACGTTCAGCGTCGAGAACACCGGCTCCGACGTGACCGAGTTCTACCTGCTGGCGCCCGACGGCCTCCGCATCGTCAGCGAGGTCGAGAACATCGGCCCGGGCCTCACCCGCGACCTGACCGTCGTCGCCCCGGAGGGCGACTACATCACGGCGTGCAAGCCCGGCATGGTGGGCGACGGCATCCGCGCCGACTTCACCGCCACCGCCTCCGACGAGGAGGTCGTGGTCCCGGCCGGCGACGCCGAGCTCGTCGACCAGGCGCTGGCCAACTACGGCGCCTACGTCGAGGACCAGACCACGCAGCTGGTGGTGAGGACCCGCGAGTTCGTCGACCTCTACACGGCGGGTGACGACGACGCCGCCCGCGCCCTCTACCCGGTGGCTCGCACCCACTGGGAGCGGATCGAGACCGTCGCCGAGTCCTTCGGCGACCTCGACCCGTTGATGGACGCCCGCGAGGCCGACCTCGCCGAGGGTGACAAGTGGACCGGCTGGCACCGGATCGAGAAGGACCTGTGGCCGCAGCGTGCCGGGAGCTACACGCCGCTGACCGACGCCGAGCGAGCGAGGTACGCGGAGGACCTGATGGCCAACACCGACGAGCTCGCCCGCCGCGTGCCCGACCTGACCTACACCGTCGACCAGATCGCCAACGGCTCGCGCGGCCTGCTCGACGAGGTGGCCACCGGCAAGGTCACCGGCGAGGAGGAGTACTGGTCGCGCACCGACCTCTACGACTTCCAGGCCAACGTCGACGGCGCCCGGGTGGCATTCGACGGAGTGCAGCCCATCGTGGAGCAGAACGACCCCGAGCTCGCGGCGCTGATCGGCACCCGCTTCGAGGAGCTGCAGGTGCTCCTCGACGAGACGCGCCGAGGTGACGGCTTCGTGTCGTACGACGAGCTGTCGCCGGCCCAGGTCAAGCAGCTGTCCGACGCGGTCAACGCGCTCAGCGAGCCGTTGTCCGAGCTCGCCGCGGCGGTGGTCTGACGCCGTGTCCGGGGTCTCCCGCCGCGGCCTCCTCGGCGGCATCGGTGCCGCCGGTGCCGGCGCGGCCGCGCTCGGCTTCGGGGCCGGCTGGGCCGCGCAGGGCGACGTGCCCGGTGAGGCCGGGCCGCCCTCGGCCTACAGCCTGTACGGCGACCACCAGCCCGGCATCGTCACGCCCGTCCAGGACCGGCTCCACTTCGCCGCCTTCGACGTCGTCACCGAGGACCGGGAGGCACTGGTCGAGCTGCTGCGCGCCTGGACCGACGCGGCCGCGGCGATGATGGCGGGTGACCCCGCAGGCCCAGACACCTCGTCGTACGACAGGCCGCCGGACGACACCGGCGAGGCGATCGGCCTGCCGCCGAGCCGGCTGACCATCACGGTCGGGTTCGGGCGCTCGCTCTTCGACGACCGCTTCGGGCTGGCCGACCGGCTGCCCGCAGGGCTGGCGGAGCTGCCGCACTTCCCGGGGGACAACCTCGACCCGGCGCGTTCGGACGGGGACCTCTGCGTGCAGGCGTGCGCCGACGACCCGCAGGTCGCCGTGCACGCGGTCCGCAACCTGGCCCGGATCGGCTTCGGCACGGTCGCGGTGCGCTGGTCCCAGCTCGGCTTCGGCAAGACGTCGAGCACGACCCGCAACGAGCAGACGCCGCGCAACCTGTTCGGCTTCAAGGACGGCACGATGAACCTCAAGTCCGACGAGCCGGCCGACCTCGACGAGCACGTGTGGGTCACCGACGACTCGTGGCTGGCCGGCGGGTCCTACCTGGTGGCGCGCCGGATCAGCATGACCGTCGAGACGTGGGACCGGCAGTCGCTCGGCGAGCAGGAGCTCGTCGTGGGGCGGACCAAGGCCGAGGGCGCACCCCTGTCCGGCGGGACCGAGCAGAGCCAGCCCGACTTCGCGCTCGAGGGGCGCGACGGCCCGCTCGTCGACCCGGCCTCGCACGTCGCGCTCGCCCATCCCTCGGCCAACAACGGGGTCCGGCTGCTCCGCCGCGGCTACAACTTCGTCGACGGCTCCACCTCGCTCGGTCGGCTCGACGCGGGGCTGTTCTTCCTCGCCTACGTCGTCGACCCGCGCACCCACTACGTCCCGATGCAGACCGCGCTGTCCAGCAAGGACCTGATGCAGGAGTACGTCCAGCACACCGGCTCCGCGCTCTTCGCCGTCCCCGGCGGTGTCGCCCCGGGGGAGCACGTCGGCCAGGCGCTCTTCGCCTGATCCCGCGCGACGCAGCCCGTCCGGGCGGCGTACGGCACGATGAGCCCATGAGCGACCGCACGCTGGAGCAGACCCGCGCCCTCGGAGTCGAGACGACGGGCATCGAGATCATCGACGAGGCGGCCCGCACCGCCCGCCCGTCCGACCTCTTCTGGCCGTGGTTCGCGGCCAACGTCAGCGTCTTCGGCATCAGCTACGGCTCGTTCGTGCTCGGCTTCGGCATCTCCTTCTGGCAGGCGGCGGTCGTCGCCGTCGTCGGGATCGTGGTCTCGTTCGCGCTCTGCGGGGTCATCGCGATCGCCGGCAAGCGCGGCTCGGCACCGACCATGGTCCTCAGCCGGGCGGCGTTCGGGGTCAACGGGCAGAAGGTGCCCGGCGTCGTCTCGTGGCTGGTCTCGATCGGCTGGGAGACGTTCCTCGCGATCCTCGCGGTCCTGGCCACGGCCACGATCTTCGACCAGCTCGGCTGGTCGGGAGGCACCACCACCAAGGTCGTCGCCACCGTGGTCGTGGCCCTGATGATCGTCTCCGCCAGCGTCGCGGGCTACCACATCATCATGCGGATGCAGTCGGTCCTGACCTGGATCACCGGCATCGCGACGATCATCTACGTCGCCCTCACGCTCGACGAGATCGACTGGACGGCCGTGAGCGACCTGCCCGGCGGCAGCTCCCAGCAGATGGTGGGCGCGCTGGTCATGGTGATGACCGGCTTCGGCCTCGGCTGGATCAACATCGCCGCCGACTGGTCGCGCTACCAGCACCGTGACGCCCGGGGCGCGGCCATCGTCGGCTGGAACACCCTCGGCGGCGCGATCGCCCCGGTGCTGCTGGTGGTCTTCGGGCTCCTGCTCGCCGGCTCGTCGGAGGAGCTCTCCGCCGGCATCGTCTCCGACCCGATCGGCACCCTCGGCACGCTGCTGCCGACGTGGTTCCTCGTGCCGTTCCTGCTGGCCGCGATCCTCGCCCTGGTCAGCGGCGCGGTGCTCGGCATCTACTCCAGCGGCCTGACCCTGCTCAGCCTCGGGGTCAGGATCCCGCGTCCCGCCGCCGCCCTGGTCGACGGCATCATCCTGACCCTGGGCACGATCTACGTCGTCTTCGTCGCGACCAGCTTCATCGAGCCGTTCCAGAGCTTCCTGATCACGCTCGGCGTCCCACTGGCCGCGTGGGCGGGGGTCATGATCGCCGACATCGCGCTGCGCAAGCGCGACTACGACGACGAGGCGCTGTTCGACGCCTCGGGCCGCTACGGCTCCTTCGACTGGGTCTCCCTCGGCACGATGGTCGTGGCGTCGGTGCTGGGCTGGGGGCTCGTCGTCAACAACTTCGCCACCTCCGCCTCGTGGAACAACTGGCAGGGCTACCTGCTGGAGCCGCTCGGCCTCGGCACCTGGGTGGAGGCCGAGGGCTACTGGGAGGGCAACTGGCCCTACGCCAACCTCGGCGTGCTCCTCGCCCTGGTCCTCGGCTTCGCGGTCACGTACGTCGCCCGCCGCGGCACCGTCGCGCGCCAGGAGGAGCGGGTCGGGCGCGCTTGACCCCTCTGGCACGGTGGAGGGCATGAGTCGTATCGCCGTCGTCGGAGGCAACGGGCAGATCGCCCGGTTGCTGCACCCCCTGCTCGTGGAGCGGGGCCACACCCCGATCGCCCTGGTGCGCTCGGAGTCCTACCGGGCCGACCTGGAGGCCGCCGGGGCCGAGGTCCGCCTGCTCGACATCGAGCAGGCCGACGAGGCCGGTTTCGCGGCCGCGTTCGAGGGGGCGCACGCGGTGGTCTTCGCCGCCGGTGGAGGCCCCGACGGCAACGTCGAGCGCAAGCGCACCGTCGACCTCGAGGGCTCCCTCAAGTCGATCGCCGGGGCCAGGGCGGCGGGGATCACCCGCTTCGTCCAGGTGTCGGCGATCAACGTCGACGAGCCGCTCCCCGACGACACCGAGCCGGTCTGGGCGGCGTACGTCGAGGCCAAGCGCGACGCCGACGCGGCGCTGCGCGACAGCGGCCTGGACTGGACGATCGTGCGGCCGGGTCGGCTGACCGACGACGAGCCCACCGGTCGCGTCGAGCTGGGGGAGCGGGTGGCCCGGGCCGAGGTGCCCCGCGCCGACGTCGCGGCCGTGCTCGCCGAGGTCGTCGACTCAGGGGCGGGCATCGGCGCCCAGTGGAACCTCGTCTCCGGGGACACCCCGGTCGCCGACGAGGTCGCCCGACTCGGCGGCTGACGCCACCGCGCGGCCGAGCAGGGGCTGGAGGACCGCCAGCGCCAGCGCCAGCGCGGCCGAGCAGCCCCACAGCCACGCCGGGTCGATCGCGAGCAGTCGGGTCCCGACCAGGGGGGCGATGACCGCGGCGACGCCCCAGCAGGTGCCGTACGCCGCGAGGTAGCGCGCACTGCCACCGGGCGGCGCGAGCCCGGCGACCACGGCGAAGGGGTGCCCGAGCAGGAGCAGGTCACCCACGCTCCAGATCGCCACGGCCACCACGAAGCCGGTCGTGGCGTCGGCGACCCCGGCCAGCCCCATCCCGACCGCGAGCAGGGCGTACCCGACGGCCATCGCGCGGAACGGTGTCGGCGACCAACCGCGGGTGGCCCGTTGGGCCAGCACCATGACCAGGGCGGAGACGGCCAGCAGCCACCCCATCCGTCCGGCGGGCAGGCCGCGCTCGAGCAGGGTCAGCGGGAGGCCGACCATCGCCTGCATGTAGAGCGTGGCGAAGGCGGTGCCGGCCAGCCACATGAGCAGCAGCCGGCGGTCCCGCCACGGGCTCCCGACCGCGGTGCCACGACCCGACGACGGCGGTCCCGCCGGCACGACCACGGCGACGACCGCGGCGGCAGCGAGGCACGAGACCGCATCGGCCACCAGCAGCCAGCGCAGGTCGAAGGCCGCCAGGCCCGCGGCGAGCAGCCCGGCAGCCACGCCGGCCACGGCGAGCGCGGTGCCGAGCAGGGAGTAGGCCCGGGGGCGCTGCTCCGGGGGGCAGAGGTCCGCGACGATGGCCTGGCTGGGCGGCTCGTAGAGCTCGAAGACCAGGCCGAGCAGCGTGACCGACAGCGCGGCCGCGAGCAGCGTCGGCGAGGCGGCGAAGGCCAGCTGGGCGACCGCGCAGCCCATGAGCCCGAGCAGCATCGTCGGCCGCCGTCCCCACCGGTCGGCGAGCACACCGCCGGCCAGCCGGGAGGGGATCGAGGCCAGGCCGAACGACGCCACGACCAGGCCGGCCGTCGTCACCGACGTCCCGAAGTCCTCCACCAGGATCGCCGCGGTGAAGGGCAGCGCGAAGGCGCCGAGCCGGTTGACCGCCCGGGCGGCGACGAGCGCGCGGACGGCGCGGGGGAGCGGCGCCACGTGACTGGTGTGTGCGTTATCGTCAGTCATCATGCGGTGACCGTACGACGACAGGAGTGACTGGTCAAATGTTGTTCGACAGTCATGTAACGATCCTTCTCGACACCGGGGTGGCGCTGGTCAACGCCACGACCGCGGGCCACGACGGCACCGAGCCGGTCGGGTCGCCGACGGGCCGGGAGCTCCAGGAAGCGGTCCGTGACGCGCTCTCCCGCGACGACTACCGACCGACGGTCTCCCCGGCCACGGCGGGGATGCTGGCCGAGGTCGCCGCCGACGTGCGCGCGGTCTACGTCGCCACCGGCTCCGGCGACCTCGACGCCGCCGCCGCGCGCGTCAACGACCTGCTCGAGCGCACGGAGGCCCGCCCCCGGCTCATCCACACCGAGACCGGCTGGGACCTCCACTTCCACGGCCCCGACCAGACCGTCGCCCGGGGGTGGGCGGCCGGCCTCGCCGCCGGCCTCGCCCTGGCCCTCGGCAGCGATCGCGGGGGCCGTCTGGGGGTCTGCGAGGCCGACCCCTGCGACCGCGTCTTCACCGACACGTCGCGCAACGGAGGCCGTCGCTTCTGCTCCACACGGTGCCAGAACCGGGTCAAGGCCGCGGCCCACCGGGACCGGGCCAGGACCTGACCGCGACGGTCGCCGACGCGACGTCCGATCGCCTCCGAGACGATGTCGGAGCGTCACCGACCGTGGGTTAGGGTCGGAGACGCACAGCGTCGTGCAGGCCCTCACCGCACCGACCCACGAGGAACACAGCTGTGACTTCACGCCCCGTCGTACTCATCGCCGAAGAGCTGAGCCCCGCCACCGTCGAGGCGCTCGGCCCGGACTTCGAGATCCGCCACTGCAACGGTGCCGACCGCGCCGAGCTCATCCCCGCGATCGCCGACGTCGACGCGATCCTGGTGCGCTCCGCCACCAAGGTCGACGCCGAGGCGCTCGCCGCCGCGCGCAACCTCAAGGTCGTCGCCCGAGCCGGCGTCGGCCTCGACAACGTCGACGTCAAGGCCTCCACCCAGGCCGGCGTCATGGTCGTCAACGCGCCGACGTCCAACATCGTCTCCGCCGCCGAGCTCGCCGTCGCGCTGATGCTCGCCGCCGCCCGCCACGTCTCGCCCGCCCACGCGGCGCTGAAGAACGGCGAGTGGAAGCGCTCCAAGTACACCGGCATCGAGCTCTACGAGAAGACCGTCGGCATCGTCGGCCTCGGCCGCATCGGCGTCCTCGTCGCCCAGCGGCTCTCGGCCTTCGGCATGAAGGTCATCGCCTACGACCCCTACGTCCAGGCCGGCCGCGCCGCCCAGATGGGCGTGCGCCTGGTCGACCTCGACACCCTGCTCGCCGAGGCCGACTTCATGAGCGTCCACCTGCCCAAGACGCCCGAGACGGTCGGCCTCATCGGCGCCGAGCAGCTCGCCAAGGCCAAGTCCTCGCTCGTCCTCGTCAACGCCGCCCGCGGTGGCATCGTCGACGAGGCCGCGCTGTACGACGCGCTGAAGACCGGCCAGATCGCGGCCGCCGGGCTCGACGTCTTCGCCTCCGAGCCGTGCACCGACTCGCCGCTCTTCGAGCTCGAGAACGTCGTGGCCACCCCGCACCTCGGCGCGTCCACCGACGAGGCCCAGGAGAAGGCCGGCATCGCCGTCGCCAAGTCCGTGCGCCTCGCGCTCTCCGGCGAGCTCGTCCCCGACGCCGTCAACGTCCAGGGCGGCGTCATCGCCGAGGACGTGCGCCCCGGCATCCCGCTCACCGAGAAGCTCGGCCGCGTCTTCACCGCGCTCGCCGGCGAGGTCGCCCAGCAGATCGACGTCGAGGTCCGCGGCGAGATCACCGAGTTCGACGTCAAGGTGCTCGAGCTGGCCGCCCTCAAGGGCGTCTTCTCCGACATCGTCGAGGACCAGGTGTCCTACGTGAACGCGCCCCTCCTCGCGGCCGAGCGCGGCACCGCCGTACGCCTCGTGACCGACGCCGAGAGCCCCGACCACCGCAACCTCATCACGATCCGCGGCACCCTCGCCGACGGGTCGCAGGTGTCGGCGAGCGGCACGCTCGTCGGCATCAACCAGAAGGAGCGGATCGTCGAGGTCAACGGCTTCGACATCGACATCGAGCCGACCGACCACCTGGCGTTCTTCACCTACGCCGACCGGCCCGGCATGGTCGGCACGGTCGGCGGCATCCTCGGCGACGCCTCGGTCAACATCGCCGGCATGCAGGTCTCCCGCCACGACAAGGGCGGCGAGGCGCTGGTCGCGCTGTCGGTCGACTCCGCCATCCCGGCCGAGACCCTGGCCGAGATCGAGGCCGCCATCGACGCGGTCTCGGTGCGCGCCGTCGACCTCGACTGACCCCCTTCGCGATGTAGTCCGTGACGATCGGACCCCTCCGGAGCTCGTTCCGGGGTCCCTTCGTCACGGACTACCCGGCTCAGGCGACGGTGAGGCGGTCCGCCGCCCCGCCGTCGCCCCCGCGGCCGTGGGCCACCACGTCCCACGCGCCCCGGAGCCGCTCCACTGCGGTCTCCAGCTCGTCGGTCGACCGGGTCCAGGGGATCCGCACGTGGTGCTCGAGCCCGCCCTCCACGGCGAAGACCCGGCCCGCGGCGACGACCACCCCGCGTCGCTCGGCCTCGGAGACGAGCGCCGATGCCCGGGGCTGCGGCAGCCGGCACCACACCGCGAGCCCGCCGCCGGGTCGCACGAAGTCCCACTCCGGCAAGCCGGTCGGCCAGGCCGTCGAGCAGCGCCGCGCGCTGGGTCCGCAGCCGCTCGCGGTTGGCCGCCCACACCGCGTGCCGGTGCTCGAGGAGGTGCAGCAGTGCGAGCTGCTCGACCAGCGGGGCGCCGAGGTCCAGGCTCATCCGGGCGTGCAGCAGCTGCGGCACCATCGTCTCCGGCACCCGCAGCCACCCCAGCCGCAGGCCGCCCCAGAACTGCTTGCTGGCGCTGCCGATCGTCACCGTCCCGGGCAGGTACGCCGCGAACGGCGCCGGCATCTCCTGCCCGTCCAGGGCCAGGGCCTGGTGGGCCTCGTCGACCACGGGCACCACCCGGGCGCGACGCAGCGCGGCGGCGTACTCCTCCCGCTGGGCGTCGCTCATCAGGCTGCCCGTCGGGTTCTGGAAGTCCGGCACCAGGTAGGCGAGCCGGGGTGCGGCCTGGCGGATGATCGCGGCCGTGGCCGGGATGTCCCACCCGCCGGGATCGACCGGTGCGGGCACGAGCCGGGCGCTGCGGTGGCTCAGCGCCTGCGTGGCGTTGGGGTAGACGGGGTCCTCGACGACCACCCGGTCGCCGGGGGCGGTGAGCGCCTGCGCGACGATCGCGGCGGCGCCGAGCGCACCCGCCGTGATGATGATCTGCTCCGGGGTGGTGGGCAGTCCGCGCTCGTCGTACGTCGCCGCCACGGCGGCCTGGAGGCGGGGGAGCCCGGCGGGGTAGTAGCCGTGGCTGGAGAGGTAGGCCGGCAGCTCGCCGACCGCCGCGTCGTACGCCGCCGCGACGCCCGCCGGAGCGCTCGGTGCGGCACAGTTGAGGTCGATGACGTCGGGGTCCTGCGACCACGGGGCGAAGACCCGGTCGGTGACCGACTCGGCGCGCAGCGGCAGCCGCGTGACCGTGCCCGACCCGCGCCGCGACTCGGCATAGTCGCGCTCGCGCAGCTCGGCGTAGGCGCGGGTGATGGTCGTCCGGCTGACGCCCAGCGCCGCCGTGAGCTCGCGCTCGCTGGGCAGCCGGGTCGCCGCGGGGATCCGGCCCTCACCGATGAGCAGCCGCAGCTGCTCGGCGAGCTCGACGTACAGCGGGCGCTCGTCGGACCCGAGGGTGCCGATCGAGGGTGGCCACGCGGGTGGCGGTGATGGTCCGGCTCATGCAGGCCACTGTCCCACGATTGGCTATCGAGGAGAAGGCCAATTGCTCGGCACACTGGTCCCCATGAGCAGCACCACCACGCCCCGCCTCCGGCCCGCCCTCGTCGACCTCGGTCCCGTCGCCCAGCTCCGCGCCGGGCGCCTCGGCCGCCGCCTCCCGCAGCTGGTCCTCGGCCTCGCGCTGTACGGCGCGTCGCTGGCCATGATGGTCCGCGGGGCGCTCGGCCTCGCCCCGTGGGACGTGCTGCACTCCGGCTTCATCCTGCACGTGCCGATGACGATCGGGCAGGCCGTCGTGCTGTTCAGCTTCCTGGTGCTGCTGCTGTGGATCCCGCTGCGCGAGAAGCCCGGCATCGGCACCGTCGCCAACGCGCTGATGGTCGGGGTCGCCGCCGACGCGACCCTCGCCGTGCTCGCGGAGCCCGACTCCCTCGCGCTGCGGGTCGCCCTGATGCTCGGCGGCATCGTCCTCAACGGGCTGGCCACCGCGCTCTACATCGGCTCGCAGTTCGGCCGGGGCCCGCGCGACGGGCTGATGACCGGCCTCGCCCGGCGTACCGGGTGGTCGCTGCGCCTGGTGCGCACCGGCCTCGAGGTGACCGTGGTCGTCATCGGCCTGATGCTCGGGGGAGCGCTCGGCGTCGGGCACCGTGCTCTACGCGCTCGCCATCGGCCCGCTGGCCCAGCACATGCTGCCGTGGTGCACGGTCGACGTGTCAGCGCCGCGTGGCGATCAGGGCTGACGCGTCGGGGGCGATCATCACCTCGACCGCGGTGAACCGCTCGTCGGTGAGCCACTCCTCGCGCAGGGTGTCGACCCGCCCGTAGGTGATGGGCGGCCACATCTCGCAGGGGGTGAAGTCGTCGAGGACGACGATGCCGCCCGGCTCGAGGAGGTCCACCACGGCGTCCACGCGCACCGCCTCGGGCTCGCCGCTGTCGAGGAAGATGCAGCGAGTAGGGGCCGCGCTCGTGCAGCAGTCGACCAGTCGGCCTCGAGCACCTCGACGTGGTCGTCCTCGCGGAAGATCTCGGCCGCCGCGGTCGCCAGTCGCGGGTCGCGCTCGGCGGTCAGGATGTGGGCGCCGTTGCGCACGCCGCTGCGCAGCCAGGCGGTGCCGACGCCGCAGCCGGTGCCGAACTCGGCGAGGGTGCCGCCCCGGGTGGCGGCCAGGGTCGCCAGCAGCCGGCCGGTCTCGTTGCGGCAGAAGGAGACGTAGCCCGCCTTGCGGGACACGTCGAAGGCGCGGGACACGATCTCGGGAAGCTCGGGTGGGGCACTCATGAGGTCGCCGAGTCTGTCACGACGAGGCCCCCGTCTCGCATCGTGAGCGGTTCGGGAAATCCCGGTGCGCTCCCGTGGGGTGCGGCGTACGGTCGGTCTCACCATGCGGAGCCAGTCTCGTACTCATCGACTGCCGCGGCGAGGCCTGACCGAGGCCACCTCGCCGCGGTGTTCGGCGTTGCAGTGGCCTTGGCAGCAGGAGTTCCACGGCCCTGACGCCCCGCGGCGGACTCGCTCCCAGCTCACTCTCGCGCGATCCGCAGTCCGCCGGTCATCGCCCTCGTGTGATCCACGAGCTCGTCAGTCGCCCCCGCCGCGGGCGTCGGGCCGCACCACCCGACCCTGACGACTTCACGAGACCGACACGGAGACCGCCATGTACGACATGTACCCCGACTGGGGACCCGCCAGCCACAACCCCGACAACCCGCGCAGCCTCGAGGCCACCACGGCCGCCGTCCAGGCCTCGCTTGACCTGCGAGACAACGGCGGGCAGCGCCCCGACGACAACTAGATTCGCGCGCATGAGCACCGACGCCACCAGCACCCCGTCCGGCACCGTCCAGCCTCGCCGTCATCCCCGGCGACGGCATCGGCCAGGAGGTCACCGCCCGAGGCCCTCAAGGTGCTCGAGGCGGTCGACGTGCCGGTGAAGTTCGAGCAGACCCACTACGCCCTGGGCGCGGAGAACTACCTCGCCACCGGCGAGGTGCTGCCGGACACCGTGCTCGCCGAGATCCGCGCAGCACGACGCGATCCTGCTCGGCGCCGTCGGTGGCAAGCCCAACGACCCGAACCTGCCGCCCGGCATCCTCGAGCGCGGCCTGCTGCTCCGGCTCCGCTTCGAGCTCGACCACTACGTCAACCTGCGCCCGTCGCGGCTCTTCCCCGGCACCCCCTCAGCCCGCTGGCGGACCCGGGCGAGGTCGACTTCGTGGTCGTGCGCGAGGGCACCGAGGGCCCCTACACGGGCAACGGCGGCGCGCTGCGGGTCGGCACCCCGGCCGAGGTCGCCACCGAGGTTCGCGTCAACACCGCCTTCGGCGTGGAGCGCGTCGTCCGCGACGCCTTCGCCCGCGCCCAGCGGCGCCCGCGGCAAGCACCTCACGCTGGTCCACAAGACCAACGTGCTCGTGCACGCCGGCTCGGTGTGGTGGCGGATCTTCGACGCAGGTCGCCACCGAGTTCCCGGACGTCACCACCGACTACATGCACGTCGACGCGGCGATGATCCACATGACGGTCAACCCGTCGCGCTTCGACGTGATCGTCACCGACAACCTCTTCGGCGACATCATCACCGACCTGGCCGCCGCCATCACCGGTGGCATCGGGCTCGCCGCGTCAGCGGCAACGTCAACCCCGACCGCACGGCGCCGTCGATGTTCGAGCCCGTGCACGGCTCCGCGCCCGACATCGCGGGCCAGCAGAAGGCCGACCCGACCGCCGCGATCCTCTCGACCTCGCTGCTGCTCGACCACCTCGGCCACGCCGAGGCCGCGGCGGCCGTCGAGGCCGCCGTGCTCGCCGACCTGGCCGGGCGCACGCCCGGCACCACCCGTCGTACCACCGAGGTCGGCGACGCGATCGCCGCCCGCCTCTGACCGATCCGGATAGCCTGACGCCCATGGACATCAGCACGACCGCCAACCGACCGCCCCGTCGACGACGGGCGGCTCGCCGAGATCCTCGCCAACCCCGGCTTCGGCACCCACTTCACCGACCACATGTTCACGGTCGAGTGGACGCCCGACCAGGGCTGGCACGACGCCCGCATCACGCCGTACGGCCCCCTGACCCTCGATCCCGCGACCGCGGTGCTGCACTACGCGCAGGAGACCTTCGAGGGGATGAAGGCCTACCGGCACGCCGACGGCTCGGTGCGGACCTGTTCCGCCCGGAGGAGAACGCCAAGCGGATGGTGCGCTCCAGCCGGCGGCTGGCCTTCCCCGAGCTCGCCGGTCGACGACTTCGTCGCGGCCGTCGAGGCGCTGGTGACGGTCGACGAGCGGTGGGTGCCCGACAACGCCGACGGCGGGGAGAAGAGCCTCTACCTGCGGCCGTTCATGTTCGCCTGCGAGGTCTTCCTCGGCGTGCGGCCCGCGCAGCACGTCACCTTCATGGTCATCGCCTCGCCCGCGGGCGCCTACTTCAAGGGCGGCGTCAAGCCGGTCACGCTCTGGCTGACCGAGGACTACACCCGCGCCGGCCGCGGCGGCATGGGCGCGGCGAAGACGGGCGGCAACTACGCCAGCTCGCTGGTCGCCCAGCAGGAGGCGACCGCGCACGGCTGCGACCAGGTCGTCTTCCTCGACGCCCAGGAGGGCACGCTACGTCGAGGAGCTCGGCGGCATGAACCTGTACTTCGTCTACGACGACGGCCGCATCGTCACGCCCGAGACCGGCACCATCCTCGAGGGCATCACCCGCGCCTCGATCATCGAGCTCGCCGGCAAGCTCGGCCACCAGGTCGAGGAGCGCAGGTTCTCCATCGACGAGTGGCGCGACGGCGTGACCAGCGGCGACGATCACCGAGATCTTCGCCTGCGGCACGGCCGCCGTCGTGACGCCCGTCGGCTCGCTGAAGTGGGACGGCGGCGAGGCACCCGCGCCGGCGTCCACCGACCTGACGATGCGGATCCGGACCGCGCTGGTCGACATCCAGTTCGGCCGCGCCGACGACACGTTCGGCTGGATGCACCAGGTCTGCTGACGATCCGGTCCGAGGACCGTGCCGGGGGGCACGAGGGAGCTGCACGTGGACGAGGTGGCGACGGGGACCACCGCTGGGACCGGCCACGCTCGCGCGCCTGTTCCGCGAGCGGGCGGTCTCCGCGCCCGGCGACCTCGCCTTCCGCCACCCCGTGGGCGGCCCGGGGCGTGAGGCCTGGGAGGACGTGTCGTGGGAGCACGCCCACGCCCTCGTCGAGCCCCTCGCGGCCGGGCTCACCGGGCTGGGGGTGGAGCCGGAGGACAAGGTCGTGATCCTCTCCCGGACCCGCGTCGACTGGGTCCTGGTCCATCTCGCCGTCCTGTGCGCCGGGGCCACGACGGTCGCGGTGCACCCGGGTGGCACGCCCGAGGTGGTCGCCCGCCACATCGACGGGAACGGCGCCGTCGTGGTCGTGGCCGAGGACGTCGACCAGGCGGACAAGCTGCGCCGGGTGCGGGGCGACATCCGGACCGTCCGCAAGGTCGTGCTGCTCGACGGCGACTACCCCGACCACCGGGTGATGACGTTCGAGGAGCTGCTCGCGCAGGGCGAGGAGGTGCTCGAGTCGGGATCCGGTCCACGATCGCGCGGCGCATCGACGCGCTGCGCCCCGAGGTCCTGGCCACGGTGCTCCACCCGCCCGGCGCGCACGTGACACCCGCCGGCGAGCGGCGTACGCATGCGGCGTGGGTCCGCGAGGGCCGGGCCGCCGAGCGCGGCGAGGGCCTGCGGCACCTGTCCACCCCGCTCCACGAGCACGAGGGGCACGTGCTGCTCGCGGCCCAGCTGGTCCACGGCTTCGGGGTGTGCGTCGACCCGAGGGGCGTGCCGGGGGAGTGACGCCCGGCACCCCGGGACGCGGGATCCTCGGCCGACGGGGATCGCGCGGGTAATCTCCCTGCGTGACCACGTCCCGCCCCGAGCAGGCGCCCCCCGGTCTGCGGGTGGGCGGCTACGAGCTGTTGACGCGACTCGGCGAGGGCGGCATGGGCGTCGTCCACCTCGCCCGCAGCCCCGGCGGAGAGCGGGTGGCGCTCAAGGTGCTGCGCCCGCACATCGTCGGCGACGACGAGGCGCGGCACCGCCTCGCGCGCGAGGTCAACGCCTCAGCCGCATCAAGAGCCGTCGCGTCGCCGAGATCGTCGACGCCGACCCGTGGGGCGACATCCCCTTCGTGGCCACCCGCTACGTCCCCGGGCTCTCGCTGCACGACCACGTCCACGAGGAGGGCCCGCTCGCCGGCGCCGACCTCGTCTGGGCGGCGAGCTGCCTGGCCGAGGCGCTGGCCGCCGTGCACGAGGTCGGGGTGCTGCACCGCGACATCAAGCCCTCCAACGTGCTGATGGAGGGGCGCACGCCGATCCTCATCGACTTCGGCCTCGCCCGCGTCGCCGACGACCCCAAGCTCACCCACACCGGCTGGCTGCTGGGCACGCCCGGCTACCTCGCACCCGAGATCCTGTACGGCGACGACGCCACCGCCGCGTCCGACGTGCACTCGTGGGCCGCGACCGTCGCCTTCGCCGGCACCGGTCGCCCGCCCTTCGGCCGCGGCCCGTCGGTGGCCGTCATGGACCGCGTCCGCCGCGGCGAGCACGACCTGTCCGACCTCGACCCCGTGCTGCGACCGGCGATCGAGGAGGCCCTCGACCCCGACCCGTCCCGGCGGCCGTCGCTGCCCGAGCTGCGCCAGTGGCTCGACCGGCTGCTGCCGTCCCGGGCGGTGCGCGAGCCGGACCCGTTCACCATGCCGATGGCGGTCGCCACGCTGGCGTCGACGCAGGACACCACGGAGGTCGTCGGCAGGGGCGCCGAGCCCCTCCCGGAGGACCGCTGGCGCAACGGAGCGGACCGTCCGGCCGCGGAGGCCACCACGGCGCCGACCCCTCCGGTGCGCACCCCGGAGCCTCCGGCGCCGGGTCGGGCTCCCTGGACCGAGCCCCGTCCGCGGGAGACCCGCGTGCTGCACGAGGACGGGACCACCGAGGCCATCCGCGAGCCCGGCACCGAGGCACCCGCGTGGGCACCGCCGCCGCGCGCCGGCGGCCTCGAGCGCTTCCGTCGCGGCACCCTCGTCCTCGCGGGCGCAGCCGTGGTCGCTGCCGGCGTCGCGGTCGCGCCCTACGTCACCGCGCTCCTCGCCGTCGTCGTCACCTGGCTGCTGCGCAGCGGCTCGCTCGCCGGGAGCGCGGCCGGCGCCCGTCGCCAGGTCCGCGGCGCCAAGTGGTACGACGCCCCCCAGCTCCTGCTCGCCACCCCGTGGCACGCGCTGGCCGCCGTCCCCGGGGTGCTGCTGCTCGTGACGTGGAGCCTCGGGCTCGCGATGGCGGCCGCGCTCCTGTGCTTCGCCGCCGGCCTCTCGCTGACGTCCAGCCTGGGCGTCATCGGTCTCGCCCTGGCCCTCGCCATGTGGTGGGGACCGGGCAGCTCGCGCCTGCGCCGACCGGTCCAGCGGCTCAGCCATCCCGTGGCCTCCCGCGGCGTCCCGTGGTTCCTCGCCACCCTGGTGCTGGTGGCCGGGGCCGCCGGCCTCGCCTCCACGGCGTCGAGCAACGGCACCCAGTGGGCGCCGGCCGCGGACCGGCCCTTCGCCGACGTACGCCTGCCCGGCTGGCTCTGACCGCTCGTCGGGCGGGTGACCGGATGACGAGATCCCTGTCCACGCCCGCGGCCCCGTGGCACAGTGGAGCCATGAGCAGCACCACGATCATCATTGCCTAGCGCGACGGGACCCCCGCCGCGCCGACCTCCTGCACCCGGGAGGTTTTTTTGTACCCCACACCGATGCTCCAGCCCGAGAGAAGAGATCGATGGACCTGCAGGGCTCCTTCCACGTCTACGACACGACGCTGCGCGACGGCGCGCAGCAGGAGGGCCTCAACCTCTCCGTCGCCGACAAGCTGACGATCGCGCGCCAGCTCGACGGGCTGGGTGTGGGCTACATCGAGGGCGGCTGGCCGGGTGCCAACCCCAAGGACACCGAGTTCTTCCGCCGGGCCGCCCAGGAGCTCGACCTGCGGCACGCGCGCCTCGCGGCCTTCGGCGCCACCCGCCGGGCCGGCGTCGCCGCCGCCGACGACCCGCTGGTGGCGGCGCTGCGCGACAGCGGCGCCTCGGTCGTCACGCTGGTCGCCAAGTCGCACGAGCGCCACGTCGAGCTCGCGCTGCGCACCACGCTGGAGGAGAACCTCGCGATGGTGCGCGACACCATCACCCACCTCCGCGACACCGGGCAGACGGTGTTCCTCGACGCCGAGCACTTCTTCGACGGCTACCGCTCCAACCGCGCCTACGCGCTCGAGGTGCTGCGCACCGCGGCCGAGGCCGGGGCCGAGGTGGTCGCCCTGTGCGACACCAACGGCGGGATGCTCCCCGACTGGGTGAGCGACGTCGTGCACGACGTCATCGAGACCACCGGTGTGCGCGTCGGCATCCACTGCCACAACGACACCGGCTGCGCGGTGGCCAACACCCTCGCGGCGGTCGACGCCGGCGCCACGCACGTGCAGGGCACGATCAACGGGTACGGCGAGCGCACCGGCAACGCCGACCTCGTCTCGGTCGTGGCCAACCTCGAGCTCAAGCTGGACCGGCGGGTGCTGCCGGCCGGGCTGCTCGGCGAGGCCACCCGGATCGCGCACGCCGTCGCCGAGGTCACGAACGTGCCACCGGCCTCGCGCCAGCCCTACGTCGGCACCTCGGCCTTCGCCCACAAGGCCGGGCTGCACGCGTCGGCGATCAAGGTCGACCCCAACCTCTACCAGCACATGGACCCCGTCGGCGTCGGCAACGACATGAGGCTGCTGGTCTCCGACATGGCCGGCCGCGCGTCCATCGAGCTCAAGGGCCGCGAGCTCGGCTTCGACCTCTCCGGCGACCGGGAGCTGGTCACCCGGGTGACCGCCCGGGTCAAGGAGCTCGAGCAGCGGGGCTACACCTTCGAGGCCGCCGACGCGTCCTTCGAGCTGCTGCTGGTCGAGGAGGTCGAGGGGCGGCGGCCGTCGTACTTCGACATCGAGTCGTGGCGCGTCATCACCGAGACCTCCCCGGCCGCGGAGGCGGTCTCCGAGGCGACGGTCAAGCTCCGCGCCGAGGGTGTGCGCTACGTCGTCACGGGGGAGGGCAACGGGCCGGTCAACGCGCTCGACGCCGCGCTGCGCACCGCCATCGGGCAGGCGTTCCCCGAGGTCGCGAAGTTCGAGCTGATCGACTACAAGGTCCGCATCCTCGACCAGGGCCACGGCACCGACGCCATCACCCGGGTGCTCATCGAGACGACCGACGGCGAGTCCTCGTGGGTCACCGTCGGGGTCGGGCACAACGTCATCGAGGCGTCCTGGGGCGCGCTCGTCGACGGGCTCACCTTCGGGCTGCGCCGGCACCAGCGCTGAGTTCGCGCGGTGACCGGACCCGCGCCGTACGACGACCTCCCGCGCCAGACCTCGACGGTCGAGCGCGCCGTGACCGCCCTGCTCATGGTCGGACTGGCGGTGCTCGTGCCGATCGCCTCGTTCTTCGGGTGCCCCTGGTCGGGCTGGCGGTCGGCACCGCGATCTGGGTGGTCGGCGCCTTCCTCGCGGCCTCCGCCCTCGGCTGAGGCTGCGTCAGCCCACGACCCGGCGCACCAGGTCGTCCCAGGCCGCCTCCAGCCGCTCGACGGGGATCCGCTCCCGCTCGACCTGCTGCTCCAGCACGACCAGCTCGAGGGGAGCCAGGATCGCGGTGGCGAGCAGGGGCAGGTCGCCGTCGACGCCGAGCTCCCGGAGGAGGTAGCGCACGTGCATGTTGGCGAACGACATCGCGGCCACCGACCGCTGACCCGCCCGCCCGGCCGCCTCGATGAGCGAGGCGGACGTCAGGTTGGCGCGCAGCCGTGAGTGCCCGAAGGCCAGCAGCCGCTCCATCGGTGGTGCCCCGGGCCCGAGGGGAGGCGGGCCGCTGATCACCGAGGCCTGCCACTGGGTCTCCGAGGTGTTGAGCACCGCGGCCATGAGCCCTTCCCGGCTGTCGAAGCGCCGGAACAGCGTGCCCTTGCCGACGCCTGCCTCGGAGGCAACCGTGTCCATGGTGACGCAGTCGACCCCCCGGGTCTCCACCAGCCGCAGCGCCGCGGCGAGGATGGTCTCGCGGTTGCGTGCGGCGTCGGCCCGCTCGGGAGGCGGGCCGTCCGCCATCGGGAGGCTGATCGGCACGGGGTCAGGCTAGTGGGGAGCGCCACAGGGGTCCCGGGAAATAAAGTCCCCGCGTCGGGAATGAAAGCGGACCGCGGTCCGTTTTGATCTGCATGACTGACACCCGCGTCCTCGTCCTCGTCGGCAGCCTCCGCGCCGACTCCGTCAACCGTCGCCTCGCCGAGGTGCTGCAGGCGTCCGCGCCGGAGGGCGTCTCCCTCGAGATCGCGGAGGGCCTCGGCGCCATCCCGTTCTACAACGAGGAGATCGACGGCGAGAACCCGCCGGCCGCCGCCGTCAACCTGCGCCAGCAGGTCGCCGCGGCCGACCGCGTCCTCGTGATCACCCCGGAGTACAACGGCACCATGCCGGCCGTGCTCAACAACGCCATCGACTGGCTCTCGCGCCCCTACGGCGCAGGTGCCATCGTCGGCAAGCCGTTCGCGGCCGTCGGCACCACGCCCACGCCGTACGGCGGCAAGTGGTCGCACGAGCACGCCCGCCACTCGGCGACCATCGCCGGCGCCAAGGTCATCGAGACCGTCGTGCTCTCGCAGCCCGGCGTCGAGGTGGACGTCCTCAACGACGACGAGGTGCTGGCCAAGTTCCGCGCCGCCGTGGCCGACCTGGTGGCCTACCGGGACGACGCCGCGGCCTGATCCTCGTCGCGGGGTACGGTCACCAGCGTGGCCGCACTCCACGACCTGACCGCCCTCGAGCAGGGGGACCTCGTCCGCCGCGGCGAGGTCACCCCGCTCGAGCTCGTCGAGCACTACCTCGAGCGCGCCGACCACGTCGGCGCGTTCGTCACGCGCACCCCCGAGCGGGCGCGCGAGCACGCCGCCCGCCTGGGTCGCCGACCCGCGGACGCCGGTCCGCTGTGGGGCGTGCCGACGGCCATCAAGGACCTGCACCCGACCGCGGGCGTGCGGACGACCTTCGGCTCGGCGACCTACGCCGAGCACGTGCCGGACACGTCCGACAACGTCGTGCTCACGATCGAGGCCGCGGGCATGCCCAGCCTCGGCAAGACGAACACCCCGGAGTTCGGCTCGCCCTGCTACACCGAGCCCGACGTAGCGCCCCCCGCCGTGACCCCGTGGGACCCCACCCGGACGGCCGGCGGGTCGAGCGGCGGTGCGGCGGCAGCCGTGGCGGCGGGGCTGGTGCCGGTGGCCCCGGGGTCGGACGGCGGTGGCTCCATCCGCATCCCGGCCTCGTGCTGCGGGCTCGTCGGCCTCAAGCCCACCCGCGGCCGGATCAGTGCCGCCCCCACGTACGGCGATCCGACCGGCCTGGCCACGGCGGGACCCCTCGCCCGCTCCGTGCGCGACGCCGCCGCGCTGCTCGACGTGCTGGCAGGCCGGCGACCCGGTGACCCCTCCTGGGCCCCACCTCCTCCGGTTCCGCTTCCTCGACGCCTGTGACCGCGATCCGGGGCGTCTCCGCATCGCTCGCTTCATCACACCAGTCATCACCGACAGTGACGTCGACGCGAGCAGCGTCGAGGCCTGGGAGGCGACGTCCGCGCTGCTCGCGGAGCTGGGCCACGACGTCGAGGACGTCCCGGTCCCGCTGCCCCGCGAGGCCGTCGCCACCTTCGAGACCTGCTGGGCGGTGCTGACCGCACTCGCCGAGCCCCCCGCGGGCACCGAGCACCTGCTCCGGCCGCTGACCCGCTGGCTGGCCGACCGGGGCCGCGCGGTGAGCGGTCCGGAGTTCGGCATCGCGATCGCCCGGATGCGCCAGTACGCCGCCGACGCCCTCGTCGCGCTGGCGCCGTACGACCTGGTGCTCACCCCGACCCTCGCGACGCCGCCGCCGCTCGTCGGCGCGCTGCGCGACGACGCGGACCCGGCCGCGGACTTCGAGGCCCAGAAGGCGTTCACGCCGTGGACCAGTGCCTGGAACGTCACGGGCATGCCGGCCGTCTCGCTGCCCCTGCACCGGACTGCGGCGGGCCTGCCCGTCGGGGTCATGCTGGCGGCCCGGCCGGCCGAGGAGCACGTGCTGCTCGCCGCCGCGGCCCAGCTCGAGGCGGCTCGCCCGTGGGCGCACCTCCGTCCGCCCGGCTGGTGACGCACCCGTGGACAACCGGCCGCCGTCGTGGTGCGGTGGACCGGTGAGCGAGCTGACGCCCTACCTCTGCGTCCGCGACGCGCGGGCCGCCATCGCCTGGTACGCCGACGCGCTGGGCGCCGAGGTGACCTACCCGCCGATCGTGATGGACGACGGCCGCGTCGGGCACGTCGAGCTGGCCGTCGACGGCGCGGGCTGGATGATGTCCGAGGAGTTCGAGTCCTCCGGAGTGGCTGCTCCTGATCCCGCCCGGGGCGCGGCCGTGACGCTGCACCTGACGGTCGGGGACGTGGACGCGGTGTGCGAGCGGGTGCGCGCGGCCGGTACGAGGCTCGACCGCGGTCCCGAGGACTCGCCACCGGCGGGGAGGGTGGCCGTCTTCCGCGACCCCTTCGGGCACCGGTGGTTCCTCAACCAGCCGTCGTCCTGATCAGGAGCGCGTGCCGGTACCGGTGCGTCGGACGCCGGGGTGCTTGCTCGAGCACTCAGTGATGATCGCCGACGCCGCGGGCGTGCAGCGCGTCGCCGGTCTCGCGGGCGCGAGCCACCACCCGGATGACCAGGGGGACCAGGCGGGCCCGGGGCGAGCGCTCGAGACCGCGGGCCAGGGCCGCGTCCCGCGCCTCCCCGGCGAGGGTGAGGGTCGAGGGGATCGCGCGCAGCATGAGGGAGAACGCGAGCCCCACCTGCTCCGGGTCGACCCCCAGTGGCCGCAGGGGGCGCAGGCCGTGGACCACGGCATCCATGACCTCGTCGACCGGGGTGGTGACGGTGAGCGTGGTCGCGAGGAGGAGCAGCGCCACGAGATCGCCCACGACCTCGACCGATCGCGGCCACCCGCTCTGCCACACCGTCCAGGCGCCGAGCAGGACGGCCATGAGGAGCAGCCCCCGCATCGCCCGCAGCGTCACGTCGAGCCGCGCGCCGGACCACGCCAGCAGCCCGGCGGCCACGGCCACGAAGACGACGGCCGAGACCGGGCCGTGGACGACGACGACCACGATGCTCGCGACCATCAGGCCCAGCAGCTTGGTCCCGGCGCGGCGTCGGTGCAGGAAGGTGTCGCCCGGGCGGTAGATCCCGAGCAGCTCGGCGCTCATGCCGTGGCCCGGTAGTGCGAGACCACGTCGTCGGCCGCGCCGTCCTGCTCGACCCGGCCGTGGCGCACCAGCAGCGCCCGGTCGCACCGCGCCGCCAGGTCCAGGTCGTGCGTCACGAGCACGAGCTGTTGGGGCAGCGACAGCAGCAGGTCGCCGATGCGGCGGCTGTTGCCCAGGTCGAGCAGCGTGGTCGGCTCGTCGGCCACCAGCACGGAGGGCTCGGTGGCCAGCACGCCGGCCAGGGCCAGGAGCTGTCGCTCGCCGCCCGAGAGCCCGTGGACGCTGCGGTCGCCGAAGCCGGCGAGGCCGAAGTCGGCGAGGACCTCGTCGGCGGCGACCATGCGGTCGGCCTTGTCGGGGTGCGTACGCCGCAGCGAGAGCGCCACGTCCTCGCGCGCGGTCGGCATCACGAGCTGGGCGGCCGGGTCGGTGAACATGAAGCCGACCCGTCGGCGCACCTCACGACCGGACCGCCTGACGTCGAGGCCGTCGACCAGCACCCGACCGGTCGACGGCGTGACCAGCCCGTTGAGCAGGCGGGCCAGCGTCGACTTGCCCGAGCCGTTGGGACCGACGAGCGCGATCCGCTGCTCGGTCAGGGACAGCGACGTCTCGTGGAGGACGAGCAGGTCACCGTCGTGGGTGGGGACCCGGACGGTGACCTGCTCGAGGGAGATCGCACTCACGTGGTGAGGGTGCCCTCCGGCTGCTCCTGCGTCGAGCCCGCGTCGTCGCGACGACCGAGCAGGTCCGGGAACGCGCGGTGCACGGCGGTGGCGACGAAGGCCATCGCGACGTTCTTGAGGACGTCACCGATCCAGAAGATCTTGTCCACGTCGAAGGCCTGCGCCCACGTCATGTCGGCCCGCAGGACCAGGCCCGCCATGCCGAGGGTGTGGATGCAGACCGCCGAGCTGAACAGGCCGGCCGCGAAGATCGCGGGCACGCTGACCAGCGACCGGCGGGGGAGCCGCTCGACGATGAAGCCGCACATCCCCGCCGCCAGCGGGAAGCCCAGCAGGTAGCCGGCCGTCGGGCCGGTCAGCACGGCGAGGCCGGCCGCGCCGCCCGAGAAGATCGGCAGTCCGGCGGCACCGGCGACGACGTAGCAGCAGCACGGCCAGGAAGCCGCGCCGCATGCCGAGGACGGCGCCGGAGAGCAGCACCGCGAAGGTCTGGAGGGTGATCGGCACGGGGCCGCCCACCTTGAGTGCGGGGAGGAGGGCGCAGACGGCGATGAGGGCGGCGAAGGCCGCGATCAGGGCGATGTCGGTGCCGGCGCGACGTGTGCTGCATGGGGGATCCTTCGCGTACCTGAACGGTGGTCAGTTGAACGGCGTTCAGGTTAGGGTGACGCGCGAACGACGTCAATGCGGTCTCACCGCCGGACCAAGGGGGAACCAGTGCGCCACCACCGGGACGACATCGTCGAGCGGGCCGTGCAGGTGCTCGACGACTACGGGCTCGCGTCACTGACCATGCGCCGGCTCGGCTCCGAGCTCGGCCTGCAGGCCAGCGCCCTCTACCACCACTTCCCCAGCAAGCAGGCCCTGCTCGCCGCGGTCGCCGACGAGGTGCTGGCCCGCGGCCGGCGCCCCCGGGCCGGCGGCCGTGGGACGACCTGCTCGTCGAGGCCTGCTACGAGCTGCGCGACGCGATGCTCGCCTACCGCGACGGCGCCGACCTGGTGCCCACGGTCTACGCCTTCGGGCTGGGTGCGCAGGCGCCGGCCGACGAGCTCGAGGAGATCCTCGCCACGGCCGGCTTCACCGATCCGCTGGTGGGCGTGGGCGCGCGGACCCTGCTGCACTTCGTCTTCGGCCACACCTTCGAGGAGCAGACCGCGCTCCAGGCCGAGAGCGCGGGCGCCATCGACACCGCCACCGGCGGCAGCCGGGTCTCCGACTTCGACCTCGGGCTCGGCCTGGTCCTCGACGGTCTCGCCGCCCACGCCCCGGCGGGACGGCGGGTCAGGGGCTGACGTCGACCTCGGCGCCGTGCAGCTCCGCGAGCAGCACCGCGCCGGCCAGGTCCAGCCGGGTCCGGCGCAGCCGGGCCGAGCCGAGGTCGACCCCGTCGAGGGACGCCCCCCGCAGGTCCGCCTGGGTCAGCGTGGTCTCCCTGAGGATGGCCCGGTCCAGCCTCGCGCCCTTCAACGAGGCGCCGGTGAGGTCGCTCATCGACAGGTCCGCCTCTCGGAGGTCCACACCGGAGAGGTCCAGCCGGGCCAGGTTGGTGCCGCGGATGGTCACGCCCTGCCACTGCCCGCCGCGCACCGTCATGGGGCGCAGGACGCACTCCGAGAAGACGGTGCCGACCAGCTTGCAGCCGTCGAGGGTGACGTCGAACAGCTTCGAGCGGCGCAGGTCGCACGCCACGAACGCGGTGGAGGTGTGGGTCGACGAGCTGAGCCGGCACCCGTGGAAGGTGCACCTCTCGAAGACGGCGCCCGAGGTGGTGCACTCGCTGAGGTCGACGTCGATGAAGGTGCAGTCGGTGAAGCGCGCGGCGCCCAGGTCGTCGCCGTACCAGTCCTCGTCACGGAACTCCCGTCCCGTCTCCACCCGCGGCTCAGACATCGACGGTGCCGCCGCTGCGCCAGTAGTGGTCGAGCACCACCAGCAGCTTGGCCCGCTTGGACGGGATCGTCAGCAGCCGTCCGTCGGCGTCGAGGAAGTTGGCCACCACCCGCTGTGCAGCGGGATCCAGAGGACTCGTCACCCGCTCCACGCTAGCCAACGTGGGTCGCCCGGGCCGCCGGTAGGGTCGGGGCGTGATCGCGTCCCATGCCCACCGCTTCATCTTCCTCAAGACTCGCAAGACGGCGGGCACGAGCGTCGAGATCGCGTTGTCCAAGGTCTGCGGCCCGGACGACGTGATCACCCTCATCAGCCCCGAGGACGAGGAGCTGCGCACCGCTGCCGGGGGACGCGGCCCGCAGAACTTCCAGTCCCCGCCGCTGCCGCGCAAGGCGTTCAACCACATGAGCGCCCGGCTGGCCCGCGACGCCCTCGGCCCGGACGCCTGGCGCGACTACTACAAGTTCGCGATCGAGCGGAACCCCTGGGACGCGGTGGTCTCGCTCTACTACTGGAAGTACAAGGACCGCGAGGAGCTCCCCGACTTCGACACCTACGTCGCGGAGGAGTGGATCGAGCAGCTGGCCAACAACCGGCGGATGTACCGCATCCGCGGCCGCCTCGTCGCCGACCGGGTGCTGCGCTACGAGCACCTCGACACCGAGCTCGCCGAGGTCTGGGAGCACCTGGGCCTGCCGGGCGACCCCGACCTGCCGCGCGCCAAGGGCAACGCCCGTCCCGCCGGGCACTACCGCGAGCTCTACTCCGATGTCTCCCGCGAGCGCGTCGGCCTGGTCTTCGCCGACGCCATCGACGCCTTCGGCTACGAGTTCTGAGCGAGGCGGCCGGTGGTCGATCAGCGCGAGGTCGAGCGCAAGTACGACGTGGGGCCGGGCGCCGTCGTCCCCGACCTGCCGGGAGGGGCCGAACCGGTCGAGCACGACCTGGTCGCCACCTACTACGACACCCCCGACCTCCGGCTGCAGGCCGCGGGGATCACGCTGCGGCGACGCACGGGTGGGGTCGACGAGGGCTGGCACCTCAAGCTGCCCGGCAAGGACGACGCCCGGGTCGAGGTGCACGCGCCGATCGGGAGTGACGTGGCCCCGACCTCGCTGCTCGAGCGCGTACGGGCGCACCTGCGCGACGTCGAGGCGGTGCCCGTGGCCCGCCTGAGCACCCACCGGTCGGTCCGCCGGATCGTCGAGGACGGCGTGGTGGTGGCCGAGCTGTGCGACGACCGGGTCCGGGCCGAGGCGTTGCCGGTGGTCGCCGGCGAGGGCCACACCACCGACACGTGGCGCGAGTGGGAGCTCGAGCTGGTCGAGGGCGGGAGGGGCGTCTTCGAGGCCCTCGACCCGGTCCTGCGCACCGCCGGTGCGAGCCCCGCCACCCGGGCCTCCAAGGTGGCGCGCATCCTGGCGGAACGGCTGCCCACCGACGGCTGGAGGCGGCACTCGGCGACCGGTGCGACCACGGTCGGGGAGGTCTGCCTCGCCTACCTTGCCGCGCAGCTGGACCGGTTGCTGGAGCAGGACCGGGAGCTCCGGTCCGGCCGCCTCGATGAGCCCGTCCACCAGATCCGGGTGGCGGCCCGGCGACTTCGGTCCGCCCTCGCGACCTTCCGCCCACTGGTGACGAAGGACGCTGCCGCTACGGCCGACTCCCTGCGTGAGGAGCTGCGCTGGCTGGGCTCCTCGCTGGGCGATGCCCGCGACCTCACCGTGTTGCGGGGTCGCCTCGACGCGCTGCTCAGGACCGACGACCCCACGACGGTGGCGACCCGCCGCCATGTCGACGCGGTGCTCACGGACGATCATCGGGTCGCGCTCGCCGACGCCGCCCGAGTGCTCGACGACGTCCGCTACCTCCGGCTGCTGGACGGCCTCGAGGACTTCCTCACCGCAGCACCGTTCACGTCCCGCGCCGAGCGCCCGGCGCGCCGGGCGCTCACCTCCATGCTGCGCACCGAGGTGAAGCGCTTCCGCCGCCGCGCCCGCAGGGTCGAGCAGGCCCCCGACGAGCCGTCGCAGGACCGCGCCCTGCACGACGTCCGCAAGGCGGCCAAGCGTCTGAGGTACGCCGCCGAGGCCGCGACGCCCGTCCTGGGCGGCGGGGCCGAAGAGCTGGCTGCCCGGGCCGAGGCGGTGCAGGAGGTGCTCGGGGAGCACCAGGACACCGTCGTCTCCCGGGCCGCCCTGGACGACCTGGCGCACCACCGCGACGCGACGGGTCCGGTAGGCCTGGGACTGGGCCGCCTGCAGCAACTCGAGGCCGAGCGGGCCGCCGAGCTACGCGCCGGGAGCGCCGCCGTCATCGCCGACGCGGCGAGCAGGCCCGGCTGGCTCAGGAAGTGACCCGGCCGAGCCGCTCGCACTCCTCGATGAGTCGTCGCCGCAGGGGAGCGCCCCGCTCGGCGAAGGTCCGCTGCTCCC
Source organism: uncultured Actinomycetota bacterium (assembly GCA_963776975.1). Classification (GTDB taxonomy): domain Bacteria; phylum Actinomycetota; class Actinomycetes; order Propionibacteriales; family Nocardioidaceae; genus Nocardioides. The sequence goes on along the minus strand of CAVZOU010000004.1, from coordinate 195,739 downwards.
GGACGTAGGTCGCCTTGCCCTCGGCCGTCTCGATGCGCACCGGGTCGAAGCCGAGGTCCGCGAGGTCGTACGGCGCGGCCCGCATGTCGAGCTCGCGGATGTCGCGGGCCAGCTCGAAGCAGTCGGCGACGAGGTCCGAGCTGATCATCGGGGTGAGCCGGAAGGCGTGCTTGTAGAGGTCCATCCCGGCGTGCAGGCACCCCGGCTGCTCGTACGCCGCCCGGTCGTCGCGCCCGGGCTGGAGCGTGTTGAGCGGACGCGCCGGCCCCGTGAAGAAGCGGAACGCGTCGAAGTGCGAGCACTGGATGCGGTGCGACTCGACCACGGTGTCGGTGCCCGTCGACCCGAGCCGCAGCGGCCAGTCGTTGTGCCGCACCTCGTCGGGGGACTGGCCGTAGACCATCGCCCACTCGTGCAGCCCGAAGCAGCCCGTGTGCGCCGGCCGGGACTCGGTCGCGCGCAGCAGGTTGGCGAGCCCGCGCAGCAGCGGCGCCTGCGACGCGACGTACGCGGACGTGACGGCGCCGGAGTCGTAGCCCCGCAGCCCGTCGTACTCGGGCGCGTCGGCGAGCCGCACGCCGTAGCCCGGGGTGCCAGCGCCGCAGCTGGGCCGGGCGCTGGGAGTAGTAGGTGAACAGGAAGTCGTGGACCGGGTGCTTCACCCCACCTGCCCGGCGCGACAGGTGCGGACCCACGTGCGCGTCGATCCGCGCGGCGTGCGCCTCGGCGCGGGGGAGCCACTCCTCCCGCGCCAGCACCTGCTCCTGCACCACGACCTGCACGCACGACAGGGTAGGTCGGCCGGTGCCACACTGGGGAACCCACGACCGGAGGCGCGCACCGTGACGACACCCGAGGACGACCACCCCGCCCTGGACCGGGCCCACACGATCGCGCTGGAGTGGCTCGCGTCCCTCGACGAGCGCCGCGTCCCCCCGTCCGCGACGCCGGAGCAGGTGGCCGCCAGCCTGGGTGCCGACCTCCCGGAGGGACCGACGGCCCCGGAGGACGTCATCGACCTCCTGGCGCGGGCCTGCGAGCCCGGACTGACGGCGATGCCGTCGGGTCGGTTCTTCGGCTTCGTGATCGGCGGCACCCACCCCGCGGCGCTGGCCGCCGACTGGCTCGTCAGTGCCTGGGACCAGAACGCCGGCCTCCGCTCCCTGACCCCCGCCCACACCGCCGTGGAGGAGGTCACCGAGGCCTGGCTGCTGGACCTGCTGGGGCTGCCCGCGGAGAGTGCCGTCGGCTTCGTCACCGGCGGCACCATGGCCAACTTCACCTGCCTGGCGGCCGGTCGCGACGAGGTCCTGCGCCGCGCCGGCTGGGACGTGGCGAGCCGGGGCCTGGTCGGCTCTCCGGGGGTGCGGGTGCGTCGTGGGCGCGGAGCGGCACGACACCGTCGACCTGGCGCTGCGCTACCTGGGCCTGGGACTCCCCGAGCCGGTGGCGGTGGACGACCAGGGACGTCTCGACCCCTCCGCCCTGCGGTCGGCGCTGGAGGAGCACGACGGCCGTCCGCTGGTCGTCGTCCTGCAGGCCGGCAACGTGCACTCCGGCGCCTTCGACCCGTTCGCCGAGGCGATCGACGTGGCCCACGAGCACGGTGCGTGGGTGCACGTGGACGGGGCCTTCGGCCTCTTCGCCGGGGCCTCGCGCGCGCACCGGCACCTCGTCGACGGGGTCGGCGGCGGCCGACTCCTGGGCCACCGACGCGCACAAGACCCTCAACGTCCCCTACGACTGCGGGCTCGCGATCGTGCGCTCCCGCCCGGCCCTGCGCGCCGCCATGGGGATGCACGGCGACTACCTGATCCACGACGAGGCCGGCGAGCCGTTCGACAAGGTGCCGGAGATCAGCCGGCGCGGACGGGCCTTCACCGTGTGGGCGGTGCTGCGCGCGCTCGGTCGGGACGGGGTCGCCGACCTCGTCGACGGGCTGTGCGACCGCGCGGCGGAGCTCGCCCGCGGCATCGCCGCGATGGAGGGGGCCGAGGTGCTCAACGACGTCGTCTTCACCCAGGTGTGCGCGGCGTTCGGCGACGACGAGCGGACCCGCGCGGTGGTGGCGGGCATGCTCGCCGACGGCACGGCGTGGATGTCGGGATCGCGGTGGCACGACCGGGCCGTGCTCCGGGTGTCGGTCAGCAACTGGTCGACCGAGCGGGACGGACGTGGAGCGCAGCCTCGCCGCGCTGCGGGCGGTCGCCGCCGGATAGGGTCGGGGCCGTGCGTATCGCCAGATTCACCACCGGAGACGAGCCCATGTACGGCGTCGTGACGGGCGAGGTCGACGAGTTCGGCCAGCCGTCCGACGACACGCGTCGTCGTGGCACTCGCCGGGGACCCCCTGTACGTCGGCGTCAAGCTGCTCGACCAGCAGTACAGGCTCGAGGACGTGCGTCTCCTCGCGCCCGTGCTGCCGCGCAGCAAGGTGGTCGGCATCGGCCGCAACTACGCCGCCCACGCGGCCGAGATGGGCAACGACCTGCCCACCGAGCCGCTCATGTTCCTCAAGCCCAACACCAGCGTCGTCGGGCCGGACGACCCGATCTTCTACCCGCGCCAGACGCAGGACCTGCACTTCGAGGGCGAGCTGGCCGTGGTGATCGGCCGCATCTGCCGCGACGTGCCGCCGGAGCAGGCGACCGACGTCATCCACGGCTACACGATCGCCAACGACGTGACCGCCCGCGACCTGCAGAAGGGCGACGTGCAGTTCACCCGCGCCAAGGGCTTCGACTCGTTCTGCCCGCTCGGTCCGTGGATCGAGACCGACCTGGACCCGCAGACCTTCGTCGACGGCGTCCGGATCCAGACCCACGTCAACGGCGACGTCCGCCAGGACGGCACCACCGCCGACCTCATCTTCGACATCCCGACGCTGATCGCGCACGTGTCCAGCGTCATGACGTTGCTCCCCGGCGACGTGATCCTCACCGGCACCCCCGAGGGCGTCGGTCCCATGGAGGTCGGTGACGAGGTCGAGGTCTCGATCGCCGGCATCGGCACCCTGACCAACAAGGTGGCACAGCGTTGAGCACCCCCCAGCCCGTCCGCGTCCGCATGGCCCCGTCCCCGACGGGCAGCCCGCACGTCGGTCTCGCCCGCACGGCCCTCTACAACTGGGCGTTCGCCCGCCACCACGGCGGCACGTTCGTGTTCCGCATCGAGGACACCGACAAGGAGCGCAACACCACCGAGTCCTACGACTCGCTGCTCGACCTGATGCAGTGGCTGGGCCTCGACTGGGACGAGGGGCCGCTCAAGGGCGGCGACTTCGGTCCCTACCGCCAGTCCGAGCGCGGCGACCTCTACGCCGACGTGCTCGCCCGGCTGCGCGACTCGTCGTACACCTACGACTGCTACTGCACGACCGACGAGGTCACCGAGCGTCGCAAGGCCTCCGGCTCCAAGGTCATGGGGTACGACGGCTTCTGCCGCGAGCTGACCGACGACCAGGTCGAGGCCTTCCGGGCCGAGGGCCGCGCGCCCGTCGTGCGCTTCCGGATGCCCGACGGCGAGATCACCTTCACCGACCTGGTGCGCGGCGACATCACCTTCCGGACCGAGTTCGTCCCCGACTTCGCGCTCGCCCGCGCCAACGGAGACCCGCTCTACACGCTGACCGCCCCGGTCGACGACGCCACGATGCGGATCACCCACGTCCTGCGCGGCGAGGACCTCCTCTCCAGCACCCCGCGCCAGGTCGCGCTGTTCGAGGCGTTCAAGGCGATCGGCCTCGCCGAGGAGACCCCGCAGTACGGCCACCTGCCCTACGTCATGGGCCAGGGCAACAAGAAGCTCTCCAAGCGCGACCCCGAGGCGCACATGGAGCTCTACCGCGAGCAGGGCTTCCTCCCCGAGGGGCTGCTCAACTACCTCGCGCTGCTCGGCTGGTCGATCGCCCCGGACCGCGACGTCTTCACCCTCGAGGAGATGGTGCAGGCGTTCGACATCAAGGACGTCAACCCCAACCCGGCGCGCTTCGACCTCAAGAAGGCCGAGGCCATCAACACCTCGCAGCTGCGCCTGCTGCCGCTCGACGAGATCACCGAGCGCTGCCTGCCCTTCCTCGAGAGGGCCGGCGTCCTCGACCCGGCCGACCTCCCCGACCGGCAGCTGCTCGACCAGGCCATGCCGCTGGTGGGGGAGCGCATCAACAAGCTCACCGAGGTCGTCGACATGCTCGGCTTCCTCTTCGTCGACGACGCCGACTTCACCCGCACCGACGAGCTCGACGACACCGGCCGCGAGGTCGTCGCCGCGTCGTACGACGCCCTCTCGGCCATCGAGCACTGGAGCACCGCCGAGATCGACGAGGCGCTCCGCAAGGCCCTGGTGGAGGAGCGCGGCCTCAAGCCGCGCCACGCCTTCGGCCCGGTGCGGATCGCGGTGACGGGCAGGAAGGTCAGCCCGCCGCTCTTCGAGTCGCTCGAGCTGCTGGGCCGCGAGCGCTCGCTGGCCCGGCTGCGCGACGCCATGTCTGCCTGACGGACGTCCGTGCCCGACCAGCGCCCGGAGGACCTGGGCTACCACCTCGTCCACCGGCTCGGCCGTCCGGGCGCGTGGCGCCCGATCCTGGGCGTCGTGCTGCTCACCCTCGGTGTCTTCGCAATCGCGCCGTTCCTGTGGCAGCTGCCGTACGTCGTGTGGCTGCTGGCGACCGACCAGCCGGTGGCGGCGGGCATGGGTCGCCTCCTCGACCTGGGTGACCCCACCCCGCTGGGCCTGGCCTACGTCAACCTCGTGCTGGCCACCGCCATCCCGATCACGTGGCTGCTGACCCGGTGGCTGCACGGCCTGCGCCCCGGGTGGTTGTCCTCGGTCGCCGCCCGCATCCGCTGGCGCTTCCTGCTGGCCTGCCTGGGCATCTCCGTGGTGGCGCTGGTCGCGACGGTGGTCGTGAGCATGTTCGTGCCCCAGCAGGGGGGCACCGAGATCGCCACGGAGCCCAACGAGTTCACCCGCACCACCCGCGACTTCCTGCTCGTCGTGCTCCTGCTGACGCCGCTCCAGGCGGCGGGCGAGGAGTACGCGTTCCGGGGCTACCTGCAGCAGGCCTTCGGTGGTCTCTTCGGCAGCAGGGCGTTCGCGGTCGGGCTCTCCGCGCTGCTCTTCGCGCTCGCCCACGGGTTGGGCCAGAGCTGGCCGATCTTCGTCGACCGGCTGGCCTTCGGCCTGGTCGCGGGCACGCTCGTCATCCTCACCGGCGGCCTCGAGGCGGGCATCGCCATGCACGTGCTCAACAACTTCCTGGCCTTCGGGCTGGCGCTCGCGTTCACCGACATGGCCAGCACCCTGAGCCCGACCGGTGGCTCGTGGTGGAGCCTGCCGGGCACGCTCACCCAGTCGCTCGTCTACCTCGTCCTGGCCACGTGGACCGCCCGTCGGATGGGGCTGTCGGCGACCGTGCGGGGGCCCGTTTTGGAAGGGTCGCGCGGTCCCGTGTAAGGTTTCTTCTCGGTCCGGACGACGCGTCGGAAGGGCCTGAAAACCAGTAAGTCAGTGGGATATGGTGTAATTGGCAACACGACTGGTTCTGGTCCAGTTATTCTAGGTTCGAGTCCTAGTATCCCAGCGGAATCCAGGTCGCCAGACCCGGATTTGGTAGGGATCGGAGCGGTGGATATAGTTCCGATCGCTTCGCAAGAAGCACAGTTTGCCCCCGTTGTGTAGCGGCCTAGCACGGCGCCCTCTCACGGCGTTAGCGCCGGTTCGAATCCGGTCGGGGGTACACATCCACGAAGGCCGGTCCCGTCAGGGGCCGGCCTTCGTCGTCGTTGGTCACCCTTGCGCTGCGGTGTCCGATTTCCGCTGGACCCGGCGTCCGTCGTCCGTAGACTCGACCCCGTGAAGACCGCGACCCGCATGGCCCTCCTCGACCCGGAGTCGTGCTACCGCGCCGTCAAGAGCAGGGACCGTCGCTTCGACGGGGTCTTCTACACCGCGGTCCGCACGACGGGCATCTACTGCCGTCCCAGCTGCCCGGCCCGCACCCCGGCCTTCGCCAACGTGACCTTCCACCCGACGGCCGCAGCCGCCCAGGCGGCCGGCTACCGCGCGTGCAAGCGCTGCCTGCCGGACGCCACCCCGGGCAGTCCCGACTGGGACGTCGCGGCCGACGTGGCGGGGCGGGCGATGCGGCTCATCAGCGACGGACTCGTCGACCGGGAGGGCGTCGACGGGCTGGCCCGTCGGATCGGCTACACCCCGCGCCACCTCGGTCGCCTGCTGACCCAGGAGCTCGGGGCCCCGCCCCTCGCCCTGGCCCGGGCCCGGCGGGCGCAGACCGCACGGGTCCTCATCGAGACGACGACGATGCCGCTCTCGGACGTCGCCTTCGCGGCGGGGTTCTCCAGCATCCGCCAGTTCAACGAGACCGTCCGTGAGGTCTACGCCCTCAGCCCCACCGCGCTGCGCGGGCGTCGTACCCGCGCGACCACCCGGGGCGCCGTCGTGATGCGGCTCGCGGTCCGCACCCCGTTCGCCGGTCGCCGCCTCCTCGACTTCCTCGCCTACCACCTCGTCCCGGGCGTGGAGGTCGCCGGACCGGGCTGGTACGCCCGCACCCTCGACCTGCCGCACGGCCCCGGCACCGTCCGGCTCGAGCTCGCCGACACGGTCATGGCGGGGGAGACCGCCTTCGTCACCGCGGAGTTCTCGCTGCAAGACCTGCGCGACACCTCGGCGGCCGTCGAGCGCGTACGCCGCCTGCTCGACGCCGACTGCGACCCGGTGGCGGTCGACGACCACCTCGCCGACGACCCCGTGCTGGGTCGGCTGGTCCGCGCGACCCCGGGCCTGCGCGTGCCCGGCCAGGTCGACGGCGACGAGACCGCGGTGCGCACGGTCATCGGGCAGCAGGTCAGCGTCACGGGGGCCCGCACGGTCGCCGGTCGGGTCGTCGCCGAGCACGGGCGTCGCGTCGACTCGGACATCCCGGGACTGACCCACCTCTTCCCCGACGCCGCGACCCTCGCCCGGGTCGATCCCGAGACGCTCCCGATGCCCCGCGCGCGGGGCCGCGCGCTGGTCGGCCTGGCGGCGGCCCTGGCCTCCGGCGACGTCGCGCTGGACCGCGGGCCGGACCGCGACGACGTACGCCGTGCCCTCCTCGAGCTGCCCGGCATCGGGCCGTGGACCGCCGACTACGTCGCGATGCGCGCCCTGGGCCACCCGGACGTCTTCCTGCCGACCGACCTGGCCGTCCGCAACGTGCTGCGCGACCTGGTGCCCGGGTCCGCCGGCGCCCGCGGACCCCGAGCGCTGGCGGCCGTGGCGCTCATACGCCCTCATGCACCTGTGGAACACCCTCATGCCCGACACCCCGGCCACGCCGGCACCCAAGGAGACCTGACATGTGGACCGTGATGTCCTCGCCGATCGGCGACCTGCGCATCATCGAGCGCGACGGCGCGATCAGCGCGATCGAGTTCACCCCGTTCCGCCAGCCGCCCGACGGCCGCCCCCTCGGGGCCCGCGGTGACGACCAGCCGCTGCTGAGCCGAGGCGGTGCGCCAGCTGACGGCGTACTTCGAGCGCGACCTCAAGGAGTTCGACCTCCCGCTGGACCCGCTGGGCAGCGACTTCCAGCACCGGGTCTGGGACCAGCTGCTCACCATCGGCTACGGCGACACCGCGTCGTACGGCGAGATCGCGGGCCGGCTGGGCATGACCAACGCCGCCTCGCGTGCGGTCGGCCTGGCCAACGGCCGCAACCCGATCCCCATCGTGATCCCGTGCCACCGGGTGATCGGCGCCAACGGCACGCTCACCGGCTACGCCGGCGGGCTGGAGCGCAAGCAGACGCTGCTCTCGCTCGAGCAGGACGCCCTCTTCTGAGACACGCAGCGACGAGCGAGGAGCGAGCTCGTCGCGTGGGCGCGTCGCGAGATCGACCTACTCGGCGGCGGCCCGGCGCAGCGACTCCGAGAGCCGCTCGGCGGCGGCGAGCACGGCCGGGGCGTGCATGCGGCCGGGCTGGCGCGACAGGCGCTCGAGCGGACCGGAGACGGAGACGGCGGCGATGATCTTGCCGCCGGGGGAGCGGACCGGGGCGGAGACCGAGGCGACGCCCTGCTCGCGCTCGCCGATCGACTGGGCCCAGCCGCGGCGGCGGATCCCGGAGAGGGCGGTGGCGGAGAAGGCGGCGTTCTGGCAGGCCGCGGTGCATGCGCTCGGGGTCCTCCCACGCGAGCAGCACCTGCGCCGCCGAGCCGGCGCGCATCGTCAGCTGGGAGCCGACCGGGATCGTGTCGCGCAGGCCGGAGGGCCGCTCGGCGGCGGCGACGCAGACGCGGTGCTCGCCCTGGCGGCGCCACAGCTGGGCGGACTCGCCGGTGATGTCGCGCAGGCGGGCGAGCACGGGCCCGGCGGCGGCGAGCAGCCGGTCCTCGCCGGCGGCCGCGGACAGCTCGGCGAGGCGGGGGCCGAGGACGAACCGGCCCTGCATGTCGCGGGCCACGAGGCGGTGGTGCTCGAGGGCGACCGCGAGGCGGTGGGCGGTGGGTCGGGCGAGGCCGGTGCCGGCGACCAGGCCGGCGAGGGTGGCGGGGCCCGACCTCGAGGGCCGAGAGCACGAGGGCGGCCTTGTCGAGCACGCCGACTCCGCTAGAGTTGTCCATATGGCAATACTGCCGTCTCAGATCATGGGATGCAAGCGGTAGTGTCGGAGACCACCACCGAGGGACCATCCACGCGTCGGCGCGACACCCGCGACGGCGCGTTCACCGCGAAGGAGCAGACGTCATGGGCAAGACCCTGGCCGAGAAGGTGTGGGACGAGCACGTCGTCCGCAGTGCGGCCGGGGAGCCCGACCTTCTCTTCATCGACCTCCACCTCATCCACGAGGTGACCTCGCCGCAGGCCTTCGACGGACTGCGCCTCGCCGGCCGCCAGGTCCGCCGCCCCGACCTGACCCTGGCGACCGAGGACCACAACGTCCCGACCATCGACTGGGACAAGCCGATCGCCGACCCGGTGTGCAAGACCCAGGTCGACACCCTGCGCAGGAACGCCGCCGAGTTCGGCGTACGCCTGCACCCGCTCGGCGACGTCGAGCAGGGCATCGTCCACGTCGTCGGCCCGCAGCTCGGCCTGACCCAGCCCGGCATGACGATCGTGTGCGGCGACTCCCACACCTCGACGCACGGCGCGTTCGGCGCGATCGCCTTCGGCATCGGCACCTCCGAGGTCGAGCACGTGCTCGCCACCCAGACCCTGATGCAGGCGAAGCCGAAGACGATGGCCGTGACGATCAACGGCTCGCTGCCCGAGGGCGTCACCGCCAAGGACATGGTGCTGACGCTGATCGCGCACACCGGCACCGGCGGCGGCCAGGGCTACATCGTGGAGTACCGCGGCCCGGCCATCGAGGAGCTCTCCATGGAGGGCCGGATGACGGTCTGCAACATGTCGATCGAGTGGGGCGCCAAGGCGGGCATGATCGCGCCCGACCAGACGACCTTCGACTACATCGAGGGCAAGCCCGAGGCGCCCAACGGTGCCGACTGGGACGCCGCGGTCGAGCACTGGCGCAGCCTGCGCACCGACGACGACGCGGAGTTCGACAAGGAGATCGTCCTCGACGCGAGCGAGATGACGCCCTTCGTCACGTGGGGCACCAACCCCGGCCAGGGGGTGCCGCTCGGTGCGAGCGTCCCGAGCCCCGACGACTTCGACGAGCCCAACGACAAGATCGCCACCGAGAAGGCCCTCGAGTACATGGGCCTCGAGGCCGGCACCCCGATGCGCGACATCAAGGTCGACACCGTGTTCGTCGGCTCCTGCACCAACGGCCGCATCGAGGACCTGCGGCTCGCGGCCGAGATCATCAAGGGCCACACCGTCGCCGAGGGCACCCGGCTGCTGGTCGTCCCGGGCTCGGTGCGCGTGCGCCTGCAGGCGCAGGAGGAGGGCCTCGACCAGGTCTTCCTCGAGGCCGGTGCCGAGTGGCGCGGCGCGGGCTGCTCGATGTGCCTCGGCATGAACCCCGACCAGCTCGCCCCCCAGGAGCGCAGCGCGTCCACCTCCAACCGCAACTTCGAGGGCCGCCAGGGCAAGGGTGGTCGCACCCACCTGGTGTCGATCCCGGTCGCGGCGGCCACCGCCGTGCGCGGCACGCTCTCGTCCCCGGCGGACCTCGTCCCCGCCGGCCACGTCGCCAGCCAGGAGGCCTGAGCCATGGAGCACTTCACCACCCACACCGGCGTCGGCGTCCCGCTGCGCCGCAGCAACGTCGACACCGACCAGATCATCCCGGCCGTCTACCTCAAGCGGGTCACCCGCACCGGCTTCGAGGACGGGCTCTTCGCGGCCTGGCGCAGGCGACGAGTCGTTCGTCCTCAACAAGCCGGAGTACGCCGCGGGCACGGTGCTCGTCGCCGGCCCCGACTTCGGCACCGGCTCGTCGCGCGAGCACGCCGTGTGGGCCCTGCAGAACTACGGCTTCAAGGCCGTCATCTCCGCCCGCTTCGCCGACATCTTCCGCGGCAACTCCGGCAAGTCCGGCCTGCTGGCGGCGCAGGTCGACGAGAAGGTCGTGCAGCGCCTGTGGGACCACCTCGAGCAGCACCCCGGCGCCACCGTGACCGTCGACCTCGAGTCCCGCACGGTGCGCGCCGGTGAGGGTCCCGAGGCGATCGAGGACTCCTTCGACATCGACGACTACACGCGTTGGCGACTGCTCGAGGGCCTCGACGACATCGGCATCACGCTCGGCAACGAGGCCGACATCACGACGTACGAGGCGACGCGGCCGAGCTGGAAGCCGGCCACCCAGCACGCCTGACGACCTCTCCCTTTCCATGCCACGGGCCGGAAACCCCCAAAAAACCGGGGGAAACCGGCCCGCGGTGATTGTGACGCACGCCACGGATGCCTAGCGTGCCAAGGAATGGGTCGAGCACGGGCTCGGCGCCTCTGAGTTCATTGGAAGGGAAGACAGTGAACAAGTCTCAGCTCATCGACGCGCTCGCCGCGCGTTACGAGGGGAACCGCAAGCAGGCTGCGCACGCGCTCGACTCCGTGCTCGACACCATCACGCGTGAGGTCGCCAAGGGCGAGAAGGTCGCCATCACCGGGTTCGGCTCGTTCGAGAAGACCGTCCGCAACGCCCGCTGGGTCCGCAACCCGCAGACCGGGGAGCGGATGAAGTCGAAGAAGAAGTCGGTGCCGAAGTTCTCGCCCGGCCAGGACCTCAAGAACATCGTGTCCGGCGCCAAGAAGCTGCCCAAGCTGACCGCGGCCAACATGCCCAAGCCGCCGACCGTCCGCGCGGTCGCATCGGTCGCCGTGGGCACGGCGTCGGCCGCCGTCGGCACCGCGGCCTCCGCCGCCAAGCGCGCGACCCCGGGTGCGAAGACCGCGGCGAAGTCGACGGCGGCCAAGACCACCGCGGCGAAGAAGGCTCCGGCGAAGAAGGCGCCCGCCAAGAAGACGGCGACGGCCACGAAGTCGACGGCCGCCAAGACCACTGCGGCCAAGACCACGGCGGCGAAGAAGGCTCCGGCGAAGAAGGCGCCCGCCAAGAAGACGACGACGGCCACGAAGTCGACGGCCGCCAAGTCGACCGCGCGAAGTCGACCGCCCGAAGTCGACCGCGACCAAGGCGGCGGCGAAGAAGACGACGGCGAAGAAGGCGCCGGCCAAGAAGGCCGCGACGTCGACGACGGCGAAGAAGACGACCGCGAAGAAGGCGCCCGCCAAGAAGGCCTAGGCACCGCTCGTACGACGGCGGGTCACCCCTCGGGTGGCCCGCCGTCACTGCGTGTGCCCGCCCGCCATCGCCTGCTCGGTGTGCGGGCCCACGCCCAGCGCCAGGGCGCCGCCGAGGTCGCCCAGGTCGTCGACGTCGAGGCGCAGGGTGGTGGCCGGTGCGACCACCTCGTGCGCGCCCGCCTCGACGTGGCGGGCGGCCGACCCGGGACCGAACGTGGGGTGCGAAGCGGTCGGGCGGTGCGGCGTACACGGTCGTGCCGGTGCCGGCGGCGTCGCGGACGAACGTCGGCCCGGCCACCTCGCGCAGCGCGGCGGCGAGGTCGTCGGGCACGAGGGCGGGCAGGTCGGCGCACAGCGCCACGGGGACCGCGCCCGGCCAGCGGCGCTCCGCCTCGGCGGCCGCCTGGCGCAGGGTGGCGTTGAGGTCGTGGCTGACCCCGTCGGGGATCACCTCGCAGCCGTCCTCGGCGAGCTCGTGCGCGAAGTGGAAGTCGTCGGTGACCGCGAGGACCGCGACGACCCCCGGCGTACGACGAGCGGCGGCGGCGGTGTCGCGCGCGAAGGCGGCCGCGAGGTCGCGTCGCTGGGCGTCGGGGAGGCCGCGCAGGCGCGACTTGCCGAGCGCGGGCGGCTTGACCGGGAGGATCACGACGAAGGACGCGGCAGACATCGCAGTCGATCCTGTCATCGGGGCGAGTAGCCTGCGGGTCGACGATCAGAGAGGCGGAGAAGTGTCGGTCAGGAAAGTGCAGGCCCGTCGCGGCTGGGCGGTCAACTTCGTCGCGACCGTGGTCAGGCCGACGCTCAACGCCGCGACGTCCCACACGTGGATCGACGGCGACCAGGATCCCGGCCGAGGGTGGGTGCATCGTGGTGGCCAACCACATCTCGCACCTCGACCCGCTGCTCACCGCGCACTTCGTCTACGACCACGGACGGATCCCGCGCTACCTCGCCAAGTCGAGCCTCTTCCGCACCCGCTTCGTCGGCACCGTGCTGGGCTCCGCCGGCCAGATCCCCGTCGAGCGGCTGAGTCGCAACGCCATCGGCGCGTACGACGCCGCGGTGCGCGCCGTCCACGAGGGCGAGTGCGTCGTCGTCTACCCCGAGGGCACGCTCACGCGCGACCCCGACCTGTGGCCGATGACCGGCAAGTCCGGGGCCGCCCGCATCGCGCTGGCCACCGGGGTGCCGGTGATCCCCGTCGGTCACTGGGGCGCCCAGGACGTGCTGGCCCCTACGCGTCAAGAAGCCGCACCTGTTCCCGCGCAAGCACGTCACGATGAAGGCCGGGGACCCCGTGCCGATCGACGACCTGCGCGCGCGGAAGCAGACGCCCGAGGTCGTCACCGAGACGACCGAGCGGATCATGGCGGCGATCACCGACATCGTCGCCGAGCTGCGCGGCGAGCAGCCCCCGGCCGAGCGCTTCGACCCCCGCATCGCACGGCGTGAAGCCGATCGGCAACCCCAACAAGAAGGATCGCCGATGACCAAGATCGCCGTCTTCAGTGCGGGCTCGTGGGGGACCGCGTTCTCCGTCGTGCTCGGCGACGCCGGCAACGACGTCACGCTGTGGGCCCGTCGCGACGAGGTCGCCGACGCGATCAACGCGCAAGCGCGAGAACACCGAGTACCTCCCGGGCATCGAGCTGCCCGCGAGCGTCCGCGCCACGACCGACGCCGACGAGGCGGCGGCCGACGCCGACGTCGTCGTGCTCACCGTGCCCTCGCAGACGCCTGCGGGCCAACCTCACCGACGTGGGCGCCGCTGATCCCGGACAAGGCCGTGATGGTCTCGCTGATGAAGGGCGTCGAGCTCGGCTCGCTCAAGCGGATGAGCGAGGTGATCGCCGAGGTGACCGGCGCCGGGCCCGAGCGGATCGCCGTCGTCAGCGGACCCAACCTGGCCAAGGAGATCGCCCGCCGCGAGCCGGCCGCGTCGGTGGTCGCGTGCGCCGACGAGGACGTCGCCCGCCGACTGCAGGGCCTGTTCCACACCGCCGCGTTCCGCCCGTACACCTCCACGGACGTGCTGGGCTGCGAGATCGGCGGCGCCTACAAGAACGTCGTCGGCCTCGCCGTCGGCATGGCGGTCGGACTGGGCTTCGGCGACAACACGACCGCCTCCCTCATCACCCGCGGCCTCGCCGAGACCGCCCGTCTCGCGATGGCCCAGGGCGCCAACCCGCTGACCCTGATGGGCCTCGCCGGGCTCGGCGACCTCGTGGCCACCTGCTCGTCCCCGCTCTCGCGCAACCGCACCTTCGGCGAGAACCTCGGCAAGGGCATGACCACCGAGGAGATCTACGCCTCGACCCGCCAGGTCGCGGAGGGCGCCAAGTCCTGCAAGTCGCTGCTGGCCCTGGCCCGCGAGACCGGCGTCGACGCCCCGATCGCCGAGCACGTCGACGCGGTCGTCGACGGCCGGATCACGGCGCTGGAGATGATGAACGCTTCATCGCGCGCGACACCAAGGCCGAGACCGACTAGCTCGGCCGACCGGTCAGCCGACGCACCCGTCGAGGGCGACGCGCAGGTCGTGCCAGAGGTCCTCGACGTCCTCGACCCCGACGGAGAGCCGCACCAGCCCCTCGGGCATGGTCGAGGACTCGGTCTTCCAGCGGCGCCGCCGCTCGAAGGTGGACTCGACGCCACCGAGCGAGGTGGCGTGCACCCACAGCGTCGTCTTGCGGGTCAGCAGGTCGGCGGCCATCGCGCCCTGGGCCAGCACGATCGACACGATCGCGCCGAAGCCGGGGTAGCGCACGTCGCCGACGGCCGGGTGCTCGCCGAGCCTGCGCACCAGCTCCTGCGCGTTGGCCTGGGCGCGCTCGACGCGCAGGTGCAGGGTGCGCAGGCCGCGCAGCACCAGCCACGCCTCGAGGGTGCCGGGGACCGCGCCGAGCAGGTCCCGTCGGCCCTTGAGCACCGCGAGGAGCTCGTCGTCGCGGGTGCAGATGGCGCCGAGGAGCGCGTCGCTGTGGCCGGCGAGGAACTTGGTCGCCGAGTGGACGACGATGTCGACGTCGTCCTCGAGCGGGGTCTGGAGCAGGGGAGTGGCGAAGGTGTTGTCGACGACGACGTAGGCACCCGCGTCGTGCGCGGCGGCCCGGATGGTCGGGATGTCCGCCAGCTCGAGGCCGGGGTTGGTGGGCGACTCCAGCCACACCAGGGCGGCGTCGTCGCACGCGGCGACGACGGCCTCGGTGTCGGTGATGTCGACCAGCTCGGCGCGGATGCGCCCGCGGGACTCGAGGTCGGCCAGCTGCATGATCGTGCCGTTGTAGGCGCCTCGCGGGGCCACCACCTTGGCGCCGTGGCCGACCAGGTCGAGGACCGTCGACACGGCCGCCAGCCCGGAGGAGAAGGTCAGGCAACGACCACCCTCGAGGGCCCCGATCGCGTCCTCCAGGGCCGTCCACGTGGGGTTGCCGTAGCGGCCGTACTCGAGGTCCCCACCGGCGACGTAGGTGCTCGCCATGGTGATCGGGGTGTTGAGCGGCGCGTCCGGCTCGTGCGTCGGGACGGCCCGCCGTCACGGCGATGGTGGCCGGGCTCAGGGCGCGCTCGGGGTTGGTCGGGGTGGGCGGGTCGACTGCCATGCGGGCCAGCGTAGGCCGATAGGGTCAGGACAATGAACGAGCCCCGCAAGCCCCGCGTCGCCGTCGTCTTCGGCGGCCGGTCCAGTGAGCACGGCATCTCCTGCGTCACCGCCGGCAGCGTGCTGGCGGCCATCGACCGGGAGCGGTACGACGTGGTGCCGGTCGGCATCGCCGCCGACGGACGCTGGGTGCTCGAGGCCGACGACCCCGCCCGACTCGCGATCAGCGGCAAGGACCTCCCCGAGGTCGACGGCACCCGCGCGATGGTCGCGATGCTGGGCGCCGAGGGCGAGACCGACCTCGTCATCACCCGCGCCGCCCAGGTGCCCGAGGTCATCGGCGAGGTCGACGTGGTCTTCCCGCTGCTGCACGGGCCGTGGGGCGAGGACGGCACCCTGCAGGGGATGCTCGAGATGGCCGGCGTGCGCTACGTCGGCTCCGGCGTGCTCGCCTCGGCGGTCGGCATGGACAAGGCCTACATGAAGGTCGTCCTGGCCGCCGCCGGGCTGCCCGTCACGCCGGGCACCACCGTCACCCGGCGGGAGTGGGAGACCGACCCGGCCGGCGTGCTGGCGAGGATCGAGGCCCTGGGCTTCCCGGCGTTCGCCAAGCCCGCCCGCGGCGGGTCCAGCATCGGCATCAGCAAGATCCACGACGCCGACGAGATCGGGGACTGCCTCGAGCTCGCCTTCGAGCACGACCCCAAGGTGCTCGTCGAGCAGGCCATGGTCGGTGGCCGTGAGGTGGAGTGCGGCGTGCTCGGCACCCGCGACGGCGAGCCCGAGACCAGCCGGCCGGCCGAGGTCCGCACGGGCGGCGACCACGAGTTCTACGACTTCGAGGCCAAGTACCTCGCCGACCAGCAGACCGAGATCGACCTGCCCGCCGACCTGCCGCCCGAGGTCGAGCAGGAGCTGCGCCGGCTGGCGGTGCGGGCCTTCGACGCGTTGTCGTGCGAGGGCCTGGCGCGGGTCGACTTCTTCGTCATGCCCGACCACTCGCTGGTCATCAACGAGCTCAACACGATGCCCGGCTTCACGCCGACCTCGATGTTCCCCCAGATGTGGGCCGAGTCCGGTGTGGACTACGCGACCCTGGTCGACCGGCTGCTCACCCTCGCGCTCGAGCGCGACACCGGCCTGCGCTGAGCGCGCCCTCTCCAGAGCTCACCGACGCGCTCACCGGCAACGCTCACCGGCACCGCTCACCGACAGCGCTCACCGACAGGGCTCGCCGGGCTCCAGCTCGGCCTTCATCGGCCCCGCGAGCTGGGCGAGCATCAGGTCCACCCCGGCACCGCGGAGCTCTCCGGGCACGTGGAGGGCGACGTACGGCGTGGTGGTGAGCGCGGTCGCCGTGGCGTCGCCGGCGAGGTCCTCGAGCTCGGCGTCGGGGACGAACCAGCCGACCCGGCGGACCTGGATGCAGGCCGCGTACTCGTCGTACGCCTCCGGCTCCTCGACCCCGCAGGTGAGCTCGATCCCGCCCCAGGAGGCCGTGCGGTCGTCGCTCCCGGTGAGGGCCTCGCCGGCGAGCGGGTCGGGCAGGGCGTCGACGAGCGCGGGCGCAGGCGGCCGCCTCGTCGTCGGAGAGGTCCGGCAGGTCGTCGGAGCCCCCCGGAAGGGCGGAGCAGCCCGCCAGGACCGCGGGCAGGAGCAGTGCCAGCACAGCGGCGCCCCGCGTCCTGGTGGACGCGGGGCGCAGGTGCGGCGGTGTCAGATGTGGACGACGGGGCACGTGAGCGTGCGCGTGATGCCGTCGAGGCTCTGCACCTTGGAGACGACCAGCTTGCCGAGCTCGTCGACGTTGCGAGCCTCGGCGCGGACGATCACGTCGTAGGGGCCCGTGACGTCCTCGGCAAGGGTGACGCCCTTGACCTGGGCGATCGCCGCGGCGACCTCGGCCGCCTTGCCGACGTCGGTCTGGATCAGGATGTAGGCCTGGACGACCATCTGGACTCCTTGCTGCTCGGATGTGTCGTCGGTCAACCTACCGCGTCGTCTGGTGTGATGGGAGGCATGTCTTCCCCAGCCTCGAACCCGCCCGACGCGACCATCGCCGATGCCGGAGAGTTCGGCCTGATCGCGCAGCTCGAGGGCATCTTCGCTCAGGGCGATCACGTGCTGATCGGGCCCGGTGACGACGCCGCGGTGCTGCGCATCCGCAACGGCCACGTGGTCGTCTCCACGGACCTGATGGTGGAGGGTCGGCACTTCCGCCGCGACTGGGCCAGCGCCGAGGACGTGGGCCACCGCGCGGCCGCCCAGAACCTCTCCGACGTCAACGCGATGGGGGGTCGGGCCCACTCGCTCACCATCGGGATGGCCATGCCCGCCGACCTGCCGGTGCAGTGGGCGCTCGACTTCGCCCGCGGGTTCGCGGCCGAGGCGGCCCTGGTGGGCGCCAGCGTCGTGGGGGGCGACGTCACCCGGTCCGACGAGGTGGTCATCGCGGTCACCGTCCTGGGCGCGTGCACGCAGGCGCCGGTCGTGCGCAGCGGCGCCGAGCCGGGCGACGTGCTGGCGCTCCACGGCCGCCAGGGCTGGGCCGCGGGCGGACTGGCCGTGCTCGGTCGCGGCTTCCGCTCGCCGCGCGTCCTGGTCGAGGCCTACCGCCGCCCCGAGCCGCCGTACGACGCCGGGCCGGTCGCCGCGGAGGCCGGCGCCACCTCGATGATCGACATCTCCGACGGCCTGCTCGCCGAGGCCGGCCACCTCGCCCGCGAGAGCGGGGTCGCGATCGACGTGCACAGCGGTGCGTTCGAGATCGCCGAGCCGCTGACCGCCGTGGGCGCGGCGCTCGGTGCCGACCCGCTCGGCTTCATCCTCGGCGGCGGCGACGACCACGCCCTGCTGGCGACGTTCCCCGACCGCGGGTCGGTGCCCGAGGGGTGGCTGGTCGTCGGTGAGGTCACCGAGGGGGAGGGCGTCACGGTCGACCGGGCGGCGTACGACGGGCCCACCGGCTGGACGCACTTCTGAGGCGCGTCGTCCCGCACGACGACGAAGGCCCCGTCCCAAGCAGGGACGGGGCCTTCGACGAAGAAGCGTTCAGCAGGTCAGCGCGAGACCTTGCCGGCCTTGAGGCAGCCGGTGCACACGTTCATGCGCTTGGGCGTGCCGTTGACGGTCGCCCGCACGCGCTGGATGTTGGGGTTGAAACGACGCTTGGTGATCTTGCGCGACCAGGGACGGTTGTTGCCGAAGCCCGGCTTCTTGGCGCAGATGTCGCAGACGGCAGCCACCGTGCACTCCGATCAGTTCGAGGATTCTCCAGATGGGGCCCGCGGAGATGTCAGCGGGCAACCGCGCCAGACTATCCGACGACCACGGATGGCATGAAATCGAAGCAGTCGGTGACGGGCACTACCCTGTGGCACTCGCACCGGACCGTTCCAGACAGGGGAGGCACGCAGGGATGGAGACCGTACCCCACGGCATCTCGACCTCCTCGATCCTGCGCTTCGTCGACATCGCCTCCGACGCGCTCGGCACGGCCCGCGAGGAGATCGACGCCCTCAACGTCTACCCGGTGCCCGACGGTGACACCGGCACCAACATGTTCCTCACCGTCTCCGCCGCCCGCGACGCGTTGCGCGAGGCCGTCGGCGCGCGACCCGACCTCCCCCTCGGCGACGCGCTGGCGGTCCTGTCCCGCGGCGCGCTGCTGGGGGCACGGGGCAACTCCGGCGTCATCCTGAGCCAGATGCTCGGTGCGTACGCCGCCCGCCTGCTGCAGGTGCCCACCGGCGAGCGCAACGCGCGCATCGCGGCCGAGGCGATGCAGCAGGCGACCGACGCGAGCTACGCGGCCGTCGGACGCCCGGTCGAGGGGACCATCCTCACCGTCGCCCGCGCCGCCTCCGACGCCGCGATGCGGTGTGCCGACGGGGACGGTGCCCGGGCCCGCGACGTCTTCGCCGCGGCCGCGGCCGCCGCCCGCGAGGCCCTGCAGCACACGCCCGAGCAGCTCCAGCAGCTGGCCGACGCCGGCGTCGTCGACGCGGGCGGCCGCGGCCTGTGCGTGGTCCTCGACGCCGCCGAGACCGTCTCCACCGGACGACGCCCCGAGCCCGTGGCCCTCACCGGCCACCGGATCCCGGTGCCGCACCCCATCCCGGGCGACCACCTCACCGAGGACGGCCCGGCCTACGAGGTGATGTACCTCCTCGACGCCGACGACGAGGCCGTCGCGCGCCTGCGCACCGTGCTCGACACCCTCGGGGACAGCCTCGTCGTGGTCGGAGGGTCGGGCCTGTGGAACGTCCACGTCCACGTCGACGACGTGGGGGCGGCGATCGAGGCGGGCATCGACGCCGGACGACCGCACCGCGTGCGGGTCACGCACTTCGCCGAGCAGGTCGCCGACGCCCGTCGGGCCCCGGTCACCCGGCAGCGCGCCGTCGTCGCCGTCGCGGCGGGACCCGGCCTCGCCGCCCTCTTCGAGGAGGCGGGAGCGGTCGTCGTCGCCGGCGGACCGGGCCGACGCCCCTCGACCGGGCAGCTGCTCGAGGCCATCCACTCGTGCGGGGCCACCGAGGTCGTGCTCCTGCCCAACGACGCCGACTCCGTGCGCGTCGCCGAGATCGCGGCCCGCACCGCCGAGCAGGAGGGCGGCCTCCGGGTCGAGGTGATCCCCAGCCAGGCCCAGGTCCAGGGCCTCGCGGCGATGGCCGTGCACGAGCCCGGCCGCACGTTCGACCAGGACGTCCGCGAGATGACGGCGACGGCCCGCCACGCCCGCCACGGCGCGGTCACCGTCGCCGCCCGCCAGGCGATGACCATGGGCGGTCCCTGCGAGGTCGGCGACGTCCTCGGTGTCATCGCGGGTGACTTCGCCGTGGTCGGGGACGACCTGGACACCGTGGCCGCCGACGTGGTCGAGCGCCTGCTCGGCGGCGGTGGCGAGCTGGTGACCTTCGTCGCCGGCGAGGGCGGTGCCGACGTCGCGGCCCGCGCCGCGGCGTACGTCGAGCGGATGCACCCGCACGTCGACGTCACCGTCTACGACGGGGGCCAGGAGCGCTACCCGGTCCTGGTGAGCGTGGAGTAGTCGATGGTCGCGATCACCCCGGACTCGCCGGTGGCGGCGGTCTTCGGCCGGAGCCACGCCAAGCGCAAGCTCGTCGAGGAGGGCCTCGGCATCCGCACCGTCGGCGAGCTCCTCTTCCACCTGCCGCGGCGCTACGTCGTCTCCACCGAGCTGTCCGAGGTCGCCGAGCCGGTCGTCGGCCAGCTCATGTCCGTCGTCGGCGAGGTGTCCTCGTCGCGGATGACCCAGTTCTTCGCGCGCGGCAAGCAGCAGTACCGCACCGAGGTCCGGATCCGCACCAACGGCCCCGACTTCACGCTGTCGTTCTTCAGCCCCTATGCCGGCCAGGCGGAGAAGTACGTCGCCGAGATGCGCTCCGGCAGCCGGGGCCTCTTCACCGGCAAGGCCAAGCTCTTCAACAGCACCTGGCAGCTCGACGGTCCCCACCACCTGATGTTCGGCGAGGACGGCGAGTCCGCCTCCCTGCCGCGGCTGCTGCCGGTCTACCCGCTCACGCACAAGCTCTACGTGTGGGACCTCATCCGGGTGATGGAGTCCGCGCTCGACCTGGTGAGCGGGGTCACCGACGTGCTCACCCCCGAGCTGCGCCGCGAGCACGACGTGCTCGACATCATGACGGCGCTGCGCCTGGCCCACCGGCCCGACGACTACGCCCAGGTCGGTGCCGCGCAGCGACGCTTCCGCTTCGAGGAGGCCCTCGTCCTCCAGCTGGTCCTGGCCCGGCGCCGCGCGGCGCAGCGCGCCCTGGGCGCCCGGTCCCGGGCCGGCGGCGGGGGGCTGCTCGAGGCCTTCGACGCGCGGCTGCCCTTCGAGCTCACCGCCGGCCAGCGCGAGATCGGCGACCTCGTCGAGGAGGAGCTGGCCCGCGACCACCCGATGAACCGCCTCCTGCAGGGCGAGGTGGGCTCCGGCAAGACCCTGGTCGCGCTCCGGGCGATGCTGCGCGTCGTCGACTCCGGCGGCCAGGCGGTCCTCCTCGCGCCGACCGAGGTGCTCGCGCAGCAGCACCACCGCTCCATCAGCGCCATGCTCGGCGACCTCGCGCAGGGCGGCATGCTGGGCGGAGCGGTCGACGGCACATCGGTGGTGTTGCTGACCGGCTCGATGGGTAAGACTGCCCGGGACAGGGTGCTCCAGCAGATGTCATCGGGGGAGGCGGGGATCGTGATCGGCACGCACGCCTTGCTCGAGCAGTCGGTCGAGCTCGCCGACCTCGGCCTCGTCGTGGTCGACGAGCAGCACCGCTTCGGTGTCGAGCAGCGAGCCGCCCTGACGGACAAGGCGGGCACCCCGCCCCACGTCCTCGTCATGACGGCGACGCCGATCCCGCGGACCGTCGCGATGACCGTCTTCGGCGACCTGGAGACCTCCGTCCTCTCCGAGCTGCCCGCCGGCCGCGCGCCCATCCAGACCAACGTGGTGCCGCTGGCCGAGCAGCCCGCCGTGGATCTCCCGGGTGTGGCAGCGGGTGCGCGAGGAGGTCGCGGCCGGCCACCAGGCGTACGTCGTGTGCCCCCGCATCAGCGGGGACACCCAGGAGGAGGGCGAGCAGGACCAGCTCGACGTCGACGAGGACGGCGAGGTCGTCACGGCCCGCCGCCGGCTCGCCGCCGTCGAGGACCTGCACGCCGAGCTCACCGCCGGCCCGCTCGCCGGCCTCCGGGTCGCGGTGCTCCACGGCCGGCTGCCGGCCGACGACAAGGACCGCACCATGCGGGCCTTCGCGGCGGGCGAGATCGACGTCCTGGTGTCCACCACGGTCATCGAGGTCGGTGTCGACGTGCACAACGCCACCACCATGGTGCTGATGGACGCCGACCGGTTCGGCGTCTCCCAGCTCCACCAGCTGCGTGGTCGCGTCGGTCGTGGCGGGCTCCCCGGGCTGTGCCTCCTGGTCTCCGGGGCCGAGCTGGGCTCGCCGGCCCGCGACCGGCTCGACGCCGTCGCCTCGACCACCGACGGCTTCGAGCTGAGCCGCATCGACCTCGAGCAGCGGCGCGAGGGTGACGTGCTGGGCGCCAACCAGTCGGGCTTCCGGTCCAGCCTCGTCAGCCTGCGGGTGCTGCGCGACGCCGCCACCATCGACCGGGCCCGCGACGCCGCCGAGTCGCTGCTGGCCGCGGACCCCGACCTCGCCTCCACCCCCGACCTCGCGGCGGCGGTGCAGGAGATCGAGCGCTCCAGCGTCTCCGGGTTCCTGGAGAAGTCGTGACGCGGATCATCGGGGGCAGTGCGGGAGGGCGGCGGCTGGCGACGCCACGGGGCTCGCTCACCCGGCCCACCAGCGACCGGGTGCGCGAGGCGTTGTTCTCCGCGGTGGAGGCGTGGTGCGGGTCGCTCGACGGCCTGCGCTTCCTCGACCTGTACGCCGGCTCCGGTGCCGTCGGCCTCGAGGCCTGGTCCCGCGGGGCCGGCGTGGTGACGCTGGTCGAGCAGGACCGTCGTACGGCCGCCCTCATCGCCCGCAACGCGGTGACCGTCGGCTTCGGCCGCGCGGACGTGCTGGCCCTGTCGGTCGGTGCCGTGCTGCGCAAGCCGCCGGCCGCGCCGTACGACGTGGTCTTCATGGATCCGCCCTACCCGATGCACGAGGACGAGGTGGTCTCCGTGCTGCGGTCCCTGGTCGACGGCCACTGGCTGGTCCCGGGGGCGCTGGTGGTCGTCGAGCGGGGCTCGCGCGGCCCCGCGCTCGCGTGGCCCGACGGGCTGGTGGGGGAGCGGTCGAAGAAGTACGGCGAGACGATGCTTTGGTACGGTCACCGCGCCTCGCGGGACCCCGGGGCGGAGACCGATCCGGAGGAGGACTGACGTGCCGCTGCACCGTGCCGTGTGCCCCGGATCGTTCGACCCCGTCACCCACGGCCACCTCGACATCGTCGAGCGGGCCGCGAGCCTCTTCGACGAGGTCGTCGTCGCCGTGGGCGTCAACGCCTCCAAGAACCGGCTCTTCTCCGCCGACGAGCGCATCGCCATGCTCACCGAGGCCTGTGCGGGCTGGGACAACGTCCGCGTCGACGGCTTCACCGGGCTCCTCACCGACTTCTGCCTCGCCAACGACGTCCACGCGATCGTCAAGGGGCTCCGGGCGGTCAGCGACTTCGACTACGAGCTCCAGATGGCCCAGATGAACTCCTCGCTGGCGCCCATCGAGACGGTGTTCGTGCCCACCAGCCCCGAGTGGTCCTTCCTCGCGTCCTCGCTGGTCAAGGAGGTCGCGACCTTCGGGGGCGACGTGTCCGGCCTGGTCCCCGACTTCGTCCTGACGCGGCTCCTGGCCAGGCTGGCCGAGCGCCGGGAGGGCTGACCCCGCGGGTCGGAGGGGTTCGTTTTGCCCCACCCGACACGCGGCGGCTACGATTCCGAGGTTCTGTTTGTGTCCGGACACCGGAAGTGACTTCATGACCAGCCTGGACCCGAGAGCGCCGCTCGTGCTCGATACACGCGAGCTCGGCCGCCGCCCGGGGTCCCAGCGGGACGTCGTCATCACGGTCCCGGCTCCGGCAGAGCTTGGTATCGAAGTCCTCAGTGTCCCTGAGGGGTCGCCGGTCGAGCTTGACCTGCGCCTCGAGGCGGTCATGGAGGGAGTGCTGGTCACGGGCACGGCAACCGCCGGGCTCGAGGGTGAGTGCGCACGGTGCCTGGAGCCGATCGACGACGAGATCGACGTGAGGTTCCAGGAGCTGTACGTCTACGCCGACCAGCACGACAAGGCCGTGGAGCACGACGACCACGACCTCGACGACGAGACCAGCAGGCTCGAGGACGACATGCTCGACCTCGAGCCCCTGCTGCGGGACGCGGTGGTGCTCGCACTACCGTTCACCCCGTTGTGCGAGGACGACTGTCCGGGACTGTGCGCCGAGTGTGGCGCGCGACTGGCGGACGACCCCGAGCACACGCACGATGCACCGATCGACCCGCGCTGGGCCGGGCTCACCGCCCTGACGCAGGACCAGAGCACCACCACAGACTGACCAACCGGACGACCGTCCGGCCAGTAGCAAACAGGAGATAACAGTGGCTGTCCCGAAGCGGAAGATGTCGCGCAGCAACACGCGCCACCGCCGGTCGCAGTGGAAGGCCGTGGCCCCCACCCTGGCCACCTGCGCCAACCCCGCCTGCGGTGCCAAGCACCTCCCGCACCGCGCGTGCGGCACGTGCGGTCAGTACGGCGCTCGCGCCGACCGTCGCCAGGTCCTCTGAGACCACCACTCAGAGACCTGACGGTTCACTGACCACCGAGGACCTGCGCCGAGCGCTCGGTGATCCGATCCTGGATCCCGGGCTGCTCGACCGCGCCCTGACGCACCGGTCCTACGCGTACGAGAACGGCGGCATCCCCACCAACGAGCGCCTGGAGTTCCTGGGCGACTCGGTGCTGGGGGTCGTCGTGACCGAGACGCTCTACACGACCCACCCCGACCTCTCCGAGGGACGGCTGGCCAAGCTGCGGGCCGCGGTCGTCAACGCGCGCGCCCTGGCGGGCGTGGCCCGCGACCTCGACCTCGGCCGGCACATCAAGCTGGGCCGCGGTGAGGAGACCACCGGCGGTCGCGACAAGGCGTCGATCCTGTCCGACACCGTCGAGGCCGTCATCGGGGCCATCCACCTGTCCGGTGGCATCGAGGCCTCCGCCGACGTGGTGCACCGCCTGTTCGACCCGCTCATGGAGGAGGCCGCCCTGATGGGCGCCGGCCTCGACTGGAAGACCTCCCTCCAGGAGCTGTCGGCCACCCTGGGCCTCGGCGTCCCGGAGTACGTCATCGAGGACGACGGGCCCGACCACATGAAGACCTTCGTCGCCCGGGTCAGGGTCGGCGAGGAGCACTACGGACGCGGCACCGGCCGCTCCAAGAAGGAAGCCGAGCAGGGCGCCGCCAAGACGGCGTACGGCGAGCTGACCGACGCCCACCCCGAGCTCGTCACGCAGCCCTGACGACCTCCCGTGCCTGAGCTGCCCGAGGTCGAGGTCGTTCGCGCGGGCCTCCAGCGCCACGTGACCGGCGCCCGCATCGCCGCGGTCGAGGTGCTCCACCCGCGCCCGCTGCGGCGCGACCCGCGTGGGTCCGACGGCTTCGTCGCCGCACTGGTCGGACGCCGCATCGAGGCGGTCCGGCGCCGGGGCAAGTACTTCTGGCTGGCCCTCGACGCCGACGCCCCGGACCTGGCCGGGGACGCACTGCTCGGGCACCTCGGGATGAGCGGCCAGATGCTGCTGCACCACCCCGGCGCGCCCGACGAGCGCCACCTGCGCGTGCGGTTCACGCTCGCCACCGACGAGGGCCCGCTCGAGATGCGCTTCGTCGACCAGCGGATGTTCGGCGGCCTGCTCGTCTCCGACGGGGGAGCGGAGCTGCCGACCGAGATCGCCCACATCGGACGGGACCCGCTCGACCCTGACTTCGACGAGGCCCACGTCGTGCGCCGCGTCCGCAGCCGCGCCAGCGCGATCAAGCGCCAGCTGCTCGACCAGTCGCTGGTGTCCGGGGTCGGCAACATCTACGCCGACGAGGCGCTCTGGCGCGCGTCGGTGCACGGCGAGCGTCCCGGCGACCGGCTCACCGCCGCCCAGGTGCGCGAGATCGTCGGGCACGCGCGCGACGTGATGACCGACGCGTTGGCGCAGGGTGGCACGTCCTTCGACGCGCTCTACGTCAACGTCAACGGCGAGTCCGGCTACTTCGACCGGTCCCTGCACGCCTACGGCCGCGAGGGCGAGGCGTGCGAGCGCTGCGGCACCCCGATCCGGAGGGTGGCCTTCATGAACCGTTCGTCCTACTTCTGCCCGACCTGCCAGCGCCCGCCCCGCCGGTCCCCGGGCCGCACCACGCGACGCGCCGGTGCCCGTTGACCACCCGCCGCCTCGGTGGGACTCTTGTAGACGGCCCGCTTCCGGGCGTCCCCACCGAAAGGGCTGTTCCATGGCCAAGGCGTTGATCGGCCACCTGGCCGGCGACCCGCGTACCTCTGCCCGTCTCGCCACCGACAACCGTCGGCTCCGGCAACGTGTCACCGAGCTGGAGACCCTGGTCCTCCGGCTGCAGGCCGAGAACGACCAGCTCGAAGCACGCCTCCAGGGCGCGCGGACGGCGGACGCCCTCGACCCGGAGATGCTCCCGGCCTGACGCGGCAAAACCCGTAGGTCCGCCGCACGCGGCGGGGCTAGGCTCCTGCTCTTGTGAGCCCAGCCAGTCGCGTCGTCGAGACGGTCTTCCCCTCACGGCTGGGCACCCCGTTCCGCTGGCTGGTGGCGTCCTCGTGGACCACCAACCTCGGCGACGGCCTGATGATGGCCGCCGGGCCGCTGCTGGTCGCCTCGCAGACCCGCAACCCGGTGCTCGTCGCCGCTGCCGCGGTGGCCTCCCAGCTGCCCTGGCTGCTCTTCGGGCTCGTCGCGGGCGCGATGGCCGACCGCCTCGACCGGCGGGTGCTGGTGATGGCGATGGACGCCGCCCGCGCGATCGTGCTGGTCGGTCTCTGCGCCGTGATCCTCTCCGGGCAGGTCAACATCTGGCTGGTCATGGGCGCGATGTTCCTCGTCGGGGTGGCCGAGGTCTTCGCCGACTCGACGACCGGCACGCTGCTGCCGATGCTCGTCGACAAGCCCGACCTGGGGATCGCCAACTCCCGGATCCAGTTCGGCTTCCTCACCACCAACCAGCTCATCGGGCCGGCCGTCGGCGCGGTGATCTTCGCGGCGGGCATGGCGCTCCCGTTCATGATCCAGGCCGTCTGCGTCGCGCTCGGCGTCGTCCTCGTCTCGCGCATCGGTACGCCGCGCGGCGCGGTGCGCGAGCACGTCGAGACCCACGTCCGCCAGGACATCGCCGAGGGCTTGCGCTGGCTGGGTGGCAACAAGCCGGTGCGGACCCTCGCCCTGGTGATCGTGGCCTTCAACGTCACCTGGGCGGCGCCGTGGTCGGTGCTGGTCCTGTGGTCGCTGGAGCGGGTCGGCATGGACGAGGCCGGCTTCGGGCTGCTCGCCACCGCGTCCGCGCTCGGCGGACTGCTGGGGACAGCGGCGTACGGGCGGGTCGAGAGGCGGGTGCCCCTCGCCACGCTGATGCGGACCGTGCTGGCGTGCGAGGTGGTGTTCCACCTCGCCATGGCCCTGACGACGTCGCCGTGGGCGGCGTACCCGCTGATGTTCTTCTTCGGCGCCTACGCCTTCATCTGGGGGACGCTGTCGCAGACGGTGCGGCAGCGGGCGGTGCCCACGGAGTTCCAGGGGCGCGTCGGCTCCGTCTACATGCTGTGCGTGATGGGCGGCATGCTGGTCGGGCTCGCTGCTGGGTGGCCTGATCGCCCACCAGTGGGGCGTCACCGCGCCGTGGTGGTTCGCGTTCGTGGGGTCGGGGCTGACCCTGGCCCTCGTGTGGCGCCAGCTGGCCCACATCGCGCACGCCGACGAGGAGGCGGCGCTCGCGGCGGGCTGAGCCCGCGGTGGCGGCGTGGTTGCATGAGGCCATGTCCACTGCTCCCACCACCGCACCCACCACGCCTCCCACCGACGCGCTCTCGGCGCTGGTCGCCGCGCTCCCCGAGGACGTGGTCGTGACCGACGTCGCCCGCACGGAGAAGTACCGCTGGGACCGGTCGCAGGACCCGCACGCGGGCACCCCGCTCGCCGTCGTCCGGGCCGAGGACGCCTCCCAGGTGCAGGCGGCCGTGCGCTGGGCCGCCGAGCACGGCGTCCCGGTCGTGCCGCGGGGGACGGGCACGGGGCTGTCGGGTGGTGCCAGCGCCGTCGACGGGGGCATCGTGCTGAGCCTCGAGCGGATGACGGACGTCGAGGTGGACACCGCCTGCCAGGTCGTGGTCGTCGGGCCGGGCGCGCTCAACAAGGACGTGAAGGCCGCCGCCGCCCGGCACGGCCTGTGGTACCCGCCGGACCCCTCGTCGTACGAGATCTGCTCGATCGGCGGCAACATCGCCACGAACGCCGGCGGCCTGTGCTGCGTGAAGTACGGCGTGACCTCCGACTACGTGCTCGGCCTCGACGTGGTCCTCGCCGACGGCACGCTGGTGACCCTCGGCGGACCGCGGATCAAGGACGTCGCGGGGCTGTCGTTGCTGCAGCTCTTCGTCGGCAGCGAGGGCACCCTGGGGGTGGTGACCCGGGCGATCCTCAGGCTCGAGCCCGCCCAGACCGTGGGCGCCACCATGGTGGCGGCCTTCCCGACCATGACCGCCGCCGCGGAGGCGGTCGTCGCGATCCGTCGTCGGCTGCGGCCCTCGATGCTCGAGCTGATGGACCGGCCCTCGATCCGGGCCGTCGAGGCGTTCCGGCCGATGGGCCTCGACACGGACGCCGGCGCCCTGCTCGTCGCGCAGAGCGACGCGCCCGGCACGGCGTGCGGGGTGGAGGTCGAGGCGATGCGGGCCGCCTGCGAGGCGGCGGGATCGACGGACGTCTTCGTGACCGAGGACGCCGACGAGGGCGAGCTCTTCGTGCAGGCGCGGCGGCTGGTGGTCCCCGCCGTCGAACCGCTCGGCGAGCTGATGCTGGAGGACGTCGGGGTGCCGGTGCCGCGGCTGCCCGAGCTGGTCGATGCCGTGGCGACGATCGCCGCCCGGCACGACCTGCTCATCCCCGTGGTCGCCCACGCCGGGGACGGCAACACCCACCCGCTCATCGTCGTGCCGCGGGGCGACGACGGCGCGCGGCTCCGGGCGCTGTCCGCCTTCGAGGAGATCATGCACGCGGCCATCGACCTGGGCGGCACCATCACCGGCGAGCACGGCGTGGGCCGCACCAAGAAGGCGGCACTGCCTGCCCAGCTCGGCGACGACGTCATGGCGCTGACCCGGCGGGTCAAGGACGCGCTCGACCCGGCCGGCATCCTCAACCCGGGCGCGATCCTCGAGGCATGAGCCCTGCGTCGTCACGGACGGTAAAGGACTAGTCCGGACGCACCATGTGCACCACGGGTTGCTGCGGATATGCCGGGGACTACCCATTGTTGATGAGTTCACTGTCTGCGCGCCGGGCGACCGTGCCCTGACGGCGGACAGTTTGCCCATGGAGCAGCTCGAGAAGTCATCGCGTCGTCGTCGCACCACCGCAGCGGTCACGGCGATGGGGGTGATGTCCGCCTCGCTGGCGGTGCTGCTCCTCGCGAGTCCGGCGACCGCGTCGGTGACCATCGACCCACCGGCGTCACCGCGCGCCGGCACCGTCGACCTCACCGGCACGGTGGGGGTGGACCGGGGCGAGGTGACCTCGGTCCTCTACGTCTTCGACGCCACCCGCTCGACCATGTCCCCCACCGGCGCCGACTGCTCGGGCAACGGTGTCGCCGGAGCCGATGACGACTTCAACGGCGACGGCAGCGCCGGGGACATCCTCGACTGCGAGATCGCCGGGGTGCAGGCGCTCAACGGCAGCCTCGCCGCGACGTCCGGGGTCCAGGCGGGGCTCATCGCCTTCGCCAACCAGGCCGCCGTCGCCGACCTGGATCCGGCCGGGTCCGCGACCTTCCTGCCGCCGGGCTTCACCGGCGGTGACCCCCGATCCCGGGTCGACACCGTGGCCGGCAGCGTCACGCGCGACGGCATCGGTCTCTACGACCCCCGGCCCTTCGGGCCGAGCGGCAGCGGGGAGGCCTTCACCAGTGCCATCTCCGTGGCACTCTCCACGCTGCGCGCAGCGCCTGCCGGGCCGAAGTGGATCATGCTCCTCTCCGACGGGGCGTCGGGCATCGACAACGGTGTGCTGGCCGAGCTCGGGCAGTCCGACGTCCGGCTGCGGAGCTTCGGGATCGGCGCCGACGCCACCTGCGAGCCCGCCAAGAGCCTCTACAAGATGGCCGCGGTCACGGGGGAGAGCTGCCAGGTGGTGACCAACCCGGCGTCGCTCAGTGCCGGCCTGACCGGATCCCGGCCCGACTCGCTCAACGGCGTGACCGTCTCCATCGGCTCCGTCTCCGTGGCGGCCACCGTGGACGCCGTCGGGGGTTGGAGGGCCCGCTTCACGCTCGGAGCCGGCACCTACACCGCCACCGCGCGGGCCGTGCTCGCCTCCGGGGTCACCCAGACGGCCCAGCGCACCTTCACCGTGGCGGGGACCGCTGCCGGCCCCGCGCCGGGCACCGTGACGCCCGGACCCGGGGCCCTGGCAGCGACGGTCGTGAAGGTGACCCAGCCCAAGCCCACCCGTGAAGCACTCCCGTCCAAGGTCACCGGACGCGTCGGTCGGCCCACCCCGGGTCTCACCCCCGCAGCAGCCCTGTCGGGATCCCGGGTGCTCCTCCAGGCCCGTGCGGCCCCCGGTGCC
The DNA here is from genome assembly GCA_963776975.1 of uncultured Actinomycetota bacterium. GTDB lineage: Bacteria > Actinomycetota > Actinomycetes > Propionibacteriales > Nocardioidaceae > Nocardioides. Next base: position 165,085 of record CAVZOU010000004.1, on the reverse strand, counting down.
CCGTGGACCACCGTCCGCAGCGGCACGGTGGACGGTGCCGGCAAGTTCGCCCTGAAGTGGAAGCCGAAGGCCAGCCTCCGCCTCCTCCAGGTCGTCCTCGAGCCCCCGTCGGGCTACGCCGGCAGCGCGGCCGCGGTGCCGACGCCCACGATCTCGGCCTGCAAGGTCGCCAAGAGGGGTGGCGGCTGGTCGGTCAAGTGCGCCACCACCGTCAAGGCGGGCAGCGTCGTCCGTCTCCTCGACGGGAAGCGGACGGTCGACCGGGCCAAGGTCCGCAAGGGCAGCTTCCGTGTCGCCGGCAAGGGCAAGGTGGGGGCGCACAGGATCGACATCACGGTCGGCAAGCGCCGCCACGTCCGGCTCGCCCTCTGAGGGCTCCCCGGCCTGCGCGGTGGTCCGTCCCTCAGGGGCGGGCCACCGTGCACCGCACGTCGGTCCACCAGGTCAGCCCGCCGTCGGCCGCGGCCAGGTCGTGCAGCATCGGGTCCACGACCTCGTGCAGGGCGTCGAGGGTGCCGTGGCGCTCGTGGGCCTCGAGCAGGGCCCGCTGGCCCTGCGACCACGTCCACGCCCACCACTGCTCGGCGTCGACGAAGGCGACCTCGAGGCGGACGTCGGTCGTGACGACGTCACCGAACCCGTGCTCGCCCAGGTGGCCCTCGAGCGCGTCGACGGACTCGAAGGGTCCGGACGACGTGACGTCCCGCGGCGGCCGGTCCTCCTCGGGCAGGGCGTCCACGATGGCGTCGTACACCGGCGTCCAGGACTCGTCGGCCGCGCCGAACCACGTGAAGCCGAGCCGGCCCCGCGGGGCGAGGGCGGCGCGGTAGCGGTCCAGCGCTGCATCGAGGTCCGGCAGGAAGAACAGCACCAGGCTCGCCTGGATGACGTGCCACGGTCCGGCCGGCGGGTGCTCCGCGTCCCCGAGCTCGACCTCCAGCCACGGCAGGTCGGAGGCGCGGGTGCGGAGGCCGCCGACCATCTGGGGCGCCAGGTCGGTGGCGAGCACCCGCCCGCTGGGGCCCACGGCGCGGGCGGCGAGCAGGGCGCTCGACCCGCGTCCGCAGCCGAGGTCGAGGACGCGCTCCCCGTGGCGGGGCGCGGTGCGGTCGACCAGGGAGCGCGCCACGGTCCCGAAGAACGTCACGCCCACCTGGTCGTAGGTCGAGGCGGCACGGTCGAAGACGCCGACGATGCCGGCCTTGCGGTCTCCCGCGGTGGGCTCGGTCATCCACTCACTGTGACAGGTGGGTGTGCCGGGGGTCGAGGTCCCCATCCACAGCGCCGTACGACGCGTACTGTGAGGGACCGTCGCTTCCCCCGGTGTCTGAGAGGATGCCGCGATCGCACCACCACCCGACCGCGCCGACGCCGACAGCCAGGGGAGCACGTTGTACCTCAAGAGCCTGACGCTCAAGGGCTTCAAGTCCTTTGCGTCCTCCACGACGCTGCAGCTCGAGCCCGGCATCACCTGCATCGTCGGGCCCAACGGCTCGGGCAAGTCCAACGTCGTGGACGCGCTGGCGTGGGTGATGGGCGAGCAGGGTGCCAAGTCGCTGCGCGGCGGCAAGATGGAGGACGTCATCTTCGCGGGCACCTCCGGCCGGCCCCCGCTCGGCCGGGCCGAGGTGCAGCTCACGATCGACAACTCCGACGGGGCGCTGCCGATCGACTACTCCGAGGTCACGATCAGCCGCACGATGTTCCGCAACGGCGGCTCGGAGTACGCCATCAACGGCAGCTCGTGCCGCCTGCTCGACGTCCAGGAGCTGCTGAGCGACTCCGGCATCGGCCGCGAGATGCACGTCATCGTCGGGCAGGGCCAGCTCGACACCATCCTGCACGCGACCCCGGAGGACCGGCGCGGGTTCATCGAGGAGGCCGCCGGGGTCCTCAAGCACCGCAAGCGCAAGGAGAAGGCGCTCCGCAAGCTCGACTCCACCGACGGCAACCTGACCCGCCTCAACGACCTGCTCAGCGAGATCCGGCGCCAGCTCAAGCCGCTCGGACGCCAGGCCGAGGTCGCGCGCAAGGCCGCCACCGTGCAGGCCGACGTGCGCGACGCCCGCGCCCGCCTGATCGCCGACGACCTGGTCACCGCCCGCACCGCGCTCGAGCAGGAGATGGCCGACGAGACGGTGCTGGTCGAGCGACGCGAGCAGGTCGAGGCCGAGCTGGCGCGCGGCCGCGAGCGCGAGGCGCAGCTCGAGGCCGCGCTGCGCGACGGACCTGCCCGCCCTCTCCGCCGCCCAGGAGACGTGGTTCGCCCTGTCCGGGCTCAAGGAGCGGCTGCGCGGCACCCAGTCCCTGGCGGGCGAGCGGATGCGCAACGCCGCCGGCGCCGCCGACGACTCGGTCGACTCCGGGCGCGACCCCGACCAGCTCGAGGCCCAGGCCACGCGGGTGCGCGAGCAGGAGGCCGAGATCGGGGCCGAGGTGGAGCAGCAGCGCGCCGCGCTCGAGGCCGCGGTGACCACGCGTCGTACGGCCGAGGACGCGGCCGCCGAGGAGGACCGCCGCATCGCCGGCCTCCAGCGTGCCGCCGCCGACCGTCGTGAGGGCCTCGCCCGCCTGCACGGCCAGGTCAACGCCCTCCGGTCGCGGTCGGCCGCCGCCGACGAGGAGATCGGCCGCCTGCAGGCGGCACGGGAGGAGGCGGTCGCGCGCGCCGACCGCGCCCAGCGTGACTTCACCGCGCTCGAGACCAAGGTCGCCGGGCTCGACGCCGGCGAGGAGGGGCTCGACGCCGAGCACGAGGCCGCGGTGGCGGCCCTCGACGACATCGACGAGCGGCTCGCCACGGCCCGCGAGGAGGCCCAGCAGGCCGACCGCGACCGGGCCGGGCTCGTCGCCCGGCGAGACGCCCTCGAGATCGGCCTCAACCGCAAGGACGGTGCGGGCGCGCTGCTGGCGGCGACCGACCGGGTCTCCGGGCTCCTCGGCTCCGTGGCCGCGGTGCTGTCGCGTGCGCGCGGGCCACGAGACCGCCGTGGCCGCGGCGCTCGGCTCGGCCGCCGACGCCGTGGTGGTCACCGGTGCCGACGCCGCCGTCGACGCCATCACCCACCTCAAGGCCGACGACCTCGGCCGCGCCGGACTGCTCCTGGGGGGCGCCCCCGCGCAGACCCGCGACTGGCCCGGGCTCCCGGCCGGCGCGACGTACGCCCTCGACGTCGTCGAGGCCCCGGACGAGCTCTCCGGCGCGCTGACCCGGCTGCTGCACAAGGTCGTCGTGGTCGACGACCTCGACGCCGCACGCGCCCTCGTCACGGACCTGCCGGACCTCACCGCCGTCACGCTCGACGGCGACCTGATGGGCGCCCACTACGCGGCGGGCGGCTCGTCGAGCCAGCCGAGCCTGCTCGAGATCCAGGCGGCCGTCGACGAGGCGACGCTGGCGCTGGGGGAGGCCACGGCACGCACCGAGCGGCTCGGGTTCGTCATCTCCGGGCTCGAGGCCGAGCGCCACGACGCGCTCAAGCGGGCGGACGTCGCGCTGGCCAAGCTGCACGAGTCGGACGCCACGCTGGCCGCGGTGGCGGAGGAGCTCGGCCAGTACGGCTCGACGGCCCGGTCCGCCCGCGGCGAGGCCGACCGCCTCGAGCGCGCCATCGCCTCCGCCATCGAGGCCCGCGACAAGGACCTGGCCGGGCTCGGCGAGCTGGAGACCCGGCTCGCCACGGCCGAGGACGCCCCGGACGAGGAGCCGGACGCCAGCGAGCGCGAGCGCCTCGTCGAGGCCGCCCGCACGGCGCGCCAGGGCGAGATGGACGCCCGCCTCGCGCTGCGCACCGCCGAGGAGCGGGCCCGTGCGCTGCACGGTCGCGCCGACTCGCTGCTGCGCGCCGCGCAGGCCGAGCGCGACTCCCGCGCCCGGGCCGCCGAGCGCCGCCAGCGCCTCATCCGCGAAGGACGGGCGGCCGAGGCCGTCGGGACCGCCGTCGGTGTCGTGCTGCACGCGCTCGAGCGCTCCGTGATGCTGGCCGCCGACAAGCGCGCCGAGGTCGAGCAGTCCCGGCAGGAGCGCGAGCAGCAGCTGCTCGCCGCCCGCGCCACGCTGCGCGACCTGGGGCGCGAGCACGACGAGCTGGTCAACTCGGTCCACCGCGACGAGATGGCCCGCACCCAGCAGCGGATGCGCATCGAGCAGCTCGAGGAGCGCGCGCTCGACGAGCTGGGCATGGACGTCGACGGCCTGGTGGCCGACTACGGCCCGGACAACCTCGTGCCGTTCAGCGGCGAGGTCCCCGAGGGCGAGGAGGCACCCGAGCCGGTGCCCTTCGTGCGCGAGGAGCAGCAGAAGCGCCTCAAGGCCGCCGAGCGGCAGCTGGCGATGCTCGGCCGGGTCAACCCGCTCGCGCTCGAGGAGTTCACCGCGATGGAGGAGCGGCACAAGTTCCTCACCGAGCAGCTGGAGGACCTGCGCCGGACCCGCAAGGACCTCCTCGACATCGTGCGCGAGGTCGACCAGCGGGTCGAGCAGGTCTTCACCGAGGCGTACGCCGACGTGTCCAAGGCCTTCGACGCGACCTTCGAGCGGCTGTTCCCGGGTGGTGAGGGGCGACTGGTGCTCACCGACCCCTCCGACATGCTCTCGACCGGTGTCGAGGTCGAGGCGCGACCGCCGGGCAAGAAGGTCAAGCGGCTCTCCCTGCTCTCCGGCGGCGAGCGGTCGCTCGTGGCCGTGGCCTTCCTGGTCGCGCTGTTCAAGGCCCGGCCCTCGCCGTTCTACATCCTCGACGAGGTCGAGGCGGCGCTGGACGACACCAACCTCGGTCGGCTGCTCCAGATCTACGAGGAGCTCCGGGAGAACTCCCAGCTCCTCGTCATCACCCACCAGAAGCGCACCATGGAGGTCGGTGACGCGCTGTACGGCGTCACCATGCGCGGCGACGGGGTGTCGGCGGTCATCTCGCAGCGGCTGGAGCGCGCCGCCAGCGCCTGACCGCACGACCGTGCGTGCCGGCACCACCACGTGCCGCCGAGCGGTGCACCTGCGCACACTCGGTGCGGGCGGTCGGGCAACCACGACCTAGGGTGGCCGCCGTGAGCGAGCGAGCCCCCCTGCCGACCCGAGCCGACTACGTCGCCTGGCGCACCGTGACCACCCGCTGGCGCGACGACGACGCCTACGGCCACCTCAACAACGCGACGTACTACGAGCTCTTCGACACGGCCGTCAACGCGCACCTCTTCGAGGCGACCGGCACCAACGTGCGGCACCTGCCGCAGATCGGCGTGGTGGCCGAGACGTCGTGCCGCTACTTCCGCGAGATCGGCTTCCCGGAGCCCATCGAGATGGGGCTCGTCGTCGACAAGGTGGGGACGTCCTCGATCGTCTACCGGATCGGCCTCTTCCAGGGGGACTCCGACGAGGCGGCCGCCGAGGGGCGCTTCGTGCACGTCTACGTCGACAACGAGCACGGCGCCGGCAACCGGCCCGTCGTACCCATGCCGGACGCCATCCGTGCTGCGGTGGAGCCCCTGCTGCGCCCCTGACCTGCGGTGACGTGCGTCACAGCCCCGCCGCGCCCGGGTCGGGGCCGCGACACGTGGAGGATCGGGCCCGAATGGGGATCGCGCGTCCGGCTGTGCCACGCTGGAAGCCAGGTCCGCCGTACTCGGGAGATGAAATCCATGCTCGTGATCACCCTGGTGATGGTCTTCGTGCTCGTCGCAGCCGCTGCCGTCGTCCTGTACGTCGCCTACCCGCACCGCGGCGAGGACGTGCCGGTCGTGCCGCAGCTGGGCGACGCGATGCGCAAGGGCGTCGACGCCCTGCCGACCATCGGCGAGTTCGAGGACATCCGCGCCTGAGCGCATCCGCACCGTCTGGTTGGATTGCCCCATGGGTGACTGGCTGTATCTGATCATCGGCATCGCCGTCGTCGGCGTGCTCACGCTCGTCGGGCTCGTCACGTCGGGTCGCCGACGCAAGGGCGTGCCTCCGGCCGGGGGCACCGACGTCATCGCGCCGCCGACCGAGGCGCCGACCGCGCCGCCCACCGAGGCCCCGCCGTCCGGGACGGACGTCGAGACCGTCGCGCCGGCCGAGGCAGCGCCCGAGGCCCCGGTCCTCGACCAGCCGGAGAGCACCGCCAGCCGGCTCGTCCGGCTGCGTCAGCGCCTCTCTCGCTCGCAGGGCACCCTCGGGCGCGGACTGCTGGCCCTGCTCAGCCGGGACCGGCTCGACGAGGACACCTGGGAGTCCATCGAGGACACCCTGCTCACCGCCGACATCGGGGTGGCCCCGACCCAGCAGCTCGTCGACCGCCTGCGCACCCGCCTGCGCGTCGAGGGCAACACCGCCAGCGACGCCCGCGAGGTGCTCCGCGAGGAGCTCATCGCCCTCGTCGACCCCGACATGGACCGCCGCCTGCAGGTCAGTGGCGAGGACGGCAAGCCCGGCGTCGTCCTGGTCGTCGGCGTCAACGGCGCCGGCAAGACCACGACGGTCGGCAAGATCGCCCGCATCCTGGTCGCCGAGGACCGCACCGTGACGCTGGGCGCCGCCGACACGTTCCGCGCCGCCGCCGTCGACCAGCTCGCCACGTGGGGCGAGCGGGTGGGCGTCGAGGTCGTCCGCGGCCCCGAGGGCTCCGACCCCGCCAGCGTGGCCTTCGAGGCCGTCAAGCAGGGCGTCGAGCAGGGCATCGACACCGTGCTGGTCGACACCGCCGGCCGCCTCCAGAACAAGGCCGGCCTCATGGACGAGCTCGGCAAGGTCAAGCGCGTCATCGAGAAGCAGGCCCCGGTCACCGAGGTGCTGCTCGTCCTCGACGCCACCACCGGCCAGAACGGCATGGTCCAGGCCCGGGTCTTCAGCGAGATCGTCGACGTCACCGGCATCGTGCTCACCAAGCTCGACGGCTCGGCCAAGGGCGGCATCGTCGTCGCCGTCCAGCGCGAGCTCGGCGTCCCGGTCAAGCTCGTCGGCCTCGGCGAGGGGGCCGACGACCTCGCGCCGTTCGACGCCGCCGCCTTCGTCGACGCCCTCGCTCGGCGGCTGACCACGGCATTGGCCCGGCGCCGAGCTGCACCCGGCGGGTCCAGCGGCGCTGACGCAGCCGGTCGCGCAGCGGCCGTGACGGCGTCCTCGACGAGCGTCGCGGCCCGCTGGTCGAAGGTGTGCTCGGCGACGATGCGCTTGGCCAGCTCACGGCGGGTCTCGTTGTCCGGGAACGCGGTGTACGGCGGTCGCACCAGCCGCGCGAGGTCGCGCTCGTCCGGAACGGCTGCACCAGGGCCCCGAACGTCTCGTGCAGCCCGGACACCGCGTCCGTGGCGATCCGGGCGCCGCAGGCGGCCGCGTCGAAGAGCCGGTTGGACAGGAAGCGAGTCGCGCCGCATGTCGACGTGGTGGTCGTTGAGCACCACGCCGGCCGAGGCGTAGAGCGCGCCGACCTCGTCGTTGGGGACCCCGCTGGAGGCCACCATCTGCGGGTCGAGGAACTCGTCCCAGTCGGCGCCGTGCACGGTCAGGTCGGCCTCGGCGGCCAGCGCGGTGCGTACGGCGTGCCGGAAGACCCCGCGGGAGTTGCCCACGAACAGCACGGCCGGACCGGTGTCCGGCACGCCCCGGTCGGGGTGGAAGTAGCGCGGGTCGGTGCACTGCAGCAGCGGGCTCGACCCGGCAGTCCCCAGTCGCGGCGGACCTGGGCGGGCCAGCTGAGCGCTGGCGGCGTAGACGAGGTCGAAGCCCTTGATCTCCTCGGCCGTCGACGCAGGTCGGGGTGGCTGATGATCCACTCCATGTTGAGCGCCGTCGGGATGGGGCGCCACGAGGTCGAGGCCGCGCAGGACCAGCACGACGTCGTCGTGCTCGCGCGAGGTGCGGTGCCGGGCGTCGCGGGAGTCGACCGAGACGTCCTGGCCGCAGCGCTCGAGCGCGGCGGCGAGGGAGCGGGCGAAGTGCGTGTCACCCCAGCGCTCGCCGCGGGGACCGGCCGGGCGCTGCCGTGTCGATGGTCCAGCGCAGTCGCGGCGGGCTCTCGTCGATGCCGAGCACCGGGCGCACGACGTGCTGCTGGAGCAGCACCGAGTCGGACTCCGGGTCCTCGGGGTCGGCCGAGACCCGCTGGGTGCGGACCCCGGTGACCTCGAAGCCGGCCGCGCGCCAGAGCTCGGAGGTGCGGTCCTCGGGGATCTGTGTGGCGGCGCGAGCGCAGCGCCGACATGCGCGATCTTCAGGTCGGCCGGATCGGCGTACGCCGTGCGCGAGGTGACGGTCACGTCCGGCACCAGCAGGCTGTGGCCGGCGCCGGTGGCGAGCGCGCGGAGCCCGAGGTCGGTCTCGGCGAGCACGTCCTCGAAGAGCGGGTCCAGGCCGCGCAGGGCCGTGCAGCGGCTCGGCCTCGCAGGGCGACCACGGGGGAGGCCGGGCGCCGGGATCTCGGTACGGCCCGAGGCGCCGTGCGTCGGACGTGCGGGTGGCCCGCAGAAGAGCAGGCCGAGGCGGTCGTCGGCCCGGGGGAAGCCGGCCCCGGCGGACAGGATGAGCCCGCGCCGGTCGAGGACCAGCGGCTGGACGAGGGCGACGCCCTCGTGGTGCACGGCGGCGGCGAGCGGGCCGATGATCCCGGGCGCGGGCTGGGCCTCGGGCCGGACGAGCACCACCGTGTCGCCGGAGGTGTGGGCGATGCCGATGTTCATGGCCGAGGAGATCGACGTCCCGGCCGGCACCGAGACGCTCGTGACCGCCCGGCAGCAGGCCGGCCAGGGCGGAGGTGAGCAGGTGGGGGCCGCGACGGTCCCGCGCGGTGCACCACGACGACGTCGACGTCGGTCCTGCCGGCGAGCAGCCAGTCGATCGGTGCCGCGGCTGCCGGTGCCCATGGGCAGCACGACGCTCGTCTGGCCCGACGACCCGGGCGGTCGCCTGGGCGGCCTCCCAGTTGACCGTCTCGGGGGCCTGCTCGGTGACGCCGCGCAGGAGCACGAGCGGGTTGGCCCAGCTCCAGGTCGCCCGGAGCGCAGGCGGCGTGACGAGGTCGGCGACCGCCTCCTCGGACTCGCCCTCGTCGAAGCCGCCGACCCGGCCAGGACCGAGCGGCGCACCAGCGTCGTCCCGAGGTCGAACTGGGACGGTGGTCACCAGCTCGCCCGACAGCCGGGTCTCGCGTCCGGGGAAGGCGTGCACGGCCGAGCTGTCGCCGGCCCGGAGCACGCCCACGCCGCGGGCGAGGTACTCGGGGTGCCACAGGTGCCCCGGCTCGAGGAAGGCGACGAACTCGCCGCGGGCGCGCTGGAGGCCGCGGTTGAAGGTGCGGCCCAGCTGGGTGCGGGAGCCCATGATGACCCGGACGCGGGGGTCCCCGGGCGGCCCGTCGGAGGCGATGGACCCGGTCGCGTCGATCGAGCCCGCGGTCGAGGACCAGCAGCTCCCACTGGTCGAGGGTCTGGGCCTGCAGGGCGGCGATCGTCGGCGCCAGCAGCGGCCCGACGTCCTGGGCGCTCATCAGGACGGTGACCACCGGGCCGGTCGGTCTCGGGGGAGTGCTGGTGGGCGCCGGGGTTGGCGTCGAGGTAGGACAGCACCTGCCACTCGCGGGCGGCGCGCAGCGCGTTGTCGCGGAACTCGCCCCACTGAGTGTGCGGGTAGCCGCGGCGCACCGGGCAGCGGGCGTGTCGCGCGTCGCGTGCGCCGCCCACCAGGCGAGCGGCCCGAACTCGTGGTCGCGGGCCGCGGCGTTCTCCTCGAGGATCCGCTCGGTGTTGATGAGCGGGTGCGGGGCCAGCCGGTTGCGGCGCGGGCCCTCGGTGACGTACCAGAGCGACGGCGGCAGGTCGCCGGCCTGCCACACGCCCTTGCCGGGCAGCCACGTCGCCTCGAAGAGCGGGTGCGGGGAGATGTCGGGGGTGTTGATCACGGCCCGGGCGGCGTCCTCGGCGGTGCCGGGCTCGGTGCCGAGCTGGGCGGCGATCCAGTCGAGGTCGAGCAGGCCCGAGGCGACCAGGTCGCGGCCGAGTGGCGCGCCGCGGAGCTCATGGGGGGTTCGATCACGGCCCGGTCACCCCGTCGCCCGTCGGGGGCCCGCTCGCTGCCGAGCAGCGGCTCGATGAACGTCGCGAAGTCGTCGGCCATCTGCTGCGGGGGGCGCGACCGGGCGGTGGCGAGCGAGGCCGCGCGGGCCATCGCCGCGTTGTCCCGCGTCCTCGACCAGGTCGTGGACGGCGGCCCGCAGGGTCTCCTTGAGCGAGCGGTCGTCGCGCGGGTTGAAGAGGCGCACGTGCGGCTCGTCGGCCAGGTCGAGCAGGGCGCCGGTGCGCGGACCGACGATCGGCAGCCCGAAGGTCTGGGCCAGCCAGAAGACGCCGGAGTTGAGGATGCGCGAGTAGGGCAGCACGGCGAGGTCGGCGGCGCCGAACCAGACCTGGAGCTGGTCGTCGGGCACGTGGGAGAACTCCGAGATCACCCGCGGTGACTGCTCGCAGCGTCGCTTGAGACCGGCCGTCTCCTGCGTCTGCGCCGGCTTGCCGGCGACCAGCAGCTGGAGCGCTGGGGTCGTCGTCGGCGAGCTCGTGGAAGACGTCGAGCAGCCGGCCGAGACCCTTGTAGGGGCGGATGCCGCCCAGCGCGACCAGCACCTTGTCGTCGGGCCCGAAGCCGAGCTGGGCGCGCGCGGCCTCGCGGCTGATCCACTGCGGGTAGCGGCCGAGGTAGCTCGAGTGCTCGATGACGACCACCTTGCGGGGGTCGAGACGCAGCACCTCGGAGGCCTGCCGGGCGGTGATCTCGGCCAGCGCGTGGATCGTGTCGGCCCGGTCGGCGAGCAGCTGGGCGAGCTGCGTCTCCGCCCACACGTGCTTGGCCTCGTGCGGCAGCACGTTGTGCAGTGTCCAGACCAGCCGACCACCGGCGGCGCGGAACTTGTGCAGCGCCGCGCTGAAGCGGTCGAGCTCGATCGCCGCGCGGTAGGGGCCCGCGGCGTACTGGAGGATCGGCGTGGTCCAGTGGATGTTGATGGTGCCGGGCACCGCCGAGACCGCGCGGTTCTCGAGGTGGCTGATCACGTCGGTGACGGCCACCGGGTAGGCGTCGACGGCGTCGAGGCCGGCGAAGAGCATGCCCTGGTAGGGGTTGGCCCGGTTGTAGTCGGGGAAGTAGTGCAGCGCCTTGGCCGGCGGCGGCACCTGCTCGGAGTGCAGCCGCGCCCGCACGAGGCCGTCGAGCTGCGGCGGCCCGGTGGTCCCACGTGTGGGCGTCGAGCACGCCCTCGCGGAGCGCGGCCGCCCGTGCAGCGGTGCCCTCCGGGTCCGCACGCAACGCGGTGATGACGCTCGCCCAGCTCCTCGGACGTGGTGTACGTCGGGAGCTCGAGGCCGACCTCGACCGCACCGAGCCGGGAGTTGAGCACGGGCAGGGCGCCGGAGGCGAGTCCCTCGAAGACCAGCGCGGACAGGGTGCCGTTGCCCACCGCGGACTCCGGCATCTCGATGACGCTGAGCAGGGCGGTGCCGCAGCACCTCGGGGGCCCGCAGCCAGGCGACCGGCGCCTCGAGCCGGCCCAGGAGCCCGCCACGCATGTTGCGCACGGGCTCGGCGTGGACCGTGAGCGGCACCTGCAGCGCCAGGTCGGTGATCAGCGGCTGGATGCTGCGCCCGCGGTCGACGTGCACGCCGATGCTGACGACCTCCTCGCGCGGACCGGCGGCGGGGACGAACAGCTCCGCGTCGACCCCGGTGCGCAGCACCTCGGTCGCCCGTGGTGTCCGGCGCAGCAGCGTCACCCGGCCGATCTCGGACCCGCACAGGACGCGGTCGAAGGCCACGAGGTGGTCCAGGGCGGCCCACTCGTCGATGCTGTCGTGGGCCCACGCGACCTTCCAGGCGTCGGCCGGCGCCAGCGACGGGTCCACCTCGGGGGTGGCCGCCACCCAGACGTCGGTCGAGCCACCGAGGTGCCAGCGGTGCTGCGGGACGAGGCGTACGCCGTGACCGCGCTCGACGAGGGCCAGTCCCAGCCCGGCGGCGGCGACCAGGTCGGCACCGGGGTTGCGCAGGTCCACCGAGCGCACCAGGAACGTGTAGCGGTCGCCGTCCCCGGACGCGAGCTCGCCGTCCACGAGCTGGCGGTAGCTCGCGCGCCTGCGGTCGAGGACGCTCTGCTCGTCGGAGTCGCCCGTCGTCACGGGGACCGCCTGCGGCGCGCCCGCTCGACCATCGAGGCCACCGTGCGGACGGCACGGGAGTCGTGGGTCAGGAAGAGCTCGTCCGCGAGCTCCGCGGCGCGGGCCTCGGCGAGGTCGCGCTCGCGCGCCACCTGGGCGACGCGGGCCCGGAGCAGGACGTTCTTGTGGCGCAGCCGCTGGAGGCGGTCCTGGAGCTCGGCGACCTGGCGGTCCATGGCGAGGAGCTCGTCCTTGCCCAGCTGCATCTCGCGGGCGATGGTGGCGCGCTCGCGGCCGAGCAGCTCGCGGGTGCGCTCGAGCTCGTGGGCGAGGCGACGGTTCTCGGCCGCGCTCGCCTCGTCGGCCTCGGGCGACGAGCGGCCGGGCGGTGGTGAAGGAGGGGAAGCGGGCCACCGTGACGTGACGGCCGTCCTCGGTCGCGGCCTCGCTCTCGAGGGTGAAGCCCGCGGACTGCAGCGGTGTCGCCAGGTCGCGCGCCCCCGAGACGACCACCAGGCCTCCGGGGACCAGGGCGCCGGACCCCAGCGTGCGCAGGAAAGCGTCGGGGTAGGGGCCCTCGTCGAGGACGCCCTCGACGACCACGACGTCCACGGGTGCCACGAGGAAGGGCTGGACCCACTCGTCGGCGCGCTGCGGCGAGGTCGACCTCGGGCCCCCACTGCTCGTCCGCGCCGCCGTCGAGCGGCCAGCGCAGGCACTCGACCTCGCGGTCGTGCTCCTGGGCGAGGCGACGCGGCACGGTGGAGGGCTCCAGACCGATGTGCAGCACGCGCGGCCCACCGGCCAGCGTGCTGTCGATGACCGCCGTGGTGTCGTCCCTGGCCCTCATCGAGCGTCTCCCTGGTCGTCGGGCCACGGCACGTGCGAGACCTCGTCGTTGCGCCCGTCCCGCCCGGCGCGGGCGTCCTGGCGCCGCCCGCTCCACCAGGGCGTCGAACTCGTCGAGCCACTCCGGTGCGGCCTTGCGCACCGTGCGGCGCCAGTTGCGCACCCACTTGCCGCGCAGGTGCGCCAGCGCCGCCTCGGGATCCCCACCGAGGGCGCGCTCGACGAAGAGGTAGCGGTTCCGTGTCATGTAGTAGAGATGGTAGGGCGAGGGCAGCGCCCCGCTCGACCGCTTGTGGTGCACCATCCGGGCCCGCTGGTCGACCATCACCCGCCACCCGGCACGGTGGGCGCGTCGGCACCAGTCGGTCTCCTCGAAGTAGAGGAAGTAGTCCTCCGGCAGCGGACCCGACCGTCTCGAGCGTGGTCCGGCGGGCCAGCAGGGACGCGCCGGTGACGTAGTCGACCTCGATCGCGGCGCGGGGCGGGCGCGTCGTCGACCGCCCGGCCCTGGTGCACGTGGCGGGTCTCGCCGGCTTGTCCTCGTCGACGACGCCGCCGTCGAACCAGATCGGTGGCGGGCTGGCGCCGGGGTGCACGATCCGCGGGCCGACCACGCCGCAGTCGGGCACGTCGTCGAAGACCTGCAGCAGCCGCGGCAGGGTCTCGGGCTCGACCCGGGTGTCCGGGTTCAGCAGCCAGACGTACTCGTTGCCGCGCTCGAGGCACCGGGCGATGCCGACGTTGCTGCCACCGGCGTACCCGAGGTTGCCGCCGCTGCTGACAGCACCTCGGCGCGATCGGCCCAGCAGGGCGCGCAGCGTCGTCGAGCGGACTCGGCGGAGTCGGAGTTGTCGACCACGACGATGTCCAGGTCGAGGTCGTGCGAGGCCTCGAGCGACGCGATGCAGCCGACGGTGTCCTCGGCGCTGTCGTGATTGACGAGTACGACGCCGGTGCGCCGGCCGTGCGCGGGCGCATCGGCGCTCCCGTGGGCTCCCGGTCATGCGGCGCAGTGTATCGACGGCGGCGACCCGCCGTCCGGCGCTCGCCGCGTCGTTCACACGGACGTAACACGACGGGCGGAATCTGTTGCCTGCGTCGCAACACGAGGCGGCGGACGAGGAAACCTCGCGCCGAGCAGGGTTCTGGCCAACAGGTGGTCCGCTGCGTGACACCGTCGTCAGGCCGACGCGGACCACCCCCTCGAACGTTCCCTGGAGGTTCTGTGGACGGCTACTACGCCTTCATGCTGGTCGCGACTGCTTTCGTGCTGATGATGACGGTGCCCGCGCTGGCCCTGTTCTACGGCGGCATGTCGCGATCCAAGTCCGTGCTCAACATGATGATGATGTCGTTCATCGCGGCGGCGATCGTCGGCATCCTGTACGTCGCAGTCGGCTGGTCGATGGGCTTCGGCGGTGACGGCACGCTTCTTCGCCAACCCGTTCGAGCTGCTCTGGCTCGACGGCGTCACCACCGACAACTACATCTACGTGATGTTCCAGATGACCTTCGCGATCATCACCGCCGCCCTGATCAGCGGCGCGGTCGCCGACCGGCTGAAGTTCTCGGCCTGGGTCGTCTTCCTGCCCCTGTGGGCGGTCATCGTCTACTTCCCGATGGCGCACATGGTGTTCAGCTGCACCGACGACTCGCTCATCTGCGGCCGGATCGGCGCGCAGGACTACGCCGGCGGCACGGCGGTCCACATCAACGCCGGTGTCGCGGCCCTGGTGCTCGTGCTGCTGCTCGGCAAGCGCATCGGCTGGCCCAAGGACCAGATGCGTCCGCACAACCTGACGCTGACCATGCTCGGCGCGGGCATGCTGTGGCTCGGCTGGTACGGCTTCAACGTCGGCTCCATCGTCTTCGGCACCACCTTCGACGAGGACCCCGACGCGTTCCTCGCGCAGTTCTACTCCGAGACCGGCCGCACCTTCGCCAACACCACGCTGGCCACCTTCGCCGCGATCCTCGGCTGGCTGCTCATCGAGCGGCTGCTGCACGGCAAGGCCACCTCGCTCGGTGCCGCGTCCGGCATCGTGGCGGGCCTCGTCGCCATCACCCCGGCGGCCGGTGCCGTCGACATCGAGGGCGCCGTGGCCATCGGCCTCATCGCCGGTGCGCGTGTGCGCCTGGGCCGTCAGCCTGAAGTACAAGCTCGGGCTACGACGACTCGCTCGACGTGGTCGGCGTCCACCTGGTCGGCGGCATCATCGGCACCGTGCTGATCGGCGTCTTCTCCACCTCCGAGGGTGCCGGCGGCATCGACGGCCTGTTCTACGGCGGCGGTTCGGGCTCGCTGGGCGACCAGACCCTCGGTGTCCTGGTGGCCGTCGCCTACTCCGGTGTGCTGACCGCGGTCATCGCGCCTGGCCATCAAGTACACGATCGGTCTGCGTCTCGACGAGGAGGACGAGGTCAACGGCATCGACCTCGCCGCGCACGGCGAGTCGGCCTACGACCTGCACAGCGGCACCAGCGGTGGCGGCACCGGCATCCTGGCCGCGAGCACCACCAGCACCTCGAGCACCGAAGGAGCCAACGCATGAAGCTCGTCACCGCAGTCATCAAGCCCCACAAGTGGGAGGACGTCCGCGAGGCGCTGGAGACCTTCGGTGTCACCGGCATGACCGTCTCGGAGGTCAGCGGCTACGGCCGCCAGAAGGGCCACACCGAGGTCTACCGCGGTGCCGAGTACGACATCGCCCTCGTGCCCAAGATCCGGATCGAGATCGTCGTCGACGACGCGGACGCCGAGGACGTGGTCGGCATCATCGTCAAGACCGCGCAGACCGGCCGGATCGGCGACGGCAAGGTCTGGGTCAGCCCGGTCGAGACCGTCGTACGGGTCCGCACCGGGGACACCGACGAAGCTGCCCTCTGAGCTGACCCGCCACTGGCCCGTCGGGACTCGTCCCGGCGGGCCAGTGGCGTACCCGGACGACCCCGAGGAGGATCGGACCCACGATGACCGCCCCCGAGAGAGCCGCCCGGACCGAGGCCGCCGACGAGCTGTGCCGCGCGGCGTACGACGCGCTGCGGCGGCCCCGAGGTCGGTGTCGCGCTGGTCGCGGTGGGCGGCTACGGCCGCAGCGAGCTCGCCCCGCACTCCGACCTGGACGTCGTCCTCGTGCACGACGCGGACGTCGACCCGGGGGCGGTGGCCGAGAAGGTCTGGTACCCGCTGTGGGACTCCGGCTCCCGGCTGGACCACTCGGTGCGCTCGTTCCCGCAGATGGTGGCGGCGGCGCGAGGACGACCTCAAGGTCGCGCTGGGCCTGCTCGACGTCCGGCACCTGGCCGGCGACCCCAACCTGACCCTGCGGCTGCGCACCACCATGCTCGCCTCGTGGCGGCGCGAGGCGCGCGACCGGCTCCCCGCGCTGCGCGAGCTGGTGCACAAGCGCCACGAGGTCGTCGGGGAGCTCGCCCACGTCTCGGTGCCCGACATCAAGGAGGCCGAGGGCGGCCTGCGCGACGCCACGGTGCTCAAGGCGCTCGAGGCGACCTGGCTGGTCGACGTGTCCAGCCCCGAGCTGGAGCGCTCCCGGCAGTCGCTGCTCGACTTCCGCGACCTCCTCCACGCGGAGACCCGACGCCCCACCGACCGGGTCGCCCCCGAGCTGTGGGACGTCCTGGCGACCCACCTGGGCCTCGACGACGCCGCGGCGGCCCAGCGCCACGTGCGCGAGATCGGCCGTCGCGTCACCCACCTCTCCCGACTCACCTGGCGGCGGGTGGCGTCGGTGCTGGCCCGGCCGGGCTCGGTCCGCGACGCGCGTCGTCCGGCCCTGGAGCCCATCGCGCCGGGTGTCGCGCTGTCCCGCGGGGAGGTCGTGCTCGACGCCCGGGCCCGCCCCGAGCGCGATCCGGTCCTGCTGCTGCGCGCGGCGGCCGAGGCGGCCGAGCGGGACGTCGTCCTGGCCCCGGCGACCGCGGCCCGCCTGGTGCGGGAGTGCGCGCCCCTCCCGACGCCGTGGCCGGCGGAGGCCCGTGACGCGCTGGTCAGCCTGCTCGCGTCGGGCGACGGCCTGCTGCCGGTGTGGGAGACCCTCGAGGAGACCGGGGCGCTCACCGGCTTCCTGCCCGAGTGGGAGCGGATCCGGTTGCTGCCGCACGCGTCGGCCATCCACCGCTTCACCGTCGACCGGCACGTCATCGAGACCTGTGTCGAGGCGTCCCGCCTCATCCGCAGCGTCGCGCGGCCCGACGTGCTGCTGGTCGCCGCCCTCCTGCACGACATCGGCAAGGGCGGGCTCACCGAGCACTCCGTGGCCGGCGAGCCGGTCGCCCGGGACATCGCCCGGCGGATGGGCTTCGACGACGACGCCGTGGACCTGGTCGCGCTGCTCGTCCGGTGGCACCTGCTGCTCTCCGAGACCGCCACGTCGCGCGACCCCGACGACCCCGCCACCGATCGACGCGCTGCTCGACAAGGTGCCCTCCGCCGAGGCGCTGACGCTGCTGCTCGCGCTCACCGAGGCCGACGGCCGGGCGGCGTCGCCCAAGGCGTGGTCGTCGTGGCGGGCCAGCCTCATCACCCGGCTCGCCACGCACGCCCTGGCCCGGGCGGCGGGCGGGGAGCCGCCGGCCGAGGTCGACCAGGCGGTGGCCGTGCCCGACGTCGTACGCCGCGGCGGCGCCTGGGTGGGCGTCGAGGCGGACGACGCCGGCGCCCGGGTGACGATCGTGGCCCCGGACCGGATCGGGCTGCTGGCCGACGCGGCCGCGGTGCTCGCCCTGCAACGGGTCTCCGTGCGCTCGGCCCGTGCGTGGGCGCAGGACGCGGTCGACGGTCGCGACACCGGCCCCGTGGGCGTGTCGGTGTGGGAGGTGGCGGAGCCCGACCTCGACCCGGCGGTGCTCCGCGAGCGTCTGGTGGCGATCGGCGAGGGGCGGCTCGACGCGACGAGCCGGCTGTCGCGACCGGCGCCGAGCCGCCTCGAGCCCGTCGTCGCCGTGCGGTACGGCGAGTCGCGGCGGGCCACGGTGCTCGAGGTGCGGATGGACGACCGCCCCGGTGTGGTGCACCTCGTGTGCGCGGCCCTGGCCTCGCGCGACATCTCGGTGCGCTCGGCCCACGTGTCGACGGTGGGGCCGCAGGCCGTCGACGTGTTCTACCTGCAGGAGCAGGGGGCCGGACGGCTGTCCGACGAGCGGGCCGCCGAGGCCGCGCACGCGGTGCGCGACGCCCTGCTCGGCACGGTGGCCGACCCGGCCTGACCCCTCGTCGCCGACGTCCGTCGCCCGGACGCACGGACGCCCTGCCCGGCACGTGGCCGAGCAGGGCGTCCGGGGACGACGCTGGTTACTGGTGGGCCTTGTCGAGCACCCGGTCGTGACGCAGCGAGGAGCGCGCGGTCTCCTTGGCGAAGAACACCGCGACCAGCGTGATGACCGAGGCGATCGTCATGTAGATCGCGACGCTGTCGACGTTCATCGCGCCGTTGGTGGCCGGGCCGAGCAGCTTGATGGCGATGATCGGGGCCAGCGCGCCGGCGAAGATCGAGGCCAGCTGGTAGCCGACCGAAGCACCGGTGTAGCGCACCGAGGTGCCGAACAGCTCGGAGAAGAACGCCGCCTGCGGGGCGTACATCAGTGCGTGCAGGATCAGGCCGACGACCACGGCGAGCAGGATCTTGGTCTCCGACTTGCTGGCGATGAGGTCGAAGAAGATCCACGACCAGGCCGCGACGCCGACGGCGCCGGCGATGTAGAGCGGGCGGCGGCCGACCCTGTCGCTCAGCGCGCCGATGAGCGGGATGGTCACGAAGTGCACGACCGCGCCGATGAGCAGCGCCTTGAGGATGATGCCCTTGTCGCCGGTGGTGCCGACGTACGTCGTCAGGAAGGTGATCGAGATGACGGTGAACAGGTAGTACGAGATGTTCTCGGCCATCCGCATGCCCATCGCGACGAGGACCTCGCGCGGGTACTTCTTGATCACCTCGAAGAGCGGGACGTGCTGCTTCTCGGAGGTCGACGAGCTCGGACGTGGGCCTCCTTGAAGACCGGCGACTCCTCGATCGAGAGGCGCACCCACAGGCCGATGATGACGAGCACGGCGCTGAGCAGGAACGGGATGCGCCAGCCCCACGCGTTGAACGCGTCGTCGGACTGGAAGGCCGCGAGGAGCCACAGCACGCCGGTGGCGAACAGGTTGCCCAGCGCCACGCCGGCCTGCGGCCACGACGACCAGAAGCCGCGCTCGCGAGTCCTCGCCGTGCTCGGCGGCCATCAGCACCGCGCCGCCCCACTCGCCGCCCACGGCGAAGCCCTGGACCAGGCGGCAGGCCAGCAGCAGGATCGGGGCGCCGATGCCGATGGTGGCGTACGTCGGGAGCAGGCCGATCGCGAAGGTCGCGACACCCATGAGCAGCAGCGAGGTGACCAGCATCTTCTTGCGGCCGACCCGGTCACCGAAGTGGCCGAAGACGATGCCGCCGAGGGGTCGCGCCACGAAGCCGAGCGCGTAGGTGCCGAACGCCAGCATGGTCGCGGCGGCCGGCTCGCTCTCCGGGAAGAACAGGGTGCCGAAGACGAGAGCCGCGGCCGACCCGTAGAGGAAGAAGTCGTACCACTCGACGGCGGTGCCGATCAGGGACGCGAAGACGACCTTGACGATGTTGGTCTCGCCGGGCCCCTGCTCCGCTTGGGTGGGGTGGGTGACGGGGGATGTCATGTGCTGGGTGTTCCTTTCAGGCGGATCACGCGGGGTGCGTGGTCAGGCGGCGGTCCAGCCGCCGTCGATGAGGAGGGAGGACCCGGTCATCGAGTCGCTCCCGGGGAGGCAGAAGCCGGCGACGGCGCGCGCGACCTCGTCGGGCTCGACGAGGCGGCGTACGGGGGTGCGGGCGAGCAGGACGGTGTCGAGGACCTCCGACTCGTCGATGCCGTGCGCCTTGGCCTGGTCGGTGACCTGGCCCTCGACGAGCGGCGTCCGGACGTAGCCCGGGCACACCGTGTTGCTCGTGACGCCCTTGCCGGCCGCCTCGAGCGCGATGACCTTGGAGAGCCCCTCGAGGCCGTGCTTGGCGCTGACGTACGCCGCCTTGTACGGCGAGGCGCGGTGGCCGTGGACGCTGGAGACGTGGACGATGCGACCCCAGCCGCGGGCGTACATGCCGGGCAGCAGCTTGCGGGCCAGCAGGAACGGGGCCTCGAGCATGAGGCGCTGGATGAGCCGGAACCGCTCGGGGTCGAAGTCCTCGATGGGCGCGACGTGCTGGATGCCGGCGTTGTTGACGAGGATGTCGGCGTCGAGGGAGGCGGCGTCGATCGCGTCGGCGTCGGTGAGGTCGACGCCGAGCGCGTCGCCACCGAGGGCGGAGGCGACCTCCTTGGCGGCGGTCTCGTCGCGGTCCAGGACGGTGACGTGCGCTCCGAGGCGCGGCGAGGTGGCCGGCGACGGCGGCGCCGATGCCGCTCGCACCGCCGGTCACCAGTGCGCGGCGTCCCTCCAGGGGGGTGGGCCCGGGGCTGAGGACAGCGCCGGGCGCGGGGGAGTTCGGGGACATGGCCCCGACGTTAGGCCCGCCTGTGACGGTCGGCACATGGTCCGCATCGCACACAAGATCGCCGTGCAGGTGTGGTCGCGGGACCATGCTCAGGCGGCCGTCACGCCTGGAGTCGCGCCACCCGGAGGGCCAGCTGGAGGTCCAGGGCACGCTCGGGGCCCGCCACGTCTCGCCGAGCAGGCCGGTGACCCGCTCGAGGCGCTGGGTCACCGTGTTGGGGTGCACGTGGAGGGCCGCGGCGGTGTCCTTGAGGCTCCCGCCGCTGGCGAACCACGCGTCGAGGGTCGCCACGAGGCTGGTACCGCGCTGGGCGTCGTAGGCCGCGACCGGACCCAGCTCCCGGTCGACGAACTCGGCGAGCTGGCCGGGACCGTTGGCGCCGAGGAGCAGCCGCGCCACCCCCAGCCCGGCGGGGTCGGTCACCTCCCCGACCCGGCCCAGGGTCAGCAGCGTCTCGAGGCACCCGCGGGCCTCGCCGTAGGTCGCGGCGACCTCGGCGGCCGGGCGCCGGACCCGCCACCCCGACGGTGGCCGCCGCCCCGGCGCGGGTCACCGCGGCGGCCAGCTGCTCGCCGACGCCGCGGGCGTCCCCCTCCGGCACGACGAGGACCACGGCGCCCTCGTGCTCGCCGGCCACGCCGTGCAGGGTGTCGGCGAGCCGGGCCGCCGCCCGGGCGGTCGCCGGCCGGTCGCCCTCGGCGGGGCCGGCCACGGCGACGACGAGCGGACCGTCGAGCTGGGCGCCGTGCCGGCGGGCGCGCTCGCGCACCAGCACCGCGTCGTACGGCGTGGGGGAGAGGAGGTCGCGCAGCAGCTCGCCGCCGATGCGCTCCTCCGCCTCGGCGACCGTCCGCGCGAGCAGCACCACCAGCGCGGTCACCAGCGCGCCGCGCTCCAGCGTGCGCTGCTCCGCGCTGGACAGCGGCGGCGCCCTCGATGACCACCGTGAGACGTGCTCGCTGCCCGCCAGCGGCGGCCGCGACGTAGCCGCGAGGAGTGGGGACGCAGTGCCCGGACGCCACGGACTCGGCGACCGCCTCGCGCCAGGTGTCCAGGTCGGCGTCGCCGGCCACCCGCTCGCCCGAGGGGTCGAGCACCGCCACCCGGCCGCGGAGCAGGTCCCCGAGCGCCAGGGCGATCTCGTCGGTGCCGCCGCCGTGCAGCAGCAGGTCGGTGAGCCGGTCGTGCGCCGTCGCCGCCGACTCGACCGCCGACGTGTGCTCGGTGAGGTTGCGGTTGGCGGTGTCGAGCTCGGCGAAGAGGCGGGCGTTCTCCAGGGCCACCGAGGCGTGCGCGGCGAAGGACGTGAGCAGCGAGACCTCGGCCGGGGGGAACTTGCGCACCGTGCGGTGCACCGCCAGCAGGGCGCCGATGACCCGCCCTCGAGCGACGAGCGGGACGCCGAGGATGGCCCGGATCCGCTCGCCGTCGACGGCCTCGTCGATGTAGGTGCGGTGCACGAACCGCGCGTCGGCCTGGTAGTCCTCGGTGAAGTACGGCGCGCCGGTCTGCGCCACCAGGCCGAGCAGCCCGGTGCCGAGGGGGAGCCGCAGCCGCCTGAACTCCGGGGTGAGGGCGCCGTCGGTGACCTTCATGTACGACGCCCCGTCGAGCTCGTCGTTGAGCGAGAGGTAGGTCATGTCGGCGTTGAGGAGCTGGCGGGCCCGGCGCACGATCGCGGCCAGGATGGCGTCGACGTCGCGGATCGCGGTGAGGTCGCTGGCGGTCTCGTAGAGCGCGGACAGCTCGGCCTCGCGGGAGCGCTGGCGCGAGATCAGCTCGCGCAGCCGCAGGGCGACGTCGTAGTCCGCCCGCAGCCGGGCGCGCTCCTCCTCGTCGGTCGCCGCCGCGGTCGCCGAGGCGAGCAGCTCGTCGAAGTGCGAGCGGGCCGCCTCGTCGTACAGGAGGTCGAGGAAGGAGCGGGACACGGCGACATCATGGCCCAGCACGGCGGGGCCGCGCCGGGGCGTCCTCGCCGACGACCCGGTGGCGGGGGGCGACCGTTAGGCTGGGCCCTCGTTCGACACCCATCGTCACCGCTTCCGAATCCCAGGGGATCTCCCACCGTGTTCGCCACTCTCTCCGACCGGCTCGCCGACACCTTCAAGAACCTCCGCGGCAAGGGCAAGCTGTCCGAGGCCGACATCGACGCCACCGCCCGCGAGATCCGCATCGCGCTCCTCGAGGCCGACGTGGCGCTGCCCGTGGTGAAGGAGTTCGTCGCGGCGGTCAAGGACCGCGCCCGCGGCGAGGAGGTCAGCGGGGCCCTCAACCCGGCCCAGCAGGTCGTCAAGATCGTCAACGACGAGCTCGTCGCGATCCTCGGCGGCGAGACCCGCCGGCTGCGCTACGCCAAGACCGGCCCGACCGTCATCATGCTCGCCGGCCTCCAGGGCGCGGGCAAGACGACGCTGGCCGCCAAGCTGGCGCTGTGGCTCAAGGAGCAGGGCAAGACCCCGATGCTGGTCGCCGCCGACCTGCAGCGCCCCAACGCCGTCCAGCAGCTCCAGGTCAACGGTGAGCGCGTCGGCGTGCCCGTCTTCGCGCCCGAGGCCGGCAACGGCGTCGGCGACCCGGTGGCCGTGGCCCGCGCCTCGGTCGAGGAGGCCAAGCGCAAGGTCCACGACGTCGTCATCATCGACACCGCCGGTCGTCTCGGTGTCGACGCCGAGCTGATGCGCCAGGCCGCCGACATCCGCGACGCCGTGCAGCCCGACGAGGTGCTCTTCGTCGTCGACGCCATGATCGGCCAGGACGCCGTCACCACGGCCCAGATGTTCCTCGACGGCGTCGGCTACGACGGCGTGGTGCTCACCAAGCTCGACGGTGACGCCCGCGGTGGTGCCGCCCTGTCGATCGCCTCGATCACCGGCAAGCCGGTCATGTTCGCCTCGGCCGGCGAGAAGATGACCGACTTCGACCTCTTCCACCCCGACCGGATGGCCTCGCGCATCCTCGACATGGGCGACATGCTCACCCTGATCGAGCAGGCCGAGAAGGCCTTCGACCAGGACGAGGCCCTCAAGGCGGCCGAGAAGCTCGGCACCAAGGGCGGCTTCACGCTGGAGGACTTCCTCCAGCAGATGCAGCAGATCCGCAAGCTCGGCTCGATGTCCAAGATCATGGGGATGCTGCCCGGGATGGGGCAGTTCCGCGACCAGCTCGACAACTTCGACGAGCGCGAGATCGACCGCATCCAGGCGATCATCCAGTCGATGACGCCCGCCGAGCGCGACAACCCCAAGATGATCGACGGGTCGCGCCGGGCGCGCATCGCCCGCGGCTCCGGTCGCCAGGTCTCCGACGTCAACCAGCTCGTCGACCGCTTCTTCGAGGCGCGCAAGATGATGGAGCAGATGGCCCGCGGGGGCGGCATGCCCGGGATGCCGGGCATGCCCGCGATGCCCGGCGCGCGGCAAGCGCGGCAAGACCAAGGCCCAGCCCAAGAAGGGCAAGGGCAAGCGCACCTCCGGCAACCCGGCCAAGGCGGCACAGGAGGCCGCGGCCGCGAAGGCCGCGGCCGCCGAGCGCCCCGCCAACCCCTTCGGCAACAACGACGAGGTCGACTACGAGAAGGCCGCCGCGGCCCTCGACCTGCCGAAGGACTTCTCCAAGTTCCTCAAGTGAGGGTCCGTCCGGTGAGGTCCGTGCTGGTGGTCGACGCGCGCCAACGTCGTCGGCTCGGTGCCCGACGGCTGGTGGAAGGACCGCGCCGGGGCGGCCCGGAGGCTGCACGAGCGGCTGCTCGTCGGCGACACGTCGTACGACGTCATCGTGCTGGTGCTCGAGGGCGGCGCCAAGGCCGGCGTGCGCCCCGGCCGCGACCAGCACGTCGTCACCGTGCACGCCCCGAAGACGGCGACTCCGCGATCATCGCGGAGGTCGCCGCCCGTCGGGAGCGGGGCGACCAGGTCGTGCTGATCAGCGCCGACCACGTGCTGCGAGGCCGGTGCGAGGGGCTCGGCGCACGGGCGATGAGCCCCTCGTGGCTGCTCGACCAGGTCTGACTGGGTGTGGCGCAGCAGGTGGAGACACCTGATCGGCTTCGAGCCGCACTGCTCGATGCGCGACCCTGGACCTACGGCGGCACCTGACGTTACCGCCGCTGAGGTATTTCGGTGTTCGCGCCAACCCGTGGCGCGAGCGGCGGGCTGAATGGTGTCATGGCTTGCTCGTGGGATCCCGTCCCGCGCGCGCCGGGGCCGGTGGCCGCCACGCCGCGGTCGGCGCGCGTCGTCGCCCTGACGGCGTACGGCGCTCTCCTGGGCGCCTGGGTCGGCGTCATCGGCGTCCCCAACGACACCCTCCAGGTCTTCGCGTGGCTGTGGCTGGGCACCGTGGCCTGGAACATCCGAGCGCCGTGGCGCTCCCACCTGGGGTTCCTGCGCGACTGGTGGCTGCCGGTCGCCGGCCTGGTGGTGTACTTCTTCAGCCGGGGCCTGACCGACGAGCTCGGGCTGGCGCGTGCACGTCCACGAGCCGATCGCCCTCGACAGGTGGCTGGGCGCCGGCGTCACGCCCACGGAGCGATTGCAGGCGGCGTGGTGCGGCGACCCGTGCGTCCAGGACAGCCCGCCGCGTCTGTTCGATCTGTACTTCACCACGGTCTACGCGACGCACTTCCTCGCCGGCCTGACGATCGCGGCCGTCCTGTGGGTACGGAGCAGGTCGGAGTGGCAGGGCTGGATGCGTCGGCTCCTGAGCATCAACTTCGCCGCTCTGGCGGTCTACATCGCCTATCCGATGGCGCCACCGTGGATGGCGTCGCAGATGGGCGACCTCGGCTCGGCAGCCCGGATCACCGGACGGGGATGGTCCGAGATCGGGCTGGAGCGGGTCGATCTCGTCCTGCAGGGTGTGGGCAACCCGGTGGCGGCGATGCCGTCCCTGCACGCCGGCATGTCGGTCCTGATCGCCACCTACGGCGTCCACCGGTTGCGGTCGGCGTGGCGGTGGCTGCTCGTCCTCTATCCCGTGTCGATGTCGACGGCGCTCGTCTACTACGCCGAGCACTACGTGGTCGACATCCTCGCCGGGGTGCTGCTCGCCTGGCTGGTGCTGGCGGGCGCCTCGGCGTGGGAGCGCAGCCGACGGGCGGTGCCCCCGGCCGGGCACGAGGAGGCCGTTGCGGTGCGCCCCACGCGGGTCGGCGACGGCACGACCGGGGTCTTCGACGCCCTGAACCCGCCCGACTGCTCGGGTCCGCAGCCAGACCGTGCCGCGCCTTCCCCGGCTGGTTGGACACCGGGTCGAGGAGGTCCACAGCTCGTCGTGCAGGTCACTGGCGTTCGCCAGTGACCTGCACGACGACGACCGACTTTCACGCGACAACAGGGACACGCCCAGGAGCGGTCCTCAGTCCAGGTCGATGCTCACCACCGACCCGCCGTCGGGGCACACCGCGCACGTGGTCACGTAGGCCTTGTCGCCACGCAGGGCCACGCCGTACGGGGCGGGCAGACCCTCCGCGACGGGGGTGGGCGTCGCTCCCGGCGCCACCTTCACGAGCGAGCCGGTCGGCAGTGCACCCTCGGGCTCGGTGAGCAGGCCCGTGGCGGAGAGCTGGACGGCGTAGAGCGAGCCCTTGTGCCACGCCAGGTCGGTCACGTTGGTGAGCCCGGTCGCGTAGACGGTCGGCTCCTCGCCGCGGACGAACCGCCAGATGCTCGACCCGCCCGTCGGGGAAGGGGAAGCCGGTCAGCTGGCTGATGTAGTAGGCGTCGTCGGGACCCCGGACCACCGAGGTGGGCACGGCCTGCATCGGGACCACCGCCCCCGGGACGAACGGGTCGGGCACCTCCGTGTTCGGGAACACCGCCAGCGTCCTGATGCCCCGGTGGTGTCGTACGCGCAGCAGGTCGTTCGCGCCGGAGTCGGTGACCACCACGGACCCGCCGTCGCGCATCAGTCCCGTCGGGTTGGAGTCGGGGCCGTTGCCGTCCGGGTCGCGCTCCTGCTCGTAGGCCGCGAGGTCACTGACGATGTGGACGGGCCCGCCCTTGAGGTTGCCCGTGACCACGGTGCCGAGCGCACGTCCTGCAGCGCCGAACGTGTCGCGCACCTCGGGGTCGTTGCCGAGCCCGATCGTGGCCGCGAAGTGGTGCTTCGAGCCCCGTCGGTGGGCGGGGACGACGACGTCCGCGGGGCCGATCGCCCCGCCGCCCTCGGGCGAGGCCAGGGACGGGAGCCCCGTGACGACGCGGCGCGAGCCGTGGTGGGTGATGCGCGTGATCGCGCCGGAGAGGCCGAAGCACGACTCGCCCTCGGGCCCTTCCACGCAGGGGCCCGCTCCACCGACGCCGGCCTCGGCTACGTAGAGCGCGTGGCCGGAGAAGGAGAGGAGGCGGGGGTTGTCGAGGCCCGTCGCCACCGTCTTCCAGGGCGGGGCCCCGGCGGGTCCCCCCGAGTCGTCGGCCTGGACGGGTACAGCGAGCAGGGTGGTGGCCAGGGCCGTCGACGCGACGGCGGCCAGTGCGGCGGCGAGCGGAGCGCGGGTTCTGAGCATGGATGACACCTCCGGGAAGTAAAGGACCCTCCGACTGTCGTCCCCGACCCGGTGCCTGTCATCGCCCAAATGGGAACTTCGGCAGCACCCGGGTCCCGGCCCAACCGCTACGGTCGGCCCCATGACTGCGCTGCGCTTCTCGGGACCGGTCCTCCCCGACGGGGAGGTGCGCGACGTGTACGTCGTCGGCGACACCATCACCTACGAGCCCCAGCCCGGCGCCACGACCGAGGCGCGGGGCTGGATCGTGCCGGGGCTCGTCGACGCCCACTGCCACATCGGGCTCGACGACCACGGCGCCGTGGACGAGGCCGAGAC
This sequence comes from uncultured Actinomycetota bacterium, assembly GCA_963776975.1. Lineage (GTDB taxonomy): Bacteria > Actinomycetota > Actinomycetes > Propionibacteriales > Nocardioidaceae > Nocardioides. The sequence goes on along the minus strand of CAVZOU010000004.1, from coordinate 137,782 downwards.
CGAGGCGCAGGCGCGTCGAGGACCGCGACGCGGGGGCGCTGCTGATCCGTGACTGCGGCTCGGCGGCCGACACGTCGTGGGTCCACGACCGCGACGACCTGCCCCGGCTGATCCGGGCCGGGCGCCACGTCGCGCGCACCCGTCGCTACATCCGCAACTACGCCCACGAGGTCGAGCCCGAGTCGCTCGTGGAGACGGTCGCCCGCGAGGCCCGCGCCGGCGACGGCTGGGTCAAGCTCGTCGGGCGACTGGATCTCCCGGGACGAGGGCGACCTCGCCCCCGCTTCCCGGCCGAGGACTTCGCCGCCGCGATCGCGGCCGCGCACGAGCACGGCGCGAAGGTGACCGCGCACTGCTTCGGCGAGCGGGTGCTGCCCGGGCTGATCGAGGCCGGCATCGACTGCATCGAGCACGGCACCGGGCTCTCGACCGACCTCGCGCAGACGATGGCCGAGCGGGGCATCGCCCTCGTCCCGACCGTGATGCAGATCGACAAGTTCCCCGCAGTACGCCGACGCGGGCCGCGACAAGTTCCCCCGCTACGCCGACCACATGGCCGACCTGCACGCCCGCCAGCGCGACACCATCATGGCGGCGTACGAGCTCGGGGTGGCCCTCTACGCCGGCTCCGACGGCGGGGGAGTGAGCCGGCACGGCAACATCGCCGGCGAGGTGGTCGCGATGGCGGGGCTGGGCCTGCCGGCCGACTACGCCCTCGGTGCCGCGTCCTGGCGGGCACGGGAGTGGCTCGGGTGGAACCCCTACCTGTCCGAGGGCGCGCCCGCCGACTTCGTGGTCTACCCCCGCGACCCGCTCGCCGACCTCACCGTGCTGCGGGAGCCGTCGTACGTCGTGCTGCGCGGCCGGGTCGTGGCCGGCGTCAGCTGACGGGAGCGGTGTCCTCGCTGTCCTCGCTGTCCTCGCTGGCTGCCTCGGCCGCTCGCAGCGCCGCGCGGGCCGCCCGGAGCTCGCTCTTGGGGGAGGTGGCCGTGACGGCGAGCGCCGTCTCGATCGCCGTGGTGGCCGCCGTGGTCCCGGCCGCGTCCGCCGCGAGCGTGGCTGCGTCGAGCAGGCGGTCGGCCTGGGCGACGATGTTCACCACGAGCCGGTGGTTCTCGACGCGGAAGGCGCGCAGGTCCTTGGCAGCGGCGCGGACGTCGAGCGTCGAGTCGGCGGCCTCGAGGGCGGTCCTGATGGCGGCCAGCGCCGCGCGGCTCTCCTCGATCCCGGCGACGACCTCGACCTCGTAGGTGTCGTCGAGGCGGCTGACGGCCGTGCTCGTGCCGAGTCGGGCCAGGCGCCGGTCCTTGCCCGCGACGGTGCGCAGCAGGTGGGTCGTGCCGCCGCCGTGGGCGTGGGTGCCGGCCTTGGCGGGCTTGTCCGGACGCGGGGCCTCGGCGGCGGTGGCCGCGGTGGCGAGCGGTCCGGCGACGAGGGCGACGGTGCCGACGAGTGCAGCGGCGTGGCGGCGGGCTCGGGACGTTCGGTTCATGGGGACTCCTGGTGCGCGTGGTGGGGGGAGCGCCGCGTGGCGGCCCCGCCATTGTCGGCTCCCCGCGGCGCGTCCGTGGCCGGTTCGGGGAAACCGATTTGTGCCCGCTCCGGACGACTCGTGAGGATGGCGCCATGACGACCGTCGCCGACGCCCTGCCCGCCCTCGGCCTCCGGGTGGTCGCGGGTGACCTCGAGCTGCGGGGCGTCACCGACGACCTCGTCGTCGAGCTGGGTTCCCTCGCCGCCCGCGGTGTCCACGACCCCGCCCGGATGCCGTTCTCGTTCCCGTGGACCGACGCCGCGACCGGAGGACTTCCTGCGCAGCTTCGCGCAGTACCACTGGCGGTGCCGCGCGGACTTCTCGCCGGCCTCCTGGGTGCTCAACCTCGCCGTGCTGCACCGCGGCGAGGTCGTCGGCGTCCAGGGCGTCAACACCTCCGACTTCCTCGTCACCCGCACCGGGGAGACCGGCTCCTGGCTCGGTCGCGGTCACCAGGGCCGCGGGCTGGGCACGGCGATGCGCCAGGTGATGTGTGCGTTCCTCTTCGACCACCTCGGCTTCACCGAGATCACCTCCGGGGCCTTCACCGACAACCCGGCGTCGCTCACCGTGAGCGCCAAGGTCGGGTACGTCGCCAACGGCACCGTCCGCCACCGCCGCCGCGACGAGCAGGCCGACATGACCCAGCTGCTGCTGACCCCCGAGGCCTTCCGCCGCGGCCCGCAGCGCCTCGAGGTGGAGGGCGTCGAGGCGTTCCGGCGCTCCATCGGGCTCGACACGGACTGAGCGGCGCCCGTCGCCCACGTCGGGCATGACACGGCGTCGTCGGGCGAGGAGAATCGGGTGCTGCAGGACGTCAACCAGTCGAGTGCCTCGTGACTGTCTCCTCGTGAACGGCCGTGGAGGACGGAGGCCACCGTGCGCGCCACAGGGGACCGGGACTACGACTGGTACTTCCGTGCCTGCTTCGTCCCGGTGTCGCGCACGGTCTTCCTCATCGTCCACGACCGGTGCCTCGCCGAGGACGTCACGCAGGAGGCGCTCTACCGGATGCTCGTGCACTGGCGCACCGTCTCCACCTACGACCGTCCGGAGGCGTGGGTGCGCCGGGTGGCGATACGGATCGCCGTCCGGGAGGTGCAGCGCTCGGTCGCGCGGCCGCTGAAGGAGCGGATCGCCCAGCTTCCCCAGTACGACGACCTGCCCGACCCCGACGTCGGCCGCGCCGTCGCCGCGCTGGCCCCGATGCAGCGTGCGGCGGTGGTGCTCCACTACTGGGAGGACCGTCCCGTCCACGAGGTCGCCCAGCTCCTGGATGTCTCCGACTCCACGGTGAAGCAGCACCTGCACCGCGCCCGCCACCGGCTGGCGTCGCTGCTCGAGGAGGCGGTGGTCGACGATGCGCGTTGAGGACCGGCTCCGCCGAGGGCTCGAGGCGAACGCGACCGCGTTCGTGCCCGACGGGGAGTGGCGGCTGCGGGTGGTACGCCGTCGGCACCGACGGCGGTCGATGGTCGTCCTCGCCGCCGGCAGCGCCGCTGCGCTGGTCCTGGGCTCCGGGCTGCTCGCCGCGCGTGGTGGGGGACTGGTCGTGCTGCCCGGCCCGGCGCCTGCGGCCGTGGACCCCCCGGTGCGCACCTACGACGGGCCGGTCGTCCCGGACGGGACCTGGTACCGCCTGGCCGGCGAGGCCGAGGCCGCCGCCCTCGGCGTCGCTCCCCGGGACGTGGCGGACCGCCGTGGAGGGGTGCCCGTGGCGCTCACCGTGCTGGGAGCGACGTGGGCCATCACCACCACGACCGACGCCGGGGTGGAGGTCGGCGACTACGGCCACGCGACGTACGACGGGGAGGGCCACCTCGTCACCTCGAGCGCGTCCACGCGGTGTCCCCGCTGCGAGACCGTCCTGACGTGGCGGGTGGAGGGCGACGACCTCGTGCTGGAGCCGGCCGGCGAGGGTTCGGGGGCGGCCGGGACACCGGCGGCCGAGGGCAGGTGGCGAGATCGGGACCCGGTCGCGTCAACCCCGGCAGGCGCTGGTGGCTGTTCCTCCACGAAGGGTGCCCCGACCCCCCAGGAGGAGATCATGGACCGGAACACCGTCGTGGCCCTGTCGGTGCTCGTCACCCTGGCCGCGGGCTGCAGCGACGACAGCCAGGGGGCCGCCACCCCCGAGGACGCGCCGACGGAGCGGGCGGGCGACGCGCCTCCTGCTCGGGTGGTCGAGGCGGGGTGGGAGCGCCAGACGACCGAGGACCGGGCGCAGGCCCTGGGCCTGCCGGCCAGGACCATCGCGCGGTACGTCGGTGAGGACGGCGTGCTTCCCCTGGGCCTCAAGCTGCAGCAGCAGACCTACGCCATCTACGTCGTCGACGACGCCGGGGAGCCCTCGACCTTCGACCTCGGCAGCTACGCCTACGACGACGAGGGACGACTCGTGCTCACCAGCTCCTCGACCTCCTGCTCCGACTGTGACACCGCCGTGGCCTGGCAGCAGGACGGGAGAGCGGCTCGTGATCCACGGTGTCGAGGGGAGACGGGTCACGTCGCTCGACCGGCTCGTGTGGGAAGGTGACTGGACGGACCCCACCGAGGGCTGAGCAGGGGCCGGTGGTCGGCGACGACGCCGGATTGGGCGCCGTACACCTGCTCTGGCACAATGTCTCGCTGAGTCGCGCCAGCGGACGGACCCTCTATCCCGGTCGTCGGCGCGCCCCCCGAGGAAGTCCGACCCGGTCCCCACCTGGTCTGCGGGCCCCTCACCACCTTCCACTCGCAAGGAGACACCACAGACGTGGCCGTCAAGATCCGTTTGAAGCGCCTGGGCAAGATCCGGGTGCCGCAGTACCGCATCGTCGTCGTCGACTCGCGCAAGAAGCGCGACGGTCGGGTCATCGAGGAGATCGGCAAGTACCACCCCAAGGAGGACCCCTCGTACATCGAGGTCGTCTCCGAGCGGGCGCAGTACTGGCTCGGCGTGGGCGCGCAGCCCAGCGAGGCCGTCGCCGCCATCCTCAAGGTGACCGGTGACCTGCAGAAGTTCCGGGGCGAGCCCGGCGCCGAGGGCACCCTGAAGGTCAAGGAGCCCAAGCGCGACAAGCTCGAGATCTTCAACGAGGCCCTCAAGGAGGCCGCCAAGGAGCCCAAGGGCGCCGCGACGACCTCCAAGAAGAAGGCCGACAAGGTCGAGAAGGTCGAGGAGCCCAAGGCCGAGGAGCCCAAGGCTGCGGCCGCTCCCGCCGAGGTCCCCGCCTCCGAGACGCCTGCGGGTGCCGCGGAGGAGGCTGAGACGGCCGAGACCGTCACGGCCGAGGACGCCGGCAAGAGCGAGGCCTGAGCAGCATGCTCGCCGAGGCGCTCGAGCACCTGGTCCGCGGCGTCGTCGACAACCCCGACGACGTCTCGGTGCGCGACAAGCAGCTGCGTCGCGGGTCGATCCTCGAGGTCCGGGTGCACCCCGACGACCTCGGCAAGGTGATCGGCCGCAACGGCCGCACCGCCACGGCGTTCCGCACCGTCGTCTCGGCCCTCGCGGGTCGCGCCGGCGCGCGCGTGGACTTCGTGGACGTCGACCGCCGACGCTGAGCAGCACTCACCTGCACCACCGGAAGGCGCCCCTCCCGCACGGGAGGGGCGCCTTCCTGCATGTCCGGGTGCGGGTCGGTCGAAGTCCCCGCTGAGGCGGGGATCCCGACCGCCCCCGATACCCTGACGCCGTGGAAGACATCGAGGTCGTCGTGGGTCGCATCGGCAAGCCGCACGGCATCCGGGGCGACGTGACGATCGACGTACGCACCGACGAGCCGGAGCGTCGCTTCGCGCCCGGTACGACGCTGCGGGCGCAGCCGCCGCAGGGGTCCCACAGCCCGCTGCGGACGCTGACGGTGGTCCGGTCCAAGTGGCACACCAACGTCCTGCTCGCCACCTTCGAGGAGATCGGCGACCGTGGCGCCGCCGAGGCGGCCCGCGGCATCGTCCTGCACACCACGATCGCCGCCGACGAGGCCCCCGAGGACCCCGACGAGTACTACGACCACCAGCTCATCGGGCTCGCGGCCCAGGACCTCGACGGCACCCACCTCGGTGAGGTCACCGGCCTGCAGCACGGGTCCGCGCAGGACCTGCTGGCCATCCGCACCCCCGACGGGCGCAACACCCTGGTGCCGTTCGTGGCCGCGTTGGTGCCCGAGGTCGACCTCGCCGCCGGCCGGGTCGTCATCGCCGACCGTCCCGGGCTGGTGGCGCCCTACCCGGACGAGGACGAGGCCCGGCAGTGAGGATCGACGTCCTGTCGATCTTCCCCGACTACCTCGCTCCGCTCTCGCTGAGCCTGCCCGGCAAGGCCCGGGACAAGGGGCTGCTCGACCTCCACGTCCACGACCTCCGGTCCTGGACGACCGACCGCCACCACACGGTCGACGACACGCCGTACGGCGGCGGTGCCGGCATGGTGATGAAGCCCGAGCCGTGGGGCGCGGCCCTCGACGAGGTCGCCACCGACCGGCCGACCATCGTCTTCACCACCCCCAGCGGCGAGCCGTTCGGCCAGGCGCTGGCCCGTGAGCTGTCGACGCGGGACCACCTGGTCTTCGCCTGCGGGCGCTACGAGGGGATCGACCAGCGCGTCATCGACCACGCCGCCACCCTCGGCGAGGTCCGTGAGGTCTCCCTGGGTGACTACGTCCTCAACGGGGGAGAGGTGGCCGCGCTGGCCATCACCGAGGCCGTCGTCCGGCTGCTCCCGGGCTTCATGGGCAACGCCGAGTCCCTCGTCGAGGAGTCGCACGAGGACGGCCTGCTCGAGTACCCCGTCTACACCAAGCCCGCCAGCTGGCGCGGCCTCGACGTCCCCGAGGTGCTGCTCTCGGGCGACCACGGCCGGGTCGCGGCATGGCGCCGCGACCAGGCCGTCCGCCGCACGGCCGAGCGCCGTCCCGACCTCGTGGCGCCCTCGTCCGTGCCCGGCGACGAGGACGTGCGTGCGGCCGTGCCGGCGGACGCGGGGGAGATCTACACGCTGCAGCGGGCCTGCTGGCTCCAGGAGCTCGAGGCCAACCCGGGCGTCGTCATCCCGGCGCTCACCGAGTCCCTGGACGACGTGCGGGCCGGCCTCGACGCCCACCACACCTGGGTCGTACGCCGCGCCGGCCGGCTGGTCGGCTCGGTGCGGGCCCGCCTCACCAGCCGTGGCGGGTGGGACATCGGCCGGCTGATGGTGGCCCCCGACCTCCAGGGCCAGGGGATCGGCCGCTTCCTCCTCGAGCACGCCGAGGCGGCAGCGCCGCCGGACGCGACGTCGTACCTGCTCTTCACCGGTGCCCGGAGCGCCGGCAACCTGCGGATGTACAAGAAGGCCGGCTACCGGCTGCGGCCGGACCTGGCGGCGCCACCGGGCGCGGTCGTGCTCACCAAGCGCCGCGGTTAGCCCGGCGTTGCGGCGTGGACGCCCGATTTCGCGGCGCGCGCGGCGATCTGGCAAACTCGACCCTTGGTCACGCCGGCCAAACGATCGCCCCGATGCACGCACCCGGGGGATCCGCGACGAACACCTGCCACAGGGGGTGCGCGACGCCGCCGGCCAGCACGGCGGGACCACCCCGATCAACCATCCGATTCCGCGGTTGGCCTGTGGCACTCGTGAGGAGCAAGCATGACCAACGTTCTCAATGAGCTCGTCAGCGACAAGCTGCGCAGCGACGTCCCGGCCTTCCGCGCCGGCGACACCATCAAGGTCCACGTGAAGGTCGTCGAGGGCAGCCGCTCGCGCGTCCAGGTCTTCCAGGGCGTCGTCATCCGCATCCACGGCTCGGGCGTCGGCCGCACCTTCACCGTGCGCAAGATCTCGTTCGGTGTCGGCGTGGAGCGCACCTTCCCGATCCACTCCCCGATCTTCGAGACGATCGAGGTCGTCACCCGCGGTGACGTGCGCCGCGCCAAGCTCTACTACCTGCGCAACCTGCGCGGCAAGAAGGCGAAGATCAAGGAGCGCCGCGAGTTCTGAGCGAGACCGCTCCGCGACGCGAACGCGGAGATCAGCCAACCTCTGGTTAGTCTCTGCGAGTGACTTCACCCGACCGCGGCTCCACCCCGACCCACATGGGCGAGGAGGGGCCGCGGTCGTCGTCTGCCCGGACCACGTCGAGGTCCGGAGCGGGCAGACCGCCCCGCCGCCAGCTGCCGTTGTGGCAGGAGACGATCCTGCTCCTCGGCGTCGCGCTGGTGCTCGCGATCGTCATCAAGGCGCTCTTCCTCCAGGCGTTCTACATCCCCTCGGAGTCGATGGAGCCCGGCCTGGTCCGCAACGACCGGATCCTCGTGCAGAAGGTCTCCTACTGGGGCGGCGGCACCCCACAGCGTGGCGACGTCGTCGTCTTCAAGGACCCGGGCGGCTGGCTCCCGGCGTCCGAGGCGGCCGGCCCCACCGGCACGATCCCGAAGGTCATGGCCAAGGTCGGCCTGTACCCGACCGGCGGACACCTGGTGAAGCGGGTGATCGGCGTCGAGGGCGACGTCATCAGCTGTTGCGACGACCAGGGCCGACTCATGGTCAACGGTCAGCCGCTCGACGAGGGCGACTACGTCAAGCAGGACAAGGCCGTGGAGTGCGCCGGCCCGATGGTCAACCAGTGCTCGAAGGACTGGACGTCCGAGCCGGTGCCGGACGGGCACGTCTTCGTGATGGGCGACAACCGTGCCCACTCGGCCGACTCGAGCCTGCGCATGTGCAACATCGAGAAGGAGACCGACTGCGTCCCCGGTCCCGAGTTCGTCCCCGTCGACCTCGTCGTCGGCAAGGTCTTCGTGCTGCTCTGGCCCCGCGACCGCTTCGAGTGGGTCACCCGCCCGGGCACGTTCGAGGACGTGCCCGACGCCTCGTGAGCGGGCAGGCGAGCGGGCAGGCGAGGCAGGCGAGCGCGATGGTCGAGCCCGTCCCGCACCTGCCCAGCGGAGCGGCCGTACGCCGTGACGCGGGGCTCTACGGCTACGAGCGCGCGCTGCGCCGTGCCGGCATCGACCCGATCGCCGGCGTCGACGAGGCGGGGCGGGGGGCCTGCGCCGGTCCGCTCGTCGCGGGCGCCTGCATCCTGCCGCCGGGCAAGGCGGGCATCGTGCCCGGGCTGGCCGACTCCAAGCTGCTGACCGAGGCCGCGCGGGAGCGCGTCTACGCCCAGGTCGTGCGACGTGCCGTCGCCTGGTCGGTGGTCGTGATCGACAACGAGGAGTGCGACCGGCTCGGGATGCACGTCGCCAACGTCGAGGCCCTGCGCCGAGCCGTCGCGCTGCTCGAGACGCGGCCGGCGTACGTCCTCACCGACGGCTTCCCGGTCGACGGGCTGGAGGTGCCGGGGCTGGCGGTCTGGAAGGGCGACCGGGTGGCGGCGTGCATCTCGGCTGCCTCGGTGCTCGCGAAGGTGACCCGGGACCGCCTCATGGTGGCGATGGACGCCGACTACCCGGCGTACGACTTCAAGACCCACAAGGGCTACATCACCGACGTCCACACCGCCGCCCTCGCCGCGCACGGGCCGGCTCCCGTGCACCGGATGCGGTTCGTCAACGTACGCCGCGCGGCGGGGCTGGAGCCGGCGCTGGAGCCTGCCACTAGTGTCGACCTGCAGGCCGGGAGCAGGGCAGACACGGAGGAGGACGCATGAGCGCGGAGGACCTCGAGAAGTACGAGACCGAGATGGAGCTCACCCTCTACCGGGAGTACCGCGACGTCGTCTCGATCTTCAAGTACGTCGTGGAGACCGACCGCCGCTTCTACCTCTGCAACCAGGTCGACGTGAAGGCGCGCACGGAGAACGGAGACGTGTTCTTCGAGGTGTCGATGGCCGACGCGTGGGTGTGGGACATGTACCGCCCGGCCCGGTTCGCCAAGAACGTCAAGGTGCTGACCTTCAAGGACGTCAACGTCGAGGAGCTCGCCCCGCAGGAGATCGACCCGCCCAAGGGCTGACCGGGTCCCGGCAGGACCGATCACGGGCCACCTGTCGTCCCCAGCCCCCGGCCGGGACGACGCCCTCCACAGGGTCGCGGCCGACTCTCCCGGTTGTCCGCGCGTGCCGCTGTGCTGGTCTCCACGAAGGAGGCCCGTCATGACTGCAGTTCCCTCACCCGCCCCGCGGCCGACCGGCAAGCAGCGCCTCGGCGCGTACGGCGAGGAGCTCGCCGCCCGGCACCTGTCCCGGCAGGGGATGACCGTGCTCGACCGCAACTGGCGCTGCGACCTCGGCGAGATCGACCTGGTGCTGCGGGACGGCACCACCCTGGTGATCTGCGAGGTCAAGACGCGCTCGAGCACGGCGTTCGGCACGCCCCACGAGGCGGTGACCGAGCGCAAGCTGGCCCGCATGCGCGCGCTGGCGGCCCGGTGGCTGCGCGTCCACGAGGTGCGGCCCCTCGACATCCGGCTCGACATGGTCTGCGTGGTCTCCCCGCGCCGGGGCCCGGTCGAGATCGACCACGTCCCGGGACTGTGCTGATGCGGGTCGCGACCGCCTGCTCGATCGCCCTGGTCGGTGCCGCCGGGCACCTCATCGACGTGCAGGTGGCCGTCTCGAAGGGCGTGGTCGGCACCTTCGTGGTGGGCCGTCCCGACGCCTCGCTGCACGAGGCGCGTGACCGGGTCCGGATGGCCATCAACAACTCGGCGCCGACGCCCGACGACACCTGGCCGGCGACCTTCCGGGTGACCATCCTGCTGGCCCCGGCCGACCTCCCCAAGAGCGGCACCCACTTCGACCTGGCCATCGCCGTCGGGGTCCGGGCGGCGTGCGGTGCGGTGCCGGCCGCGTCCCTGCAGGCGACCGTCTTCATCGGCGAGCTGTCGCTGTCCGGCAGCCTGCGTCCCGTGGCCGGGGTGCTCCCCATGGTCATCGCCGCGTCGGCCCGCGGGATCCGGCGGGTCTTCGTGCCGGAGTCGCAGGCCGCCGAGGCCGCGATGGTTCCCGGCATGGAGGTGCTCGGCATGCGGTCCCTGGCCCAGGTCGTCGCCGAGCTCAACGGCGAGGAGGTGCCCGACGCGGCCCCGGTCGCCGGGCCGGTCCGCACCTCGCTGCTCCCTCCCGGGAGGGGCGTCGTGGAGCCGCTCGACCTCGACGACCTCGACGGCATGGAGGACGCCAAGTACGCCCTCGAGGTCGCCGCCGCGGGCGGGCACCACCTCATGCTCAACGGCCCACGCGGGGCCGGCAAGACCAGCCTCGCCGAGCGGCTGCCGACGATCCTGCCCGACCTCACCACCGAGCAGGCCCTCGAGGTGACCGCACTGCACTCGCTGGCCGGGCTCCTGCGCGACGGCGACGGACTGGTGCACCGGCCGCCCTACTTCGCTCCCCACCATGACGCGAGCAAGGCGAGCGTGGTGGGTGGCGGCACCGGCCGGGTCCGGCCCGGCGGCATCAGTCGCGCCCACCACGGGGTCCTCTTCCTCGACGAGTTCCCGCTGTTCCGCGCCGACGTGGTCGACGCCCTGCGCCAGCCTCTCGAGAGCGGGGAGATCACCCTGGCGCGCGGGGAGGAGTCGGCGACCTTCCCGGCCCGCTCGATGGTGGTGCTGGCGGCCAACCCGTGCCCGTGCGGCAACTTCAGCGCAGCGGTCACCACGGCCTGCACCTGCCTCGAGCCGGCCCGCCACGCCTACCGCCGCAAGCTGGTGGGGCCCATCGTCGATCGCATCGACATCTGGCGCGACGTGGAGCCGGTCAGCGCCGAGGCGGCCCACGACAGGTTCGCGCCTCGGGTCGACTCGGCGACGGTCCGGTCCCGCGTGGAGCGGGCCAGGGCGGTCCAGGCCGAGCGCTACGCCGGCAGGTCCTGGCTGCTCAACGGCGTCGTCCCGGGACCGGTGCTGGCACGTGAGTGGCCGCTCGAGCTGGGCGGGCAGCGCCTGCTCGACGACCGCCTGCGCGACGGGTCCCTCACCCGCCGCGGGGTGACCCGCGTGCAGCGGCTCGCGTGGACCGTGGCAGACCTGCGAGGCGTGCCGCGTCCCGGACCCTCCGAGGTGGGGCTCGCGCTCCGGCTGCGCACCGCCGAGCCACTCTCCAGCGACGACCTGAGGGTGGCCGGGTGAGCCGCCTCCCGGACCGCCTGTCCCGGGTGGTGCTCAGCCGCATCGGCGAGCCCGGCGACCCGCGACTGTGCGGTCTGGTCCGCGACCTCGGGGCCGGCGCCGTGCTCGACAGCCTGCTGGCACAGGCCAGCCTGGACGAGGCACAGCGGGATCTCGCCGAGCGCCTGGGATCCGTCGACCCCGTGCGGGAGCTGGAGCAGGCCGAGCGGCTCGGCATCCGCTTCGTCGTCCCGGGCGACAGCGAGTGGCCGGCCCGGCTCGACGACCTGGCCCGTCCCGGGGCCCACCACTCGGGCCTCGGCGGGGTCCCGGTCGGCCTCTGGCTGCGCGGGCCGTGCCGGCTCGACGCACTGCCGCCGATGGTCGCCGTGGTCGGGTCGCGCTCCGCCACGACGTACGGCGAGCGGGTCGCCGCCGACCTCTCCGCGGGCGCCGCGCGGGCCGGGATGGTGGTGATCTCCGGGGCGGCGACCGGGATCGACCAAGCCGCACACCGGGGCGCGCTCGCGGCCGGGGGGACGACCGTGGCGGTGCTGGCCTGCGGCCCCGAGCGTGCCTACCCGACGGCCCACCGCCCGCTCATCGACCACATCGGCGCGACCGGGCTCATCGTGTCGGAGGTGCCGCCCGGCAGCGCACCCCTGCGATCACGCTTCCTCGGCCGCAACCGGCTCATCGCCGCCCTGTCGGTCGGCACGGTCGTCGTCGAGGCCGCGGTGCGCAGCGGGGCGTTGAGCTCGTCGCGCTGGGCCGAGGTCCTCAACCGCGTCGTGATGGGCGTCCCGGGTCCGGTCACGAGCATCACCTCGCAAGGGGTGCACGAGCAGATCCGCAAGGGGTCGATGCACCTGGTCACCTCCGGGGCCGAGGTGCTCGAGCTGGTGGGGGCGGCGGGGGAGCACCTCGTCGAGGTGCCGCGGGCCCCCACCCGCCCGCGGGACCGTCTCGACCGGCGCGACCAGCGGGTGCTCGACGCCGTCCCGGTGGGCCGGCCCGCCGGCGCCGACAGCATCGCGGTCGCGGCCGGGGTCGCCCTCCAGCACGTGCAGGGGGCGCTCGAGCGGCTGGCGTCCGCGGGGTGGGTCCGACGCACCGAGCACGGGTGGCGGCTGGCTCGCGACGAGCCTGCCGAGCCCGGCGCTCCTCTCGACCTACGATCGGCGGGTGAGTGAGCAGCCGGAGGTCTCCGAGCCCGACGGGCTCCCCGAGGCGTTCGTGCGGTTGCTGGGGGAGTACGAACGACACCTCGTGTCCGAGCGGGACCTCACCGCCCACACGGTGCGCGCCTACCTCGGGGACATCTCCTCCCTGCTCGACCATGCCCATCGGCTCGGCCTCTCGGACGTCGCCGAGCTCGACCTCCGGTCCCTGCGCTCCTGGCTGGCCAAGCAGCAGTCCCTGGGCCTGTCGCGCACGACCCTCGCCCGGCGAGCGACGGCGGCACGCGTCTTCACCGCGTGGCTCCAGCGCACCGGGCGGGCCCCGACCGACGCGGGTGCCTCGCTCGGCTCGCCCAAGCAGCACAAGAGCCTCCCGCCGGTGCTGCGCGCCGACGAGGCCGCTGACCTGATCCGCTCGGCCGCGACCATCGCCGACGACGGCAGCCCGTCGGGCTGCGCGACGTCGCCATGCTCGAGCTCCTCTACGCCACCGGGATCCGGGTCGGGGAGCTGGTCGGCCTCGACATCGACGACCTCGACGACGACCGCCAGGTGGTGCGGGTGTTCGGCAAGGGTCGCAAGGAGCGCTCCGTCCCCTACGGCCGGCCGGCGGCGCGGGCCCTGAAGTTCTGGCTCGAGCTCGGCCGACCGGCGCTGCGGGCCGAGGGCGCCGGCGCGGCCGTCTTCCTCGGCGCCCGGGGTCGACGGATCGACCAACGCGCGGTCCGCGACCTCGTGCACCGCCGCATCGCCGACGTGCCCGGTGCACCGGACATCGGACCCCACGGGCTCCGCCACACCGCGGCCACCCACCTGCTGGAGGGTGGTGCCGACCTGCGCTCGGTCCAGGAGCTGTTGGGCCACGCCTCGCTGGCCACGACCCAGCTCTACACACACGTGACCACCGACCGGCTGCGGGCGGCGTACCGGCAGGCGCACCCGCGCGCCTGACCCCGCCGCCGGACGGGGGTCCTGCGGCTCAGGGGAGAGGCACGAGCGGGCGACCGCCCGGGGGAGGGCCGGCCCGACCGCGCTCGGCGAAGCCCCGGGCGACAGGGACGGGGCCCGAGACGGAGCCGAGGGGATCGGCGGCGTCGCGCACCAGCGGCGACCACGCGGCGTACGGGTGCACGGGAGGACGCCATGCGCCGCCGGCGGCCGGCTCGTCGCTCCACAGCGGCAGCAGCCGCACGGGTCCGCCCCCGACGAGGTCGAGCGGGTCGAGGTAGGTCTCCCCGCGCCGCCACCCCCAGTGCAGGCAGGCCCGGGGGAAGCAGTGGCTGGCGGGCAGCTCGAGGGCCCCGACGACGTCCCCGGCCGCCACCCGGTCGCCGACGGTGACCGAGGCGACGACCGGTTCGTACGTCGTCCGGGTGTCGCCGTGCGACACGGTCACGACCGGCTTGCCCGCGATGCGCCCGGCGAAGGCCACCTCTCCGGCGAGCGCCGAGCGCACCGGCTGGCCGATCCGTCCGGCCAGGTCGACGCCGCGGTGCCCGCCTCCCCACGGGTCGTCCGGCGGGTCGAACACCGCCACGACCTCCGGGCGCGGGTCCAGCGGCCAGACCCCCACCGGCTCGGGGTCCTCGGCACGGGCCGAGGCGGCCGGCCCGGCCAGCACCGAGAGCAGGGCCAGCGCCGCGAGCACGGCCAGCGCCACGCGGCGCCTGTCCGGGTGTGGGGCGAGGGAGGTCATCCGGACAGCGTCCGCGGACGGGACGACGGGGGCGACGGAGCGGCGTCGTACTGTGGAGGAGCGCCGGCCGCCGACACCCTGTGGACCGCCTCGGGACCGCGCCGTTGCTTCGATTGGCCCGCCGCCGGGGCGGTGGCCTACGATTCGCAGAGCAGCCCGGCACCACCGGATCGACCATGGGCTGACTTCGCACGCTCACAGACCGCGACGGGCTCTCTCCGTGGAGGCCGACCACCCGTGGGCGCGAGTCCCTGAGTTCCGCACCTGCACCACGAGGGCGGATGGGATCGCGCGCGAGCGTCAGGGCAACCGACACCCGTCGGGTGCAGCAACTGAAACCAACCGGAGAACGCTCCCGGTCCGGCCTGCCAGAAGGCCGGGCACAACGCGAGCGCCTCCATCACACAGGAGATTCACATGGCAGTCGTCACCATGCGCCAGCTGCTCGAGAGCGGCGTCCACTTCGGTCACCAGACCCGTCGTTGGAACCCCAAGATGAAGCGCTTCATCATGACCGAGCGCAACGGCATCTACATCATCGACCTGCAGCAGTCGCTGGCCTACATCGACCGGTCCTACGCCTTCGTCAAGGAGACCGTCGCCAAGGGCGGTGTCGTGATGTTCGTGGGCACCAAGAAGCAGGCCCAGGAGGCCATCGCCGAGCAGGCGACGCGCGTCGGGATGCCCTACGTCAACCAGCGCTGGCTCGGTGGCATGCTCACCAACTTCCAGACGGTGCACCAGCGGATCAACCGCCTCAAGGAGCTCGACGAGATCGACTTCGACGACGTCGCGGGCTCCAACCGCACCAAGAAGGAACTGCTCCAGATGAAGCGCGAGCGTGACAAGCTCGACAGGACCCTCGGCGGCATCCGCGACATGTCGAAGGTCCCCTCCGCGGTGTGGATCGTCGACACCAACAAGGAGCACCTCGCCGTCGAGGAGGCCCGCAAGCTGCACATCCCGATCATCGGCATCCTGGACTCCAACTGCGACCCCGACCTCGTCGACTTCCCGATCCCGGGCAACGACGACGCCATCCGCGCCGTCGGCCTGCTGACCCGCGTGGTCGCCGACGCCGTCGCCGAGGGCCTGATGTCCCGCTCGGGCGCCAAGACCGCCGACGCCACGGCCGCCGAGCCGCTGGCCGAGTGGGAGCGCGAGCTCCTCGCCGGTGACGCCGAGAAGGCGGCCGTCGAGGCCACCGGTGGCGACGCCAAGACCGACGACACCCCGGCCGCCGAGGCCACCGGTGCCGCGTCCGAGGCCCCCGCCGCCGACGCCGCCGCCGACGCCGCGACCGAGGTCAAGACCGCCGAGGTCACGACCGAGGGCAAGGCCGACGAGAAGGCCGAGACCGAGGCCAAGGCCGACGAGAAGGTCGAGACCGAGGCCAAGACCGAGGCGACCGAAGGCCGACGAGAAGGCCGACGCCCCCTACGGCGCCGACTCCGCCGCCGCGCTCGAGGACGGCTCGGCTCCCGAGGGCTTCGAGATCAAGGGCAACGAGAACTCCAAGAAGTTCCACGCCCCGACCAGCCCCTGGTTCGACCGGACCAACGCCGACGTGTGGTTCCGCACCGCCGACGCCGCCGAGGCCGCGGGCTTCGTCAACGCCGAGACCAAGGACTGACCCTCCTCCCGGCTCCCACCCACCTTTCTACTTCGAGGAAGAAGGAACATGGCGAACATCTCCGCCGCTGACGTCAAGAAGCTCCGCGAGCTGACCGGCGCCGGCATGATGGACTGCAAGAAGGCCCTCACCGAGGCCGACGGCGACTTCGACAAGGCCTCCGAGCTCATCCGCATCAAGCTGGGCAAGAAGATGGCCGAGCGCGGTGCCGAGCGCGAGGCCTCGGCCGGCCTGGTCGCCCGCTCCGGCGGCGCCCTCGTCGAGCTCAAGTGCGAGACCGACTTCGTGGCCAAGGGTGACGACTTCGTGTCCGCCGCCCAGCAGATCGCCGACGCGGCCGCCGAGGCCAAGGCCGGCGACGCCGAGGCGCTCAAGGCCGTCACCCTCGGTGACAAGACCGTCGGCGAGGTCGTCGACGGCCTGGCCATGACGATCGGCGAGAAGATCGAGCTCGGTCGCGTCGCCTACTTCGAGGGCGAGACCGTCGCCTACATGCACAAGCGGTCCGCCGACCTGCCGCCCGCCATCGGCGTGCTGGTGGAGTACGACGGCAACGAGGCCGGCGCCGACGGTGCCGCCAAGCAGATCGCCGCGATGCGCCCGACGTACCTCTCCCGTGACGAGGTCCCCGCGGACGTCGTCGCCAAGGAGCGCGAGATCGCCGAGGCCACCTCCCGCGAGGAGGGCAAGCCCGAGGCTGCCATCGCCAAGATCACCGAGGGTCGCCTCAACGGCTTCTACAAGGAGGTCGCGCTCCTCGACCAGCCGTCGGTGACCGAGAACAAGAAGTCGGTCAAGGCCGTCCTCGACGCGGCCGGCACCACCGTGAAGCGCTTCGTGCGCTTCGAGGTCGGCGCCTGACCCGCTGACGCAGCACCCGCCACGGCCACATCCGCCGCGGCACCCCGACGGGGCCGGTACGACGAGAGTCGTGCCGGCCCCGTCGTCGTACACCCGCAGGGGACCACCGCGTTCGCCGGGAGGGGTGACCCACCGGTAGGTTTGCCCCGACCCACCAGTCGTCGAAGGGAACACCTGTGACCGCCTACAACCGAGTCCTGCTCAAGCTGTCGGGAGAGGTGTTCGGCGGAGGCCAGGTCGGGCTCGACCTCGACGTGATCAGCGCCATCGCCAAGGAGATCGCCGACGTGGCCCGCGACGGCGTCCAGGTCGCGATCGTGGTGGGTGGCGGCAACTTCTTCCGGGGTGCCGAGCTGCAGCAGCGCGGGATGGAGCGGGCGCGTGCCGACTACATGGGCATGCTGGGCACCGTGATGAACTGCCTGGCGCTGCAGGACCTGATCGAGCAGCAGGGCGTGGAGACGCGCGTGCAGACCGCCATCGCGATGGGGCAGGTCGCGGAGCCCTACATCCCGCGGCGCGCCATCCGGCACATGGAGAAGGGCCGGGTCGTCATCTTCGGCGCCGGTGCCGGCATGCCGTTCTTCTCCACCGACACGGTCGCCGCGCAGCGTGCGCTCGAGACCCGCTGCGAGGTCATCCTGATGGGCAAGCAGGGCGTCGACGGGGTCTACGACTCCGACCCCAAGACCAACCCGGACGCCGTCAAGTTCGACGACCTCAGCTACGACGAGTACCTCGCCCGCAACCTCAAGGTCGCCGACGCGACGGCCATCAGCCTCGCCCGCGACAACAACATGTCGATGGTGTTCTTCAACCTCTCGACCCCCGGCACGATCGCCCGGTCCGTCCAGGGTGAGAAGATTGGCACGCTCGTGAGCCGCGACGGCTGAGCGGGCACGACCCGCAGTCCCAGCAGCACGCCGACGCACGAACAACCCGGTAGGAGCAAGCACGTGATCAACGACGTCCTCAACGAGGCCGACCAGAAGATGGCCAAGTCGGTCGAGGCGACCCGCGAGGAGTTCGCCGCGATCCGTGCCGGCCGCGCCCACCCGAGCATGTTCAACAAGATCGTGGTCGACTACTACGGCACGCCGACGCCCATCCAGCAGCTCGCGTCCTTCACCTCCCAGGACGCCCGGACGATCCTGATCTCCCCGTACGACATCGGCGTCATGGGCAACCTCGAGCGCGCCATCCGCGACTCCGACCTGGGCGTCAACCCGGCCAACGACGGCAAGGTGCTGCGCTGCGGCTTCCCCGAGCTGACCGAGGAGCGCCGCAAGGAGTACATCAAGCTCGCGCGCGGCAAGGCCGAGGACGGCCGGGTCGCGGTCCGCAACCTGCGCCGCACGGCCAAGCAGGGCATGGAGCGGCTCGAGAAGGACGGCGAGGTCGGCAAGGACGACGTCACCGGCGGCGAGAAGAAGCTCGACGCCACCACCAAGAAGCACACCGACGCCATCGACGAGATGCTCAAGAACAAGGAAGCCGAGCTTCTCGAGGTCTGATGGCGTCCCCCACCATGCCCGCCCCGACGGCACCCCAGAAGGACCACGGCCGCGCCGGTCGCAACCTGCCGGCCGCGATCGGCTCCGCCGTGGTGCTCCTCGGAGCCATCGCCGCGTCCCTCGCGGTGTGGAAGACCGCCTTCATGGTGATCGTCGCGGCGGCCGTCGTGGTGGCCGTGTGGGAGCTCCGCAAGGGCATGCTCGCCAAGGACATCGACCTGCCCGAGCAGCCGCTGATGGTGGGCGGCGTCGTCATGGTCGTCGTCGCCTACTTCTGGGGCGCGCCCGCGCTGGTGACGGCGACCGCGGTCACCGGCCTGGTGATCATGCTGTGGCTCCTGCGGCGCGGCATCGACGGCTACGTCAAGAACGCCACCGCGTCGATCTTCACCCTCGTCTACGTGCCCTTCCTGGGCTCCTTCGTCGCGCTGATGCTGGCCGAGGGCGGGGCCACCGGCTTCGAGCGCTTCGACGAGGGCGTCAAGGGGATCATCACCTTCATCGTGGTCACCATCGCCTCCGACATCGGCGGCTACATCGCCGGCGTGCTGTTCGGCAAGCACCCGATGGCCCCGGTCATCTCGCCCAAGAAGTCGTGGGAGGGCTTCGTCGGCTCGCTGGTCTTCTGCGTCGCGGCCGGCGTCGCCCTGGTGGTCTACCTCCTCGAGGGCGACTGGTGGGTGGGCGTCGTCCTCGGCCTCATCGCCGTCGGTGATGGCGACCCTGGGCGACCTGTGCGAGTCGGTCATCAAGCGCGACCTCGGCATCAAGGACATGAGCCAGGTCATCCCCGGCCACGGCGGCCTGATGGACCGGCTCGACTCGCTGCTGGCCACCATCGCGCCGATCTGGCTGCTCCTGCACTACCTCGTCTTCACCTGATGCGGCTGCTGGTCACCGGCGGCCGCCACGGCTACCTCGGCGGCCACGTCGTCGCTGCCGCCCGGCGGCCGGGCACGACGTCGTACCCGTCGGGTCGGCCGACGCCGACCTGCGCGACGCCGCCGCGGTCGACGCGCTCCTCGCGAGCGTGCGCCCGGACGCGGTCGTGCACACGGCCTACGTCCAGGCCGACTGGCACGTGACGGCCACCGGCAGCGCGCACCTCGCCGTCGCCGCGGCGCGGCACGGCGCACGGATGGTGCTCGTCTCGAGCGACGTCGTCTTCTCCGGCGCCGACGGCGTGTACGCCGAGTCCGCGCCGCCCGACCCGATCACGGCGTACGGCGCCGCCAAGGCCGCCGCGGAGACCGTCGTGCGCGCCGTCTGCCCGGACGCGGTGGTGGCGCGCACCTCGCTCATCCTCGGCGACGGCCGGTCCCCGCACGAGCGCCTCGTGCACGCGCTGGCCGGCGGAGCCGACGGGGCCCTCTTCGCCGACGAGATGCGCTGCCCCGTGCACGTCGCCGACCTGGCCGCCGCCCTGGTCGAGGTGGCGGGCAACGACCTCACCGGTGTCCTCCACGTCGGCGGCGCCGACGCCCTGAGCCGGCTGGAGCTGGGTCGGCTCGTCGCCCGCCGCGACGGGCTCGACGCCGGGGTCCTGCGGTCCGGCAGCCGTGCGGCCATGGGCGTGCCGGGACCGATCGACGTACGCCTCGACTCGTCGCTGGCCGCCGACCTGCTCCGGACCCGGCTGCGCGGCGCCCGCGAGTTCCTCGCCGTGGGCCTGTGACACCGTTGCGTCCATGACCCTGTTCCTCGTCCGGCACGGCCGCCCCCTGTCGACCCCGAGCGGCCGGCCAGCGAGTGGGATCTCGACCCGGCGGGCTTCGACGCCGTCTGGGCGCTGCGCGAGTCCGGCCGCCTGCCGGCCCGGGCGGCGTGGTTCTGCTCGCCCGAGCCCAAGGCCCAGCAGACCGCCCAGCTGCTCACCGACGGCGACGTCGGCATCGTCGACGAGCTCCGCGAGCACGAGCGCGCGGCCGGCTTGCTCGACGACTTCCCCGACCGCGTCCGGGCCGCCTTCGCCGAGCCGGCGGAGCCCGCCGCACCCGGCTGGGAGCCCCTGGACGACCACCCGCGAGCGGCTCCTCCCCGCCGTCCGCCGGATCCTCGACGTGCACGGTGACGACGACGTCGTGATGGTCGGGCCACGGCACCGCGTGGACCCTGCTCGTCGCCGCGCTGACCGGCCGCGAGCCGGACCTGGTGAGGTGGGCGTCACTCGGCATGCCCGACGTGATCGAGGTCCCCGCCGCCCTACGATGAGGCCATGAGCACGCCGGAGACGACCGAGACGCAGCAACGGGTCGAGCCGACCGCCGAGCCCAGCTGGTGGCACCAGAGCCACCCCACCTTCGCGGCGATCACGGGCTTCTTCGCCGGCATGCTCTTCGTGACCGCGCTGCCGGGCGGCTTCGCCGGCGTGCTGCGGCTGCTCTTCCCCTACGAGCGCGCCCAGGACCTGTTCCCGCTGGTCCTGATCGCCCTCGTGCTCCCCATCGTGCTGCTCGCCAAGCGCAAGACCCGGCGGTTCGGCGATCTTCATGGTGATCGGGATGGTCGGTCACCGCGCTGGTGGTCCTCGGGGTGGCCTCGCTGGTCCTCTACTTCATGGTCCAGTACGACGTGAGCTGACGGCTCGTCCCGCCGGTTCGCCCCGAGCGGGGGAGCGGTGGGAGGATCGGGGCCTGATGTCTGCTCCCGAGACCGAACCCATCAAGACCCTGCCCCTCGTCTTCAACGAGCCCAAGGGCCGCAAGAAGCCGCCGCGCCACCTCGCCGACCTCGACGAGGCCGGCCGCAAGGACCTGCTCACCGAGATGGGCCTCCCGGGCTTCCGGGCCAAGCAGCTGTCGACGCACTACTTCGGCCGCCTCGTCGACGACCCCGCCGAGATGACCGACCTCCCGGCCGGCCAGCGCGACGAGCTCGTGTCCGCGCTGCTGCCGCACCTGATGACGCCGCTGCGCACCCAGGAGGCCGACAAGGGCACCACCCGCAAGACGCTGTGGAAGCTCTTCGACGGCGCGCTCGTCGAGTCGGTGCTGATGCGCTACCCCGACCGGGCCACGGTCTGCGTCTCCAGCCAGGCCGGCTGCGGGATGGCCTGCCCGTTCTGCGCGACCGGCCAGGGCGGTCTCCAGCGCAACATGTCCACCGCCGAGATCGTCGAGCAGGTCGTCGCCGGTGCCCGGTCGATGGCCCGCGGCGAGGTGCCCGGGCGGTCCGGGTCGCGTCTCCAACGTCGTCTTCATGGGGATGGGGGAGCCGCTGGCCAACTACAAGGCCGTCATCGGCGCCGTACGCCGCCTCACCGACCCCTCGCCGGCCGGGCTCGGCATGAGCGCCCGCGGCGTCACCGTCTCCACCGTCGGCCTGGTGCCCCGCATCAAGCAGCTCACCGAGGAGGGCATCCCGGTCACCCTCGCGCTGAGCCTGCACGCCCCCGACGACGAGCTGCGCAACGAGCTGGTGCCGATCAACACCCGCTTCTCGGTCGCCGAGACCGTGCAGGCGGCGTGGGACTACGCCCGCGTCACCAAGCGCCGCGTCTCCATCGAGTACGCCATGATGCGCGGCATCAACGACCAGGCCGAGCGTGCCGACCTGCTCGGCGACGTCCTCAACTCGTACGGCGACTGGGGCTGGGTGCACGTCAACCTGATCCCGCTCAACCCGACGCCGGGCTCGAAGTGGACGGCGAGCGACCCCAAGGACGAGCGCGAGTTCGTCCGCCGGCTCGAGGCCAAGGGGATCCCGACGACGGTCCGCGACACCCGCGGCCGCGAGATCGACGGAGCCTGCGGGCAGCTCGCCGCCGAAGCCTGAGCGCGCGGAGCGCCAGCGGAGCGGGCGAGGTGCGAGGTGGCAGTCAGCACCGCCGCCGAAGCCTGAGCGCGCGGCTGAACCCCGCGTGACCGGCGGGTGGACGGGCCGGGCGTCCGGTCGGGCAGTGTTCACGTGTCGTCCGCGTCGGCCTCCCGATCCGTTGCGCGACCCGGCGCATCGTCCGGGGCATGGCCACCGTGCAGCTGCGCCGACGTCCCCGTGCCTCCGCCACCTCGAACGCGACGTTCGGTCGCTCCAACGTCACCCCGATCCAGCGGTTGCGGGCCGACACCGACCGGCTCCGGGTGCTGGTCGTGAGCGAGTCGTTCCTGCCGCAGGTCAACGGGGTCACCAACTCCGTACGCCGCGTGCTCGAGCACCTCGCCGCGCAGGGCCACGTCGCCGAGCTCGTGGCTCCCACCGGGCCGGAGACCTACGCCGGTTTCCCCGTCACGATCGCCCGGGGCGCGAGCCTGCCGTTCTACCGGGACTTCCGCATCGGCCTGGAGACGCGGCGGCGCCTGCGCGCGGTGATGCTCCGCTTCCAGCCCGACGTCGTCCACATCGCCTCGCCCGCCACGCTGGGCCACCAGGCGGCCCGCGCCGCGCGCGAGCTCGGCATCCCGACGGTGGCGATCTACCAGACCGACCTGGTGGGCTTCGCCGAGCGCTACGGCATCGCCGGAGGCATGGCGGCGATGACCGCCCTGACCCGTCGGATCCACCTCGCGGTCGACCGCACGCTCGCCCCGTCGACCGCCTCGCTGGCCCAGCTCGAGGAGATGCAGGTGCCCGGTCTCGCGCGCTGGCCGCGCGGCGTCGACCTCGAGATGTTCTCGCCGTCCCTGCGTGACGAGGCGCTCCATCGCGAGCTGGCCCCGGACGGGCAGCTGCTCGTGGGGTACGTCGGCCGCCTCGCTCCGGAGAAGGAGCTCGAGCTGCTCGCCCACGTCGACCGGCTCCCCGGCGTGCGGGTGGTCGTGGTCGGCGGCGGGCCCGACGAGGAGCGGCTGCGGGGGTTGCTGCCCGACGCGGCGTTCCTCGGCGTGCTCCACGGCGACGAGCTGGGCCGCGCCCACGCCACGCTCGACGTCTTCGTGCACACCGGGCGCCACGAGACCTACTGCCAGGCCGCCCAGGAGGCGCTCGCGTCGGGGGTCCCGGTCGTGGCGCCCCGCGCCGGGGGGCCGATCGACGTCGTGGACGACGGCACGGCCGGCTTCCTCTACCGACCGGGCGACGGCGGCGAGCTGGCGTCGTACGTGCGCAGGCTCGTCGAGGACGACGACCTGCGCGCCCGCGTGTCCCGGGCGGCCGCGCGGAGCGTGCAGGGTCGCTCCTGGGAGGCGGTCAACGAGCGGCTGCTCGAGCACTACCGCGACGTGATCGGCATCCGCACGCGCTGCCCGGCGCGCCGGCTGAGGAGCGTCACCCGTACGACGCGACCAGCGCGGCCGCCTCGGCGACCGTGTCGACGAGGTGCACGTGGTCCTCCATCGCCCGTCCCCGGGCCAGCGAGGCGAGCAGCGGCCAGGCGGGCAGCGTCTCGGTCCAGTGCTCCCGACCCACGAGCACCATCGGGGCGATCGAGGTCTCGTCGGCGTAGTAGTTCTCGCAGGCGTCCTGGAAGACCTCCTGCACGGTCCCGCCGGCGCCGGGGAGGAAGACGATCCCGGCGGTGCACACCTCGAGCAGCACCGCCTCCCGGGTCGCGTTGCGGAAGTACTTGGCGATCGCGGTCGCGAAGGCGTTGGGCGGCTCGTGCCCGTAGTGCCAGGTCGGGATCCCGAGGGACTCCACGGGATCCGCGACGGAGGACACCACGGCGAAGGCGGCGTCCGCCCAGGCGCCGATGTCGGGGGTGAAGGACGGCACCGCGGCCAGCGCAGCCAGCGCCTCGTCCAGGGCCGGTTCCTCCGCCGAGGACAGCAGGGCCCCCAGGTTGGCGGCCTCCATGGCGCCGGGACCGCCGCCGGTGGCGACGGTGACGGATCCACCGACCGCGTGCCCGAGCCGGGCGGCGTCGGCGTAGCCGCGGGAGCCGCGTGCGAGCGCGTGCCCGCCCATGACGCCGAGCGTCCGCCGTCCGGCGATCCATGCGGTGAGGGCCTGGTCGATCGCGTGGTCGTGCAGGGCCTGCGCGAGTGCCGCGTCCTGGTCGGGACGGTGCTGGGACCAGGCGTAGGCGCGGGCGTCGAGCGAGGCGGCGTACCGGGGCGTGTCGTAGAGGTCGCGCGGGGAGTACAGCGCGGTCCGGTAGGTGTCGACCGGGCTGCCCGGCAGGTCGGGCAGGACCACCCCGCCCCGGCGGCGTACCTCGTCCTCGTCCCCGTCGGCGAACGTGCAGCCGAGGAAGAGCGTGGACGCCACCGAGCACGACAGCAGCGCGCTGCCACGCTCGGTGAGGTCCAGCCCCACGACCCGCCAGCCCGCCAGCGACCTCGCGCCCGCGGCGAGGCGGGCGTCGAGGTCGCGGAGGGTGGTGATGTCGACGACGCGTCCGTGGGTGTGCCTCACGGACCCAGCCAACCAGACGCGTCCCCGGTCAGAAGGCGTGCGCCATCAGGTCCCCGAAGAGCTCCTGCTCGTCCACCTCGAGGCCGCGGGCCCGGAACCACTGGCACATGTTGGCGCAGTCGCGGAGCAGGAAGTCCATGCCCTGCGGGTTGCCCACCAGGTCGACGATCTGGGGGAGGTCGATGATGACGAGCCGGTCACCGGCGGCGAGCGTGTTGTACGGCGAGAGGTCGCCGTGCACGATCCCCGCCTGCGCCATCGTGCCCAGCGCGTCGCGCAGCTGCTCGTAGTAGGAAGCGAGCAGGTCCCTGTCGGGACGGACCTGGGCGAGGCGGGGAGCGGTCTCACCGTCGTGGGTGATCCACTCCATCATGATCTCGGTCTCGTCGATCTGGACCGGGTAGGGGACCGGCACCCCGAGCTCCCAGAGGCGCCGCAGCGCCCCCCACTCGGAGACGGCCCACTCGCCGGCCGCCACGGTCCGGCCCCACGACGACTTGCGCTTGAGGGCGCGGTTGTCGCGGGACCGCTTCATGGAGCGGCCCTCGGTGTAGGCCGCGGCGCGGTGGAAGGTGCGGTGGTCGGTGTCGCGGTAGCGCTTGGCGGCCATCACCACGCCCTCGTCGGGCCGGTGCGGGTCGGCGCGCTCGACGAGGAAGACGTCGGCCTCCTTGCCGGTCTTGAGGATGCCGAGCTCGGTGTCGATGGCACCGCTGGAGGTGACGACCCAGCCGGGGCGCGGCTCGGGACCCTTCATCAGGGCCTCGAGGTCGTCCCAGGGGGACCAGCTCTGGCCGGGACCGAGGTCGTCGGCGTAGCTGCTGTAGTCGAAGACGAACCGCTCGTCGACGTCGGCGAGGCGGTCGGTGGTGCTAGGGGTGAGGAACCCCTCGGGAAAGTCGTGCGTCATCTGTGCTCCGTGGGAGAGAGGATCGGTCTGGGGACAGGCCGAGGACAGTGGTCGTCATGTCACGGCTCCTCTCGAGGTGATGCGCAGCACGCGGCGTCGGGCGACGCCTCGGGGCAACGGTGCCGGACGGGGAGCACGCTGCGCAACGGGTTTTCCGGGTCGGGCGGGTACCTTGCACGGGTGAACCGCTCCCTTCGTCGTACGTCGGCCGCGCTGCTCGCCACCGTCGTGGTCGCGCCCGTCCTCCTCACCCAGGTCGCCTCCGGCGAGGAGTCCGCGCCGGCCGGCAGCAGCGGGATCGGCGACGCCTACTGGCCGCTGGACGGCAACGGCGGCATCGACGTCGCGTCGTACCGCATCAAGAACCGCTACGACCTCGCCTCCCAGCGCCTCGAGGGCCGGACGGTCCTCCAGCTGACCGCGACCGGCGAGCTCGGCAGCTTCAACCTCGACTTCCTGCTGCCGACGACGAAGGTGACCGTCGACGGCCGGCGAGCCCGGCACTCGCGACCCGACAAGCACGAGCTGCGGATCACCCCGGCCTCGCCGCTGGCGGCGGGGTCCACGCACCGGGTCGTCGTCCACTACGCCGGCAACCCCGACGACAAGAGGTACGCCGGGGAGCGCAACTGGCTCGCCAACGACCGCGAGGTCGTGGCGATGAACCAGCCGCACATGGCCCCGTGGTGGTTCCCGGGCAACGACCACCCCAGCGACAAGGCGACCTTCGACATCTCCACCACCGTCGACCGTGGCCGCGAGGTCATCGCCAACGGCACCCTGGTCAGCAAGAAGAGGACCGAGCGCACCGTCACCTGGCGCTGGCGCGCCGAGGACCCGATGGCGACGTACCTCGCGTTCTTCGCCGCCGGCGACTTCGAGATCGAGCGCGGCACCACCGGCGGGCTGCCGTGGGTCAACGCCGTGTCCCGGCTCCAGGACGACCGCACGCGAGCCGGCTCGATGCGTGCCCTGCGGACCAGCGCGTCCGTGGTGAAGGGGCTCGAGAGGGACCTCGGGCCGTATCCCTTCGAGGTCACCGGCGGCATCAGCACCGGGCTCCCGGTCGGCTTCGCGCTGGAGAACCAGACCCGGCCGACCTACCCCACGCTGGGCGGGCCGGCCGAGGGACTGATCGTGCACGAGCTGGCCCACCAGTGGTTCGGCGACGACGTGGCGATCGCGCGCTGGAGCGACATCTGGCTCAACGAGGGCGCCGCGACGTTCATGGAGTGGCGCTGGATCGAGCGCAAGGGCAGCCGGTCCGCGGCCGACCTCCTGCGCGGCTCCTACGACAACACGGCGGCGGACGACCCGTTCTGGGACCTCACGATCGGTGACCCGGGCAAGGACCGGATCTTCGACAACGCCGTCTACGAGCGCGGCGCGATGACGCTGCAGGCGTTGCGCCAGCGCATCGGGGAGGACGCCTTCTGGCTGCTGCTGCGCACGTGGTTGCAGCAGGAGGCCGGTGGCAACGCGACCACGCAGGACTTCGAGGCGCTGGCCGCCTCGGTCAGCGGGCAGGACCTCACGTCCTTCTTCACCGCCTGGCTGCGCACCTCGGGCAAGCCGGCCCGGACGGCCGACAACGGACTGTCATGACCACCAGCACCACGATCGACTGGTTCCGCAAGCCGGTCGACTCACCGTCCGACGGCACCCTCAACGCCTGCTACAACGCCCTCGACCGGCACGTGATCCGCGGGCGCGCGGAGGACGTCGCGCTGACGCTCGACGCACGGTCCTGGACGTACGCCGAGCTGCTGACCCACGTCGGGGCGTTCGCCGGGGTGCTGCGCGCCTTCGGCACCGGAGTGGGGGACACCGTCGCCCTGGGCCCGGTCCCGGCCTTCGAGGCGGCCGTGGTGACCCTGGCCGTCGCCCGGCTGGGGGCGGTCGTCGAGCACACCGCCGACCTCGCGCCGTACGTCGCCACCGCCCGGGTCCTCGTCGCCGGCACCGATCCGTCGCTGGACACCGGCGACGTCCCGGTCGTGACGGTCGACGACAGCACGGAGCTGTCCTGGGCGATGGTGATGCGTGCCGGCCGCACCGACCCGGCCGGCTGCGCCGACGTGCCCGGTGACGCCGTGCTCGCCCGGGTGGGCGACGCGGAGCTGACCGTGCTCGCCGCGCTCGGCGCCGAGGAGCCCCCTGCACCGGCAGGCACCTCCGTGCTGGTCGTCGGCGGACTCTCCCTGTGGTCGTACGACGCCGCGGAGGAGTCGCGATGACCGGCCGCCGCGACGTCGTCGTCCTCGGGTCCACCGGCTCGGTCGGCACCCAGGCCCTCGACCTGGTGCGGGCCCACCCCGACCGCTTCCGCGTCGTCGGCCTCACCGCCGGCGGGTCCCAGACCGACCTCTTCGAGCAGCAGGTCGCCGAGTTCGCTCCCGGCGTACTCCGGGCTCGGCGAGCAGGCCTCCAGCGAGGCCGCCGCGATGTCCTGCGACGTCGTCCTCAACGGCATCACCGGTGCCGTCGGGCTGCGCCCGACGCTCGCCGCCCTCGACGCCGGCAACACGCTGGCGCTGGCCAACAAGGAGTCGCTGATCGTCGGCGGCCCGCTGGTGCGCGACCGGGCCCGGCCCGGCCAGATCGTGCCCGTCGACTCCGAGCACAGCGCGATCGCCCAGAGCCTGCGGGCCGGCTCCGCCGAGGAGGTACGACGCCTGGTGCTGACCGCGAGCGGCGGCCCGTTCCGCGGCCGGTCGCGCGCGGAGCTCGCCGCGGTGACGCCCGAGCAGGCGCTGGCCCACCCCAACTTCGCGATGGGCAAGGTGATCACCACCAACTCCGCGACCCTGGTCAACAAGGGGCTCGAGGTGATCGAGGCGCACCTGCTCTTCGACGTCCCGTTCGAGCGGATCGACGTCGTGGTGCACCCGCAGCAGCTGATCCACTCGATGGTGGAGTTCGTCGACGGCGCCGTCGTCGCCCAGCTCGGCCTGCCCACCATGCTGGTCCCGATCGCCCTGGGACTGGGCTGGCCCGACCGGGTGCCCGACGCCGAGACGCCGATCGACTGGACGAGGGCCGCCGACTGGCGCTTCGAGCCCCTCGACGACGACGTCTTCCCCGCGGTCCGCCTGGCGCGCGAGGCGGGGGAGCGGGGTTCCACCGCGCCGGCCGTCTACAACGCGGCCAACGAGGTCTGCGTCGAGGCTTTCCACTCCGGCCGGATCGCGTTCACCGACATCGTCGACACAGTTGCCCGCGTGCTTGCCCACCACGACGTACCCTCGAAGGAGCACCTCGTCGTCGACGACGTCCTCGCGGCCGATGCCTGGGCCCGCGAGGAGGCTGCCCGCACCATCTCGAACCGCAACGGAGAATCGTGACCGCGCTCTTCTACACCCTCGGCGTGCTGATCTTCGTGGTGGCGATCCTCGCGTCGATCGGCCTCCACGAGTTCGGCCACCTGATCCCCGCCAAGAAGTTCGGCGGGAAGGTCACCCAGTGGTTCGTGGGCTTCGGCCCGACGGTCTTCAGCCGCCGGATCGGCGAGACCGAGTACGGCGTCAAGGCGATCCCGCTCGGCGGCTACGTCAAGATCATCGGCATGCTGCCGCCCGGCAAGGGCGAGGAGACGGTGGTCGACGAGAACGGCGAGACCCGGGTCCGGCAGTCCAACACCGGCATGTTCACCCAGCTCATCTCCGACGCCCGCGCGGCGGAGTGGGAGCACGTCAAGCCCGAGGACTCCGACCGGCTGTTCTACAAGTTCAGGTCGTGGCAGAAGGTCGTCGTGATGGCCGGCGGCCCGATGGTCAACATCGCGATCGCCTTCTTCCTCTTCTGGGGCGTCTTCGCCACGGTCGGCCAGGTCGTCGACGCGAAGGTCGAGCCGGTCGTCGCCGAGGTGGTCCCGTGCATCGTCCCGGCGGACCAGGACGGTCGGGCCTGCACCGCGGAGGAGCTGCGCGACAACCCCAGCCCCGCCGCCGCGGCCGGGCTCGAGCCCGGCGACGAGTTCATCAGCTTCAACGGCACCCCGGTCACCGGGTGGGACCAGGTCCAGCAGGCCATCCGTGACAACGGCGACGGCACGGCCACCATCGTGGTCGAGCGTGACGGCGAGCAGGTCGAGCTGCAGGCCACGACGCAGGTCGAGCCCCGCCCGATCGACGCCTCCTCGCCCGAGGAGCTCACCCCGGTCGGCTTCCTCGGCGTGATGCCGGTGGCGACCCCGATCTACGAGACCGGTGGCCCGGTCTACACGATCCAGCAGATGGGCGACATGGCCGTCGACACGGTCCAGGCCCTCGCCCAGCTGCCGGCCAAGGTGTGGGACGTCGCGCAGGCGATCGTCGGCCTCGAGCCGCGCGACCCCAACGGCCCCGTCAGCGTCGTCGGTGGCGGCCGTCTCGCCGGTGAGGTCGCCTCGCACGAGACCTTCCCGATGCAGGACAAGATCGTCTCCCTGGTGATGCTGGTGGCCGGCTTCAACTTCTTCATCGGCATGTTCAACTTCCTGCCGCTGCTCCCGCTCGACGGCGGCCACATCGCCGGCGCCATGTGGGAGGCGCTGCGCCGCGGGTTCGCGCGGCTGCTCGGTCGGCCCGATCCCGGCTACGTCGACGTGGCCCGGTTGCTGCCGGTCGCGTACGTCGTCGGCGCGGCGATGCTGGTCATGGGCGTCGTGCTCATCGTCGGCGACCTCGTGGTGCCCCTCCACCTGCAGGTCTGAGCGGCACCGCTCTCCCCGTAGGCTGGGGCCCATGACCTCCGTCGGCCTCGGCATGCCCGCTCTTCCTCCTCCGGTCCTGAGCCCGAGGCGCCCCACCCGCCAGATCAAGGTCGGCTCGGTCGGCGTCGGCAGCGACAGCCCGATCTCGGTGCAGTCGATGACCACGACGCTCACCTCCGACGTCAACAGCACGCTCCAGCAGATCGCCGAGCTCACGGCGACCGGCTGCGACATCGTGCGGGTGGCCTGCCCCAGCCAGGACGACGCCGACGCGCTCGCCGAGATCGCCCAGCACTCCCAGATCCCGGTCATCGCCGACATCCACTTCCAGCCCAAGTACGTCTTCGCGGCCATCGACGCCGGCTGCGCCGCCGTACGCGTCAACCCGGGCAACATCCGCAAGTTCGACGACCAGGTCAAGGAGATCGCGAAGGCCGCCCAGGACCGCGGCACCTCGATCCGGATCGGCGTCAACGCCGGCTCCCTCGACAAGCGGATCATGGACAAGTACGGCAAGGCGACGCCCGAGGCGCTCGTCGAGTCGGCCGTGTGGGAGGCGTCGCTCTTCGAGGAGCACGGCTTCCGCGACTTCAAGATCTCGGTCAAGCACAACGACCCCGTCGTGATGGTGCGTGCCTACGAGCTGCTCGCCGAGGCCGGCGACTGGCCGCTGCACCTCGGCGTCACCGAGGCCGGCCCCGCGTTCCAGGGGACCATCAAGTCCAGCGTGGCCTTCGGCCACCTGCTGAGCCAGGGCATCGGCGACACCATCCGGGTCTCCCTGAGCGCGCCGCCGGTCGAGGAGGTCAAGGTCGGACTCCAGATCCTGGAGTCGCTCAACCTCAAGCCGCGTCGCCTCGAGATCGTCTCCTGCCCCAGCTGCGGCCGGGCCCAGGTCGACGTCTACAAGCTGGCCGAGGAGGTCACCGCCGGGCTCGAGGGCATGGAGGTGCCGCTGCGCGTCGCGGTCATGGGGTGCGTCGTCAACGGCCCCGGCGAGGCGCGCGAGGCCGACCTCGGTGTCGCCTCCGGCAACGGCAAGGGCCAGATCTTCGTCAAGGGCGAGGTCATCAAGACCGTCCCCGAGTCGCAGATCGTGGAGACCCTCATCGAGGAGGCCATGCGGATCGCCGAGGGCATGGAGCCCGTCGAGGGCGCCGAGGCCAGCGTCAGCGTCAGCTGATGCGGCGCACCGTCAGCAGCCGCCTCGACCTCACCGTGACGGAGCCGGCCGACCTGGTCTTCTCCGTCGCGGTCGCCGCCGACCTCGCACCCCACCGAGGAGACGCTCGCGGTGACGGTCGACGGCGAGCCCGTCGACGACGACCGAGATCGTCGACGGCACCACCCGCCTGCACCGCATCCCGTCCGCCCCCGTCGGGCGGCTCACGCTCGCGTACGACGCCGTCGTGCCGCAGGGCGAGCCGACCGGTCCCGTCACCGACCTCGAGGCGATCGTCTTCACCCGGCCGAGCCGCTACTGCGACTCCGACCGGCTCTCGGCCGTGGCCCACGCGCACTTCGGCGACCTCGCCGGCGAGGAGCTCGTGCAGGCCGTGGTGTCGTGGGCGCTGACCCACATCACCTACGCCCCGGGCGCCAGCGGACCGGTCGACGGCGCGCTCGAGACCTACCTCAGCCGCCTCGGTGTCTGCCGGGACACCTCGCAGCTCGTGATCACGTTCCTGCGGGCGCTCGGCGTGCCCGCGCGGCTCGTCAGCGTCTACGCCCCCGGCCTGGTGCCGATGGACTTCCACGCGGTCACCGAGGTCGCCCTCGACGGCCGGTGGTACGTCGTCGACGGCACCGGCCTCGCGCCCCGCTCCTCGCTGGTGCGCATCGCCACCGGCCGTGACGCCGCCGACACGGCGTTCCTCACCGTCAACGCCGGTCGCGCCTCGATGGGCCCGATGACCGTCACGGCCACCGCCGACCCCGGGCTGCCGACCGACGACGGCCTGGCGCTCACCCGCCTGCGCTGATCCTGGGGATCTCACACGACTTCCGGGGTAGTACAGGACCTTCGGGTGGCTCGCCTCGGCGTGTCGCCGCGCGAACGTCCGGTACTACCCCGCCGAGGGCAGCGGAGAAGGGGCGGCGGAGACCGTCCGGCGACCTCAGCCGAGCGCGCCCGGGGACGGCAGCCGCACCACGTCGACCCCGACGTCCAGGGACGAGCCGCTGGCCTCGGTGAAGACCACTCCCTTGAGCGGGGACACGTCGCGGAAGTCGCGGCCCCACGCGGTCACGACGTAGCGCGAGTCGGCGAGGTGGTCGTTGGTCGGGTCCAGGTCGACCCAGCCGCCGCCGGGCACCATCACCGACGCCCACGCGTGGGAGGCGTCCGAGCCCTCGAGCCGGGGCTGCCCCGGCGGGGGAGCGGTCTCGAGGTAGCCGCTGACGTAGCGGGCCGGCAGCCCGACCGCCCGCAGGCACCCCAGCGCCAGGTGGGTGAAGTCCTGGCAGACGCCCTGCCGCAGGTCGAGCAGCTCCGGGAGGGTGGTCCGCACGGTGGTGACCCCGGAGGCGTAGGTGAAGTCCTCGAAGATCGCGTGGGTCAGCCCGACGCACCGCCTCGCCCGAGCGGGGCCCCGGGGTCGAGGACGCGCAGGGCGTAGTCGCGCACGGCGTCGTCGACGGCGACGAGCGGCGACGGCAGGAGGTACGACGCGTGCTCCACCGGGTCGGCGTCCTCGGCCAGTCGCGGCGACGGCCTCGCCCACGGTCCACGCGTCCAGCGCGTCGAGGTCGACCGTCGGGCCAGTCGACGTCCAGCACGCTGGTCTTGGTCACCTCCAGCACCCGGTGCGGGGTCCGCACCTCGACGTACGACGACCGGTTGCCGAAGTGGTCGGTGTGCTCGCTGACCAGGTCGGGCTCCGGGGAGACGTGGACCTCGTTGCCGAGCACCCGCTGGGTCGGTGTCGGGCGCGGGCCCAGGAAGCCGCGCTCGTAGCAGGCGGTGACGTCGGCACCCTCGTAGGTGTACGTCGTCCGGTGCCGCACCTCGTAGCGGCGGGGGGTGAAGTCGTCGGGTCCCTGACGGCTCATCCGCGCCCCCCGCCCCACTGGCCGAGCAGCACCCGCGACGGAGGCTTGCGGCCGAAGTAGCGCGTCCCCAGCTCGCCGGACAGGTCGCGCAGCGCCCGCCCGACGGTGTCCAGCGCGTCCCGGAGCGCGGCCCGGTCGCCGGCGCACAGCTCGTCGAGGTCGAGCGTGTCGAGCAGGGCGGCCAGCGCGTCGCAGCGGTCCACGAGGGCCGCGTCGCCGGCCAGCCGCAGGGCCTCGCCGAGGCGGGACACCTGGAACGCGACCGATCGTGGGTTGCCGCCGTCGAGCAGCAGCAGGGAGGTCGCCGAGTGCAACGGCCAAGCGGGTCCCTCGCCGGACGTCGTGCGCCGGCGGTGGGTGATGATGCTCTCGCTGGCCTCCAGCACCGCCTCGGTGACCTGCCCGTCGATGACCGGCGGGCGCTCGGGGTCAGCGTCGCCCGCAGCAGCGCCAGGGTGTGCTGGGCCCGCTCGACGCGGATGCCGCCGTCGAGGAAGCCCCACGTCTGGTCGCGGACCATGCTCTCGTGGACGACGCCGGCGACGGCCAGCAGCGACTCGAGGACGTTGTCGAGCTGGGGGCGCAGCGGGGCCCGGGGGGACGCGGGCCGCCCGAGGGTGCGGTCGCAGCCTGCTGAGGATGTGCCAGATGTCCTGGGACAGCTGGTCGCGCACGCTCTCGGCGGCCAGCACGAGGCGGTGGCAGGCGTGCGCCACGGTGCCGGGGCGGCCGGCGTCGCCCACCATCGCGCGCAGGTGGTCCACCGGTCCCTGGCCCTCCACGGGCTGGACGCCGGTGAGGGCCGCCGCGGCCTGCACCATCACCTCCATGGTGGCGGCGCCCGGCGTGCCGGGGCGCTGCGCGTGGTCCGCGGCGAGGTCGTCGGCGACCCGCAGCAGCCGGGCGGTGCCCTCGGCGCGCTCGGCGTACCGGCCCACCCAGTGCAGGTTGTCGGCGACCCGCGGGGCGACCGCCACCCGACGCTGGAGGCGGACCAGCGTGGGCTGCGCCTCGGGAGTCGCGCCGCCCCAGCCCCCGACCCCGGCCGTGTCGTCGGACAGCACCCAGACGTCCTTGGCGATGCGCTCCGCTCATGCTGGAGACGAGCGAGGAGGACGCGTCGGTGTTGACCCGGGCCAGGCCACCGGGCATACGTGGTGCTGCTCGGAGTCGGTCACGCCGAACGTGCGCAGCACCAGCCGGCCCGGGGCCAGCCCGCCGGGGGTCACGACGGGGGCCGTCGACATCGGGACCGGCTCCTGGCCGACCCAGGCCCACGGGCGGGCCTCCACCTCCCGGCGCAGGTCGTCGCGACCGGCGGCGTCGAGCTCCCAGCCGAAGCGGGCCGACAGCACCGGCCCCCGGGCGACCGGCTTCACCACGAGCCGGTCGAGGTTGGCCAGCACGTGCGAGCGGGCCGGCGAGTCGCCGCACCACCAGGTCGCGGCGGAGGGGAGCAGCAGATCCTCCCCGAGGAGCCGGTGGGCCACCTCGGGCAGGAAGGCGACCAGTCCGGCGTTCTCCAGCACGCCCGCGCCGAGCGGGTTGGCCATCCGGACGGCGCCGCGGCGGGTCGCCTCGACCAGCCCGGCGATGCCCAGCTGGGAGTCGGACCGCAGCTCGAGCGGGTCGCAGTAGTCCGCGTCGACCCGGCGCAGCACCACGTCGACCTCCTCGCGGCGCGCGCTGCCCCGGATCCACAGCCGGCCGTCCCGGACGCTGAGGTCGTCGGCCTCCACCAGCGGGAAGCCCAGCAGGGTGGCCAGGAAGCCCTGGTCGTACGCCGTCTCCGAGCCCGCCCCGGGGGAGAGCAGGACCACCCGGGGCATGCTCGACGTCGACCCGGGCCGCGCCGCCCAGGGCGGAGGCCATCGTGTGGAACCAGCCCCGCAGCCGGGCCAGCGAGGCGTCCCGGTGGACCTCGGCGAGCACCCGGCTGGTGACCCGCCGGTTGGCCATCGCGTAGCCGGCGCCCGACGGGGCCGCGGTCTTGTCGGCCATCACCGTCCAGTGCCCGTCCGGCGCCGCGGGCGAGGTCGGTGGCCCCGACGACCAGCCGCTGTCCGGCGATCCCGTCGGCCGCCCGCACGAAGTCGGGGTGGCCGAGCACGACCGGGGCCGGGATGACGCGGTCGCGCAGCAGCAGGCGGTCGCCGTACAGGTCGTCGAGGACCAGCTGCAGCAGCTCGGCGCGCTGGTGCAGCCCCCGCTCCAGGGCGGCCCACTCCTCGGCTGCCGATCACGACGGGCAGCGGGTCGATCACCCAGCTGCGGCCCCGGTCGACCTCGTCGGTCAGGCCGCCGTAGCGGATGCCGTCGTCCTCGACGAGACGCCGCGACTCCGCGCGGGCCTCGAGCAGCCCGGGGAGGCCGATCGAGGCGACCGCCGAGGTGACGAGGTCCTGCCCGGGCCGCACCCGGTCGTCGTCGTACCACTCGTCGACCCCGCCGAGCCCCTGCACCAGCGCGCGGTAGGCCTCCTGCGGCCCCTCCGGCGGGGAGGGGGCGGCGGCGGTCACCCGTGCACCCTAGCCAGACCGCAGCGCGCGGTACCCCATCTGTGGCAGGCTCGCGGCCGTGGTGACCGAGCAGGAGACGGGCAACCGGGCCGGGAGCGCGCAGGTGCGGCTGCTCGGGCCGGACGACCGCGACCAGTTCCTGGCGCTGACGGGGCGCAACCCGGTCGTCAACGTCTTCGCCGACTACCGCGCCCGGGTCACCAACCTCGAGCCGCGCTGGCTCGGCGGCGAGGTGTGGGGTCGCTTCGAGGGGTCCACCCTGGTCGCCGGCTGCCACATGGGGGCCAACCTCGTGCCGGTCGAGTGCACGGGCGACGACATGGCCGCGTTCGCCGACCGGGCGCTGGGCCGGGTGCGCTCCACCGCCACGATCGTCGGGCCCCACGAGCCGGTCGCCGCCTTCTGGGACGTCGTGGGGGACCGGTGGGGCACCCCGCGCGAGGCGCGCTGGCGCCAGCCCCACCTCCAGATCGACGACGACCCCGCCGTGCGTCCCGACCCGCACGTCCGCCTCACCACCCGCGACGACCTGCCGGCGCTCTACCCCGCCTGCGTGGCGATGTACACCGAGGAGGTCGGCGTCTCGCCCGAGGCCGGCGGCGGCAAGGACTACTACCGCACCCGGGTCCAGCAGCTCATCTCCCGCGGCTGGTCGTTCGCCCGCTTCGACGAGACGGGCCGGGTCGTGTTCAAGGCCGAGGTCGCGTGCGCGACGCCGTACGCCGCGCAGGTCCAGGGCGTGTACGTCGACCCCGAGCGCCGTGGCGAGGGTCTGGCGGCCGGGGGCATGGCCGCCGTCGTGCAGATGGTCCGCCAGCGGATCGCACCGGCCGTCTCGCTCTACGTCAACGAGTGGAACTCGCCGGCACGGGCCGCCTACGCCCGCGTGGGGTTCAGGGAGTCCGCACGGTTCTCGACGCTGATGTTCTGAGTCTCGGCTCCGCTCGACCACCGGGGTCCGTCTAGGGTCACCGCCATGACGACCCCGCCGCTGACGCGCGACATCAAGGCCCTGTCCGGCATCTTCGCGATCTCCGGGGCGCTGCACCTGGCCAAGCCCGAGGTCTACGAGCCGATCGTGCCGTCGCTCGTCCCCGCCCACCGCGAGGTCGTGCTGGCCAGCGGGGTGGCCGAGCTGTTGTGCGCCGCGGGCCTGCTGCACCCGCGCACCCGCCGGGTCGCCGGCTGGGCGAGCGCCGCGCTGCTCCTCGCGGTCTACCCGGCCAACGTCAAGATGGCCAACGACGTCAAGGACAGCAGCAGGACCGGGCTCAAGGCCGCCGCCTTCGCCCGGCTCCCGCTCCAGCTGCCGATGATCCGTACGGCGCTCCGCGCGGCCCGCGGCTGACCAGCGGACCGCGGCGGGGCCGCGCGCCTCAGCGCGTCGTGCGCAGCACGATCGGCGGCTCGGGGTCGCTGGCGTTCTCGCAGGTGGTGAGCACGCAGCGGACGGTGGCGAACTCGGTGCCGTTGGTGTCGAGCAGCACCGTCCCGGCGTCCTCCCAGCGGATCGACCCGAACCACCGCTCGGCGTCGTAGCGGGCGACCTTGGCCCCGCGCACGGTGCGCAGCGTGACCCGGCCCGGGCCGATGCCGTCGCTGAGGATGTGCACGGTGGCGATGCCGGTGCCGTCGGTGTTGACGCTCTCGACCCGCTCGGAGCACGACCTCCACAGCGTCCGGGCCGGGCGCGAGAGGCGGCTCAGCACCGTGCAGCCGTCGAGGTAGGGGTCGCCGGTGTAGGTCGCCAGCAGGTCGTGCTCCAGGTCGGCATGGCCCGCCGGTCGGCTGGTCGACCGTGGTGGTCCGCCCGCCCCGGACGTCCCACCAGAAGACGCCGCGGTCCCAGGTCGTCAGGAGCACCCGCCGGCCCTGCATGCCCAGGACGCTCGGGTAGTCCGGGAAGCCACGCTCCCGGAGGAGCTTCCCGCTGCGGGCCGAGTGGATGCTCACCGGGGAGCTCCTGCGGTTGCCGTTGCCCAGCCGCACCAGCCGCTTCCCGTCCTCGGAGACGGTGATGCCCCACGGGTTGGACCGCAGCAGCGGCTTGACGGTGTCGTCGGGGCGGAGCCGGAGGACGCGGTAGGGCCGGAGGCCGTCCTCGCCCGAGGTGCCGATGACGAAGGCCCGACCGGAGCGGCCGAGCAGGGTGGCGCGCTCGGCATCGATCCCGACCCGGCGATCCCCGTCGACGAAGGTCGTCCCGTCCATGTGCGGGACCGCGATGTCCGCTCCCCGGGGCAGGTCCGCGGGGTCCAGCTCGGTGGGGGCGGCGCCGGCGGGCGTGGCGGCCAGCAGGGCGCCCGCCGTACCGACCGCGAGGACGAGGGTGAGTGCTCGGAGCCTGCGCGTCATGGTCTCTCCCGGTGACTGGTGGTGCCTGGTGGGGCGTCTCGACAGGGAGACGTGGCGCGACGGCGTCCGGTTGCAGCAATCTGGTTCGCGGTGCCCGCGGGCCGCCAGTAGCCTTCGCCCCATGATCCTCCGCATGTCGAGCCTGTTCGTCCGCACTCTCCGAGACGACCCCAACGACGCGGAGGTCCCGAGCCACCGGCTGCTGGTCCGGGCGGGCTACATCCGCCGCGCCGCCCCCGGCATCTACACGTGGCTGCCGCTGGGCCTGCGGGTGCTGCGCCGCATCGAGAACATCATCCGCGACGAGATGGACGCCATCGGCGCCCAGGAGCTGTTGTTCCCGGCGCTGCTGCCCAAGGAGCCCTACGAGGCGAGCGGCCGCTGGACCGACTACGGCGACGGCATCTTCCGCCTGCAGGACCGCAAGGGCGCCGACTACCTGCTCGGCCCCACGCACGAGGAGATGTTCACCCTCGTCGTGAAGGACCTCTACGGCTCCTACAAGGACCTGCCGCTGTCGATCTACCAGATCCAGACCAAGTACCGCGACGAGGCGCGTCCCCGCGCCGGCCTCCTGCGCGGTCGCGAGTTCGTCATGAAGGACTCCTACTCCTTCGACGTCGACGACGCCGGGCTCGAGGCGTCGTACCAGAAGCACCGGGAGGCCTACGTCCGGATCTTCGACCGCCTCGGCTTCGAGTACGTCATCGTCAAGGCCACCTCGGGTGCGATGGGCGGCTCGGCCAGCGAGGAGTTCCTCGCCAAGGCCGTCGGTCGGCGAGGACACCTACGTCCGCTGCACGCACTGCGACTACGCCGCCAACGTCGAGGCCGTCGCGGTCCGCCCCCCCGACGCCGTGCCGTACGACGACGCGCCCGCCGCGCACGCGGAGGAGACGCCGGACACGCCCACGATCGACACGCTCGTCGACCACCTCAACGCGGCGTACCCCCGCGACGACCGCCCCTGGGTGGCCGGCGACACCCTCAAGAACGTGCTCGTCGTCCTCAAGCACCCCGACGGCACCCGCGAGCCGCTCGCCATCGGCGTGCCCGGCGACCGCGAGGTCGACCAGAAGCGCCTCGAGGGCCAGCTCGAGCCCATCGAGGTCGAGCCGCGATGGACGAGGCCGAGCTCGCCAAGCACCCCGCGCTGGTCAAGGGCTACATCGGCCCGGAGGCGCTGGGCGAGGAGTCCGCGTCCGGCATCCGCTACCTCGTCGACCCCCGCGTCGTCGAGGGCACCCGCTGGGTCACCGGCGCCAACGTCGCCCGGCTCCCACGTCCTCGACCTGGTCGTCGGCCGCGACTTCACCCCCGACGGCACCATCGAGGCCGCCGACGTCCGCGACGGCGACGCCTGCCCCAACTGCGCCGAGGGCACGCTCGAGTCCGCGCGCGGCATCGAGATGGGCCACATCTTCCAGCTCGGCCGCAAGTACGCCGAGGCGCTCGACCTCAAGGTGCTCGACGAGAACGGCAAGCTGGTCACCGTCACCATGGGCTCCTACGGCATCGGCCCCTCGCGCGCCGTGGCGGCGATCGCCGAGGGCACCCTCGACGAGCATCGGGCTGTGCTGGCCGCGCGACGTCGCGCCCGCCGACGTCCACGTCGTCGCCGCCGGCAAGGACCCGGCGATCTTCGCGGCCGCCGAGGAGCTCGCCGCCGAGCTGTCCGCGCAGGGCATCGACGTCCTGTACGACGACCGCGCCGGCAAGGTCAGCCCCGGCGTGAAGTTCAAGGACGCCGAGCTCATCGGCGTGCCCACCATCGTCACCGTCGGCCGGGGCCTGGCCGACGGCGTCGTCGAGGTCCGCGACCGGGCGAGCGGCGAGCGCGAGGACGTGCCGGTGGCGGAGGCCGCCGCGCACGTCGCCGCGGTCGTGCGCGGCTGACCGGCTGCGATGGGCACGCTCGAGCGACGTCCGAGGCGGTCATCTTCGACTGGGGCGGCACCCTCACCCGCTGGCACGACGTGGACTTCCACGCCGAGTCGCTGGCGCTCGCCCAGGCGGTCGTCAACGCCGAGCACGACTCCGCCGCCGAGATCACGACGCGCGGCTGCACGCGGCCGGCGACGTCGTGTGGGGGCGCAGCCGCGACCACCAGCAGAGCGCCACGATCGCCGACCTCTTCACCGAGGCCGGGCTCGAGCACGACCCGGAGCTGCTGGAGGCCTACTACGAGTTCTGGGAGCCGCACACCGCGACCGACCCCGAGGTGCCGCCCGATGTTCGAGGAGCTGCGCGCGATGGGCCTGCAAGCGTCGGCGTGCTCTCCAACACGATCTGGCCGCGCGAGTGGCACGTGGGGTTCTTCGAGCGCGACGGGGTCTACGACCTGATCGACGGCGACGTCTACACCAGCGAGATCCCGTGGACCAAGCCGTCCCCGCGCGCCTTCGCGCGCGGCGATGGAGGCGGTCGGCGTCGACGACCCGGCGGCGTGCGTCTACGTCGGCGACCGGCTCTTCGACGACATCTGGGGCGCCCGTCAGGCCGGGCTGCGCAGCGATCCACGTGCCGCTCAGCACCATCCCGGCCGAGCAGGTCGGGCACACCGAGGGCGAGCCGCGACGCGGTGGTGCACGCCCTGTCGCAGATGCCCGACGCCGTGCGCCGCCTGGGCTGACCCGGGACACTTTTGCAGGTTTACGCAGCGCAGAAAGATGCAACCGAAGAAGGTAGGCTGCGGCCTTCCGGGTGCTGCATAGTTCTGCATGTGGCCGCCACCCCACATGGCGAGTCACACGGGTGATGCTGACCAACCCCCTGCGGTCCGCGTCCTCGCCGGCTGGGGGAGATCTCGGGACTTCCCCACTCGGTGAGGCCGCGGACCGTTGCCGTTTCCGGGGTGTCTCCACCTCCGCGCCGCGTCCGCTCAGCCGAGCTCGGGCGCCCCGGGGAACGCCTCGGGTCGACCGCCGAGCCGCAGCTCGCAGCACGGCCGACTCGGTGAGCGCGGCGGCGCCCAGCGCGCGCTCGGCGTCCGGACGTCTGCGCGACCAGGGCGGCGTACGTCTCCGCGCAGGCGCGCTCGGTGCCCAGCGCCGTCGCGCGGCGACGCGCGTCGGCGCCGCTCAGCCCGGCGGGCTCGTCGTACGCCGCGCCCGCGGCCACCGGCTCGGCGCCCAGGTCGGCGACCATCAGGCGCAGCTGGTCGCGTCGCGCGCGGTGCGCGCGGTAGCCGTCCGTGCAGGGCCTCGAAGAGCGCCGGGTCGGCGGACTGCGAGGTGCGCCCGCCGAGACGCCGTAGAGGTAGAGGGCGGCGTGCTCGGCCGACAGGGTGGCCTGCAGCGCGTCGAGGGCGGTCATGCGGCGCCACCGCGGCGCCCAGCACGGTGAGGTGCTGGGTGAGCGGACGCGGCCATGCTGGCCAGCGCTCGGGCGAAGTCGCCGCTCGGGCCGCCCCGCGTCGACTGACTCAGGGTCGCCACGAGGCGCGTCTCCGAGCGGCGCACGCCGTCGAGTGCCGCGCCCGGCCGGCCGGGCACCGGTGCGGGGCCCGGCGGCGTCCTGCTCGACCTCGGCGGCCTCGTCGAGGACGGCGCGGTGGGTCGCGTGCACCTCGAGCAGCGGCTGCAGCCCGGTCGGCGAGTCCGCGGGTGCCGCGCCGTCGTCGCCGCGACCAGCGCGGCAGTGGCGTCGAGCGCGGCCAGGACCGTGCCGAGCAGCACGACGTCGGCGTCCGGCTCCGGCTCGACCGGCGGCGTCCGGTCGGCCGGGTCCGGGGCGGGCGGGTCGAGGGTGCACCCGGCCAGCAACCCGGAGCCAGCGAGCGTGCCCAGCCAGCGTGACGCCGACCGCCGTACGGCGGGAGACGGGGCGGGCGGCGCGGCACGCGCGGGACCCTATCCGCCGCTGGTGGAACGTCCCGGCACAGCCGCTATCGTGGCTCCGACAGGACAACAGCACAAGGAGGTCGCACACTCGTGAGCAGCGCCAAGCAGGACGCCACCCGGGACCGGATCGAGGCGGCCTCACCGGCCCCCTGGCCGCCCTGGGCCTCGACGTGGAGGCGGTGGAGGTGACCCCGGCCGGCAAGCGACGCGTGCTGCGGGTCGCCGTCGACAAGGACGGCGGGGTGACCCTCGACGACGTCGCCGACGCGACGCGCGAGATCTCCGAGGTGCTCGACGAGTCCGACGTGATGGGCGAGCATGCCCTACACCCTCGAGGTGACCTCGCGCGGCGTCGACCGGCCGCTGACCCTGCCGCGCCACTGGCGCCGCAACGCCGACCGCCTGGTGAAGGTCACCCTCGTCGAGGGTGAGACGCGTGACCGGCCGCATCACCACCTGCGACGAGACCGCGGCGACGCTCGACGTCGACGGCACCCACCGCGAGGTGCCCTACGCCGACGTCGCCAAGGCCCTCGTGCAGATCGAGTTCAACCGCAAGAGCGACAAGAGCGAGGACGCCTGATGGACATCGACCTGAGCATCCTGAGGATGCTGGAACGCGAGAAGGAGATCTCCTTCGACGTGCTCGTCGAGGCGATCGAGCAGGCCCTGCTCACCGCGTACCACAAGACCCCCGGCGCGCAGGAGACCGCACGCGTCAGCTCGACCGCAAGACGGGTCACGTCAACGTGCTCGTCCGCGAGGTCGACGAGGAGGGCAACGCCTCCGAGGAGTACGACGACACGCCCGCCGGCTTCGGCCGGATCGCCGCCACGACGGCGAAGCAGATCATGCTCCAGCGGCTGCGCGACGCCGAGGACGACATCCGCTTCGGTGAGTTCTCCGGCAAGGAGGGCGACATCATCTCGGGCATCATCCAGCAGGGTCGCAACCCCGACGACGTGATGGTCGACCTCGGCAAGCTCGAGGCGCTGCTGCCGACGGGGGAGCGGGTGCCCGGCGAGGAGTACAAGCACGGCGAGCGCATCAAGCCCTCGTCGTCTCCGTGCGCAAGGGCATGCGCGGGCCGCAGATCACCCTGTCGCGCAGCCACCCCAACCTGGTCAAGAAGCTCTTCGCGCTCGAGGTCCCCGAGATCGCCGACGGCACCGTCAAGATCGCGGCCATCGCCCGCGAGGCCGGCCACCGCACCAAGATCGCCGTCTACTCCGACGTCCCCGGCGTCAACGCCAAGGGCGCCTGCATCGGCCCGATGGGGCAGCGGGCCCGCAACGTCACGGCCGAGCTGCACGGCGAGAAGATCGACATCGTCGACTTCTCGGAGGACCCCGCCGAGTTCGTCGCGCACGCCCTGTCGCCCGCGCGGGTCAGCTCGGTGGAGATCGTCGACGCGGCGGCCCGCTCGTGCCGCGTGGTCGTCCCCGACTACCAGCTGTCGCTCGCCATCGGCAAGGAGGGCCAGAACGCCCGGCTCGCCGCGCGCCTGACCGGCTGGCGCATCGACATCCGCTCCGACGAGGCGCCTGCCCCGAAGGACTGATCAACCCGTCCGGACCCAGTCGACGACGAGCTCGGGCTCGAGCTCGTCGTCGGCGCCGGTCGACCAGGCCGGGAAGTCGAAGACCGCGACCATGAGCTGCAGGTCGTACGACGGCGGCCCAGCGCAGCGGCGTACCTCCTCGCCGTCGACGGTGAAGACGGCCTCGTCGGCGTCCCACGTCACGGCATAGGTGTGCATGTCGGCCGGGTCGAGGGGCAGCCGCGGCGCGGCGAAGTCCTCGGGAACGTCGGGGTCGCGGAACGCGTGGAGCCCCATCCCGACCTCGCAGCCCTGCGCCGAGACGCTGCGGCCGAAGATCTCGACCACGCAGATCTCGGCCGACTCCTCGGGCACCGCCTCCCAGCCGACCAGCCACACGGCGGCCATCGAGCGCGGCGAGACCGTCATCGCGCAGCGGACGGCCACCGTGGCGGGCCCGCCGCCGGCCGCGGAGACCAGGTGTCCCCGGAGCTCCGGCTGCTCCTCGCGCACGAGCTGCCCGGCCCGGATCGGCTGCTGACCGGTGGTGGACCCGACCGGGCCGCTGTGGTGTCCGGACATGACGCCCGAGACCCGCAGCGGGCCGTCGTGCTCGTCGGGACA
This sequence comes from uncultured Actinomycetota bacterium, assembly GCA_963776975.1. GTDB lineage: Bacteria > Actinomycetota > Actinomycetes > Propionibacteriales > Nocardioidaceae > Nocardioides. Next base: position 93,520 of record CAVZOU010000004.1, on the reverse strand, counting down.
CCACAGCCCGTGGTCGCGGGGGATGCGGAGCGCCAGGCGCGAGTCGGCGACGTCGTACGACGCCGCGGTCGCAGCGCGTGACGACCATGCGGGCAGGTAGTGGGGGAGCCACACCTCGGCGTCGAGGTCGTCACCGTCGAAGTCGTCGGACCACACCCGCGGACGGTAGCGCGCCTCCAGGAGCGGCGTCAGCCCCCGAGGGCGTCGTGACCGGGCCTGCAGGGGTGGGTCGGCGGGTGGGGCCATTCGGGATTCGGGCGCGTAGGCGATAGAGTTCTGGGTGGTGACCATGACCGAGAGCTCGCACGTGCCCATCCGCACGTGCATCGGCTGTCGGGAGCGGGCCACCAGGAGCGAGTTGTTGCGTGTCGTCATCGGCTCGGACGCGAGCGGCCAGTCGGCCGTCTGCCCCGATCCGCGCGGCACGGCTCCGGGCCGAGGGGCGCACCTGCACCCCACGACCGGTGCTACGACCTCGCGGTACGCCGGCGGGCGTTCTCCCGGGCCCTCAGGGCCAGGGGAGGCACTCTCCAGCACGCCCGTGGCAGAGCACCTCGCGGCCCAGCAGCACCTCGCACAGCACTGACGCACGACAGACCGAAGCAGCACCGACCAGATCAGTACCGATCAGAGACTGGAGCAGCAGCTCATGAGCACTCGATGAGTACTTCCCGATGAGTTTGCACACCCGCTAACGGTCCGAACCACCCCGCCGCACTCCTGCGACGACGGGTCTCGGGCCAGAAGGAGAATTGTGGCCAAGACCCGAGTCCACGAACTCGCCAAGGAGTTCGGCGTCGAGAGCAAGTTCGTTCTCGAGAAGCTCAAGGAGATGGGTGAGTTCGTCAAGTCGGCATCGTCGACTGTCGAGCCCCCCGTCGAGATGCGGTTCAAGAAGCAGTACGGCGACGAGCTGAAGTCCGCCGCCGCCTCCGCCCCGGCCGCCGAGCCGGAGGCCAAGCCGGCCCCCAAGGCGCCGGCCCCGAAGGCTGCCGAGGCGTCCCGCCCCGGCCGCCGCGCCCGAGGCGCCCGCCGCCGCCCCTGCCGAGACCCCGGCCGCGCCGGTGTCCAGCCCCGGTCCCCGACCGGGCCCCAAGCCCGGCCCCAAGCCGGCCCCCGTCGCCGAGCCCGAGGCGCCCGCCGCCGAGGCCGCCGGCGCCCGTCGAGGCTCCGGCCGCCGAGGCGTCCGCGCCCGCCGCGCCCAAGCCCGCGACGCCGGCTCCCCGCCCGTCGGCACGCCCCGGCGCCCCGCGCCCGGGCAACAACCCGTTCGCCTCCAGCCAGGGCATGGGTCGCCGTCCGGCGCCCGCGCCCGGTGGCGATGCGGCTCCGGCCGACGCAGCAGCGTCCGCCGCGGCCCCCGGCCGCGCGTGACGGTGGCGCTCCCGGCCGTCCGGGCATGCCGCGTCCCAACCCGGCGATGATGCCCAAGTCCCCGGCCGCCTTCGGCTCGGGCCCCGGCGGTCGTCCCGGCCCCGGTGGTCCCGGTGGCCGCGGTGGCGCCCCGGGTCGTCCCGGTGCTCCCGCCCGTGGCGGTGCGCCCGGTCGCGGTGGCGCCGGTGCCGGTGCTCCCGGTCGCGGTGGCCCCGGCGGCGCCCCCGGCGGCTTCGGCCCCAGCGGCGGCGGTCGTCCCGGTGGCGGTCGTCCCGGCCAGCGTGGCCAGACCCAGGGTGCCTTCGGTCGCCCCGGTGGCCCCTCGCGTCGAGGTCGCAAGAGCAAGCGCGCCCGTCGCCAGGAGTTCGAGGCCATGGACGCCCCGACCCTGGGTGGCGTGCGCGTCCGCAAGGGCAACGGCGAGACCGTCCGGCTGCCCCGCGGCGCGTCCCTGACCGACTTCGCGGAGCGCATCAACGTCGATGCGGCCGCGCTCGTGCAGATGCTGTTCTCGCTCGGCGAGATGGTGACCGCCACGCAGTCGGTGGGCGACGAGACGTTCGAGCTGCTCGGCGACGAGCTCAACTACGTCGTGCAGGTCGTCTCCCCCGAGGACGAGGACCGCGAGCTGCTCGAGACGTTCGACCTCGAGTTCGGTGCCGACGAGGGTGACGAGGCCGACCTGGTCATCCGTCCGCCCGTCGTGACCGTCATGGGTCACGTCGACCACGGAAAGACCAAGCTCCTCGACGCGCTGCGCAACGCCAACGTCGTCGACAAGGAGGCCGGTGGCATCACCCAGCACATCGGTGCCTACCAGGTCCACACCGAGGTCGACGGCAACGACCGTCGCATCACCCTCATCGACACCCCCGGTCACGAGGCGTTCACCGCCATGCGTGCCCGTGGTGCCCAGGCGACCGACATCGCGATCCTCGTGGTCGCGGCCGACGACGGCGTCATGCCGCAGACGGTGGAGGCGCTCAACCACGCCAAGGCGGCCGGCGTACCGGTCGTGGTCGCGGTCAACAAGATCGACAAGCCCGACTCCGACCCGACCAAGGTCCGTGGCCAGCTCACCGAGTACGGCCTGATCCCCGAGGAGTACGGCGGCGACGCGATGTTCGTCGACGTCTCGGCCAAGGCCGGGCTCAACCTCGACAAGCTGCTCGAGGCCGTCGTGCTCACCGCCGACGCGTCGCTCGACCTGCGTGCCAACCCCGGGCAGGACGCCCAGGGCCTCGTGGTCGAGGCGCACCTCGACCGTGGCCGCGGTCCCGTCGCCACCGTGCTGGTCCAGCGCGGCACGCTGCGGGTCGGCGACTCGATCGTGGCCGGTCCGGCGCACGGTCGTGTGCGGGCCATGCTCGACGAGCACGGCAACGAGATCGTCGAGGCAGACCCGTCGCGTCCCGCGATGGTGCTCGGCCTCAGCGCGGTCCCGGGTGCGGGCCAGAACTTCATCGTGGTCGAGGACGACCGCATGGCCCGCCAGATCGCCGAGAAGCGTGAGGCGCGCGAGCGTGCGGCCATGCAGGCCAAGCGCCGCGTGCGCCGCAGCCTCGAGGACTTCATGGCCTCCATGGAGAAGGGCGAGAGCCAGGAGCTCAACCTCATCCTCAAGGGCGACGTGTCCGGCTCGGTCGAGGCGCTCGAGGACGCGCTGGCCAAGATCGACGTCGGCGACGAGGTCGGCATCCGGGTCATCGACCGCGGTGTCGGTGCCATCACCGAGACCAACGTCGACCTGGCGGCCGCCTCCGACGCGATCATCATCGGCTTCAACGTCCGCCCGCAGGGCAAGGCGACCGAGATGGCCGACCGCGAGGGCGTCGAGATCCGCTACTACTCGGTGATCTACCAGGCCATCGAGGAGATCGAGGCGGCGCTCAAGGGCATGCTCAAGCCCGAGTACGAGGAGTCGGCCCTCGGCCAGGCGGAGATCCGCGAGATCTTCCGCTCGTCCAAGGCCGGCAACATCGCGGGCTGCATGGTCACCTCGGGTGTCATCCGCCGCAACGCCAAGGTGCGCATCCTCCGGGACAGCGCCGTGGTGGCGGACAACCTCGACCTGTCCTCGCTGCGCCGCGAGAAGGACGACGCGTCCGAGGTCCGCGAGGGCTTCGAGTGTGGTCTGGTGCTGAAGAACTACCAGAACATCCAGATCGGCGACATCGTCGAGTCCTTCGAGATGCGCGAGATCCCGCGCAGCTGACCGAATCCGGCTGACCGGGCACGTCCGTCCTCCACCGAGGGCGGACGTGCCCGGTCGCTGTTTGAGAGAGTGGAACCATGAGCAACCCCCGCGTCCGCAAGATCGCCGACCGCATCCAGGTCATCGTCGCCGAGATGCTCGAGCGCCGGATCAAGGACCCGCGCCTCGGCTTCGTGACCATCACCGACGTCCGCGTCACCGGTGACAGCCAGCAGGCCTCCATCTTCTACACCGTCCTCGGTGGCGACGAGGAGCGCGAGAGCTCGGCCGCCGCCCTCGAGTCGGCCAAGGGCGTGATCCGCTCCGAGGTCGCCAAGCAGCTCGGCATGCGCATCGTGCCGACGCTCACCTTCATCCCCGACGCCCTGCCCGAGAGCGCCCGCGCCCTCGACGAGGTGCTGGCCCGGGCCAAGGCCCTCGACGAGGAGGTCGCGGCACGCCGCGGCTCGGCGTACGCCGGCGAGGAGGACCCCTACAAGAAGCCGCGCGAGGAGGGCGACCTCGACGACGACGAGGACGACCGAGGACGTCTGGTCCGATGACGGGGCCGCCGACGGCAGGGACGCGTGACCGCTCCCGTCGCGGACGGGCTCGTCGTCGTCGACAAGCCCGGCGGGATGACGTCCCACGACGTCGTCGCCCGGGTGCGTCGCGCCCTGGGCACCCGCAAGGTCGGGCACGCCGGCACGCTGGACCCGATGGCGACCGGCGTGCTCGTGCTCGGCGTCAACCGCGCCACCCGGCTGCTCGGGCACCTGATGCTCACCGAGAAGGCGTACGACGCGACGATCCGCCTCGGCGCGTCGACGACCACCGACGACGCCGAGGGCGAGGTGGTGGCCACCGCCACGACCGACCACCTCACCGAGGCGGGCATCCGCGAGGCGCTCGCCGCGTTCGTCGGCGAGATCGACCAGAAGCCCACCGCGGTCTCCGCGATCAAGGTGGACGGCAAGCGCGCCTACCAGCGCGTCCGCGACGGCGAGGACGTCGACCTGCCCGCCCGGCGGGTGACGATCCACGCGCTCGAGGTGACCGGCGTCCGGGGGAGCGACGTCGACATCTCGGTGCGCTGCTCCAGCGGCACCTACATCCGGGCCATCGCCCGCGACCTCGGCGCCGCGCTCGGGGTGGGTGGCCACCTGGTCGCGCTGCGGCGTACGGCCGTCGGGCGCCTTCGACCTCTCCCGGGCGCGCAGCCTCGAGGACCTCGCCGACGCACCGTCGGTGCTGCCCATCGCGGACGCCGCCCGGGCGACGTTCCCGGCCGTCGACCTGGACGAGCCGACGGCCGCCGCGGTGCGCGTCGGGCCGGCCGATCGGCCTGGTCGCTGCCCGGCGCCGGCGAGCACGCGCTGTTCGCGCCCGACGGCGACCTTCCTGGCGCTCTACGAGCCCACCGCGGACGGAGCCCGCCCCGTCGCCGTCTTCGTCGGCTGAGCGGCGTCGTAGGCTTCGGCCCGTGCAGATCTGGCGTGCCTTCGACGACGTGCCGGCCGACCTCGGCCGCACGGTCGTCACGATCGGCAACTTCGACGGCGTGCACCTCGGCCACCGCGCACGTGCTGGCGCAGGCCCGCGCGACGGCCGCCGAGCTCGGGGTCGACAAGGTCGTGGTGGTGACCTTCGACCCGCACCCGATGGCGGTGCTGCGCCCCGAGCACGCACCGCCCATCCTCACCTCGGTCGAGACCCGGGCGCGCCTGGTCGAGGAGGCCGGCATCGACGCGGTGCTGGTCGTCCCGTTCGACCGCGACATCGCCGGCTGGACTCCCGGTGGAGTTCATCGACCGGGTCCTGGTCGGCACGCTGCACGCGCGTGCGGTCGTCGTCGGCGCCAACTTCCGCTTCGGCAACCGGGCCGCGGGTGACGTGGCGCTGCTGCGCGAGGTCGGGGCGGAGCGCGGCTTCGCCGTGGAGGGGATCGCCCTCGACGGGGGCCCGCAGGTGTGGAGCTCGACGTACGTCCGCCAGTGCCTCGCCACCGGTGACGTCGCCGGCGCCGCCGAGGCGCTCGGCCGGTCGTTCACCGTGCGCGGCGTCGTCGTCAAGGGCGACCAGCGCGGCCGCGAGCTCGGCTACCCGACCGCCAACGTCCCCACCCCGGTCGACGGTGCCGCCCCGGCCGACGGCGTGTACGCCGGCTGGCTCACCCGCCGCGACACCGGCGAGCGCTTCCCGGCCGCGATCAGCGTCGGCACCAACCCGACCTTCGACGGCGAGCGCGAGCGCCGCGTCGAGTCCTACGTGCTCGACCGCGACGACCTCGAGCTGTACGGCGTCGAGGTCGAGGTGGAGTTCGTCGACCGGCTGCGCGGGATGGTGAAGTTCGAGGGCATCGAGGCGCTCGTCGAGACCATGCACGACGACGTACGCCGCGCGCGGGAGATCCTGGGACAGTCGGCGTGACCCAGCGCCGGAGCACGGGCGACCCGCTGCCGACACGGAGGCGTGGTTCCTCGCGCACGGGCTCTCCTACTTCGTGCCCTCCGAGCGCGGCGGCGGCGCGCGAGGCACTGACCCGGCGCCGGCTGCTGCCCGCGCTCGGGGTGGTGGTCGTCGTCGCCGCGGCCCTGGCCGGTCTGCTCGGCTGGCTGTCCGACCAGACGGCGGCCGCACCGGCGGTGCTGCTGACCGTGGTGGGCGCGGGGGCGGTCGCTCTACGCGCTGACCGCCCTCCACGCGAGCCCGATCGTCGGCTGGGCGCTCCAGCGCACGCTCTCCAGCCTGGGCTCGGTGGTCACCACCGCGTCGCGCGCGCTGCCGCTGCTGCTGGTCTTCATCGCGTTCCTCTTCATCAACGCCGAGGCGTGGCAGATGCCGTCCAGCCCTCGACTTCGGCACGCTGTGGCTCGCCGTGCTGCTGCTCCCTCGGCCTGGGCACGGTGTTCCTGCTCGTCCGGCTGCCCGAGGAGGTCGACCAGGCCGACGACGCGGTCGACGACGCCTTCCTGCTCCGCGCCTGCCGGGGGCACACCGCTCGAGCAGGTGTGCCGCGAGATGGTCGACGACCCGGACGCAGACCCCGCCGCCCACGCGGCCAGTCACCGGCTACGACCGGTGGAACCTGATCGTCGTGCTGCTGGTCGATCCAGGCGGTGCAGGTGCTGTCCTGGCCGCCGCCGTCTTCGGCTTCCTGCTGGTCTTCGGCGTCCCTCATCATCAACGAGAGCGTCCAGGAGTCCTGGACCGGTCAGGCCACGACGCACGTCCCGTCCTGGACCAACGTCTCGGCCGAGCTGGTCAAGGTCTCGCTCTTCCTCGCGTCGTTCTCCGGGCTCTACTTCACCGTCTCCGCGATCACCGACGAGACCTACCGCGGCCAGTTCTTCGCCGCGGTGATGGCGCACCTCGAGACAGGCGGTCGGGGTGCGTGCGGTCTACCTGGCGCTGCGCGAGCGCGAGGGCGCACGCGGACTACCTGACCCCGCGTCGAGCGGCAACGGGCCGGTGCCCCGTGGGGACACCGGCCCGTTGCTCGGGTCATGCGCCTGCGGTCAGGCGTCGAGGTCCTGCTCGACGAGCGCCGCGATCGCGTCGAGCGCCGACCTGGTCGTCGCTCTGCCACCTCGACCGTGTCGCCGTTGCCGGCACCGAGGGTCATGATCATCAGCGACGAGCTGGCGTCGACCCCGTTGATGGTGACCGAGGCGTCCAGGCCCTCGGCGGCCTTCCGGCGATGATGGCGGCGGGACGGGCGTGCAGGCCGACGGCAGAGCCGACGACGACGGACTTGCTGGGCATGGTTCTCCTTAGGGTTGGTGCTGCAGTCGTGTGCGGGTGGGTCAGACGGTGGCGACGTCCGCGTCGGACGGGCCGAAGGACTTCAGGAAGATGACGGCGACGGCACCGACGGCGACACCAGCCGCGAGGGCGATGAGGTAGCCAAGGACGTTCTCGACGGCGAACAGCACGAAGATCCCTCCGTGCGGTGCCCGCACACTGACCTCCATCGCCATCGACAGCCCGCCCGTCACGGCGCTCCCCAACATGATTCCGGGAATGACGCGCAGCGGGTCGGCCGCGGCGAACGGGATGGCGCCCTCGGTGATGAAGGACAGGCCCAGCAGCCACCCGGCCTTGCCGTTCTCCTTCTCGGCCACGTTGAACAACCCGGGGCGGAGGACGGTGGCCAGCGCCAGGGCGATCGGCGGGACCATGCCGGCGAGCATGACCGCGGCCATGATCTGGAGCTCGGGGGCGTCGTTGGCCAGCGCTGCGCCACCGACACCGACGGCGGCGAAGGTGTAGGCGACCTTGTTGAGCGGGCCACCCATGTCGAACGCCATCATCAGACCGAGGATCACGCCGAGGAGGATCGCGCTGCCACCCGACATCGAGTTGAGCCCCTCGGTCAGCTGGTCCATGAGCCAGGAGATCGGCCTGCCGAGCACGATCAGCATCGCGAGACCGGCGAGCACCGACGGCGAACAGCGGGATGACCAGGACCGGCATCAGTCCACGGGCCCAGGTCGGGACCTTCCAGCTCGCGATCCAGTGCGCGGCGATGCCGGCCAGGACCCCACCGATCATCGCGCCGATGAATCCGGTGGCCGGGTAGGCGACGCCGTCGGAGGTCTGCACGTTGAAGAGGTTGGCGGACAGCCCGCCCAGGACGAAGCCCGGCGCGATGCCGGGGCGGTCGGCGATCGCGTAGGCGATGTAGCCCCCCAGGGCCGGGAGGAACAGCGCGAAGGCGGTCTTGCCGATGATGAAGAAGAGCGCCCCCAGGTAGGCCATCAGTCCGGAGTTGAACAGGGCGTGGTCGAGCCCGAGCGCCTCGGGGTCGGGCAGGTTGAAGAGGCCGTTGTTGACGGCGATGTCGCCGTAGGGCCCGACGATCTCGTAGCCGCCCAGCAGGAAGCTCAACGCGATCAACAGACCGCCGGCGGCGACGAACGGGATCATGTACGAGACACCGGTCATCAGCACCCGGCGGGTGCGGCCACCCCACGACTCCGCAGCGCCGTGGTCGGCACCTGCCGCGGAGGCCTCGCCCTCGACCCGCGGGGCGTTCGCGGGATCGGCGGCGTAGCGCAGCGCTTCGGCGATCATCGCGTCGGCGTCGTCGATCGGCCGCTTCACACTGGAGCTGACCATCGGCTTGCCGGCGAACCGGCTGCGGTCGCGCACCCCGACGTCGACGGCGAAGATCACCGCGCCGGCCTGGGAGATCGTGTCGTGCGACGAGCGGCGTGGACGCCGGCCGAGCCCTGGGTCTCGACGTGGAGCTCGACCCCGGCCCGCTCGGCGGCGGCCTCGAGGGCCTCGGCGGCCATGTAGGTGTGCGCGATGCCGGTGGGGCACGCGGTGACGGCGACGAGCGACGTCGTGCCGGCGCCGGTGGCGGTGGCGACCGGCCGGCGGCGGCGGTCGTGCGGCCGGAACCCCGGGGGAGTGCCGTCGGGCGTGCCGGAGGCGGCAGCGGGCTTCGCCGCGGCCGAGGCCGGCTCGGGCACCTCGACGGCGCCTGGATGAGCGCCACGACCTCGTCGGCGTCCTCGGCCTCGCGCAGCGCGTCGGTGAAGGACGGCTTGACCAGCGAGCGGGCCAGCTTGGTGAGCAGCTGGAGGTGGGTGGCGTCGCCACCGGCCGGGGCAGCGATCAGGAACGCCAGGTCGGCGGGGCCGTCCTTGGCGCCGAAGTCCACCCGCGGGCGAGGCGGGCGAAGGCCAGCGTGGGCTCCTCGACACCGGTGGTCCGGCAGTGGGGGATGGCGATGCCGCCGGGCAGGCCGGTCGAGGAGGTCTCCTCGCGGGCGAAGGCGTCGGCGATGAGCTGCTCGGTGTCCGCGGCGCGCCCGGCGTCGTCGACGACGGCGGCCAGCCCCCGGATCACGTCGAGCTTGTCGTCGCCCCAGTCGTGTCGAGGCGCACCAGTTCCCTGGTGATCAGATCGGTCATGCGGTGCCTCCCAAGGCGGTGACGGTGACGAGCTCGGTGCGGAGGTGCGACGGCTCGGGGATCGTGGTGCCGGGCAGGGCAGCGGCGGCGCTGCCGTAGGCCACGGCGAGGGCGAGGCGCTCGGGGGCGTGAGCCCGCGGATGTCGCCCAGGACGTAGCCGAACAGGCTCGAGTCGCCTGCTCCCACCGTGCTCACGACGGTGGTCGGTGGGGGAGTGGCGTGCCAGGCGCCCTCCGCGGTGACGAGCACGGCGCCGTTGCCGCCGAGCGTCGCCAGGACGGCCTCGACGCCGCGGTCGACGAGCGTCTGCGCGGCGGCCGCGGCGGCGGCCGGGTCGGCCTCGAGCTCCTCGGCGTCGCCGCCGGTGAAGGACGCGAGCTCCTCGCCGTTGGGCTTCATCAGGTGCGGTGCCGACGCGGGCAGCGCGTCGACGAGCGCGCGCAGCGGTGCCTCGCTGGTGTCGACGGCGACCTTCGCCACGGTGCCGCGCAGGCGGCGTACGACGTCGGCGTAGAACTCCGGCGGCGCGCCGGGCGGCAGCGACCCCGCCAGCACGGCCCAGTCGGCCGTGCCGGCCCGCGCCATCATCGCGTCGGACATCGCGCTCGAGGTGCACCGGCTCGACGGTGGCGCCGGGGGAGTTGAGCTTGGTGGTGGTGCCGTCCGGCTCGGTGATGGTGATGTTGACGCGGACGTCGCCGGCGGGCCGGACCGGTCGGCAGTCGATGCCGGCGGCCAGCAGCTCGATGACGAACGGGTCGTCCTTGGCGGCGGGGAGCACCGCGAGCGTCGGCTGCCGGCGCTGACCGAGGCCCGGGAGATGTTGACGCCCTTGCCACCGCCCTGCGACGTCACCGAGTCGACGCGCTGCACCTGGCCGCGCATCAGCTCGCCGGCCAGGGACACCGTGCGGTCGATGCTGGGGTTGGGGGTCAGGGTCAGGATCATGCGATCACCACTTCCACGCCGGCCGCGTCGAGGGCCTTCTGGTCGTCGGGCTTGATGGCTGAGTCGGTGACCAGGACGTCGATGTCGCTGATGGCGGCGAACCGCAGCGAGGACTCGACGCCGATCTTGGTGGAGTCGGCGAGCACGACCGTACGCCGTCCGGCGGCCACGATGGCGCGCTTGGTGGCCGCCTCCTCGCGGTCGGGAGTGGTGAGCCCGTGGCCGATGCTCAGCCCGTTGGTCGCCACGAACGAGACGTCGGCCCGCAGGTCGCCCAGCGCGGCGACCGTGTCGGCGCCGACGGCGGCCTGGGTGGTCGGCCGGACCTTGCCCGGCAGCAGGAAGAGGTCGATCTGCGGGAGCCCGGCGAGCCGCGCGGCGACCGGCACGGCGTGGGTGACCACGGTCAGCCGGTGGTCGCGGGGGAGGAGGGCGGCGAGCCGGGCGGTGGTGCGAGCCGGCGTCGATGACCACGATCGAGCCGGGCGGGGGCAGCAGGGCGACGGCCGCGGCGGCGATCAGGTCCTTGGCGGTGGTGTTGGCCAGGTCGCGCTCGGTGATGCCCGGACTCGATGACGGCCAGCGAGCTGGCGGGCACGGCGCCCCCGTGCACCCGGCGGATCAGGCCGATGCGCTCCAGGGCCGACAGGTCGCGGCGCACGGTCTCGGTGGTCACCGAGAACTCCTCGGCGAGCTCGGCGACCGAGACGCGCCCTGCTGGGTGATGGCCTGGGCCATGGCCTGCTGGCGTTCCTCGGCGTACACCGGGACTCCTTCGGTCATCGTGGTCGGGCCTCGTGAGGAGGACGACGTGGCCGCCGTCACTCATCTGTGTCTGTGTTGTTTTATCCCCGTATCTGTTGATTGTCAAGCACGCACTGAACTACGGTGTGTCCATGACCACAGTTGCTCACACCGTGCTCCGCGGGACGCCCGTCGTGCCGGGAGTCGCCGCCGGACCTGCCCTGCTCGTGCGTGGCGAGGTCTCGCCCGAGGCGATCGCCGCGCTTCGGCGACGGCGACTTCGCCGACGCCGAGGCCGCCATGTCGGCGTACGACGACGCGGTCGGCGCGGTCGCCGACAGCTTCGCCCGCAAGGCCGACAAGGCCACCGGCCCGGCCGCGGAGGTGCTGACCGCGAGCGCCGGCCTCGCCCGCGACAAGGGCCTGCGCGGCGCGGTGGTCAAGAACGTCGCCGCCGGCCAGGGCCTGGTGTCCGCCGTCGACGCGGCCGTCGAGCAGTTCGTCACGATCTTCACCAACATGGGCGGCCTGATGGCCGAGCGGGTCACCGACCTCGAGGACATCGAGCGGCGGGTCGTCGCCCACCTCGTCGGCGAGCCCGAGCCCGGCGTGCCCACGCCGTCCGAGCCGTCCGTGCTGGTCGCCGAGGACCTCGCGCCCAGCGACACCTCCGGGCTGGACCCCGAGCTCATCGTCGCGCTGGTCACCGAGCGCGGTGGCGCCACCAGCCACACCGCCATCATCGCCCGGCAGCTGGGCATCCCCTGCGTCGTCGGCACCGCCGGCATCACCGACCTCGACCAGGGCGCGTTCCTGGTCGTCGACGGGGAGTCCGGGGAGGTCGAGGTCGGGGGAGACCCCGTCGACGGCCGAGGGCCGGGTGGCCGCCAGCAAGGAGGCGCGCGCCGCCCTGGCCGACTGGTCCGGGCCGGCCGCGACGTCCGACGGGATCGCGGTCAAGCTGCTCGCCAACGTGGCCGACGGCCCGAGCGCGGTCCAGGCCAGCGCGGAGCCGGTCCAGGGGGTCGGGCTCTTCCGCACCGAGCTCTGCTTCCTCAACGCCACCGACGAGCCGTCGGCCGAGGAGCAGGCGGACATCTACTCAGCAGGTGCTGGGCGCCTTCGGCGAGGGCCAGCACGTCGTGATCCGCACCCTCGACGCCGGCTCGGACAAGCCGATCGCCTTCGCGACCCTGCCGGGCGAGGAGAACCCCGCCCTCGGCGTCCGCGGCCTCCGGCTGTCCTTCGGCAACCCCGGCCTGATGGACCGCCAGCTCGACGGCATCAAGCTCGCCGCCGAGCGCACGGGCACCGAGACCTGGGTGATGGCGCCGATGGTCGCGACCGTGGCCGAGGCCTCCGACTTCGCCGACAAGGTCCGCTCCCGCGGCCTGAAGCCCGGCATCATGGTCGAGATCCCCAGTGCCGCCCTCCTGGCGCACCGGATGCTCGAGGTCGTGGACTTCCTCTCCATCGGCACCAACGACCTCACGCAGTACGCCATGGCCGCCGACCGGATGGCCACGGACCTCGCCCACCTCACCGACCCGTGGCAGCCGGCGGTGCTGCAGCTCATCGCGATCACCGCGGAGGCCGGCAAGCAGGCCGGCAAGTCGGTCGGGGTCTGCGGCGAGGCGGCCGCCGACCCGCTGCTGGCGTGCGCACTGGTGGGCATGGGGGTCACCTCGCTGTCCATGGCGGCCCGGGCCGTGCGTCCGGTGGGCGCCCAGCTCTCCCGCGTGTCCATGGACACCTGCGAGGCCGCGGCCGAGGCCGCGCTCGGCGCGAGCGACCCGATGGCCGGGCGCGACGCCGTACGCGCCCTCCTGCACTGACCCGCCGGCCCGCCTCGCTACGCCCGCGAAGCGGTGAGCAGGCCACATTTCAGGCGCGCACGAAAGTGGTCTGCTCACCTCTCCTGGGCGTGTCGCGGGGGACACGCCGCGGTCGAGGTGGCTCAGCCACGATCTGGGTGGGGGAGAAGGTGGCTGGCTCACCGCCCGCCGGATGACCTGTACGACGAACGGCCCGCCCCTCGCGAGAGTGGCGGGCCGTTCGTGCGTCTCGCTGTCAGGGCTCGACGGTGACCTTGATGGCCTCGCCCTTGGCGACGATGTCGAAGGCCGACAGCACGTCGTCGAGGGGGATGTGCTTGGTGATCAGGTCCTTGACCGGCACCTGACCGGTGGAGATGTACTGCAGCGCCCGCTTGTTGTGGTCGGGCGAGGAGCCGTTCGCGCCGTGGATGTGCAGCTGGCGGTAGTGCACGACGTTGGAGTCGCAGGTGATCGTCGGGTCGGTCTTGGGGAGGCCGCCGAAGAACGAGATGCGCCCCTGGCGGGCGGCCATCGCGATGGCCTGCTCCTGGGTGACGTTGGCCGGGGTCGCGGTGATGATGACGTCGGCGCCGCGGCCGTCGGTGAGCTTCATGACCTCCTCGACGACGTCGACCTTCGAGGCGTCGATGACGTGGTCGGGCTGCACCGCGTCGGCCGACATCTGCAGCCGCTCGGCGTTGACGTCGACGAGCACGACGGTGCCGACCTTGTGCACGCCGCGGGCGATGCGGATGTGCATGCAGCCGATCGGGCCGGCGCCGAAGACGACGGTGAAGTCGCCCTCCTCGATGCCGAGCTGCTCCTGGGCGTTGATGGCGCAGGCGAAGGGCTCGGCCGCGGACGCCTCGTCGTACCCCACGTTGTCGGGGATGCGGTTGAGGCCGTCGACCTTGAGCACCTGTGCCGGGACGATCATGTACTCCGCGAAGCCGCCGTCGTACTGGTAGCCGACGGACGTCTGGTTCTGGCAGACCTCCATCCAGCCCTTCTTGCACTCGTGGCACTCGCCGCAGGGGACGGCCGCGATGCACTGCACGCGGTCACCCACGGAGAAGCCGCCGAGTCGCGTCGGCGCCGACCTCCACGATCTCGCCGGCCACCTCGTGGCCCATCGTGGTGGTCCCGGTGATGTTGACGTGGCCGTTCTTCTTGATCTTCACGTCGGTGCCGCAGGTCGAGCAGTTCTTGACCTTGATCTTGATCTCGTCGGGCCCGCACTCGGGCTCGGGCACGTCCTCGAGCCGGACGTCCTCGGGGGCGTAGAAGCGCAGTGCCTTCATGGTCGGAATCCCTCCACGGGTGCATTGTCAGTCGGCTGGTGTGGTGTGTCACTCACCGTAGCGGGCATAACGGGGCGAAATCCACATCAATTCGCACCCACTTTGGCCCGAATGCTTGGCAACGTGCCCGTATTGCGGTGTACTGGTGCCCTGCCTGTGATCGGGGTCACCCCGCGCTCGAGCACCCGTCACCACATCCGGAGGAATCCATGTCCACACAGACGACACCGCGCCCCGGCGCGCGGGTCCACGTGCAGAAGTTCGGAACGTTCCTGTCCAACATGATCATGCCGAACATCCCGGCACTGATCGCCTGGGGCCTCCTCACGGCCCTGTTCATCGATGTCGGCTGGTGGCCCAACGCCGACCTGGCCACCATGGTCGGTCCCGCGATCCACTACCTGCTGCCGATCCTGATCGCCGCCACCGGTGGTCGGATGGTGTACGGCGACCGGGGCGCCGTCGTGGGCGCCTTCGCCGTGATGGGTGCCATCGCAGGGTCCGACTTCCTCATCGCCGAGTTCAACACGGCCGAGCTGGCCAAGTGGCTCGCCGCCGGCAACGCCGCGGCGGACTTCTCGGCGCTGGGTCAGGTGCACATGTTCATCGGCGCCATGATCATGGGCCCGCTGGCGGCCTGGGTCATGAAGAAGCTCGACGCCGTCTGGGAGGGCAAGGTGCGCGCCGGCTTCGAGATGCTCGTCAACATGTTCTCGGCCGGCATCGTCGCGTTCGTGATGGCGCTCGTGGGCTTCTGGGTCATCGCCCCGATCGTCAACAAGGTGATGGAGGTCCTGGGCAACGGGGTGGAGACGCTGGTCGACAACAACCTGCTGCCGCTCACCTCGGTGGTCATCGAGCCGGCCAAGGTCTTCTTCCTCAACAACGCCATCAACCACGGCGTGCTGACCCCGCTCGGCCTGACCGAGGCGGCCGAGACGGGCAAGTCCGTGCTGTTCCTGCTCGAGGCCAACCCCGGCCCGGGCCTGGGCCTGCTCATCGCGATCTCCATCTTCGGCAGGGGCGTGGCCAAGGCCACGGCCCCCGGTGCGGCGATCATCCAGTTCTTCGGCGGCATCCACGAGATCTACTTCCCGTACGTCCTGATGAAGCCCATCCTGATCCTGGCGATGATCGCGGGTGGCATGACCGGCGTCGCCGTCAACGTCGCCTTCGACGTGGGCCTGCGCGCCCCGGCGGCACCCGGCTCGATCTTCGCGGTCTACGCGCAGACGGCGAGCGGCAGCTTCGTCGGCGTGACCCTGGCGGTGGTCTCCTCGGCCGCCGTGACCTTCCTGGTGGCGTCCCTGCTCCTCAAGCTCGACCGGTCCGAGGACGAGGGCGACCTCGCGGCCGCGACCGCGCAGATGGAGGCCAACAAGGGCAAGAAGTCGTCGGTCGCCGGGATGTTGACCCCCGGCACCGGTGCCGCCGCCGGCGCGATCAAGTCGATCGTGTTCGCCTGCGACGCCGGCATGGGCTCCTCCGCCATGGGGGCGTCGGTGCTCCGGAAGAAGATCCAGGCCGCCGGCCACGGTGACGTCACCGTCGTCAACAAGGCGATCTCCAACCTCGACGACACCTACGACCTGGTCGTGAGCCACCAGGACCTCACCGACCGTGCCCGTCAGAAGACCCCGTCGGCCATGCACGTGGCGGTGGACAACTTCATGGCCTCACCGCGCTACGACGAGATCGTCGAGCTGCTCGACCGCACCAACACCCCCGGCGGGGCACCCGTCGAGGAGGCGGCCGCCGAGACCCCGAGCGGGGTGCTCGACGACAGCTCGATCGTGCTGCGGGGCAGCGCCACCTCGCGTGACGACGCCATCACCGAGGCGGGCGAGCTGCTCGTCGCCAGCGGCGCCGTCGAGGCGTCGTACGTCGAGGCGATGCACGAGCGGGAGACCTCGGTCTCGACCCACATGGGCAACCTGCTCGCCATCCCGCACGGGACCAACGAGGCCAAGTCGGCGATCAACCGGTCGGCGATCTCGTTCATCCGCTACCCCGACGGCATCGACTGGAACGGCAAGCCGGCCGAGTTCGTGATCGGCATCGCCGGCGCGGGCGACGACCACCTGGCCCTCCTCCAGAAGATCGCCGGGGTCTTCACCGACCCGGCGCAGGTCGAGCGCCTCCGTCAGGCCGGCACGGCCGCCGAGGTCCGCGAGGTCCTCGAGGGCGTGCGCGTCTGACGCACCGATGACCAGGACGCCCGGACGGACCGCTGCAGGTCCGTCCGGGCGTCCTGTCGTCGCGTCCGGGGATCGCGTCCCGACTACGCCGGGACGGCGGAGACGGTGACGGGTACGCCGCTCAGGGCGGCGTTGCCGGACACGTCGAGGCGCTCGGGGTCGGTGAGGTCGTTGATCGAGACACCTGGCACCCGCGCCGCGCCACTCATCCCCGGGTTGCGGGCGTGCCCGTAGCCGTGGGGGAGGCTGACGACGCCGCGCATCACGTCCTCGGTGGCGGACACCTCGACGTCGACGGCCCCGACGCGCGAGGTGACCCGGACCGTGGTCCCGTCCGCCAGGGCTCGGGCCGCCAGGTCATCGGGGTGCATGAGCAGGTGGTGTCGCGGGCGTCCCCGGGTGAGCCGCTCGACGTTGTGCATCCACGCGTTGCAGTCCTTCTGGTGGCGGCGGCCGATGAGCAGCAGCTCGCCCTCGGCAGGGGCCGGGACGGCCGCCAGCCGCGCCAGGTCGTCGAGCACCAGCGCCGGGGCGAGGTCGATGCGGTGGTCGCGGGTCTGGAGCCGCTCGGGCAGCAACCCGGCGCGCAGTGGCCCCAGGTCGATGCCGGCCGGGCTGGCGCGGAGCTTGCGCAGGGTGACCCCGGTGCGCCCGCTCAGCAGCAGCAGCTGGACGAGCCGTGTCGGGCTGGCGGTCATCCGGGCGCGGAGCGCCAGCCGCTTGCGGCGCGAGGGCCGACGGTCCAGGCGCGCCACCGTGCGCAGGGCGAGCTCCCGGTAGATCTGCCAGTCGTGCCGCGTCCCCGGACCCGCCGGAAGCACGGCCGGGGTGAAGCGGGCGGTGTTGCGCACGGCGAGCGTCTGGAAGACCAGGTCGTAGTGGTCGCGCTCCAGCGCGGTGGTCGGCGGCAGGATGACGTCCGCGTGCCGGGTGGTCTCGTTGAGGTAGATGTCGACCGCGGCCATGAAGTCGAGTCCGGCGAGGGCCCCGTCGAGGCGTGCCCCGTCCGGCGTGGAGAGCACCGGGTTGCCCGACAGCGTCAGCATCGCCCGGACCTGGCCCTCGCCCGGCGTCTCGATCTCCTCGCGCAGGGCCGAGACGGGCAGCTCGCTCGCGGTCTCGGGCAGCCCGCGGACCCGCGATCGCCAGGCGCCGTGGTGGCCCCGCCCGATGATGCCGCGGCCCACGACGTCGATGGCCGGGCTGGTGAACATCGCCCCGCCCACCCGGTCGAGGTTGCCGGTGACGATGTTGAGGACGTTGACGGCCCACTGGCACACCGACCCGAACTCGTGCGTCGAGACTCCGACGCGTCCGTAGACGACCGCGCTCTCGGCGGCCGCGAGCTCGCGGGCGAGCCTCCGGACCTCCTCGGCGGGTACGCCGCTCATCGCGGCGGCCCGCTCGGGGGTGAAGTCTGCGACCGCTGCCTCGACCGCCTCCAGCCCGTGGGCGTGGGCGGGTGCGGTCGCGACGCCGTCGGCGAAGAGCACCTGGAGCATGGCGAGCAGGACCCAGGCGTCGCTGCCGGGGCGCACGAAGTGGTGCTCGGTGGCGATCCTCGCCGTCTCGGTACGCCGGGGGTCGAGCACCACGAGCCGGCCCGCCGCGACGCTTGAGGTCGCGGGCGCGCTGGGGGAAGTCCGGCACGGTCATCAGCGACCCGTTGGACGCCATCGGGTTGGCGCCGATGACGAGGAAGTGGTCGGTGCGGTCGATGTCGGGGATCGGCAGGAGCAGCTGGTGGCCGAACATCAGGTGCGCGAGCAGCTGGTGGGGGAGCTGGTCCACCGACGTGGCGCTGTAGGTGTTGCGGGTCCGCAGCGCCTTGACCAGGCCGATCCCGTGGGTCATCGAGCCGAGGCTGTGGACGTTGGGGTTGCCGAGGTAGATCCCCACGGCGTCCCGGCCGTGGGTGTTGATCGCCGAGGCAAGGCCGTCGGCCACCACGTCGAAGGCCTCGTCCCACCCGATCTCGGTCCACTCGCCGGTGCTGCGGTCGCGCCGCACGGGGCGACGCAACCGCTCCGGGTCGGCGTACACGTCGGCGATCGCCACGCCCTTGGGGCAGATGTGGCCGCGCGAGAGCGGGTCGGCCGGGTTGCCCCGGACGCCGGTGACGGCGCCCGCCTCGAGCGTGATCTCGAGGCCGCAGATTGCCTCGCAGAGGTTGCAGACGCCGAGCTTCGTGATGGGGGTGCTGGTCGGACCGTTCGTCGGAGGAGCCACCTGCGGATCCTCGCACGGCGACACGAGCCACGGGCGCTCGTCGTGCTGGTCCTGCTGACCGCCGTCCGCCACCCCTGCGGGTGGGGCGGGGCCGCGTCGCGCGTCATGGTCGGCGCCGTGGGGCGTTAGGTTCCACGAGCACTCATTCCCCACCACCACCTGGAGACAACACCATGGGTTACGGACTCGGCGTCTTCCTGCTGGCGCTCGGCCTCATCCTGGCCTTCGCCGTGCAGGACATGATCAGCGCCGTCGACCTCACGATGGTCGGCTACATCCTCTGCCTGGCCGGCGTCCTGGTCATCGCGATCACCGCCATCCAGACCAACACGCGCCGCCGCCACACGACGGTCGCCACGACCACCGACCAGGCGGGTCGTCAGGCCACCACGGAGCGGCGGACCGAGACGGACCCGCCGGCCCCGCCGGCCGTCTGAGGCCTCGCTCACCGGCTGTCCGCCCGGGTCCCAGCGTTTTGGGGCCCGGGCGTCGCCGTTGGTAACCTTCCCCGGTTGCCCACCGCACGGTGGGACCTGCCGTCATGACGGCCGCGGATCCAGAGAGCCCCGGGCATCCTGCCCCGAGCGCCGCGCAACGAGACCGGAAGGAGCCCCGCATGTCGATCGGTACCGACGCGGAGACCAAGAAGAAGATCATCGCTGAGTACGCCACGGCCGAGGGCGACACCGGTTCGCCCGAGGTCCAGGTCGCTCTCCTGAGCTCCCGCATCAGCCACCTCACCGAGCACCTCAAGCAGCACAAGCACGACCACCACAGCCGTCGTGGCCTCCTGCTGCTCGTCGGCCAGCGCCGTCGCCTGCTCAACTACCTGCAGAAGACCGAGATCGAGCGCTACCGCTCGATCGTCGAGCGCCTCGGCCTGCGTCGCTGACACGCCTGGAGCGGTTCCCCGTCACGGGGAGCCGCTCCTGCTGGTTTGCGGCCTACTCCGTTAGGCTCGACCCCGGCCCTCGCGGCCGCACGCTCACGCATCACGCACAACTTCACATTCACACCACCAGGAGTGGCCCGGAACGCCGGCTCGGTCCTCGGTAGTGGCTTCCGGATCGCCGCGTCAACCGCGGCCCGTGGGCCTCGATCGAAGACCGGCAACATGCTCGATCGACGAGCTGTTCGGGCGTTCCGCGGCTCGCTCCGCGAAGAGAAAGGGAAACCCTTTGAACGAGGGACCCATCATTTCTGCTGTCGAGACCGTGCTGGACAACGGCAAGTTCGGACAGCGCACCGTCAAGTTCGAGACCGGCCTGCTGGCCCGCCAGGCGGCCGGCTCGGTCACCGCCTACCTCGACGACGAGACCATGCTGCTCTCGGCGACCACCGCCGGCAAGACGCCGAAGGACCACTTCGACTTCTTCCCGCTGACGATCGACGTCGAGGAGCGGATGTACGCCGTGGGCCAGATCCCCGGCTCCTTCTTCCGCTCCGAGGGTCGCCCGGGCGAGGACGCGATCCTCACCTGCCGGCTCATCGACCGCCCGCTGCGCCCGACCTTCAAGAAGGGTCTGCGCAACGAGGTCCAGGTCGTCATCACCGTCATGGCGCTCGACCCCAACATCCCCTACGACGTGCTGGCCATCAACGCCGCGTCGCTGTCGACCCAGCTCTCCGGCCTGCCGTTCTCCGGCCCCGTCGGTGGCGTCCGCGTGGCGCTCATCGAGGGCCAGTGGGTCGCGTTCCCGACGCACTCGCAGCTCGAGACCGCCGTGTTCGACATGGTCGTCGCCGGTCGGGTCACCGACACCGGTGACGTCGCCATCATGATGGTCGAGGCCGAGGCCACCGAGGAGACCATCGCGCTCGTGCAGGGCGGCGCCCAGGCGCCGACCGAGGAGGTCGTGGCCGGTGGCCTCGACGCCGCGAAGCCCTTCATCAAGCAGCTCGTCGAGGCCCAGGCCGAGCTGGCCCGCGAGGCCGCCAAGCCCGTCCAGGACTTCCCGGTCTTCCTCGACTACGAGGACGACGTCTACGACGCCGTCGAGGCCGCGGCCAAGGACGACGCCGACGCCGCGATGCGCATCGCCGACAAGCAGGAGCGCGAGTCGCGCACCGACGAGATCAAGAGCGCGCTGCTCGAGAAGCTCGCCGGCCAGTTCGAGGGTCGCGAGAAGGAGGTCGGCGCGGCGTTCCGCTCGCTGACCAAGTCGCTCGTCCGCGAGCGCGTCCTGCGCGACAAGGTCCGCATGGACGGTCGCGGCCTCGCCGACATCCGTCCGCTGCACGCCGAGGTCGGCGTGATCCCGCGCGTGCACGGCTCGGCGCTGTTCGAGCGTGGCGAGACCCAGATCCTGGGCGTCACCACGCTCAACATGCTCAAGCTCGAGCAGCAGCTCGACACGCTCTCCCCGGAGAAGCACCGCCGCTACATGCACAAGTACGTCTTCCCGCCGTTCTCCACCGGCGAGACCGGCCGCGTGGGCTCGCCCAAGCGTCGCGAGGTCGGCCACGGTGCGCTCGCGCGCCGCGCCCTGCTGCCGGTGCTCCCGAGCCGCGAGGAGTTCCCCTACGCGATCCGCCAGCTCTCCGAGGCCATGGGCTCCAACGGCTCCACCTCGATGGGCTCGGTCTGCGCCTCCACGCTGTCGCTCCTCCAGGCCGGCGTGCCGCTGAAGGCGTCCGTCGCGGGCATCGCGATGGGCCTCATCTCCGGTGAGGTCGACGGCAAGACGGAGTACGTCGCGCTGACCGACATCCTCGGTGCCGAGGACGCGTTCGGCGACATGGACTTCAAGGTCGCCGGTACCCGCGAGTTCGTGACCGCGCTCCAGCTCGACACCAAGCTCGACGGCATCCCGGCCGAGGTCCTCGCTGCGGCGCTGACCCAGGCCCGCGACGCCCGTATCGCGATCCTCGACGTCATGGCCGAGGCCATCGACGCCCCCGAGGAGATGTCGCTCCACGCCCCGCGGATCATCACGATCCGGGTGCCCGTCGACAAGATCGGCGAGGTCATCGGCCCGAAGGGCAAGATCATCAACCAGATCCAGGACGACACGGGCGCGACCCTGTCGATCGAGGACGACGGCACGGTCTACATCGGTGCGACCAACGGCGAGGCGGCCGAGGCGGCCAAGAACGCCGTCAACGCGATCGCCAACCCGACGATGCCCGAGGTCGGCGAGCGCTACCTCGGCACGGTCGTCAAGACGACCAACTTCGGTGCCTTCGTCTCGCTGATGCCCGGCAAGGACGGCCTGCTGCACATCAGCAAGCTGCGTGCCCTCGCCGGCGGCAAGCGCGTCGAGGCCGTCGAGGACGTCCTCTCGGTGGGCCAGAAGGTCCAGGTCGAGATCGGCGAGATCGACGACCGCGGCAAGCTCTCGCTCGTGCCGGTCGTGGAGGACTCCTCCTCCGCGTCGGACGACGAGGCCGAGGCCACCGAGTCCGAGTGACCTGAGCTCCACCCGCGACCGGCCGGCAGACCACCTGCCGGCCGGTCGTGGCATTTCTCCCCGAAAGGCATCACTTCCGTGCAGAACTCCGGCACCACCCGCACCCTCCAGACGGTCAAGGACTCCGACGGCCAGGTGACCTCGCGCGTCCGCCGCACCGTCCTCCCCAGCGGGCTCCGCATCGTCACCGAGCAGATGGCCGGCGCCCGCTCGGCGAGCATCGGGGTCTGGGTCGGCGTGGGCTCGCGGGACGAGACCCCGGCCCTGCACGGCTGCTCGCACTTCCTCGAGCACCTGCTCTTCAAGGGCACCCGGGAGCGCAGCGCCCTCGACATCTCGGTGGCGCTCGACGCGGTCGGCGGCGAGTTCAACGCCTTCACCGCCAAGGAGTACACCTGCTTCCACGCGCGGGTCCTCGACGACGACCTGCCGATGGCCATCGACGTCCTCGGTGACATGGTCACCAACTCGCTCCTGACCACCGGCCGACGTCGAGGCCGAGCGGGACGTGATCCTCGACGAGATCGCCATGCACGACGACGACCCCGACGACGTGGTGCACAACCTGTTCGCCCACCAGGCCTGGGGCGACACCCCGCTCGGACGGCCGATCGCCGGCACCCACGGCTCGATCACCGCGATGAGCCGCGACCAGATCCACCGCTTCTACCGTCGCCACTACCGCCCCGGGACCATGGTCGTCGCCGCGGCCGGCAGCGTCGACCACGCGACCGTCGTACGCCAGGTGCGCAAGGCCTTCGGACGCCAGGGCTTCCTCGACGCCGAGGGCGCCCCGGCCGCCGCCCGGATCACCGACAAGGCGCGCCCGGTCACCTCCGGCGAGGCTCGCACGACCCGCCCCTTCGAGCAGGTCAACATCGTGCTCGGCGCCAAGGGCATCACCCGCACCGACGAGCGCCGTTACGCCCTCGGGGTCCTCAACACCGCCCTCGGTGGGGGCACCTCGTCGCGGCTCTTCCAGGAGGTCCGCGAGCACCGCGGGCTGGCCTACTCGGTCTACTCGTTCGCCAGCCACCACGCCGACGCCGGCCTGGTCGGTGTCTCCGTGGGTTGCCTGCCCGGCAAGGTCGAGGACGTGCTGGCCACCGTGCGCGGCGAGCTCGCCAAGGTGGCGGCCGACGGCATCACCGCCGATGAGCTCGAGCGCGGCAAGGGCCAGCTGCGTGGGGGACTGGTGCTCGGCCTCGAGGACTCCGGCTCGCGGATGTCGCGGATCGGCAAGGTGGAGCTCATGCGCGACGAGCTGCTCTCGATCGACCAGGTCATCGCCCGCATCGACGCCGTCACGCTCGACGAGGTGCGGACCGTCGCCGCGGAGCTCTTCTCCCAGCCCGAGGTGCTCGCGGTCGTCGGCCCGCGCTGATTCCGGTGTGGCCGCCCGGCCCTTCTTGACTGGCGGCGGCCGACAGGTTTGCTCGGGCCGGGCCCGTGACTGGCGGCGGCCGACAGGTGGGGTGAGCACCGAGATGTCGGCGCCCGCCAGTGTCCGGGGTGGGGGTTGACCGCCGGGACACTGGCGGCGGCCGACAGGTCCCCTGGGTGCTGGCCCGTGACTGGCGGCGGCCGACAGGTGGGGTGAGTGGCGAGTTGTCGGCGCCCGCCAGTCTCCGGGGCGGGGTCTGAGCGCCGGCGCAACTGGCAGCGGCCGACAGTCGTACGGCGGGCGAGCCATGTCGTCGTCCGCCAGTTGCTGCGACCCGAGCCACGAGGTGTCCACCGACGGACCGCGCCCGGGTCGTGTCCACAGCGATCCCGCGGTCCGCCGCGGCACAGCGAGTGTCCGACGACGCTCGGGAGATGGCCCAGCCCGATCCAGCCCCCGATGCGCCCGACGTCAGTACCGCAGCAGCGATCCGTGGCTGCCCGCGTCGAGTGGCCTACCAGCCCGTCACGCGGGGCGTCCATCGGCGCAGGCTGGATGGGGGAGACGCGGGGGATCCATGGCTCGCCGACCTCGCCGGGTGGCAGCTGCTCCTGACCCGGCACGGATGTTTCACCGCCCTGACCGCGGCGCGCATCCGCGGGTGGGGGCTGCCTCCCCTTCCGGAGGGGACGCCCGTCTTCGTAGCCATGCAGCTCGACGACCCGCGGCCCATGCGCGACGGCATCCGCACGAGTCGGCACCCCCACCCGGTGCCGCACGAGGTCATCGGGGGTCTCAGGTGCGCGACTGCGGCCGAGACGATCCTGGCCTGCGCCCGGTGGCTGTCCATGCTCGACCTCGTCGTGGTGGTGGACAGCGCGCTCCAGGCCGAGGACGTGACCGTCGAGGAGCTCCGACGGGTGTGCCGGCCGCGGCGACGTGGACGCACGGCCCTGCTCGCCGCGCTGAGCTGGGCGGACGGACGTGCCGAGTCCACGTGGGAGACGCTCCTGCGGCTGCTCCACGTCGCGGTGGGCGTCGAGGTCACACCGCAGCTCGAGGTCCGGGACGAGGGCGGGGAGCTCGTCGCCCGGGTGGATCTCCACCTGGTCGGCACGACGTCCGACCACGAGTACGACGGTGGCCACCACCGCGAGCCCGACGAGCATCGCGACGACCTGAGGAGGGAGCGGCGACTCAGCTCGCTGGGACGCGTGCGCCGGGGCTACACCGCCTCCGACGTCGTCCAGCGGCCGATCGGCGTGCTCCGTGACGCGGACCTCGCGCTGGGGCGCGCGCACGACCCGGGGCGGATCCGCCCGTGGATCGCCATGCTGCGTGAGTCGCTCTACACACCGCCCGGCCGGGCAGCCTTCCTGCGTCGCGTCGGGATCACGTCGAAGACTGGCGGGAAGTGACACCCCTGGCGGGAACAGAGCCGTCGTACGCCGCCAGTTGCGCGCCGGCGCCCGCCGAGCCTTGTCGTACGCCGCCAGTTGTGCGCCGGCGCCAGCCGAGCCTTGTCGTACGCCGCCAGTTGCGGCAGCGCGGGCGGCCCACCGGGTTCCACACGCGCGGGAGCCGCTTGGTTCCTCAGCGGCGCACTGCTCAGCCAGCGATGCCGGTCGAGCAGCGGATCAACCCTCACGTGCTCAGGTCGATCCGGATGCTCAGCGCCGCCCGATGATCCCGACCACGGCCGGGGCCTTCTGCTCCACGACCGAGACGCGGAAGCCGGCGCGGGCGAGCGCGTCGGAGGTCTTCTTGACGATGTTGGGGACCAGCTCGGAGCGGTTGGCCTCGTAGAAGAGGTAGACGGCGCCACCGGGGACGACGCGCTCGTGGAGCAGGGCCACCTCGTCGTCGCAGTTGCGCACCCAGAACAGGTTGACGTTGAAGGCGAAGACCTTGGTGAGCCGCTTGACCGGGACGCGCAGGGTGGCGAGGTCGATCTGCCGCACGACCAGCCGGCCGGCGTCGACGTACTTCTGGTTGCGGCGCTTGGTGCGGTCCACCCCGGACTCGGAGCGGTCGATGGCGAAGAGCTTGCCCGTCTCGAGCTTGCTGCAGATCAGCTCGGCCCCGGCGCCCGGACCACACCCGATCTCGAGCACCTGGTCGTTGGGTTGGACGTCCATCAGCTCGACGGCCCAACGGATGCGGGGCGGGATCGTCTGGATCGGCATGGGTGACAGCCTGCCACTAGCCGGTTCACGAGTCAGCCACCGCCACTCATCGGACGCGTTCGACGCTAGGTTGGACCCGTGAGTGAGCAGCTGCTGGTCGGTGTCCTGGGAGCGCGCGGCAAGGTCGGCGCGGAGGTCTGTACGGCGGTCGAGGAGGCCGCGGACATGGAGCTGGTGGCGCAGGTCGACGCCGGCGACGACATCGGCGCGCTCGTCGAGGCCGGGGCACAGGCGGTCGTCGACTTCACGCACCCCGACGTGGTGATGGACAACCTCGCCTTCTGCATCGAGCACGGCATCCACGCGGTCGTCGGCACCACGGGCTTCGACGACGCCCGTCTGGACCAGCTGCGCGACTGGCTGGGCGACACCCCTCGATCCGGGGTCCTCATCGCCCCCAACTTCTCCATCGGCGCGATCCTGATGATGCGCTTCGCCGCGCAGGCTGCGCCGTTCTTCGAGTCCGTCGAGGTCGTGGAGCTGCACCACCCCGACAAGGCCGACGCGCCGTCCGGCACCGCGCGGCGTACGGCGGAGCTCATCGCCGCCGCCCGCCGCGAGGCGGGCAGCGGGCCGATGCCCGACGCGACCTCGACCGGCCTGGACGGGGCGCGGGGCGCCGACGTCGACGGCGTCCCCGTGCACTCCCTGCGCATCCGGGGTCTGGTCGCCCACCAGGAGGTCGTGCTCGGCGGGCTGGGGGAGACCCTGACCATCCGCCACGACTCCCTGCACCGGGCGTCGTTCACCCCGGGGGTCCTCACCGGGCTCCGCGCCATCGGCGACCGCCCCGGGCTCACCGTCGGGCTGGAGCACGTGCTCGACCTCGACTGAGGGCGACGCGCGACGCCGCGGACGCGACCGGGCCGGGACGTGCAGGAGGGCCCGCACCCCCGTCCGGGGTGCGGGCCCTCCTGTCGTGCGGGTCCGTCAGGGGACCATCCAGCTGAGGACTGCCGTGGACTGCAGGCCCACCAGGATGCACATCAGGACCAGCAGGCCGAGGCTCCAGCCGATGACCTTGCGGAAGATGTCGCCCTCCCGGCCTGCCATGCCGACCGCGGCGGCCGCGATGGCGAGGTTCTGCGGGCTGACCATCTTGCCGAGCACGCCGCCGGAGGTGTTGGCCGCGGCCATCAGCACCGGGTCGAGCCCGGCCTGGGCCGCGGTCTGCACCTGCAGCGCCCCGAAGAGCGCGTTGGCGGAGGTGTCCGAGCCGGTCACGGCCACGCCCAGCCAGCCCAGGATCGGGGAGAGCAGCGCGAAGGCCGCACCCGTGCCGGCGAGCCAGGCGCCGAGCGATGCGGTCTGGCCGGACAGGTTCATCACGTAGGCCAGTGCCAGCACCGCCATCACGGTGATGATCGCGGACTTGAGCTCGACGTACGTCCGGCCGTAGGTGCGCAGCGCCTCGCCCGGGCTCACCTTGAGGATCACCATGGTGATCAGGCCGGCGAGGATCATCAGCGTGCCGGCTGCGGGGAGCCAGTTGAAGCCGAACGTCGTCGTCGCGACCGGCTCGCCGGCCGTGTTGAGGACGTCGAGGCCCGGCCACGCGAACGCGAAGGTGAACGGCTCCTCGGCGAAGTACTCCTTGATCGCCGGGATGTTGACGATCGAGAAGATCGCGATGATGACGCCGTACGGCGCGTAGGCCTTGACGACCTCGCTGCGGGAGTCGTGCACGGGGGTGCCGTCCCCGGAGCCGGAGCCGGAGCCGGACGCTGCGCGACCCGTCGACGACGTCACGGACGTGGACACACCGTGCGGCTGGCGACGACCCGAGGCGGACGCTTCGGCGTGCTCCAGCTCCTCCTCCTCGGAGGCGACGCGGTCGGCGGTGAGCACCTCGGACGGCGTCCAGACCCGCAGCAGCAGCACGACGGCCGCGGCCGCGACGAGGGCGGCGACGATGTCGGCCAGCGGCACCGAGATGTAGTTGGCGGCGACGAACTGGGCGAGACCGAAGGCCGCACCACATACCAGGGCGGCCAGCCACGTCTGGCGGACGCCGCGGCGGCCGTCGACGACGAAGACCAGGACCAGCGGGACGATGACGGCGAGGATCGGGGTCTGGCGTCCGACCATGGCGCCGAGGGTCTCGACGTTGAGCCGCGGGTCGTCGCTGGCGCCGGACGAGACGGCGGCCAGCGTCACGATGGGCGTGGCCAGGGCGCCGAAGGCGACGGGCGCGGTGTTGGCGATCAGGGCGACCGCAGCGGCCTTGATCGGCCGGAAGCCGAGCGCCATGAGCATCACCACGGTGATGGCCACCGGGGTGCCGAAGCCGGCCAGCGCCTCGAGCAGGGCACCGAAGCAGAAGGCGATGATCATCGCCTGGATCCGCTGGTCGGGGCTGACCTTCTCGAAGGAGCGCCGCAGCACGTCGAAGTGCCCGGAGGCCACGGTCAGGTTGTAGACCCAGATGGCGTTGATCACGATCCACAGGATCGGGAAGAAGCCGAACGCCGCCCCCTCGGTGGCCGCGAGCAGCGCCTGCCCGACGGGCATGGCGAAGAGCACGATCGCGACGGCCAGGGCCACGCCGAGGGAGATGAGGCCGGCGACCCAGGCGCGCAGGCGCAGTCCACCGAGGAGCACGAAGAGGGTGACGAGGGGGATGGTGGCGCACAGGGCGGACAGGGCCAGCGAGTCGCCGACCGGTGAGAGGTTCTGCTGGAACACGGTGTCTCCCGAAAGAGGTGGATGGGTGGGTCAGGCGGTCGTGAAGGTGGTGGTCGGAGCCCCCCGGATGGAGGCGTCGAGGACTTCGATCGTGTGGGCCATGCCCATCGGCCGGTCGCCGTTGGCGCTGGTGAGCCGCTCGATGGCCGAGGTCACCTGCATCAGGCAGCCGGGGTTGGCGGTGACGAGCACCTCGGCCCCGGTCGAGACGATGTTGTGGGCCTTGCGGTCACCCAGCTCGCGCGCGGGCTCCGGGTTGGTGATGTTGTAGATGCCGGCCGACCCGCAGCACAGGTCGCCCTCGGGGATCTCCCGCAGCTCGCAGGCCCGGGATCGCCTCGAGCAGACGACGTGGCTCGGCGCGCACGCCCTGGGCGTGGGCGAGGTGGCAGGCGTCGTGGTAGGCGATGGTCATCTCGAGCGGGTGGCGCGGCGCGACCGGCCCGAGCTCGTCGAGGATCTCGGAGATGTCGCGGACCTTGTCGGCGAACTCCTGCGCACGCGCGGCGTACGCCGGGTCGTCGGCCAGCAGCGCGGCGTACTCCTTCATCGAGGAGCCGCAGCCCGCCGCGTTGACGACGACCCGCTCGACACCGCTGGACGCGAAGGCGTCGACGAGGGCCCGGGCGTAGCCCCGGGCCTCCTCCTCGCGGCCGTTGTGCACCGACAGCGCGCCGCAGCAGCCCTGCGACCGGGGCACCACGACGTCGCACCCCTCGGCGCGCAGCACCCGCGCGGTGGCGGAGTTGACGCCCGGGAAGAAGGCGCCCTGCACGCAGCCGGTGAGCAGCCCGACGGTCATCCGCCGGGTGCCGGTCGCCGCGATGTGCTCGGGCAACGGCTCGGGGCGACCGAGGCGGGGGGCGAGGCTCTCCATCGCCGCCAGGTGCGGGGAGATGCGGTCGAGCAGGCCGGTACGCCGCAGCGCGCGGTCGAGGCCGGTGGCCTGGAGGGCCCGCAGGGGGCCCCGCAGCAGCCGCAGCCGGCGCGGGTGCGGGAAGAGGGCGAAGACGAGGCCGCGCAGCGCCCTCTCCTGCGCCGGGCGCTCGTGGTGGCGCTCCACCTGGGCGCGGGTCTGCTCGATGAGGGTGTCGTACTGGACCCCGGAGGGGCACGCCGTCACGCAGGCCATGCATCCCAGGCAGGCGTCGAAGTGACCGACCATCGAGTCGGTCATCGGCTCGCCCTCGAGCCCCTCCTTCATCAGGTAGATCCGGCCGCGGGGAGAGTCCATCTCCTCGCCCCACAGGACGTACGTCGGGCAGGTCGGCAGGCAGAACCCGCAGTGCACGCAGTCACCGATGAGCGCGGCGTCCGGCGGGTTGTGGTCGTCGAAGGCGCCACCGGGGGCCGGCATGCCGAGGTCGACGGGGTCGACGACGCCGCCCATCTCGCCCAGCGTGCCGTCGGTGTCGTGCTCGGTCGTGCTCATCAGATGCCTCCCACGAAGCGTCCCGGCGAGAGCCGGTGGTCAGGGTCGAACTGGTCCTTGACGCGGCGCATCAGGTCGAGCGCCGGGATCGGTCCCCACACGTCGACGGCCGCCTTCACCGCGGCGGGCGCGTCGACGACGACGGCGGTGCCGCCGTGGTCGCCGCACGCGCGTCGCAGCCGGTCGAGCGCCGTCCGCACGTCGTCGAGGGGCGTGTCGGGTCCGAGGGCGGCGTACAGGACCCCGGACCCGGCGGAGCCGCGCACGGCGACGCCGGTGTCGTCGGCCGCTGCCAGCACGTCGGCGAGGCCCGAGAGCACGCAGGTGAGCTTGAGCGCGGTGCTGCGCCGGTCGTCGGCGGCGGTCACGTCCCAGGGGTACGCCGCCCCGTCCGCCGGCTCGTCGGTGGACTCCGTCGCGTCGGACCCGAGCAGGCCGCGCACGGCCTCGGCGCGGCCCGCGACGCCGTCGGCACGTCCCTCCACCAGGACGCTGACGGTGCCGGACCCGCCCGCCCAGTCGACCTCGACGGCGGCGGGGACGACCTGGGAGTGCACGACCGACTGCGCGACCTCGAGCGCCCGCGCGGGGGAGTCGACGGGCACGGACACCCAGCGGTGGTCGGCCGGGAGCGGGTGCAGCCGGAAGGTGGCATCGGTGATGACCGCGAGGGTGCCACCGGAGCCGATGAGGAGCTTGCCGATGTCGTAGCCCGCGACGTTCTTGACCACCCGCCCGCCGGCCTTGGCCACGACCCCGTCGGCGCGGACCATGGTGATGCCGATGAGCAGGTCACGGGCAGTGCCGGTGGCCGTGCGGCGGGGGCCGCTGGTGTTGGCGCCGAGCACACCACCGATCGTGGAGCCGGGGACGGTCTCGTCGAGGGCCAACCGCTGGCCGCCCTCGCCGACCGTGCGCTGCACGTCGGCGAGCAGCGCGCCCGCCTGGGTGGCGACGATGAGGTCGCCCGCGGCGTGGTCGAGCACCCGGTCGAGCGCCGAGAGGTCGAGGAGCACGTCTGCGCTGGTGGGGGCCGTGCCCCACGAGAGCTTGGTGCCGCGCCCGCGGGGCACGACCGTGAGGCCGTGGGCCGCACTGGCCCGCATCACCTCGGCCACCTGGTCGGTGTCCGAGGGCCGGGCCACGAGGCCGGGACGCACGCCGTCGACGGCGTCGTGCTCCCGGGGGTCGTCGACGCGGGCGCACGCGGAGGCCAGTGCCTCGCGGGCCGCGGTGTCGAGGGTGTCCGTCGTCATCAGAAGACCTCCGCGAGGCCGGCCTCCTGCAGGGGATGGGCGCCCTTGTGTCGACCGGGCACCTCCCCGCAGAGCCGGGGGGTGGGGAACACCTTGCCGGGGTTGGAGATGTTCTGGGGGTCGAAGGCGCAGCGCACCAGCTGCATGGTGTCCAGGTCCTCGTCGGTGTACATGCGGGGCATGTACTTCGCCTTGTCCATCCCCACGCCGTGCTCGCCGGTGATCGAGCCGCCGTGCTCGATGCAGAGGTCGAGGATGGCGCCGCTGACGCGCTCGGCCGCCTCTCCGGCGCCCTCGACCTCGTCGTCGAAGAGCACCAGGGGGTGGAGGTTGCCGTCGCCCGCGTGGAACACGTTGGCGACCCGCACGCCCGACGAGCCGGAGAGCTCGGCGATGGCCGTGAGCACCTCCGGGAGCGCGGTGCGGGGGATGACGCCGTCCTGGACGATGTAGTCGGGGCTGATCCGGCCGACGGCGGCGAAGGCGGACTTGCGGCCCTTCCAGATGAGCGCGCGCTCCGCGGGGTCGGTGGCCAGCCGCTGCTCGAAGGCGCCGTGGTCGTCGCACAACCGCCGGACCTCGGCGTACTCCTGCTCGACCTCGATCGCCGCGCCGTCGAGCTCGATGACCAGCACCGCGCCCGCGCCGTCCGGGTAGTTGCAGTGGACCGCGGCCTCGGCGGCCTCGATGGCGAGGGCGTCCATCATCTCGATCGCGGCGGGCACGATGCCCGCGGCGATGATCGCGGAGGTGGCCGCCCCGGCCTGGTCGGTCGAGGAGAAGCCGACCAGGATCGTGCGCACCTCCTCGGGCAGGCGCACCAGCCGGACGGTCGCGGAGGTGACGATGCCGAGGGTGCCCTCGGAGCCGACCACCGCGCCGAGCAGGTCGTAGCCGGGGGAGTCGGGTGCCGCACCGCCGAGCGTCACGGTGTCGCCGTCCGGGGTCACGAAGTCGGCCCCGAGGACGTGGTTGGTGGTGAAGCCGTACTTGAGGCAGTGGGCGCCGCCGGAGTTCTCCGCGACGTTGCCGCCGATCGAGCAGATCTGCTGGCTCGACGGGTCGGGCGCGTAGTAGTAGCCGACGGGGGTCGCGGCCTTGGTGACGTCGAGGTTGATGACCCCGGGCTCCACGACCGCGCGCTGGTCGTCGCGGCGGATCTCGCGGATCGCCCGCATCTGCGAGGTCACCACCAGCACTCCCTCGGCGTGGGGCAGGGCCCCGCCGGAGAGCCCGGTGCCCGAGCCGCGGGCCACGAAGGGGACGCCCTGCTCGGCGCAGGCCCGCACGATCCCCGCGAGCTGCTCCGCGTCCTGGGGGATGACGACGAGGGCGGGCGTGACGCGGTAGTGCGCCAGCCCGTCGCACTCGTAGGTCCGCAGCCGGGCCCGGTCGGTGATGACCGCTGCCTCGGGGAGCAACCTGCGTGCGACGTCGGCGACGGCCGCGATCCGCACGGTGCTGTCCTGCCCCGTGCTGTCGCTCGTCGTGCTGTCCTGCCGCCTCGCGTCACCCATGCCCGGCACCCCTCAGTCGACCTGCGGCGTCAGGCCGGCACCGGTGATGCCGGCCACCGCGGCCGCCTCGTCGTTGTCGGAGGTGTCGCCGGTGACGCCCACGGCGCCGATGAGGTCGCCGCCGTCGTCACGCACGAGCACGCCGCCCGGCACGGGCACGAGGGTCCCGCCGACGGCGGAGGTGACCGCGGCGACGAAGTAGGGCTGCTGCTCGGCGCGCCCCATGATCGAGCGCGACCCCATCCCCAGCGACAACGCGCCGTACGCCTTGCCGAAGCCGATCTCGAAGCGCTTCATCGACGAGCCGTCCTCCCGCTCCACGGCGACCACGTGGCCGCCCGCGTCGAGGACGACGACCGTCAGCGGCTTGAGGCCTGCCGGAGCTCGCGTGTGCGCGTGCCCCGGCGATGACGGTGCGGGCGGTCTCCAGGTCGAGGCTGGTCATGACGAGGTCCTCTCGGCGGTCTTCCGGTGGGCGCGACGGCGGTGCAGGATCGGCTCGGTGTAGCCGCTGGGCTGCTCCAGCCCCTCCAGCACGAGGGCCCGGGCGGCGGCGAACGCGTCGCCGTCGAAGTCCGGGGCCATGGGTGTGTACGACGCGTCGCCGGCGTTCTGCTCGTCGACCACGGCGGCCATCCGCCGCAGCGTCTCGTCGACCTGCTCCCGGCTCACGACGCCGTGGTGGAGCCAGTTGGCGACGTGCTGCGCGGAGATCCGGCAGGTGGCGCGGTCCTCCATGAGGGCCTCGCCGGTGATGTCGGGGACCTTGGAGCAGCCGACCCCGGCGTCGACCCAGCGGACGACGTAGCCCAGCAGGCTCTGGAGGTTGTTCTCGATCTCGGCCGCGCGGTCCGCGTCGGACCACGAGGACGGGTCGCCGAGCGGGACCCGGAGCAGCTCGGCACGGTCGCGCCGACGGCCGCCGTCGCGCAGCTCCTCCTGGCGGGCTCGCACGTCGACCTGGTGGTAGTGCAGCGCGTGCACGGTCGCGGCGGTGGGGAGGGCACCCAGGCGCAGCTGGCGCCGGCCTGCGGGTGCCCGATCTTCGCGTCGTACATGGCGGCGAGGCTGTCGGGGGCCGCCCACATGCCCTTGCCGATCTGGGCCCGGCCCAGGAGGCCGCACTCGAGACCGATGTCGACGTTGAGGTCCTCGTAGGCCTTGATCCAGGTCTCGCCCTTCATGTCGTTCTTGCGCACGACGGGGCCGGCCAGCATCGACGTGTGGATCTCGTCGCCGGTGCGGTCGAGGAAGCCGGTGTTGATGAAGACGACCCGCTCGCGGGCCTCGTGGATGCAGGCCTTGAGGTTGAGCGACGTACGCCGCTCCTCGTCCATGATGCCGACCTTGATGGTCAGCGGGGGCAGCCCGAGGAGCTGCTCGACGCGGCCGAAGAGCTCGACCGCGAAGGCCACCTCCTCGGGGCCGTGCATCTTGGGCTTCACGACGTACATCGAGCCGGTGCGGGAGTTGGCCAGCGTCGAGTCGCCGCGCACGTCCCGGAGGCTGCCGAGCGCGGTCATGATCGCGTCGAGGATGCCCTCGGGCACCTCGTGGCCGTCGCGGTCGAGGACCGCGTCGGTGGTCATCAGGTGGCCGACCTGGCGGATGAAGAGCAGCGCGCGGCCGCGCAGCGTGACCTCCGTGCCGGAGGTGGTGGAGTAGGTGCGGTCCGGGTTCATCGACCGGGTGAAGGTCGTGCCGCCCTTGGTGACCTCCTCGGCGAGGGAGCCCTCGTTGAGGCGCAGCCAGTTGCGGTAGCCGAGCACCTTGTCGTCGGCGTCGACGGCGGCCACCGAGTCCTCGAGGTCCATGATCGTGGAGACGGCCGACTCGAGCAGGAGGTCCTTGACCCCGGCCGCGTCGGTCGACCCGATCGCGTCGTCGGGGTCCACCTGGATCTCGACGTGCAGGTGGTGGTGCACCAGCAGGACGGCCTCGGGGGAGGCCGCGTCACCGCGGAAGCCGACGAGCTGCGCGGGGTCGGCCAGGCGCACGGCGTCGTCCTTGACGGTCACCGCGAGCCCGTCGTCGTCCACGGCGTACGACGTGGCGTCCGCGTGCGAGCCGGAGGCGAGCGGGAAGTGCTCGTCGAGGAAGGCCCGGCCCCGGGCGATGACCTCGTCGCCGCGGGCCTTGTTGTAGCCGTCCCCGGGGCCAGGTCGCCGTCGGTCGCGATGACGTCGGTGCCGTAGAGGGCGTCGTAGAGCGAGCCCCAGCGGGCGTTGACCGCGTTGGTCGCGAAGCGGGCGTTGAGCAGCGGGACCACCAGCTGCGGCCCGGCGATGGTGGCCACCTCGTCGTCGACACCGGTGGTCGTGACGGCCACGTCGGCCGGCTCGTCGAGCAGGTAGCCGATCTCGCGGAGGAAGGCGGTGTAGGCGTCCGGGTCGGGCGTGCCGGGGTGCTCGCGATGCCACTCGTCGATGCGTGCCTGGAGCTCGTCACGGCGCGCGAGGAGCTCGCGGTTGCGCGGCGCGAGGTCGTGCACGATCGCGGCGGCTCCGTCCCAGAAGGCCTGCGGGTCGAGGCCCGAGCCCGGTAGCGCCTCGTCCTCCACGAATCGGTGGAGGCTGGCGGCCACGTCGAGGCCGCCCGTCTGAACGCGGTCGGTCATGCCACTCCCTTGCTCGGGGAACCCGAGGACAACCCTTGCCCGGATTTCCGCATTGTGGAAACATTGGTAGTCAATAATGGAAACTATGAGTGGTCGCGTCCTGTGTCAAGCGTCACGCCGGCGGAGCGACCCCATGGGCACGAGGTGAGGACGGATCCATGGCACCACCGTCGGAGGCGTCCGGGCACACCCCTGGCGGCGTCCAGTCCGTGCACCGTGCGCTGGACCTCCTCGAGGTCGTGGCCGCCCGCGGCGGGACCCTCACCATCGGCGAGATCTCCGCGCTGACCGGGATCCCGCTGCCGACGGCCCACCGCTTGCTCCGCACGCTGGTCGACCGCGGCTACATGCGGCAGGCGCCCGATCGCCGCTACGCCCTGGGCTTCCGGCTCGTCCCGCTCGGTGCCTCCGCCGGCGCGATGGTCGGCGTGGGGACCGAGCGCGTGCTCGGGCGGGTCGTCGACGCGCTGGGGGAGACCGCCAACCTGGCCATGCTCGACGGCGACCGGGTGGCGTACGTCGCCCAGGTGCCCGGCCGGCACGCGATGCGGATGTTCACCGAGGTCGGACGCCGCGTGCACCCGCACTGCACGGCCGTCGGCAAGGCCGTCCTCTCCGCAGCCCCCGAGGCGGACGTCCGGGCGCTGCTCGCCCGCACCGGCCTGCCCCGGCACACGGCGAGCACGATCACCGACATCGACGTGTTCCTCGCCCAGCTCGAGGAGGTCCGGATGCGCGGCTTCGCGCTCGACGAGGGCGAGCAGGAGGTCGGGGTCCGCTGCCTCGCGGTGCGGCTGCCCGGCAGCGCCGTGCAGATGGGGCTCTCCATCTCCGGGCCGGCGCCGCGGATGACCGACGACCTGCTGGCCGAGGCCGTCCCGGTCCTGCGGTCGGCCGCCCAGGACCTCGCCGCCGCCATCGGGTGACCCGGCGCCCCCGCGGGCGTCAGGCGAGCAGGCGCAGCAGGGCCGCGGTCGCCGCCGCGCCGACGACCACGACGAGGAACGGCGCCCGCAGCAGGAGCGCCGCGACGGCGAAGGCGAGTCCCGCGGTCCGGGCGTCGACGGCCAGCGACGTCCCGGCCGACCACACCTGCACCGCCACCAGGGCCGCGAGGAGCGCCACCGGGATCAGGTCGGCCACCCGCGCGACGACCGGGCGGGCGAGCACCCGCGCCGGCAGGGACAGCCCGGCCCACTTCAGGGCGTAGCAGCCCACGGCCGCCACCAGGATCGCGACCCACATCAGGCGGTGGCCCTCGTGCGCGACAGGACCCCGGCCAGCAGGGCGACGCCGCCGGCGGCGAGCACGGGCACGCCCGCGGCCGTGAGCGGGACCAGGCCGAGCGCCACCACCGCGGCGACCACGGCGACCACCCGGCTCCGCGGGTCGGACAGCCGGGGCCAGAGGAGGGCGAGGAAGGCCGCACCCACGGCGGCGTCGAGGCCGTAGGTGCGCGGGTCCCCGATCGTCGTACCGGCCAGGGCGCCGCCGAGGGTGGCGAGGTTCCAGAGGACGAAGACGGCGATCCCGGTGGTCAGGAAGCCCAGCCGGGCGGCCGGCCTGGTCTCCCGGTTGACCGCCATCGCCGTGGACTCGTCGAGGAGGACGTGCGCCGCCGCCGCCCGGCGCCACCCGTGGAAGGCCAGCAGTGGCGCCATCCGCAGGCCGTAGAGCGTGTTGCGGGTGCCCAGCAGGATCGCGGCCATCGCCCCGCTGATCGGGGCCCCGCCCGCGGCGACGACGCCGACCAGGGCGAACTGGGACGCGCCGGTGAAGACGAGCAGCGACAGGGCGCAGGTCTGGAGGACGCTCAGCCCGGCCGCGACGCCGACGGCCCCGAAGCTGATGCCGTAGGCCCCGGTGGCGATGCCGACGGCCAGGCTCTCACCGACGATCGTGCGGCGCTGCTCGGCAGGCAGGGGCGCATCGGGCATGCCGCCAGCGTAGGGAGGTGGGTCAGTGCGCCCGGCGGCGACCGCGCTGCGTGGACACCCGCGGTCGGCGGTGGAAGTCGTGGAGGAGGAGGTACGCCGACGCCACGCCGGCGATCGCGCCCAGCACGATGCCGGGGCCCACCGACATGGGGACGTGGGGCATGAGGCCCGACCACACGCCCAGCCCGATCCAGACCGAGAGGGCACCGACCACGAGGACGACTCTGTGCAGCGTGGGCAACGGACCGATCAACGGGCACCCCCCAGGGACCTCCGGCGGCGAGGACGCTGCCAGAGATCCATGATGCTCCGACGGCGCCGGAAATCAAGTCACCCAGATGGGTGGTTCAGCGGTTCAGCCGATGGCCGTGTGCAGCCGGACCTGCTTGACCGTGGTCTCGCCCGACCCGTCGAGGTCGAGCTCGCGGTGCGCGCCGTCGGCGTCCCAGCCCGCCTCGGTGAGGAAGCGGCGCTGGTCGTCGTCGCTGGCGAGGAGCCAGGTCACCGCGCGGGTGAACCGGTCGGCGACCAGGGTGTCGACCGCAGCCTGGAGCAGCCGCGACCCGTGGCCCTTGCCCCGCTCGGCGGGGTCGAGGGTCATCTCGGCGAGCGCGCCGTCGGCGACGGGGTCGCAGTCCGGGTCCTCGGCCGGACCGGTCAGCGCGAAGCCGACGACCCGGTTGCGCTCGAGGGCGACGAGGACGCGGTGGCGGGCGTCGGCCGGCCGCCCGAGCGACTGCCGCCAGGCCGGTGCCAGTACGGCGGGGTCGGTGGGCAGTGCGTCGGCCGGGACCACGTCGGCGTACATCTCCTGCCAGGCGCGCACCTGCACCGCGGCGATCGCGTCGGCGTCGTCGGCCCAGGCGATGCGCACGGAGACGTCGGCAGAGGGGGAGTGGCTCACCCTGCGCACGGTAGTCCGTGACGGACGGACCCCTGGTCGAGGGGTGTGGGGGTCCGACCGTCACGGACCATCGGTGTGACACGGATGTGTCACGAACGCGCAGATGTGTCACAGGAGTGATAGATTCGGGGGGTGTACGGCAACGACTTCACCGCCCCCGACGGTCCCCGGCCCGCCCCCGACGCCGGGGGCGACGAGCCCGCGTCCTTCCTGGCCGTGCTGGCCGACGGGGGGCGCATCGAGCCCCGCGACGAGATGCCCGAGGCCTACCGCAGGTCGCTGGTGCGACAGATCGCCCAGCACGCGCACTCCGAGATCATCGGCATGCAGCCCGAGGGCAACTGGATCGCCCGCGCGCCCAGCCTGCGTCGCAAGGCCATCCTGATGGCCAAGGTGCAGGACGAGGCCGGCCACGGCCTCTACCTGTACGCCGCCGCGGAGACGCTGGGCGTCGACCGCGCCGACCTGCTCGACCAGCTGCACGACGGCCGGCAGAAGTACTCCTCGATCTTCAACTACCCGACGCTCACGTGGGCCGACATGGGCGCGATCGGCTGGCTCGTCGACGGCGCCGCGATCGTCAACCAGGTGCCCCTGTGCCGCTGCTCCTTCGGCCCCTACGCCCGCGCGATGGTGCGCGTGTGCAAGGAGGAGTCGTTCCACCAGCGTCAGGGCTTCGAGATCCTGCACACCCTGTCGCACGGCACCCCGGCCCAGCGCGCGATGGCGCAGGACGCCGTCGACCGCTACTGGTGGCCGAGCCTGATGATGTTCGGGCCGTCCGACAGCGGAGCCGACGCCTCGACCGGACACACCGCCCAGTCGATGGCCTGGGGCATCAAGCGGTTCTCCAACGACGAGCTGCGCCAGCGCTTCATCGACATGACCGTGCCGCAGGCCGAGGCCCTCGGCCTCACGCTGCCTGACCCCGAGCTGCGCTGGAACGACGAGCGCGGCCACTACGACCACGGCCCGATCGACTTCACCGAGCTCTTCGAGGTCATCAAGGGCAACGGTCCGTGCAACAGGGAGCGGATGGCCCACCGGGTCGGCGCCCACGAGGACGGCGCTTGGGTGCGCGAGGCCGCCGGGGCCTACGCCGCCAAGCGCGCACAGGAGGCAGTGGCATGAGCACCCCCCGCGAGCCCCTGTGGGAGGTCTTCGTGCGCTCGCGCCGTGGCCTCAACCACGTCCATGTCGGGTCGCTGCACGCCCCCGACGCCGAGATGGCGCTGCGCAACGCGCGCGACGTCTACACCCGGCGGCAGGAGGGCGTGTCCCTGTGGGTCGTGCCGGCCTCCGCGATCACCGCCTCCAGCCCCGAGGAGCGCGACGCGTTCTTCGACCCGGCGGCGGACAAGATCTACCGCCACCCGACGTTCTACGACGTGCCGGAGGGGGTCGAGCACCTGTGACCACCCCACAGCACGGCCACGTCGACTACGTCCTCGGCCTCGCCGACGACGCCCTCGTCTCCGCCCAGCGGATGGGCTGGTGGATCAGCCGTGCCCCCCAGCTCGAGGAGGACCTGGCGCTGGCCAACATCGGCCTCGACCTGCTCGGCCAGGCGCGCTCCCTGCTGTCCCACGCCGGCCGGCTCGAGGGGGAGGGGCGCGACGAGGACGACCTCGCCTACTGGCGCGACGAGCGCGACTTCCACAACGTCAAGCTCGTCGAGCGTCCCCAGGACGACTTCGGCGTCGCGATGGCCCGGTTGCTCGTGCTGTCCACGTGGCAGTCCGAGCTGTACGCCGCGCTCCAGCGCAGCAGCGACCCGGTCCTGGCCGCCGTCGCGGCCAAGGCGTCCAAGGAGGTCGCCTACCACCACGACCACGCCCGCCAGTGGGTGCTGCGCCTCGGTGACGGGACCGAGGAGTCGCACGCCCGCATGCAGGCGGCGCTCGACGCCGAGTGGCCGTGGGTCGAGGAGCTCTTCGACGAGTCCCACCTCGACCCGGCCCTGGTGGCCGACGGCGTGGCCGTCGCCCCCGCCAGCCTGCGCGAGCCCGTGCTGCGGCGTCTCGGCGACGTCGTGCGCGAGGCGACGCTGGCGGTCCCCGACGTCGCACCCCGGGTGCCCGGCGGTCGCGCCGGCCTGCACACCGAGCACCTCGGCCGGCTGCTGGCCGAGATGCAGCACCTCACCCGCTCGCACCCGGGAGCGACCTGGTGATGACCGGCACCCACGACGTCGGCACCGGCCGCGACACCCGCGCCTGGCGGGTCGCGAGCCGGGTGCTCGACCCCGAGCTCCCGGTCGTCACGATCGAGGACCTCGGGATCCTGCGCGACGTCACCGAGGACGACCAGGGACGTGTCCACGTGCAGGTCACGCCGACCTACTCCGGCTGCCCCGCCATGGAGACCATCCGCACCGACCTCATCGACCGGCTCAGCGAGGAGGGCTACCTCCACGTCACCGTCGAGTTCGTCCTCTCGCCGGCCTGGTCGACCGACCAGATCACCGCGCAGGGCCGGGCCCGCCTCGAGGAGTACGGCGTCGCGCCGCCCCCGACCGAGGCCGAGCGCCGGCAAGGGCCGGTCGGCCTGACGCTGTCCGTCCGCTGCCCGCAGTGCGGATCCCCGGACACCCGCGAGTCCAGCCGCTTCGGCTCCACCGCGTGCAAGTCGCTGTGGGTGTGCGGCCAGTGCCGCGAGCCCTTCGACCACTTCAAGGCACTCTGATGGACTTCCACTCCCTGCGGGTCGCGCGAGTCGACCCGCTCACCGACGACGCCGTCGCGATCACCTTCGACGTCCCCGACGACCTGCGCGAGGCCTACGCCTTCACCCCGGGCCAGCACCTCACGATCCGGGGCGACGACGGCGAGCGCCGCAGCTACTCGATCTGCGTGCCCCCCAGCGCCGGCACGCTGCGCATCGGCGTCAAGAGGCTGCCGGGCGGCGCGTTCAGCGACGTCGTCGTCGCCAAGCTCGCCCCCGGTGACGAGCTCGACGTGATGACCCCCGCGGGCCGTTTCACCCACGTGCCCGACCCGCGGGCCGAGCGCACCTACGTCGCCGTGGCCGCCGGGTCCGGCATCACGCCGGTCCTGTCCATCGTGTCGGCGCTGCTCGAGGGCGAGCCGGGGTCGTTCGTCACGCTCGTCTACGCCAACCGCACCCACCGGTCGGTGATGTTCCTCGACGAGGTGGCCGACCTCAAGGACACGCACGGCCCCCGGCTCCAGCTCCTGCACGTGCTCTCGCGGGAGGCCACCGAGGTGGACCTGCTCTCGGGGCGGCTCGACGGCCCGCGGCTCACCGCGGTCCTGGATGCGCTCGTGCCGGTCGACGACGTCGACGCGTGGTTCCTCTGCGGTCCCCAGCAGATGGTCGACGAGCTCGGCGGGGTGCTGCTCGAGGCCGGGGTCCCGCGCTCGTCGGTGCACACCGAGCTCTTCCACGCCGAGCCGGTCGAGCGGGCGCCCGTCGCCGAGCTCGCCGACACCCCCGACGGTGCGGCGGCGGTGACGGTCCGCCTCGACGGCCGCGCCTCCGACTTCCCGCTCCGCCCCGACGGACCGTCGGTGCTCGAGGCCGCCCAGGCCGTCCGCTCCGACGTGCCGTTCGCCTGCAAGGGCGGGGTGTGCGGCACCTGCCGGGCGCGGGTCGTGGAGGGCAGCGTCGCGATGGACGTCAACTACGCCCTCGAGCCCGAGGAGATCGAGCGCGGCTACGTCCTCACCTGCCAGTCGCACCCCACCAGCGCGCGACTCGTCGTCGACTACGACGCCTGACCCATCAGGGCGACCAGCTCGGCGGGACGTTCGAGCATCGGCAGGTGGCCCGTGGCCAGGCGCACGGTCGTGGCGCCCAGCTCCGCGGCGTACCGCTCCTGCTGCGCGACGGGGAACTGGTCGTCGCTCGTCGTGACGACGTACGACGCCTCCGGCCAGGTGCGCGGGGGAGTGCGGTCGAGGTAGACCCGGCGCCCCTCCGGTGCGAAACGGCCGACGACCAGTGCGGTGTCCTCCTCCGACAACCCGCGGCACATCGCCCGCAGCGCCGATTCCGGCGGCCGGGTGCCGAGCACGCGCAGGACCGCTCCCATCACCAGCCGTCCGGGCATCGGGAGCGCGCCGGTGAAGGACCTGCCCGCCGCCGGGACGACGGCGGCGACCGCGGTCACCCGCGACACCCGCTCGGGTGCGGCGGCCACCACCGCGGACGCCACCGCCCCGCCCAGCGAGTGCGCCACGAGGTGGAAGCGTGCCCAGCCCCCGGCCGCGGCGAGGGCCGCGTCGGCGTAGGACCCGAGGGTGCCGGACGGACCCGGCGAGGGGACGACGCGCGACTCGGCGTCGAGCCGGGAGCGGACGTCGTCCCATGCGGAGGCGGGCAGTCCCGCGCCGGACAGGATCAGGAGGGGATCGGTGGGCCATGCGTCCAGCATGCCGCCAGTGGCGGACAGGTCCTGTCCGCAGCAGGTCACGTGCTCGGGACCGGCCGCTCCCCGGCGGTCTGCTGCTCGCCGGAGAGCAGGACCGTGCCGGCGACGGCCAGCACGAGACCCACGACGACCGCGGCGCCCCAGCCGGGACGCACCTGGTCGCCCAGCAGGATGACGCCGACCAGGGCGGGGACGCCGGTCTGTGCCGTGACCAGTGGCGCGGTCGAGACCCGGACGTGCCCCCGCTCGAGGCCCAGCGAGTAGAGCCAGAAGGCGACGAGCCCGAAGGCCGGCACGGTGAGGGCGGTGACCACCACCGCCGGATCGAGGGGGAGGAGGACTCCCCGGACCGCCAGGGCGGAGCCCGCGTAGCCGAGTCCCGACAGCAGGCCCAGGGTGGCCGCACGCGACACCAGGCCGGACCGCGCCAGTCCCACCAGCATCACCACACCGCCCACCGCGGTGGCGGCGAAGGCGGCGTCGGACCTCGCGGACCCGGCAGCGCCCGCTCCCGCGGCGACGAGCCCGAGCCCGACGACGATGGCGCCGACACCCAGCCAGTGTGCGGGGGTGAGCCACTCCGAGAGGCGGCGCGACACCAGCACCGTCACCGGCAGGGACAGCGAGATGGTCGCCTGCGCGAGGTAGAGCGGGAGGAGCCAGATCGCGACGGCGTGCAGGCGAAGCCACCGAGGTACATCGCCACCACGAGCATCAGCAGCGGGCTGCGCACGCCGGCGGCCACGAACCCGCCCAGGGTGCCGGTGGGTGCCGTCAGGCCACGGACGGCGCTGGCCTGCACCACGGCGGCCACGCCGAAGAGGACGGCCGAGGCGACGCCTGCCGCCAGCCCGAGCAGCAGCGCGGGCTCAGCGATAGTGCTCGGGAGCTGTCTGGCCGATCTTGACCTGCGCCTTGGGCATCCGCATGAACTTCATCTGCAGCGCCCGCATGACGGCGTAGTAGGTCGTGCCCTTGACGGGCTCGTCGGGGAAGCGGCGGGTCAGCTC
This sequence comes from uncultured Actinomycetota bacterium, assembly GCA_963776975.1. GTDB lineage: Bacteria > Actinomycetota > Actinomycetes > Propionibacteriales > Nocardioidaceae > Nocardioides. The sequence continues at coordinate 50,059 of CAVZOU010000004.1, read as the reverse complement.
GCGGCGCAGCCGGAAGCGCAGCATGGTCATGTCGACGACGCACCAGCAGCAGCGGTGCCGAGCAGGATCGTGTTGCCGACGCCGGCGAGGTAGGAGTTGCCGGAGTAGCCCAGGACCATCGTCACGACCAGCAGCGGCACCATCAGCTCGATGAACGAGAAGCGGGAGTCGACGAAGTCGCGGATGAAGCGGCGTACGGGGCCCTTGTCGCGCGGCGGCAGGTAGCGCTCGTCGCCGGTCTTCATGGCCTGGCCGGACCTTCGAGCTCGACTCGCCGCGCGCGGCGCGCTGGGCGGCCATCTGCTCCTTGCGGGTGCGCGGGATCTTGGCGCGGGCCTTGGCGGCGGCCTCGGCCTCCTTGCGCTACGGCGTCGGCCGTCCCTTGCCGCCCGCCGGGCTTCGTGGCGTCGGTCTCGACGGGGGTGGTGGTCTCTGACTTGCTGCGACGGAACAACGGGGGCCCTTTGGAGTGTGTGTGCTGGTGGGACCAGCCTACCGGCGTCTGGGCTACCCAACTGCTACCTGCGCCTTGGGTTTGGTCCTAGGGTGAAGACAGCACACACGAGGGTGTCAACACACGAGAGAGCCACATCCCCATGAGTCTCATGAAGCGGATGAGCCTGATCTTCCGGTCCAAGGCCAACCAGGCGCTCGACAAGGCCGAGGACCCGCGCCAGACGCTGGACTACAGCTACCAGCGCCAGCTCGAGCTGCTGAGCAAGGTACGCCGCGGCGTCGCCGACGTCGCGACCAGCCGCAAGCGCGTCGAGCTGCAGATCAAGCAGCTCGAGCAGCAGGCCGCCAAGCTCCAGGGCCAGGCCGAGAAGGCGATCGCCGCCGACCGCGAGGACCTCGCCCGCGAGGCCCTGACCCGCAAGTCGGGCCTCACCTCGCAGATCCACGACCTCCGGGCCAGCACGCCAACCTCCAGGGCGAGGAGGAGAAGCTCGTCCTGGCCCAGCAGCGGCTGCAGACGAAGGTCGAGTCCTTCCGCACCCGCAAGGAGACGATCAAGGCCAACTACACCGCCGCCGAGGCCCAGACCCGCATCGGCGAGGCGATCTCGGGCATCGGCGAGGAGATGGGCGACGTCGGCATGGCCATCCAGCGGGCCGAGGACAAGACCGCCTCGATGCAGGCCCGGGCCGGCGCCATCGACGAGCTGATCGCCTCCGGTGCCCTCGACGACGTCACCGTCGACCAACTCCGGCGACGACATCGCCCGCGAGCTCGACGCGCTGAGCAGCCAGCCTCCGACGTCGAGGCCGAGCTGGCCCGCCTCAAGGGCAGCCTCGCAGCCCCAGGCGATCGAGGCCGGCGACGGGGACATCCTCGAGCCCGCCGACGAGCAGCCCGTGCAGCGCCCCGTCAACGAGGGCGGCACGACATGATCGTCCGGATCCTCGGCGAGGGCCAGTACGACGTCTCCGACGACTCGGTGGCGGCGCTCAACGAGCTGGACCACGTCGGATCGAGTCGGCCGTCGAGTCCGGCGACGAGGCGACGTTCCGCAGCGCCCTCGAGGCCCTGCTCGGCGGGGTGCGCGACCACGGCACGCACCATCCCGACGACTCCCTCGACGAGTCCGACCTGATCCTGCCGCCCGGCGACGCCACCATCGACGAGGTGCGCGAGCTCCTCGCCGACGACGGCCTCATCCCCGGCTGACGGGCGTCCACCGACCCCTCATGGCGACCAACCGCTTCATCAAGGACTCCGGCCTCACCGCCCGGATGACCCTGGTCATGTTCCTGCTCGGCGCGCTGTTCGTGGGGCTCGTCGTCGGGATGATGTACGCCGTCAACAGTCCCGGTCTCGCCCTCCTCATCGGGGTCGGCGGGATCGGCGTGGCGTTCTACCAGTGGTGGTCCTCCGACAAGATGGCCATGCGGGCGATGCGGGCCCGCGAGGTCACGCCCGAGGAGGCCCCCGAGCTGCACGGCATGATCGACCGGCTCTGCGCCCTGGCCGACATGCCCAAGCCGCGGGTCGGCATCGCCGACATGGACCTGCCCAACGCCTTCGCGACCGGCCGCTCGCCCGACCGCTCGGTCGTGTGCGTGACCACCGGCATCCTCGGCCTCCTCGACGCCGAGGAGCTCGAGGCGGTGCTGGCCCACGAGCTCAGCCACGTCGCGCACCGCGACGTCCTCGTCATGACGATCGCCTCGTCCGCCGGCATCGCTCGCCGGCATGCTGACGCGCGGCGCCCAGTTCGGTGGCCTGAGCGCGCGGCCGCAGCAACAACGGAGGCGGCGCCGGGGTCCTCATCGCGATCGTCATCAGCCTCGTCGTCTATGCCGTCAGCTTCGTCCTGCTACGCCTGCTCTCGCGCTACCGCGAGCTGTGCGCCGACCGGTCGGGCGCCTACCTCACCATGAAGCCGCAGGCGCTCGCCTCGGCGCTGACCAAGATCTCCGGCGGCGCCAACGCCATCCCGCAGAAGGACCTGCGCTCGGACAGCGCGGTCAACTCGCTCTTCATCGTCCCGGCGGTGCGCGGGCATCACGATGCAGACCCTCACGGCCACCCACCCCTCGCTCGAGCAGCGCCTCGAGCAGCTCGCCCGCATCCAGGCCGAGCTCGGCCGGCCCGACCGCCTGACGTGCGCTGGCTCGACGCCGTCACCGGCCGCCGACGCCAGGCGGCCAACAACCTCGACGCGCTGTTCCTGGTGCCCAGCGCCGCGATCACCCTGCAGACGGCCGCCGGCTTCGCGCCCACCGGTGCGGGGTCGGTCTGCTACCGCTCCGCGCCCGGTGCGGCCTTCGACCGGACCCAGGACGAGATCACCCGGCTCCTCGACGACGACCCCGAGGTCCCCGACGTCACCATCAGCGCGGACGAGTTCGGCTTCACCTGGCTGGTCGTGCGGGGCGACCCGACCGACATGGCCGGTCTCTGCACCGACCTGCACGCGGTCAACACCTCCTGGAGGAGCAGGGCTTCGCGTCCGGCCTGCTGTGCTCGATGGTGACCTTCGCCGGCCACGACCGCACGTTCGGCCTGGTCTACCTCTACAAGCAGGGCACCTTCTACGCCTTCGCCCCCACCGGCCCGCACCAGCGCGACAACCTCACCGAGATCGGCGTACGCGACCATCTCGCGGCCGAGCTCCCGATGGAGCCGGACATGCAGCGCTGGCTCGCGTTGTGGGATGCTCCCGGACTGTGACCTCCGACGAGCTGGTCGCCTTCGCCCGGAAGGCCCGCCACGACCTCAAGAACCCCGTGGCGGCGGTGACCCTCGCCCTCGAGCTGGCGCAGGACGAGATCGCGAGCGGCGGCGACGACGTCGAGGACCTGCTGAGCCGGGTGCTGCGCAGCGCCGAGCGTCTCAGCGAGGCGCTCGACGCGCTGCCCGGCCGAGCCTCGGCGGACTGGGCCGCCGTCCGAGGACTGACGGTCCGCGGCGTCGGGTCAGTCGCGGTGCGACTTGCCCGGCAGGTCCAGCATCCGCTGGAGCGCCACGAGGGCGTCGCGCTCGGTGTCCGGGTCGACGGTGATCTGGTTGACCAGGTGGCCGGCCACGAGCGACTCCATCGCCCACACCAAGTGCGGGAGGTCGATGCGGTTCATCGTCGAGCAGTAGCAGACGTTGCGGTCCAGGAAGACGATGTTCTTGTCCGGGTGCGCGTCCGCCAGCCGCTTGACGAGGTTGAGCTCGGTGCCGATGGCCCAGGTCGTGCCGGGCTCCGCGGCCTCGATCGTCTTGATGATGAACTCGGTCGAGCCCACGAGGTCGGCCTTGAGGACCACCTCGTGGTTGCACTCCGGGTGGACCAGGATGTTGATCCCCGGGTGCTTGGCCCGCAGCTCGTCGACCACGTCCTCGCTGAAGCGGCCGTGCACCGAGCAGTGGCCCTTCCACAGGATCATCCGGGCGTCGCGCAGCTCCTCGGCGGTGAGGCCGCCCCCCGGCTGCAGCGGGTCCCACACGACGCAGTCGTCGAGGGACATGCCCATCTGGAGCACGGCGGTGTTGCGTCCGAGGTGCTGGTCGGGGAGGAAGAGGATCTTGGCGCCGTCGTCGAGGTGCGCCTTCTGCGCGAGCGCCCACTCCAGCGCCACGTCGGCGTTGGACGACGTGCACACCACGCCGCCGTTGCGGCCGCAGAACGCCTTGATGTCGGCGCTGGAGTTCATGTACGTCACCGGGACGATGCTGTCCTGGATGCCGGCGTCGGCCATCGCGTCCCAGGCGTCCTCGACCTGGGCGAGCCGGGCCATGTCGGCCATCGAGCAGCCCGCGGCCAGGTCCGGCAGCACGACCTTCTGGTCCGGCCCGGTGAGGATGTCGGCCGACTCGGCCATGAAGTGCACGCCGCAGAAGACGATGAACTCCGCGTCGGGACGCGCCGCGGCGTCGCGGGCGAGCTTGAAGGAGTCGCCGGTGACGTCGGCGAACTCGATGACCTCGTCGCGCTGGTAGTGGTGGCCCAGGACGAAGACCCGCTCGCCGAGGGCGGCCTTCGCGGCCCGGGCCCGCTCGACCAGGTCGGGGTCGGAGGCGGCGGGCAGGTCACCGGGACACTCCACGCCCCGCTCGGCGGTGAGGTCACGGCCCTTGCCGAGGGGGAGGAGCGGCAGGTCGACGAGGCTCATGGCCCCATCCTAGGTCTGCTGTGACTGCCGTCTCGACGGGCGTGCGAAGGTGTGCACGAGGAGACCCGCGGCGACCGCCGGCGGCCCGGGCACGAGGAGAGCACGATGGCGCGACGAGGCGAGGTCCTGGCCCTGGTCCAGGCCGGAGGACAGGGCGGACGCATGGACGTCCTCACGCGGGAGCGCGCCAAGCCCGCGCTGCCGTACGGCGGGGTGCACCGGCTGGTCGACTTCGCCCTCTCGGCGCTCGTGCACGCCGACCTGGCCGACGTGTGGGTCTCCCTGGAGTACCAGGTGACGTCCATCGACGACTACCTCTCCGGCGGCCGCCCGTGGAGCCTGGACCGCAACCGCGGCGGGTTCCGCCGGATCGTCCCGCAGACCGGCACCGGCCCGGCGACCGAGAGCGGCTTCGCCCACGGCAACGGCGACCTGCTGCTGCGGATGTCCGCCGACCTCGAGGCCTTCGGGGCCTCCGACCCTCGTGGTCTGCAGCGCCGACCACGTCTTCAACATGGACCTCGGGCCCGTCATCGACGAGCACGTCGCCGCCGGCCGGGTGGCCACGGTGCTGACCACCGAGGTCACCAAGAAGGACGCCTCCGACAACGTCGTGGTGGTGGCCGGGGCCGACGGCACCATCACCGCCATCGAGCACAAGCCGTCGAAGCCGTCGAGCCGGCACCGTGGCGACCGAGGTGTTCATCTACGACACCGCCGTCCTCCTGCGCGACCCTGCGCGAGCTCCGGGCCGAGCTGTCGGGTGACCAGGAGGGCGACGACAGCGGCCTCGGCGACTTCGGCGAGCACCTGCTGCCGCGGCTCGTCGAGACCGGCAAGGCCGTCGCCGTGCCGATGACCGGCTACTGGCGTGACGTGGGCCAGCCCGGGCTCTACCTGCAGTCGCACCGCGACCTGCTCGCCGGCAAGGTCGACGTCTTCGAGCACCCCGGCCGGCCGGTCATCTCGCACTGGCCGGACCGTCCCGCCGCGCGGGTGCGCGGCACCGGGAGTCGTCAGCGACTCGCTGCTCTCGCCCGGATGCGACGTGTCCGGCGAGGTCGTCGGCAGCGTGCTCGGCCCCGGCGTGGTCGTCGAGAAGGGCGCCGTCGTGCGAGACAGCGTCCTCATGGAGGACTGCGTGGTGCGCGTCCGGCGCGGAGGTGCGCACCGCGATCCTCGACGAGCGCTGCGAGGTCCTGCGCGGTGCGCGGGTCGGTGCCGACACGACGGCCCGTCTCGCCCGCGACGAGCACCTGGTGCTCGCCGGCCGCGACTGCCGCATCGCCGGGGAGATCCCGGCCGGAGCACGGCTCGAGCCGGGCACCGACACCGCGCTAGAGCAACGAGCCGTGGTGCACGTACGGCGCCGGTGGCTTCATCCCGCGCAGGCACAGGTAGCCGCTGGTGTGCACCGACAGGCGTGCCGCGAGCGCGACGTCGATCGCCCACTGGTTGGCGGACGTGATGTGGTGCAGCGAGACCGTCGACCCGGGTGACGACGACGCGAAGGCCTCCCACACCAGGTCCGAGGCCGTACGCCGCGTGGTCGCCGCGACCAGGACGGGCGAGCCGCCGGCGCTCGACGTACGCGTAGCCCGGCCGGAGCTGCGGTCGCACACGAGCAGGCGGAACTGCTCGAGCAGCGCCTCGTGGTCGGACAGGTGGGCGGCACCGCGGGTCTGCCGGTCGACCGAGTTCATCAGGTCGATGTCGCCGGCGCTGCCCTCCCGCACCCGCTCGACGACCGGCATGGCGTCGCGGTCGACGGTGCCGGTGACGAACATCTGCGGGTGCAGGGTGAAGCCCGCCAGCCGGTAGCGACGGACGGCGGCCGGGATCGGCGCTCGCGGCGAACATCCCGCGCAGGCAGCCCCGGCCGTGGTGCAGGGCGGCCGCCAGCAGCTGGGTGCCGATGCCACGCCCCTGGACGTCCGGGCGCGACGGCGAAGGACGACAGGATCCACATCAGCTCGCGCACCCGGGAGACGGCGCACCCGACGACCGCGCCCGTCGACGCTCGGCCACCCAGCAACCCTCGGGATCGGTGCGCAGCGCGTGGGCGGTCGCTCGTACCCACGCGGTGTCGCGGTCCGGCGTACGCGGCTCCGGGTCCGGCCAGTCGCGCTGGAAGGTGCGCCGGTCGACCTCGGTGTAGGCGAGGCCGGTCAGGTGGGCCATCGCGGCGAGGTCGGCCTCGCGGCCGGCCGGACGACGAGCCCCGCGGTCACGACACGTGGGCGGCGAAGCGGGTGAGCATGGTGTCCCAGTGCGTGTACCGATCGCGGACGTCGTCGGCGCCGTCCACCCATCCGCCGTGCTCGAGGCTGACCCGGGTGCCGGCGCCCTCCTCGGTGAAGGTCACGTCGAGCTGGGTGGGTTGCGCCTGCTCGTGGCCCGAGCCAGAACTCCTGGCCGTAGTGGCCCAGCGGCTCCCACGTCGTCACCCGGCCCCAGACGTAGCGCTCGCCGTCGTCGTGCACGGTCGCGACGTCGCCCTGCGGGTCGATCTCGATGCTGGAGTACGTCGCGGGGTCCGGGCTCAGCATCGGGTCCCACCACTCGCCCATCTGGGCGGTGAAACCCACGAACGCCTGGGTGGGGCGTCACCGGGACGACGGTCTCGGTGACGATGGGGTCGAGGGGCATGCGCCCATCCTCGCCCATCGGCAGGGCGTACGACGTCAGCGCGGCACGCGCGCCGCGAGGGCCGCCAGCGCCGCGGGGAAGATCTCGGCCGGGGGAGTGACCAGCCCGGCGCCGACCTGGCCGACGCCGGCCAGCTTGCCGGCCATGCCGGTGTTGATCTGCGGCAGGATCCCGGTCCGGCAGACCCGGGTGACGTCGATGCCGGTCGGGATGCCCTGGAACTCCAGGACGGGCACGGTCCAGCGCGGGTTCTCGCCGAGGGTGATCTCGTGCATCCGCCGGGTGGTCGCGAGCGCGTCGGGCACCGGCCCGCCGACGAGGCGCACGATCGCCGGGGCGGTCGCCATCGCGAAGCCGCCGATGCCGGCGGTCTCGGTGATCGCGGAGTCGCCGATGTCGGGGTTGGCGTCGTCGGGGCCGTAGTCGCCGAGGAACAGGCCGTCGGCGAGCTGGGCCGGTCCGGTGAACCACTCGTCGCCGGTGCCGGAGACCTGGATGCCGAAGTCGGTGCCGTTGCGGGCCATCGCGACGACCATCGTCGAGCCCGTCGATGCCGCGGGCGGCGTCGAGCGCGAGCTTGCAGGCGGGCATCGCGAGGTTGAGGAAGAAGTGGTCGTTGCCGCCGATGAAGCGCAGCGACTCGGCGACGTCGGCCGGGTCGGCGCCGCTGGTCGACCATCGCGGGGGCGAGGTCGCGCAGCAGCATCAGGGTGCCGGCGCGGTTGCGGTTGTGGGCCTCGTCGCCCATCTGGAGCATCTGGGTGAGGATGCCGGTGACGTCGACCGGGTCCGGCTGCGTCCGGACGCGCCGCGCCTGCAGCAGCGGGCCGAGCACGTCGCGCATCCAGCGCAGCCGGGTCGAGCACCTCGGGCCCGTAGGCGCCGTAGCGCAGCACCTTGCCGAGGCCCTCGTTGAGCGAGCAGTACGTACGCCGGCCCGCTGGCCGCGTCCTCGAGCACGAACATCCACATGCTCGGCGTGACCACGCCGGCCATCGGCCCGACCGTCGCCGCGGTGGTGGCACGGCTCGAGGCGACGCCCGTCGCCGGACTCGAAGAGCGCGACGGCGTCCTCGGGGTCCTCGACCAGGCCCTCGAGCGCGGCGCCGCCCATCAGCGCGCCGCGCAGCGGGCCGGACGGCGCGGTCCCACTCGATCGGCGGCCCGGCGTGCAGGAACTGCCCGCGCTCGAGGCCGAGCACCTCGGAGGCCGGGCGCGACGTCGACCAGGGTGGCGGTGACGTCGAGCATCGCGGCGAGCGCGCGGCTCGTTGGCCTCGCGGCGCAGCGGGTCGGCGGCGACGGTGGCGAGGTCGGCCTCGGTGCCCGCCATCGGCGGGCGCCAGTCGACGCGGGTGACCGGCGACGGCCTGGCCGTCGACGGCGTCGGCGAGCAGGTCGGCGCCGACGTTCGACGACGTGCGGGGGGGGTCGCTCATCGGGGTCCTCCGAGCGTCAGGCTCGACCGCGCGGCGGGTGGCGCGCGGCGTTGGACAGGTGGACCTCGGCGCCGGCGTCGACCAGGGCGCGCACCTGCCGGTCGAGGCCCTGCGGGTCGCCGTCGGTGCCGACGACGGCGACGACCACGGGCTGGCCGACGCCCGCCAGCGCCGGGCGCCAGCAGCGCCGCCGGGTCCGGCTCGGCGCCGTGGCCGAGCACGACGTCGAGCAGCAGCACGCCGGTCGCCGGGTCGGCCGCGGCCCGGGCGAGGTGCTCGAGGCGCAGGGTCGGGTCGATCATCGGGTGGGCCCGGCCGGCGGTGAGGGCGTCGTCGCCGAAGTCGACGAACGTGTGCGCCGCGGCGGTCAGGTCGGGGCCGAGCGCGAGCTCGGGCGAGAGCGGGATGTTGCTCCGGATCGGACCGAGCGCTGGCGCCGGCGACCAGCATCGCCTCGTCGCACAGCGTGCCGCCGACGAAGAGCCCGCGCAGGTGACCGCCGCCGGACGCCGGGCGGCGCCGAGCCGGCGACGGGCCACGCGGGCACCGTCGCGCGCCCAGGCGGCCGCAGCACGCGACTCGGCCGCCGCGGTCAGGTCGGGCCGCGCCGGCCCCGAGCAGCGCGAGCTCGACCGGGGTGCCGAGCCCGGCGGCGTACTCCTCGATCTCGGCGGCGACCTCGGCGGCCGGCGGCTTGGAGACGAGCACGATCAGCTCGACCGCGGGTCCGCGTCGAGCCGGCGCAGTCGCCTCGCGGGTGGAGAGCCCGCCGCACCGTCGGCCGACAGGTCGCGGCCGCCGACGCCCAGGGCGCGGCGCGACGCCGACGCCGGCGTGGTCGAGCAGGCGCGAGCAGCTGCTGGCAGCCGGTGCCGGACGCGGCGACGATGCCGACCGGTCCGGGCGAGACGGCGTTGGCGAAGCCGAGACCCGAGCCCGCCGACGACGGCGGTGCCGCAGTCGGGGCCCATCACGAGCAGCCCGCGCTCGGCGGCGGCCCGCTTGAGCGCGACCTCCTGCTCGACCGGCACGTTGTCGCTGAAGACCATCACGTCGCGGCCGGCGTCGAGGGCGTCCATCGCCTCGACCAGCGCGCTCGGCGCCGGGCACGGAGACCAGCGCCAGGCCGTCGGCGGTGCCGGCGCAGGGCACTCGCGGTCGTGCGCGGCGGGCGCGACCTCGGTCGGCGCCGTCGACGCGGCCGGTGGTCAGCGCCGTCAGGGCGGCGTCGACCGCGGCCAGCGCCGCGACCAGGTCGGCGTCGTCGGCCGAGCCGGAGCGCCACGACCATGTCGTTGGGGCGTGGCCCCGGCCGGGACGTCGAAGCCCATCTCGGCCGAGCACCTCGACGTTGAGCGGCGTCGCCATCGCCACCTGGGCGGCCAGGACGCCGGGGATGCCCTGGACGGTGCGGCTGACCTGGAGCAGCGTCGACCGAGTCGGCGTAGGCGCCGGGCCGGAGCTCGACGTGGTCGCGGCTCCGGGTGGTCATGCGGCGCGCTCCTTGCGGGTGGCGAGGTGCTGCCAGCGCGGCGACGGCGCCGTGCGAGCAGCCCGCGCCCGAGGTGTGCGCCGACCGCGGCGAGGGCCGCGGCCGCGGCGGCTCCTCGCGGGGTGCCGAGCGCGGCGACGCACGCCGCGAACTCCGGCAGCACCTCGCCGTGCAGCGCGCAGTCGAGCAGGGTCGCGGAGAGCAGCGTGGTGCGTGCGCGGCAGGCGCGCGCACGGCCTGCGCGTCGACCTCGGGGGTCGTCGACGCCGGCGGCGCGGTGGAGCGCCAGCCAGCCGCAGAGCACGTCGTCGCCGAGCGGGCGTGAGCCCGTTGCCGCGCCCGACGAGCAGGCGCCGGTGTCGCGGCGGCAGCGGCGTCGGAGCTCGGCCAGCCGGAGCGCGGGGTCGGCGGGCGCGGCCACTGTGGCCGCCGGGCGGTGAGCCTGCGGGACCGAGCACGCCTCGAGCCGAGCGCGGCGTACGGGCACGGCGAGCCGTCGCCGTCGAGCCGTCGCATGCAGGCCCCGTCGCGGAGCGTCACGCCGGTCGCCGCCGCCAGCGGGCGCCGACGCGTCGGGCGCGGCGAGTCGCAGCGCCGCACGGGCACGCGGGCCGCGCGGGCGCCGAGCACGCCGACGCACCGCCGCTCGACGTCGAGGTAGACCGCGTGCGGCCCCGCGGTGCACGACCGGTCGGCGCCGCGTCGGGCAGCGGCGCCGCAGCCGGTCCCGGAGCCGCGGACGAGGCGCTGACGGGGAGCGGGGCGATCAGGGTCACGGCCCGACGCTAGTCGGCGGCGCACTACGGTTTGCCGATGTGAGGTTGTTGCCAACGATCCGCTCACGAACGAGGTGCAAGTGTTGATAGGCGCGTGACGAGCCGAGGCGCCGGCGCCGCATCCGGCCTGCGCGCGGATCGACGCCCTGCACTCCGCCCTGACCCAGCATCGTGCTCGAGGGCGGCGACCTCGACCGCGATCGCCGCCGAGGTCACCCGGGTCCTCGGCGCCGGGGTCGTGGTCACCTCGACCGACGGCCGCGAGCGGGCGGCGCCACCGCGGCGCCGAGCGACCAGCGCGCGCGCTGGCCGGCGGCGACCTGGTCGACCCGACCGGCCGGTTCCGGGTCGAGCGGATGCGGCTCGTCGCCGGCGCCCGGCTCGGCGGGGGGAGGTGCGGCTCGTCCGGGTCGCCGCCGGCGGCACCGACCTGGCCCGCCTGGTCTGCCTGCGGCCCGACGGGCCGATCTCCGACGACGACGTCGCACGCGCTCGAGCGGGCGGCCGCCGTCGCCGCGCTGCTGATCACCCGCGAGCAGGCGGTGACCGCGGTCGAGAACAAGTACCAGGGCGACTTCCTGCGCGACCTGTTCCTCGGGCGGCCCGGCGACGAGGCGTACGTCGAGGAGCACGCCGCGGCCTTCGGCTGGGACCTGGACCGGCCGGTGGTGGTGCGTGGCGGCCGAGCTCGACCCGACCGGACCGCGACGAGGAGCCGGTCTCCAGCGCCGCAGCGCCGCCAGTGGCAGGAGCGGTTCTCCGCGGCCTGGCGCCAGGTCGTCCGCGAGGTCGACCGCCGGCATCCCGCCCGCCGACTTCTCCTCCGAGGTGGTCGCGCCTGCTGCCCGATCGACGAGGCGACGACGACCCCCTCGCGGCCGCGAGGTCGTGCGCCGCGCGGTCGACCGCCGTCGCCGGCGACCAGGGCGGCGGCCGCCGCCCGTTCTCGGTCGGCGTCAGCCGGGCCGCGACCGTCGCTCGCCGACCTGCCGGGCGCCTACGCGCCAGGCCCGGCGGGCGATCGAGGTCGGCCGCCGGGTCCGCGGCAGCGGCTCGACGACGTTCTTCGACGAGCTCGGCGCTGCACCGGCTGATCGCGCTGGTGCCCGACGCGGCCGAGCTGCACGCCTTCGCCGACGACGTGCTGGGCCCCCTCGCCGGGACGACGCCGGAGGCGGCCGACCTGCGCGAGACGCTGCAGGTGCTGCTCGACACCAACTTCAACGTCGCCGAGGCCGCCCGCCTGCAGTTCTTCCACTACAACACGATGCGCTACCGGGTGGGCAAGCTGGAGCGGCTGCTCGGCCCGCTGTCCGGCGACCCGCACCTGCGGCTCGACGTCGCGGTCGCGCTGCGGGTCGCTCGAGCATCAGCTGGCCCTAGGACGTCCGCGGCCGCGACACACCTGCTGCCACCGCGACGCGGCGTTCCTTCGGCAGTTCTCGCCGTCGAGGGTGTCGTGATGGCGCCACTACCTTGTGGAGTCTCGGCGGTCCCGACCGCAGCACGCGACCAGGGAGGGCCACATGTCGATGTTCAAGTGGGACGTCGTCGGACCCCGCCCCCGGGAGAGGCCGTCGCGCCGCACCAGCGGCTGCCGTGGGGCAAGACCGTCGGGCCTCGGCGCCCAGCACGTGGTCGCGATGTTCGGCGCCACGTTCGTCTTCCCGCTCGTCATGGGGCTGGACCCCAACCTCGCGATCATGTTCTCGGGCATCTGCACGATCCTGTTCCTGCTGATCTGCGCACAACAAGGTGCCCAGCTACCTCGGCACCAGCGCCTCCTTCGTCGCCAGCGTCGCGGCGATCCGCGCGCCAGGGCGGCGACTCCGCCGACGTCACCGGCGCGATCCTGGTCGGCCGGCCTCGTGCTCGCCGCTCGTCGGCGTGCTGGTCCACTTCGCCGGCGCCGGCGCTGATCCACCGGATCCTGCCGCCGGCCGTCACCGGCGCGGTCGTCATGCTGATCGGCTTCAACCTCGCGCCCGGTCGTGGCCGGCATCTACTGGCCGCAGGACCAGTGGGTCGCGCTGCTCACGGCCACGTTCATGGTGGTCGCGGCCGTGCTGCTGCCCGGCTTCTGGTCGCGGATCGCGGTCTTCCTGGCGCTGATCTTCGGCTACCTGATCTCGTGGCTCGTTCGACGGCGTCTTCGGCCCGATCACCTCGGTGCTCGGCGGAGCCACCGAGGCCACGACGCACGACCGGGTCTGCTGGGCCGGCGTCCAGGCGGCCGACTGGATCGGCTTCCCGAGCGGCGACGCTCGCCGACGGCGTCGTCGGTCGTCCACGGTCCGAGCTTCTCGCTGACCTTCATCCTGCTGGTGCTGCCCGGCGTCATCGCGCTGATCGCCGAGAACACCGGCCACGTCAAGGCGGTCGCCGAGATGACCGGCGAGGACCTCGACCCCTACATGGGCCGCGCGATCGGCGCCGACGGCTTCGCCACCGCGCTCGCCAGCGCGTTCGGCGGCTCGCCGACCACGACGTACGCCGAGAACATCGGCGTCATGGGCGCCACCCGGGTCTACTCGACCGCCGCCTACTACGTCGCCGCGCTCGTGGCGATCCTGCTCGGCCTGTGCCCGAAGTTCGGCGCGTCGTCAACGCGACCCCGGGCGGTGTGCTCGGCGGCATCACCGTCGTCCTCTACGGGATGATCGGCCTCGTCGGCGCCAAGATCTGGGTCGAGAACCGCGTCGACTTCGGCAACCCGGTCAACCTGGTCGGCCTCGCGGCCGGCCTCATCGCCGGCATCGGCGACGTCACCCTGCAGATCACCGACGACTTCGAGCTCGGCGGCATCGCGCTCGGCACGATCCTGGTCATCGTCTTCTACCACCTGGTCAACGCGGCGGCGCGGCGACGACACCGGGCACGCCAGCCAGGCCACGTCCCGACGAGGTGACGACGCCTCGTGAAGCCAGCGCCGTTCGCCTACCACCGGCCGGGCTCGCCTGCCGAGGCCGTGGAGGCTCCTGGCGGCGACCCGGACGCCAAGGTGCTCGCCGGCGGGCCAGAGCCTGGTCCCGCTGCTCTCGATGCGGCTCGCCGCGCCGTCCGCCTCGTCGACATCAACGGCGATCCCCGAGCCTGGACGCGTCAGCGTCGACGACGACGGCGTCCGGGTCGGCGCGCTCGCCCGGCACGCCGACGTGCTCGCCTCCGACGCCGGACGCGGCCGCGTCCAGCCGCTGCTGGCGCATGGCCCTGCAGCACGTCGCGCACCCGACGATCCGCAACCGCGGCACGACGGTCGGCTCGATCGTGCACGCCGACGCGGCGGCCGAGATGCCGGTCGTGCTGCGCCTGCTCGGCGGCTCGGTGACCGTCGCGGGTCCCGCCGGGCCGCCGCACGATCGCGGCGGCCGACCTCTTCGTCGGGCCGCTGGAGTCGTCGCTGGGCCACGACGAGATCGCCACCGCGGCGTTCTTCCCGGCCCTGCCGCGCCGGCGCGGGGGTCGCGTTCGAGGAGATCGCCCGTCGCCACGGCGACTACGCCCTGGCGGGGTCGCGGCCGTCGTGCGCCGTCGAGGGCGAGCAGGTCGTGGACGTCCGGGCCGGCTACCTGTCGGTCAGCGACGTCCCGACGGTCGTCGACCTCACCGGCGTCGTCACGCGGCCGGCGGCGACCCGGGCGACGCCGCGCTGGCGTCGCCTCGAGCCCGCCGGCCGACATCCACGCCACCGCCGACTACCGCGCCCACCTCGTCCGGTGCTGACCCGCGCGTCGTGGTCGCGGCGGCCGCACGAGCACGCCCTGCGGAGCCGACGGAGACACCCGACCACCGACACCGCAGGCACGCTGCACGGACGTCACGCCTGCGCGTCAACGGCGCCGCGCACGACGATCTCGGTGCCCGCCCGCCGGCTGCTCTCCGACGCGCTGCGCCACGACCTGCGGCCTCACCGGCACCCACGTCGGCTGCGAGCACGGCGTCTGCGGCGCCTGCACGGTGCTGGTCGACGGGCGCGCCGGTGCGCTCCTGCCTGATGTTCGCGGTGGCTCGGCAGGACGTCGAGATCACCACCGTCGAGGGCCTCACCGAGGCCGACGGCTCGCTGGGCCCGGTGCAGCAGGCCTTCGCCGACTGCCACGGCCTGCAGTGCGGCTTCTGCACCCCCGGCTTCCTCACCACGATCACCGCCGGCCTGCGCGACAACCCCGACGCCCACCGCGCGACGAGGCCCGCGAGATGGTCGCCGGGCAACCTGTGCCGCTGCACCGGCTACCAGAACATCGTCGCCGCGGTCCTGCGCGCCGCCGAGATCCGAGGCGCGGACGGTGGAGTCGTGACCACCAAGCTCTTCGGCCAGCGGGTCCCCCGCGTCGAGGACCAGCGGTTCCTGCGCGGTCGCGGCCGCTACGTCGACGACGTGCTCGTCGGCCCGGGCGCGCTGCACGCGGCGGTGCTCCGGTCGCCGCACGCGCACGCCCGGATCCTCGACATCGACGTCGTCGGCGGTCCTCGACCTCGAGGGCGTGCACGCGGTGTGGACCTACGACGACCTCGACGGCGTCGATGGCCGAGCCGCTGCCGCTGCTGATCCCGCACCCGGCGCTGACCCACGGCCGCACCCAGTACGCGCTCGCCAAGGACGAGGTCAACCACGTCGGCGAGGCGATCGCCTTCGTCGTCGCCGACGACCGCTACGTCGCCGAGGACGCCGTC
Source organism: uncultured Actinomycetota bacterium (assembly GCA_963776975.1). Taxonomy (GTDB): domain Bacteria; phylum Actinomycetota; class Actinomycetes; order Propionibacteriales; family Nocardioidaceae; genus Nocardioides. The sequence goes on along the minus strand of CAVZOU010000004.1, from coordinate 34,425 downwards.
GACCGGATCCGGGTGACCTACGACTTCCTGCCGGCGGTGGTCGGCATCGAGGCGGCCCGGGCCGCGACCGCACCTCGTGCACGACGACGTGCCCGGCAACGTCGGCGGCCCGGATGGAGCAGCACCACGGCGACGCCCCGGCGGCGATCGCCGCCGCGCCGCACCGCCTCTCGCTCGACCTCACGATCGAGCGCAGCGCGTGCCAGCCGATGGAGGGCCGGGGCGTCGTCGCCCGCTGGGACCCCGACACCAGCCGGCTGCACGGTGTGGAGCTCCACCCAGACCTCGACCGGCGTGCGCGGCGTGCGTCGCCGCCAAGCTGGGCCTCGACCTCGCCCAGGTCGACGTCATCACCCCCGACGTGGGCGGCGGGTTCGGCGTCAAGATCGTGCACCCGTGGCCCGAGGAGCTGCTCGTGCCGATGGCGGCGCGGGCGCTGGGCCGGCCGGTGAAGTTCACCGAGGACCGGCGCGAGCACTTCATCTCCTCCGCCCACGAGCGCGGCCAGGTGCACCACGTCGAGGTCGGCTTCGACGACGACGGCCGGCTGCTGGGGCTCGACGTGACGTTCTGGCACGACCACGGCGCCTACTCGCCGTACGGCCTGATCGTGCCGATCATCACCTCGACCCAGCTGCTCGGGCCCCTACAAGCCGGGCGCCTACCGCGTGCGGTTCGAGTCGCTGTCTACACCAACACCGTGATCGTGACGCCCTACCGCGGCGCCGGGCGTCCGCAGGGCTGCTTCGTCATGGAGCGGACCATGGACGCGATCGCCGCCGACCTCGGCCTCGACCGGGCCGCGGTGCGGGCCGCCAACTTCATCCAGCCCGACGAGTTCCCCTACGACCACGGGCTGGTCTTCCAGGACGGTCGCCAGCTCGAGCTACGACTCGGGCGACTACCCGGCGTCGCTGGACAAGCTCAAGGCGCTGGTCGGCTGGGACGACTTCCCGGCGCTGCAGGCGGAGGCGGCGGCCGAGGGACGCCGCGTCGGCATCGGGCTCGCCTGCTACGTCGAGGGCACCGGCGTCGGCCCCTACGAGGGCGCCCACGTCCACGTCGAGACCTCCGGCAAGGTCAAGGTCGCCACCGGCCTCACCACCCAGGGCCAGGGCCACGCAGACCGTGTTCGCGCAGATCGTCGCCGACGAGCTCGGTGTCCCGTTCGAGGACGTCGAGGTCGTCGACCGGCGACACCCGCCGGATGCCGTACGCCGTCGGCACCTTCGCGTCGCGGGCCGCGGTGATGAGCGGCTCCGCGGTCCAGCTCGCCGCGCAGGCGGTCCGGGAGAAGGCGCTGCGCATCGCGGCCGAGGCGCTCGAGGCGGACGTCGACGACCTCGAGATCGTCGACGGCCGTCGTGCAGGTGCGCGGCACGGACGCGGCCGCTCGCCCTGGGCACGGTGGCGGTGCTGTCCAACCCGCTGCGCTACGCCTTCGACGAGGCGTCCAAGGCGGCGACCCAGTTCGCCGTGGGCGACCCGGGCAAGCCGCCGGTCGCCGAGGACGACGAGCCCGGCCTGGAGGGCACGCGACTTCTACTCGCCGCAGCGGTCGACCTTCGCCTACGGCATGCACGCGGTGATCGTCGAGACCGACCCGGACACCGCCGAGATCAGGATCCTGCGCTACGCCGTGGTCCACGACTGCGGCACGCTCATCAACCCGATGATCGTCGAGGGCCAGATCCACGGCGGCGTCGCGCAGGGCGTCGGCGGCGCGCTCTACGAGCGGATGGAGTACGACGACTCACGGGCAGCTGCTCAACGCGTCGTTCATGGACTTCCTGATGCCCTACGCCACCGAGGTCCCCGACACGATCGAGATCGACCACCTCGAGACGCCGTCGCCGCTCAACCCGCTCGGCATCAAGGGCGCCGGCGAGGCGGGCGTCATCCCGCGGCTCGGCCGCGATCGCCGCCGCCATCGAGGACGCCGAGGGCTTCCCGATCACGGCGATGCCGATCTCGCCGTCCGAGCTGTTACGCACCTGCGCCAGGCGAGAGGAGACCCCATGAAGTTCACCGGCGAGAACGTCCTGGCACGCCGCCTGTCGAGCGGGTCTGGGACGCCCTGCACGACCCGGCCGTGCTGGTGCGGACCATCCCCGGCTGCCAGCGGCTCGAGGCCACCGGCGAGGACGCCTACGACCATGACCGTCACCGCCGGCGTCGCCGCGATCAAGGGCATCTACGCCGGCACGTGCCGGCTCACGACCTCCAGGAGCACCGGTCGCTCCGGATGCACGCGCAGGGCGCCGGCGCGCCGGGCACGATCGGCGCCGACGTCGCGGTGTCCTTCGCCGACGCGGGCGACGGCACCACCCGGTCACCTACGACGCCGACGCGGTCGTCGGCGGCATGATCGGCGGCGTGGGGCAGCGGATGCTGACCTCGGTGTCGCAAGCGGATGGCGGCGGAGTTCTTCGGCAACGTCGACGCCGGTCCTCGGAGGAGCCGCCCCGTCCGTGGCCGCGCCCGTGTCGCCGGCGCGCGCCCGCGGCAGGGGCCGAGCCGCGCCGTCGGCGCCGTCTTCACGGCGCCCCGCCGCGTCCGGCGGCCGTCGGGTCGCAGGACGACTTCCTCCGCGGGCGTGGCGGTCGGGGCCGGGCTCGTCGCTCGCCGGCGTCGCTCGCTCGGCGCCGCTCGTCGGTCGCCGGCGCGATGAGCGCGACCTCACGGTCGCGTCGACGGCGCGGGCGATGGCGGCCGCGGTCGCCGACCGGGAGATCTCCGCGCGCGAGCTGCTCGACCTGCACCTGGCCCGGATCGCCGAGCGCAACCCGCGAGCTCAACGCGATCGTCTCCCTCGACGAGGAGCGGGCCCGTGCCGGGGCGGCCGCGGCCGACGAGGCGCTGGCCGCGGGCGCCGAGGTCGGGCCGCTGCACGGGCTGCCGTTCGCGTTCAAGGACACCCACGCGGTGGCCGGCTGGCGCACGACGTACGGCTCGCCGCTGCGCGCCGACCACGTCCCCGAGCGCGACGAGCTGGTCGTCGAGCGGATCCGCCGCGCGGGCGTCGTGGTGATCGGCAGGACCAACGTGCCGGAGTTCGCCGCCGGCTCGCACACGTTCAACCCGGTCTTCGGCACCACCCTCAACCCCGTACGACCCGAGCCGCTCCGCCGGCGGGTCCAGCGGCGGAGCGGCGGCGCCCTGGCCATCGGGGATGGTGCCGCTGGCCGACGGCTCCGACATGGGCGGCTCGCTGCGCAACCCGGCGTCGTTCTGCAGCGTCGTCGGCCTGCGGCCCTCGCTCGGCCGGGTGCCGGAGTGGCCGCACTACAACCAGTGGGAGACGACGTCGGTCGGCGGGCCGATGGCGCGCAACGTCGAGCGACCTCGCGCTGCTGCTCTCGGTGCTCGCCGGTCCCGACCCGCGCGCCCCGCTCGCCCTCGGGGACCCGGGGTCGGCCTTCGCCCCGCCGCTGACGGGCCACCTGCTGGGCCTCCGGGTCGCGCTGTCGCGTCGACCTCGGCGGCGCCTTCGAGGTCGACGACGCGCGTCGCCGCCGTGGTGCGAGGAGGCCGGTCGGACCATCGCGCCACCGGGGGCGCAGGTCGCGGCTGCCCACCCCGACCTGGCCCAGGCCGACGACACCTTCCGCACGCTGCGCGCCTGGCACTTCCAGGCCAAGCTCGGGCCCGCTGCTCGCCGAGCACCCGGACGGCTTCAAGCAGTCGCTCGCCGACAACATCCGCGCTCGGGGCGGGCCTGACCGGCGCCGACGTCGCCCGCGCCTACACGCAGCGCACGGCGCTCGCCGAGCGGATGCGCCTCTTCTTCGAGCAGTACGACGTGCTGGTGCTGCCGGTCAGCCAGGTGCCGCCGTTCCCCGCCGACCAGGAGTTCCCCACCGAGATCAACGGCCGGCCGATGGAGACCTACCTCGACTGGATGCGGTCGGCCTACTTCATCACGCGTCACCGGCTGCCCGGCGATCTCCGCTGCCCGGCCGGGCTACACGCCCGAGGGGCTGCCGGTCGGGATCCAGGTGGTGGCACCGCACGGCGCGGACCGTCGGCTGCTGGAGATCGCCGCGGCGTTCGAGGCGGCCCGCCGCGCGGCCTGAGGCCCGTGCACCGGCGCCACGCTGGCATGACCTGACAGCCCGGAGCCGATCCGTCGGCAACATGTGACCTCGCCCGGCGGCGTACGCGGTCGTTTGAATGGTCCGCATGCCCACAGCACCCCGGCGCATCCGGATCGGCATCGACACCGGCGGCACCTTCACCGACGTGGTCGCCCTCGACGAGGACAGCGGGGAGCTGGTCACGACCAAGACCCCCTCGACGCCCGCCGACCCGGCCGACGGCTTCATGGCCGGGATCGACAAGGTCCTGGACCTCCTCGACCTGCCGCGGGGCAGCGGCGACGCGGTCACGGCGGTCAGCCACGGCACCACGGTCGCCACCAACCAGCTGCTCGAGGGCAAGGTCGAGGCGCTGGGGTTCATCACCAGCGAGGGCTACGAGGCGATGCTCGAGATCGCGCGGCAGTCCGTGCCCGACGGCTACGGCAACTCCTACTTCTGGGTCAAGCCGCCCCGCATCGTGCCGCGCGACCTGGTCAAGGGTGTCGGCGGGCGCCTCGACTTCACCGGCGCGGAGGTGCGTCCCTTCGACGAGGAGGACGCCCGCCGGGTGGCGCGCTGGTTCCGGGCGCGCGGCATCGACACCCTCGGGGTCTGCTTCCTGCACTCCTACGCCAACCCCGACCACGAGGAGCGGATGCGCGCGATCCTGCGCGAGGAGCACCCCGAGGCGGTCGTCTCGCTGTCCAGCGAGGTGCTGCGCGAGTACCGCGAGTACGAGCGGGCGATGACGACCCTCGTCGACGCGGCCGTGAAGCCCCGGCTGAGCCGGTACGTCGCCAACATCAGCCGGCGCCTCGAGCAGTACGGCGGCCGCAAGGTGCCGTTCTACGTGATGAAGTCCAACGGCGGCGTGCTCTCCGCCGACGAGGTGGTGCACCAGCCCATCACCACCGTGCTGTCCGGCCCCGCCGCGGGAGCGCTCGGCGCCGCCCTGATCGCGCAGGTGGCCGGCTTCGACCGGGTCCTGACCAGCGACGGCGGCGGCACCTCGACCGACGTCTCGGTCGTCATCGACGGCGAGCCCACGCTCACCACCGAGGGCTCGGTCGGCGCCTTCCCGTCCAAGATCCCCATGATCGACGTCGTCACCGTCGGTGCCGGCGGCGGCTCGATCGCCTGGCTCTCGCCGGAGGGCACGCTCAAGGTCGGCCCCCGGTCGGCCGGGGCCGACCCCGGCCCGATCTGCTACGCCCGGGGCGGCCGCGAGGTCACGATCACCGACGCGCACGTCATGCTGGGCCGCATCCCGCCCCACCTGCTGGGGGGCGAGATCCCGCTCGACGCCGCCGCGGCGAGGGCGGGGGTCGAGGCGCTGGCCGCCGAGCTCGGCATGTCGCCCGAGGCCTGCGCCACCGGGGTGCTCGAGATCTCCGCCTGGAACCAGGCCAACGCGCTGCGCCAGGTCACGGTCAAGCGAGGGCTCGACGTCCGCGACTTCACCCTGACCACGTTCGGCGGCTCCGGCTCGCTGCTCCTGTGCCGGCTCATGGACGTCCTCGGGATCCCCACCGTCCTGGTGCCGCCCAACCCCGGCAACGTGTCGGCGTTCGGGCTGCTCACCGTCGACGTCAAGAACGACTACGTGCAGACCCACGTCACCCTCCACGAGGCGCTCGACGTCTCGACCGTGCAGGCGGCGTACGACGCCCTCGCGACGCGGGCGCGCTCGGCCCTGGTCAAGGAGGGCTTCGCCGCCGAGGTGCACCGGTTCGTCCGGACGGCCGACGTCCGCTACTTCGGGCAGGCGTTCGAGGTGCGCGTCGGCGTGCCCGACGGCCCGCTCGACGCGGGTGCGCTCGCCGAGGTCGCCCGGCGGTTCCACGCCGAGCACCGGGCGCTCTACGGCTACGACTTCTCCGGCGACGGCTCGCAGCAGGTCGAGTGGGTCAACCTCCGGGTCTCGGGGATCGGGCCGATCACCCGCCCGGAGATCCGGAGGGCGGAGGAGGCCCCGGCGCCGCCCGACCCGCCGGCCGGGGGAGCGGGCTCGAGCCAGGTCACGAGGCCCGTCTGCTTCGACGCGGCGGACGGGTACGTCACCACGCCCGTGCTGTGGCGACCCGACCTGCGTCCGGGACACGTCGTCCGGGGGCCGGTGATCATCGAGGAGTTCGGCTCGACGGTCCCCGTCCACCCCGGCTTCGCCGCCCGGGTCGACGACCACCTCAACATCATCGTCACCAAGGAGGCGTGATGAGCCGCCGCGTGCCCACCCGGTTCCCCTACGGGATGCTCACCGACGACGCCGGCGCGAGCGCCGACCCGGTGCTGGTGGAGATCGTCCAGGGCTCGCTGGCCAGCGTGGAGATGGAGGTCGAGACCGCCATCGGCCGGACCAGCCGCAGCCCGATGATCCGCGACGCGCACGACTTCCGCGCCGGCATCCACGACCGGCTGCTCCGCAAGCTCACCGGCCGGTCCTACTCCGCGCTCGTGCACCCGGTGGCCCGCGACTTCCCGATCGAGGAGATGCGCGAGGGGGACGTGTTCTTCCACAACGACGTCTACCGCTCCGAGGGCGGCATCGGCCACCTCCCCGACCTGTGCGTCACCGTGCCGGTGTTCTCCGGCGGCCGCGTCGTCGCGTTCGTCCAGGCCTTCGGCCACCACGACGACATCGGCGGCGCCGTCCCGGGCTCGATGCCCAGCCACGCCACCAGCGTCTTCGAGGAGGGCCTGATGGTGCCGCCCATCCGGCTGTGGGACGCCGGCGTGCCCAACCGTGCGGCGCTGGCGATCATGACCCGCAACTCCCGGATGCCCGAGTCGCTCGCGGCCGACCTCGACGCCGAGTGCTCCGCCTGCCTGATGGGCGCGCGCCGGCTCGGGGAGCTCTTCGAGCGGTACGGCGTCGACGCCGTCGAGTCGTGCTTCGACGCGATCCTCGACCGCACCACCACGACGTACCGCCGCGAGATCCTCAGCCAGGTCCCCGTGGGCTCGTGGACCTGGGAGGACTACGCCGAGCACGACGGGGTCGACGAGCCGCGGCTGCACACGCAGCGCATCACGCTGACGCGCACGGCGCCCGACGACCCCGACGGCGAGCGGCTGGTCCTGGACTTCGACGGCACCGGACCGCAGGCGAAGGGCCCGATCAACCACTGCGGCGACTACAGCGACGGCGTGTTCCTCAAGAAGTGGCTGGCACCGATCCTGCGCAACCTGGCCGAGTCCCCCGAGCGGATGGCCGAGCTCGACGTCAACGAGGGCATCGTGCCGCTCATCGAGATGCGCTTCCCCGAGCCCGGGACGCTGCTCACGCCGGTCTTCCCGGCGCCGACCAACGCCCGCACCTTCGTCATCCTCCGGCTGCTCGGCGTGCTCGCCGGGGTGGTCGCCAAGGCGGTCGACGGCAGGATGCCGGCCGACCAGGAGACGATCCGCTACACCGGGGTCTACGGCGAGGACCGCGACGGCCGCCCCTACCTCATGCGCGAGGTGCTGGGCGGCGGCTCCGGGGGCCGCTACTACGCCGACGGCGAGGACACCATCCACGTCGTCCCCGACTCCCGCAACCTGCCGACCGAGTTCACCGAGGCGCGCTTCCCCTTCCTCGTGGAGTCGCTCGGGCTGGCCATGGACTCCGGCGGCGCCGGCGAGCACCGCGGCGGCCTCGGCTACGAGAAGCACATCCGGATGCTCAAGGACGGCCACTTCATGTCGATCGCCGACCGCTCGATCCTGGCGTGCTGGGGCGTCCGGGGCGGCCGGGCCGGCCGGCCGTTCGAGGTCACCATCGACCCCGGCGGGCCGCACGAGCGCCGGGTCGACGCCCTCGCCGACGACGAGCCGGTGCGCGCCGGCGAGGTCATCCGGATCCGTACGACGGGCGGCGGCGGCTGGGGCGACCCGCTGGTCCGCGACCCGTCCCTCGTGGTGCGCGACGTCGTCTGGCGCAAGGTGTCGCCGGAGTCGGCGCTGGCCGACTACGGCGTGGTCCTCACCGGGTCCCTCGACGACGACTCGCTGGGCCACGACGCCGAGGCGACGGCCACCGAGCGGGCCGGGCGTCCCCGGGGGGACGAGGCCTTCTTCGACCGCGGCCCGGGCTACGCACGCCTCTCGGGCGGGGCCGCCTCCGCGGAGGTGGACCACCTGTGAGGGCGCTGCTGGCGCTCGGCGGCAACGCCATGACCAGCCCCGACGGCCGGGCGCGCCCCGAGGACCAGATCGCCGCGGCCGAGACGGCGATGGAGGCCGTGGCCGACCTCGTCGCCGCCGGGGTCGACGTCGTGGTGACCCACGGCAACGGCCCGCAGGTGGGCAACCTGCTGGTCAAGAACGAGCTCGCCGCTGCCGTGGTCCCCCCGGTGCCGCTGGACTGGTGCGGCGCGCAGACGCAGGCGACCCTCGGCTTCGTGCTCATGGACGCGCTCGACGCGGCTCGCTGGCGCGCCGCGGGGTCGCGCGGCGCAGCGCCGCCGTGGTCACCCGCACGCGCGTGGACGCCGACGACGCGGGCTTCCGGACGCCGACCAAGCCGATCGGCCGCTACCTGCCCGCCGAGGAGGCGCGGCTCCTGGTCGACCACGGCGAGACGTGGCAGGACCGCGGCGACAAGGGCTGGCGCCGCGTCGTGGCCTCGCCCGAGCCGCTGGAGGTCGTCGACGCCCCGGCGGTGCACGCCCTCGTCGAGGCCGGCTTCGTGGTGATCGCCAACGGGGGCGGCGGCATCCCCGTCGTACGCCGCGACGACGGCACGCTCGCCGGCGTCGAGGCCGTCATCGACAAGGACCTCGGGGCCGCCCTGCTGGCGCGGTCGATCACGGTGGACGTGCTCGTCATCGCCACGGACGTGTCCCACGCCGTGCTGCGCTTCGGGACCCCCGAGGCGACCCCCGTCGGCCGCGTCACGGTGGGGGAGATGCGGGCACTGGCCGCCGAGGGCCACTTCGCGAGTGGGTCGATGGGCCCCAAGGTCGACGCCGCCTGCCGCTTCGTCGAGCAGTGCGGTGGACGCGCCGCCATCACCAGCCTGGACCACATCGTCGCGGCGGTGACCGGTCTCCCGACCGGCAGCGCCGGGACCGTCGTCGTACCGAACTGAAGCTCCCACCCGAAAGGAACCGATCCATGCCCAGTGCCATCGAAGTCCGCAAGGTCCCGATCCACTCCGTCGCCGACGCCAGCGAGCTCGCCAGGCTCATCGACGACGGCGTCATGGCGGCCGACCGCGTCGATCGCCATCATCGGCAAGACCGAGGGCAACGGCGGGGTCAACGACTACACGCGCATCATCGCCGACCGGGCCTTCCGCGAGGTGCTCGTCGCGAAGGGTGCGGCCGCGGAGCAGGTCGCGCAGGTGCCCATCGTGTGGTCCGGCGGCACCGACGGGGTCATCAGCCCGCACGCCACGATCTTCGCGACCACCGACGCCGAGCCCACGGACGAGTCGAGGCTGACCGTCGGTTTCGCGATGAGCGAGGTGCTGATGCCCGAGGACATCGGCCGGGTCGCGATGGTCACCAAGGTGGCCGACGCGGTGCGGGTCGCCATGGAGAAGGCCGGCATCACCGACGTCGCCGACGTCCACTACGTCCAGACCAAGACCCCCCTGCTGACCGTGCACACGATCCGCGACGCCAAGTCGCGCGGCAAGACGGTGTGGACCGAGCACACCCACGAGTCGATGGACCTCTCCAACGGCTGCACGGCGCTGGGCATCGCGGTGGCGCTCGGCGAGATCGAGATGCCGACCGACGAGGACGTCATGCACGACCGGTCGCTGTTCTCGGCGGTCGCGTCGTGCTCGTCGGGCGTCGAGCTCGACCAGGCCCAGGTGGTGGTCGTCGGCAACGCCACCGGCGTCGGCGGGCGCTACCGCGTCGGCCACTCGGTGATGAAGGACGCCCTCGACGCCGACGGCATCTGGGACGCGATCCGCTCGGCCGGCCTCGACCTGCCCGAGCGCCCGCACCACACCGACCTCGACGGCCGGCTGGTCAACGTCTTCCTCAAGTGCGAGGTCTCCCAGGACGGCCAGGTCCGCGGCCGGCGCAACGCCATGCTCGACGACTCGGACGTCCACTGGCACCGGCAGATCAAGTCGTGCGTGGGCGGCGTGACCGCGGCGGTCACCGGCGACCCGGCGGTCTTCGTGTCGGTGTCCGCGGCCCACCAGGGCCCCGACGGCGGCGGCCCGGTCGCGGCGATCGTGGACCTGGGGTAGTCCGCGGCACCTGCCCGACGGGGCGTGGCGACAGGATGGCCGCATGCGCGTCCTCATCGCGCCGGACAAGTTCTCCGGCACCCTGACCGCGGTCGAGGCCGCCGAGGCGATCGCGACCGGGTGGGCCAGGCACGCGCCCGACGACGTCCTCGACCTGGCGCCGATGGCCGACGGCGGTCCCGGCTTCGTCGACGTCCTGCACGCGGCCCTGGGCGGCGAGCTGCTCGCCGTCACCGTCGAGGCGCCGCACGGCGAGCAGGTGCCCGCGACGGTCCTGTTCGTCGAGGACGTCGCCTACGTCGAGACCGCGCAGGCGGTCGGGCTGCACCTCATCGACGGGGGCGTGGAGTTCGCCAGCAGCAACGGCGTCGGCGAGCTGCTGATCGCCGCCGTCGAGAGCGGGGCGTCGACGGTCGTCGTCGGGCTGGGCGGCTCCGGCACCAACGACGGCGGCGCCGGCGTGCTCGCCGCGCTGGGGGCGCTCTCCGACGGCATCCTCGACAGCGGGGCCATCGCCCTCGACACCGTCACCACCGTCGACCTCGCCCCGGCCCGCGAGCGGCTGGCCGGCATCACCCTGGTGGCCGCCACCGACGTCGACAACCCCCTCACCGGCCTCTTCGGCACCACCAAGTCGTTCGGCCCCCAGAAGGGCATCGCCGAGGAGCAGGTCGTCGAGATCGACGGCTGGCTGGAGGCGTTCGCGGCCGTCACCGACCGGCGTACGTCCCTGGAGAAGGGCGCCGGCGCCGCCGGCGGCATCGGCTACGCCCTCCTCGTCCTCGGGGCCCGGCGCGAGCCCGGCATCGCGCTGGTCGCCGAGCACGTCCGGCTCCTCGAGCGGGCCCGGCAGGCCGACCTGGTGATCACCGGCGAGGGCGCCTTCGACTTCTCCAGCCGGTCCGGCAAGGTCCCGTACGGCGTCGCCGAGATCGCCGCGGAGGCCCTGCGGCCGTGCGTTGCGCTGGCCGGCCAGGTGCTCGTCGGGGCCCGTGAGATGCGCGCCCTGGGCATCGAGTCGGCGTACTCGCTGGTCGACCTGGTGGGGGAGGAGCGCGCGTTCGCGGACCCCTCGGGAGCGCTGAGCGACCTCGCCGAGCGGGTCGCGCGCACCTGGTCGCGCTGACGGGGACCGACGTCAGTCGTCGGTCCCGGACTCCTCGTCACCACGCTCGGACTCGGTGCCGACGACGGCGAAGTCCTCGTCGAGCTGGACGTCCACCTGCGTCCCGTCGTCCAGGGTGACCTCGACCTCGTACCAGCTCTCCTCGTCCTCCACCTCGGTCCCGGTCACCTCGCCGCCGCCGGTCTCGGCCAGGGCCGCGTCCTCGGCCCGCTGGAGCTCCGGTCCGGGGATCGGCCTCTCGGCGGCGTCGTCGTCGCCGACCCCGCCCGCGATGGCGACACCTCCACCCGCGAGGACGAGGGCGGCTGCCGTGGCCCCGGCGAGGGCGAGCTTCCTGCGGTTCATGTCGGTCTCCTCGGTGTGGTGGCGTGCTCCGACCATCGTGCCCCGCCGATGCTGAAGCCACGCTGAACGCTTCGTCAGCCCGCCTTCAGCGCACCTTCAGCCCGGCCGTGCCACGGTGTGGGCATGCGCATCCTGGTGGTCGAGGACGACACGCGTGTCGCGCGCGCCCTCAAGCGGGGGCTCGAGGGCGAGGGGTTCGCCGTGGACGTGGCGTCGACGGGTGAGGACGGCCGCTGGCTCGCCGGCGAGAACCCGTACGACGCGCTCGTGCTCGACGTGATGCTCCCGGGTCTCAGTGGACTGGAGCTCTGCGCCTCCCTCCGGGACGCGGGCAACTGGACGCCGGTGCTGATGCTGACCGCGCAGGACGCCCCCGACGACGAGGCGCGGGCCCTCGACGGGGGAGCCGACGACTTCCTCAGCAAGCCCTTCTCGTACGCCGTCCTGGTGGCGCGGTTGCGTGCGCTCCTGCGACGCGGTGGTGGCTCGCGCCCGACCGAGCTGGTCGCGGGGGACCTGCGGCTCGACCCGGCGGCCCACCAGGTCTGGCGCGGCGACACCGAGGTGCCGCTCACCCCGCGGCAGTTCTCGCTGCTCGAGTTCTTCATGCGGCGCCCGGGGGAGGTGCTGCCCAAGTCCGAGATCCTCGAGCACGTGTGGGACTTCGCGTTCGAGGGCGACCCCAACATCGTCGAGGTCTACGTGCGCCAGCTGCGGCAGCGGATCGACATCCCCTTCGGCCGGACGTCGCTCCAGACGGTGCGCCTCGCCGGGTACCGGTTGGACGCCCAGGGTGGCTGAGCGCGGGGCCGGACGTCTGCGGCGGCGGTTGACCGGGGTCGCCGCCCTGGTGCTCGCCGCCATCCTCGTGCTGGCCTCCGTGCTCATCGTGCTGGTCTTCCAGCGCTCGGTCGGCGCCGCCGCCGACGACCTGTCCCGCACCCGGGCCCTGGACGTCGCGGCCGCGCTGGAGGCGGGGTCCCTCACCCCGGTGCTGACCGACGTCGGGGACGACTCCGTGGCCCAGGTCGTGGGATCCGACGACCGCGTGCTGGCCGCGTCGGCCAACCTCGGGGACTCGGGCCCGATCACCGGCCTCGCCCCGGAGGGCGGTGGACCCGAGGCGTACGACCTCGAGGACGTGCGCGACGACGACGAGACGGAGGACTTCCGGGTCTGGGCCGTCACCGCCCGCGGTCCGGCCGGGCCGGCCGTCGTCTACGTCGGGCACAGCACGGAGGCGACCGGCGAGACGGTGGCGAGCCTGGTGGGTGCCCTCGCCCTGGGCCTGCCCCTGGTCCTCCTCGCCGCGACCGGCCTGCTGTGGATGCTGATCGGTCGGACCCTGCGCCCGGTCGAGGAGGCGCACGCACGGCAGCGGGCGTTCGTGGCCGACGCGGCCCACGAGCTGCAGAGCCCGCTGGCGGCGTACCGCACCACGCTCGAGGTCGGTCTCGAGGGTGGTGGGTCCACCGACTGGCCGGACACCGCGCGCCTGCTCCTCGCGGACGGCACGCGGATGGAGCAGCTCGTGCGGGACCTCCTCTACCTGGCCCGTCAGGACGAGGGGCCCGCGCCGCGCCGCCTGGTCGACCTCGACGACGTGGTGCTCGAGGAGGCCCGCCGACTGCGGGCGAGTGCCCGCGCGGAGATCGACACCTCGCGGGTGAGCGCCGCGCCGGTCAACGGTTCCCGTGGCGACCTGGGCCGTTTGGTCCGCAACCTGCTGGCCAACGCCGACCGGCACGCGACCACCCGGATCACGGTGAGCCTGGCCGCGCGACGCGGGGACGGCCAGGCTCGTGGTGGCCGACGACGGCCCGGGCGTGCCGCCCGACCAGCGGGACCGGGTCTTCGACCGGTTCTACCGCGGCGACGAGGCCCGCGCACACGACGACGGCAGCACGGGTCTCGGCCTCGCGATCGTGCGGTCGGTGGCCGAGCAGCACGCGGGCACCGCCACGCTCGAGGCCGGAGGTCCGGGAGCCGTGTTCGTGGTCGAGCTCCCCAGCGCCTGACACCGTGGTCACCGGGCAGGGGGAATAACCCGAGGTGTGCGACCATTGGTGCTGGTAACCCGCTCGATTCGACTTCTGGGAGCACCACATGACCGAGCAGGTCGAGACCACCACTGACCGCCGCACCGACCAGATCAACCTGAGCGATGTCGCCGCAGGCAAGGTCAAGAGCCTCCTCGAGCAGGAGGGCCGCGATGACCTGGCCCTGCGCATCTCCGTGCAGCCCGGTGGCTGCTCGGGCCTGCGCTACCAGCTCTTCTTCGACGAGCGCACCCTCGACGGTGACGTCACCACCGACTTCGACGGCGTGACCGTCGTCGTCGACCGGATGAGCGTCCCCTACCTCAACGGCGCCATGATCGACTTCGTCGACTCGATCGAGAAGCAGGGCTTCACGATCGACAACCCCAACGCGACCGGCTCCTGCGCCTGTGGAGACTCCTTCCACTGATCGAGGACGCGCCAGCGGACTCGATGATGGTGGTCGAGCGAGCGGCACGACCGAGCTCGCGAGGGCGTGACCCGCGTGCCGAGACCCGGTGAGACGAAGAACCACCTGAACGACAACGAAGGGCCCCCGCCGATGGCGGGGGCCCTTCGTCGTACGTGCCGCGTCAGCGCGCCGTAGAGCGCCTCGGCGAGGCGGGCGGCCGCCTCGCTGACCCGGATGTCGCGCTTGGCGACCTCGCGGGGGTAGTCCTCGTAGCGGATGCTCGGCGGGGCGGAGACCGCGGCCCGCGCGGCGCGCTCGAGGCGCAGGTTGCGGCTGGTCGCGCGGCAGTCGGCGGCCATCTCGCTGGTGCTCGCGAGGTCGGCGTGGGCGAGGCGTGCGGCGCTGTCGGGAGACGTCATGCGGCCGACGCTAGGGGCTACCGAAGGGTATCCCCAGCCGTACCCGGGGGTAGTGTTCGCGCGTGCCTCTGCTGATTGCCGGATCCATCGCGACCGACCATCTGATGTCCTTCCCGGGGAAGTTCTCCGACAGCCTGGTCGTCGACCAGCTCGACAAGCTGTCGGTCTCCTTCCTGGTCGAGGAGCTCGAGGTGCGCCGAGGCGGGTGCGCCGCCAACATCTGCTTCGGGCTCGGCAACCTCGGCCTCCGGCCCGTGCTCATCGGCGCGGTCGGCGAGGACTTCGCGGAGTACCGCGCCTGGCTGGAGCGGCACAACGTCGACTGCGACCGCCGTCCACATCTCGCAGACCCGGCACACGGCCCGCTTCGTCTGCACCAACGACTCCGCGCACGCCCAGATCGCCTCCTTCTACGCCGGCGCCATGAGCGAGGCCCGCGAGATCGAGCTCAAGCCGATCGTCGACCGGGTCGGGACCCCCGACTACGTGCTGATCGGCCCGGACGACCCGCAGGGCATGCTCCGCCACACCGACGAGTGCCGCCAGCGGGGCTACCGCTTCGTCGCGGACCCGTCCCAGCAGCTCGCGTTCGGCGACGGCGAGCTCATCCGCCCGCTCATCGACGGCGCCGAGATCCTCTTCTCCAACGAGTACGAGGCCAGCCTGATCATCCAGAAGACCGGCTGGTCGGCCGAGGAGGTCCTCGACCGCGTCGGCACCTGGGTCGTCACCCTCGGCGCCGCGGGTGTCCGCATCGACCGCAAGGGCGAGGAGTCCATCACGGTCGGCGCGGTCCCCGAGATCGAGAAGGTCGAGCCGACCGGCGTCGGCGACGCCTTCCGGGCCGGCTTCCTCGCCGCCCTCGGCTGGGGCCTCGACCTCGAGCGCGCCGCGCAGCTGGGCTGCCTGCTGGCGGTCCACGTCGTCGAGCAGGTCGGCACCCAGGAGTACACGCTGTCGCGGGCCGCCTTCCTGCGGCGCCTGGAGGCGACGTACGGCGCGGACGCCGTCAGCGACGTCGAGCCGCACCTGCGCACGCTGCACCCCTAGTCGAGCGACCCGCGGGCCGAGACCGTCGTCAGGAGAGGCGCCGGACCAGGAACCGCGGCGCCCCGTCGTCGGCGACGTCCTCGCCGACGTACTCCTGCTCCCGCATCCGGCACCACGCCGGGACGTCGACGCGAGCCGCCGGGTCGTGGGCCACGACGGCGATCACCTGCCCGGGCTCGACGTCGTCGAGGTGGCGGGCCAGCTCGATGATCGGCATCGGGCAGCGCAGCTCGCGGCAGTCGAGCTCGAGGTCGGGGACGGGGACGGTCACAGTCCGACCCTCGCCCGGATGTCGCGGACCACGCCGGGCAGCACGTCGCAGAAGGCGTCGACCTGCGCCCGGGTCGCGTCCCGCTGCAGCGAGAGCCGGACGTTGCCGTGGGTGAGCACCCCCATCGCCTCGAGCACGTGGCTGGGTGCCAGCGTCGACGACGTGCACGCCGACCCGCTGGCGATGCCGAAGCCGCGACGGTCGAGCTCGTGGACGAGCGCCTCGCCGTCGACGTACAGGCAGGAGAAGGTCACCAGGTGGGGGAGTCGCGCGTCGGGGTCGCCGACCACCTCGACGTCCGGCACCTCGGCGGCGACCCGGCGGCGTACGACGTCGACGAGCGCGTGCTGGCGGGCGTTGACCTCGTCGCGCTCGGCCACCACGGCCTGGAGCGCCGCGGCCGCGGCCAGCGCCGGCGGGGACGTTCTCGAAGCCGGACGGTGCGCTCGTCGACCCGGTCGTCGCCGGGGAACGGGTTGCGCCACCGCGCGCCCTTGCGCACCAGCAGCACGCCGACGCCGGCGGGGCCGCCCCACTTGTGGGCCGAGCCGGCCGCGGCGGCCCAGCCCGCCGGGCAGGGGCAGGCGGCCCATCGAGGCGCAGGCGTCGGTGAAGAGCGGGACGCCGTGCGGGCAGCTCGAACTCGCCGACGGGCTGGAGGGTGCCGACCTCGTGGTTGGCGGTCTGGAGGGCGATCGACCGCCACCCCGGGCTCGACCGCGCCCAGGAGCTCGTCCCTGTGGACCCGACCGAGCCGGTCGCACCGCCACCGGCACGCCCCGCGGCGCCCCACGCGCACGGCGTGCAGGACCGCCGAGTGCTCGACCGCGGAGTGGACGACGACGTCGCCCCGTCGCGAGCCCCTTGCACCAGGCCCAGCAGCCCGCGGTGGACGGCGTCGGTGCCGCTCGCGGTGAAGGACACCTCGTCGGGTCGTACGCCGAGCGCGTCGGCCGTCGCCTCGCGGGCGTTGTCGAGCAGCAGGCGGGCGTCCCGGGCCCGGCCGTGCAGGCGTCGCGGGTCGGCGTACCCCCGGTCGAGGGCCGCCAGCAGGACCTCCCGCGCGGCCGGGTGCAGGGACGTGGACGAGGCCGCGTCCAGGTCGGCGGACCGGCCATCGTCCGGCCCGCTCGGGCCGGCACCGGACGGGTTGCTCACGCGCCGAACCTAGACCATCGCGCCGACGGTCCCCGTCCCGCGGCGGATGTGCGCGCCGACACCCCACCCGCCCCACCCACACGACCTGATTGGAGATAGTGTTCGCACATGTCGAGACTGGACCGAAAGAGAGGCTCGTTCGTGGGTCTGCAACTCCCCAAGCGTGCAGCCGTGCCCGTACGTCGGGTCGCGGCCGGTGTGCTCGTGGGCGACCCTGCTGCTGCTCCTGAGCGCATGCGGCGACGCGGCTGACAGCGACCAGATCGCCCGGCTGGCGATGCCGGAGCCGATGACCGAGACCGGTCCGGCGCACCTACGACCTGTGGCGCTGGGCCTGGGTCGCCGCCATGGTCACCGGCGTCATCGTCTGGGGCCTGATCTTCTGGGTCGTCGTCCGCTTCCGCCGCCGCAGCGACGACGAGATCCCGGTGCAGACGCGCTACAACCTGCCGCTGGAGATCTTCTACACGATCGCGCCGATCATGATGGTGATCGTCTTCTTCTACTGGACCGTCAAGGTCCAGAACGAGGTCATCGCGCTCGACCCCGAGCCCGACCTGATCGTCGAGGTCGTCGGCCAGCAGTGGTCCTGGACGTTCAACTACGGCTCGAGCGAGGCCGCCGACACGGCGGCCGAGACGCCGCTACACGACTACGTCGACACCGCCTCGCAGATCCCGACGCTGTGTGCTGCCGGTCGACCAGACCATCCAGTTCAACCTGCACTCGCCCGACGTGATCCACGACTTCGGCGTGCCGCCTTCCTCATGAAGATGGACGTCATCCCGGGCCGGATCAACAAGTTCCAGGTCACGCCGACCGTCGATCGGCGACTACGCCGGCAAGTGCTTCGAGCTCTGCGGCGTCTACCACTCGCGGATGCTCTTCAACGTCAAGGTCGTCAGCCAGGCCGACTACGACGCCTACCTCGCCGACCTCGCCGACCAGGGCTGCGATCGTCCGACGAGCCGCTGCTCGGTGGCGCCGACGCCACGCACCCAGGCCGGCCTCGACGACGAAGACACCGAAGGGAGCACGGAGTGACCGCCACCGCGACCCCGGGCACCACCAGCACCACGCCGGACACCGGCAAGACGCTGGGCCAGCAGCTGGTCCGCATCATGACCACGACCGACCACAAGCTGATCGGCAAGCTCTACCTCGTCACGTCGTTCGGGTGGTTCATGGTCGGCGGCCTGATGGCCATGCTGATCCGCTCCGAGCTGGCGTTCCCGGGCAAGCAGGTCGTCAACGACGAGCTCTACAACCAGCTCTTCACGATGCACGGCACGATCATGCTGCTGCTGTTCGCGACGCCGCTGTTCTTCGGCTTCGCCAACGTGATCATGCCGCTGCAGATCGGCTCGCCCGACGTGGCGTTCCCGCGGCTCAACATGTTCAGCTACTGGCTGTTCCTCTTCGGCGGGCTCATCGCCGCCTCCGGCTTCCTGACCCCGGCGGGCGCCGCCGACTTCGGCTGGTTCGCCTACACGCCGCTCTCCGACGCGCGTCCGCTCGCCCGGCGTCGGTGGCGACCTGTGGATCATGGGCCTGTGGATGGCCGGCCTCGGCACGATCCTCGGTGCCGTCAACTTCATCACCACGATCATCTGCATGCGCGCGCCCGGCATGACCATGTTCCGGATGCCGATCTTCGTCTGGAACACGCTGGTCACCTCCCTGCTGGTGCTGATCGCGTTCCCGATCCTGGCCGGCGCGCTGCTCTCGCTCGAGGCCGACCGGCTGCTCGGCGCCCACGTCTTCGACCCGTCGCACGGCGGGCCGATCCTGTGGCAGCACCTGTTCTGGTTCTTCGGCCACCCGGAGGTCTACATCATCGCGCTGCCGTTCTTCGGCATCGTGACCGAGATCCTCCCGGTCTTCAGCCGCAAGCCGCTCTTCGGCTACGTCGGCCTGGTCGGCGCCACGCTCGGCATCGCGATCCTCTCGGTCGCCGTGTGGGCGCACCACATGTTCGTCACCGGCGCCGTCGACCTGCCGTTCTTCTCCGGCATGACGTTCCTCATCGCGGTGCCCACCGGGGTGAAGTTCTTCAACTGGATCGGCACGATGTGGGGCGGGTCCCTGTCCTTCGACACCCCCATGCTGTGGTCGGTCGGCTTCCTCACGACCTTCCTGTTCGGTGGCCTGACCGGCGTCATCCTGGCCAGCCCGCCGCTCGACTTCCACGTGTCCGACTCCTACTTCGTGGTCGCGCACTTCCACTACGTCGTCTTCGGCACCGTGGTGTTCGCGATGTTCGCGGGCTTCTACTTCTGGTGGCCCAAGATGACCGGCCGGATGCTCGACGAGCGCCTCGGCAAGCTGCACTTCTGGCTGCTCTTCGTCGGCTTCCACACCACGTTCCTGGTCCAGCACTGGCTGGGTGTCGAGGGCATGCCGCGCCGCTACGCCGACTACCTCCCCGAGGACGGGTTCACCACGCTCAACCAGGTGTCCACCATCGGTGCGTTCCTGCTCGGTGCCTCGACGCTGCCGTTCCTCTACAACGTCTACGTCTCGCGCAAGGCCCCGCTGGTCGGCGTCGACGACCCGTGGGGCTGGGGCCGCTCGCTGGAGTGGGCCACCAGCTGCCCGCCGCCGCGCCACAACTTCCACACCATCCCGCGCATCCGCTCCGAGTCGCCGGCCTTCGACCTCCACCACCCGGAGATCGCGATGCTCGAGCTCGCCGAGAACGACGCCGAGCGTCGTGGTGAGCCGGCCGACGCACCCGACGTGGAGGGCCGCGAGGAGATGCTGCGCGGACGCGTCGACGGCGACGACACCACCGAAGGGAGACGCCCGATGAAGGCCGAGTCCTGGATCTTCGTCATCTGCACGGTCTTCTTCGTGCTGGTCACCCCGGCCTACTGGCTGATCACCGGTGACTGGACCGGCACGTCGGCGCTGACGATGACCGCGCTGCTGACGCTGATGGTCTCGCTCTACCTCGGCTTCCACGCGGCCAAGATGGACCCGCGTCCCGAGGACCGCAAGGACGGCGAGATCGCCGACGGCGCCGGCGAGCTGGGCTTCTTCCCGCCCTACTCGTGGTGGCCGCTGTGGTGCGCCCTGGCCCTGGGCACCTGGTCTTCGGCACGGCGATGGGCGCCTGGTGGCTCTTCATCATCGGCGGCGTCGCTCGGCATGATGACGCTCTCCGGCTGGATCTTCGAGTACTACCGCGGCGAGCACGCGCACTGATTCTGCCCCGTCAGGGCCCGCGGTTACCCTGGAGCGACCTGGCTCCACGCCTTCTGGGGGATCGCCCGCGCATGCCTGCTCACGACCGCACCAGCACGCCGTCCGTACGCCGCGTCGGTGCAGCACTCTCCGGAGTGCTGCTCTGCGCCGCACTGGCGGCGTGCCAGTCGTCCACCTCCAGCGACCCGGACGCCTCGGCACCCCGCGGAGGCGGACGCCACGCAGGCGGCGGAGAAGGCCGACCCGGTGCGGTTCGCGCTCGGCGTACGCAACCCGCAGGCCGTGCCGATCGGGCAGCCGGTCGAGCTGACCGCCGAGGGCGGCGAGCTGACCAGGGTCGCGGTCACGGCCGCCGACGGCACCGAGCTCGCGGGCACGGTCGACGGGGGCACCTGGCTGTCCACGGGACGCCTCGAGCCCGGCACCGACTACGTCGCCCGCAGCAGCGCCGTGCGCAGCGACGGCGCAGACGGTGACCCGTCCGGTGCGCTTCCGCACCCAGGACCTCACCCTGGACCAGCAGACCTACCCGTCCGTCGCGCCGCTCGCCGGCGAGACCGTCGGCGTCGGCATGCCCGTCGTCGTCACCTTCGACGTGCCCGTGACCGACAAGGCGGCCTTCGAGCGGCACATGACGGTGACCAGCACCCCGGCCCAGGCCGGCACCTGGCACTGGATCAGCGACAACGAGGCGCACTACCGCCCGCGCACCTACTGGCAGGCCGGCACCGACGTGTCGGTCGACATCGACGTCAACTCCGTCCCGGCCGGCAACGGCATCTACGGCCAGGAGAGCCGCACGGTCGACTTCCACGTCGGCGACGCCCACGTCTACAAGGTCAACGCGCAGACCCACCAGATGCAGGTCTTCTCCAACGGCAAGCTGCTGCGGACGCTCCCGATCACCACCGGCAAGCCGGGCTTCACCACCCGCTCGGGGACCAAGGTCATCATGGAGAAGTTCGACGAGCGAGCGGATGAACTCCGAGACCGTCGGCATCAGCGCCGACGACCCGGAGGCCTACGACATCGACGACGTCCAGTGGGCCATGCGGCTCACCTACTCCGGCGAGTTCATCCACGCCGCCCCGTGGTCCGTCGGCTCCCAGGGCTGTGCCAACGTCTCGCACGGCTGCACCGGCATGTCCACCGCCGACGCCGGCTGGCTCTACGCCATGAGCCGACGCGGCGACGTCGTCGAGTACACCGGCACCGACCGCTGGATGACCCTCGACCAACGGCTACGGCGACTGGAACGCCTCCTACGCCGACTACAAGGCCGGCTCCGCCCTCTCCTGACCCCTGACCGGCCCGGGCTCGGTCGTCCAGTAGCGGTAGAGGCAGTACGCCGCGACGGCGCACAGCAGGTGCCACACGGCGTGCCCCTGGACCCATGAGTGCGGGTCGCACAGGGGAGCACCGGAGCGCGACAGCGTCCAGACGGCGAAGGCGACCGCCATGGTGGTCAGGGCCGCGACGATCCACGCCACGCCCGCCGGGCCGGTCGGCGCGGCGTCGCAGCCGGACCTCGAGGACCACGGCCACCACCAGCAGCGACCGTGAACGCCGCGTTGCCGGCGTTGTTGACCACCGGGAGCGTCCCGGCCCGGCCGACGAGGTCGCAGAGCGCCACGAGCGCCACCAGGGCGAGCCACGAAGGTGCCGGCGCCCCGCCCCGAGAGCCGGATCCCGGCGTACGCCGCGGCGAAGCCGGCCAGGACGTACATGGAGAGCTGGTCGAGCCGGCCGCCGAGCTCGCTCTGGGTGGCGTGCATGGCCATGCTGCCCGGTCCCAGCAGGACGACGACGACGGCGTACGACGTGGCGAGACCGCGCCGGGCCAGGCGACCGCGGGGGAGCCCGGCGTACCAGCCGACGGCGAGGCCGGCGAGCACGAAGCCGAGGTTGCTGAGCGTGTTGGCCGGCTGGCGGAGCGGGCCGTCGGGCTCGACCTCGCAGAACTCCGCGCCCCGCCCGACGTCGGTGCCCAGCCACCCGAGACGGACGGCCGCCACGAGGAGGGCGAGCGAGACCAGCGCCGCGGTCGAGGCGACGAGCACGGGGAGCAGGGAGCGGCGGTCGGGAGAGGTGATCGTGGACTCCTGGAGACGGGAAGTGCCCCGGACCCAGCGTGGGTCCGGGGCACTCACCTCGTGCCGTGCGCGGTGGTCAGTGGCCGCCGCGGAGCGGAGCGTCCTCGACCGTGTGGTCGCTGTGGCCGTCGAACTGGTGGCCGTCCGCCGGGTGGTCGAGACCGGCCTCGAGCTCGTGCTCGTGGGCGGCGTGGTGGTGCGCCTCCTCGAGCTCGGCCGCGGTGGGCTTCTGCACGTTGTGGCCGAACATCATCGTCCGACAGCTTGGCCCGCAGCGCCTGGACCCGGGAGCCCGGGGCCACGACGCCGTTGCTGTCGGTGTCGCCCTCGACGGTGTAGATCTCGTCGCGGTCACGCGCGGTGAGGGTGTAGGCCGCCGGTCGCTGATCGGCAGGTGACGCTCGGTGTAGCCGCCCTCGGGGGAGCGCATGATGATGCCGGTCTCGTAGCCGTGCAGCAGCTTCTCGTTGTCGTGGCGCTGCAGCGAGATGCACCAGCGGCGCGTGACGATGAAGGCGATCACCGGACCGACGAAGACCGCCACCCGCATGAAGTAGGTGATCTGGTTGATGCTCAGGTCGAGCTTGATCGCGATGATGTCGTTGCCGCCGGCGGCCCAGGCCAGGCCGTAGAAGGTCATCAGCGACACCATCACCGCGGTGCGGGTCGGGGCGTTGCGCGGGCGCTGGAGCAGGTGGTGGTCGCGCTTGTCGCCGGTGATCCAGGCCTCGATGAACGGCAGCAGCATCAGGATCGACGAGCATCAGCGGCGGCACGATGAGGATCGGGATCATGACGTTCCACGAGATCGTGTAGCCGAAGATCACCGACTCCCAGCCGGGCATGATCCGCAGCAGCGCCGTCGGGCCAGCCCATGTACCAGTCGGGCTGCGAGCCGGCCGTCACCTTGGTCGGGTCGTAGGGGCCGAACTTCCACACCGGGTTGATCGTCAGCAGGCCACCCATGAGGGCGGTGACGCCGAAGACGATGAAGAAGAAGCCGCCGGCCTTGGCGGCGTACACCGGCAGCATCGGGAAGCCGACGACGTTCTGCTCGGTGCGGCCGGGTCCGGGCCACTGCGTGTGCTTGTGGTAGACGAGCAGCAGCATGTGGGCGGCGATCAGGCCGAGCAGCAGGCCCGGGATCAGCAGCACGTGGATGATGTAGAGGCGCGGGATGATCGCGTCGCCCGGGAACTCGCCGCCGAAGAGGAAGAACGACATGTAGGTGCCCACGACCGGGGTGGCCTTCAGGAAGCCGTCCGCGGCGCGGACGCCGGTGCCGGAGAGCAGGTCGTCGGGCAGCGAGTAGCCGGTGAAGCCCTCGAGGGTGCCGAGGAGCAGCAGCAGGCAGCCGATCACCCAGTTGAGCTCACGCGGCTTGCGGAAGGCGCCCGTGAAGGACACGCGGAGCAGGTGGACCATCATCGCGGCGATGAAGAGCATCGCCGCCCAGTGGTGCATCTGGCGCATCAGCAGGCCGCCGCGGACGTCGAAGGAGATGTTGAGCGTCGAGGCCATCGCCTCCGACATCGCGATGCCGCGCAGCTGGTCGTAGGAGCCCTCGTAGTGGATCTCGCCCATGCTCGGGTTGAACCACAGCGTCAGGAAGACGCCCGATGAGCAGCAGGACCACGAAGCTCCACAGGGCGATCTCGCCCAGCATGAAGGACCAGTGGTCCGGGAAGACCTTGCGCAGGTTCTTGCGCATCGCCGTGGCCGAGGCCGAGGCGGTCGTCGGCCCAGCTGGCCACCCCGCCGATCTTCGACGGCTTGGACGCGGTCGCCGCGGTCGTGCCGTTGGTGCTCGCGACCTTGCTCGTGTCGAGACTCATTGCTTCTCACGCTCCCAGTAGCTGGCCCCGACGGGCTCAGTGAAGTCGCTCTGTGCGACCAGGTAGCCCTCGTCGTCCACTGCCAGCGGCAGCTGGGGGAGGGGACGGTGAGCGGGTCCGAAGACGACCTTGGCCCCGTCGGCCAGGTCGAACGTGGACTGGTGGCACGGGCAGAGCACGTGGTGGGTGGTCCGCTCGTACAGGGAGATCGGGCAGCCGACGTGGGTGCAGATCTTGGAGTAGCAGATGATCCCGTCGACGGTCCAGTTCTCCCGGCCCTCGGCCGGGGTGATCTCGCTCGGGCTCCATCCTGACGACGATGATCGCGGCCTTGGCCTTCTCGACCTGGAGCGGGACGCCCTCGATCTCGGGGTAGCCGTTCTCCTCGGTGGGGAACAGCGCCTCGGGCGCGGCGTTGACCAGGTCGCCGATCTCGAGGTCGGAGGCCTTGATCGGGCGTGCCGACCACGTCGCGGACGACGCGCATGCCCTTGCTCCCAGATCGTGTGCTGAGCCGAGCCCTCTCCGTCGGCACCTGGGCGTGTCGGGCCGAGGTCGCGCAGCAGCACGACGGCCGGCAGGCCGAGCAGGCCGACCGAGCCGAGCAGCGTGTTGCGGACCAGCGGGCGGCGGCCGATGCCGGACTCCTCGATGCCCGAGCGAGAGCGCCTCGAGCGTCGCCGTCGCGGTCCTCGTCGCGAGGAGGCGGCGGGGTGGCGCATCTCGACGATCTCGTGGTCGCCCATCAGCTTGCGGGCCCACTGGATGATGCCGATGCCGATGAGCAGCAGGGCGCCGCCCAGGGTGAGCGCCGAGGGCGACGGTGGAGGCGCCGAGGCCGATGAAGGTGTCGAAGTTGTCGCCGATCTCGAGCGTGAAGTAGGCGACGACGAAGAGCACGCGCGCAGACCATGGACAGCACGAACAACGCGGCGACCTGGCGCTCGGCGCGCTTCGCGGCGCGCTCGTCGACGTCGGTGGGACGCCACTGGTGGGCGGGCAGGCCGGGGTTGGCGATCGGCTCCTCCGGCACGGCCGGGGTGTCGGTCGCCGTGCGGGGGCACGGCCGGCGTGGTGTCGTGCGAGTCGGTCATGCCTCGGCCCCTTCCTCGATGCGGTCTCGATGCTGCGCGTGGTGTGGGCGGCGATCCAGACCGCGAAGCCGACCAGGCCACCGATGCCGAGCGACCCAGGCGAACAGGCCCTCGGACACCGGGCCGAGGCCGCCGAGGCCGAAGCCGCCGTACTCGGGGGTCTCCTCGA
The DNA here is from genome assembly GCA_963776975.1 of uncultured Actinomycetota bacterium. GTDB lineage: Bacteria > Actinomycetota > Actinomycetes > Propionibacteriales > Nocardioidaceae > Nocardioides. The sequence continues at coordinate 8,935 of CAVZOU010000004.1, read as the reverse complement.
GGCTGTTGAGGTAGGCGATGACGTCGCGCTTCTCCTCGGGGGAGAGGTTGCCGTTGCAGAAGGTCGGCATCGGCTGCGGGCCGGTCAGCATGGCCTCGTAGATGTGCTTGGCGCTCGACGCCCTGCAGGGTCGGGGCGTAGCCGCCGCGCGGCATGGCGCCGCCGGAGCCGTCGAAGTTGTGGCAGGCGGTGCAGTTGGTGAGGAAGATCTGGCCGCCGCGGGTGATCGCCTCCTCGCGCTCCTCCTCGGACAGTCCGTCGATGGAGTAGTCGCGCCTCGCTCGGGGATGGCCGGGCCGGGGCGCCAGCGAGGCGACGTACGCCGCGAGCGCGGCGATCTCGTCCTCGTTGTAGACGGGCTCCTTGCGCGGGGCCTGCTGGCCGGGCTGCGCCATCGGCATCCGGCCGGTGCCGACCTGGAAGTCGACGGCGGCGGCGCCGACGCCCGACGAGCGAGGGGCCGTACTGGTGCCGTCGCGGGCGGTCGAGATGCCCTCGCCGTTCTGGCCGTGGCAGAAGGCAGCAGCCGACCAGGAAGAGCTCGCGGCCCTCGGCGATCGAGCTCGCTCGTCGCTCTGGTCGCTCTCGGCCTGGGCCGGCGAGAACGCGGCGTAGAGGCCACCGGTCAGCAGCAGGCCGAGCAGCAGGACGACCAGGCCGGCGAGGGGGCCGCGGCGGTGCCGGGAGAGCCGACCGGCGGAGCGGTTCAGCAAGACGCACAGTGAGTCCTAGCTGTCCGAGGTCGGTGGGGCTTACTTGATGAGGTAGATCGTGGCGAACAGGCCGATCCACACGACGTCGACGAAGTGCCAGTAGTAGGACACGACGATGGCGCTGACGGCCTGCTCGTGGGTGAACCGCCGGGCGAGGTAGGTGCGGCCGAGGACGAACAGGAAGGCGATGAGGCCGCCGGTCACGTGGATGCCGTGGAAGCCGGTGGTGAGGTAGAACATCGTGCCGTAGGCGGAGTCCGGGATCGTGACGCCCTCGTGGATGAGCTCGGCGTACTCGAGCGCCTGGCCGCCGATGAAGACCGCGCCCATGACGTAGGTGAGGATGAACCACTCGCGCAGGCCCCAGCCGCTGACCTTGAAGACCGAGCCGGTGCGGCCGACCTGGCCGCGCTCGGCGGCGAAGACGCCGAGCTGGCAGGTCAGCGAGGACAGCACCAGGATCGTGGTGTTGGCCGTCGCGAACGGCACGTTGAGCAGCTCGGTCTCCTGCGCCCACAGCTCGGGGCTGACCGCGCGGATCGTGAAGTACGCCGCGAACAGGGCCGCGAAGAACATCAGCTCGCTGGAGAGCCAGATGATCGTGCCCACGCTGACCATGCTGGGTCGGTCGTGGTGCCCGTGCAGTCGGGATGCCGGAATCGCGCTGTTGCTGTCGCCACGGACGCCATTATGTCGGTAGCCGCCGTCGGAGGGCACCCCGACCCCCTGCACTTTCGGCGTCATATTGTTCACACCGTGGCTGACCGCCGCGTGGACGACCGATCCGGACCTTCCGAGATTCACCGTCGGGACGGGTCTTCACCGACTGGGCGCTCGACCCGTGCCGTTCGTGCTGACCGTCTGGGTGGCCGGGCTCTACCTCGTCGGGGTGGCGGTGCTGCGCCGCCGCGGCGACGCCTGGCCGCTCGGTCGGACCCTCGCGTTCGTGGTCGCCGGGATGGGGTCGTTCTTCTTCGCGACCGTCGTCCGGGCTGGCGCGCTACGACACGACGCTGCTCAGCGTGCACATGGTCCAGCACATGATCCTGTCGATGGTGGTGCCGCTGTCCCTGGCGCTCGGCGCCCCGGTCACGCTCGCGCTGCGGACGCTGCCGCGCCGCGCCGCGGGCGCTGGCTGCTCGCCGTGCTGCACTCGCGGGTCGCGAGGGTGCTGTCCTTCCCGCCGCTGACCTTCGCTGCTCTACGTCATCTCGCCGTGGGCGCTCTACTTCTCCGGCTGGTACGACGCGTCGCTGGCCTCGCCGTTCGTGCACGAGATGATGCACGTCCACCTGGTCACCGTCGGCGCGCTGTTCTTCTGGCCGCTGATGGGCATCGACCCGGTGCCCGGGCGGGTCGGCTACCCGTTCCGGGTGCTGCTGATGGTCCTCACGCTGCCGTTCCACGCGTTCCTCGGCGTCACGATCATGGGCCAGACGACGCTGCATCGGCGGAGTCGCACTACCTCGCGCTGCGCGAGGGGCCGATGGGCGCCTGGCTGCCCGACCCGCTCGACGACCAGCACCTCGCCGGCGGGATCCTCTGGGCCTCCGGCGACCTGGTCGGGCTGGTGTTCTTCGGCGTGCTCTTCGCCCAGTGGGTGCGCTCGTCGATGAAGGAGGCCGCGCGCGAGGACCGGCGCCTCGACCTGCTCGAGGCGCGTGCGCGCGCACGCGAGGCCGAGCGGCGACCGGTAGCGATCGCCGCCGTGACCGACACCTCGGACCGCAGCCGCTCAAGGTCCTCGTCTACAGCGACGACGTCGACACCCGCCAGCAGGTCATCCTCGCCCTGGGCCGCCGTCCGCACCCCGACCTGCCCGAGCTGGAGTACGTCGAGGTGGCCACCGAGCCGGTCGTCATCCAGAACATGGACGCCGGCGCCATCGACCTGGCGATCCTCGACGGCGAGGCCGTGCCCGCCGGCGGCATGGGCATCGCCAAGCAGCTCAAGGACGAGATCTACCAGTGCCCGCCGGTGCTGGTGCTGATCGGCCGCCCGCAGGACGCCTGGCTGGCCACCTGGTCGCGCGCCGAGGCCGCCGTGCCGCACCCGATCGACCCGATCCAGCTCGCCGAGTCGGTCGTCGTCGCTGCTGCGCTCCCGCGTGCCTGCCACGTCCTGACCCCACCAGTCACGGTCGGCCCTCGTCATCTCCGGGGTCAACCGCCGCGTCGCACACCTGGCCCGACGTCCTCACCGCGCTGGTCGGCGCGGCACGACCTGACCGCCGAGCAGGCGCGCTGGGCGATGGGCCAGATCCTCGCCGGCGAGGCGACGCCCGGCCCAGATCGCCGGCTTCGCGGTCGCGCTGCGCGCCAAGGGCGAGACGGTCGAGGAGGTGACTCGGCGCTGGCCGACGCGATGCTCGCCGCCGGCAACCCCATCTCCGTGCCGGGTCGGCTGCTCGACGTCGTCGGCACCGGGGGCGACCGCTCGATGTCGGTCAACATCTCCACGATGGCCGCGATCGTCGCGGCCGGCGCCGGCGCCCGCGTCGTCAAGCACGGCAACCGGTCGGCCTCCTCGCAAGTCCGGCTCCGCCGACGTGCTCGAGGCGCTCGGCATCCGCCTCGACCTGCCGATCCCGCGGGTCGCCGCGGTCGCCGCCGAGGCCGGCATCACGTTCTGCTTCGCCGCCGCGTTCCACCCGGCGATGCGGCACGCCGCCGTCCCGCGGCGCGAGCTCGGCATCGCCACCACCTTCAACCTGCTCGGCCCGCTGGCCAACCCGGCGCGCCCGGCCGCCCAGGCCATCGGCTGCGCCGACGCCGCGGATGGCCCCGGTGATGGCCGGCGTGTTCGCCGCCCGCGGCGTCGACGCGCTGGGTCTTCCGCGGCGACGACGGGCTCGACGAGCTGACCACCACGACCACGTCGACGCTGTGGGCGGTCCACGACGGCGAGGTCACGACCCGACAGCGTCGACCCCGCGTCGCTACGGGCTCGCGCCGGCGACCACCGAGGACCTCCGCGGCGGCGACGCCGCCCACAACGCCGACGTCGTACGCCGGCTGCTCGCCGGCGAGACCGCGGCCCGTGCGCGACGCCGTGGTGCTCAACGCCGGCGCGGCGCTGGCCGTCTACGACGCCCCGGGGCGCCCGTGGACGAGGCGCTGGCCGCCGGGCGTCGAGCGAGCCGCTGCGGCGATCGACTCCGGCGCGGCGCAGGCCGCGCTCGACCGGTGGGTCGCGGCGTCCTCGCGCTAGCTGTCTGGCTCAGCGGTAGAGGCCGCCGGCGATGGCGTAGGCGTTGACCACGATCAGCACGGCGAAGATCGCGGCCGATGTACGCGGTTGTCGTTGAGCCAGGCGATGGGGAACACGGGCACTCCTCGGGGTGGCGTGCGTTCATGCCTACCCGGGGTCGTTGAATCCCAAACCTGAGTCGAGACCTACAGCGACAGGACCCAGACTCGCCGTCGCGCTGGAAGCCGAGGCGGTCGTAGTAGGCGCCGACCATCGTGGGCGAGGTGACGACGCGGCGGTAGCCGTGCTCGGCGAGCATGCCGCTGCGGCGCCAGACGAACTCGCCGGGGGAGAAGTCGCGGTAGCGGGGCGTGACGTAGTCGAGGAGCACGTGGGCGGTGTCGCCCTCGGCGCGCAGCAGCACGACGCCGACGGTCTCGTCGCCGCGCTGGACGAGGAACGCGTCCTGGTCGGTGTCCGACGGGTCGTGCACGAAGTCGGGGTTGAACCGCAGGATGTCCGCGCCGTGCACCCGCAGGACGTGGCGGAGGTACTCGTCGTCGCCGCGGACCTCGAGCACCTCGAACGCCGTCCTCGTCGTGGCGGTCGCGCACAGCTGGACGATGAACCAGATGTTGATCGCGCACAGCACGGCGTTCATGCCGACCATCGGCCACACGCCGATGCAGCCGCGTTGAAGGCGAGCAGGATGCAGGCAGGCGGCCAGGTTGAGCACCCGGAAGCGCAGCACGCTCGACTGGAGCAGGGAGTAGACGAGCAGGGCGCTGCCGCCCCAGCCGAGGATGTCGAGCCAGTGGTCTTCGAGCCAGTTCACCGGCGGGAGGCTACTGCCCGGCGGGTGGGTCGCAGCATCATCGAACGACGGTCGGCCCGCCGGGGATGCCCGGCGGGCCACGGGCTTCGTGGTCACGCGATGTGTCAGCGTGGCGTCACTTGGTGACGGTGAACTTCAGACCACCTTGGCTCTTGCGACCCGGCGATCTGCGCAGTGCCCGCGTAGGTGACCTTGATCTTGTGCTTGCCGGCCTTGAGCCCTTGGGAGCCTGAAGCGATCTTGCCGGCTTGCTCGCCGTACAGGCTGACCGCACCCGAGCTTCTTCTTGCCGTCCTTGATCGTGACTTGCCGGTGGGACCGGTGACCGCCGATCGCGCGGACGTCGATCGTCACCTTGGACTTGCTTGCCGTCTTGGAGCAGCGCGGGCAGGAGCATGGCCGTGGTACGTGGACGCCACCTTGGGGACCACGACGGCGGCGGACGTGGCCGTGCCGTCGGTGTAGCCCGCCTTGCGCGTCGCCACGACCTGCACGGTGAGCGACTGTCGAGCGTCCGCCAGGGTCGGCCGGTAGATCAGCGTGGTCGCTCCGGCGATCGGTGCACCTCGCCGGTACCACTGGTACCTGTAGCGACGTCGGGCGGGCTGGACCAGGTGCCCGCCGCGGCCGTCAGGAAGCCCGCCGACTTCGGAGTGCCGTTGATCACCGGCGGTGACGTGGCGGCCAGCGTGACCGCGGACCCGCCACCCCGCCGTGCCCGGCGGCGCCCCATCCGACCGGAGCCGACACCGCGGTGCCGCTGGCGTAGCCGGACTTCACGGCGGTGACCTCCACCGTGAGCTGCGTCCCGCGTCGGCCGCCTGCACCGTGTAACTGGCCAGGTCCGCGCCATTGATCGGTGCGCCGTTGCGCAGCCACTTGAAGGCGTACGACGTCGCCGTCGGTGCCCAGGTCCCCGGAACCGCGGTCAGCACGTTGCCGACGTGCCGGTGTCCCGGCGATGAGGGTGCGGATGTGGGCACGAGGGCGTCGCCCGCGGTGCCACGACGCCGTCACTAGTGACCACGTCCCGCGGCATAGTTGGGCTTTGATCCGGTGGCCTTTACCGAGATGGTCTTGCCGATGTCGAAGGCCTGGATGACATATGTCGAAGCTGTGCCGGGTGCCGCGCCGAAGTGACTCCGTCACGCAGCCACTGGTAGGTCAGCGACACGTCGGGGTGCCCGCCCACCATGTCGGAGGATTGACAGTCGAGGGTGCTTCCGACTCCGGTCCCGCCGGGGCGAGGATTTGCGGCGCACCGTCCGCGACGAGTTGGCCGCGTCCACGTCGAACGTGAGGTCGAGCGCCCCAGTTGTTGCCACTTGCATCCTTGGCCACGAGCGTCCAGTTGTACATGCCAGTGGCGAACTTCGTCGTGGCCGCCCACGCCGATGCAACCGTGTTGGCGATCACCGCAGAGCCACCTCCGGAGGGCGTGATCGTGACGGTGTAGCTGGCGGCCCCGCCGAGCGGCTCCCACTCGAGGACCGGGCCATCCGGGGCTTGAGGCGCGCCCGGGGCCGGTCCCACAATGTTCGGCGTACCGCCGGTGACGAAAAAGCGGCCGAAGGCCGACCACTGGCCGACGCTCCCGAGAGTCGATCCGACGCACGCGCCACCGATAGGCGCTCGCGCTCTGCGCCAGGGCCTTGTTCCAGGTGAAGGCCGTAGTCTGCAGGTTGGCTGTGCTGGCGAGCAGCCGGTTGCTGCTGTCGAGCGCGTCGTCGTTCTTGTAGATCTCGAAGTCGTAGCCCTTGGCGTAGGGCTGAGCCTGTCCACCGGAAGGCGACCGATCCGGGAGCCGCCGCGTCTCCGACGGGGCTCAGAAGGAGCTATGGGCGGCGTTTCGCGCAGCACGGTCTTCTTCTCTGACCAGGTCAGCCCGTTGCCGTCGGAGTCGACAGCCTGGCACGCGCCACCAGTAGGTGCGGTTGGGATAGACCTTGCTGGGGCTGGTGTAGGTCGTCTGGTCCACCGTCAGCGGTGTCGATGACGCTCGACGGTGAGAATGACTCGTCGGTCGCGACCTCGATGCGGTACTTCATGGCCGACTGGGGAAGAAGTTCGCCCGTCTGACCCCACCGGTCGTCGGCGGTTCGCCAGTGCTGGGTCGCGCCAGTAGTTGTCCCACGTGAAGGTGACCTCGGTCTTCTCGCTGAGGACGCTCTCAGCCCGGTGACCGGCGGTGACTTCTTGAAGAAGCTGTGCTGCGCCGAGTTCTGGACGCCCACCGGTCCGACGCCGCACTGGCCCACGGCGCGGCACGGGCGAGCGAACCAGTAGTACGGCCGGTCGGTCTGATTGTCGCCGTACGTCCATTCCGCGGTTGTCGAGGGCCGGCGTGTAGATCGTGTTGGTGGTGGCAGGGACGGCGGTGGTGGGCTCGAGCAGGTTGGAGAAGCTCGGGTCCTGGCTGACGTAGATCATGTAGAACGCGATGCCGGGGGCTCGCGGTCCCACCTAGGACCGGGGTGGCCGGAACCGTGCAGATCCCGGTGGTGGGGGCGGGCACAGGGGTCTGGCCCGGGTTGTTCGGGTCCAGGGCACGCCCTCCGAGCGCCGACCTTGTGACCCGCCGGCGGGCGCGAAGGGCCGGATCTCGAAAGTGCTGGTGGTGGGCCGGTCTCGATCTGTGACGCCGTCGATTGTGCGCGGTGACCCACCAGTGTAGGTGCCCGGGGCGCTTGAGCTCGCTGGAGATGTCGGTCATCGCGGGGAAGGCCAGGTCGGTGGTCTCGAAGAGTACCGCTGGTGACGAGGTCGTGGTCCCGGGCTTGGTGGCGTTCACCCGGTAGTAGGCGGCGTCGGCTGCGGCTCCCACGTCAGCGACGGAGGTCCGCTGAAGAGTAGCGGCCGGCGACGGGCCCAGCGGGGTGACGGGCTGCGCCGGTGTCGGCGGATTGCCCGCCGATCGTGAACTGCGACGGGCGCCTGGACGTCGTGCCCTCGGCCGTCTTGGCGTACACAGCCCAGGTGTACGGTGTCCGGGCGGCGCTGAAGCGCTGGTTGCCCTTGGGCGTGTAGGAAGTGCCGAGGTCGTCTCGCTGAGGATCTGCAGTTGCCGTTCCGAACTTGATGACGACCGTGTAGGTGAGCGCACCGGGTGTGGCGTCCCAGCGAGCGTCGGGACGCTGACCGTCGCGCCGTTGGCCGGCAGCACGTTGTCATCGCCAGACCCGTGTACTCGAAGCTCTCGGGTCGGGGACCAGCAGCCCTGGACACCGGGCAGGTCGCCGCCACCGGCCTTCACGTACGGGCCGGTCGAGCGCACGCACGCGCCAGTAGTTCGGCACACCGGGCTTGCGGTCGCAGTCCTCGTCGATGCGGCTCGGCAGCACGCTGACGAGGTCGGTGTCGTTGATCGCGAAGAGACCGGGGGTGTACGTCGTGGCCGCGACCCCGGCAGGAGTTGTAGGTGTCGGGCGAGAAGTTTTCGTCGGTTCCCACCCAGATCTCGTACTCCGAGGCGTTGGTGACCGGGTCCCACTGGAAGTACGAGCGGATCCGGGACGTCCTGTGCGCCGTCGGCGGGGAAGACCAGGTGCGGCGCGATGTCGTAGTGGCGGTTGAATCGACCTGGGACCTGGCCCACCTGAGGAGTTGCCGGCGGTGTCCACGGCCCGCACGCGCCAGTAGTAGCCGTTGTTGTCGTAGGTGATGGCCGGGGAGAAGCGGGTGCCGACGACACGGCCGGAGCGCCCGTACGGTCCTCGACCACGTTGGTGAAAGCGCTGTTGGTCGCGACCTGGAGCTCGTAGCCGATCGCACCCGCTACCGGGTTCCAGTCGAGGACGACGTCGATGACGTCCGGGGAGCTCGGGCTGGGGGCCGAGCGGCCCGGTGATGACCGGGGTGGCCAGTGGGTCGATCCAGAGCTTGCGTAGCGCTGGGCTCGAAGACGATGCCGGGGCCCTTGGTCGCGATGACGCGCCAGAACCAGTCGCCGACCCGAGCGGCTTGGACCACAGCGAGGTGGTCTCGGTGGTGAACTCGTCGGGCTCGCCGACGAAATCGCTGTCGCTGTCCACCTGGACTGTGTAGGACTTGCCCCCGGCGAGCGCCGTCCAGGCAAGGAGGGGGCGTTGTCCGGCTGCTGAGGCGGGCGCCGTCGACCGGGCTCGAGGGGATCGGGACCGTGACCTGGGGCGGGTCGAACGGCAGGCCGATGGTCCAGTCGGACCTGTCCGCTCCGAGG
>CAVZOU010000003.1:0-41086 GCA_963776975.1 uncultured Actinomycetota bacterium | reverse complement strand
GCCGCCGAACGACTTGCTCAGGCCCTCGGTGGCGAGCCCGATGCGGGTGCCGGTCGCGCTCTCGGGTGTCGCTGTGGTCATCGCTGGACTCCTTCGGAGAGGCGGTCGGTCGACTCGTCGTCGGAGCCGGGGTCGGTGCCGGGGTCGGTGCCGGTGCTCGCGGCCGGACCGGACGCCGTACGCCGCTGCTCGGCCAGCTCGCCGGCGCTGACCTCGCGGATGGAGGCGGCCTGCGGGCGGAACCGGTCGATGAGCTGGGTGACGGCCGGGATGATCCCGTCGGGCATGAAGAGCACGACGATGCCGAGCAGGAGGCCCATGGCGACGAGGTGGAACTGGGTGTCGCCGTACTGGTTCTTGAAGAACTCGACGGCGTACCCGACGATCACCGCGCCGAGGAAGGGACCGAGCAGGCTGCGGATCCCGCCGAGCAGGCTCATCAGCACCATGTAGGAGCCGACCAGGATCGAGAACTGGAAGATCGGGTCGAGGAAGCCGAACCACAGTGCGTACATCCCGCCGCCGAGGGCAGTGAAGAACGCCGAGACGACGAACGCGGCCAGCTTGTAGTTGAAGGTGGGGACGCCGAGCGACTGGGCCTTGTCCTCGTCCTCGCGGATGGCCTTGAGGCCGGTGCCGAAGCGGGACCGGTCGATCCCCCACCACACCAGCAGTGCCACCGCGAGCAGCGCCGCGTGGAGGTAGAAGAAGCGCTCGTGCTGCTCGGGTCGCAGCACCGACTCGTCGAAGGGCCGCGGGACCCGCAGGCCGTTGGAACCGCCGGTGACCTCGCCCCACGACTGGAAGACCAGCAGCAGGATGAGCACCAGCGCGATCGAGACGATCACGAAGGAGGCGCCGCGGACCCGGAGGCTGGCGATGCCGATCGGCACCGCGAGCACCGCGACCCCGAGGCCGCCGAGGATCATCGCCACCCAGGGGTTGATCCCGGTGTGGATCACCAGGAGGGCGGTGCCGTAGGCACCGAGACCGGAGTACGACGCGTGGCCGAGCGAGATGTAGCCGGTGAAGCCGCCGACGAAGTTCCACGACGTGGCGAGCACGGCGTAGCTCATGATGACGACGCCGACCGACAGGATGAAGGGGTCGGGGGCCAGGCTCGGGAAGGCCAGGACGGCGGCGGCCAGGACGAGGAGGCCGATGCCCTTGGTGAGCATCCCTCCGCGGCTCGTGGTGTCAGAAGCGCTGGGCAAGACGACCTCCGAAGAATCCCTGCGGTCGCACCATCAAGGTGGCGAACAACGCGACGTAGAAGATGGTCTGGGCCCAGGTGGTCCCGAGCGGGATCTGGAGCAGGCTCTGGCCGAGGCCGAGGAGCATGGCCGCGATCGCGGCGCCCGGGATGCTGCCCAGGCCGCCGACCACGATGATCGCCATCAGCGGGCCGATCCAGTGCCAGTGCAGCGACGGGTAGATCGTGGAGTCCAGCGAGAGCGCCGTGCCGCCGATGGCCGCCGTGGCGAGCCCCAGCCCGAAGCCGTAGCCGGCGATCCGGTCGGTGTTGATGCCGATCAGGCGGGCGGCGTCGGGGTGCTGGATCGTGGCCCGCAACGCCTGCCCGAACTGCGTCTCTTGAGGATCAGGAAGAGCGCGCCGAGCGAGACGGCCGCCAGGGCGAAGGCGATCAGCTTGACCACGGCGATGTTGGCGCCGAAGAGCTCGATGCTGTCACCGCTGTAGGGGAGCCTGATCCGCGCTGGGTACCGCTGAAGACGAAGCCGAGCGTCCCCTCGATCACCAGGGCGATCGAGAAGGTGAGCAGCACCGACATCATCGTCAGGGTCGCCGGGCGCAGCCGCGAGATGAGCAGCCGTTGCATCAGCACGCCGGTGACGAAGAACAGCGGGACGGTCACGACGAGCGAGAGCAGCGGGTCGAGGCCGGTCTCGGTGGTGAAGAACCACGCGAGGTAGGCCGCGAGGATGAGGAACGCCGAGTGGGCGATCATCACGACCCGCATCACGCCGAAGTAGAGGGTGAGGCCGGCGGCCAGGAGGGCGTAGAGCCCGCCCAGCAGCACGCCCAGCACCAGGCTCTGGAAGAACAGGGACATCAGGATGCCTTTCGGTGGGTCGGGTGACCCGTCACCAGGTGGGCTTCTCGAGGATGAGGTCGGCCTCTGCGGCGTCCTCGGGCAGCACGATCCGGATCTCGCCGTCGACGTACTGCTGGATGAGGTGGGCGCCCTCGGGGCGGCCCTCGGCGTCCCACGTCAGCGGGCCGACGACGGTGTCGACCTCGTTGTCGCGCAGCCAGTCGATGAGCTGCTGCTGGCACTCGGGGTCGGGGTCGGCGCAGCCGACGGCCTCGACGGCGGCGGCCACGACCTGGCCGGTCGTCCACGCGTTGGCCTCGTCCTCGGCCGGCGGGGTGCCGTTGGCCTCGGTGTAGTACTCCACGAACTCCGCGTTGGTGGGGTAGTCCGCCTCGGGCGTGTAGCCGGTGGGGGACAGGATCCCCTCGGTCTCGTCGCCGATGGCCTCCGGGAACTCCGGGTTGGTCGGCGCGGTCGAGAACGCGGCCATCTTCGGCTGGTAGTCGAGCTGGCGCAGCGCCACGATCATGTTGACGGCGTCCTGGTACTGCGTGCCGCCGACCACGACGTCGGCGTTGCTGTCGGCGATCTTGGCCGCGATGGAGCCGAAGTCGGTGGTGTTGGGCGGGTAGACCTCGTCCACGACCGTCTCGACGCCCATCTCCTCGAGGCGGGTCTTGAGGCCGTAGGCCGTGCCCATCGCGAACGGGTCGTCCATCGCGGCGTACGCCGCCGTCTTGGGCCGCTCGGCCTCGGGCAGCGCCTCGATGGCGTCGGCGAGGTAGTTGTAGTGGTCGTCCGCGACCGCGGGGGCGGCGTAGAAGAGGTTGTCGAAGCCCTGGGTGAAGACCTCCTCCGCGGCGCCGGCCGGCTCCACGAAGAGGAAGCCGTAGTCCTTGGCCACCTGGGCGGCGGGGACGACGAGGCGGGTGGAGAAGGGGCCGAAGACGAGGTCGACGCCGTCCTGGTTGATGAGCTTCTCGTAGTCGGAGGCGACCCGGTCGGCGTTGGACTGGTCGTCCAGGATCGTCAGCTCGACGTCGCGGCCGAGCAGGCCGCCGTTCTCGTTGACGTAGTCGGCCCAGGCCTCGTAGCCGCGCTGGACCCCCTTGCCCGGCTCACTGAAGTCACCGGTGAGCGGGAGGGAGATGCCGATGGTGATGGGGCCGTCGCCCTCCTCGCCCTCGGCGCCGGAGCCGGAGCTCATGCAGCCACTGAGGGTGAGGGCGGAAGCCAGGGCCAGGACGCCGAGCCGGTGGTGGGTGGTGACCTTCATGTCGCTCCTCTACGCTGAACGTAAGCGCTTTCGTAAGCGCTTTCGGTTACTGTAGGCACTGCACGACGGATGTGGCAAGGGTCACAGCCCAACTCGTGCCCCGGACCCTGAGGGGGACACGTTGGTGAAGGACCGGTCCACCCTGCGGCTGCAGGACGTCGCCGAGGCGGCGGGCGTCTCGATCGCCACCGCCTCGCGCAGCCTGTCGCGCACGGCGGGCGTCAGCGAGGAGGTCGCCGAGCGCGTGCGCGGGGTCGCCCAGGAGATGGGGTACGTCGCCAACGTCCACGCCCGCAGCCTCGCCGGCGGCGCGTCCCGGTCGGTCGGGCTGCTGGTCCACGAGATCGGCGACCCCTACTTCACCGAGATCGCCAGCGGCGTGCTGCGGGTGGGAGCCCGGGAGGGGCTGACCGTGCAGATCTGCCACACCGGCCGCGACCCCCAGCAGGAGCTCGAGCAGATCCGCACCCTCATCGCCAACCGCGTCGGCGCGATCATCATCGCGGGCTCCGGCTTCGTCGACCCCGCCCACCAGGCCGCGGCCAAGGCCGACCTGGCGAGCTACCGCCGCTTCGGTGGCCGGGTCGCGGTGATCGGGCGCCACCACCTGAGCGCCGACGCCGTGCTGCCCGACAACCAGGCCGGGGGCAGGGCCGTGGCTCGGCACCTGCTCGACCTCGGCCACCGCCGGATCGCCGTCGTCGCCGGCCTGCGTTCGCTCACCACCGTGGCCGACCGGCTGGCCGGGATCGAGGAGGCCTTCGACCGCCGCCGGCATCCCCTTCGCGGGCGTGCCGGTGGTCGAAGCGCCCTTCACCCGACTCGGGGGCAAGCAGGCGGCGGAGGAGATCCTGGCCGCCCATCCCGACGTCACCGCGATCCTCGCCCTCAACGACGACATGGCCATCGGCGTGCTCTCGGTGCTGCGCGACCGGGGCATCGCGGTGCCGGGCCGGATGTCGGTCACCGGCTTCGACGACGTGGCCGTCGCGGTCGACCTGGCCCCCGCGCTCACGACCGTGCGGCTGCCGATGGTCGACATGGGGGAGCAGGCCCTGCTGATGGCCCTCAAGGAGCCGTCGGCGCGGCCCCGGCGTCGGACGGCCGAGTGCGACCTCGTCGTGCGCGACTCGACCGCGGTGCCGGCGTCATGACCCGGGTCCTGGTCGCGCCCGACAAGTTCAAGGGCACCCTCCCGGCGTACGACGTCGCGCGGGCCGTCGCGCTCGGCCTGCGGCGGGTGCACCCGGACGCCGAGGTCGAGCTGCTGCCGGTGGCCGACGGGGGCGACGGCACGCTGGACGCGGCGATCTCGGCCGGCTTCGAGCGGGTGCCGGTGACGGTGGCCGGTCCGACCGGCGAGCCCGTGGAGACGGCGTACGCACGTCGGGGGACGACCGCGGTGGTCGAGATGGCCGACGCGTGCGGGCTGGAGCGCCTGCCCGGAAGCGTGCCGGCTCCGCTCACCGCCTCCAGCCGGGGTCTGGGCGAGGTGATGGCGGCCGCGCTCGACGCGGGGTGCCGCGAGCTCGTCGTGGGCATCGGCGGCAGCGCGAGCACCGACGGCGGGGCGGGCCTGCTGGCCGCGCTCGGGGCCGTGGCCTCGCCCGCGGTCCCGGACGGCGGCGCGGGCCTCGCGGACGTCTCCGCCCTCGCGCTCGACGGGCTGCACCGCGGCCTCGCGGACGCGCGGGTCGTGGTGGCCTGCGACGTCGACAACCCGCTCACCGGTCCCGAGGGGGCCGCGGCGGTCTACGGACCGCAGAAGGGTGCGTCACCCGAGCAGGTGGTCGAGCTCGACGCCGCGCTGTCGCACTGGGCCGACGTGGTCGCGGCCTCGACGGGGGCCGACCGGCGGGACGTGCCCGGGGCGGGGGCCGCGGGCGGCGTCGGCTTCGCCCTCGTGGCCGCGCTGGGCGCCGAGCTGCGGCCCGGCATCGGGCTGCTGCTCGACCTGCTCGGCTTCGCCGACCGGGTGGCCGGCGCCGACCTGGTGGTGACCGGCGAGGGCTCGCTCGACGCCCAGAGCCTGCGCGGCAAGGCGCCGGTCGGGGTCGCCACCGCGGCCGGCACGGCGGGGGTGCCCGTCGTCGCGGTCTGCGGGCGACGGCTGCTCGACGACGACGAGCTGGCGGCGGGCGGCATCGGCGCGGCGTACGCCCTGACGGACGTCGAGCCCGACGTCGACACCTGCATGCGCGAGCCGGCGCGACTGCTCGCCGACCTCGGCGAGCTCGTCGCGCGGCGTCACCTCACCTGAGCGACCTCGCGGTCACGGGCCAGCAGCCGCAGCAGCGCGGCGCCGGTGACGACCGCCACGGTGAGGGCCATCAGCGTGGCGGCGACCAGGCCGACGAGGACGGCGGCCACCGCCGACTGCCCTTCGTGCCACCACGGCGTCGCGACGCCCAGGAACACCCCCAGACCGGCGAGCCAGGCGAGGGCCGTCGTCAACACCCAGCTCGCCGATCGGGGGAGCACCTCGCGCAGGACCAGCCACTGGCCGGTCCCGATCGAGGCGATCAGGACCCCGCCACCGAGGGCGGCGAGGAGCACGAGCAGCGGCACGGGCAGGTCGGCGAACCACGCGTGCCACGCGGCGGGGAGCATCGCGACGGCGTACGCGACACCGGCGGCCACGGAGGTCGCGACCACGAAGGCGCGCACCCGCAGCCCGGGCAGCACGTCGCGGAGCACGTGCGCCTGCCCGGCGCCGAGCGCGGCACCCTCGACCATGCCGGCCAGGACGAGCGGGAGCCACTGGGCCGTCCCGACGCGGCTCGCGGTGGCGACGCCGACGACCCCCGGGGCGGCGAATCCCGCCACCTCCGCAACCGTGGTCCACGCGATCCAGCGGGTCCACACGTCGCGGCCGTTCGTCGGCGCCTCCATGACTCGATCCTCGTCCGTCCACCGTCGGCGGGGCAGGGGCCAAGGTCCCCGCGGCCGTCGGCGACCGGCACTGATCGGCCTGTGCCGCTCCGACCGAGCGGGTCAGAGGGTGCGGACCGTCCCGGCGTCCGGGTCCCAGCGACGCAGCTCGACGAGCCGGAGGGCGAGGTCCTCGTGGCCGATCGCCTCGAGAGCCGTCGGGACCGCGGCCCGCGGCACCCGCCGTGCCAGGGTCACGTGCGGCAGCCACCCCGGGTGCTTGGCGTGCGGCACCTCGCCGCGCAGCGCGAGGACCGCCCGCATGAGGGTGTCGGGCACGTCGAGCAGCCGGACCAGGGACACCCGCGACCCCCCGAGCAGCGCGATCCCCGACGCCCGGGACTCGACCGGGAGGGACGTCCCGAGCCGGGCCAGCGCGACCTCGTCGTGCTCCGGCCCGAGCGTCTCGGCGGTGAGCACGGTGACGTGCGGGGTGTTGGTCATGCCCTTGTGGTCGAGCTGCGACGGGAGACCCGCGTCGCGCAGGGCCTGCCAGTCACGGAGGACGGCCTCGCGTCCCTCGTCGTCGGGCAGCAGCTCGAAGGCGTGCAGGCGCGGCATGGGTCCGAGGGTAGGTCAGGCCTCGCAGGCGACGCGGGTCTCCGCGTAGCACGTGTCCTGGCCGGCCCCCGCGTCGGCGGAGTCGTTGCCCTCGCCCCCGTCGAGCAGGTCGGCGACCGGGAGCTCCACCTCCTCCACGGTGTCCCCGACCTCCAGGCCGCGGGTGTCGAGGGTCGTGGCCCGGCTCGTCATGGCGTCGTCGCCGGGGCCGCCGTACACCTCCGAGGTCCGGCGGCACCCCCGGTCGATGCCGCCGGCGCTCACGAAGAACCCGGCCGCAGGGCCGAGACCCACCCCCAGCTCGTCGTCCCCGGCGCCCCCGGACAGCACCACGTGGCAGGCGCTGGCCCTCAGCTCGTTGTCGCCGTCGGTGCCGATGAGCTCGACGCGCGACCCTGGGAGCGGCTGCGGTCCCTGGCTGACCTCGGTGGGCGCGCCCACCGCCAGGTCCTCCACCCCGGCGAGCACGAGGATCGCGGTGCCCTCGCCCAGGAGCTGGTCGTCGCGGAAGGTCATGCGACCGGTGGTCAGGTCGCCCACCACCGAGAGTGCGTTCGT
Source organism: uncultured Actinomycetota bacterium (assembly GCA_963776975.1). Taxonomy (GTDB): domain Bacteria; phylum Actinomycetota; class Actinomycetes; order Propionibacteriales; family Nocardioidaceae; genus Nocardioides. Next base: position 33,704 of record CAVZOU010000003.1, on the reverse strand, counting down.
CCACACGTCCAGGGTGTCCCGACCGAGGCCGGTGTCCAGCGTGATCGCCCCGGTCTCCCTCGACCGCCCGCTCCCCGGCGCGCGCATCGTGAGTCCCAGGTCGACGCGCAGGCCCACCACGTCGTCGCCGTCCCCGGTGAGCGCCTCGACGGATCCCCGGCCCTCGAACGACACGGTGTCGTCCTCCGGGCTCCCCACGAAGGCCTGCCGCCCCCCGGACGAGACGGCGTACGACTCGAAGGCGTCCCAGCGGGCGTGGGCCTCGCCGTCGAGCGACGCGCTCGCGGTGCCCGCGTCGAGGCGGAGGGACCCGGACCTGCGCGTGACCCTCAGCAGGTCGGTGCCCCGACCGCCGCGCAGGATCGCCCGACGGTGGTCCGCGCCCTCCGCGAGGACGAGCGCGTCGGCCCCCCGGCCCAGCAGGACGCGGTCGGCGTTACGGGCCCCGGGCCAGCCCGAGAGCACCAGGTCGGTGCCCGGCCCGCCCCGGTAGGTGTCGGTCCCGACGCGGAGGTCGGCGTACACCCGGGTGCGCGTCTCGACGAGCACCCGGTCATCCCCCGGGCCACCGGTCACGCTCCTCCAGCCCCCGCGACCGCGCACGCAGACCGTGTCGTCCCCGGCACCGGCCTCGACCTCGGCGCGCGCCCCGAGCACCACGATCACGTCGTCGCCGGGCGTGCCCGTCACGTCCGCGGCCGACGTCACGAGGGTGGGCCGGTGTCCGTCGCACCTCGCCCCGCCCGCGGCGGCGGCACCCGCCGCGGCGCCGGCCGGGACCGACGTCAGCAGGCCCACGGCGCACGCCAGGGCCAGGAGCGCGGGCGCGGTGCGTGTCGACATGGGTCCCCCTCGACCTCGTCACGGCCCTCGGCCGGGATCGTGGGCGGACGCTAGCAGCGGGACGGGGTCGGTGGCGGTCGTTGCGCGATTCCACCGGCCCCGAGCGCTCGCCGTACCCTTGACCGGTCATGACTGCCATTCCCGAGACGCTGCCTGAGACGCCTGCACGCACCTACGAGGTCCGCACCTACGGGTGCCAGATGAACGTCCACGACTCCGAGCGCCTCACCGGGCTGCTGGAGTCCGCGGGGTACGTCGCATCTCCCGCCGGCGCGCAGGCCGACGTCGTCGTCTTCAACACGTGCGCGGTCCGCGAGAACGCCGACAACAAGCTCTACGGCAACCTCTCGCACCTGGCGCCGATCAAGGCCGCCAACCCCGGCATGCAGATCGCCGTCGGCGGCTGCCTCGCGCAGAAGGACCGCGCCACGATCACGGACCGGGCGCCGTACGTCGACGTCGTCTTCGGCACGCACAACATCGGCTCGCTGCCGGCCCTCCTCGACCGCGCCCGCTCGCACCAGGAGGCGCAGGTCGAGATCCTCGAGTCGCTGTCGGTCTTCCCCTCGACGCTGCCGACCAAGCGGGACTCGGCGTACGCCGCGTGGGTCTCGATCTCGGTCGGCTGCAACAACACGTGCACGTTCTGCATCGTCCCGGCGCTGCGCGGCAAGGAGAAGGACCGCCGCCCCGGCGAGATCCTGGCCGAGGTCGAGGCGCTGGTCGCCGAGGGCGTCACCGAGATCACCCTGCTGGGCCAGAACGTCAACGCCTACGGCGTGGAGTTCGGCGACCGGCAGGCCTTCTCCAAGCTGCTGCGCGCCTGCGGCGAGGTCGAGGGCCTCGAGCGGGTCCGCTTCACGTCGCCGCACCCGGCCGAGTTCACCGACGACGTCATCGAGGCGATGGCCGAGACGCCCAACGTGATGCACCAGCTGCACATGCCGCTGCAGTCCGGCTCCGACCGGCTGCTGCGCGCGATGCGCCGCTCCTACCGCTCCTCGAAGTTCCTCGGCATCATCGAGCGGGTCCGCGCGGCCATGCCCGACGCGGCGATCACCACCGACATCATCGTGGGCTTCCCCGGCGAGACCGAGGAGGACTTCCTCGAGACCATGCGGCGTGGTGCGGGAGTCCCGCTTCTCCGGCGCCTTCACCTTCCAGTACTCCCCGCGCCCCGGCACCCCGGCCGCCACCATGGAGGACCAGGTGCCGCCGGAGGTCGTCAAGGACCGCTACCTGCGCCTGTCCGAGCTGGTCACCGAGATCGCCTGGTCCGAGAACAAGGCCCTCGTCGGCACCCGCGTCGAGCTCATGGTCGCCGAGGGGGAGGGCCGCAAGGACGCCGCCACCCACCGGCTCTCCGGTCGCGGCCGCGACAACCGCCTCGTGCACTTCAACCCCGAGGGCGCCGACGGCGTCCGGCCCGGCGACATGGTCGTCGTCGAGATCACGTACGCCGCCCCGCACCACCTCGTCGCCGACGGTCCGGTCCTCGACGTACGCCGCACCCGCGCCGGCGACGCGTGGGAGGCCCGCACCTCGGCGCCCGCAGGGCCCGGCCCCGGCGTCGGGCTCGGCATGCCGAGCGTCGGCGTGCCCGCCCCGCTGCCCCCGGCGCCCGCCTGCAGCTGACCGGAGCTGGGTGTGGCTTCGGTGCCACCAGGTGACACCAAAGCCACACAGACCGTTGTCCACAGGTCCGGGACCGGACGACTGAGCGCGTCTCCCGGCGGGAACAACGTCGGGATGACCTCACCACGCCCCTGGCCCGCGGGCCGGTCCGTCGCCGACGTCCTCGACGACCAGCACGGTGTCGTGTCCAGGGCCCAGCTGCTGGCCTGCGGGGAGACCCCGGCCAGCATCCGGCGCCTGATCCGTCGCCGCGAGCTCTCGGTCCTTCACCCGGGCGTCTACCTCGGACACACGGGCGAACCCACCTGGCTCCAACGGTCCTGGGCGGCGGTGCTGCACGCGTGGCCGGCCGCGCTCGCGGGGGAGGCGGCCCTGCGCAGCCACGAGGGTCCGGGCAAGCGGCGGGACCCGGCCATCATCGAGGTGGTGGTGGCCCGGTCGCGGACGGTCCTGGCCCCTCCCGGGGTACGCATCACACGGGTCGACCGACTCGACGAGCGCGCGGTGTGGACGGTCGGACCGCCTCGCCTGCGGTACGACGACGCGGCCATCGACGTGGCCTGCCGTGCGGTCTCCGACCTCGAGGCGCTCGGGGTGCTTGCCGACGTGGTGCAGGGACGACGGTCCACCGCGAAGAGGCTGGCCGACGAGCTGGCAGCGCGTGGCCGCGCCCCGCGTCGGGCCTGGCTGAGCAGTGTCCTGGCCGACATCGCCGCCGGGACGTGCTCGGTCCTGGAGCACGGATACCTGGCCCGGGTCGTGCGGCCCCACGGGCTGCCCGAGGGCGTGCGCCAGGTGCGCGACGGGCGTGGTGACCGGGTGGTCTACCGCGATGTCGAGCACGAGGACGGACTGGTCGTGGAGCTCGACGGTCGGCTCGGCCACGACTCGGCGCGCCAGCGCGACACCGACATGGAGCGCGACCTCGACGCTGCCCTGGTGGGCTTGGACACCGTGCGCATCGGCTGGGGCCAGGTCTTCGACCGGGCGTGCTCGACCGCGGCCAAGGTCGCCGCGCTGCACGCGGCCCGCGGTGTGGACCGGCGATCCGCAGACCGTGCGGAGATGAGTGTGGGATCGGTGCCACGAGGTGACACCGATCCCACACCGCAGTGAAGGCCGCGAGGCTCAGGCGGGCGGCTCGACCGACCCGTCCTCGGACTCCTGGCCGGCCTCGGGTTCCTGCGGGGTGCCCGACTCCTGGTCGTCGGCCTCGCCCTCGGGGGCCTGCTGCTTGTCGTCGGCCTCCGCGATCTCGTCGGGGAGCACGTCGTCGACGGCGGGGTTGTCCTCGGGGTCGAGGTCGCGGGCGAGGTTGTCGTCGCCGGGTCACCGCGGCGACCGCGTCGACGCCGCCGGGGTTGGGTTCCTTGTCCTCGATGACCGGCTCGGGGTGCGGGCCGAGGTCCTCGTTGTTCATCGTTGTCCCTCCGGGCTGTCGAGTGGAGTGGTCGAATCCGTGGGTCAGGTAGCGCTCGCCGCGTGCCCAGCCGGCTGAGCGCGAACGCCTCGTGCGGCACCACCGGGTCGGGCAGTGCGTCGAGCGCGGCACCAGCGCAGCTCGGCGCACTTGTCGGGCTCCACGATCCGCGGCTCGCCCGTCCCACGAGCGGGCGGTGAAGAAGAAGTCGACGCGCTCGTCGATCGGCTCGCCGCCGCGGGTGCGCTGCATGTGAACTCGAAGTCGAGGTCGACGCTCGGTGATGCCGAGCTCCTCGGCCGCCTCGCGCTGCGCGGCGTCGTACGCCGTCTCGCCCCGCTCGACGTGGCCGGCCGCGGCGGCGGCCCAGTGGCCGTCCATGTAGGGCGGTGCCCTGCCGCAGCTGCAGCAGCACCTCGGTCCCCCGGCGTCGCCCTCGCGCAGGAGATAGACGTAGGAGGCCGGCACGACCACGAAGCTCGTCACGGCAGACAACCTAGTGGTGGCCGCCGGGCGTCGCTCACCCTCAGGGGCGAGCGCCGGTGGCACTGCGTCGGGGCGGGTCGGAGCCGTGGCCGGGTTGCTCGGGTCGGTGGGGATCCGGCGCGTCGGCGAGGGGTCGCCGGGGCCGGGTCGGGGCGGGTCGGGTCCGGGGGGACCGTCGGGTCCGGGGCCGGCTCGGTCGTGGTGGCCGAGTCGTCGCGGCGCCCGTCGAGCTTGTCGAGGCCCTCCTTGGCCTTGGTGACCCCGGTGCGATCTTCTCGGTGTACTTGCCGCCGGTCTTCTTGTCGACCGCGTCGCCGGCCTTGTCGATGCCGTCCGCGATCTTGTCGCCGTGCTTGTCGACGGCGTCGGTGAGCTTGGCCTTGGCATCGTCCAGGAAACCCATGTGGTCCTCCGTCGGTCGGAGTGCGGCCCGCGGACGGGCCGCGGCTCGTTTGGAACACTACCGACCATGCCCGCCGCGACCCACCCCGCGACCGTCGCCGTCGTCGGGGCGACGGCCTCCGGCAAGACCGGACTGAGCCTCGACCTGGCGCGAGCGGCTGGGCGGCGAGGTGGTCAACACCGACGCCATGCAGGTCTACCGCGGCATGGACGTCGGCACGGCCAAGCTGCCACCCGACCGAGCGCCGGGGCATCCCCCACCACCTGCTCGACCTGCTCGACGTCACCGAGACGGCGACGGTCGCGCGAGTTCCAGGGCTGGGCCCGCGACGGCGATCGCCGACATCCGCGGCCGGGGCGCGACCCCGGTGCTGGTGGGCGGCAGTCGGCGCTCTACACCCGCGCGATCCTCGACCGCTTCGAGTTCCCCGGCACCGACGAGTCCGTGCGGCGCGAGCTGGAGGCCGACCTCGAGCGCGCTCGGGCACCGGGCCTGCACGACCGGCTGGCCCGCCTCGACCCCGAGGCCGCCGACCGGATCCTCGCCGACAACGGCCGCCGGGTCGTCCGGGCCCTCGAGGTCATCGCGCTCACCGGCCGGCCCTACTCCGCGAGCCTGCCGCAGCTCGAGTACGCCGACCCGCTCACCCTCCAGGTCGGCGTCGACATCGACCGGCCCGCCCTCGACGCGCGGATCGACGAGCGGGTGCGCCGGATGTACGACGAGGGGCTGGTCGACGAGGTGGAGCGGCTGCTCGACCTCGGGCTCGAGCGGGGACTGCACCGCCGGCCGGGCGATCGGCTACCGCGAGGCGGCGGCGTACCTGCGCGGGGAGATGGGCCGCGACGACGCGATCGCGCGCACCCAGGCCGCCACCCGGCGCTTCGCCCGCCGCCAGGACGCGTGGTTCCGCAAGGACCCGCGCGTCGTCTGGGTCTCTTACGACGACCCGCGACCGGCTCGAGCGCACGCTCGCGGCCGTCGTGGCCGCTCCCCCTGGAGGGATCGACAACCGGACGCCTGAGGCGCAAGGTGTGAGCACCCAGTGATCACTTCTCGGAGGTCCGCATGCGCGTCACCCCTACCCACCCTCGCCACGTCCGCGCTCGTCGCCGGGCCTGCTCGTCGCCGCCCCGCCGGCACCGGCCGACGAGCCCTCCGCCGCGCCGGCCGCCCGGCCGACGGCGAAGATCCCGACCGCGGTCGGCTACGGGCGGCGCGGTCTCCACCGTCGACCCCGAGGCGAGCGCGGCGGCCCTCAAGGTCCTCAAGAAGGGCGGCAACGCCGCCGACGCGGCGGTGGCGGCCGCGGCCACCCTGGGCGTCACGGAGCCCTACAGCGCCGGCATCGGCGGGGGCGGCTACTTCGTCTACTACGACGCGAAGACCGGGCAAGGTCAGCACCATCGACGGCCGCGAGACCGCGCCGGCGAAGATGCCCACCGACGCCTTCATCGACCCGGCGACCGGCAAGCCCTACACCTTCACCCCCGAGCTGGTGACCAGCGGCGTCGGCGTCGGCGTCCCCGGCACCCCGGCCACCTGGGAGCGCGCCCTCAAGCGCTTCGGCACGCTGTCGATGGCCAAGGCGCTCAAGCCGGCCATCGGGGTCGCGCCAGCGCGGCTTCGTCGTCGACGACACGTTCCGCCAGCAGACGCTGGACAACGAGGAGCGCTTCAACGCCTTCTGGGCCAGCCGCCAGCTGTTCCTCCCCGGCGGCGACGCGCCCGCGGTCGGCTCGATCTTCAGCAACCCGAGCTCGCGACGACGTACGCGATGCTCGGCAAGGAGGGCCTCGACGCGTTCTACGAGGGCAAGCTGGCCAAGCTGATGGTCGACGATCGTGCGCGACCCGCGCACCACGCCAGAGCACCGAGCTCCCGGTGCCGCCCGGGCTACCTCTCCCGCAAGGACCTCAAGAACTACAAGGTGCTCAACCAGAAGCCGAGCCGCAGTCAGCTACCGCGGCTACGACGTCTACGGCATGGACCCGTCCTCGTCAGGGCGGCACCACGGTCGGCGAGGCGCTCAACATCCTGGAGCGCTACCGACCTCTCCGCGAAGACGCCGACCCAGGCGCTGCACCACTACCTCGAGGCCAGCGCGCTGGCCTTCGCCGACCGCGGCAAGTACGTCGGCGACCCGGCGCTTCGTGGACGTCCCGCTCGGCAAGCTGCTCAGCGACCGGTACGCCGCCGAGCGGGCCTGCGCGATCAGCCCGACCACGCGCTGGCCAAGCCGACCGCGGCCGGTGACGTCACGTCGTACGACGGCGTGTGCGGCGCCCCGGCCGCCCGCGGGACGGTCGACGCCGACACCGAGAACATCTCGACCACCAACCTCACCGTGGCCGACAAGTGGGGCAACGTCGTGGAGTACACCCTCACCATCGAGCAGACCGGCGGCTCCGGCATGGCGGTGCCGCGCTACGGCTTCCTGCTCAACAACGAGCTCACCGACTTCTCGACCGTCTACGACCCGGCCGACCCCAACCGCATCCAGCCCGGCAAGCGCCCGCGCTCGTCGATGAGCCCGACGATCGTGCTCAAGGACGGCAAGCCCTTCATGGCGCTCGGCTCGCCCGGCGGCTCCACGATCATCACCACCGTGCTGCAGATGCTGGTCAACCGGATCGACCTGCGGATGGGCGTCGCCGGCGCGATCGCGGCCCCGCGGGCCACCCAGCGCAACACGGCCAGCGTGACGGCCGAGCCGGCGTTCATCTCGGCGTACGGCCCCGGGCTCACCGCCCTCGGTCACAAGCTGGTCCAGGCGGCGCCCCCGGCGAACCCGCAGAACGAGATCGGTGCGGCCACCGCGATCGAGTTCGGTCCCGGCGGGCTGATGACCGCGGTCTCGGAGCCGGTGCGGCGTGGCGGCGGGGCGGCGAGGGTCGTCGACCCGCGGTAGTCCCGACCCGCGCCCACCCCTCGTCCCCGACGGCGGGCGTCGAGCAAGATCGGTCGGGTGCTCCGGCACCCGACCGGTCCACACTGGGTCCGTGACCGGACGCGACCGCCTGCGCGAGCTGCTCGACGCCGTGCTCGACGAGGACAACCACCGCCTCGACGACATGGCCGGCACGGCGTACGCCTCGCGCTTCCACTTCAGCCGGGAGGTCGCGCGCGGCACCGGCGAGACCCCGGTGGCGCTGCGCCGGCGGGTGATGCTCGAGCGGAGCGCCTGGCGGATCTCGCGCGGGCTGTCGGTCACCGACGCGGCCTTCGAGGCGGGCTACGAGTCCGTCGAGGGGTTCGGCCGCGCCTTCGTCCGGGCGTACGGCGTCCCGCCCAGCACCCTCGCCGGTCCGGGCGACGTCCGCGCGCACTGGCTCCCCGCGCCCAACGGCGTGCACTTCCACCCACCGCTCAGCCTGTGGGTCCACGAGTCCGAGGAGGTCCATCCCATGCACGTGTCCGCCCAGCTGGTCCAGCACGACATCGACGACACCGCGCACCTGATCGACGTGGCGGCGTCGATCCCCGACGACGACTACCGGCGCGAGGTGCTGCCACGGCACAGCGTGCTGTCCTTCGACGGCGAGGAGCCGTCGGCGGCGAGCGTGCTCGAGCACCACGTCTTCAGCAAGGAGGTCTGGGTCGCGGCGTTCGAGGGTGCCGACTTCCCCGACCGCGGGTCCGACGACCCGGCGAGCCTCCGCGCGAGGCACGAGGCGATCGCCCCGCGCTGGCTCGCGGTCTGTCGCGACGTCGAGCAGCGGGGCGCGTGGGACGACCGGCTCATCGACGCGCTGTGCGACCCGCCCGAGTCCTTCCAGGTCGGCAGCGTCCTGGCGCACGTCCTGTCCTTCGGCGCCCACCGGCGCCAGCTGGTGCGGCTGATGCTCCGCGCCGGCGGCCACGAGATCGACGACGGTGACCCGATCACCTGGAACCGCAGGAGGTACGAGGCATGACCACCATCTACTACACGGGCTGCTCGCTCGACGGCTTCATCGCGACCGCCGGACCACTCGCTCGACTGGCTGACCTCGCGCGACATCGACGAGCAGGGGCCGATGCACTACGCGTCGTTCCGCGAGCGGATCGGTGCGCTGCGTCATGGGCGCCACGACGTGGCAGTGGATCCTCGACCACGACGACGACCCCTGGGGTGACCTGCCGACCTGGGTGATGACGCACCGCACCTTCGAGCCGGTCAGGGCCGTGACGTTCTCCGCGGACGCCGGTCGAGCAGGTGCACGCCGGCGGCGCTCGACGTGGCCGGCGGCAAGGACGTCTGGCTGGTCGGCGGCGGGGACCTGGTCGGGCAGTTCCACGACGCCGGGCTCCTCGACGAGGTGTGGATCCAGTACGCCCCCGTCACCCTCGGCGCCGGCGCCCCGGTGCTGCCGCGCCACGTCGAGCTGCGGCTCGAGGAGGTGGCACCGCAACCGCGACTTCGCCTGCCTGCGGCACAGCGTGGTCCGGTGACGGCTGCCCGACCGGCTCGCGCCGGCTCGTGCTGCCACCCCGGCTCGTCCGGCGCGTCCAGCCGCCCTGGCTCGTCCAGCCACCCTGGTTCGGTACTGCCACACTGGGGGAGTGAGCTACCGCTTCCTCAAGGGCCACGGCACCGAGAACGACTTCGTGTCCTGCCCGACGCCGACGGCACCGTCCACGGTGACCTCGACCCCGCCCGGGTCCGCGCGCTGTGCGACCGCCGCGCCGGCATCGGCGGCGACGGGGTGCTGCGCGCGGTCCGCGACGACGACGGCTGGTTCATGGACTACCGCAACGCCGACGGCTCGACGAGCGAGATGTGCGGCAACGGCGTCCGCGTCTTCGCCCGCTACCTCCACGACCACGAGGGCGAGCCCTACCCGGTCTCCATCGACACCCGCGACGGCGTCAAGGTCGTCAGCGACGCCGGTGACGGGCTCTCACCGTCGACATGGGCACCCCGCAGGTGCACGGCACCACGACCGTCACCGTCGACGGCACCGGCCACGCCGCCCGGCACGTCTCCACGGGCAACCCGCACGCGGTGGCCTTCGTCGACGACCTCGCCCAGGCCGGCTCGCTGCTGACCGAGCCCGGCTACGACCACGCCGTCTATCCCGACGGCGTCAACGTCGAGTTCGTCGTACGCCGCGGCGAGCGGCACGTCGCGATGCGCGTCCACGAGCGCGGCTCCGGCGAGACCCGGTCCTGCGGCACCGGCGCGTGCGCGGTGATGGTCGCGACCGCGCTGGCCGACGACGCGCCTCGCGGCACGTCGTACCGCGTCGACGTCCCCGGCGGGCGCCTCGACATCGTGTGGACCGAGGACGACCGGGTGCTCATGACCGGGCCGGCGGTGCTGGTCGCGGAGGGCGAGACCGACCTCTGACCCTCGCGCGCGTGCGCAGCTCTGGAGGGCAGCTCTGGTTGGCTCCGTCTGCCCTGCGCACGTCTCTCCTGCGCGGGTGCGCAGGGAAGAGGGTGGGATCGCAGCTCCGTTCCTGCACACGTGCGCATGGAAACGGGTGGGATCACCCTTCACTCCTGCGCACGTGCGCAGGGAAGCAGCCCCGAGCGGCTTCTGGACCTGCGCAGGTGCGCACTGAATGCCGACCGACGCGGCGCGCGGGCCGGGGAGAGCGCCGAATATGCTCGCGCGCATGGACATCACCGGAGCTTCCGCCATCGTCACCGGAGGAGCGTCGGGCATCGGCGCCGCCGTCGCCCGCGCCCTCGCCGCCCGCGGCGCGATCGTCGTGGTCGCCGACATCGACGCGGAGAAGGGCGAGGCCCTCGCCGAGGAGATCAAGGGCGTCTTCGCGCGCGTCGACGTGACCGACACCGAGCAGATCGCCGCCGCCGTCGAGGCCGCCGCGGAGATCGCCCCGCTGCGCGCGTGCGTCAACTCCGCCGGTATCGGCTGGGCCCAGCGCACCATCGGCCGCGACGGGGAGCTCGCCTCCGCGCACGACCTCGGTGCGTTCCGCAAGGTGGTGGAGATCAACCTGATCGGCACCTTCGACATGACCCGCCAGGCGGCGACCCTCATGTCGCGCAACGAGGCCGACGCGGACGGCCAGCGCGGCGCGATCGTCAACCTCGCCTCCGTGGCGGCGTTCGACGGCCAGATCGGCCAGGCGTCGTACTCCGCGTCCAAGGGCGGCGTGGTCGGCATGACCCTGCCCGTGGCCCGCGACCTCGCTGCGTCGGGCATCCGCCTCAACACGGTGGCCCCCGGCCTGGTCGACACCCCGATCTACGACGCGTTCCCCGAGCCCGAGGCCTTCAAGGCCAAGCTCGGTGAGTCGGTCCTCTTCCCCAAGCGCCTCGGGCACGCCGAGGAGCTGGCCAGCATGGTGGTCGAGTGCCTCACCAACTCCTACATGAACGGTGAGACGATCCGCGTCGACGGCGGCATCCGGATGCCCCCCAAGTGACCGGTGGGGCTGGGGGTCCTCGAGGGGCAGCACCGAGGGCCGCTGGTCCAGACCGATCAGCCACAAACCGTCAAAATCTGGACGGGTTCACAGACAGTCCTGCGCGCCGGGTGCACTGTCGGGGCACACGAGTTGCCTCCGGGGGGATGGTGAACCAGACATGGCGTACGGATCGCGGTGGTTCCAGCACAACAACGCGCAGAACGCGCCCAAGGCGCAGGACGGCCGGACGGGCGAGCCCGCGTCGCGCGACGGTGCGGACGCGGGCGGCGAGGTCTCGCTCAGCGAGCTGATCCACGCCTCGCTGCGCGCTGCTGAGGCGGCTGAGAAGGACCAGGCGGCCGAGGCGGCGCCATCGGAGGACGTCCCGCAGGCGCACGCGGAGGACGTCCCGCAGTCGGACGTCCCGATGCCCAGGGTCAGCGAGGAGACTCCCGCGCCCTCCGCCGACGGCCACGCCGACGCCGATGCCGATGCCGAGGGCGAGGCTGAGCGCGAGCCCAGGAGCCTCGAGCTCTCCGCCCTCGTCCGGCAGTGGATGGCGACCAGGACCGACCTGCGGGCGAGCGGCGGCCCGGACGGTGACGCGCTCCAGCAGCCGACCGCCGAGGAGACGACCGGCCCCGAGCCGTCGGACGAGGCGGTCGACGGCGTGCCGGACGACCCTCGTGCAGCGCTGCCCCGACGCCGCAAGGAGGTGCCCCGGTCCACGCCGGCGCGCCGCATGGGCGTGCTCATCGACGCGCACAGCACCCTCCCGGAGTCCCTGGACGCGTTGTTCGACGCGCTGGTCGACGAAGGGACCGTGAGCCTGTCGCGTGCCTACGGCGACTGGAGCCCGATGGGCTCCCAGGAGTGGATGCCGCAGCTGCGCCACCACGCGATCCAGCCGGTCCACCACTTCCCGACGGAGCACGACCAGCGGTCGATGGTCGCGATGACCATCGACGCCGTCGACCTGGCCCGGGACTCCGCCGTCGACGTGCTCGTCCTCGTCGGTGACCTGGCGTCGGGCCATCCGCTGCTCCAGCGCCTCAACGCGTGCGGCATCCCGGTGCTGGCCTTCGGGCCCACGGACACGCCGTACGACGTGCGCGCGCTGTGCGAGGAGTTCGTCGACCTCGGGTTCCTGGACGCCCGCGAGTCCGTGGGTGCGGGCAGGCACCGCGCCTGACTCGTGCCGGTCCACGTCCTCGGCGTGGCCGAGTGCGCCGCCGACCGGACGCGGGTCGTGCGGGTGCGCCGCCGGTAGCGGCGTCGACCACGCCCCAGGTGACGACGGTCCTGCAGTAGTCAGGCGGGCCGGTCCGCGAGCGGGCGGCTCGTCACCCCGGCGTCGGTCGCGCCGAGCAGCCGGGTCCGGTCGACCCACTGCGCGCGGCGGCTGTCGGCCGCGTTGCGCACGTCGGTGAAGCGCGTGACCCGCACCGGCGTGATCCCGCAGAACTCCAGCGTCCGGCCCTTGAGCTGCTTGACGGTGGTGTCCCCGACGAGGGGGAGGTACCACCGCGGCGAGTCGGAGGTCACCACCACGCGGCCGGTGCGACCGGCGAGCAGCCCCTCGGGGCGACCGTTGTCGCGGTAGCGGAAGGCCCAGCCGATGACCAGGGCGCGGTCGAGGAAGCCCTTGAGGAGCGCCGGCACCGAGCCCCACCAGACCGGGGTCAGCACGGTGACGTGCTCGCTCCACTCGATGAGCTCGCGGGCCCGGGCGAGGTCGGGCTCCACCTCCTGGCCGGCGCGGTAGCCGCGGTGGAGGTCGGGGTCGATCGCGAGGTCGCGCAGGGACAGCAGGACGGCGTCGTCGCCCGCACCCTCGACGTACGCCCGGGCGAGGGCGGCCGTCAGGGAGTCGGGGTCGGGGTGGCCGTCGATGACGAGGATGCGGGTCATGGTGATCTCCTGATCTGGACAGTGTCAACAATCTGGACAGTGTCCACTGTCCGGTACGATGTTGCTCGTGTCAAGATCAAACGCGTCCTACCACCACGGCAATCTCCAGTCCGCGCTGGAGGACGCCGCGCTGTCCCTGCTGGAGACCCAGCCGGCGGCCCGCATCAGCCTGCGCGAGGTGGCTCGGAGGGCGGGCGTCAGCCACAACGCCCCCTACCACCACTTCGGGGACCGGGCGGCCCTGCTGCACGCGCTCGGCGTCCGGGCGATGCGCGAGCTGCTCGAGGCCCAGGAGGCGGCCGTGGAGGCGGCCACCGGGCCCGTCGACCGCGTCCGCGCCCTCGGGGCGGCGTACGTCGGCTACGCGGCCGACCACCCGCAGTCCTTCGCGCTGGTCTTCGACCCGGAGTACTGCCCGCCCGGCGACCCGGCCGCCGACATGGCCCCGCTGATCACGCGCAACGAGGAGCTGCTCGCCCGGGAGGTGGCCGCGCTCGTGCAGGAGCCCGGCTTCCTGGGCCGGGACCCCGCGGCGATGGCCGCGGCCCTGTGGGCCACCGTGCACGGGATGGCCGAGCTGGTCATGCTCGGGCACCTGCCCCGCGAGGTGGCCGAGCCGGCCCTGGCCGCGCTGGTGAGCGGGGGTTCCTAATCGCCTCGCGGTATCAGGAGCGTCGGCCTACTCTTGACGGCATATGACGAACGCACCTGACTTCAGCCTCGACGCCGAGCTCGACGCGACCCGCACGTGGGACGCCGACCCCGACGGTGGATCCGACTGGGAGAGCGGCTACGCAGACCAGGAGGCCGACGCCGACGTCGACCTCGTGTCGGCCGACGGCCCGGACCCGGAGGAGCTCGACGAGGACCTCACCACCGGCGAGCAGGACCTCGCCGCCCGCCACGCGCTGCGCCGGGTCGCGGGACTGCGCACCGAGCTCGAGGACATCACCGAGGTCGAGTACCGCCAGCTCCGCCTCGAGCGCGTCGTGCTCGTCGGCGTCTGGACCGAGGGCACCGTGACCGACGCCGAGAACTCCATGGCCGAGCTCGCCCTGCTCGCCGAGACCGCCGGCTCCGAGGTGCTCGACGCGATCTACCAGCGCCGCACCAAGCCCGACCCCGCGACGTACATCGGGCGCGGCAAGGTCGACGGGCTGCGCGAGATCGTGCAGGCCACCGGCGCCGACACGGTGATCCTCGACGGCGACCTGGCCCCCAGCCAGCTGCGCAACCTCGAGGACAAGCTCAAGGTCAAGGCGATCGACCGCACCGGGCTGATCCTCGACATCTTCGCCCAGCACGCGAAGTCCAAGGAGGGCCAGGCGCAGGTCGAGCTGGCGCAGCTGCAGTACATGAAGCAGCGCCTGCGCGGCTGGGGTGGCAACCTCTCCCGCCAGGCCGGTGGCCGGGTCGGCGCGGACGGCGGCGGCATCGGTGGCCGTGGTCCCGGTGAGACCAAGATCGAGACCGACCGGCGCCGCATCAACACCAAGATCGCCAAGCTGCGCCGCGAGCTCAAGGACCTCAAGGGCACCCGCGAGACCATGCGCCAGGAGCGCTCGCGCAACCACATCCCGAGCGTCTCGATCGCGGGCTACACCAACGCCGGCAAGTCCTCCCTGCTCAACCGGCTCACCGACGCCGGCGTGCTGGTCGAGGACTCGCTGTTCGCGACGCTCGACCCGACCACCCGGCGTACGACGACCCGCGACGGACGCATCTACACGATGTCCGACACCGTCGGCTTCGTGCGGCACCTGCCCCACCAGCTCGTCGAGGCGTTCCGCTCGACGCTGGAGGAGGTCGCCGAGTCCGACCTGATCCTGCACGTCGTGGACGGCTCCCACCCCGACCCCGAGGGCCAGCTGGCCGCGGTGCGGGGGGTCTTCGCCGAGATCCACGCCGACAAGGTCCCCGAGCTGGTGGTCATCAACAAGGCCGACGCCGCCGACCCGCTCGTGCTGGCCCGGCTGCGCGCCCGTGAGCCGCACAGCGTCGTCGTGTCGGCCCGGACGGGCGAGGGCATCGAGGACGCCATCACCGCGCTCGAGGCCGACCTGCCGCGCCCGACCGTCGAGTTCTCGGTGCTGCTGCCCTACGAGCGCGGCGACCTGATCAACCGGCTGCACCAGGAGGGCGAGATCTCCTCGCTGGAGCACACCGGCGACGGCTCCCTCGTCAGCGGCCGCGCCAACGCCGACCTCGCCGGCGAGCTCGAGGCGTACGCCGTCAGCTGACCGGCGCCGAGCGTTCGGACACCGTCGGAGGCAGTCCGTCGAGGCCAGCACGCGCTCGATCGGAGACCGATTGACGGCGTTCACCACTCGTGGGAGAGGATGTCGCGCATGTCACGCGGTGCCGTTCTTCGCTTCCTCCTCGTCCTCGGTCTCCTGGCGGGGTGTGCCGCGATCGCGCTGGGCGTCAAGCCCAACCTGGGCCTCGACCTGCGCGGTGGCGCGCAGTTCGTCTTCCAGGCCAACGACACCGAGACGACCGAGGCCACCGCCGGCAACGTCGACAAGACCGTCGAGGTGCTGCGCGGCCGCGTGGACGCCCTCGGCGTCGCCGAGTCGACCCTGGTCCGCCAGGGCGACGACCGGATCCTCGTCGAGCTGCCCGGCGTCACCAACGACGACGAGGCGCAGGAGGCCGAGGAGCGGATCGGCCAGACCGCCCAGCTGAGCGTGCACCCGGTCGTGGCGGTGGCCACCGGCCCGGACGCCGAGCCGAGCAAGAAGGGCAACGAGGTCCTGCCGGCCGAGGACGGCCAGTTCCTCGAGATCGGCCCCACCGCCCTCCAGGGCGACGAGATCACCGGCGCCGAGGCGGTCCAGCGGGAGAACAGCGTCGGCTACGCGGTCGCCGTCGACTTCAGCGGCAGCGGCTCGGACGCCTTCGGCAAGCTCTCCGGCGACGCGGCGTGCGCCACGGGCGACCAGCGCCGGATCGCGATCGTGCTCGACGGCGAGGTCATCTCCAGCCCCGAGGTGCAGGTGCAGTGCGGCGGCAACATCACCGGCAGCACCGACATCACCGGCGACTTCACGCTGGCCACCGCCAGCGACCTGTCGGCCCTCATCGAGGGCGGCGCGCTGCCCCTCGAGCTCGAGCTGATCTCCGACCGCCTCGTCGGCCCGACCCTCGGCGAGGAGGCCATCGACGCCTCGATCGAGGCCGGCATCATCGGCCTGATCCTCACCGGCATCTTCATCATCGTGCGTCTACCGCCTCGTCGGCGCGATGGCCACGCTCGCGCTGGCGTCGTACGCCCTGCTCGCCTACGCCATGCTGCTCGCGCTCGGCTCGACGCTGACCCTGCCCGGCCTCGCGGGCTTCGTGCTCGCCATCGGCATGGCGATCGACGCCAACGTGCTCGTCTTCGAGCGCGCGCGCGAGGAGTACGCCGCCTACCCGTCGGCCGGGCTCCGGCGCGCCCTCGCGGTCGGCTTCAACAAGGCGTGGAGCGCGATCATCGACTCCAACGTCACCACCCTGCTC
The DNA here is from genome assembly GCA_963776975.1 of uncultured Actinomycetota bacterium. Lineage (GTDB taxonomy): Bacteria > Actinomycetota > Actinomycetes > Propionibacteriales > Nocardioidaceae > Nocardioides. The sequence goes on along the minus strand of CAVZOU010000003.1, from coordinate 17,143 downwards.
GCCGCGGCCCTGCTCTTCATCCTCGGCTCCGGGCCGATCAAGGGCTTCGGCGTGACGCTGTCCATCGGTGTCATCGCGTCGATGATCTCCGCGCTGGTCATCGCCCGGGTGCTCTCCGAGCTGAGCGTGTCCACCAAGGCCGTCGAGCGCCGCCCGGCGGTCAGCGGCCTCGGCAACATCGGCCGGGTCCGCGCGTGGCTCGACCGCTCCGACTTCGACATCATGGGCAAGCGCCGGATGTGGCTCGGGATCTCCGGGGCCGCGCTGGTGCTGGCCGTCTCCGGCATCGTCACCCAGGGCCTCAACCTCGGGGTCGAGTTCTCCGGCGGCCGCCAGCTCGACTACTCGGTGAGCGAGGAGGTCACGGTCGACGAGGCGCGTGACGCGATCGCCGACGCCGGCTTCGGCGAGGCCGTCGTGCAGGGCGCCGACACCGCCGACTTCACGGTGCGCACCGGTGTGATCTCCAACGAGGAGGAGCAGAAGATCGAGGACGCCCTCGAGTCGATCGGTGGCACGTCACCAAGGAGGACGACCAGACGATCGGCGCCTCCCTCGGCCAGGAGCTCCGCGACAAGGCCCTCATCGCCTTCGGCATCGCCCTGCTGGCCCAGCTGCTCTACCTCGCGGTCCGCTTCAAGTGGACCTTCGGCGTCTCCGCCGTGGTCGCGATGGCCCACGACGTCGTCCTGGTCGTCGGCCTCTTCGCGTGGCTGGAGAAGCCGATCGACGGCATCTTCCTGGCCGCCGCGATGACCATCATCGGTCTGTCGGTCAACGACACCGTCGTCGTCTTCGACCGCATCCGCGAGCGCTGGCACGGGTCCCGGCCGGAGGACGACCTTCAACGCGATGGCCAACCGGGCCGCCATCGAGACGATGCCGCGCACCGTCAACACCGGTCTCGGCACGATGTTCATCCTCGCGGCCCTGGCCGATCCTGGGCGGCGACTCGCTGCGCGACTTCGCGATCGCCCTGCTGGTCGGCCTCGTGGTCGGCACCTACTCCTCGGTCTTCACCGCCACGCCGCTGCTGACCTACCTCCAGGAGAGGTGCGCCGATGAGCCGGGTCAAGCGGGAGAAGGTCGTCCGCGAGCCCGACGACTCCGGCGCCGTCGTCTGACCCGTCCTTTCGTGGGATGTCCGTCACCGGGCGGCGGCCCTGTGGAGTGGCTTCGGCCCGTGTCGGTGTCGCCGCATAGGGTGCTCCGGTGCCATCTTCCGACTCCGGTGTGACCCCCCTGCTCCACGAGGCCGTGACGGCGCTCGGGGGGCAGGAGCGCACCGGCCAGGTCCAGATGGCCGAGGCGGTCGCGACCGCCTTCACCGACCGGCGAGCACCTGCTCGTCCAGGCCGGCACCGGCACCGGCAAGTCGCTGGCCTACCTCGTGCCCAGCCTGCTCCACGACCAGCGCGTGGTGATCGCGACCGCGACCCTCGCGCTGCAGCACCAGCTCGTCGAGCGCGACATCCCGCGGCTGTGTCGGCGGTCGCCGGCGCCGAGGGCGGCAGCAAGGTCGACACGTCGTACGCCGTGCTCAAGGGCCGCTCCAACTACGCCTGCCTGCACCGCATCCGCGAGGGCGTGCCCGACGACCAGGGCGCCCTGGTCGACGTCCCGGTGGGGTCGATGGCCGAGAAGGTCCTCGAGCTGCGCGGCTGGGCGGAGAAGGAGGCCGAGGACGGCGGCACCGGCGAGCGCGACAACGCGCCGCGGCACACCGACCGCGAGTGGCGCCAGGTCAGCGTCAACCACCGCGAGTGCCTGGGCGCGGCCAAGTGCCCCTTCGGCCAGGAGTGCTTCGCCGAGCTGGCCCGGGAGAAGGCGCAGCGCTCCCACCTCATCGTCACCAACCACTCGCTGCTCGCCATCGACGCGATCGAGGGCGTGCCGATGATCCCGGAGTACGACGCCGTGGTCATCGACGAGGCCCACGAGCTGACCGCCCGGGTGACCCAGGCCGCCACCGACGAGCTGTCGGTCAACGACGTCGAGCGGGCCGCCCGGCGCTCGCAGCGCATCGTCGAGGACGAGCTCGGCCGACGCGCTCGCCGAGGCCGCCGACGCGCTGTCCGACGCCTTCGAGGCCACCATGGCCGGGCGGATCGAGCGGATGCCCGACCAGCTCGGCGAGGCGCTGGCCCTGGTGCGCGACGCCGCGCGCAGCTGCCTCTCGGCCTACCCGCGCGAGAGCGCCGGCGACGGCGGCGAGGCCGACGCCGGCCGCACCCAGGCCAAGGGGATGGTGCAGGACGTCTTCGCCAACGCCGAGCGGATGGCCGCCGACCTCGAGTCCGACGTGCTGTGGCTCAGCGAGCCGCCGCCCAACATGTCGACCCGCATCCCGCCGCGGCTGCACGTCGCGCCGCTGCAGGTGTGGGGGCCGATGCGCGACAAGCTGCTGTCCGACAAGACGGTGGTCTTCACCAGCGCCACCCTGATGCTCGGCGGCGACTTCAACGCCGTCGCCTCCTCGATCGGGCTCAAGCCGACCGAGCGGGTCGAGGACGGCGCCGCGGCTCCGGCCGACACGGCCGACGGCGTGCTGCCGTGGCGCGGCATCGACGTCGGGTCGCCGTTCGACTACGGCCAGCAGGCCATCCTGTACGTCGCCCGCCACCTCCCGCCGCCCGGCCGCGACGGGCTGGTGAAGTCCCAGCTCGACGAGATCTGCGAGCTGGTCGACGCCGCCGACGGGCGCACCCTGGGGCTCTTCTCCTCGCGGCGGGCCGCCGAGGCCGCGGCCGAGCACGTCCGCGACCGCGCTGCCGCACCTGACCACGCTGGCCCAGGGCGACGCCCAGCTGCCCGAGCTGGCCAAGCAGTTCGTCGAGGACCCGCACACCTCCTCTTCGGCACCCTGTCGCTGTGGCAGGGGCTCGACGTGCCGGGCGACACCTGCCAGCTGGTGATCATCGACCGCATCCCCTTCCCGCGCCCCGACGACCCGCTGATGTCCGCGCGCCAGCGGGCGGCCGACAAGGCCGGCGGCAACGGCTTCATGCAGGTCGCGGCCACCCACGCCGCGCTGCTGTTGGCCCAGGGCGCCGGGCGGCTGATCCGCACCACCACCGACCGCGGCGTCGTCGCCGTCCTCGACCCCCGGCTGGCCACCGCCCGCTACGGCGGCTTCCTCAAGGCCTCGCTGCCGCCGATGTGGACCACCACCGACCCCGCGCTCGTGCGCAAGGCGCTCGCGCGGCTCGCGTCGGGCTGAGGGCTCGCTCGGCTCGCCGGCGGCGTGAGCAGGCTCCTCGCTGGCGTCTCCCGCTGTCCTGTCGCGCGGAGCGGTGAGCAGGCCACGTTCCTGGTCAGTGCCGGTCGGCCAGCCGTGACGAGGAGCGCCCACGTCGATGCCGGCAGCCTCGTCGTACGCCGCCCGCGGGCCCACCGTCCGCCACGCGATGAGCACGACCGCCCAGCCGGCGACCACGTCGAGCACCCAGTGGTTGCCGGTCCCGACGACCACCACGGCCGTCACGAGAGCGTGCGTCCAGGCGAGCGCCGCGACGGCCCGCCGCCGGGTGACGTGGGTGACCGCGAGGGCGACCCACAGCGCCCATCCTGCGTGCATGCTCGGGAACGCCGCCAGCTGGTTGGTCAGCCAGCCGAGGCCCTGGGGCGCCGACGCCTCGCCGCCCCACCAGCCCGCGGCCGAGTGCACGGCGAGCAGGTCGGTCCAGCCGTCCATCAGCCGCGGCGGGGCGGTCGGCATGGCCAGGTAGGCGAGCAGCGCCACCCCGGTGGCGCCGACCAGCGCGAGGCGCGCGGGTCCGTACGCCGCGCGGTGTCGGGCGTAGAGCCAGACGACGACCACCAGGGTCAGCAGGTAGTGGGCGCTCGCGTAGTGGAACGACGCCACCACCCCGACCGTGTCGTGCTCGAGGAACCAGCGGTTGAGCCCGCCCTCGACGTCGAGGTGCAGGGTCCGCTCGAGGTCGAGGATGCGGACGGCACGGGCGACCGCCGGGGCCAGTGAGTCGTCCGCCAGCACCCGGCTGACGGCGTACCCGACGTAGACGAGCGCGAGGACGCCGAGCTCGCGCAGGCCGGACCGACGGACGGGCGGGCTGGTGCGCGCCGTACGGGTCCGGACTGCTGGAGCGACGAGAGAGGCCACCCGGCCAGTGTTCGCGGCGAGGCGGCCCGGGCGCATCGGGAATTTCCCGGCGGTTCCCCCGACACGGGTGTCAGGGGATCCCGGGGTCGTCCGGCCCGGAGGCCGGGGGGTCACATGCGGCGCAGGACCGCGGTGACCTTGCCGAGGATCGTGGCGTGGGTGCCGTCGATCGGGTCGTAGGCGTCGTTGTGGGGGAGCAGCCACACGTGGCCGTCCTTGCGCTGGAACGTCTTGACGGTGGCCTCGCCGTCGATCATCGCGGCGACGATCTCGCCGTTGGACGCCGTCTGCTCCTGGCGGATGACGACGTAGTCGCCGTCGCAGATGGCCGCGTCGATCATCGAGTCGCCGGACACCTCGAGCAGGAACAGGGTGCCCTCGCCGACCAGCGACTTGGGCAGCGGGAAGACCTCGGTGATCTGCTCCTCGGCCAGGATCGGGCCACCGGCGGCGATGCGGCCGACCATCGGGACGTACGTCGCCGGGGGAGCCGTGTTGCCGATGTCGGTCTCGTCGATGCTGGTCTCGTCGGCGCTGGAGATGGAGCGGCGCGCGGCCATCAGCTCGGGGAGGAAGACCTCGATCGCGCGCGGCCGGTTGGGGTCGCGCTTGAGGAAGCCCTTCTCCTCCAGCACCTTGAGCTGGTGGGCGACGCTGGAGGAGCTGGTCAGGCCGACGGCTGCGCCGATCTCGCGCATGCTCGGCGGGTAGCCCCGCGTCTCGATGGCCTCCTTGATGGTGGCGAGGACGCGCTGCTGACGCGGGGTGAGTCCGGTCGCGTCCGGCGGGCCGTCGGGCATCTCGACGACCTTGCCGCTGCGGTCCTTGCTGGCCATGGGGTTCCTCCTGGTGCCGTCCTGCTGCTGGGCCTGTCCGTGCTGCGTTGACGCCAACCGTAGTCCTGTCGCGGACTCGACTTCAAACATTTGTTCGAACCGCGTGTCGCTCGGTGGAGTTCGCACGACACGTCGAACAAATGTTCGCCCAGACCCTTGCATCGTTCGAACACACGCTCTACTGTCGAACACGTGCTCGATCGAACACCTGAGCGATTCACGGACGCAGTCCCCGGCAGTCTCGGCGGCGTTGTCGGTGGCTTCCTCTAGACAGATCCCAGATCAACCGATCGACACCACCTACCGGCTGACTCTTCCCCTGGAGGCCAACATGAGCACCATCACCGTCTCGCCCGCCTTTGCCCCGACCCGCAGCTCGCGCACCGCCCGCTCGTCGTCGCGGTCGTCCGTGCGGCTGACGCGGAGGGGCCGTGTCGTCGTCCTGATGGCGTCGCTGGCCCTGGTGCTCATGGCGGGCTTCTTCCTCGGCTCGGTCGCCGTCGGCACCAACGAGGCCGGCCAGGCTCCGGCCACCGAGATCGTGATGGTCGAGCCGGGCCAGAGCCTCTGGAGCATCGCCTCCGACCTCACCGACTCCGGTGACGTCCGCACCACCATGCGCGAGATCGAGCGCCTCAACGCGCTCGACACCGTCGCGCTCTCCGCGGGGCAGAAGCTCCGCGTGCCGGTCAGCGTCGACTGACCTTCTAGTTCTCCGCCAGCCGACTCGACCCCGGCTGGCGGGACCGGGGAAGACAAGGGGCGGGCCCATCGGGCCCGCCCCTTGCGGCGTCTTCGGGGCTTGTTCGGGTGTGCTCGCGGCCGCTACGAGTTGAGTCGCCCACTGACTCAGCTCGTAGTCCGCGCTAGGACCCCTCTCGAGGCCCCCGCCGCGGAGTACGACCTGCGGTACCCACGACCGCAGGTCACAGTCCTCACGCGACCCTGTCCCGGAGCTCCGATCCGGGTCGCGTCGGACATGGCGGCCCACGTGGTCCACCCGGTGGATCTCGTGGGCCGCCATCTCCTCGGCGATCGGTCAGGCCGCCGGTCAGCGGACGAGCTGCGGCTTGGCCTCGAGGACGGCGACGGTGACGGGGGTGCCGTCGATGGTCACGGTGCCGTCGACCGGTCGCCAGCTCGGCTGGCCCACGACCCTGAACTGGGCGGACCAGGTGGTGTCGACGCTGAGGTCGAGCCCCTCGGACGTCTTGGCGTAGGTGTGGGTGATCAGGTCGCTCAGGTCGGCTCCCTCGGTCCACGCCTTGCCCGGGACTGGTGGTCTCCTGGCTGGTGTCGTCGCCGTGGTGCCACACGAACCGGCTGGGCCACACCTCGAGCAGCACGTCGATGTTGACCCGCTCGAGGCGGACCGGGATCTGGTGCCGCTCCGCGCTGGTGGACAGGATCGTCGGGAGGTTGACCAGGGTCTCGCCGCCGGGCGGCTGCACGTTGATCGTGGACTGGGGGAGCGCGACCCGCTTGAAGGCGTTCAGGACCTCGCCGGGGATGTCGACGGTCGCGGTGGGGTGGTCTCCGCGGTCGGCGGCGGATCCTCGGGGCATTGCGAGTACGAGCCCGAGGAACCCGCCCTCATCGAGGACGTACATCCAGACTTGCGGCGGCGAGCCGTCGGGGCATGTGTACTCTCAACGCATCCAGAAGCGGCCACGGTGCTGCAGGCGTTGCGACTTGACCCACTTGCCTGGAGGGACAGGTGTCGCTTCGGTCATCGTTCGAGACGGCTTGCGTTGAGTTGCCTCCGGCCCCTGCGGGTCCGGGCCCGTCCGTCTTCCATCCCGCTGAACGACTATGCCGCCGGTGGTTCATCGCTGCTCGCCGTTGTCGGCTGGTGCGGTCTCCGACGCGTGGTCCGCTGATGCGCTGGCACGGACCACAGCAGCAGGACGAGCGACGAGGCTCAACAGCAACGGTCCTCACAGGACGTCCCATTCGCTAACGCTGCCATCCGTCCTGTCCTGCAAGAACGAACCCGTACTTAAGTCGTTGCGGCTGGGTGAGTCGCCGTCGAGGTCTTTCACGCCGGACTCTGTGATCGTCTTGTCGGTGTGTGCGAACCGCGGCCACGGCTCGTAACGACTTGCTCGTCGTCCCGGGACGCCCGAGTTCCTCCGCCTGCATGCGAACTTCACGGTCGTGCGTCGCCGCCCTCGATCGGCCGCCGTTGCTCGTCGACCCGCTCGATCAGGTCTATCGACGCCCAAGCAGGCGCTGCACGTCTGCGCGCTGAGGCTCGCGCAGTCGCTCGGTTCCATCGGTCTGCCTGCGCGTAGTCGACGTGCTCGAGTAGAAGTGTCGACGAACGCCTCCGCGGCCTCCACCCCATCCCCCTCCGCCTCCGGCGGAAGCGTCGGCTCCACCGGCCCGGTCTCCGTCTCGTCCGCGCGAGGGCGACGAGGTCGTCGGATCCGGGATCTCCGGCGTGGGCGCGGCGTCGGAGCAGCCGGCGAGCAGGAGCGGCAGGAGGCAGGCGGCCGCGAGAGCGCGGCGTACGGGGCCAAGCTTCATGAAGACCTTCTTTCCCGAGAACGCCGGATCCATGCCCGAGCACGGCCGACGCATCAGAAACTAGGCGAATCGCGCCGCGAGATCGACCCCTACTTCGTGCCCTGTGGACGACGACGGACGCGATGGACGACGCGCAGGGCCGCGGGGGAGTACGTTCTCGCCACCCCCACCGCCCGATAGGCCAGACCATGCGCGTACGCCGCTCGCTCGCCGCCCTGCTCGTCCTGCCGCTGCTGGCTGCGCCGCTCGCCCAGGCGAACGCTGCGCACGGACGAGAGACCTCCCACGCGCGACGTACGAGATCACCGGCCCCGTCACCCCGCGAGCGACCACCGCCATCGACACGAGCAGCAAGGCGGCGGTCAAGGGCGCCTACCGGCGGCTGTGGGTCCGCGGGCAGCAGAGCAGGCCGCGCTGGCGCGGCGGCAGCACCGCGCAGTGCCGACCGGGACGGCTCGCCGACAACTCCACGAAGCGACAGCTCAACGCGATCAACTTCGCCCGCCGGATGTCCGGCCTGACCCCGCTCACCCTCGACGACAGCACGGTGAGGCAGGCGCAGGCGGCCGCGCTGATCATGACCGCCAAGCACGCGGTGAGCCACTACCCGCCGAGGGACTGGCCGTGCTGGACGCGCGCGGGCTACGACGCGGCCGGCGAGTCCAACCTCTACGAGGGCACGTCGCGGGAGAGCAACAGCGACAAGATCGAGGCCTACCTCGACGACTGGGGCGGCGGCAACCACCGCGTCGGCCACCGGCGCTGGTTCCTCTACCCCTACCTCGACGCCGTGGGGATCGGCGGCACCCGCACCGCCAACGTCACCCACCTCTTCGGCTCGCCCTTCGACGAGGCGGCCCCCAACCCGCAGTGGGTGTCGTGGCCGACGGCGGGCTGGTTCCCGAGTCGCCTCGACCCCCGCGGGCGCTGGTCGCTCAGCTCGGGCGCCGACGACACCGACTTCTCCCAGGCGCGCGTCGAGGTCGAATACAGAAGGCAAGCGATCCAGGGCATCAAGCTCCGCACCCCCGACAACGGCGCCGGCAAGCCGACCCTCGTCTGGGAGATGCCGGCCCGCGCGTGGCCGGGCAGGCCCGTCGGCACGGCCCGGGTGACGGTCAGCGGGATCGTCGTCGACGGCGTGCCGGGCCAGGTCGCGGCGTACACGGTCCGCTTCTTCCGGACCCGCTGAGCCCGACGAGGCGAGCCTTCCCTTACTGGAATCATTCCAGAAAAGCGGGTTGAGTAGTCCTCGCACCCGACGAGAGGAACTCACGATGACCCAGACCGCCCCCCGCCCCACGCACACCGCCCACCCGGCGTTCCAGGCCGACCAGCAGCTGGCCGACCACCTCCAGCAGCTCCTCGTGGACCTCACCGACCTCCACCTCCAGGGCAAGCAGGCCCACTGGAACGTCGTCGGCAAGAACTTCCGCGACCTCCACCTCGCCCTCGACGAGGTCGTCGACGCCGCGCGTGAGTTCTCCGACGTCGTCGCCGAGCGGATGCGCGCCGTCTACGTCACCCCCGACGCCCGCGCCGCCACCGTCGCCGCGAAGACGTCGCTGAGCGAGTTCCCCGCCGACGAGATCGACACGGCCGACTGCGTCGACGCGATCGTCGCCGCGCTGTACGCCGTCGCCGGCACCGGCCGCCGCATCCACGACGAGGTCGACGCCGCCGACCCGACGTCCGCCGACATCATCCACACCATCCTCGAGCGCCTCGAGCAGCTCGCCTGGATGATCGACGCCGAGAACCGCATCGCCAACGCCAGCATCCCGCGCTCGATGCACGAGTGACCTGAGGTCACCGACGCGCGAGCGTCACCGCACCGGCCCGTTGGGCGCGCACGGCACCACGCCGTACGCCGCTCAGCGGGCCGCTCTGCGTCCGCCCGGGACGCGCGGGGGAGCGGGCTCGGAGGGCTCGTCGGGAGCCGACGTGATGCCCAGCGCCCGCATCAGCCGGGCGATCAGCAGCAGCCCGGTGAAGAGGCAGGCGATCGCGCCGATCGAGGCCAGCGCCAGGAGCGCCCAGGAGCCGGACTCGCCGCTGCGTGCCGACGTACCGAAGTCGATGGCGAGGTAGACGAGGTAGCCCCAGGCGACCACGCACAGCGTGATCCCGACCGCCAGCGCGAGCGCGGTCTTGTTGACCCCGCCGCTCTGGCGAGGGCCGCGCCGCGACCCTGCCCGCTTCCCCGAAGATGCCACGGGAGCATTGTGTCCGATGGCGGCTGGCCGTGGGGCCGGAACACTCCCGGAGAGACCCCCGACACGCCGCCCGAACGGGCCATCTGGGACCGGATCCGGAGGCCCTCGAGGGCACTGACCTGCGGTTTTACCGAAGGGTCCCGCGACACCCCGGATGATCATTTCGAACCACTTGCAGAAGTCCCCGCACCGACGTACGGTTACCACTACATCTAGTAGTTACACCGTTGTGGTTCTCCACATCTAGTCCACAGGGACCGGGTGCTGACCTCACAGCCAGAGGCTACTTGTCCACAGGAATCACCGGCTGGTCCACAGGCGTTGACACCCCATGAGGGGTGTCTGCAGCGCGCCCCGACGACCGTCCGGACGAGCGAGGGGGGAGGCCCGCACATGCACTGTCCTTACTGCCGCAACACCGACACCCGTGTGCTCGACTCCCGCGTCGCCGACGACGGCAGCTCGATCCGCCGCCGTCGCACCTGCAACGACTGCGCCAAGCGGTTCACCACCGTCGAGCAGATGCAGCTGACCGTCCTCAAGCGCTCCGGCGCGACCGAGCCGTTCACGCGGGACAAGGCGATCGCCGGCGTCCGCAAGGCGTGCAAGGGCCGCCCGGTCACCGAGGACCAGCTCGCCTGCCTGGGCCAGGCCGTCGAGGACGCCCTGCGCCTCAGCGGCCAGGCCGAGATCCCCGCCCACGAGGTCGGCCTCGCCATCCTGAGCCCGCTGCGCGAGCTCGACGAGGTCGCCTACCTCCGGTTCGCCAGCGTCTACCGCGCCTTCCAGAGCGCCGAGGACTTCGAGGACGAGATCGCCATGCTCCGTGCTGAGCGCCTCGTCCCCGACGAGGTCGCCCCGGACGAGGCGGCCCATCCAGCCCCGACGGGCTGACACAGACTGCCCGGCACGTCGTGGGGAAGCGGCGTGCCGGGCGTACCACTCCCAGCCGAGCAGTTCGGCTGACCACCAGAGTTGACCAAGCACGAGGGATCCAGAGGAGAACCCATGACCGAGACGGTGAGCACCGGCGCCGCGTCCAAGCAGGGCAAGGGCGAGGGCCTGACCCTCGAGCGCGTCTTCAGCACCGAGGGCACGCACCCCTACGACGCCATCACCTGGGAGCGTCGCGACGTCGTCCAGCAGAACTGGAAGACCGGCGAGACCGTCTTCGAGCAGCGCGGCGTGGAGTTCCCCGACTTCTGGTCGGTCAACGCCTCCACGATCGTCACCACCAAGTACTTCCGCGGCGCCGTCGGCACCGACGTGCGTGAGTGGAGCCTCAAGCAGCTCATCGACCGGGTCGTGAAGACCTACACCAAGGCCGGCATCGACCACGGCTACTTCAAGACCGACGGCGACGCCGAGATCTTCGAGCACGAGCTGACCTGGCTGCTGGTCAACCAGTACTTCTCCTTCAACTCCCCGGTCTGGTTCAACGTCGGCACCCCGTCGCCGCAGCAGGTCTCGGCCTGCTTCATCCTCTCGGTCGACGACTCGATGGACTCGATCCTCAACTGGTACAAGGAGGAGGGCTTCATCTTCAAGGGCGGCTCCGGTGCCGGCCTCAACCTCTCCCGCATCCGCTCCTCCAAGGAGCTGCTCTCCTCCGGTGGTACGGCGTCCGGTCCGGTCTCCTTCATGCGCGGCGCCGACGCGTCCGCGGGCACCATCAAGTCGGGCGGCGCCACGCGTCGTGCGGCCAAGATGGTCGTCCTCGACGTCGACCACCCGGACATCGAGGAGTTCGTGATGACCAAGGCGCGCGAGGAGGACAAGATCCGCGCCCTGCGTGACGCCGGCTTCGACATGGACCTCGGCGGCGCCGACATCACCTCCGTCCAGTACCAGAACGCCAACAACTCGGTCCGCGTCAGCGACGAGTTCATGCGCGCGGTCGAGGAGGGCACCGAGTTCGGGCTGCGCTCGCGCGGCACCGGCGAGGTCATCGAGACCGTCGACGCCCGCGACCTGTTCCGCAAGATCAGCGTCGCCGCGTGGGAGTGCGCCGACCCGGGCCTGCAGTACGACGACACGATCAACGACTGGCACACCAACCCCGAGACCGGCCGCATCACCGCGTCCAACCCGTGCTCGGAGTACATGTCGCTCGACAACTCCTCGTGCAACCTGGCGTCGCTCAACCTGCTCAAGTTCCTCAAGGACGACGACACCTTCGACGCCGCGCTCTTCGCCAAGGCCGTCGAGTTCATCATCACCGCGATGGACATCTCGATCTGCTTCGCGGACTTCCCGACCGAGTCGATCGGCGACACCACCCGCGACTACCGCCAGCTCGGCATCGGCTACGCCAACCTCGGCGCCCTGCTGATGGCGATGGGCCTGGGCTACGACTCCGAGGGTGGCCGCTCCATGGCCGCCGCGCTGACGTCGCTCATGACCGGTACGTCGTACAAGCGCTCGGCCGAGCTGGCCGGCATCGTCGGCCCGTACGCCGGCTACCAGCGCAACGCGACCGCCCACAAGCGGGTCATGCGCAAGCACCAGGCCGCCAACGACCAGGTGCGCGTGCTGCACACCGAGGACGGCCGCGTGCTCAAGCTCGCGACCGAGGCCTGGGCCGACGTCATCGCGACCGGCGAGGTCAACGGCTTCCGCAACGCGCAGGCCTCGGTGCTCGCGCCGACCGGCACCATCGGCTTCATGATGGACTGCGACACCACCGGCATCGAGCCCGACTTCTCGCTGGTGAAGTTCAAGAAGCTCGTCGGCGGCGGCTCCATGCAGATCGTCAACCAGACGATCCCGCGGGCGCTGCGCAAGCTCGGCTACCAGCCCGAGCAGGTCGAGGCGATCGTCGCCTACATCGGCGAGCACGGCCACGTCATCGACGCCCCGGGCCTCAAGCTCGAGCACTACGAGATCTTCGACACCGCGATGGGCGCCCGCTCGCTCAAGCCGATGGGCCACGTGCGGATGATGGCGGCGGCCCAGCCGTTCCTGTCCGGCGCGATCTCCAAGACGGTCAACCTCCCCGAGAACGCCACGGTCGAGGAGATCGAGGACGTCTACATGCAGTCCTGGAAGCTCGGCCTCAAGGCGACCGCCGATCTACCGCGACAACTGCAAGGTCGGCCAGCCGCTCTCCGACGGTGGCGGCAAGGCCAAGAAGGACGCCAAGGACGCGGCCGACGCCAAGGACGCCGCGGCGACCAAGGTCGTGGAGAAGGTCGTCTACGCCCCGACCCGCAAGCGCCTCCCGAAGTCGCGCGTCTCGCGCACGACGTCCTTCACCGTCGGCGGCGCCGAGGGCTACATGACCTCCGGCGCCCACGACGACGGCCAGCTCGGCGAGGTCTTCCTCAAGCTCGGCAAGCAGGGCTCGACCCTGGCCGGTGTCATGGACGCCTTCTCGATCGCGGTCTCGATCGGCCTGCAGTACGGCGTCCCGCTGGAGACCTACGTCTCGAAGTTCACCAACCTGCGCTTCGAGCCCGCCGGCCTCACCGACGACCCGGACGTGCGGATGTCGCAGTCGATCATGGACTACATCTTCCGCCGCCTGGCCCTGGACTACCTGTCCTTCGAGGAGCGCTCGATGCTCGGCATCTACTCCGCCGACGAGCGCCAGCGCCACCTCGAGACCGGCTCCTACGAGCCGATCGTCGAGGAGACCGGCTCCGCCGCCGAGCTCGTCGAGGACCACCCGGTCGTCGCCGAGGTCGTGAGGACGCTCGAGACCGAGGACACCCCGGTCCGAGGCCGCGGGCCAGGCCGGCCCCCGGCCGAGGCCAAGACCACGGCCGAGCTCTTCGAGAAGCTCACCGGCACCGCCGTCGACTCGCCGCTCTGCATGACCTGCGGCACGAAGATGCGGCCGGCTGGCTCGTGCTACGTCTGCGAGGGCTGCGGGAGCACCAGCGGCTGCAGCTGACCTAGTGACAAGAAGAAGGACCCGACCCTCGAGGGGTCGGGTCCTTCTTCATTGTTGGTCTGTTGCCGTAACTCGAACTGTGCAGGACCTACTGAGCAATCGCTGACGCGTGGTTGAAGAAGTCCGTCGGCATGGGGGTCTCAAGCCGCCACGTGATGGCGATGGGCCGGTCGCCGCGTATGGGAGACGTACGTGGCTGGGCCGAGGAACAGGTAGGGCGACGTGCCGAAGTCGTCCTTCGCCTCATGGCGTACGAAGAGCAAGACGGTCTGAACTGCCGTCGAGGTAACGACGACCAGTGGGCGAGTTGACCGACGTCGTCGACTGCGACTCCCAGTGGAACAGGTCCCGGCTGATGGGGTAGTCGGCGTACATCGTCGTGGGGGAGTAGTCGGCCTCGGACTTCTTCAGCGTGATGAAGAAGGCGTCGACGTTGCGGTCGGCGAGAGTAGAAGACGCCCTCGCGGAAGCTGTTGGGCAGGCGCGGGAAGTCGAGCGCCGCCAGGATCTCTTCCCGCTGATAGCGAGCGTGGACCTGGAGCGGGACGTCGGCCAGAGCGTCCGCCCAGAGCGAGTGGCACGTGGCGAGCCGCCTCGAAGCTGAGGTCGACCACGCTCGCCATCTCGGCGCGGGCGGCGGCTTCGCGGCGCATGGCGTCGAAGCCTTCCTCGATACGACTCGAAGCCTCCGCCGTCGTACCAGAACGAGTAGTACAGCATGCGGGCGATGCGCTGCTCGCCCGGCGGAGAGTTCGGCGTACGGCGGCGCCGTCGTCGAGCAGGAGCGAGCGGTAGGCACCGCGCGCGCTGCGGGTCGTCCACGTGCGCGAAGGCCCGCACCCGCTTGAGCAGCCTCTCCTCCAGCTCCGAGCCCGGCAGCGTCTCGAGTCCGGCGTCCTGACGCAGCTTCGTCCATGAGTGGCTGCCGCGCCGCAGGATGTCGCTGAGCTCGAGACCCGATCGACTCGAGGAACGTCGTCCAGTCGAGTCGTCCTTCGTGGCACGAAGTTGGGCCACGATCTGTGCCCACCGGTTGGCGATCTGCGACTTGAGGTTCTCCAGCACGACCTCTTGCGTCTGCTTGTCCAGGCGCACCTGGCATCCCGACGGCAGGAACGGGAAGTCCTCCTTGACGGCCTTCTCGAGTTGCTTGCCGTGGATGCCGGTCAGGCCGCGAACTTCCGCGAGAAGTTGAACTCCTTGCGGTGATAGCCCACGAAGTCCAGCACCGTCAGGACGGCCTTGCGTGTGAGTGCGTCGAAGGCCCCGGCCCAGCTGCTGCATGAAGATCGTCGAGCTCTCGGTCGGCCGCAGGAACAGCACGGTGTCGACGTCGGGGATGTCGAGGCCTTCGTTGAATACGTCGACGGTGAAGAGCACGTTCACCTCGGCCGCCCGCAGTTCGCCTGAGCGCCGGTCGCGCGGTCATCGCTCGGGCGTCCCGCCCGTGACGGTCCGCGCCGGTATGCCGGCCTCGTTGAAGACGCGCGTCATGTACTCGGCGTGCGCGACGCTGACGCAGAAGCCCAGGGCCCGCATCTCGCCGACGTTCGCGATCTTGTCTCGGACCTGGGTGAGCACGATGCGAGCTCGAGCGTCGTTGCCCGTGTAGACGTCGGCGAGCTGACCCTCGTCGTACCGCCCGCGACTCCACGTGATCTGCACGCAGGTCCGTGCCGTCGGCGATGCCGAAGTAGTGGAAGGGGCACAGGAGGTCGGCGCCGAGGGCGTCCCACAGACGGAGCTCGGCAGCGGTGCGACCGTCGAAGAACGAGCGCACGTCGGTGCCGTCGGCGCGTTCCGGTGTGGCGGTGAGACCGAGCAGCTCCTGCGGGCGCAGGTGATCGATGATCCGGCGGTAGGTCTTCGCCTCAGCGTGGTGGAACTCGTCGATCACCACGACGTCGTAGGCGTCCGGCGGGATGTTGGCAACGCCGTACGACGTGAGGGATTGGACGCTGGCGAAGACGTGCTTCCAGCGCTCGGGCCGCTGCCCGCCGACGTAGAGCTCGCCGAAGTCGCCGTCGGACAGCACCTCCCGGTAGGTGCGCATTGACTGCTCGAGGATCTCGCGGCGGTGCGCGACGAAGAGGAGGCTGGGCATCTGCCCGCCGGCCTGCTGGCACCAAGTGCGCGGTAGTCCAATGCTGCGATGACCGTCTTGCCGGTGCCGGTCGCAGCGACGACCAGGTTTCGGTGGCGGTCATGCAGGACACGTTCGACCTCGATCGCGTCGAGCATCTCCTGTTGATAGGGGTAGGGCCGGACTTCGAGTCCGACCAGGCTGATGGTGACCCGATCTGAGCTCTTGACCCCCTTCGCTTCGAGGAGCGCGTCGTCGAGACGATCGCGGTCGCGCTCCGGGTCGTACGACTCGAACTCCGGGCTGTTCCAGTAGGCGTCGAACGTCGCTCGGAACTTGTCCAACAGGCTGGGGGTCGCAGCCTTGCTCAGACGAACGTTCCACTCGACGCCTTCGAGCATGGCGGAGGTCGTCAGGTTGGAAGAGCCGACGTAGGCGGTGTCGAAGCCGGTGTCGCGACCGAACAGCCATGCCTTGGCGTGCAGCCGCGTGCGCTTGGCGTCGTACTGGACCTTGACCTCGGCGCCGAAGTCGCGAACCAGACGGTCGAGCGCTTCGCGTTGGTGCCGCCGATGTAGGTCGTCGTGACGACGCGGATGGGGATGCCTGCTTCGCGGGCCGTTGCAAGCTCGCCCTCGATGAGACGCAGGCCGTGCCACATGACGAAGGCGCACAGGAGGTCGATCGAGTTGGCGGAGCCGATCTCGGCGCGCAGTTCGGACGCAAGGCTGGGCTCGCCGTGAGCGTTGGTCAGCAGGGCTGCGTCGTTGAGGGGCGTCTTGGGCCGCTGCGCAGCCGGGCGTCCGTGCCTGGACCTCGGGCAGTCGTAGCGCGTGGAGCTGCCGGGCGGGGCGTGACCACGGGGTCCGGGTGTTCGTCGATGCTTGGAGTACCGCATTTGCCACAGATGCCCGAGCGAGCGGATCCTTGAGACTCGACAACGCTTCAGAGCAGGGCCGTGCAGATGCTGCACGAGGACGTGAGGGAGGTCCGCCTCGTCCACGGTGTCGTACTCGGGGATCTGGTGGACGATCGACCCAGCTGTGCTTCCAGCCGATCGGTCATCAGTGATTCGTGCAGGCCGATGGGCAGGTCCCCCGAGGTGTCCATGCTGCGAGCTTGCCAGGAGTGCATCGCCGCACAGGGAAACGGCTCGGCTCGCAGGTGCCGTAGCGACGACAAATCGACCGGGGCCAGAAACGAAGCACCGTGACGGATAGGCCGCGAAAAGAGGCACTTCCCTCGGCCGGGGCGCATACTGGAGTCCTATGACGTCCTCATCCTGGTCCACGCGCAAGTCCTGGAGCCCCTTCCAGCCCAAGCCCGAACTGGAGATCGAGGTCTATGCCGTCGGCGACCAGGTCTGCCACGACCTCTACGGCCTCGGGCGTGTCATCGGTGTCGAGGCCCACGCGGTGTCGATCGACTTCGGCGCCAAGACGGTGCGGGTCACGAGCCCCT
>CAVZOU010000002.1:0-155989 GCA_963776975.1 uncultured Actinomycetota bacterium | reverse complement strand
TGCCCCCGATGCTCGGTAGGGTGCCTCCATGGGCGAGCTGGAGGGGACGAACGTCCCGGGGGACCCGAGCCGGATGCGCATCTCGGACGCCGACCGACACCGGGTGGCGGAGGTGCTGCGCGAGGCCGCGGGGGAGGGACGCCTCGACCTCGACGAGCTCGACGAGCGGCTCGAGCTGACCTTCGCCGCCAAGACGTACGCCGACCTGGTCCCGATCACCGCCGACCTGCACGCCGCGCACCCGGCCCCGCCGACGTCCTCTCCCGTGTATCGCGGGGGCGGCGTCCCTGCGGTCGGGCACGCCTCCTCGACGGCGATCATGGGTGAGTGCAAGCGCCGCGGCGTGTGGCACGTCCCGGCCCACCACGCGGCGTTCACGCTGATGGGCAACATCACCCTCGACCTGCGGCAGGCGGTGCTGTCCGCCCGCGAGACGGTCATCAACGCCAGCGCGATCATGGGCGAGATCAAGATCCTGATCCCCGCCCACATGCACGCCGTCGTCGAGGGCACGCCGATCATGGGCGACTACGGGCAGGGCAAGGACAAGGTGGCGGCCGACCTCGGTCCGGACTCGCCGACCATCCGGGTCCGGGGCCTGGCCCTGATGGGGTCGGTACAGGTGGTGCGGCTGCCGCCGCCCGGCACGCCACGCAGGATCATGGGCACCTACTGAGGGGTCTCGACTCCGCTCGACCTCCGCAGGGACGCGACGAGGCCCGCCCCGGGGGTGTCGGGGCGGGCCTCGTCGTCGTACGGCGTGAGTGGTCAGGCCTCGTCGGCGGAGTGGATCTCCTCGCCGCGATCGGCCATCTTCTCGGCCTGTGCCTGCGCCTTCGGGTCCTCGCGCTCCGGGATCCGGCCCGCCCGCGACTCGTCGACCGTGAGGTTCTCGCCGGTGGCCGGGTCGAAGAGGTGGATCTTGCTGGCGTCCACCCAGATCTCTGCCTCGTCGCCCTCGGCTGATCCGGCTGGCCCCGTCGAGGGACGACCACGAGCTGGGTGCGCATCTGGTCGCCGTCGAGGTCCTTCTCCAGCTGGGTGAGCTGCTTCTGGACCTCCGGCGGCGCCTCGAAGGGGATGTAGGCGTAGGCCTCGTTGCCGAGCCACTCCACGACGTCCACCTTGGCCCGGAACGTCGAGCCCGGCGGCTTGGCGTCGTCCATGACCGAGGCGTCCTCGAAGTGCTCGGGCCGGATGCCGGCGATGAGCAGCCCCTTGCCCTGGGCGTTCGCGGTCTTCTCCGGCGGGGATCTCGACGGTGCCGAACGGCATCTTGACCGAGGTGCCGTCGACCTCGGCGGGCACGAAGTTCATCGGCGGGGAGCCGATGAAGCCGGCGACGAAGAGGTTGCCCGGGTTGGTGTAGAGCTCGCGCGGGGTGGCGAGCTGCTGGAGCACGCCGCGCTTGAGCACCGCGACCCGGTCGCCCAGCGTCATCGCCTCGGTCTGGTCGTGGGTGACGTAGACGGTGGTGATCCCCAGCCGCTTCTGCAACCGGGCGATCTCGGTGCGCATCTGGCCGCGCAGCTTGGCGTCGAGGTTGGAGAGCGGCTCGTCGAAGAGGAACGCGTCCGCGTCGCGCACGATCGCGCGACCCATCGCCACCCGCTGGCGCTGGCCACCCGACAGGTTGCCGGGCTTGCGCTCGAGGTGCTCGTCGAGCTCCAGCGTCTTCGACGCCTCGCGCACCTTCTTGTCGACCTCGTCGTTCGAGGCGCCGGCCAGCCGCAGCGGGAACGCGATGTTCTCGTAGACGGTGAGGTGCGGGTAGAGCGCGTAGTTCTGGAACACCATCGCGAGGTTGCGGTCGCGGGGAGCGAGGTCGTTGACCTTCTTGTCCCCGATGATCATGTCGCCGGAGGTGATGTCCTCCAGGCCGACGATCATCCGCAGCAGGGTCGACTTCCCGCAGCCCGACGGGCCGACGAGGATCATGAACTCCCCGTCCTGGCACGTCGATGCTGACGTCGTTGACGGCGGGGAAGCCGTCGCCGTACTTCTTGACGATGTTCTTCATGTCGATGGCAGCCATGGAGATCAACCCTTCACTGCGCCGGAGGTGAGGCCGGCGACGATCTTTCGCTGGAACAGCAGGACGATGATGATGATCGGGATCGTGACGAGCACCGAGGCGGTGGCCAGTTGCCCGTACGGCGGGTTGAACGGGTCGGGCCCCACGAAGAACGACAGCTGCGCCGGCACCGTGCGGGACTGGCGTGGTCGACGTCAGCGAGATCGCCAGGACGAACTCGTTCCACGCGAAGAAGAACGTCAGGATCGCGGCGGTGAAGACACCGGGTGCCGCGAGCGGGACGATCACCTTGCGGAACGCCTGCCACGAGGTGGCGCCGTCCACCTGGGCGGCCTGCTCCATCTCCCACGGGATCTCGCGGAAGAACGCCGACAGGGTCCAGATCGCCAGCGGCAGCGTGAACGACATGTAGGGGATGATCAGGCCGGGCCAGGTGTCGAAGATGCCGAAGGTGCGCCACATGTCGAACAGCGGGCCCACCAGCGAGACCACCGGGAACATCGCGATCGCCAGCGCGAGCGAGAGCACGACCCGCTTGCCCTTGAACTCGAGCCGGGCGATGGCGTACGCCGCCAGCGTCGCGAAGATGACCGACAGGACGGTGGCGATCATCGCGATGCCGAACGAGTTGATCAGCGCGTCCCGGAAGTCCGGGTTGTCCAGGATGTCGCCGTAGTTCTCGAACGTCGGGTCCTTGGGCAGGAACTGCGGGCTGCCCGCCGCAGTCTCGGTCGGCCGACTTGAACGACAGCGAGATGATCCACACCACCGGCAGCAGGCACCACACCAGGATGAGCAGGAAGCCGACCCAGGTGCCGATCTGTTCCGGGTCTCGTTCATCAGCCCTCACCCCTCGCCTGTGCCAGGTCGACCCTGAACAGCTTGACGATGCCGAACGCCAGCAGCAGCACCGAGAGGAACAGCAGCACCGAGAGCGCCGAGCCCATCCCGAGCTGCATCTGCTCGATCACCTGCCGGTAGGTCAGGAACGAGATCGACTCGGTGTCCTGGGCGCCGCGGGTCATCACGAAGATGTTGTCGAAGATGCGGTAGGCGTCGAGGGCCCGGAAGAGCACCGCGACCATGATCGCCGCCCGCATGTTGGGCAGGATCACCTTCCACAGCCGCTGCCACCAGGTGGCACCGTCGACCTGGGCGGCCTCCAGCATGTCCTCGGAGACCTGCGAGAGTCCGGCGAGCAGCAGCAGCGCCATGAACGGGGTGGTCTTCCAGATCTCGGAGACCATGATCGCGAACATGGCCGGCCAGTGGGCGCCGAACCAGTTGAAGTCGTCCGCGACGAACGGCAGCCAGCGTGTTGACGAAGCCGTTGTTGAGCGAGAAGGCGAACTGCCAGGCGAACGCCGAGACCACGGTGATGATGCCGTAGGGGATCAGGATCGAGGTCCGGATCACGCCCGCGGGCGAACACGATCTTGTGCATCACCATCGCGAAGGCGAAGCCGATGACCAGCTCGACCGCGACGGTGACCACCATGATGAGCACGGTGTTCCAGGTGTCCTGCCAGAACAGGGAGTCGGTCAGGACCGTCGTGTAGTTGCTGAGCCCCACGAACTCCCGGTCGTCGGGCGTGGTGAGCCGGTAGCGGAACAGCGACAGGTAGAGCGCCTGGATCATCGGCCACGCGGTGACCAGGAGCATCATGATGACCGCCGGTGCGACGAGCCTCAGCCCGAGCCGGTTCTCGGCGACCGAGCGATCGCTGGTCGGTGCCTTGGCGGCGCGCCTGGTGGCCTTCTTGGTGTCGGGTGCGACGGCGGTGCTCACAGCAGCGACTCTCCCTTCAGGATCTCCTCGATGAAGTTCTTGGACTGCTCCGGGGTGTCCTGGTCGACCCCCGACGGCGGGTGCCAGGTGCTCTGGATGCCGCTGGAGATGTCGCTCCAGTAGGGCGACACCGTGCGGGGCGCGGCCGTCGTCCAGGGACTCCTGGAAGAGCGCGATGCAGCTCGGGCGGGAACAGGTCCTTCACCTTCTGCTCGTCGTAGCCGGCCGCGCTGGACGGCATGTTGCCGGTCAGCTCCGCGTTGATGCCCTGGTTCTCCGGGCTGGTGAGGCACTCGAGCGCCTCGATGGCCTCCTCCTCGTTGTCCGAGGTCGAGCTGACGCCGATCCCGATCCCGCCGTACGGCGGCCGCGACTCCTCGCCCTCCACGGTCTGGGGGTAGCGGGCGAAGCCGATGTCGTCGCCGAGCCGGTCGTCGCCGTAGTTGCCCCAGATGTAGGTCCAGTTGACCAGGAACGAGCCCTCGTCGCTGCCGAACGTGGTGCCGGCGGTGCCCTCGTTGGACACCGAGAGGTCGGCCGGCGCGGCCTCCGACGCGGCCAGCTCCTCGATCACCCGGGCGGCCTCCTGGCCGGCCTCGGACGCGATGTCGATCTGGGCGTCGACCCCCTTCTCGGTCTCGGACGGCGATGTCGACCGCCGGCGCCCTGAGATCAGGGCGTTGATCCACACGGAGTAGCCCTCGTACTTGTTGGCCTGGACGCCGATCTGCCCGCCGTTCTCGCTGGCGGCCTTGATGATCTGGTCCCAGGTGACCGGCTGCTCCATGTCGATGCCGGCCTTCTCCACGAAGGACTTGCGGTACCAGAGCACCTGCGTGTTGGACCAGAACGGTGCGACGACCAGCTGGTCCTCCCACGTCGCTGCGGCGGTCGCGCTCTCGAAGGCCTGCTCGCGGAACTTGTCCTGCAGGTCCTGCGGGATCTCGGCGAGGTAGCCGGCGTTGGCGAACTCCGCGGTGAACGGCGGGTCGAGGCTCATCAGGTCGATCTCCGGATCGCCCGCGGCGAGCCGACGGGCCAGCTGGATGCGCTGCTGGCTGGAGTCCTGGGGCAGGACCTGGGTGGCGATCGTGTAGTCGTCGGTGCTGCATGCCTCGGCGACCGCGTCCTGCCCGCCAGCGTCCGGGTTGATGTACCAGGTGAGCTCAGGCGTCCCGTCGTCGTCGCCCGAGCAGGCGGCGAGTGACGCAGTGCAGACGATCGCGGCGGCGACCGCCACGGCCTTTCGTGGTGCCCGACGCCTCATACGGCGCCGTGAGGGACGGTGCATGCGTTCCTCCCCTGTCTGTGGTGTAGGTCACGTCTAGTCCTTGTGGCGACGTTTGGCAAGGCGCGATCACCTGTGAGGAACGGGATCCCTACGTGGTAAGGGGTTTCATCGCGAACCGTCCGCGGAGCGGTCCGCCGTGCGCCGGATCGCCTCGACGAACGTGTCGAACAGCTGGGCCGGCATGTCGTGGCCCATGCCGTCGATGAGCAGCAGCTCGGTGCCGGGCACGGCCGAGGCCGTCGCACGTCCACCGGACACGTGCACCATCTTGTCGGCGAGCCCGTGGATGACCATCGCCGGGATGCCGAGCGAGCGCAGCGGCACGGTGCGGTTGGGCTGGGTGACGATCGCGAGCATCTGCCGCATCACCCCGCTCGCCGAGAAGCCCCGGTCGAAGGTCTCCTCCGCGCGACGTCGCCGGGTCTCGGCGTCCGAGGGGAAGCCGGGGGAGCCGATCACCTTCCACATCGCGGCGCTCGACTGCACGTAGGCCTCGCGGCCCGGCCTGCGGGGCGCGACGAGCATCGGCAGCAGCGACGGGCTCTGCCACCCGACCGTGCGCCGCCCGGTCGTGGACATGATGCTGGTCATCGACAGCACCCGCGCCGGCGCGAGCACCGCCATCGTCTGGACGATCATGCCGCCCATCGACACCCCGGCCACGTGCGCAGCCTCGATGCCCAGGTGGTCGAGCAGGGCGAGGCCGTCGCGGGCCATGTCGTCGAGGGAGTACGGCGCTCGCGCCCGCCCGGTGGTGAAGGCGCGGACGAGCTGCGATCGACGCACCCGGGCGCGGACCTTCGTCGAGCGGCCGGTGTCGCGGTTGTCGTAGCGGATGACGAAGAAGCCCGCGCTCGCGAGCCGCTCGCAGAGGTCCGCGTCCCACCACGTCATCGGGCCGCCGAGTCCCATCACCAGCAGCAGCGGATCGTCGTCGGGCGAGCCGAAGGTCTGGTAGCAGAGCTCGATGCCCGGGCTCACCGGTGCGAAGAGCTCCTCGGACACGATGACCTCGTCGGCGGGCCGGTCGGACGACCCGGAGGGCTGGCCCGCGGAGGAGGGGCGTGCGCTGGACATGCCCCCAGTCAACAGGAGGGTGCGACGCGAGAGGAGGGCGTCCACCCCCAGGTGGGCGAATTGCGTGCCAGATCCACGGGTTCGGGCGATCTCACCGCTACGTTTGTTGATTGTGACCACGACCACACTCGCCGACTTCCTGCGCCCGGAGGGCTTCGACCGCCCCCTGGCCCGGGCGGTCCTCGGCGAGGCCCGGGTCATCGGTGAGGCCGGTCGCTACGCGCTCGCCGCGGTGGGCCAGCGCGGTCGTCGTACGCCGCCGTACTCGGCCCGCGCGGTCCCGCGCGTCGACGACCCGGTGCTCCTGGTGCCGGGCTTCATGGCGGGCGACGGCACGCCTCGCCCTGATGCGCCGCGCGCTGGTGCAGCAGGGCTTCCGCGCCTACCGCTCCCAGATCCACGCCAACGTCGGCTGCACGCTCGACGCCGCCGCCCAGCTCGAGACGCGGCTCGAGTCGATCGCCCAGCGGCGCGGGTCGCGGGTGCGCATCGTCGGGCACAGCCTCGGCGGCATGCTCGCCCGCGGGGTCGCGGCCCGGCGTCCCGACCTCGTGTCCGGCCTGGTCACCCTGGGCAGCCCGGTGCTGGCACCCGGGGCCCACCACGTGAGCCTCTCGGCCAGCGTCGCCGTGCTCGTGCGGCTCAGCCGGGCCGGCGTCCCGGGACTGATGTCCGAGGACTGCGTGGCGGGCGCGTGCGCGCGGCGGAGCTTCGACGAGGGTCGCGCCCCGATACCGGCGGGCGTCGACTTCACCGCGATCTACTGCCGGCGCGACGGCATCGTGGACTGGCGCGCGTGCCTCGACCCCGACGCCCGGCCCGTCGAGGTGAAGGCCTCGCACGTGGGCATGGCCATCGACCCGCGTGTCCTCGCGGAGGTCGTGCGGGGCCTCCGGCCCGTGGCGTCAGTTGTCGAAGTCGATCGCGGAGAAATCGCGTAGCTTCGAGAGCTGGTGCTCGCGAGGTGATCCGACGGATCGTGCCGCTGCGCGAGCGCATGACCAGCGAGTCGGTGGTGGCGCCGTCGGCGCGGTAGCGGACCCCGCGCATCAGCTCGCCGTCGGTGATGCCGGTGGCGACGAAGAAGCAGTCGTCGCCCGTGACCAGCTGGTCGGTGCTCAGCACGAAGTCGGGGTCGAGGTCGTGGCCGGCGTCGAGGGCCCTCTGGCGCTCGTCGTCGTCCTGGGGCCACAGTCGGCCCTGGATGACGCCGCCGAGGCTCTTCATCGCGCAGGCCGCGATGATCCCCTCGGGCGTGCCGCCGATGCCGAGCAGCAGGTCGATGCCGGTGTCGGGACGGGCGGCCATGATCGCGCCGGCGACGTCACCGTCCTCGATGAACTTGATGCGGGCGCCGGTCCGCGCGGATCTCGTCGACGAGCTCGGCGTGCCGCGGCCGGTCGAGGAGCACGACCGTGACGTCGTGGACGGAGCTGCCCTTGGCCTTGGCCACCTGGCTGGATGTTCTCGGCGACGGGCAGGCGGATGTCGACGACGTCGGCGGCCTCGGGGCCGGTGACCAGCTTCTCCATGTAGAAGACCGCGGAGGGGTCGTACATCGTGCCGCGCGGGGCGACCGCGAGCACCGCGATCGCGTTGTTCATGCCCTTGGCCGTCAGGGTGGTGCCGTCGATCGGGTCGACCGCGACGTCGCACTCGGGCCCGGTGCCGTCGCCGACCTGCTCGCCGTTGTAGAGCATCGGGGCGTTGTCCTTCTCGCCCTCGCCGATCACCACGGTCCCGCGCATGCCGATGGTCGAGATCATCACCCGCATCGCGTTGACCGCGACACCGTCGGCGTCGTTCTTGTCCCCGCGTCCCACCCAGCGACCGGCCGCCATGGCGGCGGCCTCGGTCACCCGCACCAGCTCGAGGGCGAGGTTGCGGTCGGGCTTCGGCACGGACTCGCTCGGCTTCATGGGCGCATGCTAGCCGCCCCCGACGACGTCGCCGTACCGGCTCACGGCCGTCGCCTTCACGGACAGCCAGACCTCGCGGCCCGGGGCAAGGCCCAGCTCGGTCGCGGCCTGGGGGGTGACGTCGGCGAGGAGCGGGGGCGTGGTGTCGACGAGCAGGCGTACGGCGTCGCCGTGCTGCTGCGCGCTGGAGACGGCTCCGGACCACGCCAGGCGGGCCGAGCCCTCGGGCCGCCGCAGGCTGACCGTGACGTCGCGGGGACGGAACGACCTGAACTCGTCGCCCTCCCGGAGCACGTTGAGGCCGACGAGCCGGGCCACGTGTGCGGTGCGGGGGTGGGCGGCCACGTCCTCGGGCGGCCCTGCTGGGCGACCCGGCCCTCGTCGAGCACGACCACCTGGTCGGCCAGCGTGAGCGCGTCGATGGCGTCGTGGGTGACCAGCAGCGTCACCCCGTCGTAGTCCGCGCAGGTGCCGGGCCAGCTCGATCCGCAGCGCCATCGCCACGGTGACGTCGAGCCCGGCCAACGGCTCGTCGAGCAGCAGCAGCCGGGGCTCGGTGGCCAGTGCGCGGGCGATGGCCACCCGCTGCGCCTGGCCACCGGACAGCCGGCGGGGCCGCCGGTCGCCGAGCTCCGCCAGTCCCATCCGCGCCAGCCAGTGGTCGGCGCGCTCCCGGGCCTCCCGGCGCGAGACCCCGCGGGCCCGGGGCCCGAAGGCGACGTTGTCGCGGGCGCTCAGGTGGGGGAAGAGGGCCCGGTCCTGGAAGACCAGGCCCACCTCGCGCTCGCGCGCGGACCGCGGCAGCAGGTCGACCCCGTCGAGGTGGGCCCGGCCCTCGGCGCGGACGAGGCCGGCGAGGGCGTGGACCAGGCTGCTCTTGCCGGCGCCGTTGGGGCCGATGAGGGCGATGACCTGGCCGGGACGGCCGATGAGCGCGGCCCGTACGCGGCCCGGGACCTCCAGGTCGACATCGAGCCCGGCGGGGGTGCTCACGGAGTCACCAGCGATCGCTCGCCCAGCCAGCGGTCGCGCAGCAGGAGCAGCACGGCGATGGACATCGACGAGCATCACCAGGCTGAGCGCCTGGGCGGCGTCCTGGTCGGACTGGCGGGTGACGTAGATGAGGGTCGGCATCGTCTGCGTGGTGCCGGGGTAGTTGCCGTTGAAGGTGATCGTGGCGCCGAACTCGCCCAGCGAGCGGGACCAGCCGAGCACCATCCCGGCCAGGATGCCGGGCATCGCCAGGGGCACGGTCACCCGCCGGAAGGCGGTCCACCGGGTGGCGCCCAGGGTGGCCGCGGCGGCGTCGTACGCCGGGTCGGCGGAGCGCAGCGCACCCTCGATCGCGATCACCACGAAGGGCAGCGACACGAAGACGTGGGCGAGCACGACCCCCCACGTGGTGAAGGGGAAGGCGAAGCCCGTCAACTCCAGGAGGGGCTCGCCCACGATGCCGGTGCGACCGAAGGCGTTGCGCAGGGCGATGCCGGCCACCACCGGTGGCAGCACCAGCGGGACGGTGACCAGGGCGCGGAGCACGCCGCGGCCGCGGAAGGTGACGCGGGCGAGGATCCACGCCACGGGCAGGCCGAGGACCAGGCAGACGACCATCGCCGCGGTCGAGGTGACGATGCTGAGCCACAGCGCGTCGCGCAGGGGCTCGGAGGCCAGCTCGGACGGCAGCGTGGCCCAGTCGGTCTCCGCGACCATGGCGACGAGCGGCACGACGAGCACGAGGACCGCGACCGCGGCCGGCAGCACGAGCACCAGCGGCGGGCGCCCCAGCGGGTCGCCCGTCCCTGCGCCCCTCACCGGGCCCCTCACTGCGGCTGCTCGGGGACGGTGAACCCGGCCTCCTCGAGCGCCTGTCGTCCGTCGTCGGAGACCAGGAGGTCGATCCAGGCCTGCGCCAGCTCGCCGTCGGCGCTCTGCTCCAGGGCTGCCACGGCGTACGTCGTGGGCACGTCGGCGGCCTCGGGGACCTCCACGGTCGTGACCGAGTCACCTGCGGCCACCGCGTCGGTGGCGTAGACGAGGCCGGCGTCGACCTCGCCGGAGGTGACCTTGTCGAGGGTGGCGCGGACGTCGTCCTCGAGGCTCACGGGATCGGCGGTCACGCCTGCCGTGTCGAGGAGCTCGACCGCGACCCTGCCGCACGGCACCTCGTCGGCGCAGCGCACCCAGGAGACGCCCGCGAGGTCGTCGAGCGACTCGATGCCCTGCGGGGTTGCCGGGCTGGGTCACGATCACCAGGACGTTGCCGGCGAAGTCGACCACGTCGCCGGTCACGCCGGCATCGTCGGCGATCGCCATCGAGGTCGTGTCGGCCGTCGCCAGCACGTCGCCCGGGGCCCCGTCGGCGGCCTGCTGCGCGAGGTCGGTGCTGCTGCCGAGGCTGAAGGTCACCGTGACCTGCTGGTCACTCTCGAACTGGTCGCCCAGCTCGGCGAAGACGTCGGTGAGCGAGGCCGCGGCCAGGACGGTGAGCTGCGGGTCGTCGTCGCTCGTGTCCGCGTCGTCGTTGCCGCAGGCGGCGAGTGCCAGTGCGAGCGCGAGCGCCACCAGGGGTGCAGGTCGGAGTGCCGTCATGCGCAGAGTGT
Source organism: uncultured Actinomycetota bacterium (assembly GCA_963776975.1). Classification (GTDB taxonomy): domain Bacteria; phylum Actinomycetota; class Actinomycetes; order Propionibacteriales; family Nocardioidaceae; genus Nocardioides. The sequence continues at coordinate 145,278 of CAVZOU010000002.1, read as the reverse complement.
GCCGCACGTGCGGTCGGAATGTCAGTCTTCGGGCTGCAGGTGCGGATTCTCGGCGCTGAGGAAGCCGTGCTCCTCCAGGATGTCCTGCCCGGCCTCGCTGAGCACGAAGTCGATGAACGCCTGGCCCTCCTCGGGGTCGGGAGCCCCCGCCAGGAGGGAGATGCCGTAGAAGGCGACCCGGTCCTCGGCGCCGGTCAGCTCGACCACGTCCACGTCGTCCTCGACGGACTGGGCGTCGGTGGCGTACACGAGCCCCGCCTCGGCCGAGCCGTCGAGCACCAGCTGCAGCGTGGTCGCGGCGTCGTCGGCCACGACGGGGGAGACCTCCACGCCGCCCGCGTCGAGCGCCATCTGCGCGAGGCGCCCGCAGGGGGCGTTGATGTGGCAGGTGGCGACGTCCGATCCCCGCAGGTCCGGGAGCCCCCGGACGTCGTCGGGGTTGCCCTCGGGCACCACCAGCACCAGCCGGTTCTGGGTGAAGACCAGCGGCTCGCCCGTCAGCGCCGGGTCGGCCTGGAAGAGGGCGGTGCCGTCGGCGACGGCGAGCACGTCCGGGGAGGCGGCCTCGCCGAGGGCAGCCACGATGGTGCCGGAGGAACCGAACGTGAAGTCCACGGCCACGTCCTCCTCGTCCTCGAAGGCGACCGCGATCTCGGGGAAGGCATGCCGCAGCGACGAGGCGGCGTACACCTCGATCGTCTTCTCCGGCCCGGAGACCGATCGCACCACGGCCACGACGGCCACCACGAGGACGACGAGGACGACGGCCAGGCCGGCGAGGAGCACGGCCCTGGAGGGTCGCCTCACGGGACCTCCACCACGACGTTGGTCGACTTGACGGACGCGACGGCGCGCACGCCGGGCTCGAGGCCGAGCTCGTCGGCGGCGTCGGCGCTCATGAGCGAGACCATCCGGTGCGACCCGCAGACCATCTCCACCTGCGCCATGACCCGGTCCTTCTTGACCCGGGTGACGATGCCGCCGAGACGGTTGCGGGCGCTCACGGAGCTGGCCCGGGTCTGCTCGCGGTCGGGCTCGTCGACCAGGGACTCGGCCAGGGCGGCGAGATCGCTGCCGCGGATCGTGGTCGGGGTGCGACCGTCCCCGGGCACGGCCGGCAGGCGGCCGGCGTCGACCCATCGGCGCACGGTGTCGTCGCTGACGCCGAGCACCTCGGCGGCCTCGGCGAGGCGGTAGGTCGTCATGTGGGGGATTGTCTCCCATGGGTCCCGGCGGACCGACCGCCACCGGGTGGATGCGGTGCCGCTGGGGTCGTGCGGGAGGATCGGGGTGTGAGCGAAGCCGGTGCCAACCCACCCAGCGCCCCCGGATCCAGTGCCTCCGCACCGGGCGGTCCGCCGTCCGGTGGTGCGCCGTCGCGCCACCAGCGCTCGATGGCCGGGATGATCGGGGCGATGCTCATCACGCTGCTCGTGATCCTCGGCTTCGTCGCCCTGCGCGGCTTCACGCGCGACCAGGTGGAGACCGAGGTGCCGCCGGTCGACTACCTGGACGCGGTCGGCGCGGCCGCCGACGCGGGCATGGCCCTCGCGCACCCGCGCGAGCTCCCCGAGGGATGGCGCGCGACCAGCGTCGACCTGACCCGGGACGAGTCGCCCGAGTGGACCATGGGGATGCTGACCGACGACGGCCGCTTCGTGGGCATCCGGCAGGAGGAGGAGTCGGCCGACGACATGGTGGTGGTGGCCCTCGACGAGGACGCGGTCGAGGGCGACGAGGTGACCGTGGCCAGCGACCTGGCCGACACCTGGACCACGTGGAGCGACGAGGGCGGGGACACGGGGTACGCCGCGGAGCTGGGTGACGAGACGGTGCTCGTCTACGGCTCGGCCCCGGCCGAGGACCTCGAAGAGGTCATCGCGCTCCTGCAGCGCTGACGCGACCTACGTCGTCTCGTCGCTGCCCTCGATGACCGCGTCGAGGCGCTGGCGGGCGCCGTCGAGCCACGCCTGGCACACCTGGGCGAGGCGCTCGCCGCGCTCCCACAGCGCCAGCGACTCCTCGAGCGTGGTGCCGCCGGCCTCGAGGGTGCGCACGACCTCGATGAGCTCCTCGCGGGCGGCCTCGTAGGTCGGGGTGTCCTGCTCGGCGGTGGAGTCGGTCATCGGGGGGTTCCTTCGCTGCTCGTGTCGTCGCTGGTCTCGGTGCTCGTGCCGCCCGTGCGCGTGTCGCGCTCCGTCCCGGTCGTGGTGGCCAGCACCCGGCCGTCGGCCACCCGGATGCTCACGGCCGCGCCGACGGGGGCCGCGGCCACCGAGGTGACGACGTGGCCGTCGGCGTCCTGGAGCACGGCGTACCCGCGCTGGAGGGTGGCCAGCGGCGAGAGTGCCCTGGCCCGGGCGCGCTGGTGCCCGATGTCGTCGGCCGCCCGGTCGAGACGGTGCCCGAGGGTGCGCCGGGCCCGCTCGAGGAGCTGGTCGAGCTCGTCGGCGCGGGCGCCGAGCAGGGTGCGGGGATCGGCCATCACGGGTCGTGAGCGGAGCTGGTCGAGCCGCTCCTGCTCCCGGTCGATGATCCGCGAGGTGACGGAGCGGACGCGGTCGCGGGCCCAGGTGACCCCGGCCAGCTCCTCGGCCATGTCGGGGACGAGCAGCTTGGCCGCGTCGGTGGGGGTCGAGGCGCGCACGTCGGCGGCGAGGTCGAGGAGGGGAGCGTCCTGCTCGTGGCCGATCGCGGACACGACGGGGGTGCGGGCGCGGTGGACCGCCCGCAGGAGGGCCTCGTCGGAGAACGGCAGCAGGTCCTCGACCGAGCCGCCACCCCGGGCGATGACGATCACGTCGACGCTGGGGTCGGCGTCGAGACGCTCCAGGGCCTCGATCACCTCGCTCGCCGACCGTGGGCCCTGCATCGCGGCGTACGCGGTGACGATGTCGACCGCCGCCCACCGGCGCCGGGCGTTGTCGACGACGTCGCGCTCGGCGGCGCTGCCGGGGGCGGTGACCAGCCCGACGCGGCCGGGCAGGAAGGGGAGGTCCCGCTTGAGCTCGGGGGCGAAGAGTCCCTCGGCGGCCAGCAGCTGGCGACGTCGCTCGATGCGGGCGAGCAGCTCGCCCAGCCCGACCATCCGGATGTCGCGCGCGTAGAGCGAGAAGCTGCCCCGGTTGGCGTAGAAGGACGGCCTCGCGTGCACGACCACGCCGGCGCCCTCGACGAGCGGCGGGTTGAGCGAGTCGAAGAGGGTGCGCTGGCAGGTGAGCGTCACCGAGATGTCGGCGATGGGGTCGCGCAGGGTCATGAAGACCGTGTTGACGCCGGGGCGGCGGTTGACCTGGGCGATCTGTCCCTCCACCCAGACGGCCCCGAGGCGGTCGATCCACTGGCTGACGGCGTTGGCCACGGCACGCACGGGTGCCGGTGACTCGAGCGTCGCGTCGCGGAGGGTGGCCACGCAGTGACCCTAGGCGACGGCGCCGACAGTGCGACCTGCACACGCGGCTCCTAGACTCGCGCCATGAGCACCGACCTCGGCCTGCCCCCGATCCTCGACCCCGAGGCCGCCAAGAACGTCCTGCTGGCTGCGCCGCGCGGCTACTGCGCCGGCGTCGACCGCGCGGTCATCACCGTGGAGAAGGCCCTGGACCTGTACGGCGCCCCGGTCTACGTCCGCAAGCAGATCGTGCACAACAAGCACGTGGTCGCCGACCTGGAGTCACGCGGAGCGATCTTCGTCGAGGAGCTCACCGAGGTCCCCGAGGGCCGGACCGTGGTGTTCTCCGCCCACGGCGTCTCCCCGGCGGTGCACGCCGAGGCGCAGGAGCGGGGGCTCAAGACCATCGACGCGACCTGCCCGCTGGTGACCAAGGTCCACCACGAGGCCAAGCGCTTCGCCAGCGACGACTACGACATCCTCCTCATCGGCCACGAGGGCCACGAGGAGGTCGAGGGCACGGCCGGCGAGGCGCCGGAGCACATCCAGCTCGTCCAGTCGCCCGCGGACGTGGCCCACATCGAGGTCCGCGACCCGGCCAAGGTCGCCTGGCTCTCCCAGACGACGCTGTCGGTCGACGAGACCCTCGAGACCGTCGCGGCGATCCGGGAGAAGTTCCCGCTGCTGCTCGACCCGCCCAGCGACGACATCTGCTACGCCACCCAGAACCGTCAGCTCGCGGTCAAGGAGATCGCCCAGGGCGCGGACCTGCTGATCGTGGTCGGCTCCGGCAACTCCTCCAACTCGGTGCGGCTCGTCGAGGTCGCGCTCGAGGCCGGCGCCAAGGCGTCGTACCGCGTGGACGACGCCTCCGAGATCGACGAGGCCTGGCTCGAGGGCGTGGAGACCGTGTCGGTGACCTCCGGCGCCTCGGTGCCCGAGGCGCTCGTCGACGGTGTGCTGGCCTACCTGTCCGAGCGTGGCTATCCCGCGGCCCGGGCCGTCCACACGGCCGAGGAGTCGCTCATCTTCGCCCTTCCGCCCGAGCTGCGCCGCGACATGCGCGCGGCGCAGGCCCAGGGCTGACCCGGAAGGGCTGCCGCACGTGGCGCGCTACCTCGACATCCACCCCGACAACCCGCAGCCACGACTGGTCACGCAGGTGGTCGAGGCGCTGCGCGACGACCAGCTGATCGCCTACCCGACCGACTCCGGCTACGCGCTCGGCGCACGGCTCGGCAACAGGGAGGGCCGCGACCGGATCCTGCGGATCCGCGACCTCGACGAGCGCCACCACTTCACGCTGATGTGCAAGGACTTCTCCCAGCTCGGTCAGTTCGTCCACGTCGACAACGCGGCGTTCCGGGCGATCAAGGCGGCCACGCCGGGGCCCTACACCTTCATCCTGCCGGCGACCGGCGAGGTCCCCAAGCGGCTGATGCATCCCAAGAAGCGCACCGTCGGCGTCCGGATCCCCGACCACGTGCTGGTCAGCGCGATCCTCGAGGAGCTCGGCGAGCCGATCCTGACCAGCACGCTGATCCTCCCCGGTGAGGAGGAGGCGCGCACCATGGGCTGGGAGATCAAGGAGGACCTCGACCACGTCGTCGACATCGTGATCGAGGCCGGCGAGACGTCGGCGCAGCCCACGACGGTCATCGACTGGTCCGAGGGTGCGCCCGAGATCGTGCGGCACGGCGCCGGAGACGCCTCGCGCTTCGAGGTCTGAGCCGGTTGTCGGGCCGGTGCGGCCCGGAGGTTGCGCATCCGCGCAGCTCTGACGGCCGGCCCGAGGTCATTGCCTGCGCAGGTGCGCAGCTCTGGCGACAGGCAAGCGGTCGTTGCCTGCGCAGGTGCGCAGGAAAGCGGGTGATCCGCAGAGCTGCGCAGGTGCGCGAAGCGGGGACGGCCGTGCGCCAGGTGCGCAGGCGAGGAATGCCGGCGGCGGCGTCAGCGCAGGAACTGCTCCAGCAGCGGCCCCGCCGTCCGCGAGCCCGAGACCCCGATCTCCACGAAGACCGCGACGGCGAGGTCGCCCTGCGTCGCGATCATCCACGTGTGCGTCGGCAGCGAGCCCGAGGAGTCCGGACTGCCGTGCTCGGCGGTGCCGGTCTTGGCGCCGACCTGGCCGGGCAGCCCCGCCAGGAAGCTGCCCGAGCCCTCGGTCACCACGGCCCGCATCAGCCCCCGGAGCTGCTCGGCCTCCCCGGGAGCGAGCGGGACCGGCTCGGCGGCGCCCGGGACCTCGTGGTCGAGCACGAGGCGCGGGGTCACGGTCGTGCCGGCGCTCACCGACGCCGCCACGGCGGCCATCGCCATGGGCGAGGCCAGCACCGTGCCCTGCCCGATCAGGTCGGCGGCCTTGCCGGTCTCGCTCTCGGGCGGCGGCACCTGGCCGAAGTACGCCGGGAAGCCGAGGTCGCGGTCGATCCCCAGGCCCAGCGACCCGGCCGCCTCGGCGAGGTCCCCGTCGTCGAGCCGGTCGCGCCCGGAGATGAAGGCGGTGTTGCACGAGTTGGCGACGGCCTGCCGCAGGGTGATCCGGCCGATGCCCGAGGCGGGGTAGTCGTCGTAGTTCTTGAAGGTCTTGCCGTCGACCACGGTGGTCGCGTCGCACGCGACCGGCGACTCGGGCGTGAGGCCGGCCCTCAGGAGCGCGAGCGAGCTCACCACCTTGAAGGTCGATCCGGGGCGTACTGACCGAACGTCGCGGCGTTGAGGCCGTTGTTGCCGGGCCCGTTGGCCGCCGCGAGGATGTCGCCGCTGGAGGGACGGATCGCGACCAGTGCGCTCACCGGGCCGGTGCCGGCCAGGGCCTGCTCGGCCTTCTGCTGGAGGGCCGGGTCGAGGGTGAGGCGCAGCGGCTGGCCCGCCGTCGGCGCCTGCTCGAAGAGCGTGCGGTCGGCCTCGCCCCCGGTGGCGCTGACCCGGAGGCCGGGGGTGCCCCGCAGCTGGTCGTCGTACCTGGCCTGGAGCCCGGAGAGGCCGACGACGTCGCCGGGGACGATCTCCCCGTCCGAGCCCTCGACGACCTCCTGGGTGGCCTCGCCCACCGTGCCGAGGATCGGGGCGGCGAACTCGCGGGTGGGCGCCAGCGGCACCGTGTCGTCGAGGCGGACGGCGCCCGGGATGTCGCCGTACGCGGGGGACAGGGTCGTCGCCGCGTCCTCCGCGCGCAGGACGAGGGCCTCCACGAACGCCTTCTCACCCGCGGCCTCGACCCGGGCGACGTAGTCGGCGACGCCGAGGTCGAGCTCGCGGGCGATGGCGCGCGCCGATGCCGTCCACTCGCCGGGCTCGGCCTGCGTCTTGTCGAGCCCGAGCCGGACGACGGGTCGCGGTCCGACGATCGTGACGTCACCGGCCCCGAGCACCTGCCCGCGCTCGGGAGTCAGGCTGTCGATCGCGAGCGCCTCGCCCTCGACGAGGTCGGGGGCGACCAGGGCCGGGGTCCAGGCGACCTGCCAGGTGTCCTCGACCAGGCTCGCCTCGACGGGGGTCTCGTAGCTCCACTCCGCCCCGTCGAGCTGCCACGACCAGGCGAGGGTCGCCGACGCCGTGTCGTCCTCGGTGGTCACCTCGCCGGCCTCCACCGTGACGACCTGGTCCTCCGGGACGGAGGCCCAGATCGTGGCGAGCTGCTCGGCCGCGGTCGGGTCGTCGAGGGGTACGCCGCTCAGGTCCCGGGCCGCGAGCCCGGTGGCGAGCGCGTCGAAGGTCCCGTCGGGAGGCTCGCCTGCCTGGCACGCGGCGAGCGGCAGGAGGAGCAGCGCGGCCGCGAGTGCCGACCCGGGCACGGGTCGCCGTACGACGGGTCGTCGCGCGGTCGTGGCAGCGGTCGGTCGACGCAGGAGTGGTCGGCGCATGGTCATGATCGTGCCAAAGGAGAGGCGTCGAGCCGGTCAGTCCTCGACCCGCGCGTCGCGGGCGAGGGTGCGCCGACGCAGGGCCAGGGTGCCGAGGCACAGGACGTAACCGGCGACGAGGGCCGTGCTGTGGTGGGCCAGGCCGGAGAGCACCGCCTGCGGGACACCGTCGCCGGCATCGGCCACGGTGGCAGGGGCGACCGACCCGAGCAGGGTGAAGATCGCGACCATGATCAGCGGGGGCAGCACGCCCACGGCGAAGAAGTCGCGGGGCTGCACCACCACGGCCAGTCCGAGGCAGATCACCACGAAGCACAGGTCGAAGAACAGGCTCAGCTCGCCCACCAGGAGCAGGTTGATGACCACGACGGTGAGCGCGACGGCGACGCCGAGCGCCACGGCCTGCCGGCCCGGCTCGACACCCTCGGTCCACCACGAGCCCGGCTGGGCCCTCGTCTGGCTCACGCGGTCACCGTAGGCCGGGCGTGTCGCCACCCGGCGGAGCCGCGCCGGGACCAGGGTCCCCCTTGCCGTCAGCGGCGGCGGGGCTTGCGTGCCTCCGACGCCGGGACTCGTCCCGTCCTCGTCGGACGCGGCCGCTTCGGCGGCCGAGTGACGCGCGTGCAGCCGGTCGCGCACCTCGTCCGGCGTGTAGGCGCGACGGGTCCGCTCCTGTCGGGCCACCGCCGCTCCGCTCACGGCGACCCCCACGACGCCGGCCAGTCCCAGCCACTTCCACCACGCGTGTGCCATGGGAGCAGGCTAGCGATCCGGCGCACTGCGTGGAGGTCCGGCGCCGGGACCGTGCCGTGGTCCAGACTGTCGCCCATGCCCGAGCACCTCACTCTCGATGCGGCGGCCGACCTGACCCGGACCGGGGACCTGTGGCTCTTCCGGGGGCGGACGGCCGCCGACCGGGCCATCCAGACCCTCACCAACGCGCCGGTCAACCACGTCGGCATGGCCGTGGTCATCGACGACCTGCCGCCCCTGATGTGGCACGCCGAGCTGGGCAAGTCGCTCCCGGACGTCTGGTCCGGCGGCCACCACCGCGGCGTCCAGCTGCACGACCTGCGGGCGGCCGTCGGCCAGTGGCAGGAGAAGTACGGCCAGCAGGCGTGGCTGCGACAGGTCCGCCCCGAGGTGGGCGCCGCCGAGGAGGACGCCCTGATGCGTGCCATCGCCCGCCTCGACGGGGTGTCCTTCCCCAGGACGACCCAGCTGGCCAAGCGCTGGCTGCGGGGTCGCGACGCCTACGTCGCGCGTCGCAAGCGGGGCGAGAAGGTGCGCCCGGAGGCGGCCTTCTGTGCCGAGGTGGTCGCGCTGACGATGCAGGAGATGGGGATCGTGTCCGACGACCGGCGGGCGCAGTGGTTCGATCCGGGCACGTTCTGGAGCGGGAGCTTCCTGCCGCTCCTCGAGCCGTGGTCGTACGGCGTCGAGGTCCGGGTCGGCGACGTGCCCGACGACCACCCGACGCCGAGCAGCCGGCACCGCTGGCGCTGAGGCGGGCAGGGTCAGGCGCCCCGCGCGCGGTCCTCGTGCCCGTCGTCGGTCGCGTCGCCCGCATCGACGGAGCCGAACGACCCGTCGAAGAGGGTCTCGACGCCCCGCGGCCGGGCGACGTCCCCCAGGGCCTCGAAGTCGCGCACCTCGAGCTCGGGAGCCGACAGGGACCGCGGTCCGTCCTCCACCTGTCGCGGTGCGGGCAGGTCGTCGTTGGTCACGCCCATCTCGCCGAAGCGACGGGCCGTGACGAGCACGCGTCCCTCGAGCGAGCCGACGGCGCTGTTGTAGGACGCGACCGCCGCACCGAGCGACCGGCCGACCTTGTCGAGGTGCCCGCCGAGGGTGCCGAGCCGCTCGTGCAGCTCGCGGCCGAGGCGCTGCACCTCCGCGGCCTGGCTGGCCAGCGTCTCGTGCGACCAGCCGTGGGCGACGGTGCGCAGCAGCGCGATCAGGGTGGTGGGGGTGGCCAGCACCACCTGGCGGGTGGCGGCGTAGTCCAGGAGGTCGCCCTGGGTCTCGAGCGCGGCGGCGAGGAAGGCCTCGGCCGGCACGAACATCACCACGAACTCGGGCGTCTCGCCCAGCGAGCGCCAGTAGGCCTTGGCACCCAGCAGGTCGACGTGGGTGCGCAGCTGGCGCACGTGGCGGCGCAGGTGTGCCTCCCGCTCCTCGTCGTCGTCGCAGGCGCTCGCGTCGAGGAACGCGTCGAGGGGGACCTTGGCGTCGACCACGACCGACTTGCCGCCCGCCAGGTGCACCACGAGGTCGGGGCGCAGCACGCCGTCGGCGAGCTGGACCTGCTCGGTGAAGTCGCAACGGTCGACGAGCCCGGCGAGCTCCACCGCCCGGCGCAGGTGCATCTCACCCCAGCGGCCCCGGACCTGGGGCTTGCGCAGGGCGGTGGACAGCGACGCGGTCTCGCGGCGCAGCGACTCGGTGGTGAGCCGCATGTCGGCGACCTGCTGGCTGAACTGTCCCTGCCAGGACGCGCGGGACTGGTCGATGTCGCGCAGCTGGTCGTGGAGCCGCATGAGGCCCTCGCGGACCAGCGCCTGGTCGGTCGACTCGCGGCGGTCGCGCTCGGCCAGGGCCTCGGTGAGGCCGGTGTCCTGCGGTCGCGACCGAGCCCACAGCAGGCCGATCACGCCGCCGAGCACGAGGCCCACGAGCAGCGTCAGGGAGGTGGTCAGGAGGTCCATGGGGCGAGCATGGACCACGCCACCGACAACGCCCGGGACCTCAGTCCAGGTCCACGACCACCGGCGCGTGGTCCGAGGGCGACCCGCTGCCCCGGGCGGGGTCGCGCTCGTCGCGGTCGATGAAGGCGCCGGTCACCCGGCCGGCCAGCGACGGCGAGGCGACGACGAAGTCGATCTTGAGCCCGCGGTCCCGCTCGAAGCGCTGGCGGTAGTAGTCCCAGTAGGTGTAGCCGGGAGCCGGTGCTCGCGGGTGACCTCGACGTACCCGTCGTCGAGGAATCCCTGGAAGGCGGCCCGCTCCGGAGGGGTCACGTGCGTGGACTTCGCGAACTGGGCGAGGTCGAAGACGTCGTCGTCGGTCGGGCAGATGTTCCAGTCGCCGACCAGCGCCGTGTCGCCGTCCAGCCACGAGCCGGCGGCGTCGCGCAGGCGGGCCAGCCAGTCGAGCTTGTAGACGTAGTGCGGGTCGTCGGGCTTGCGGCCGTTGGGGACGTAGAGCGACCAGATGTCGACGCCACCGCAACGGGCCCCGATCGCCCGCGACTCGGCCGCCAGCGGGTCGCCGTACCCGGGCATGTCGTCGAATCCGACGCGTACGTCGTCGAGCCCGACGCGGCGAGAGATCGCGACGCCGTTCCACTGGTTGGTGCCGGCGACGGCGACGTCGTAGCCCAGCGCCTGCAGGCCCATGAGCGGCAGCTGGTCCTCGCGTGCCTTGGTCTCCTGCAGGGCCAGGACGTCGATCTCGTGGCGCTGGAGGAAGGCCTCGACGCGGTCGATGCGGGAGCGGAGGGAGTTGACGTTCCAGGTGGCGATGCGCACCGCCCCACCCTAGGAGGGCGTCCCACCCCTCAGGAGGTCGGCCAGAAGTTTTTGCGCGCACAACCCTTTACACGGGCGATCCTCATGCGCAAGGTTCGGCGCACGCACTGTTCTCGGGAAACAGGTGCAACCTGCTGGACCCCGAGGCGGAGCGTGCTCCCAACCACCCCCCTCTGAGGAGATCCTCCATGCAGCGCAGCCGTCTCGGGCAGCTCGCCCTCGCTTCTGCCGCCGTCCTGGCCGCCACCCTGGCCACGCCGGCCATCGCGGCCACCGACAGCGACATCCCCACCTTCACGGAGTTCCAGTCGCAGACCGTCCGTGACACGGACAAGCAGTACATCGTCAACGGCGACGAGCCGGTCTCCTCGACCGGTGACCTCAAGGCCTTCTACGACTCCATGGTCGGCAGCGCCAAGAAGGCCACCGAGGACGGCCTCGTCGTCAACACCGTCAGCGGCCGCGACGACAAGTGGACCGCCACGCAGGCCATGAACCTCACCTACTGCGTGAGCACCAAGTTCGGCAGCCGAGTACACCAACGTGGTCAACGCGATGGCGTCCGGCGCCGGTCAGTGGGAGGCGGCCTCGTCGAAGGTCAACTTCACGCACCTGTCGGCCAACGACGCCAACTGCACGGTCCGCAACAACGCGGTGCTCTTCTCGGTCGAGCCGACCAACACCACGTCCTACATCGCCCGGGCGTTCTTCCCGAGCACGCCGACCGCTCGCGCAACGTGCTCGTCAACGCCCCGTCGCTGATGAACTCCGGCTCCTGGACCCCGTCCAACATCATGGCCCACGAGCTCGGCCACGCCCTCGGCTTCCGCCACGAGCACACCCGCCCCGAGGCCGGCACCTGCTTCGAGGACAACAACTGGCGTCCGCTGACGCCGTACGACTCGGCGTCGATCATGCACTACCCCCAGTGCAACGGCACGAGCAGCAACCTGAGCATGACGGCGACCGACCGCCAGGGGATCGTGGCGCTCTACGGAGCCTGATCCACCACGACCCGCGAGCGCCCCTCCTGTCCCGAGCAGGAGGGGCGCTCGTGCGTCCGGACGCGTCGGGCGCTCAGGCGGTCCAGGCGGTCAGCACGCCCGGCGTCGCGGTGTCGGCGAGCGCGCACGGCCCGCTCGCGGGGGACGTCGTGCACGACGACCTTCTCGGCGCCCGCGGCCGTGGTCGCGACGAGGTCCACCAGGCCGAGCCGGCGCTGGAACCACGACTCGGTCACCACCCACCCGATGATCCCGTCCGTCTCCAGCACGGTGCGCACGCGGGCCGCCTGCGCGTGGCCGACGACGAGGTGGGTCGGCGCGGCGGGGTCCGGGGCGAGGGCATGGCCGAGGTGCCGGTACGACGCCTCGGCGACCGCGGCACCCCATGGAGGCCCGACGACGAGCACGGCCGCGCGGCAGCCACCACCCGAGCCAGGAGATGTCGGTCAGCAGCACGCGGGAGCACCGCCAGGACGGCGAGGTCGACCACGCCCAGCGCCTGGCCGCACGTGCGCCCGGCGGCGGGCCGACGGGCCGTGGGCGGTGAGCGGGGCCGTCAGCCGGCCGGTCGCGGCCAGCACGTCGTCGACCGACGTCGACGCAGACCTGGCGGGGGCACGGCGGCAGGATCCGGGTGACGCCCTCGCTGCCGACGCCCGGTCGCCAGGGTGGACAGCTCGCCGCCCCCGACGGCGCGCAGCAGCAGCGGCTCGCGCATCTCGACCCCGCGGACCCGGGTCTCCTCGACGCTGATCGAGCGGGTGGTGAAGAGCCCGGCGGTCAGGTGCAGCGACCCCGGCCCCGGGTGAGCCGCATGTCCCACCACTGCACGACGTAGCCGGTGACGGCGACCAGCACCCAGGTGGGGAGGCCGCCGAGGAGCGAAGCGCCGCAGCGAGCCAGAGCGCGACGGACCTGACCCACTGCCAGCCGTCGCTGAGGTGCTCCTGGTCGAGGAAGGGCAGGTCCTCGCCGAACTGCGCAGCGGCCGACCAGGCCGCGCCAGCAGCACCAGCCGGGTCAGGCTGAACGGGGCGAACCGCAGCCACGACCAGTCGATCGCCGCCAGCTCGGTGTCGGGGGCCGGGGGTGGAGGAGCCGGCGCCGGCTCCCCGTCGACCGCCTCCGGCAGGTCCTGCCCGGTCGGGCGCGGCACGGCGGGCCAGCAGGAGGGCGCGGAGGTCGGCCGCCCGCTCGCGCGAGACCGCGTCGAGGGTGATCCGGTCGTCGTCGACGCCGGTGCCGATCTGCACCTTGGACAGCCCGAGGACCCGGTGCAGCAGCGAGGCCTCGAGGTCGACGCTGCGGACGCGGTCGAGCGGGGCGGTGGAGGTCGTCTTGTTGAGCAGCCCGTGCGCTTCTGGAACTGGGTCGCGGTCACCCGCCAGACGTGGTCAGCCAGGGGAGCACGCCGAAGGCGACGGCACCGAGCGACCACCAGCGGCACCGACCACCACGGCATGCCGCCGTCGCGGCTGCTGAGGCCGACGAAGGCGATGACGGCCGGCACCAGGAACTGGCCGACCGCCTTCACCGGGTCGAGGAGGAGGTTGCGGGGGTCGAGGCGCTGCCACTCGGTGGTGTCGGGGTCCAGGCCCCGATCGGCCACCGGACCCACCTCGGGGATCACGTGGCGTCGCCCTCGCTGGCGCTGGTGATCTCGGTGAGGGTCGCCACCAGCTCGCGCGCCTGCGCGGCGTCGAGGCAGTCGATGGTGATCGGTCCGGCCGCCGAGGCCGTGGTGACGGTCAGCGAGGCCAGCCCGAAGACGCGCATCAACGCCCCCTGGCGCGAGTCGACCGTCTGCACCCGGCTGAGCGGGGCGATCCGTGAGCTGATGGTGACCCACCCGGCCCGCGTGTGGATGGCGGTGTCGGTGACCTCCCACCGGTGCACGCGGTAGCGCACGGGTGGCATCACGACGGGGTACGTCGCGAGGCCGACGAGCGCGAGGACGCCGAGCAGCAGCACCCACCACGGCGGCGTGCCGACCGTCAGCCACCACACGGCGTACCCACCCACGAGCAGCAGCCCGACGAACGCCGAGGTGATCAGCGCGGCCACCCTCCAGTAGCCCACCGCGCGAGGGGAGACCTGGTGGGCGGGCTCGCGCAGGGTCCCCGCGCTGCGCGAGGGAGGGGTGGCCGGGGCCGGTGCCTGGGTCATGCCCCGAGTTTTCCACGGCCGCAGAACTGCTGGTCCGCGCAGACCAGGGCTCAGCCCCCGACGGACCAGGTGTCGTCGCCGGTCGGACCGAGGGCGGTCGCCGTCTGCAGGAGGTACGACGTGAAGCCGCTCGCCGCGCTGAGCGCGTGCACCTCGGTCATCGTCCCGGCCCGGTTGACCAGGACGAGGTCGTCGCGGCCGTCGGCGTCGTGGTCGGCGGTGCTCACCGACCACGTGTCGGGGTCGACCGCCGGGGCCGCGGTGAAGGTCTGCGCCAGGTAGGTCGTGAAGCCGGTCTCGGCGTCGAGCACGTGCACCGCGGTGCGACCGTCGGACTGGAGGTCGACGAGGTAGAGGTCGTCACGCCCGTCGAAGTCGTAGTCGCCGATGGTGACCTGCCACCGCTCCGGGTCGAGGGACGGCGCCGCCGTGACGGCGTCCGCGAGCTCGGTCTGGAAGCCCGTCGCGGAGTCCAGCACGCTCACCCCGAGCCGCCCGGAGTCGTCGAGGTCGACCACCCACAGGTCGTCGCGCCCGTTGCCGTCGTAGTCGCCGGCGACGAACTGCGCCTTCCCGAGCCTCGTGTCGCGCTGCACGATCGTGGCGTGGCTCAGGAACGAGTGGAGGTAGGCCGAGCCGTCGAGCACCTTGACCTGGGCGGTGCCGCCGCCGGCCGGCAGCGCGGCGTACACGTCGGTCATCCGGTCGCCGTCGAAGTCACCGGTGGCGTAGCGCCAGCCCTGTCCCTCGAGCGGCAGCCCGGTCTGGTTGGAGAACGTCGCGTAGGCGGTCGACGGGTCGAGGACGTGCGCCTCGGCACCCCCGGTGGCGGGCTCCGTGATCGCGACCAGGTCGGCGGGGGTGCCCGTGGACTGCCGGGCGATCTTCTCCACGCGCACCTGGTCGACGTACATGGACGGCGTCGTGGAGGTCTCGCCGCAGCTGGGCTGCTCCTCGTCCGGGCAGTTGCGCTTGACCTGCAGGCGCATGTGCTCGGGGGCCACCGGCGCGTGGTCGGTCGACCACGTCTCGACGCCGTCGACGAAGAAGCGGGTCGGCACGGGCGACTCGGCGGCGGCGTCCTGCCCGGGGCCCATGTAGGTGAACTCGACGGAGTACTCGTGCCACTCGGTCATGTCCTCGGGGTACTTGTCGCCGAGGCAGGCCTTGTCGCCGAGCGGTGGCGAGTAGCGCCAGTAGTACGCCGCGAGCACCCGCTCGCAGCGCGGCTTGCCGCCCCAGCTCTCGACGACGTCGATCTCCCCGACCCGCTGGGTGTCGTCGGTGCGCAGCCAGAAGGCCGGGTGCACGCCGGTCTCGGCGGGCATCTGGAGGGTGGCCGAGACGCGGTAGGTGGTGCCGACCTCGAACGGGACGGGCGCGATCGAGCCGAGGTGCGCCTCGGGCCGCATCTCGAGCACGGTGCGGCCGTCGTACGTCGTCTGGGTGATCCGGTCGGCGGTGGAGCTCGACACGTGCGTCCAGCGCTCGGCGTACGGCAGGTCGAAGCCGTCGTTGTAGACCTCGACCGGTCCCGTCGTGGTCGTCGCGGAGACGAGCGGCGTCTCCGGCACCACGAGGTCCGGTACGGGGGGCATCGTCGGGCTGAGGAATTGCAGCATGACGAGCAGCTCACGGAGCCAGGAGGGCATGTGTCCTTCGAGGGCCGGGGAGGGGACGACATCAAGTGAACAAGGGCGATGGTGGTCCGGCCAAACCGACCGCCCGGATCAGGGCGATCCGGCGGCCCGGCCGTAGACTCCCCGCCCGTGGCTCTCACCATCGGCATCGTCGGACTCCCGAACGCAGGCAAGTCGACGCTCTTCAACGCCCTGACCAAGAACGACGTGCTCGCGGCGAACTACCCGTTCGCCACGATCGAGCCCAACGTCGGTGTCGTCGGGGTCCCCGACGACCGGCTGCCCAAGCTGGCGGAGGTCTTCGGCTCGGCCAAGATCCTGCCCGCGACGGTCGAGTTCGTCGACATCGCCGGCATCGTCGCGCGGCGCCTCGGAGGGCGAGGGCCTGGGCAACAAGTTCCTCTCCCACATCCGCGAGTCCGCGGCGATCTGCCAGGTGACCCGCGTCTTCCGCGACGAGGACGTCACCCACGTCGACGGCGAGGTCAACCCCGCCTCCGACATCGGCACCATCCAGACCGAGCTGATCCTCGCCGACGTGCAGACCGTGGAGAAGGCGATCCCGCGGCTGGAGAAGGAGGTCCGCGGCGACAAGTCGAAGGCCCCGGTCCTCGACGCCGCACGCGAGGCGCTGACCGCCCTCGAGGGCGGCACCCCGGTCATCGACACCACGATCGACCGCGACCTGTTGCGCGAGCTCTCGCTGCTGACCGCCAAGCCCTTCATCTACGTCTTCAACTGCGACGCCGACGAGCTCGCCGACGACGACCTCAAGGCGCGCATGCAGGAGATCGTCGCGCCGTCCGAGGCGATCTTCCTCGACGCCAAGTTCGAGTCCGAGCTCGTCGAGCTCGGCTCCGACGAGGAGGCCCGCGAGATGCTCGCCGAGATGGGCGTCGACGAGCCCGGCCTCGACGTGCTGGCCCGCGTCGGCTTCGACACCCTCGGCCTGCAGACCTACCTGACCGCCGGGCCCAAGGAGACGCGGGCCTGGACGATCCGCAAGGGCGCGACGGCTCCCGAGGCGGCCGGTGTCATCCACACCGACTTCCAGAAGGGCTTCATCAAGGCCGAGATCGTCGTCCTTCGACGACCTGATGGACGCCGGCACCATGCAGAAGGCCAAGGAGGCCGGCAAGGTGCGCATGGAGGGCAAGGACTACGTCATGGTCGACGGCGACGTGGTGGAGTTCCGCTTCAACGTGTGAGGTCGACGCGTGAGGTCGACGTCTGAGCTCGACCGAGCGTCGTACCCGCGTCGCCCACGGTCTTGCCCCGCGTGACAGGCTCGGACGGTGAGAGACCATCGCGTCAACCCCGTCGACGCCATCTGGTTGAACATGGACCGTGTCCAGAACCTGATGGTCATCGAGTGCGTCATGTTCCTCGACGGGCCGGTCGACCGGACCGGTTCGACCGCGTGGTGCAGCGCCGGCTGATCGACGCCTATCCCGGTCTTCTCCCGGCGCCCCACCGTCGCCGCGGCGACGCTGGGCGAAGGCGCGCTGGCGCGACGTCCCCGACTTCGACTTCCGCGAGCACGTCCGCGAGGTGCGGCTGCCGGCGCCCGGGGACGCCGCCGCCCTGCAGGAGTACGTCGGGAGGTTCCTCGCCACGCCGCTGCCGCGTGACCGCCCGCTCTGGGACATCCACCTCGTCGAGGGGCTCGACGAGGGGTCGGCGATCTACGTCCGGCTGCACCACGCGCTGGCCGACGGCATCGCGCTCACCCAGGTCCTGCTCTCGCTGACCGACGCGACGGCCGACGCGGACGAGCACGGCTCCGACGGCGGAGGGGCGCGTCACCACGGCGTCGGCGACCTCATCGAGGCCGCCCGGCGTGCCGCCCCCGAGGTGACGGAGCGCGCTGCGCCCGGCCCGGGTCCGGGCCGGGATCGCCGCCGCGATTCCGGACCGGGATCAGCGGGGCCGGTGTGCTCTCCAAGCTGATGCTGACCCGCAACCCGGAGTCGGCGCTCGCCGGTGCCGCCGGCTCGCACAAGCGGGCCGTCTGGTCCGACCCGATCGACCTGCAGCTGATCAAGGACATCGCCGAGGAGCTCGGACGCCACGGTCAACGACGTGCTGGTCTCCGCGCTCGCCGGCGCCATCGAGCGCTACCAGGTCGAGCACGGCGACCGCCCGGTCGACATCCCGACGATGGTCCCGGTCAACCTGCGCCCGATGCACCTGCCACTGCCGCGCGAGCTCGGCAACCGCTTCGCGCTCGTCGTCCTGCTGCTGCCCTCCGGGCTCACCACCGCGGCCGACCGGCTGGCCGAGACGAAGCGGCGGATGGACCGCATCAAGCGCTCCCCGGAGCCGGTCATCACCTTCGCGATGATCCAGGGGATCGGCCGGCTGGGCCGGCGCCTGAGCCGCGCCCTGGTGACGTTCTTCGCGGCCAAGGCCAGCGGGGTCACCACCAACGTCCCCGGACCGCGCGAGCCCCGCTACCTGGCCGGGACGCGGATCACCAGCCTGCTGGGCTGGGTCCCCGGATCCGGGGACCAGACGCTCGGCACCTGCATCTTCACCTACGCCGGCACGGTGCGCGATCGGCTTCAAGACCGACACCGCGGTCATCCCCGACCCGGAGCACATCCTCGACGCCTTCCACGCGGAGATCGACGACCTCGCCGGCGAGCTGGCGGCCGCCCGCCGCTGACCCGCTGCCGAGGGGACTCCCACGCTCCTGCGTGGAAGTGCAGCCTCAATCGTTGGATTTCGGCCGGACTTCCGCGCATGCTGCGTGGAAGTTCAGTCCTGGTGGTCCGCCGCGGGCAGCGGGACGTCGCCCGCGGCGGCGACCGCGCGGGCGACCTCGACCTGTCGGACGAGGAACGCGCGCTCGTCCAGCTTCTTGCGGCGCATCCAGGTCGTGACCTCGAGGTTGCACTTGCTCGCGTTGCACGAGCCGCACGCCGGGACCACGTTGGCCAGGGTGTAGCGACCGCCGCGCGAGATCGGGAGCATGGTGTCCTTCTGCAGGGAGGCGACGTCGGCGCCGCAGTAGGCGCAGCCGCCCCACTCGGCGCGCAGCGCGGCCCACTGGGCGGCCGTCAGGTCGTGCTCGACCCGGGCCATCCGGCGCTTGCGGCGACGCGCATGGGTCGCGGCTCTCGTCCTGGACGGCACGGCACGAGCGTACGGCGATCGCGCGCCCGCGGCGGGCAGGCGCGTCGTCGCCGCGGCTTTCGGTCCCCGACGGGAGGCGCGACAATCGGGGGGTGATCGGACACAAGCCCGTCTCCGTCCCGGCCGCCGAGGGTGCGCGGGCGGCCGCCGAGGGCAAGGTCGTCATCTACTGGCGCAAGGGTTGTCCGTTCACGAAGCGGCTCCGGCTCGTGGTCGGCCGACTCGGTTCGGACGCCGTGTGGGTCGACATCTGGGCCGACCCGGACGGGGCGGCCTACGTCCGGAGCGTCAACGACGGCAACGAGACCGTGCCGACGGTGGTCATCGACGGGGTCGCGCACACCAACCCCTCTCCCCGCACCGTGGTCGCGGCGCTGTCCTAGCGTCAGGCGACCAGTGACCGGGTGGTGCGCAGCAGCATCGCGAGCGCGCCGGTGACCACGAGCAGGGCGACGGTCACGGCGACCACCCCGGTCCAGCCGAAGCCGGTCCACGCCTGGGCGCCGAGGCTGCCGAAGACGGCGGCGCCGAGGTAGTAGGTGAACGTGTAGAGCGACGCCGCCTGTCCGGCGCTCACCCCGCCCGCGTGCGCCCGCGCCGGGACCCAGCCGCTCGCCACGCCGTGCAGGCCGAAGAAGCCGATCGCCAGCAGCGACAGCCCGGCGACCAGCACGACGAGCGACGGCGAGAGCGTGAGCAGCGCGCCGGACACCGCCACGCCGGCCCCGACCGGGAGCACGCCGCGCCGGCCGAAGCGGTCGGCCAGCCGGCCGAACCCGGCCGCGCTGATCGCCGCCGAGCGGGTAGACCAGGAAGACGAGGCTGGCGGCGCCGAGCCCGAGGTCGAAGGGCGGCCCCTCGAGGCGGAAGGTGATGACGTTGAGCATCGCCACCATGGCCCCGAAGGCGCAGCCGCCGATGACGTAGAGGCCGACCAGGGCCGGGTCGCTCACCGCCCGGCGGGCCATGGACAGCATCGGGCGCACGCCGGTCGGGGCGGCGACGAAGTGTCGCGAGTCGGGGAGCAGGCGTCGTACGACGAGGGCGCAGCCGGCCGCGAGCGTCGCGGCCGCCGCCAGCGCCCAGCGCCAGTCGCCGAGCTCCGCGGCGTACCCCGTCAGCAGTCGGCCGGTCATCCCGCCCAGCGCGGTGCCGCCGATGTAGAGGCCGGCGGCGCGGGCCTGGGTGGAGGAGTGCAGCTCCTCGCGGAGGTACGCCGTCGCGGCCGCCGGCAGGCCGGCCAGCGCCACACCCATCAGGCACCGCAGCACGAGCAGCGCCGTCCACGACGGCGCCAGCGCGCACCCGATCGCGCAGAGCGTGGAGAGCAGCATCGAGAGGTGGATGAGGCGGGTCCGCCCGACCACGTCGGAGAGCGGGCCCACGACCAGCATCGCCAGCGCCGAGCGACAGCGTGGTCAGCGAGACGGTGAGCGTCGCCTCGGTCGTGGACACCTCGAAGCGGGTCGCGAGCGCCGGCAGGATCGCCTGGGTGCTGTAGAGCAGCTCGAAGGTCAGCACCCCCGCCGCGAAGAGCGCGACCACCACCCGCCGGTAGCCGGCGGAGCCCGGGAGGTGGCCCTCGTCGACCAGGGTCGGCGAGGGAGCGGTGGGGGAGGACATGACCCCGCGAGTCTGCGCGAATGCGCGGCCATACGTCCAATGTCACTTGTAGCGACGACTCCATGCGCAAGGCGTATGATCGTCGTCGTGCTGATCCGGGACCTCGAGTGGCTCCTCGCCGTGGCCGACCACGAGCACGTCACCGGCACCGCCGCGGCCCTGGGCGTCAGCCAGCCGACCCTGTCGCGCGCGCTGGCACGGATGGAGCGCGAGCTGGGCGCCCAGCTCTTCGCCCGGACTCCCGACGGGGTGCGCCCCACGCCGCTCGGGGCCACGGTCGTCGGCGGGGCGCGCGAGGTGCTCGCGCGCTACGACCAGCTGCTCGCCGACGTGGCCGGCGAGCTCGACCCGGAGTCGGGCGTGGCCCGGCTCGCCTTCCTCGACTCGATGGCCACCTCCCTGGTGCCGCGGCTGCTGCGCGACTTCCATGCCGCCGCCCCGGCCGTCCGGGTGCTGCTCAGCCAGGAGCCCGCCCACGAGATGGAGGCCGACCTGGCCCGCGGGGCCGTCGACCTGGCCGTCACCTCGCACCCGGCGCCGGGCGGCGGGTGGCACGTGCTGCAGGAGGAGCGCATGGTCGTCGTGGTCCCGCCGACCCACCGGCTCGCGGGCCGGTCCCGGCTGACCCTCGACGAGCTCGACGGCGAGGAGCTGGTGACCACGCCTCCCGGCTTCGGGTCCCGCTCGCTGGTCGACGACCTGCTGCGCGAGGCGGCGGTGACGATGCCGGTGTCCTTCGAGAGCCAGGACCTCGGCACCATCGAGGGGCTGGTCGCGGCCGGCCTGGGGGTGGCGATCGTGCCGGAGGCGCTGGCCGGGGTGTCGGGGACGGCGGGCGTCCAGATCGCCGGGGCGCCGGGCGCCCACCGGACCATCGGGCTGACCTGGCGCCTGGACCGCCGGCTGCCGCCCGGCCGCCGAGCGGCTGCGCGCCTCCATCACGGGCGGAGCGGCCTGAGCCGACCTCGCCGGAGGCGTCCAAGGTCACACGGCCCGGGACTTGGATCGTTCCAATCCAGTCCGCACACTGGAGGTACGACCACGAGAAGAGGATCCCGATGACCCGCCTGATCGACGAGCTCAACGCCCTGCACGCGTCGTACGTCGACGCCGTCAACACCGCCGTCTCCAACGACGACCTGACCACCGCCGCCGAGCTGGCCGGCGACTACGACCGCGACGCCATCATGATGATGGCCGAGCGCGAGGGCCGCCAGGACCTGCTGCCGCTCTTCGGCCTCGACGCCGCCGGCGGCCGCGTCTCCGTCGAGCGCGACACCCCGCTGCGCCGCCTCGTCAAGCGCGTCACCACGCTGCGCGCCGCCTGACCGTTCCCGACCCTGTCGGGACGGCGCCGGCGCGCCTCCTCGGGACGGCGCCCGGACGCACCACCGGGCGGCTGGAAGACTGCCGCCATGGGACACGAGTGGGACGCGCACACCGCCGTCGAGGCCACGCCCGACGGCTGGTCGGCCGAGCTCGACCCGGGCTGGGTGGTCGGCGGGGCCGTCAACGGCGGCTACCTGCTGGGCGTGATCGGTCGCGCCATCGGCGAGACCGTCCCCGACAAGCCGGACCCGCTCGCGGTCAGCGCCTTCTACGTCTCCGCCTCGCGCCCCGGACCGGCCACGGTCCGCACCCGCGTCGTCCGTGACGGCGGCAGCACCGCGACGGTGGCCGCCGAGCTCGAGCCAGGGCGAGGACACCCGCATCACCGCCCTCGCGACGTACGGCGACCTGTCCCGGCTGCCGGACGACGTGCGCACCACGGCGGTCGAGCCCGACCTGCCGCCCCTCGAGCAGTGCTTCCCGACCTCCGACGCCCCGGCGGGATCGTTCGAGACCCCGCCGCTCATGGAGCGCTTCGACATGCGCTTCGACCCGGCCTGCGTCGGCTGGGCGCTGGGGCAGCCGAGCGGACGCGGCCTGCTGCAGGCGTGGTTCCGGCTGGCCGACGGCCGCGACCCCGACCCCCTCCAGCTGCTGATGGTCCTCGACGCGCTGCCCCCGGTGACCTTCGACCTCGGGCACCGGGGGTGGGCGCCCACCCTCGAGCTGACGGCCCACGTGCGCGCCGTCCCCGCGCCGGGCTGGCTGAAGGTGTCGCACCGCACCCGCAACGTCGCGGGCGGGATGTTCGAGGAGGACTGCGAGGTCTGGGACTCCGCCGGCCGCCTCGTCGCGCAGAGCCGCCAGCTCGCACGCTTCCCGCGTCCGGCCTGACCACGCCGGGCTGACGGTCAGCCGCCGATCCGCCCGATCTGGTGCAGCCCGCCGTGCTCGAGGGCCCGGGCCCGGACGTCGGCATCGCTGCAGAACCCGTCGAGGGTCCGCTTGAGGCACAGCAGCCCGAGCAGCTCGCCGTCGCCGGCGACGACGGCCAGACGTCGCGTCCCCTGCTGGCGCATGAGCGCGAGGGCCTCCTCGACCGGGTGGTCGGGGGAGACCGTCCGGTCGGTGAGGGGCGCCAGGTCGAGGGCCGGCCGCGTCGGCTCCGTCGCTCCGGCGAGGTCGTCGCGCAGCAGCGTCCCCACCAGCACGCGGTCGTCGGTGAGCAGGAGCATGTGGACGTGCGCGTCGCCGAACGCCTCGCGCGCGCCCGCGACGGTCAGGGTGCATGTCGTGCGTCCACGGCGCGGTCACCATCGCAGCAGCGACCGTGCGTCGGTCTCGCGTCACTCGAACCACCTGCGGTCCATCGAGATGATCCAGCGCCGGCGCGGGTGCTCGGTGACCGTCCAGATGCGGTCGGTGGAGGGCCAGTAGGACAGGTCCTCGGGCCCCATCGGCACGGCCCACCTGCGGACCCGCATCGAGCCGGGCTGTCCCGCCGCGACCGTGCCCGGCATCCACGGCCCGTGCGAGACGGTCACGTGGTAGCGACCGCCCGCCATGACCGCGCCCTGCATCTGCCGCACGCCGCCCTCGTCGATGGCGAGCGGACGGGAGATGCCGTCCTCGCCGGTCTCGAGCTGCCAGGTGGCCGCGTCGAGGGGGTAGCGCGCCAGCCGGGTGCTGGCGTCGGGGTCGAGCGCGTACTCGCCCGCGACCAGCGCGGGCGGGTCGGAGCGCCGGTCGAGCGACAGGAACGAGTAGCGCAGCTTGTCGTGGCCCTCGTCGGTGAAGGCCTGGTACGTCGCCCGCACCGGCAGCACGTAGCGGTGCCCGAAGGAGGCCACCCGGGTGCCCGAGACGCCGATCTCGTCCGGGTGGTCGTCGTCCCCGCCGACCCGCATGATGTCGTCGACCCGCGCCGTGACGAACCCGCGGCTGGTGGCCGCGATGTGCAGCCACGGCCCGGCCCAGACGATCCCGCCGGCGTGGATGTTCATCGGGCGCAGCTGCAGGACCCCGGCCTTGTCGAAGACGGGGACCACCAGCAGGACGTGGCGGTACTCGAGGGTGTCGAGGTCGATGAACGTGACCCGCGAGCCGCGCTTGATGCCGTCCTTGCCGGTGGAGTACCAGGTGGTGACGAGCACCCGACGACCGTCGGGTCCGACGACCTCGGTGTCGGAGGAGTCCGCGCTCGTGGAGATGCCCTGGGGGTACCAGTTCTCGTCCCGCTCGTCGTACGCGTCCCACGCCCAGGCCCGGCGGACGGCACGGCCGAGGAGCCGCGGCAGCACGCGGGCGGGACGCAGGCGGTACTTCAGGTCGGACAGCAGGCCGTCGAGTCCCGCCGGCTCACCGAGCACGGCGGCCAGGGCATCGATCTCGCGGACGTTGTCGTCGGTGCGCTGGAGGTGCACGCCCTCGACGTGGGGGCGGGTCTCCTCGGGTCCGGGCGGGGGAGAGGACTCACCGGCTTCGCGCATGCCCCCACCGTAATCGCGCGCACCCGGCGCCGGTCGCCGGCCGGTCCCCACGACCGGAGACCGCCCGCGGCGGGGCGCTGGTTAGGGTCGACGGCGTGACCGACCAGCCACGCGTCCCCGTCGTGGGGGCAGCGATCGTCCGTGACGGACGCGTCCTGGCGGCCCGTCGTACGACGCCCGCCGCGGCCGCGGGTCGCTGGGAGTTCCCCGGCGGCAAGGTCGAGCCCGGTGAGACCCCCGACGCCGCGCTGGTCCGCGAGGTCGCCGAGGAGCTGGGCTGCACCATCGCGGTGACCGCCTGGCTGCCCGGCGCGGCGGCCATCGGCGACACCCACGAGCTCCGGGTCGCCACCGCCGTGCTGGTCGCGGGGGAGCCCGAGCCGACCGAGCACGACCTGCTGCGCTGGCTCGGCGCGGACGCCCTCGACGACGTCGACTGGCTCGAGCCCGACCGGCCGTTCCTCACGCCGCTGGCTGGGATGATGCCGCGGTGAGGGCGATCTTCTTCGAGGAGGACGACGCGCGCGCCGTGGCGGCGCGGCTGCTCGCCGACGGCTTCGAGGCGGGTGTCACCCGCGAGCGGCTGGCCGGCGAGGACGACGACGAGGGCCATCCCTGGGCGGTCCTGTCGGACGCGCCGGACTTCATGGTCGAGCTGCTCGTCGACGAGTACGACGGGTGGCTGGACGCCGAGGACGACGCGCCGGCCGCGTCCCCGTTGCCGCCCCTGGACCTGCCCGCCGCCCCGAAGCGGATCAAGCGACCGGCCGGTGACTGACCCGGTGAGCGGTCCCGTGGCCGACCCGGAGGCCGCGGAGCGCACCGGCGCCGCGCGCAGCCCGGTGGGGACGCTGCCGCTCGTGCCCGCGGTGGCGTTCGTGCTGGTGTGGTCGTCGGGCTACATCTCGGGCCCCTACGGCGTGCAGCACGTCGAGCCGTTCACGCTGCTGGCCCTGCGGTTCGCCCTCGCCGCCGTCATCGCCCTCGCGGTGGCGCGCGTCTTCCGCGGTCCGCTGCACATCGACCGCGCCGACCTGGGCCGGATCGCGCTCACCGGGCTGGCGATGAACGCCGTCCAGTTCGGCGCGATGTACCTCGCCTTCGACGCCGGCCTCGGCGCGACCCTCGCCTCGCTCCTCCACGCGCTGACCCCGGTGCTCACCGCCGTGCTGGCCGCGGCACTGCTCGGCGAGCGGCTGTCCGCGCGGCAGGTCGTCGGGCTCGGCATCGGCGTCGCCGGGGTCGTGATCGTGCTCGGTCCCGACATCGACAAGGCCGGGGGGCCGGTGGCCGTGGCCCTCGGCGTCTTCGGTGCGATCACCCTGAGCCTGGGCACCCTCGGGCAGCGCTGGATCGGTCACGCCCCCGACCCGTGGTGGTCCGCCGCCATCCAGTTCAGCGTCTCGGTGCCGCCCCTGGCCGTGCTCGCCCTCGCCCTGGAGGGCACCGACGCGGTGAGCGACCCGGTGCGCGGCGGCCTGACCGTGGCCTTCCTCGCCATCGTCAACTCGATCATCGGCCTGCTCCTGCTGGGCAAGCTGGTCCGTGCCGGGGGAGCGGGGGCGGGCGCGAGCCTGTTCTTCATGGCCCCGCCGGTGACCGCGGTGATGGCGTGGCTGGTGCTCGGCGAGACCCTCGGCCCGCTGGAGCTGGTCGGGCTCGTCGTCGCCGTGGTCGGCGTGGCCCTCGGGACGGGCAGCCTGCCGCCGAGGCGGCGCGGGGCCCGGCCCTAGGCTGGATCCATGATGTCCGACCAGCGCCTGCTCCTGGTGCACGCCCACCCCGACGACGAGACCATCAACAACGGCGCCACCATGGCCCGCTACGTCGCCGAGGGTCGCGGGGTCACCGTGGTGACCTGCACCGCCGGCGAGATGGGTGAGGTGCTGGTCCCCGACCTCGAGCACCTGGCCTACGACCGCGACGGCGGCCTCGGCGAGCGACGCAAGGGGGAGATCGCCGAGGCGATGGCCGCCCTCGGCGTCACGGACCATCGCTGGCTCGGCGGCTTCGGCCGCTTCCACGACTCCGGGATGGCCTGGCACGCCGACGGCCACGCCGTCGCCGGCGAGTTCGTGCCCGACAACGGCTTCTGGCACGCCGACCTCCTCGAGGCCGCCGACGAGCTGGTGCGGATCATCCGCGACGTCCGCCCCCAGGTGCTCGTGACCTACGACGAGTTCGGCGGCTACGGCCACCCCGACCACATCCAGGCGCACCGCGTCGCGACGTACGCCACCGCCCTGGCCGCCGTCGCGGCGTACAAGCGCGACCTCGGCGAGCCCCACGACGTCGCCAAGGTCTACTGGTGCGCGATGAGCGAGAACCGCATGCGCGACAGCCTGCGCCAGATGCGGGAGTCCGGCGACACCACCAGCTTCGAGGGGATGGACCCGGACGGCGACCTCGGCCCGTTCGTCACGGCCGACGACCTGATCTCGGCCCGCGTCGACGGCCAGGCGTACGCCGCGCAGAAGATGGACGCGCTCAAGCTGCACCGCACCCAGGTCGACCCCGACGGCCCGTTCTTCGCCGGCGCCGAGTCCGGCCACGCGTTCTGGGGCGACGAGTACTACGTGCTCGCCAAGGGCGACCGCGGCCCGGTGGGCGAGGACGGCTTCGAGGCCGACCTCTTCGCCGGGCTCTGAGCCGGTGGGCCTCGTCCCCCGGGGCGGGTGCGCCGTCGCGCTCCTCGCGGTCGGTGCCGCCGCGGGACTGGCCACCGTCCTGCTCCACCAGCGCGGCTGGGGGCTGGCCCTCGGGCTGGCCGCCGCGGCCGCCACGACCCTGGCCCTGCCGCGGGGCTGGTGGTCGCGGGTGGCCTTCATGCTCGGCTGGATGGGGGCCGTCGTGTGGGCGATGGTGCCGAGGTCGGAGGGCGACTACCTGATCCCCGCCAACGCCTCCGGGTACGCCGTCCTGGTCGGGTCGTTCGTGGTCCTGCTGGTCGCGCTGGCCACCAGCGGGCCTACTCGCGGGTCGCGCGACGATCCCGGGGATTCACCGACCCCGACCTAGGATGCGGGGCGTGTCGCTTCTCCCCGCCTCCGATGTCGACGCCGGCCCTGCCACCCAGGACAAGGCCGGCGGCCGTGTCGTGCTCTGGCTGCTGCTCGGCCTCCTCGTCGTCTTCGGGGGGCTCTACGTCGCGGCGCACTACGCCGCCGGCGACAAGGTGCCGCGGGGCACGACCGTCAGCGGCGTGAGCATCGGTGGCCACCCGCAGGCCGAGGCGGCCGACCGCCTCCGGGCCGGGCTGGCCGAGCAGGTCAGCGCCCCGATCGAGGCCTCCGTCGACGGCACCCCCGTCACCGTCGAGGCCGTCGAGGCGGGACTCGAGGTCGACTACGCGGCGTCCGTCGCCGAGGCCGGTGGCGAGGAGAGCTGGGACCCCGTCCGGCTCTGGAACTACTTCACCGGCGGCGACGACCTCGAGGCCGAGGTGATCGTCGACGAGGCCGCCCTCGGGGCGCTCGTCACCCGCCTCGACGCCGAGCTCGGCCGCACCCCGCGCGAGGGGGC
The DNA here is from genome assembly GCA_963776975.1 of uncultured Actinomycetota bacterium. GTDB lineage: Bacteria > Actinomycetota > Actinomycetes > Propionibacteriales > Nocardioidaceae > Nocardioides. Next base: position 117,580 of record CAVZOU010000002.1, on the reverse strand, counting down.
GCTGGCCTTCGAGGGCGCCCGCATCACCGCGACAGAGCCCCGCACCGGGCGCTCGCTGGACCCGACCGCCACGGGCGACGCCCTCGCGGCCGCCTGGCTGGCGGGCACCACCGCCGAGCTCGACCTCGTCGAGGACGCAGCCCGAGATCGACGCGGGCGACCTGGAGGAGGCCCGCCAGTCCTTCGCCAACGCCGCGGTCTCCGGACCCGTCACCTTGTCCTTCGAGCAGTCCAGCGTCCGCCTCCAGCCCGCCGACTACACCCCGGCGCTCAGCATGGAGCCGGTCGACGGCGCGCTCGTGCCCCGGCTCGACGACAAGGCGCTGGCCGCGATGCTCGAGGGCAAGGTGGCCGTCGACGGCGCTCCCGTCGACGCGACCGTCGCGCTGGTCGGCGGCCGTCCGCAGGTCGTGCCCGCCAAGCCCGGCGTGACCTACGACGAGAAGCAGATCACCGACGGCTTCCTCGAGCTGGTGGCCGCGTCCGGCGACCAGCGCACCCTGGCCGTCGACGCCAAGGTCGCGCGACCGGACTTCACCACCAAGGACGCCCGGGCCCTGCAGATCCGCGAGCAGGTGTCGACCTTCACGACCTACTACCCGTACGCCGAGTACCGCAACGTCAACATCGGCCGGGCCGCCGAGATCATCGACGGCCACGTCCTCGAGCCCGGCGAGACCTTCTCGCTCAACGACACCGTCGGCGAGCGCACCGTGGCCAACGGCTTCACCGAGGGCTACGTGATCTCCGACGGCATCCTCGTCCAGGACCTCGGCGGCGGCGTCTCGCAGATGGCCACGACGCTCTTCAACGGGATGTTCTTCGCGGGCCTCGAGGACGTCGAGCACAAGCCGCACTCCTTCTACATCGACCGCTACCCGGTCGGCCGCGAGGCCACCGTCGCGTGGGGCGCGGTGGACCTGCGCTTCCGCAACGACACGCCGTACGGCGTCCTCATCGACACCAACGTGACCCCGTCGACCCCGTCGACCTCGGGCGTCGTGACGGTGTCGATGTACTCCACGAAGCACTGGGACATCACCAGCGCGACCGGCGAGCGGCACAACGTCACGCAGGCCGAGGTGCGCCGCGTCGACACGCTGCGCTGCCACCCCAACGAGGGCTACGGCGGCTTCGACATCGACGTGACGCGCTTCTTCGAGCCGGTGGGGGCCAACACCGAGACGCGGGAGCCCGAGGTCTTCTCGACGACCTACACGCCCAGCGACACGGTCATCTGCACCAACCCCGACGCCGTCGACGAGTAGGCGCCGGCGAGACCGCGGTCAGGCGCCCACCGGGCGCGCCCGCGCGGCGAGCGCCAGCACGGCGAGGGCCGCGACGACCGCGGCCGCCCCGACGACGACCGACTCCGGGCTGTCGGTGAGCCGGCCGACGGCGATCCACGAGAGCCCCCACGCGGCCGCGGCGGCGAAGGTCCACCGGCGGCCGGTGCGGGCGAGCACCACGGCGGCGACACCGACCACCAAGAGCCGGGGAACGAGACCGGCGCCGGGCGTCGGGTCCCGGCCGACCTCGTTCCCCACCCGGACCGCCGGGGAACGGACCGGCCGCGGCCGTCCGGCCGCCGATCTCGTTCCCCGGCCGCGCGGACGTCAGGGCGTGAGGCGGTGCAGGTCGCGCGGGAAGAGCGTGACCTCGCGGACGTTCGTCGCCTCCACCAACCGGCTCACCCACCGCTCCAGGCCGATCGCGAACCCGCCGTGCGGCGGCATCCCGTGCCGGAAGGCCTGGAGGTACGCCGCGTAGTCGGCCGGGTCCTCGCCGCGCGCCCGGATGGCCGCGTCGTAGTCGCTCGGCCGGTGCAGCCGCTGGCCACCGGTCACCAGCTCGAGCCCGCGGAAGAGCAGGTCGAAGCTGTTGGACCAGCGCGGGTCGCCGGGCTGGGGGTGCGTGTAGAACGGCCGCTTGGCCATCGGGTAGCCCTCGACCGCGAGGAAGTCGGACCCGTGCTCCTCCAGCGCCCACGCGCCGAGCGCGCGCTCGTGCTCGGGCGCGAGGTCCGGCTCGTCCTCGGGTGCACCGACGAGCGCGAGCGCCTCGGCGAAGTGGATCACCGGGATCTCGGCCGGCACCTCGGGCACCCGGGCGCCGGTGCGCTCGACCGCCGTGGCGGCGTACGACTCGATCCCCGACACCATCCCGGCCAGCACCTCGCGGAGCATCGCGAGCACGTCGCGGTGGTCGCGGACGAAGCCGAGCTCGACGTCGAGGGAGCGGTACTCCGCGAGGTGACGCACCGTGTCGTGCGGCTCGGCGCGGAAGACCGGGCCGACCTCGTAGACGCGCTCGAAGACGCCGACCAGCTGCTGCTTGTAGAACTGCGGGCTCTGGGCGAGGTAGGCCGGGCGGCCGAAGTAGTCCACCGCGAACACGTTGGCCCCCGACTCGGTCGCGGACTCCACGAACTTGGGCGTGGTCACCTCGGTGAAGCCGAGCCCGTCCAGGCTGGCCCGGAAGCCGCGCAGCGACGCGGCCGCCAGCTCCCAGCGCGCGCGCTGCGCGGGGTGGCGCCACAGCACCGGCGCGTGGTCGAGCAGCGTGGGGAGCTGGACGTCGAGGTGCGGGCGCCACAGCTCGGCCGGGGGAGTCTCGGCCGGCTCGGTGAGCGCCTCGACGACCGCGTCCGTCACCTCGACGCCGCCGGGCGCCTGGGCGTTGGGGGTCGCCGTGCCGGTCACCCGGACGGTCGTCTCCTCGGGCGGTACGACGCTCCCGGCGGGCAGCACGACCTGGGCGAGGCCGCTGCGGTCGCGGACGACCAGGAACGTGACCCGCGCCAGCTCGCGGCGGCGGTGCACCCACCCCTCCAGCGTCACCGGGGAACCGGGCGCGAGGGTGGGCAGGGATGTGCAGAGCGATCTCATGACGACCTCCAGTTGGCTGGGCCCTGGAGGTGTGGGCGGGGGCTAGGTCGCGGTGCCACCACACCTTTGCCGGGTGTGCCCCGGCCTCTCGTCGGTGACGCCGGACGCGCGGACGGCGGCTCTGCTGCCGGTGTGCAGGGGAGGTGTCAGGTCCCGCGGCCGTCGAGCCGCATGCTAGGCGCGACACGACCCATGACGCACATCGATTGATCGGGCGCCCGCTGCGGCACACTCACCCCATGCTCATGCACCTGCGGCTCACGGTCCCCACCGAGCTGAGCGACGAGGTCGTCGAGCTGCTCGAGAGCCAGGAGCGGTCGGCCAACCTCACGGTGCTGGCCGGCGCCTCCCGCTCGCCCGTCGGTGACCTCGTCGAGTGCGACGTGGCGCGCGAGCTGGTCGGCGAGATCCTCACCCGGCTCACGGCGCTCGGGCTCGACGAGGAGGGCGGCATCGTCGTGACCACGCCGACCGCCACGCCGTTCGCCGGCGCCCGCCGCCTGGAGCTCGCGGCCCCCGGCGACCCCGATGACGCGGTCATCTGGGAGGCGGTCATCGAGCAGGCGTACGCCGCGAGCAGGCCGACCGTCTCGTACCACGTGTTCCTCGTGCTCGCCACGCTGCTCGCCGCCATCGCGGTGATCACCGACTCGTCGGTCCTGGTGATCGGCGCCATGGTCGTGGGCCCCGAGTTCGTCACGGTCGCGGCGATCGCCATCGGGCTGGTCTTCCGCCGTCGCGGCCTGACGGTGCGGGCACTGCGCCTGCTGGTCATGAGCTTCCTGTTCGCCATCGCCGTGGTGGCCGTCCTCTCGCTGCTGGCATCCGTGACCGGCCTGGTCACCTCCGAGATGGTCAGCCGCCCCCGGCCCCAGACCGGCTTCATCTGGCACCCCGACCGGTGGTCCTTCATCGTCGCGCTGATCGCCGGCGCGGCCGGGGTGCTCGCCCTGTCCACCGCCAAGGCCAACGCCATGGTCGGCGTCTTCATCTCGGTCACCACGGTCCCGGCCGCCGGCAACCTGGCGCTCGCCATCGGGACGTGGACGCCCTCGGAGATACGGGGGTCGCTCGCCCAGCTGGGGGTCAACCTCGTCGGCCTGGTGGTGGCCGGGGTGCTGGTCCTGCTGCTCCAGCGTGCCCTGTGGGACCGCGTCGTGACGGCCTCGCAGCGGCTCTTCGCCCGGCGCGACCCGAGTCTCTAGCCGGTCACCAGGTAGCGGTAGGTGTGGTGGGTGACGAACCCCAGCCGCTCGTAGAGCCGGCCGGCCCCCGGGTTGTCGGTCTCCACCTGCAGCATCGCGGTCAGCGCGCCCTGCGAGGCCGCCCAGTCGAGGAGCTCCGCCACCACCCGGGTGGCCAGCCCCTGCCGGCGGTGGTCGGCCGCCACCGAGATCGCGTCGAGGACCACCCAGTCGCCGTCGAGCGTGGCGCGCCCGGTCGCCGTGCCGTCCCCGAGCTCGACCACGACCTGCCCGGCCGCCGGCACGCTCATCGGACAAGTAACGCGGTGTTAAACGGCGGACCGGTCGTCGACGCCTCGTCCCGTCCGACCAACACCGCGTTACTTGTCCGCAGCGCCTTCGCGACCCCGGCCACCTGGCAGTGCGCCGACCCGCTGCCGAGGTCGCGCCAGCCGAGGTCCAGCAAGCCCGCCTCGACCTCCGACCCGGCGACGGCCATCACCATCGGCTCGCGGTCCCGCTCGCGGTGCCACGCCTGCACGGCCGCGGACGCCTCCGCGAGCGGCCGCCCGGGGTCGCCCATCGCGAGCGCCGAGTTGGCCCGGCGCCGCAGCCGTCCGTCGTACGCCGGGGCGCAGCGCAGCACCCACTCGCCGAGCGGCTCGGCGACGAGGTCGGGCCACAGCACGTGGGTGTGGAGCTCGACGCTGCGCGGGGAGATCGCGGTGCCGCACCGAGGGGCGTGGTGGGACCGGCTTGCCGGAGACGATGTCGGCGACCGGCACCTCCACCGTCCCCCGGTCGGAGTCGATGACGACGACCCCGTCCCGCCACGAGCGGCAGACGCCGAGGACGTCGTTGAGGGCCGGTCCGCCGGTCGGTCCGGTCTCGCCGCGGACGACGTGCGCGGACCACCACACGCTGGCCGACGACGTGCGGTCCGAGCAGGTGCCTGCCCACGGGGTGGGGTTCCGGCGTCGGGGGCATGTCGGGATATTAGAGTGGTCTCGTTCCGCCCCACCCCCTTGCCTCCAGGAGGTTCCGGTGACCTACGTCATCGCCCAGCCGTGCGTCGACCTCAAGGACCGCGCGTGCGTCGACGAGTGTCCCGTCGACTGCATCTACGAGGGCAAGCGCATGCTCTACATCCACCCGGACGAGTGCGTCGACTGCGGTGCCTGCGAGCCCGTGTGCCCGGTGGAGGCGATCTTCTACGAGGACGACACCCCGGAGGAGTGGAAGCAGTACTACGACGCCAACGTCCAGTTCTTCGACGACCTCGGCTCGCCCGGTGGCGCCGCCAAGATGGGTGAGATCGACAAGGACCACCCGCTCGTCGCCGCGCTGCCTCCGCAGGAGCACGACGAGTGACGCCGCCGGGACGGGTGTCGTCCCGGCTCCCCGACTTCCCGTGGGACAAGCTCACGGAGCACGCCGCCCGCGCGCGGTCGCACCCTGACGGCATCGTCGACCTCTCGGTCGGCACGCCCGTCGACCCGACCCCCGAGGTCGTGCAGCGGGCGCTCGCCGCGGCGGCCGACACCCCGGGCTACCCGACGACGATCGGGCTCGAGGCGACCCGCCAGGCGGCGATCGACTGGCTCGGGCGGCGCTTCGGCGTCACCGGCCTCGGCCTCGACGCGGTGCTGCCGGTCATCGGCTCCAAGGAGCTGATCGGCTCGATGCCGATCCACCTCGGCATCGGCCCGGGCGACCTGATCGCCTACCCCGAGCTGGCCTACCCGACGTACGAGGTGGGCGCGGCGCTCGCGGGTGCCCGCGCGGTCGCGACCGACTCGCTGACCTCGCTCGGACCCGGAGGTGCCACGGCTGCTGTGGCTCAACAGCCCGTCCAACCCGACCGGTCGCGTGCTGCCCGTCGAGCACCTCCGCAAGGTCGTGGACTGGTGCCGCCACCGCGGCACGATCCTGGTGTCCGACGAGTGCTACATAGAGATGTCCTGGGACGCTGCCCCGGACGGCGGCCCGGTCTCGGTGCTGCACCCCGACGTCTGCGGCGACAGCCACGAGGGCATCCTCGCCGTCCACTCGCTCTCCAAGCGCTCCAACCTCGCCGGCTACCGCTGCGCGTTCGTGGCCGGCGACCCGGCCCTGGTCGGCGAGCTGCTCGCCGTCCGCAAGAACCTCGGCCTGCAGATGCCGGGCCCGCAGCAGCGCGCGATGATCGCCGCCCTCGACGACGACGCACACGTCGTCGAGCAGCACGCCCGGTACGCCGCGCGCCGCGCCAAGTTGCGCGAGGCTCTGCAGGGAGCGGGCTTCCGCATCGAGCACTCCGAGGCGTCGCTCTACCTCTGGAGCACCCGCGACGAGGACTGCTGGGAGACCGTGTCGACCCTCGCCGACCAGGGGATCCTGGTCGCGCCGGGTGAGTTCTACGGACGGGCCGGTCGCCGGCACGTCCGGGTCGCCTTCACCGCGACCGACGAGCGCGTCGACGCCGCCGTCGCCCGTCTCGCCGGCTGAGCCGCCCCGGCGGTCCTTTACCCAGTGCAGGTGATGGCCGGAGCTGCCGGTCGTGCCTAGCGTGAGGAGCCCCACCCCGTCTCGGACCAGGGAGCTCCCACCATGTCTCCACGCGCAGCACGAGCCGCTCTGACCACCCTGGTCCTGCTGGTGGCCAGCCTCCTCGGTGTGGCGGCCTCCACGACGCCGGCCGGGGCGGCCTACCCCGGGCAGGACGGCCGGATCGCCTTCGTCCGGGCCCACCAGATCTACTCGATGAACCAGTGGGGTGGGGACGTCAGGAAGCTGACCACGAGCGGCAGGAACTACCAGCCCACGTGGTCGCCGGACGGCCGGCGCATCTCCTTCATCCACGAGGCCGGCGGACGTCGCGACGTCTGGGTGATGGCCGCAGGTGGCGCGAGGAAGAGGGCCGTGACGTCGTCGGGGGACGTCGGCAGCGCCGGTGCCACCTGGTCGCCGGACGGGCGGACGCTCGCCTACGCGACGACGCAGCTGATGACGATCCGATCGACGGCGCCCTTCGGGGCCCCGCGACCGCTCGCCGGCTTCCAGACCGGGGGCACCTGCGAGGACGACGCGCCCCAGCCCTGGTGCGGGTCGACCGCTTCCTCGCCTGGTCGCCGGACGGCACCCGCATCGCGGTGCTCAGCAACGACGACTGCCAGTTCGACTTCCGGGTGGACCACTACTACGTGGCGACGGGCGAGCAGCGCCTGTACGCCACGTCGGGCGCCGACTGCTGCGGCTACCTCGACTGGACCGACCTGTTCTGGGGTCCCGGCAACCAGTTCGGCTACTCCCAGCGCGACCGCGGCCAGTACGGCGAGGTCACCAACGCTCCGACCTACATCGTCTACCCGGGCTTCCGGTCGCTGGCCGGCGACACCGGGGGTGCCCCCTCGCCCTCGGGGGCCTTCATGGCGCTGACCAACGCGTCCTCCGGGACGGCGATGATCATCCGCGCCCGGTCGGACGGCACGGCTCGCCGGACGCTGGCCGTCGGCTACCAGCCGGACTGGCAGGTGCGACCGCGCTGACTCCGTCGGTCGGGCCTCCCCGCCAGCACTAGGAGGCCGGGGCCTCGTCGCCGAGGGTCACGCGGCAGGGGCGCAGCATCGTGTGGAGCCCGGAGTCGGGGACCGCCGAGGGGGCCACGATGGGCCCGACGGTGGGTCGCACGGCCGGACGCGGAGCAGGCGTCGCGGCCCGTGGGCCGGGAACCACGATCGGCCCCCCGTCGTACGTCGGCAACGGCTCGTCCGACCGTCGCCTCGGTGCCGGCTGGCCCCAGGCCGCCTCCGGCTGCGCCCAGTGCGGCGCGCCCCCCGGCGGACGGCATCGGGTGCACCGTCGCCTCCTGCGCGGGCGCCTCGACCTCGCCATGGGCCTCGAATGCCGCAGCCTGTCGCACCTGGACGGCACTGATGCTGTCCATCCGGAGGACCGACAGCACGTCGTCGTCCCCGTGGAGCACGAGTCCGTGCCCGTCGACCGCGCTCACGCGGCCGTGGAGCCAGGAGCCGTTGACGAGGACGTCGACGCTGACGTCCGATCCCTGCGCCCGCGTGAGCGCCGTACCGATGGTGTAGATCGTGGAGGTTCGCATGCCGGGAAATTAGGTCGCCGGCCGTGCCGCGGCCCGCCCCTTCTGCGGCCACATACCCAATGTGTGGAGGGTGGATCAGACCGCGCGGTCGGCCGGGGCGGCGGGCATCGGGTGGGCCGTCGCGTCCGACGCTGCCTCCACCTGGGGCCTTCCCTCGAACGTCGCCGCCTGGGCCACCTTCACCGCGTCGATGCTCCCCATCCGGATGATGGAGAGCTCGTCGCGCTCCCCGTGCAGCACGACGCCGTGCCCGTCGAGGGCGCTGACGTGGCCGTGGATCCACTGGCCGGTGACGAGCAGGTCGACCGGGACATCGGCGTCCTGGGCGCGGCTGAGCGCAGTACCGATCGTGTAGAGCGTCGACGTGAAGCTGCCCATGGCATGTCCCTCGAGTGACGCCGGCGGTGCACCGGGTGAGGCGATGATAGGTCGGGCACACCGCTGGAGGGGGCGAACCGCGATCTGCGGAGGAGAGCCGTCAGTCGGCGACGTCGACGTGGACGTGGTCGCGGTGCTCGAGGATGGCCCGGTCGCCGCGGGAGGAGGACGGGACGTCGTAGTCGGTCCAGCCGTTGCCGCTGCGCGAGCCGGCCCGCCAGATGCGGTCGTCGAAGATGATGGTGTTGATCGACAACCGGTCGGCCTGCGCGACGAGGTAGTGGCGCCATCGCCCAGCCCCGCTCCTGGTTGGCCGCGTTGACCGGCCGGAAGAAGATGTCGACCGCGCGGCCCTCGTAGTGCGCCGACCCGTCCATGTGGCCGGAGGAGACGCCGCCGGGCTGGAAGCCACCGAGGGAGAGTGGACCGAAGACCGACTCGAGCTCCTCGCGCACCGTCGGCCGCGCGGCGTACGAGCCCCGCCTCGTCGAGCCGGTCGCTCGCCTCCTCGGCGTCCCCGGGCGTGTCGCACCAGAAGGCGGCCTCGTGGTTGCCGGTGAGCGCCGACGCGAGCGCCCGGCCGTCGGCCTCGTGGTCGGCGTAGGCGTCGGGGTAGGCGGAGCGCTGCACGGCCTGGGCGGCCGCGGTGATCTCCATCCCCTCGTAGCCCTCGACCTCGACCAGGCCGTCGTAGAAGGCGTTGGTGGAGTAGACGGGGTCCAGGATCTGCTCCACCGTGCCCCAGCCCTGGGACGGCCGCTGCTGGAAGAGGCCCACCGAGTCACGGTCGCCGTGCTCGATGTTGAGGATCTCCGACTCCTGGTACGCCGTCGCCAGCGCGATGCTCGCCGCGCGTGCGGGCAGGCCGCGCTGCATGGCGATGGCGGTGATGAGGGCGGCGTTCTCCGCCTGCTCGAGGGTCAGGTCGACGACGAGGCCGTCGACCTCGGCGGTGCAGCCGTGCGAGTCGAAGAAGGGCGTGACGCCCTCGCGGTTGACCAGGACGCCGACGCCGACGAAGACGAGCACCACGACCAGGCCACCGACGACGACCCTGCCGAGCCGCGTCACGGCCTGGCCACCGTGGCTAGTCGTTGGCGTGGAGCGCGCTGTTGAGGGCGATGCCCTCGCGCTTCCACGCCACGGCCTCGATGGCGCCGCTGACCGAGTTGCGACGGAAGAGCACGTTGCTGGCGCCGGACAGCTCGAGCGCCTTGACGACCTTGCCGTCCTCGCCGGGCAGGGTGACCTTGGTGCCGGCGGTGACGTAGCAGCCCGCCTCGACGACGCAGTCGTCGCCGAGCGAGATGCCGATGCCGGCGTTGGCGCCGAGCAGGCAGCGCTCGCCGATCGAGATGGTCTCCTTGCCGCCGCCGGACAGGGTGCCCATGATCGAGGCACCGCCGCCGATGTCGGAGCCGTCGCCGACCAGCACGCCGGCCGAGATGCGGCCCTCGACCATCGAGGCGCCGAGGGTGCCGGCGTTGAAGTTGACGAAGCCCTCGTGCATGACGGTGGTGCCGCTGGCGAGGTGGGCCCCGAGGCGCACCCGGTCGGCGTCGGCGATGCGGACGCCGCTGGGCAGGACGTAGTCGACCATCCGGGGGAACTTGTCGACCCCGTGCACGGTCACGTGCCGGCCGCCGCGCTGCAGACGGGCGCGGGTGAGCTCGAAGCCCTCGACCGCGCACGGGCCGGCGCTGGTCCACACGACGTTGGTGAGCAGCCCGAAGACGCCGTCCATGGAGATCTCGTGGGGGCGGACGAGCCGGCTGGAGAGCAGGTGCAGCCGCAGCCAGACGTCCTCGGTGGACGCCGGTGCGGCGTCGAGGTCGGCGATCTCCACGACCCGGAGCTCCCGGCGTACGCCGCGGGCGTCGTCGGGGCCCGCGAGCGCGACGAGGGCGTCGGGGACGTCCTGGCCGTCCCGGGCACCCAGGGCGGGGGAGGGGAACCACACGTCGAGCACGTGGTCGGCGGAGTCCAGGGTCACCAGGCCGTGGCCCCAGGCGGAACGGGCAGCGGAGTCAGTCACGGCGGCAAGCCTACGGAGTGGTCGGGAGGGCCGCCGACCGGTCCCGCCCGTCGTACGCGGCGGTCCGGCCTCCCTGCCGCCCGGTCCTGCCGCCTCTGCTGACCGGTCCTGCCGCCTCTACTGACCGGTCCTGCCGTCCAGGCACTCCCGCAGCAGGTCCGCGTGACCGCAGTGCCGGGCGTACTCCTCGATCATGTGCACGACCACGTCGCGCACCTCGACCTGGTCGCCGTGCACGTCGACGAGGGTGTCGAGGTCGGTGCGCTCGAGCACCTCGCGGGCGTGGTCGACCTCCTCGCGCAGCAGCGCGAAGGACGCGTCCACCAGCTCCTGGGTCGGCTCACCGAGCTCGAAGCCGCCGTCCTCGTCCTGGAAGTGCCGCTCGAGGTCGTGCTGTCCCTCGAGGATCCGGCGGAACCACGACTGCTCGACGCGCGCGAAGTGCCGGACCATGCCGAGCAGCGACATCCGCGACGGCGGGACCGACCGGGTGCCGAGCTGCTCGGGCGTGAGCCCCTCGCACTTGAGCTCGAGGGTCGCGCGGTAGTGCTCGAGGTACTCCACGAGCACGGCGCGCTCACCCCGGCTGGGGGTGTCGCTCATCCGCGGGTCCTGGTCCTGGGGGAGCCACATGCCGTTGAAGCCGATCTCGGTCATGGGCCCACCCAACCGCGCCGGAGCGCGCGGTGGCAACGCGGTTGCGCGCTCAGTCCCCGTCCGGGACGAACACCTCGTCGACCGGCACCGAGAAGAGCCGGCCGATCCGGAAGGCCAGCGACAGCCGCGGGTCGAAGTGGCCCTTCTCGATGGAGATCACCGTCTGCCGCGACACCCCGAGCGCCTCCGCGCACTCGGCCTGCGACAGGCCGGCGTCCTCGCGGAGCACCCGGAGCCGGTTGTCCATCAGCCCTCCCGCCGCTGGAGGACGACCAGGCGGGTGCTCATGTCCGCCAGGCCCAGGAGCAGGAAGACCCAGACGGGTACGGCGGCGGTGTCCAGGACCGAGGTGGCGAAGGTGGCCAGCCCCATCGCGACCATCGTGTCGTAGAACGCCCCGCTGCTCGCCCGCGTCGTCCACTGCGACTCGATGGAGTCCTCGTCCCGCTCCGGGTACGACGTGCGGTCCAGCGCGATCGCGACCAGCGCCACGACGAACGGCAGGCTCATCGCGGCGAACACCGTGAACGTCACGCGCGTCCGACGCGTCGGTGCGGGCCCACGCGGCGACGGCGCCGACGAGCGTGGCACCCACCAGTCCGGCGACGACGGCGACGACCCAGCGGGTGGTGGTGCGAGTGGAATCGGTGGTGTTCATGGGCTCTCCCCGTGATGTATGACTTCTTTGACATCAGCCAACGACGGTCCGAGTCGGGTCATGTCAAGTTTCTTTGACAGCGCTGGAACTGATTCGCGCGCTCCGCGCCCCGCGCCGTACGATCTCGGCACAGGCGTCTGAGCCGTCATCAGCGGCGAGCCTCCGGAAGAACGGCCGTCGCGCACCGGCGACACGCCCACTAGACCCGGACGGGTGGCCCGTCACAGCCGGCAACGAGCGGCACCGCCGGGAGGCGGCGCAAGCGAGGTGGTACCGCGGTCGTCAGATCGTCCTCGTGGTGTCAGGACAGGACTTCGTCCTTCCTCAGCCCGCGAGACGAGAGAGAGCCATGACGTACCCCAAGGTCAGCCACACGGACGCCACCCGAGTCGCCAGCGCGCCGACGTTCCCGGCGATCGAGGAGGCCGTGCTGGCCTACTGGGAGTCCGACGACACGTTCACCGCGAGCGTCGAGCAGCGCGACGCGGGCACCGACGGCGACAACGAGTTCGTCTTCTACGACGGCCCGCCCTTCGCCAACGGCCTGCCGCACTACGGCCACCTGCTCACCGGCTACGTCAAGGACCTCATCCCGCGCTACCAGACGATGCGCGGCAAGCGGGTCGAGCGCCGCTTCGGCTGGGACACCCACGGCCTGCCCGCCGAGCTCGAGGCGATGCGCCAGCTCGGCCTCAAGACCACCGACGAGATCCACGAGCTCGGCATCGAGAAGTTCAACGCCGCCGTGCCGCGAGTCGGTCCTCAAGTACACCGGCGACTGGCGTGACTACGTCACCCGCCAGGCCCGCTGGGTCGACTTCGACAACGACTACAAGACCATGAACCCCGAGTTCATGGAGTCGGTGATGTGGGCCTTCAAGCAGCTCCACGACAAGGGCCTCGTCTACGAGGGCTTCCGCGTGCTGCCCTACTGCTGGAACGACGAGACCCCGCTCTCCAACCACGAGCTGCGGATGGACGACGAGGTCTACCAGGTCCGCCAGGACCCCGCCGTGACCGTCGGCGTCCGCCTCGACCCGCAGGGCGAGGACGACGAGCTCGGCGGCGTGCTCGCCCTCGTCTGGACGACGACCCCGTGGACGCTGCCCTCCAACCTCGCCGTCATGGTCGGCGAGGACATCGAGTACGTCGTCGTCGAGGCCGCCGTCCCCGGCACCGACAGCACGGCCCGCTACCTCATCGCCGAGTCGCGCCTCGCGGCGTACTCGCGCTGAGCTCGGCGAGGACCCGCACGTCGTCGGCCGCCACCGGGGCGCGGACCTCGTGGGCCGCTCCTACACCCCGCCGTTCTCCTACTACCTCGGCCACGAGCGGGCCTTCCGCCTCGTCCCGGCCGAGTTCGTCACCACCACCGACGGCACCGGCCTGGTGCACACCGCCGGCGCGTTCGGTGAGGACGACAAGGTGGTCACCGACCGCGAGGGCATCGAGCCGGTCATGCCGGTCGGCAAGGACGGCCGCTTCACGTTCCCGGTCGCGGAGTACGAGGGCATGCTCGTCTTCGACGCCAACCTGCCCGTGATCGACCACCTCAAGGCCGTCACCCGCGGCGAGCCCGGCGGCTCGGTCACGCCCGGCACCGTGCTGCTGCGCCGCGAGACCTACGACCACTCCTACCCGCACTGCTGGCGCTGCCGCGAGCCCCTGATCTACAAGGGCGTCTCGTCGTGGTTCGTCGAGGTGACCGCGGTCAAGGAGCGCCTGATGGAGCTCAACCAGCAGATCCGCTGGGTGCCCGAGCACATCAAGGACGGCAGCTTCGGCAAGTGGCTGGAGAACGCCCGCGACTGGTCGATCACCCGCAACCGCTTCTGGGGCAGCCCGGTGCCGGTGTGGAAGTCCGACTCCGAGGAGTACCCGCGCCTCGACGTCTACGGCTCCTTCGAGGAGATCGAGCGCGACTTCGGGACCCTGCCGCGCAACGCCGACGGCGAGGCCGACCTGCACCGCCCCTTCGTCGACGAGCTGACCCGACCCAACCCCGACGACCCGACCGGGAAGTCCACGATGCGCCGGGTCACCGACGTGCTCGACGTGTGGTTCGACTCGGGCTCGATGTCGTTCGCGCAGGTGCACTACCCGTTCGACAACAAGGACTGGTTCGAGCACCACTTCCCGGGCGACTTCATCGTCGAGTACATCGGCCAGACCCGCGGCTGGTTCTACACGATGCACGTCCTGGCCGGCGCGATCTTCGACCAGCCCGGCGTTCGAGACCTGCCTCAGCCACGGCATCGTGCTCGGCAACGACGGCCAGAAGATGTCCAAGTCGCTGCGCAACTACCCCGACGTGCGCGAGGTCTTCGACCGCGACGGTGCCGACGCGATGCGCTGGTTCCTCATGTCCAGCCCGATCCTGCGCGGCGGCAACCTCGTCGTCACCGAGCAGGGCATCCGCGACTCGGTGCGCCAGGTGCTGATCCCGCTGTGGAACAGCTGGTACTTCTTCAGCCTCTACGCCAACGCGAGCGACCACGACGCCCGGTGGCGCACCGACAGCAGCGACCCGATGGACCGCTACATCCTGGCCAAGCTGCGCGAGTACGTCGGCGCGATGACCCACCAGCTCGACAACTACGAGGTCGCCAACGCGTGCGACTCGACGCGGTCGTTCCTCGACGTGCTCACCAACTGGTACATCCGCCGCTCGCGCGACCGCTTCTGGGGCGACAACGCCGACGCCTTCGACACCCTCTACACCGTGCTCGAGGTCGTCTGCCGGGTCACCGCGCCGCTGATGCCGCTGACCACCGAGGAGGTCTGGCGCGGCCTGACCGGCGAGCGGTCGGTGCACCTCACCGACTGGCCGTCGGTCGACGACCTGCCCGCCGACGAGGCGCTGGTGGCGTCCATGGACACCGTCCGCGACGTCTGCTCGGCCGGATCCGCCCTGCGCAAGGCCGCCAACCTGCGCAACCGGCTCCCGCTCTCGCGGCTGACGGTCGTGGCCGAGGCCGACCTGTCCGGCTTCGAGTCCCTCGTGGCCGACGAGCTCAACCTCAAGGCCGTGGACCTGCTGGCGCCCGATGCGCCCGAGGCGGCGTCGTACGGCGTGTCCCAGAGGCTGACGGTCAACGCCCGCGCCGCCGGTCCCCGGCTCGGCAAGGACGTCCAGCACGCGATCAAGGGCTCCAAGACGGGCGACTGGTCGGTCGCCGAGGACGGCACCGTGACGTCCGGCGGGCTCGCCCTCGTCGAGGGGGAGTACTCCCTCGAGACCGTGGCCGGCACGGCGCGACGACTCCACCGCGGTGGGCATGCTGCCGCGCGGCGGCTTCGTCGTGCTCGACACGGCCGTCACGCCCGAGCTGGAGGCCGAGGGCACCGCCCGCGACCTGGTCCGGGCCGTCCAGCAGGCCCGCAAGGACGCCGGGCTCCAGGTCAGCGACCGGATCGAGCTGTCGGTCTCGGGGCCGGCCGACGTGCTGGCGGCCGCCCGCACCCACGAGGCGCTGCTCGCCGAGGAGACGCTGGCCACGAGCGTGCGCGTACGCCGACGCGGCCGAGGTGGCCGTGTCCGTCGAGGTCGCCGGGCGCTGACCCGCCCCGGCAGACATCCCGAGGCTCCGGGGGCGTGGCTCTCGCACCGCCCCCGGAGCCCGGCTGGTTGAATCGGCGCCATGCCACTTGACCTCTCGGCCGACGTCGTCACCCTGACCCAGCAGCTCGTCGACATCGAGTCGGTGAGCCACCACGAGCAGGAGATCGCGGACGCCGTCGAGGCGGCGCTGCGCGCGCTCCCGCACCTCACGGTGACCCGGCGCGGCCACACGCTGGTCGCGCGCACCGAGCTGGGTCGCGGCGAGCGGGTGGTCATCGCCGGCCACCTCGACACGGTCCCGCTCAACGACAACCTGCCCTCGCGCCTCGAGGACGGCATCCTGCACGGGCTCGGCACCTGCGACATGAAGGGCGGCGACGCGGTGATGCTCAAGCTCGCCGCCGACCTCGCCGAGCCCGACCGCGACCTCACCTTCATCTTCTACGAGGCCGAGGAGGTCGACTCGGTCCACAACGGGCTGCGCAAGCTCACCGAGAGCGACCCCGGCCTGCTGGAGGCCGACTTCGCGATCCTCATGGAGCCGAGCAACGCCGCCGTCGAGGCCGGCTGCCAGGGCACGCTGCGCGTCGACGTCCGCACCACGGGGGAGCGCGTCCCACTCGGCGCGCAGCTGGAAGGGCGTCAACGCGATCCACAAGGCGGCGCCCGTCCTCGCGCGGCTCAACGACTACGTCGCCCGCCAGCCCGTCATCGACGGGCTGGAGTACCACGAGGGCCTCAACGCGACCGGCATCCGCGGCGGCGTCGCCGGCAACGTGATCCCCGACGAGTGCGTCGTCGAGGTCAACTTCCGCTTCGCCCCCGACCGCAGCGAGCAGGACGCCGAGGCGTTCGTCCGGGACTTCTTCGAGGGCTTCGAGGTCACCGTCACCGACATGGCGGCCGGCGCGATGCCGGGCCTGGACCGGCCCGCGGCGAAGGCCTTCGTCGAGGCCGTCGGCGGGGAGGTCGCGCCGAAGTTCGGCTGGACCGACGTCGCCCAGTTCACCAAGCTCGGCATCCCGGCCGTGAACTTCGGACCGGGCGACCCGATGTTCGCCCACAAGCAGGACGAGCACGTCCCGTGTCGAGCACATCGAGCGGTGCGAGCGCGTGCTGCGCGCGTGGCTCGGTGACAGCGGGCCGGACGCCGAGGGGAGCAGGCATGAAGGACCGCTTCAAGGGCCCGATCCTCGAGCGTCGCGGCCAGGTCGAGGAGGGCGACCACCGACCAGCGGCTGCTGGACTCGCGCGGCTCCGCCGACTGGGTGCACACCGATCCGTGGCGCGTGATGCGGATCCAGGCGGAGTTCGTCGAGGGCTTCGGCGCGCTGGCCGAGATCGGCCCCGCGATCGGGGTCTTCGGCTCGGCCCGCACCCCGGCACGACGCGCCGGACTACGGCATCGCCGAGCAGGTCGGACGCCGGCTGGCCGAGGAGGGCTTCGCGGTCATCACCGGCGGCGGGCCCGGGGCGATGGAGGCCGCCAACAAGGGGGCGAGCGAGGCCGGCGGCGCGAGCATCGGCCTCGGCATCGAGCTGCCCTTCGAGGCCGGCCTCAACCAGTGGGTCGACAAGGGCATCAACTTCCGCTACTTCTTCGCCCGCAAGACGATGTTCGTCAAGTACGCCCAGGGCTTCGTCGTGCTGCCCGGCGGGCTCGGCACCTTCGACGAGCTCTTCGAGGCGCTCACCCTCGTCCAGACCCAGAAGGTGACGTCGTTCCCCGTCGTCCTGATGGGCGTGGACTACTGGAGCGGCCTGCTCGCGTGGCTGCGCGACACCGTGCTGGCCGAGGGCAAGATCAACGCCGCCGACCTCGACATGATCACGCTGACCGACGACGTCGACGAGGCCGTGGCGATGATGGTCGCCGCCCGCGCGGACCGGGTCCCCACCCCCACCCCCGAGCGGCCGGAGTGACCCGATGACCTGGTTCTTCGCGATCCTGATCGTGCTCGCCATGGGCGGGGTCGCGGTCGTCGCGTCCGGGCGCGGCGGGTCGCTGCCGCGAGGCGTACGACGACCGCCCCGACGTACGCATCCCGGCGGACGGTCCGCTGTCCAGCGACGACGTGCGCGGCGTGCGCTTCTCGCTGGGGCTGCGCGGCTACCGGATGTCCGAGGTGGACGCGCTGCTCGAGCGCCTCGCCGCCCAGCTCGACCAGCAGCCGGCCGGTCCCGCCGATGCCGCCGCCGAGGACCCCGCGGCGCGTCCCGCGCGTGGCGACGGCGACCCGACCTAGGGCACACTGCGCGGATGTCCACCGAGATCCTCGTCTACATCCTCACCCCGCTGGCGGCGGTGGTCGTGGTGTTGACCCGGCTGCGGCTGGCCAGGGGCGACGCCGTCGCCGGCCAGTTCCAGATCAGCGAGCGCCTGCTGCTGGTCCACACCGTCGCGGGCACGATCGCGCTGCTGCTGTGGGTGCCCTTCCTGGCCTTCCCCGAGGACTCGTTCCTCGGTGGCTCCGTCGTCGGGATCGTCGCGCTCGGCTTCTTCTGGCTGACCGTGATCGCCGGGCTGCTGATCCTGACCCGGTGGCTGCCCACCCGGGGCCGGCACGCCGACGACCGGGCGACCGACGGCTGGAGCAAGGGCCCGGGCCTGTCGATCCTGGCCCACGTCGGCCTGCTCGTCGGGGTCAGCGTCTTCACCTACGCCTACCTCACCTCCGCGGTGTGAGGCGCCTCGTCCCGCTCGTCGTGGGCGGAGTGCTGACCACGGTGCTCGTCGGCGCGCCCGTGGCGCCGACGTCGGCCGGGACGACGGCGACGGCCGGCTCCGCGCTCCGCGCCGCTGCGGCGTACACCCTCACCGACCGCCGGCCGGCCGTCGTCGAGCACCGCGTCATCGGTCGCTCCGTGCGCGGGCGTCCCCTCCACGCGTGGCGCCTCGGCGAGCCCGGCAAGCGCAAGGTCGTGCTGCTCTCGACCATGCACGGCAACGAGCCCCACACCCGGCAGATCCTCACCAGCCTGCGCGACGGCCGGCCGGTCCGGGGGATCGACCTGTGGGTCGTGCCCGTCGTCAACCCCGACGGCCTCGCCATGCGGCACCCGACGCAACGCCCGGGGCATCGACCTCAACCGCAACTTCCCGCACGACTGGGCCGACCTCGACGGCAACTACGAGTCGGGACCGCGACCGGCGAGCGAGCCGGAGACCCGTGCGGTGATGGGGTTCCTGCAGGAGGTGCGCCCTCACCGGGTGCTGAGCTTCCACCAGCCGCTCAACGGTGTCGACACCGACACCAAGGACTCGCGCTTCGCCCGCCGGCTCGCGCGGGCGCTGCGACTCCCCACGACCACGCTGGACTGCGGCGGCCTGTGCCACGGCACCATGACGAGCTGGTACAACGCCCGCTTCGCCGGCGCCGCGCTCACCATCGAGTACGGCGACCGCCCGCCCCGCCACCGGATGGTCGTCGAGGCGCCACGCCAGCTGCTGGGCGTGCTCGGCGCCCGCCGGGTTTCACCGGGCGGCCGGTGATCTCGTGGGTTCGCGCGCACTGCAGCACGCGCCAACCCACTGGAACACCGGTCAACCGGTGATTCCGTGTCCAACCAGGTCCCCGGTCAGCGCCCGTGGAAGGTGGGCTTCTCCTTCGCCATGAAGGCGTCGACGGCGGCGAGGTGGTCCTCGGTGCCGCCGGTCAGGGCCATCTTCTCCGCCTCGAAGGCCAGCGACTCCGCGAAGGAGTGCGACGAGGAGTGCTCGACCGCCTGGCGGATCGAGCCGAAGGCGACCGTGGGACCGGCGGCGAGCCGGGCCGCCAGGTCACGGACCGTGGCCGCGAGCTCGTCGGCCGGCACGACCTGGGTGGCCAGCCCGAGCTCGAGGGCCTCGGCGGCCGGGACCGTGCGCGGGAAGTAGAGCAGCTCCATGGCCCTGCCACGGCCCACGAGGCGCGGCAGCGTCCAGCTCGCCCCGGTGTCGCACGAGAGCGCGACCCCGGCGAAGGACGTGTTGAAGGCGGCCGAGTCGGCCAGCACCCGGAAGTCGGCGGCGAAGGCGAGGCTCGCACCGGCGCCGGCCGCGACGCCGTTGACGGCCGCGACCACCGGCTTGGGCATCGTGGCCAGGGCCAGCACGGTCGGGTTGTAGTGCTTCTCCACGGTGTCGGACAGCGGCACGCTGGTGTCGCCGCGCAGGCCGGCGAGGTGCTCCTTGAGGTCCTGGCCGACGCAGAACGCACGACCGCTGCCGGTGAGCACGACGCAGCGCACCTCCGGG
The DNA here is from genome assembly GCA_963776975.1 of uncultured Actinomycetota bacterium. GTDB lineage: Bacteria > Actinomycetota > Actinomycetes > Propionibacteriales > Nocardioidaceae > Nocardioides. Next base: position 97,885 of record CAVZOU010000002.1, on the reverse strand, counting down.
TCCGCAGCCACCTGCTGCACGCTCTCGAGCAAGAGGTCCTTGGTCGCCACGTCGAGGCCGTTCATGGCGTCGGGCCGGTTGAGGGTGATCGTGGCGACGCCGGCGTCGACGTCGAGGAGGACAGGATCGGTCGAGGTCATGGCCGCAGTCTGCCCGATCAGGAGGGGGTGAGCGTGCGGGCCACGAACGCCTCGGAGGCCGACGCCAGCCGACTGGCCTCGCGGCGGAAGTAGTCGGTCGCCCGGCGACCGGCCCAGTCGTCCGGCAGCAGCTCGCGTGGCAGCCCCGGGTCCGTGAAGAGGAACTTGCGCCACTCGTGCACGAGGTGGAAGCGGGCCGCGAAGGCTGCCTCCTGGGGATCGTCGTGGGCGGCGAGGTGCGCGTCGACCGAGGCGGCGGCGTCGTCGAGCCACGCGGCGTACTCCGCCCCGATGGCCTCGATGTCCCAGGCCCGGGCGGGCGAGCCCGCCGGGTCGAAGTCGGTCGCCCGCGCGGTCGTGGCGCCGGCGCCGGCCCGGGCGAGGGTCTCGCCCAGCTCGGCCCGCACCCACGGGCTGACCCAGACGCGGTCGTCGAGCTCGGCGTACCCGAGGTAGGGAAGGTCCCGCAGCACGGCCGCCCGCACGGTCCGGGAGGGGAAGGGGTCCAGGAGCAGCAGCTGCCAGTAGCCGTCCCAGCGGGTGTCGCGGCGGCGGTAGATGCGCTCGGACGCCTCCTCGAGCCGGCGGATCGCCTGCGGGGTCGCGGCGTACCCGCGGTGGCCCTCCACGGTGGCCGGCTCCAGCCAGCCCTGCGACACCATCCGCGAGATGGCGGTGCGGACCGCAGGAGCGGCGATCCCGATGGGCGCGAGGAGGCGCACCAGGTCGGCCACCGCGGCCCGGTGTCCGCGGGTGCGCAGGTGGTCGCCATAGACGTCGAACAGGGCGGACCTCGCGTGCATGGTCGGAGTCTGCCAGCCCCTGTGGTGCCCATCACCTGCGACATGGGGGATAATGGATGTAGAACGACTTCGTCGGGGTGGCATGCCGCCTCGATTTCGGCATGTGGAGCCACGCGGCCCACTGAGCTGAATCAGGAAGAGGGTTGCGCCGATGGCCGCCATGAAGCCCAGGACTGGGGACGGACCGCTCGAGGTCACGAAGGAAGGCCGTGGCATCGTGATGCGCGTCCCGCTCGAGGGCGGTGGACGCCTGGTGGTCGAGCTCAACGCCGACGAGGCGGGTGCCCTCGGGGACGCCCTCAAGGACGTCGTCGGCTGATCGTGGTCTCGACCCCCCAGCTCCCCTCCCAGGTCTCGCCCCCCGAGTTCGCGCTCAGCCCGGCGTTGCCGCACCAGATCGGCGGCGCAGAGGTCTGGGCCCTCCCGGTCCTTCCGGGCGAGGACGGCGACGTCATCCTCGGCCCCGGGGCCGACGAGGCGTCCGAGCTGCTCGGGGTCGATCTCCTGGGACTTCTCGAGTCCGCCCGGGCCACCGGCCGTACCGGTGAGGTGACCACGGTCCCCGTCGTGTCCGACGCGGTCACGGTGGTCCTCCTGGTCGGGCTGGGCGAGCAGACCGTCACCGACTTCCGTCGCGCCGGTGCCGCCGTCGCCCGGGCCACCCGCGACCGTGCCAACGTCGTCACCTCCATCACCGCCATCGCGCCCGAGGGTGCGCTGGGTGCGTTCGTGATCGGCGCGACCCTCGGCTCCTTCGCCTTCCACTGGCGCTCGACCGGCCCGGCCGAGAAGCCCGTCGGTCGCATCGTGCTCGCGGGCGTCGACGACCACGACGGTGCGTACGACGACGAGCTCGCCCGTGCCATCGCGCTCGGCGGCGCCGGGTGGCGCTCGCGGATGCTGGCCACCGTCCCGGCCAACCTCAAGAACCCCGCCTGGCTCGCCGAGCAGGCCGAGGAGTTCGCGGCCGAGGCCGGCCTCGACGTCACCGTCTGGGACGAGAAGGCGCTCGCGGCCGACGGCTTCGGCGGCATCCTCGCCGTCGGCGGCGGCTCCGACTCGCCGCCCCGGCTGATCCGCCTCGACTACACGCCGCCCGGCGCCGGCAAGGGCACGCCGACCGTGGCGCTGGTCGGCAAGGGCATCACCTTCGACAGCGGCGGCCTCGACATCAAGCCCGCCGAGAGCATGCTGTCGATGAAGCGCGACATGTCCGGCGGCGCCGCGGTGCTCGCCACCATGGCCGCGCTGCGCGACGTCGGCTGCCCGGTGCGGGTGGTGGGCCTGGTGCCCGCCGCCGAGAACTCCATCAGCGGGTCCGCCATGCGTCCCGGCGACGTCGTTCGTCACTACGGCGGGCGCACCAGCGAGGTCAACAACACCGACGCCGAGGGCCGTCTGGTCCTGGCCGACGCGATGGCGTACGCCGTGGCCGAGGTCCGCCCCGACGTCCTGGTGGACGTCGCCACCCTGACCGGCGCCATGAAGGTCGCGCTCGGCCAGGGGACCGGCGGCTACTTCGCCAACGACGAGGCCCTGGCCGGCCTCCTCGCCGACGCCGCCGGGACCTCCGGCGAGCTGCTGTGGCGGATGCCGCTGGTGGCCGACTACGAGGAGAAGGTCAGCTCGAAGATCGCCGACGGCGACAACGCCGCCGGCGGCGCCGGGGCCATCACGGCCGCCCTCTACCTCCAGCACTTCACCGGCGACGTGCCGTGGGCCCACATCGACTTCGCATCGATCGCCGAGGCGCCGGCCGACCGCTACGAGTGGACCGCGGGACCGACCGGCTTCGGGCCGCGCCTGCTGCTCACGTGGCTCGGGTCGGAGTCCCCGCTCGAGGGCGTCGGGCGATGAGGGGCCTCACGGTCCGCTGGTCGCTCGTCGACGCCCCCGAGGGTGTCGAGGAGACGCTCGCGTCGTACGTCGCGGAGACGTCGCACGCGCGCTTCACCGGCATGGCCGGGCTGGCCTTCAAGACGTGGCGGATGCGCCGTGGCGAGTGGTTCGAGGGGTCCTACGTCTTCGGCTCGGACGAGGCGAGGGCGGAGTTCCAGCGCGCCTTCGTCGAGGGTGCCGCCGAGGCGCCCGGGTCGCAGATCATCGGCAGTCCGCCGATCCTGGTGGAGGAGTGCGACATCGTGGCGATCGCGGAGGGCTGGGACGGCTTCAACGCCGCGTCCCGCGCCTGAGCGACCTGCCGGCCCGGACGGGCGGCAGGTCGCGCGCGTCGGCCTCAGGCCTCCGGCGACCAGATCTTCTTGGCGCAGACCAGCCCGTCGCCGACGGGCAGCAGCACCGGCACGAGCGAGTCGTTGTCGGCGATGGAGCGGCCGAGGTCGCGGATCGCCACGGTCTCCTCGTCGCGCTGCGCCGGGTCGGCCACCTTGTCGTGCCACAGGGCGTTGTCGAAGGCCACCACGCCACCGGGGCGCAGCAGTCGCAGCGCCTCGGTGAGGTACTCGGCGTACTCGCGCTTGTCGCCGTCGCAGAAGACCATGTCGTAGTGGCCGTCGGTGAGGCGCGGCAGGACGTCGAGCCCGGCGCCGGCGATGGTGCGCGCCCGGTTGGCCGGGACCCCGGCCTCGCCGAAGGTCTCCTTGGCGAGCCGCTGGTGCTCGGCCTCGATGTCGACCGTGGTGAGCACGCCGTCGGCGCGCATGCCGCGCAGCAGCCACAGGCCGGACACGCCGGTGCCGGTGCCGATCTCGACCACCGCGCGGGCGTCGAGGACGGAGGCCAGGAAGCGCAGCGCGGCGCCCGCGCCCGGGCTGATGGGGACGACCCCGACCTCCTCGGCGCGGGAACGGGCGGAGGCGAGCACCTCGTCCTCGGCGACGAACGCCTCGGCGTAGGTCCAGCTCGCGGGCTTGATCGGGGTGGTGATGGTGGCCTCCTGGGTCGGACACGCACGGCAGCCGGGCCGCGTGCATCGAGTGCGGCGACTCTATCGCGCAGCAGCCGCCCCACCACCCGGCAGCACCGCGGGCCGCACACGCGCACCGCGGTCCCCGGGGAACACCGGGAACACCGGGGCGTGCTCCTCCGTTGTCGAGGAGTACCGGCAGATTCCCAGCAGGGCGGGGCCCGGCTCACAGGGTTCTCTCAGGACCGCTCCCTAGGTTGAGGAAGGCCAGAGCACTGTTCAAGCGCCACACCACCCAGCAGGGGGCAGCCGTGGACCACTCCACCGACACCACGGAGACCGGTCCGGGCGGCGCCGTGCCCACCTGGGACGAGGTCGTCGAGCAGCACTCCGACCGTGTCTTCCGGCTCGCCTACCGCCTCACCGGCAACCGCCCCGACGCCGAGGACCTCACGCAGGAGGTCTTCGTCCGGGTCTTCCGCTCGCTGGACTCCTACACGCCCGGCACCTTCGAGGGCTGGCTGCACCGCATCACCACCAACCTCTTCCTCGACGGCGCCCGCCGCAAGCAGCGGATCCGCTTCGACGCGCTGTCCGACGAGCGCGCGGCGCGGCTCCAGAGCGCGTCGCCCGCGCCCGACGCGGCGTACGCGGACCAGACCTTCGACGACGACATCGAGAGCGCGCTCGCCACCCTGCCGCCCGACTTCCGGGCTGCCGTGGTGCTGTGCGACGTGGAGGGCCTCACCTACGAGGAGATCGCCGAGATCATGGACGCCAAGCTCGGCACCGTGCGCTCGCGGATCCACCGTGGCCGCGCCATGCTGCGCCGCGCCCTGGCGCACCGCGCCCCCGTCGAGGGTCGGGAGCGGTACGCCGGCCCGGCGCTGGCCGACGAGGTCGCCCGGTGAGCCACCTCGGGTCCCGCGTGAGCGCGCTGCTCGACGGCCGGTTGCCGGCCGCCGAGGAGGAGCGCCTGTGGGAGCACGTGCACACCTGCCACCCCTGTCGTGACCTCGTGGAGCGCGAGGGATGGGTCAAGACCCAGCTGGCCGGCCTCTCCTTCGACTGCGGGGGTGCGCCGGCGCGGCTCAAGGACTCGCTGCTGTGCCCGACGTCCGCGCTGCGCCCGGAGGCGTTCCCGACCTCGTCGCCGCCCGCGTCTCCGCGGGCTCGCCATGATCGGCGGCGGTGCTGCCGGTGCCGCGGTCGTGGGCGTGCTCGCGCTGGGCGCCGCCGGCTCCCCGCAGGTCGAGCGCCGCGCCCCGGTCGGCGACCTGAACCGCCCGGTGACGACCTCCAACGTCGACCCGCAGAGCCGTCCCGTACGCCGCCCGCGCACCCTCGCGCCGACCCAGGTGTCGGCCTCGAGGTCCGCCGGCGAGACGTCTGCCCGGGAGTCGGGCCAGGAGTCCGGCCAGGCCCGCTCCGTGCGCCACCTGCTCGACGGGCTGGCCGCGCGGGGGACAATGGCCCCGTGAGCGACCAGGAGCACCCGGACCACACCCCGCCTGCGCAGCCCGACCGGCTGTCCGACCCCGCGCACGGTGAGGCCAGCGCCGACGCCGACGCCGGGGAGCCGACCCAGCCGATCCCCGGCTGGACGCCGCCCACCCAGGCGCCGGCCGCCGCTCCGGACGGCCGCGGCCGTCCCTCCCGCTGCCTCGCCCTTCGGGCCCCCTCCCGCGGGCACCCCGACCGGTTCGAGCGCGCCGACCGGGCCCACCGACCCGCCCCGGCAGGGACCGGCCCCGCTGTCCCCGATCCCGCAGCAGTCGTGGGGGCCCGGCGGTCCCGTCGCCTCCTCGTCCGAGCGACCGTTCGGCGGATTCTTCACCGGTGAGCCCGCCACGGCCCCGATGCCGGTCCAGCCCACGGACGGCCGTCGACGGATGTCGCGCTGGACCTGGCCGGCGGTCGCCTTCCTCGCCCTCGTGGTGGGGCTGCTCGGCGGGTTCCTCGGTGCCCTCGGCTACGACCGTCTCGGCGACGACGACGGCCGGTTCGAGGGCGGGCTCGACGCCGTCCAGACGCGGGACTCCGCCCCGCTCGACGCCGACAACGGCTCCGTGCCTGCGGTGGCCCAGGCGCTGCTGCCCAGCACGGTCCAGATCATCGCGGCCCTCGACGGCGAGGACGGCGGTGCCACCGGGTCGGGCTTCGTGCTCGACCGTGAGGGCCACATCGTGACCAACAACCACGTGGTCGCCTCGGCCGCCGAGGACGACGGCGCGATCAAGGTCGTCGACTCGGAGGGCGTCCGCCACGACGCCACCGTCGTCGGCCGCAGCCCCGTCTACGACCTCGCGATCCTCCAGGTGGACGCGGCCGAGGGCCTCGTCCCGGCCGCCCTCGGCGCGTCCGCCGTGCTCAACGTCGGCGACCCGGTCGTCGCCTTCGGCTCCCCTCTGGGCCTCAGCCAGACCGTCACGTCCGGCATCGTGAGCGCGCTCAACCGACCGGTGACCACGGGCGACTCCGACAACGAGTCGTCCTACATCAACGCGGTCCAGACGGACGCGGCCATCAACCCGGGCAACTCCGGCGGACCGCTGGTCAACCTCGCCGGCGAGGTCGTGGGCGTCAACTCCGCCATCGCCACCACCGGTGGCAGCCTCATGGGCGAGTCGTCGGGCAACATCGGGGTCGGCTTCGCCATCCCGATCGAGCAGGTCCGCACGACGGCCGACCAGATCCTGGCCACCGGGGAGGCGCGCTACCCGGTCATCGGCGCACAGGTCCGCACCGGCGGCGGCGACTCCCAGGGGGCGCTGATCACGGAGGTCAACGACGGCACCCCGGCGCAGGACGCGGGGCTCCTGCAGGACGACGTGGTCACCCGGGTCGACGGTGACCCGGTCACCGACGGCATCGCCCTGATCGTGGCGATCCGCACCCACCAGCCGGGCGAGACCATCGAGTTCACCGTCCGCCGCGACGGCGAGGAGCGCACGGTCGAGGTCACCCTCGACGGCGAGGTCGGCTGATCAGTCGGCGTCGCCGCGACCGGCGTCGCTCTCCACGAACGGGTGGTCCGAGACGAACGTCTTGGTCTCGGCGTACATCCGCTCGATGAACCTCTCCAGCTCCGCGCCCTCGACGCGCCACTGGCCGCGTCCGCCGATCTTGATGGCGGGCAGGTCTCCCCGGCGGACCAGCGCGTAGACCTGCGCGCTCGAGGTGTTGAGCACCTCGGCCACGTCGGCCAGGGTGAGGAAGCGGGGGGAGTCCGGCATGGGGGCCATGGTGCCAAACTCCGTGCCCGAGGGGTACGACGACCCGGTCCCTGTGGACGAGCAGGTGTGCGATCGCGTCCGGGTGGACATGATGCTGGCGTGTCTCGGACCCACACCGCCCCCGACGTGCCCGCCGCCACCCGCGCCCAGCCGCCCGGCTGGCGCGATCCCCGCCTGTGGGTGGGGGTCGCCCTCGTCGCCGTGTCCGTCGTCGCGGGCGCGCGCCTGCTCGACGGCGCCGACGAGAGCGTGACCGTCTGGGCGGCGGCCGGCGACCTGGCGCCCGGCGACCGACTCTCCGCCGAGGACCTGGTGGCCACGTCGGTGCGGTTCGAGGACGCCTCCGACCTCGACCGCTACCTCGCGACCGACGACCCCCTGCCCGACGGGCTCCAGCTGGTGCGTGGCCTCGGCGCGGGCGAGCTGGTCCCCGGTGCGGCGCTGGGGTCGCCCGAGGAGGGCGACACCGTGAGCCTGTCGCTGTCGTTCCCCAGCGAGCTGGTGCCGAGCGGCATCGCGACCGGCTCGGTCGTCGAGCTGTGGGTGGTCCCGGGGGAGGACGCGCGGCGCAGCGAGCTGTCCGGACCGGTGCTGAGCGACGTCGTGGTCATCGATGCGCCGACGGCCGGCGAGTCGCTCGGGTCGGTCGGCGTCGGCCGCCAGCTGGTGCTCGGCATCCCACGCGACGAGTCGGAGGCGCTGGCGGACCTCCTCGCCGCGAGCGAGGAGCAGCGCGTGCGTGTCCTCGGGCAGGGCTGAGCCATGATCTGCGTGCTCATGATGGCCTCGGGTGCCGCGTGGGAGTCCGCGGCGCTCGCCCGCCTCGACGGCCAGGACGGCGTCGTCGTGCTGAAGCGGTGCGTCGACGTCGACGACCTGCTGGCGACGGCCACCAGCGGCCAGGCCGACGTGGCGGTGGTCGGGCTCGAGGCCCCCGGCCTCGACCCGTCGGCAGTCGCGCACCTGCGCAGGTACGCCGTGCGCCCGGTCGCCGTGGTCTCGCGCACCGACGACCCGGACGTCCTCACCCGCGCCCAGCGCATCGACGTGCGGGCGCTGGTCGCCTTCGACGACCCGGAGGGCCTGGCCGAGGCGGTCGCCACGGTGGAGGACGTCGCCGACACCCGGGTCCGGGTCGATCCGCTGGCGCCCCCCGGGCCCGAGGCGCCCGAGGCGCTCGAGGTGCCCGGCCGCCGGCTCGTCGTCGTGTGGGGACCCGGTGGCGCCCCGGGTCGGACGACCACGGCCGTCACCCTCGCCTCGATGCTCGCCCGGCGGGGTCGCGACACCGTGCTGGTGGACGCCGACCCGTACGGCGGTGGGGTGGCCCAGCAGCTCGGCATCCTCGACGAGGTCTCGGGCATCCTGTCCGCCGCGCGGCTGGCGGGGTCGGGGCACCTGGGCGAGAGGTTCGCGTCCACCTGCCGGGGAGTCGGCGACCACCTGCGGGTCGTGACCGGCCTGCCCCGGGCGGACCGCTGGATCGAGGTGCGGGGCTCCGCACTGGAGCAGACCCTCGAGTGCGCGCTCGAGCACGGCGACGTCGTCGTCGACACGGGCTTCAGCCTGGAGGACGAGCCCGGCCAGGACTTCGGCTCGCGGCCCTCGCGCAACGCGATGACGCTCACCGCGCTCGACCTCGCCGACGAGATCGTCGTGGTGGGCTCCGCCGACCCCGTGGGACTGTCGCGCCTGGCCCGCGGGCTGGTCGAGCTGCGCGACCGGACCGGAGGGGCGCCGGTGCGGGTGGTGGTCAACCGGATGCGCCCGACCCTGGGGTGGTCGGAGCGGGAGATCGCCGGCATGGTCGAGGGCTTCTCCCGCGTGCTCGGACTCCACTTCCTGCCCGACGACCGCGCGGCGGCCGACCGCGCCCTGGTCTCGGGGCGTGCGCTGGTCGAGGCGGGGGACACCGCCCTGCTGCGCGGCTACGGAGCCGTGACGGACGCGACGTTCCCCGCGTCCGCGGCCCCGGCGGGCGGGGGCCGACGAGCGGGTCGGCGGCGCTGGAGACGGTCGTCCACGACGTGATCCGAATCACGCTCGGGAGCGGCGGTTTTGTCAACGATCTGACAAGACGGCGTCAAGAGGCGACACTGGGAGTCCCCCCGGATCCACCCCTCTTTGGAGTACTCCCATGCAGAGTATGTTCGCGCGCCTCGGCGCGCCCGTAAGTTTGGTCATTTGCCTCGGACTGGCCGCGGCGCCTGCCGTCGCAGCGCGGGACACCGCGTCCCGCGCCGCCGACCAGATCAAGGGCTCCGGCCGGCCGGACGTGATCAAGGCGCTCACCGGCAACGACCGCATGACGTCGAAGGGCGGCAAGGACGTGGTCTACGCCGGCCCGGACAACGACTGGGTCGACGGCGGCTCCGGCAACGACAAGCTGTGGGGCCAGGACGGCCAGCGACACCCTGCTCGGCGGCGGGGGCGGCGACCTCCTCATGGGCGGCACCGGCAACGACGCGCTCGACGGCGGCGACGGCGTGGACAGCGTCGTCGGCGGCCCGGGCAACGACTCCCTGGTCGGGCAGGTCGGCAACGACAAGCTGCAGGGCCAGGGCGGCGACGACTCGCTCCTCGGCGGCGCGGGCAACGACTGGCTGGTCGGTGCCGCGGGCAACGACACCATCGACGGCGGCACCGAGGGTGACCGCATCGACGGTGGCACCGGCAACGACGCCATCCTCGGCGGCGACGGCAACGACCTGATCGACGGCAACGGCGACAACGACGCCATCGACGGCGGAGCGGGCGACGACCGCCTCGCCGGTGCCTCGGGCGACGACTCCATCGCCGGCGGCGACGGCGCGGAGAACATCAACGGCGGCCCGGGCAACGACGTCCTCGACGGCGGCCTCGGGGACGACGGGATCGCCCCCACGTCCAAGGGCAACGGCGAGCGCTCGCCGGAGATCAACGGCGGCCCCGGCAACGACGTGATCCGCGGCGGCGACGGCCGCGACAAGCTGCTCGGCCTCGACGACAACGACGTCATCGACGGCGGCCCCGGCGACGACTACGCCCTCCAGGGCGGCAACGGCGACGACACCATCATCGACGGCGACGGCAACGACCACTACATCAAGGGCGACCCGGGCGACGACACCTTCTTCGTCGGCCCCGGCGAGGACAAGGTCTTCGCCGAGCAGGGCAACGACACCATCTACCTGTACGACGACGGTGTCCGCGACGAGTTCTACTGCGACGACTACGACGACATCGGCACCGCCGCGGAGGGCAAGAACGACCGCGTGATCTACATCGGTCACATCGACCCCCTCGACAAGATCCGCGCGGAGCGCGAGACGTGCGAGTCGATCACCGTGATCTCCCACCTGCCCGCCGGCTGGCCCTACGGCCCGGTCGCCGGCGTCAACGCCCGCGCGGCCGCGCAGCCGACCGCCGCACCGGTGGCGGCGTCGTACGCCGCTCGTCGGCTCGCCGCGATGGGCTGAGCGCCCCACGACCTCCCGGGTGGGGAACGGGATCGGTGCCGGCCACTGGCCGGCGGCCGGTCCCGTTCCCCGTTCCCGTCTGCGGAGGCGTCAGGCGGCGAACAGCAGGTAGAGCCCGCCCACGGTGAAGAGCACCATCGCGACGAGCAGCGAGAGCTGACCCGTCAGCTGGTGCCGCCGGGGGAGGATCCGCACCGCGCGGTCGTGGGCCGCGATCACGCCGAGCACGTGGCCGACGACCACGGCGCCGACCTTGAGCCGGGCCAGGAAGTCGGGGTGGAACGACAGCCAGTAGTTGACCGCGAGGTCGGCGGTCCCGAGGTAGTCGTCACCGCGGCTGAACGGGTCGCTCAGCTGCACGAGCGTCGTCTGGCCGTACTCCACGAGGTAGGTCAGGTAGTGGGCGATGATGTAGCCGACGATGATCGGGACCACCGAGTGCGCGAAGACGTCGGGCAGCGTCGAGCGACGGACCTCGGGTCCCACGCCGGTCGCCATGCAGCCGGCGGCGAAGATGACCCCCACGCCCACGCAGAAGACGAGCAGCGCGACGTTGTCGATGAGTCCCGAGGGGATCGTCGTCGTCTGGACGAACCTCACCCACGGGCTCGCCTCCTTGAACGAGTCGTACGCCGTGCTGCCGAACAGCACGGCCACCACGCCGACCAGCCCGGCGGCCACCGGGACGGTGTCGAGGTTGGCGAGCGGGCTCCGGATGACCAGGCGCCCGTCACGGTGGCCCCAGACCGACAGCTTGGCGACCAGCGACGAGTAGACCTCGAAGGGGTCCGCCCGCTCGTAGAAGCGGTTGCCGAAGAGCGCGCCGCCGATCAGCATGACGCCGATGTAGATCGCGCACCAGAGCCGCACCGGGCCGATCTCGGTGGAGTGCGGGTAGACCAGCTCGAGCCACACGAAGGCGTAGAGGCCGACCGCGGCCGGCCAGTAGCCCAGCCGCTCGGGGTAGGCGTACATCCCCACCTCGGGGTCGCTGCCCGAGACGCGGGCGAGCACGGCGTTGATGGTCCGGCTGGGGCTGATGGCCTTCCACACGGGGCCGAGGAGCACCGACAGCGGGACGATGCCGACCCAGAGCCACGTGTAGAAGACGCCCAGGAACGGGTTGACCAGGGTGTCCTGGCCGAAGACGGCGGCCGCTGCGACGTACAGGAAGAACACGAAGCCGACGACGCGCAGGGCGACGTGCCACGCCGTGGACGACGTCAGCCGGTCGAGCCACCCGGGCGCGGGACGGCCGCTGGTGGCCGCGTCGTAGCGCGGGCTGCGCCATGCGACCGCCAGGACCGTGAAGGACACGACCAGCGCGGCGACCGCGCCGGCGATCGCGAGCTCGAGCGGGATCGGGAGGTCCTTGGCGCCGCCGATCCCGTGGGCGAGCAGGTCCCGCTCGGCGGTGGGCAGGCCCACCTCAGCGGACTTCGAGCTGGACGACCACGAGCTCGAGGTCGTGGGACTCGACCTCGACGATGCCGGGCTGGTCGATGACCAGCGGGAGGGTGCTGGTGCCGGCCTCGTAGGCCAGCTCCTGCTCGGGGGTCGAGTGCACGTGCAGCTCGCCGGGCGCGTCCGCGGTGACGACCAGGTCGATCTCCTCGCCCAGCGGGACGGCCACGCGCTCCCCGTTGGGGGTCACGGTGTCGCCCTCGAACGTGATCTCGATGGTCGGGCGCTCCGGCTCCGGCGTCTGCGTGTTGTCGCTCGGCGTGGCGGACGCGCTCTCGCTCGCCGAGGCCGACTCCGACTCCGAGGCCGAGGCGGACGAGCTGCTGTCGGGCTCCGAGGTGGTGTCGTCGCCGCCGCAGCCGGCGACGCCCAGCGTCACCAGCAGCAGGGTCGTGGCCAGCGGGGTGAGCCGCGTCGCGCGCATGGGGTTCCTCCAGCGAGTCGGTGTTGCGGGGCCTGCACCCCGTGTCGGCGTTGGACTCCCACCGCTCGGGGTGGGAGCCTCTGCCAGAATCGCACGGGGAGCAACACCGTCGGCGTCCGGGCCGTCCCGTGGGCCGCCAGGAGTGTCCGACACCATACGAAGGGGCTGACATGACCGAGCGGCTGCGGCCGCGGGACCTGGCCTTGCTGGCCACCGAGTCCCCCTCGACGCCGATGCACAACGCCACGGTGGAGATCTTCGAGCCCGGAGACTCGGGCTTCGACTACTCCCGCCTCGTGGAGCTGATCGCCGACCGGATCGCCTTCGTGCCCCGCTACCGCCAGCGGCTGCAGACGGTGCCGGGCCGGCTCGCCAACCCCGTGTGGGTCGACGACCCGGACTTCGAGATCGGCTACCACGTACGCCGCTCCGCGCTGCCGCGCCCGGGCGACCACCACCAGCTGCGCGAGCTGGTCGCGCGGATCGCCTCGCGCCCGCTCGACCGCAGCCGGCCGCTGTGGGAGATCTACTTCGTCGAGGGGCTCGAGGGGGGTCGTGTCGCGGTCCTCGCCAAGAGCCACCAGATCCTGGTGGACGGCCGCGAGACCGTGGACATCGGTCAGGTCCTGCTCGACACCACCGCCGAGGCCCCGGACCTGGGCCACGACGAGTGGCAGCCCCGCGGTCGGCCGACCGCGCTGGGTCTCGCGCTGGGAGCGGTCACCGACACCCTCGAGCGGCCCGGGACCGCGGTCCACACGGTGCGCGCCAACGCGGAGTCGGCGGCCCGGACCGTGAGCGCCGGCCGCCCACAAGGTCGGTGGCGTCGCCGGCGCCCTGGCCGGACGGAGTCCCGTCCACGGCAGCCCCATCAACCGGCCGCTGTCGCAGCAGCGCCGGTTCCTCGCCGTCCGCACCGAGCTCGACGTCTACAAGCAGATCCGCAGCGTGCACGGCGGCACCATCAACGACGTGGTCCTGGCCACGATCGCCGGTGCGCTGCGCGGCTGGCTGATGACCCGCACCGAGTCGATGGCCGGGGTCCGCACGATCCGCGCGATGGTGCCGATGTCGGTGATCGACGACGACCTCGAGGCGACCTCGCTCGGCACCCAGATCACCGGACACCTGGTCAACCTGCCGATCAGCGAGGCCTCGCCGGTCGTCCGCCTCCACCAGGTCAGCTACGGCTTCCAGGCCCACAAGGAGACCGGTCGCGCGGTCTCGGCCCGGCGCCTGGCGGGGATCGCCGGCTTCGCGCCGACGACCTTCCACGCCCTCGGCTCCCGGGTGGCCGCCGCGGAGGCCCGTCGCGGCTTCCACCTCTCGGTCACCAACGTCCCCGGGCCGCAGTTCCCGCTGTACGCCGCGGGCGCCGAGATGGTGGAGACCTACCCGGTCCACCCGCTGCTGCCCGAGCACACGCTGGCCGTCGGCGTCACGTCGTACAACGGGGGCGTCTTCTACGGCATCACGGCCGACCGTGACGCCGTCCCGGACGTCGACACCCTCGGCCAGTGCCTGCTCGAGGCGCTCGACGAGCTCGCCGAGACCGCCAGCGGGGCCCGCAAGCTGGCGCCCCGCGGCCGCCGCAAGGGGGAGCGCACGTGAGCGTCCGCGCCTACCTGCCGACCACCCTGGACCTGCTGGCCCGGTTCCACGCCGAGGACGCGGTGCCGGTCGACGCCGACCCCATCACCGCCGAGGACGACTCGGAGGAGGCGGAGTACGCCGCGCTGATGACCGCCGCGGACGCCTCGGCCGCGCTCCTCGACGGTCCCGGACGCCGGGTCGTGCTGGTCGCCGAGGTGCCGGACGGGGCCGCGTCGGTGCCCGTGCGGCTCGTGGCGTCCGTGCACGTCGACACCGACGACGACGCGGACCCCGACGACGACCTCGCGTGGTACGCCACCCAGGAGATCCCGGACCTGCTCGCGGGTCGCTAGGGTCGGCCCCATGGACGCGATCACTTCTCCTCCGGCTCCGGTCAACGAGCCGAACCTCACCTACGCCCCGCACAGCCCCGAGCGCGCCGCGCTCAAGGCGGAGCTGGCCCGGCTCGAGGGCAAGCAGCACACGCTGCGTGCCCACATCAACGGCCGACGGCGCAACGGCGGCGGCGCGGAGACCAAGGTCGTCCAGCCGCACGACCACCAGCACGTGCTGGGCACCTTCAAGAACTCCACGGCCAAGGACGCCGAGGCGGCCGTCAAGGCCGCTGCCGCGGCGGCCCCCGACTGGCAGGCGATGTCCTTCGACGACCGCGCCGCCATCATCCTCAAGGCTGCCGACCTGCTGGCCGGCCCGTGGCGACAGCGGATCAACGCCGCGACCATGCTGGGCCAGTCCAAGACGGCGTTCCAGGCCGAGATCGACTCGGCCTGCGAGCTGATCGACTTCTGGCGCTTCAACGTCCACTACGCGCGCGAGATCCTCACCGACCAGCCGATCGCCAACAGCCCCGGCATCTGGAACCGCACCGACCACCGGCCGCTCGAGGGCTTCGTCTACGCGATCACGCCGTTCAACTTCACCGCCATCGCCGGCAACCTGCCGACCGCGCCGGCGCTGATGGGCAACACCGTGATCTGGAAGCCGTCGCCCACCCAGCAGCTCGCCGCGTCGCTGACCATGGAGCTGCTCGAGGAGGCCGGCATGCCGCCCGGCGTCATCAACATGCTCCCCGGTGACGGCCTCGAGGTGTCCAAGGTCGCGCTCACCCACCGCGACCTCGCGGGCATCCACTTCACCGGCTCGACCCCGACCTTCCAGCACCTCTGGCAGACCGTCGGGACCAACATCTCGGGCTACCGCGCCTACCCGCGGATCGTGGGCGAGACCGGCGGCAAGGACTTCGTCGTCGTGCACCCGTCGGCCGATCCCGACGTCGCCCGGGTCGCGATGCTGCGCGGCGCCTTCGAGTACCAGGGCCAGAAGTGCTCGGCCGCGTCACGTGCCTACGTCGCGCGCTCGGTGTGGGACAAGATCAAGGACCAGCTGGTCGCCGACACCGATGGCCTGGCCATGGGTGACGTCACCGACTTCAGCAACTTCATGGGCGCCGTGATCGACGACCGCGCGTTCGCCAAGCACAAGAAGGCCATCGCCCGGGTGCGGGCCAACAAGCACCTCACCCTGCTGGCCGGCGGCCAGACCGACGACTCGGTCGGCTACTTCGTGCGCCCGACGATCGTGGTGTCCACGGACCCGACGGACCAGATGTTCTCCGAGGAGTACTTCGGCCCGATCCTGGCCGTGCACGTCTACGAGGACGACCGCTTCGAGAAGGTCGTGGCCCAGATGGAGTCGTTCGCGCCGTACGCGCTGACCGGCGCGATCATCGCGCAGGACCGGTCCGCCGTGGCGTGGGCCCGCAACGCGCTGCGCTTCGCGGCCGGCAACTTCTACGTCAACGACAAGCCGACCGGTGCGGTCGTGGGGCAGCAGCCCTTCGGTGGCGGTCGCGCGTCGGGCACCAACGACAAGGCCGGCGCCGCGGTCAACCTGCTGCGCTGGACCTCGCCGCGCTCCATCAAGGAGACGTTCGTGCCGCCGAAGGACCACCGGTACCCCTACATGGACGCCGAGTGACCCTGCTCCACCCCGGGTCCCCGACCCTGCTCCACATGGGGTCCCTGCACCCCTTCGAGCAGGCGCTGACGCTCCTGCTCGCGTTCGGTCCGTTCGTGCTCCTCGCGGTGGTCGTCTGGTGGCGCCGCCGCGAGGACCACGAGGACTGACCGGGGACGGTCAGCGGGCCAGCCACTCCTGGCCGACCTGGTGCTCCTTGGCGAGTGCCTTCTCGATCATGTCCGCGACGAGCTTCTCGATCTTGCCGCCGACGAGCGGGATGGAGACCTTGACCGTGAGGTCGACGACCTCGACGGTGCCGGCGCCTGCCGGGGAGAGCCTGATGTCCCCGGTGATGTCGCCGGGCTTGCCCGGGATCGTCAGGTGCAGGTCGGCGGTGGTCGTCGTGCCCCAGCGCTCGGTCTGGACGATGACGATCTCGTCCCCGACGAGCTTGCGGGCGTACGACGGGAGGTCGGCGGCCGACTGCACCTGCTCGATGACCATCGTGTCGCCCTCCACCGTGACCGACCCACGGAGCACGTGCTGGCGGGCCAGCACCTCCTCGCGGAAGGCGACGTCGGCCAGCATGGCGGCGACGGCGTCGGGGCTGGCGTCGTACGGCAGCTCCTTGCGCAGCGGCGTGGCCATCAGAGCGTCTTGCTGTCGTGTGTGTGCGGCATGGCGACATCATGCCGGAGCCGACGGCGGGAGGGTCGCCCGGAGCTCGCCCCCGGGCTCTTCGCGCTTGAGTAGGGCCACGCAGAACCGCATCCCCAGAGTTGGGGGATTGCGCGGTCAACCCCGGACCGCCCGCGCGGCCCGTGCACAGCATCGGGTGGAAGCATTTCAATGGGCGGGGAGACGGATGAAGGTTGCAGTGTTCGGTCTGGGATACGTCGGAACGGTCACGGCTGCCTGCCTGGCCTCCGGTGGCCACGACGTGGTCGGGGTGGACGTGGACCCGGACAAGGTCGACGCGATCAACCGGGGCGCCAGCCCCGTCGTCGAGCCAGGGCTCGAGCCGCTGGTCGCGGGGGCGGTCGAGAGTGGCCTGCTGAGGGCCACCACCGGGGCGGAGCCGGCCATCGACGGTGCCGACATCACGCTGATCTGTGTCGGGACCCCGTCCGCACCGGGGGCGCGACCGACCTGACCTTCGTGGAGCGGGCGCTCGACGACGTCGTGCGCGCGATGGAGGTGGTGACACCGCCGGCAGGCGGGCGCCACACCGTCGTGATCCGCAGCACCGTGCCTCCCGGCACCGGGGCCGCGGTCGTCGCTCCTCGTTTTGCCGGCCCGCTCCCGGTCGGCTGGACCGTGTCGACCGCGATGTGCCCGGAGTTCCTGCGGGAGGGCTTCGGGGTCACCGACTTCTTCGAGCCACCCTTCGTCGTGATCGGCGCCGGCGACGACGGAGCCGCGGCGCGACCTCGAGCAGCTCTTCGCCGTCGTCGATGCCCCCTGCCACCGGGTGTCGGTGGGCACCGCGGAGGCACTCAAGTTCGCCTGCAACGCCTTCCACGCCACCAAGGTCTCCTTCGCCAACGAGATCGCCCGGGTCTTCCGCAGCTACGAGGTCGACACCCGCGAGGTGATGCGGTTGTTCTGCCTGGACACCAAGCTCAACATCTCCGCGCGCTACCTGCAGCCCGGCTTCGCGTTCGGAGGCTCCTGCCTGCCGAAGGACCTGCGGTCGATCCTCCACCTGGCCCGGATCGACGACGTGGACGCGCCGCTGCTCGTCGGCGTGATGCACACCAACGACCTGGTGGTGCGGGCCGTCGTCGAGCGGGTGCTCGCCTCGCGACCATCGCCACGTCGCGCTGCTCGGCCTCAGCTTCAAGTCCGGCACCGACGACCTGCGGGAGAGCCCCAACGTCGACCTGGCCGAGCGCCTGATCGGCAAGGGGTACGACGTGCGGATCTACGACCCCCTGGTCAAGCCCGAGTTCCTGGTCGGAGCCAACCGCCGGCACGTGGAGGAGCGGTTGCCGCACCTCAACCGGCTGCTCACCGACAACCCCGGGAGGCGCTCGCGGGCGCGGGGTGGTCATCGTCTCCGCCGGCGGGGACGACGTGGTGGCCGCCATGGTGGCGGCGGACCCGGACCTGGTGATCGACCTCAACGGTCGGCTCGGGGCCGAGGTCGAAGGGCTCGCCGGCTACGAGGGAGCGCTCTGGTGAGCACGACAGACCGCTCACGCGGTCGCGGCGACCGGCCGCGGGTCCTGGTGATCGTGCAGAACCTGCACGTGCCCTTCGACCGCCGCGTGTGGCTCGAGTGCGGGTCCCTGACGCGAGCCGGCTACGACGTCACGGTCATCTGCCCACGGGGACCCCAGTCCGCCCGCCGCGAGGTCATCGAGGACGTCACCGTGCGGACCTATCGGCTCCGGGAGTGGGGCGGGGGCACGCTGGGCTTCGTAGCGGAGTTCGCCCACTCTTTCGTGGCGACCGCCCTCCTGGCCCTCGACGAGCGTCGACGTGGCGGTCCGTTCCGCGTGGTGCAGGCCTGCAACCCGCCGGACATCTTCTGGCCGCTCGCCCGGCTGCTGCGACTCATCGACGGGTCGGCGTTCGTCTTCGACCACCACGACCTGTGCCCGAGCTCTACCGGTCCCGGTTCCCGGATCGTGAGGGAGCGCCGCTCAGGGCGCTCCTCTGCTCGAGAAGGCGACCTTCCGCAGCGCGGACCGGGTGATCTCCACCAACGACTCCTACGCGAAGGTGGCCCTGGAGCGCGGGGGCAAGGACCCGGCCGACGTGACCGTCGTCCGCACCGGTCCCGACCCGGACCGGCAGAGTCCGGGGCCGCCGGATCCCGGCCTGCGACGGGGTCACGCCCACCTCGTCGCCTACCTCGGGGTGATGGGACCCCAGGACGGGGTCGACCTCGCCCTGGCAGCGGCCGACCTCGTGGTCAACCGATGGGGGCGACCGACATCGGCTTCACCTTCATGGGGTCCGGCGACTGCCGGGAGGAGCTGGTCGCCGAGCGCGACAGACTGGGCCTGGTGGAGCACGTGGAGTTCACCGGCCGCGTGCCCGACGAGACTGTCGAGGCCGTCCTCCGCACGGCAGACCTGGGCTGTGCCCCGATCCGAGCAACCCCCTCAACGACGTCTCCACCATGAACAAGACCATGGAGTACATGGCGTTCGGCCTGCCCGTCGTGGCCTTCGACCTCCCGGAGACCCGGGTGTCCGCGGGCGGTGCGGCGGTCTACGTGACGCCGAACGTCGTCGAGGCCTTTGCGCAGGCCGTCGTCGGCCTCTGCGACGACTCCCCACGACGCCGGGAGATGGGTGCGCACGCTCGTGAGCGCGTGCTGCAGGTCCTGGCCTGGACGCACCAACGACAGGCGTTCGTCGACGTGTACGACGCCCTGGTGGCGCGGAGGTCGGTCAGGGTCCCGCGACCGCGGGCTGCAGCTCGATCGAAGGCACGCCTCGAGCAGGGGGCGTAGGCCGTGCGACCTGGCGTGCCTGACCGAGGACCTCAGCGCTGTCGAGCGTGTCGCACGACGGGGCCTGCCACGGGTCGCGCCACTGGGGTGGAGCGTGCATATTGGAGGGAGGCGGGGGTGTCGTTCGGCGGGGGAAGGACTCCCCGCGCACCCGAGGAGCCGGCGCGAGTTCCCGCGTCGACGGGGACCTGGTCGAGGGGGGCCTGAAGTGACAGAGGCACAGAGCTCGCTCTCCGCTGTGAGGAGAGAGTCGACGACGGACGCGCACGGGGACGGCCAGGACCAGCGGGTCGAGCTTTTCGAGGAGCCCGACGAGGACCGTGGCAGCACCTGGTCGACCGTGCGCAGGCTGCGGTGGTTGGTGCTGGCGATCTGGGTGATCTGCCTGAGCGCGGCACTGATCACCACGATCACCACGCCCACCACCTACACGGCGCGCTCGTCGATGATCGTGTCGTCGAACAACCGGTCCCCGGACCAGGACGCCGTGCTCGTGCAGGGCTACGTCGACTACTTCAACAACAGTGCCTACCAGAGCGCGCTCCTGGCACAGGCCCAGGTCGACGCACCGGTCACGGTCACGGCTCGTGCAGCCGCCTCGAGTCCCATCATGCTGATCGAGGCGACCTCGACCTCTGGCGCGGTGGCACAGGACGCGGCGGCGCTGATCGCCCTCCATTTCCAGCAGGACATCAACGAGGTCCGCGAGGAGGAGAAGGCGGACGAGATCGATTCGTGGCAGCGCCGCCTCGACCAGCTGGTCGAGACGGGAGGTCCCGGCTCCGACGGCGCGGCCAGCGCGCTCCAGGAGCGGATCGTGCAGATCCGCGCGGACCGCGTCAACGAGCTGCAGGAGCTCCAGCTGGGCGGGGGCATCTCGACCAATGCCCCCAGCGTGATGACCAACGCGCTGTTCGGGAGCATCGGAGGGCTGTTGCTCGGGATACTCGTCGCCCTCGGATGTGCGAGACTCATGAAGGGCGGACGAGGGTCGCCGCGGCGGCCACGAGCGTCCGACGGATGAGCGTGCCGACCCGGCGGCGAACGTGACCCAGCTCCGGCCTCCAGAAGCCACCCGGCAGGCTCAGGGCTGGGTCGCGCCGGTGCGTCTACGAGGCCTGTCGGCAGCGGTGATCGTGGTCGGCGTGCTGGACCTGGTCCTCGTGCTGGCGCTGTGGGCCGGTGCCAGGACGGGCCTCCTCCTGTGCATGCTCGGTCTCGGACTGGTGGCGATCCTGTTCGGACTGCGCGATCCGGTGCT
Source organism: uncultured Actinomycetota bacterium (assembly GCA_963776975.1). Lineage (GTDB taxonomy): Bacteria > Actinomycetota > Actinomycetes > Propionibacteriales > Nocardioidaceae > Nocardioides. Next base: position 77,194 of record CAVZOU010000002.1, on the reverse strand, counting down.
GGCGTCGGTCTACCTGCTGACGGCCACGTTCTTCCGCCTCGCCGTGCCGGCGAACACCTTCCCCGTGGACCCGTTCCTGCCGGCGTTCGCAGGAGTGGTGCTCTCGGTCTGGATCTGGATGCGGGCGACGGTCCGTCGCCGTCTGCACGCCGGGCCGATCGAGGTGGTGATGGCGCTCTACGTCGTGTGGAGCGCGATCTCCATCGTCGTACCCCACCAGTACCCGCCCACGTATCCCCTGGACGGGACACAGATCCCGGTGACCAGGTTCGTCTTCGTCAGCGCGGTGATCCCGTTCGCGATGTTCGTCGTCGGACGGCTGGTCTTCACCACCAGGTCGGCGGCCCGGTCGCTCTGCATGATCTCGCTGGTCGCTGGTGCCTACTCGGCCTGGGCCAGCATCGTCCAGTTCCACGGGCCCCGCTCGCTGGCGTGGCCGCGCTACATCGTCGACGCCCCCAACTGGCCGGATCGAGCAGGCGGAGTCTTCAACCAGCCGGTCGTCAACGGTTTCGTGCTCATCGTGGGGTTCCTGGTCGCGAACTACGTGGCCTGCGCCAGGCGTGAGCCCAGGCTCTTGCGCGTCGTCGCAGTCGGGGTCGCGGTCGCGAGCGCCTACGCCGTCTACCTCACCCACACCCGAGCCGTGTGGTTGGCCTTCGCGCTCATCGTCGTGTGTGGCGCAGTGGCGGGCCGGGGGCTCCGCACGGGTTACCTGCTGACGGCGGTCGTGATGACCGTCTCGATCGCCCTGAGCTGGTCGACCTTCACCAGCACGGACCGCGAGGCGGGCGGGGTGGCTTCCCCCAACGAGGTCCACGACAGGCTGAACGTGATCGCCACGGCCCTGCACGCCTTCCCCGAGAAGCCGCTGATGGGCTGGGGGATCGGTCGGTTCCCCGCCGTGAACACCTATCACCACGAGCAGTGGTCACCGGCGATCTCGTGGGAGCGAGGATTCGGCATCGCGTCGCACGTCGACGTGCTCGGGATCGCCGTCGAGCTGGGCATCGTCGGGGTCATCTTGCTGCGGTCACGTTGCTCGTGCTGCTCGGCACGAGGCTCGTCAGCGCCGTTCGTCGCGCCCCTTCCCACGGTGACAGGGGCTATTCGCTGACCGCGCTGCTGGCTTTCACCGCCCTCGTGATCACGGGACTGACGGTCGACCTCCGGTTCTTCGACTTCCCCAACATCTTCGTCATGCTCTGGGCCGGTTCGTCGATCGGACTCTCGGAGGCGCCGGGTCGCGTGGAGGTGCTGGACGGCGTCCGTCCAGGGAGCGGCCGCATCACACCGGGTGCCGGTGCGACGTGGTGACGAGGCGGCGGGTCATCTGGTTGTCGACCAGCACCCGGACCCGAGGAGGTGTGGCCGCCTACGTCCGCACCGTGCGGGAGACCCCGCTGTGGGACGAGTGGGACGTGCGCCACGTGAGCACCCACCGTGACGGTTCGGTCACGGTGCGGATCCTCGCGTTCCTGGCGGGGGGCGCGACGTTCCTCTGGACGTTGGTGACCCACCGGCCCGGTCTGGTGCACCTACACATGGCGTCGTACGGCAGCTTCGCGCGCAAGTCCGTCCTGGCCTGGATCGCGAGGGCCTTCGGTGTCCCGGTGATCATCCACGTGCACGGAGGGGGGTTCCACGACTTCGTGAGTGCGATGCCCAGGGGGGTCCGTGCGTACATCCGAGCCACCCTGGGTCACGCCGACGTCGTCATCGCCCTGGGGGACAGCTGGGCGCAACGACTGCGGGAGATCGCGCCACGAGCGAGGGTGGTGGTCGTCCCCAACGGGGTCGTCCCGCGTCGCCCTGTCTCCCAGCCCGAGGGCGGAGCTCGGGTGCGTGTCCTCTTCCTGGGGGACATCAGCGAGGCGAAGGGCATCTTCGTCCTGCTGGAGGCCTGGGCGCGGATGTCCGGAGAGCTCGGGACCGATCCTGGGGCGGAGCTGGTGCTCGCCGGGGACGGGCTGCTGGACCGGGTCGCGCACGAGGTCGACGAGCTGGGCCTGGGCGACTCGGTCCGGATGGTGGGCTGGGTGCCGCCGGTGGACGTCGATGCCCTCCTGCAGAGCGCGCAGGTGCTGGTCCTGCCCTCCTTCCAGGAGGGCCAACCCATGGCGGTGCTGGAGGCCATGGCACGGGGGTTGTGCGTCGTCGCCAGCGCCGTGGGCGGTGTGCCGGACCTGATCGATGCGGAGAGCGGGGTCCTGGTGCCCGCCGGTGACGTCTCGGCGCTGGCATCCGGGCTGAAACGCGTGGTCACGGCAGAGGGGGACCGGGTCCGCCTGGGAGACGGGGCCTTGGCACGGGTGAGGGACACCTTCGACGTGGAGCAGACCGGACGAGCCCTGGACTCCCTGTACCGGGAGCTGGTCCGGTGACCCGCGGCAGGCCCCTTCGCGTCTGCTTCATCGTCCCCGACCTCGGGATCGGCGGGGCCGAACGTCATGTGACCACGCTCGTGTCCCGCCTCGACAGGTCCGTCATCGAGCCACGCGTGATCTGCATCGGTCGGCGCGGCGAGCTGTTCACCCACCTGGAGGACGCCGACGTCCCGGGAACCGCGCTGGGCAGGACCAAGAAGCAGGCTGCCGGCGCCCTCCGCGACCTGGTCTCGGAGTCTGCGGGCCACCGCGCCCGATGTCGTCGTCGTGCGTGGCTACAACGCAGAGCTGCTCGGCCGGACGGCCGCCGTGGTCGCCCGCGTGCCCCGCACGGTGGTGTGGGTGCACAACTGCGGCGACACCGAGCCCCGAGGGCTCCTACGGAGACTGTCCGACCTCGTCCTGGAGCCGGTGACGGACGCCTACTTCGGTGTCGCCCAGCGTCAGGTCGACTACCTGACGCGCGAGCTGCACCATCCTGCGCGCAAGGTGCGTGTGATCCACAACGGCGTCGACCTCGCAGGGTTCGACGCGGCCCCGAGGCCCGGGCCTCAGGCCCTCCCTGGGACTCCACGAGGACGACCTGGTGGTCGGCATCGTCGCGGCGCTCCGCCCCGAGAAGGACCACGAGACGTTCCTGGAGGCGGCCGCGCTGGTGGCCGACCGGGTGCCGGCGGCGCGCTTCCTCGTCGTGGGCGAGGGTGCGACGGAGGGAGGCCCTGGAGGCGCACGCAGCACGCCTGGGCATCCGCGACCGGGTGGTCTTCCTGCGGGCCCGGGACGACGTGCCCGCTGTGCTCGCCGCGATGGACGTCTTCACCCTCTCGCTCGTACACGGTCGAGTGCTTTCCGATGGCGTTGCTCGAGGCCATGGCGGCGTCCCGTCCCGGCGGTGTGCACGGCCGTGGGGGGTGTCCCGGAGATGGTCGAGCACGGCGTCACGGGCTATCTGGTGCCCCCGCAAGGCTCCTGCGGCCCTCGCCGATCGCCTCATCGAGCTGCTCGACGACCCCGCGTACCACGGCGTCGATTCGGAGGCGCCGCGCGCGCCCGTGTCGAGGAGGAGTTCTCACTCGAGCGGAGCGTCGCGGAGGCGCAGCGCGCCATCCTCGAGGTCGTCCACCCGGTCGTACCCGGCACCGTGGACACCCTCGACCCTGTGCTGGTCCGACGGAGCCGTGCGCCTGGCCCTGGTGCTGGACGAGACGCACATCGGCGGCGTGGAGGTGCTGCTGCTGAACTGTTCCGCGCTTTCGACCCACCGCGTGATCCGCGCCACGCTCGTCTGCCTGCGCACGGCCGGTCCCCTGGCGGACGACTTCCGCGACGCCGGCTTCGAGGTCGTGGCCCTGGACCGGTCGGGGCGCTTCGACCTCGCGACCCTGCCGCGGCTGGTCGGATCCTGCGACGGCCGACAGGTCGACGCGTCCTGGTGACCCACCACCACCGGGCGTCCCTCCTCCTCGGGCAGGTGGCCGCCGGGTTGGCGGGTGTGCGGCCACGACTCTGGTCGCGGTGCACGACATGGACCTCACGCTCGGTCGGGCGCGGTGCCTCCCGTCCTGGGCCGTCGCGACGCTCCACCGGAGCATCCGCCCTGGTCCTGCTGGCCGTGAGCCAGGGCGAGTACCTCCACCGTGAGGAGGGGGTCGGTCGGTCGGCCCTGGAGCCGTGTGCGAGAGGTGGTGATCCCCAACGGCATCCCGCTGCCTCCGCCGCCACCAGCCGTCCGCGGACAGGAGCCGCGCCCGCGCAGCCCTGGGCCTGCCGGACGAGTGCTTCGTGGTCGGCATCGTCGCCCGGCTGAGCGCCCAGAAGGCGCACCACGTCCTGTTCGAGGCCTTCGCGACGCTGGTGCCGATCGCATCCGGAGGCCCGTCTGGTCGTGGTCGGCGGCGGCGTCGCGAGCCAGGAGCTGCGCGAGCTTGCGACCGATCTGGGAATCGGCGGACGGCGTGCTCTTCACCGGGCCGCGGCGTGACGTCGCCACGCTGCTGCCCGCCTTCGACGTCGCTTGCCTGTCCTCGGTCCACGAGGGCGCCCCCATCAGCGTGATCGAGGCCATGGCGGCGTCGGCCTCCCTGTGGTGGCGACCGACTGCGGTGCCCTGCGCGACATGGTGGAGGACGGCGTGCAAGGCCTCATCGTGCCGGTCGGGGACAGCGACGCGCTGGCCGCGGCGCTGGCGACCTTGGCCGACGACCCGGAGCTCCGCACGCGGTTCGGAAGGGCCCGGCGTCTGAGGCCGGACAGAGCTTGCGGGATCGATCAGACCGCGGCGAGGTACGAGGCACTGCTCGTCGAGCTTGTGGGCGACTCCGCGAGGTGATCCCTCCGACACGTCGACCTGCTTGCCCCCAGGCGCCCGGGGCCTCCGGGCGGCGGCGTACCGACTCAGCTCCCGGGGTCCTCGGCGGGTGCCGGTCCCGTGGCCGAGCGTGACCCACGGTGCGACCTCCTCGTGGCGGCGCGCATCATGCTCAGGGCGTCCGACAGCGAGCTAGGCGCGATCAGCACAAGGATCCCGAGATAGACGGTGAGCAGCACGACGCCGTCGAGCACGAGCATCGCGAGACCCAGCCAGACCCCACGGCTGTCGGCCTGCAGGACCAGGTGCTCCAGCGGCCAGACGACGGCCGCGGCCACTGCACCGCTCACCAGCGCCGGCACGGTGACACCGCCCACCTGGCGCCACCTGACACCCACGACCGACCTGGCCAGCCACAGCAGGGCCAGGCCCGCGCCGATGGCCGTCCCCGAGATCGCGAGGCCCACCCCCACGAGACCGTAGGGTCCGGCGAGCAGCACCAGCAGCCCGAGGCCGAGCACCAGCTCGAGGACGGTCACCCGGTTGAGGAGACCGGTGCGACCCGCCCCCTTGATGGCCTCCTCGCTGACCGTCGCCACCGACTTGCCGACAGCCATGCCGGACATCGAGACGAGGACGACACCGGCCTCGCGCCAGTCCTGACCCAGGACGACCACGACGAGAGGCACACCGACCGCGGCCAGGCCCGCCGCCACCAGACAGCCGCCGGTGATCACCAGACCGAGCGCCCTGAGGAAGGCCACCCTCATCCTGTCGGGCTGCCCCGCGATCCTGGCGAAGGCGGGGAAGAGCGAGTTGCTGCCGATCGCGACCATGGCGTTCACCGGCATGCGGGCGATCCGCTCGCCGTAGCGCAGGAACCCCAGGGATGCCGGTCCCAGCAGTCCGCCGGTGACCACGGCCTGCGCCACCTTGAGGGTGCGGTCACCCAGGAGCCCCAGCACGAGCGGAAGGCCGAACCGTGCCAGCTGTCTCCAGAGCCGGAGCGACGCGCGCCCCCGTCCGGGCCTCCAGTCGCAGACGCACCAGAGGGCGACCACCCAGACGAGGTAGGAGGCGTAGCTCCCCGATCACCAGGCTCCACACTCCCAGCCCCGCGGCTGCGAGGGAGACGGAGACGACGGCGAACGTGGTCGCCACAGCCGGAGCGACCACGAGACGACGGCGGACGCTGAAGACTCGCTGGAGCAGGGCCTCGGGAACGTTGGTGAGCGAGGTCAGCAGCAGGCCGCCGGCCATGGCCGCGGCCACGAGCCCGGCTGTGCGGTTGTCGAAGACGGCGGCGACGAGGGGTGCGGTGAGCAGTCCGGCGACGGACAGGAGCGCACCCATCGTCAGCGTCGCCCAGAAGACCGTCTCCGCGGCGTCCTCCAGCTCGTCGCGACGATGCACGAGCCCCGAGCGGAGGCCACCCTCGACGAAGTTGTCGAGGAACGAGGTGAACACGCTCCCCGCGGCGAAGAAGCCGACCTCCACGGGGGTGAGCAGCCGGGCCAGGGCGACCGTCTGGACGACAGCGACGATCTCGGTGAAGAACTGGGCCACCGCCGAGGCGGCCGCGACCCTGCCGATCGCGGTGCGCAAGGAGCGCTGACCCGACCCCGACGGGGCCTGGGGCACGTCCGCAGGCCTGACCCCCGTCCCCCGCCGACGGGTCGCGCTAGTCCGCGGACGGTCGGTCATGGCTTCGGAGGGGCTGACGGGACGGTTGCTCCACGAGGTCCAGGACCGTGGTGAGTGCCTTCCGGCTCGCGTCGACCTGCTCCCTCGACCGGGTCCGCAGCGGTGCCCGGACCTCCTCCGCCCGGTGCCAGGCAGTGCGGATCGCACGGTGGAGCCGGTTGCCGGCGTCGGCGTCGTCCAGACGGACCAGCTCGATGCCGGTCCCGTACATGTCGTGGAGGCCCAGGAACTTGTCGTCGTAGTACCGCGACGTGCTCAGCGCGACCACGGGGATGCCTTGGGCGAGGGCGAAGACGGCGGCGTGGTACGCACCGGTGACCATCACCCGGCACGCCGCGACCTGCTCGGCGACCTGCTGGGGACGGGCGAACGGCCCCAGCATTGCGCGCGTGGACTCGAAGCCCTCGAGCAGCGGAGCGGTGGACCGCCGGTCCTCAGCCGTGTAGCTGGAGATGAGGACGGGCCGCAGGTGGGCACCGACGTCGCGCGCGCACGAGTGGAGGGCCAGCCGCAGCTCGGCGACGGCCTCCTCCGACACCGGCGAGAAGGAGGCGACCCGCAGGCACACGCCGATATCGCTCCCCCGGCGGTCCCGGCGGAGGCGATGGGAGAGCTCGATGGCGTCGTCGCCGATCACGGCGACCCGCTCGGGCATCACGCCGGCACGCGCCAGCAGCGCGGGACCCGTCCTTCCCTCCCGGAGCCCGATGTAGCGAGCGTGGGGCAGCACCCTCGCGACGTGGTCCAGCAGCCCGGGCTCCTCGATGGGGCCGACTCCCTGCCCCACCAGCGCGGTGGGGATCCCGAGCGCCTGAGCCCGGTGCAGCAGGTCGAGTGCGCGCCGGGACTGCACCGGGTCGGCGTCCGCGAGGTACCCGCCGCCGAGCGCCAGCACCAACGAGGCGGAGTGGAGCGCTCGGGTGGTCCCGGGGGGCGGCGGTGCCGAACGTCTTCGCCGGCAGGCTCGTGGACGTCCGCGGGGCCGCCGGCAGTGCCGTCCCCGCCGGGTGGGGTCGCACCCCGGTCTCCCGAGCGACGGTGGGCGCGCCTCACCCTCCGCGATGCCTGCTGGAGGTACCCCTTGCCCCGCAGCACGCCCATGGCCACCGGACCCATGACGGCGGGCCCCGCGAGCCGGCACGCGCGTCCCACCACGCCACCTGCTCGCCACTCGTGCCGCGCCCACGGCTCGACGGGTGTCACGCCAGGGAGGTAGGACCTCAGCAGCGGGGGCCTCGGTGAGCACGCGGACGGTGGCGTCCGGCCACCGGGCACGGATGCGCTCGACGGTCACGTCGAGCATCGCCAGGTCGCCCTTGTTGATGTGCCAGTAGTCGCTGTGCTCGATGAGGACCACGGGTGCGGAGACCCGGTCGCTGCCCGTCGTGGGGTGGACCACCGGAGCACCCTCCTGTCTCGCCGACCGAACACACGCTGAGCACCACGCGCCCCGAGGACCTGCTCGGGGCGGACCCGCACGGGTCCGCACCGTGGCGGACACGGTGTGCTGCCGAGGACTCAACCACCGAGGCACGGGCGTGTCGCCCCTTCTGGGGTGCCGTACCCAGATTTCGGTGCATGGCGTCACGGCGTACGGCGCACCGGTCCGCAGCGGATCTACGCTCCTGCCGTGAAACGTCTGGATGACCGGTCGTCCCGGTCGGCGCCCCGCACGCGTGCCTCGGGCGGCTGGCCGGGACGCGCCTGGTGAGGCTCGACGTCCGGCAGCCCCGTGCTGCGCGACTGGCCTGGCGGTTCCACCGGCTGAGGTCGATGGGTGCTGCCGAGGTCGTCTGGCGGAGCGTCCGGGCGGGGCGGGCTGCGGTGTCCCGTGACACGGGTCTCGCGGCCGACGCGCGGGTGCTCGAGGAGGGCGCCGGGAGCTGGGATCGCGTGCTCGACCGCTTCCGGGGGTCCGTCGATCGTCCTGTGCTCCTCGACGCCCCGGCCGCTGCCGCCGTGGAGCAGGCCCATCCCGAGCAGGTCCGTGCGCTCGTCGAGTCGGCCGAGGAGCCCTCCGGGGACACGTGGTCTTCTTCGGTTGTGCCACGACGACGCTCGACTCGCGCACCGACTGGAACCTCGATCCCGTGACCGGCGTCCGGTGGCCACGGTCGGCGGCCCCGCATCGACCACCGCGTGGGCGACCCAAGTGGATCTGGGAGCTCAACCGGCTGCAGCACCTGCCGTGGCTCGCCCAGGCCTGGCTGTTCACCGGCGACGACGCGTTACGCCGACGCGGCGCTCGACCAGCTCGACTGCTGGCTCGACCAGAACCCGACCGGCCGGGGATCGCCTGGCGGGGCGCGTTCGAGGCCGGTGTGCGCGCGATCTCGGTCGCGATCGCGGTGCAGGGCCTGCGGGACGTCGCCGGCGATGACCCTCGAGCGGTACCGGCGGATCGTCACGATGCTCGCCGAGCAGCGCGGCTCTGCTGGCGCGACCGCTCCCGGTTCAGCTCCGCCAACAACCACCTGCTCGGTGAGCTGGCCGGCGTGGCGACCGTCGGCATCCTGTTCCCCGAGCTGGCCGGCGCGCAGCGCTGGGAGCGCGCGGCGCTCGCGGCTCTGCCGCGCGAGGCCGACCGGCAGATCCTGCCCGACGGCGCCGGCGCCGAGCAGTCGTCGGCCTACCTGGTCTTCAGCGCCGAGCTGCTGCTCGTGCCTCGCCGCCCTCCTGCAGCTGCGGGGCGACCGGCCGCCCGCGGGATCGCGGCGGCGTGCGGCGCAGCGCCGGCTACCTTGCCGACCTCGTCGGCGACGGCGATCCGGCTGCCCCGGTACGGCGACGAAGACGACGGCTTCGCGCTCCGGCTGCATCCGGAGCCGGTCGCGACGCTCGAGCGCCATCTCGGGTGGTCGCGGCCACTGACCGGCGGCCCGCGCGCCGCCGGCGTCGCCGACCTGACCGCGCGCTGGTTCGGCGCGTCGGCGCGGACCGGCGATCAGCGCGAGGTCGCCGGCGCGCGCCGGGGAGCTTGTACGCCCCGACGGCGGCCTGGTCGTCCTGCGCAGGCCGGGCGCCGCGGATCATGATGGACGTCGGTCCGCTCGGCTACCTCTCCATCGCCGCGCACGGGCACGCCGACGCCCTCGCCGTCACGATCGCCGTCGACGGTCACGACTGATCGGGGACCCCGGCACCGGCAGCTACTACGCGGCACCCGGACTGGCGCACCGCGCACCGACGCACCCGGACGCACGCGACCGTCACCGTCGACGGAGCTGACCAGTCGGTCGCGGGCGGGCCCTTCCTGTGGACCCGACACGCCGGGTGACGACGTGCGCGGCGTCGACCTGGCGCGCGGAGTCGTCGACGCGGAGCACGACGGCTACACGGCGGCTCGACGACCCGGTGCGCCATCGCCGCTAGCTCGTCGCCCCGCCGGACCAGGACTCGGTCCTGGTCGCTCGACCTGTCGAGGGGACGGGCGGCACGCTTCCGGACGTCCTGGCCCCTGCACCCCGACCTCGACGTCGAGGACGCACGGGACGACCACGTGGTGACACGGGCCGGCGCACCGGTCCTGCAGGTGGCGAGCACCAGGCACGGCGCCGGTGGACCTCGTACCGGGTGCGCGGCGACGACGACGGGCTCGGCTGGTGGTCGGACCGCTTCGAGGCGCGGGTGCCCTCGTGGCTCCTCCTGGCCGGTCACCGGGGGGCGGCACCCCTGGTCTCCGCCACCGTGCTCCGGCCTCTGCGGGAAGGTGTCCCGACACCGGTCACGGACGTGAGCATCAGCACGGACTCGACCGAGATCTCGGTCGCCTGGCTCGACGAGGGCAGGTCCCACGCCGTGGTGGTTGACAGCTCACGCGCGGGAGCGGTGCGAGACGCCGCGCGGCCCGTTGGGGAGGCGACGCATGGACCTTGAGCAGGTGACCCCTCGGTTCAGCTTCCTCACCACGGCCTACGGCACCGAGCTCGTGCTGGCGGAGACCATCGACTCCGTCGTGGGCCAGACGCGTCCCGACTGGGAGCTCGTCGTGGTGGACAACGGGCAGTCCGATGAGCTGGCGGCCGTCGTCGAGGCGTACCTGGCCGACCCCCGGATCACGCTCGTGCGCCAGCCCAACCGTGGGTACGCCGGCGGCGTCATGGCGGCCGCTGCGGTGGCGAGGGGTGACTTCCTGTGCGTGCTCGACAGTGACGACCTCCTGCTCCCCGACTTCGCTGCCGTCATCGGGCGCGTCCTGGACTCGCACCCCGAGGTCGACGCGGTCGGGTGCGACGCCAAGCGCTTCCTCGACGGCGATGGCGCGCTGGTCCACCTCGGGTACTTCGAGTCGATCGGCCACTCCCCACCCCCACGAGGCGGCGCACGCCTCTCCGCCGAGGACGTGCTGGACGGGATGGTCCCCTACTACACGGGTGCGATCCGGCGACAGGCCTGGGACGCGATCGGCGGCTACCGGGTCGACGCCCCCGATGTCGAACCGGATGTGACCGCCTGGATCAGGCTCGCGGCCGACCACCACGTGCACGTGCTGCCTGATCGGTTGGCGAGGTGCCGGGTGCGGGACGACTCGTTGTCGCGGAGCGCCGAGTCCATCGACCGCTTCGAGGAGCGGCTTATCTCCTCCTTCGACACCGTCACCCGGATGCCGTCGAGTGCCGAGGCGCGTGTCGCCGCCGTTCGCACGGTGCGACGCCTGAGGTACCACCAGGCGCTGAGACGGGCCCGCCGTGCACTGCTCGACGGAGACGTCGCCACCGCCCGGCACTGGGCGGGCCAGGCATGGGCACAACGTCGCACGGGGAGGTCCGCCGTGGTCGTGCTGGTCCTGCGGGTCTCGCCCGGGCTGCTGGTCCGCATCCATCCCCTCAAGGGTCTGGTGGCCGACGCCATCGGTCGGGCGCGCGCACATCTCGGGTCCCCGGACCCGTGAGCCGGGGCGGTTCGAGGGAGCGGGGAGCATGGCTGGACCGGGTGCTCGACCCGTCGGCTGCCGCGGCCGATTCGTGTACCTTTTCAGTCGTGGCGCCTCCTGCCCGGTTCACGAGCCTGCAGCACCGTGCTCGTCACGCGTTCCCGCTGCGGGGGTTCATGCGGCGATCACTCGCCCGGATGGAGCACGCGTCACCCGAGGAGATCACCCGCTACCAGGAACGTCGCCTGCGAGCGCTGGTGCGGGTCGCCGCGGCGAGGTCACCCTTCTACCGGGAGTGGTTCGCCGCGTCGGGGGTGGCCCCTGCGTCGATCCGCACGCTGGACGACCTGTCCCTGCTTCCGTTGCTGGACCGGTCCCACCTCGTGCACGAACCCGACCGTTTCCTCGTGTACCCGAGCAAGTTCACCTGGGTGGCCAACTCCAGCGGCACTTCGGGTCAGGTGGTGACGACACGCCGGACACCGGGGTCGTCTGCGTTCGAGGTGTCGGCACTGCAGCGTCAGTGGGGGTGGTTCGGCATCCCGTCCCGGCCCAGGAGCCTGCTGCTGCGCTCCAATGACCCGGATCCCAAGGGCAGGGGAGTGCTGACCCGTGAGGTCGCCGGAGCGCGACAGCTCGTGGTCTCCAGCTACCGTCTGGGCCACGAGCCGCTCCCAGAGTTGCTGGCACAGGTCCGGGCGTTCGACCCAGAGGTGGTCGAGGGCTGGCCCTCCAGCATCACGCTGCTGGCGTCGCTCTTGCGTGATCGAGGAGATCGGCTGCCGGTGACGGCGGTCATCACCTCGTCGGAGGTGATGACCACCGAGCAGCGGAGGTTGATGACCGAGGTCTTCCAGGGTCCGGTCGTGGACCACTACGGCCAGACGGAGCGGGTGGCCATGGCCGGTGGTTGTGAGGCCGGCGGCTATCACGAGTTCCCCGACTACGGCATCCTCGAGAGGCTTCCCGTGGAGGGCCGCACGGACCGGTGGGAGATCGTCGGGACGCCCCTGCACAACTGGGGCTTCCCGCTCTTCAGGTACCGCACCGGCGACGAGGTGGGTCCCGGTCCGACCGAGCCGTGCCCCTGCGGAAGGGCCTTCCGCCAGCTCGGTCAGATCAACGGCAGGGTGGAGGACGCCTTCACGGCCGCGAACGGGCAGGTGCTCCCGCTCCCGGGGATCGTCCTCGACGACCTCGTGGGGTTCCGCGAGCTCCAGATCGCCCAGATGGCCCCGGGACGGTTCGAGATCCGGATGGTGCCGACCGTCGGGTCGGACATCCCCGCGACGCAGGAACGTGCCCGCCGCAACGTGGACAGGTACTTCGGACCGGGGCAGGTCGTGACCTTCCGTGTGATGGACAGCATCCCGCGTGGGCCCAGCGGCAAGCTCAAGGCGGCGGTCCTGCTGTCCCCTGACGGCCAGCCGCGGGACGGGGCACGCTGAGCCGCAGCGACGCCCCGGGGCGACGCAGCGCCCGACAGTGACCGCGGCTCACGGACGCCCGGGCTCCGGGGTCCCGGTCTCCGACGGAGGTGTCGCGGCCTCGGACACGGCCGACCTGAGCTTGCCGCTCGGTCCGCGGGGGATCGAGTCCATCACGGCGAAGGTCACGGTCTGGCCGGGGCCGAAGTAGCGCTCGACGTTGCGCAGCGCCCGGGTCCGGGTGGCGGCGAGGTCGGAGGACGGCGTCGGCACCATCCGGAACTCGAAGTGGCCCGGTGACAGCTGCGCGACCTGCACCTCACGGAGACCGGTCAGGTTGTCCGTGACCCGGCCGGGCGAGGGAAGCGGACGGCCGTCGAAGGCCGTGAAGGCATCCTCGATGCGCCCGTCGATCGTGCCGAGCAGGGGGAAGGTCCGGCCGCAGGGACAGGGACCCGGCGGGGCCAGGGTGACCTGGTCCCCGGTGCGGTAGCGGAACAGCGGGAAGCCCCAGTTGTGCAGGGGCGTGCCCACGATCTCGAAGCGATCGGTCTGCCCAGCGACCGGCAGCAGCTCGATGATGCCGTAGTCCGGGAAGGCGTGGTAGCCGCCCGCCTCGCAGACCCCTGCCATGGCGACCCGCTCGGACTGCCCGTAGTGGTCCACGACCGGAGCCTCGAAGACCTCGCGCATGAGCGTCAGCTGCTCGGTCGTCATGACCTCGGACGACGTGATGACGGCCCGCACCGGGAAGTGCTCTCCCCGGTCGCGGAGCCGCGACGCCAGGATGGCGATGCTGGAGGGCCAGCCCTCGATCGCAGCCGGTCCGAACGCTCGCATCTCGGCCAGGAGACGGTCGAGGTCCACCGCACCCAGCAGGTAGCTGGAGACCACCAGCTGCATCGACCCGGCGACCAGCCGGGACAGGGCGCCGATCTTGTCGGGGTCGGGGTCGTCGCGGCGCAGCAAGATGCGACGAGAGCGCGGTGGCAGGCCGAACCAGCCCCACTGGCGCTCCAGCGCGGACAGCTCGAACGCCGACGATCCAGCGGTGCGATAGACCGTGACCACGCTTCCGGACGTGCCGCTCGAGCTCGTGGCCCACATCATGCGGCGCGGGTAGACGCAGAACCGCTCGGCGTCGTGCACCAGGTCGCTGCGCTCGAGCAGGGGGAGGCGCTCGAGGTCCGCCAGGGTCCGGATCGCCGCCGGACGGACGCTGCTCCGGGCGAACCACGCGCGGTAGTACGGCGACCGGGCCGCGGCCACACGCACCAGGAGGCGGAGGCGACGCTCCTGGTAGGCGGTGATCTCCTCGGGCGTGGCGCGCTCCATCCTCAGCAAGGACCGCCGCATCGCGCCCCGGGCGGGGTGGATGTGGCGAAGGTAGTGCTTTGCGCTCTGGAAGCGCCCGGGAGGAGCCACAGTTCACAATGTGGCACTGCCGTTGCTCGTGCGCACGCATTTCTTCCCGGTGGTCGGTGAAGAATTGCGGCCTTGCACGGGTAGTGGTGCCCCGGCGCGGCGCGACGTCACTCCGGCTGCAGCCTCCGCAGCTGCTCCGCCAGGTCGGCGAGCGGAGGAGCGCTCCGGTCGGCCCCCGACATGACGCCCCTGGGCAGCGGCCACGGGATGTCGAGCTGCGGGTCGTCGTGGGCGATGGTGAGGTCCTCGGTGGGGTCGTGCGGACGATCGATGCGGTAGGAGATGTCCGCCGTCGACGGCAGCGTCTGGAAGCCGTGGGCGCAGCCCGGCGGGATGAAGATCGACCGCTGGGTGTCGCCGTCCAGCTCGAAGGACAGCCACCTGCGGTAGCTGCTCGACGAGGGTCCGAGGTCGACGACCACGTCGAAGATCTCCCCGTGGGAGCAACGGACCAGCTTTCCCTCGCCCCGCCCGAGCCGCACGTGGAGCCCGCGGACCACGCCGTGGGCCGAGCGCGACAGGCTGTCCTGCACGAAGGCGTCGGGGTCGAGCCCGGCCGCCCGCGCCGTGTCGGCGTCGAAGGTGCGGCTGAAGAAGCCGCGCTCGTCGGGGTGGGGCGTCGGCGTGAACAGCACCAGTCCCTGAATTGCGGTAATTGCGAACTCCATGCGCCTGTCCCCCACGTGTGTCTCCAAGACTCGCCAATATGGCACAGAACCTGGGCGGGACGTCGGTGCTCGAGAGCCGTGCGAGCACGGGTGCTCCCAGGTGTCGCCTGTGCGGCACGGACCTGGCACACACGTTCGTGGACCTGGGGATGTCGCCGCCGTGCGAGAGCTACCTGTCCGCGGACCAGCTCGACGCGGGTGAGGTCTTCTACCCGCTGCACGTGCGGGTCTGCGCGCAGTGCCTGCTCGTGCAGCTGCCCGCCTACATCCCGCCCGAGGACATCTTCAGGCACTACGCCTACTTCTCCTCCTACAGCGACTCCTGGGTGCGCCATGCCGAGCGCTTCGTGGAGGCGGCGATCGAGCGGCTGGGCCTGGGGCCGGGCTCCTTCGTCGTCGAGGTCGCCAGCAACGACGGCTACCTTCTGCAGCACGCGTCGCCCGCGGCATCCGGTCCCTGGGCATCGAGCCCGCCGCCAACGTCGCCGACGGGCCCGCGCCCGAGGGGTTCCGACCGAGATCCTCTTCCTCGGCGAGCCGCCACGGGGGCCGAGGTCGCGCCGGGTCACGGCCGCGCCGACCTGGTCGTGGCCAACAACGTCTTTGCGCACGTCCCGGACATCGTCGACTTCGGCAAGGGGCTGCGAGCCCTGGTCGCCGACACCGGCACGGTGACCATCGAGATCCCGCACCTGATGCGGCTCATCGAGGGCAACGAGTACGACACGATCTACCACGAGCACTACTCCTACCTCTCACTGCTGACGACCCAGCGGGTGCTGGCCGAGGCCGGCCTGACCGTCGTGGACGTCGAGGAGCTGCCCACGCACGGCGGGTCGCTGCGCACCTGGTCGCGGCCCGGCGAGTCAGGCGGCCAGCCGCCGCGGCGGTCGTGGCGGTGCTGGCCGACGAGGACGGCCGCGGGCCTGCACACCCTGGACGGACACGTGGGTTCGCGGCAGTCGGTGGCCCGGGTCCGCAACGACCTTCGTCGAGTTCCTCGTGGAGTGCTCGCGGGAGGGCAAGCGGGTCGTCGGCCTACGGCGCGCCGGGCAAGGGCAACACCCTGCTCAACCACTGTGGCGATCCGGCGGACCTGATCGCGTTCGGCGTCGACCGCAACCCGTTCAAGCACGGCAAGTTCCTGCCCGGCACGCACATCCCCATCAGGCCCGTGGAGGCGCTCGCGGATGCGCGACCCGACTACGTGCTGATCATGCCGTGGAACCTCCGGGACGAGATCGCCGACACAGCTCGACTACGTCCGCGACTGGGGCGGGAGCCTCGTCGTGGCCCTGCCGCGCTCGAGATCTTCTAGGCAGGAGGGAGCGACATGAAGGTCGTGATCTTCTGCGGTGGGCTGGGCATGCGGATGCGGGCCGGGCCAGTCGCTGCCCAAGCCGATGATGCCGATCGGCAGCCGACCGGTCCTGTGGCACGTGATGCGCTACTACGCCCACTTCGGCCACACGGAGTTCATCCTGTGTCTCGGCTACGGCGCCGAGGCCGTCAAGGACTACTTCCTCGACTACCGGGAGACCGCGTCGAACGACTTCGTGATCACCAAGGGCGGGCAGCACGTCGAGATGCTGGAGCACCGACATCAGCGACTGGACGATCACCTTCATCGACACCGGGTCGACACCGCCATCGGTGAGCGGCTGCGCCGGGTGCGTCCCTACCTGGAGGACGACGAGGTCTTCCTCGCCAACTACGGTGACGTCCTCACCGACGCGCCGATGAACGACCTGGTCGACGAGTTCTCGAGACCGACGCTGTGGGCAGTTCCTCTGCGGTCAAGCCCAGGACTCCTTCCACGTGGTCGACTCGCCGCGGAGGCCGGTCACCGGACTGATCCCGGTGGCCGACATGTCCATGCGGATCAACGGCGGGTACTTCGTCCTCCGGCAGGGCATCTTCGACTACCTCGAGGAGGGCGACGACCTGGTCATGGACGGGTGCATCCGGGCCGCCGCGGACGGCAAGCTGCGGGCCGTCCGGTACGACGGGTTCTGGGCCCCCATGGACACGCTGAAGGAGCGCACCGCGCTCGAGGAGCAGTACCGACGGGGGGTCGACCCCTGGGCCCTCTGGCGGTGCCAGCCGGCGCACGTCCGCGGCCGGTCGGCACCCGCTCAGGGCGCCGACGAGCCGTCCGGGGACGCCTGACCCACCGCGGTCGTCCGAGCCAGGGGCCGCGCCGGGTCGCCCACGCGCGGGGGCAGCCCGGTCGGGTGGGGGCTGCCCCAGGGCGGCAGGGTCCCGTAGGCGGCCCGCTGGTTGACGTAGGCGTAGCAGCCGGAGTCGGCGTACTCGGCCAGGCCCGCCGAGGTGCGCGTGACCGCGAAGTTGAAGGCCTCGCCGTCGGTGACGGAGACTCGGCGGCCCACTGGTCGGAGCACCCGTAGGGGCCGAAGTAGTCGATCTGGCCGTCGTGGTGCTCGACGACGGCACCGTCCGCCAACGCGTTGCCGTGGACGTCCGCGTCGGGGTAGCCGCCCCCGTCGCCCGCGCTCCAGGTGCCGTTGACGAGGAAGACCAGGCCGTGCCTGTCGGCGACCCGTCGGAACGTGCGGGTGAGTGCGACGGCACCTGCGCGATACGCCCGCTTGTCCGGGAAGGCCTGCCAATCGACGTCCGGGAACCATGACCTCGACCCGACGTCGTCGGCCAACCACCCCGCCATGTGCGGGTTCTCGGCCACCATCGTCTCCAGCACGCACTCGAGCTTGCGCTGCAGCACCGACCCGGGCCGGAAGTCGTTGAGGTGGCCCCACTCGTTGGCGCGGTGGCTGCCCGGCCACCGCCCTGTCCTCGGACCGCAGAGCGACGAGCCGTTCAGCATGCGGTGGTAGCGACCGTATTCGTTGTCGATCACGGGGTCCAGGTAGAGCAGGACCGTCCCGCCCGCCCTCGAGACCTGCACGAAGGCCCGGTCGCGGAAGTTGTCCCGGCCGGCGACGACGAGACCGCCCGGGTGGGCGTACGGCAGGGCGTCGGCCGTGGACTCGTACACGATGCCCGCCGGCTGGGCGGGCAGGGCCACCACGTCGCGCGGGCCGGGCGCGCCCTGCTCGTCGCGCACGCCGAGCCACGGTGCCGCGTCGACCGGGTCGCTCGTCACCGTGGGGAGCCCGCCGTGCCGTCGCGCCCGGAGCCGGTAGACGAGGGAGTCGCCCTCCCGGGAGGCCCGGGCGGTGAACCGCACCCGACCCCGGCGGTCTTGGTCGTGCAACGAGACCGTGCGCCACGACCCTCCGTGCAGCTGCAGCTGCACGCGCCGGTTTGGTCGGGCCGGCGTGAACCTCCCGGCGATGACGACGTGGTTGGTGGCCGTCCGGCGCAGGGTCACGTGGACGTCCTGTCGTGCCGGGCCTTGCGCCGGGTCGCCCGTCGTCGCCCGCAGGACCGCCACCCGAGCCGTGCCCGACGAGTCGGGCTTCGACACCGAGGCGAGCGGGGCGAGCAGGACCGACAGCGCGATGCCACCGAGGAGCCACCTGCGTACGGACATCGACCGTGCCTCTTCCCACGAGCGAGAGGGAGCGCCCCGGGACGGATCCGGCGAGGCGTCCCTGAAGGATACGTCCCGATCGTGGACGACCCGGGGCAACGGCGATCGCACGACCCGCAGCGACGAGCTCCGCCTCGACCGGGACGTGCAACGGAGTACCCAACACTGGGGGTGTGGGGCCGCTCCCCGACGGCCCGGACCGGTGGCTGGCCCAGAATCGCCACGGACCGGACGGTGGCGCCGCCCTCGCAGGGTGCGCCGGGGAGGGGGAGCTGTGATCGGCCTGGGCCTGCCCGACGGACCGCTCCAGGTGCTCTGCCTCGGCGCGCACCCCGACGACGTGGAGATCGGTTGCGGGGGCATGCTCCTCCGGCTCGCCGACCGCGAGCATACGTCGGTGTCCGGGGTGGTGCTCACCGGGGTCGACGAGCGCGTGGCGGAGGCCCAGGCGGCGCTCGACGCCTTCGTGCCCGGCGCCGAGCTGAGTCCTTCGACCTGCCGGACGGGCGGCTGCCCGCCCACTGGGGCGAGGTCAAGGAGGCGCTCGAGCAGGTCGCGACCACCTGCCGGCCCGACCTGGTGCTCGCGCCGCGGGTCGACGACGCCCACCAGGACCACCGCCTGGTCGGCTCGCTCGTCCGGACCGTCTGGCGCGACTCGCTGGTCCTCCACTACGAGATCCCCAAGTGGGACGGCGACACCGGGGCTCCCACGCACTTCGTGCCGCTCACCGAGGAGCAGGCCAGGCGCAAGGTCACGCTGCTCAACGCGCACTACCCGAGCCAGACGGGCCACGACTGGTGGGACGACGACCTCTTCCTCGGCCTCATGCGGGTGCGCGGCATGGAGGCGCGGGCGCCGTACGCCGAGGGCTTCTTCACCACGAAGGCGGTCCTGGACCTGGCTGCGGGCGGTGAGGTCGCGTGACCTCGATCGCCCCCCGGTCGAATCGCACGGAGCCCGTGTTCGGGCGGTCGGTGGCCGCACAGCAGCGGCTGCACGACCTCGTGCCGGGCGGGGCACACACGTACGCCCGCGGCGCGGACCAGTACCCCGAGGGCATGGCGCCGGTGATCGTCCGCGGCCGGGGAGCCCGGGTCGAGGACCTGGACGGCAACACCTTCGTCGAGTACGGCATGGGCCTGCGCTCCGTGACGCTCGGCCACGCCTACGAGCCCGTCGTCGCGGCGGTGTCCGCGGCGATCGCCGACGGCACCAGCTTCTCGCGACCCAGCGTCCTGGAGCTGCGGGCGGCCGAGGCGTTCCTCGAGCAGGTGCCGGGCGCCGACATGGTGAAGTTCGCCAAGAACGGGTCGGATGCCACCACGGCCGCGGTGAAGCTCGCCCGGGCGGCCACCGGTCGCAAGCGCGTGGCCATCTGTCGCAGCCAGCCGTTCTTCTCCACCGACGACTGGTTCATCGGGACCACGCCGATGTCGGCCGGCACCCTCGAGGAGGAGGTGTGCCTGACGGTCGGTTTCGACTACAACGACCTCGAGTCCGTGCGTGACCTCCTCGGTCGCTTCCCCGGGGACATCGCGTGCGTGGTGCTGGAGGCCGCGACCGCCCTGGCCGAGCCTGCTCCGGGGTTCCTCGAGGGTCTGCGCGAGCTGGCGGACACCGACGGCTTCGTCCTCGTGTTCGACGAGATGATCACCGGCATGCGCTGGTCACCGCACGGTGCCCAGCACGTGTACGGCGTCCGTCCGGACCTGTCGACCTGGGGCAAGGCCCTGGGCAACGGGTTCCCCGTCTCGGCGCTGGCCGGGCGGCGTGAGCTCATGGAGCTCGGGGGCCTCCGGACCGACGCGCCGCGGGTGTTCCTCCTGTCGACCACGCACGGTCCCGAGACGTCGGGCCTGGCGGCGTACCTCGCGGTGGAGCAGGCCTACCGCGAGCGGGACGTCGTCGGCGAGATGGACTCCGCGGGCGCCGCCCTGGCCGCGGGCGTGTCGGAGGTCATCGATGCGGCAGACCTGGCGGGCCACGTGGAGGTCCTGGGCCGACCGAGCTGCCTGGTCTTCGCCACCCGCGACTCCGAGGGCCACCCCTCGCAGGCCTTCCGCACCCTGTTCCTGCAGGAGCTGATCCGCCACGGGGTGCTGGGCCAGTCCTTCGTCATCTCGGCGGCACACACCGACGACGACCTCCGCCACACCGTCGACGCGGTGGCCGAGGCGCTCGTCGTCTACCGGCGGGCGATCGACGCCGGATCGGTCGACGGGTTGCTCGCCGGCCGCCCGGTCGCCCCGGCACTGCGTGCGTCCGCGTCCCCACGGCGCATTCCCTGACACATCACGAGGAGGTCCACATGAAGGTGCTGGTCGACGGAGACCGCGGATACATCGGGGCCGTGCTCGTCCCCGTCCTGCTCGAGGCCGGTCACGAGGTGGTCGGTCTGGACGCCGGGTGGTACGACGGCTGCGACTTCGGCCCGATGCCCGCGGGCCACGAGTCGCGCACCGGCGACATCCGGGACCAGAAGCCGGAGGACCTGGAGGGCTTCGACGCCGTGGTGCACCTCGCCGCGATCTCCAACGACCCGGTCGGTCACCTCAACCCCGACGCGACCTACTCGGTCAACGCGCACGGCGCCGCCCACATGGCCGAGGTGGCCAAGGCAGCCGGGGTGCCGCGCTTCCTCTTCTCGTCCTCGTGCTCGTTGTACGGCGCCGCCGGTGATGCACCGGTGACGGAGGACAGCGCCTTCAACCCGGTGACGCCCTACGGCGAGAGCAAGGTGATGGCCGAGCAGCTCCTCTCCCGGCTGGCCGACGAGAGCTTCAGCCCCGTCTACCTCCGCAACGCCACGGCGTACGGCTCCTCGCCCCGCCTCCGCGCGGACATCGTGGTCAACAACCTGACCGGGACGGCGTTCACCCGCGGCGAGGTCCGACTGCAGAGCGACGGATCGCCGTGGCGCCCGCTGGTGCACGTGCGCGACATCTCCGCCGCCTTCCTGGCGGCCCTCGAGGCCGACCGCGACGTCGTGCACGACCAGGCGTTCAACATCGGACGCGACGAGGACGTCGTGCAGATCCGCGACATCGCCCTCGCGGTGGCCGAGCGGATGGATGCGCCGGTCACCTTCGCCGAGGGCGCTGCTCCCGACAAGCGCGACTACCGGGTGGACTTCGGCAAGGTCGGCCGGCTGCTGCCGGCCTTCCGGCCGCAGTGGACGGTGCCCGCCGGCATCGACGAGCTGGCCAACGACATGGAGCAGTTCGGGCTCCTGCCCGAGGACTTCGAGGGCGCCCGGTTCGTCCGGCTCGAGAAGGTCAACGACCTGCGTTCCGGGGGCGTGCTCGACGACCTCCTCTTCACGAGGCGCTGATCGCGTGGTCGGCGACCTCGCCTCCGGCGGCGCCCCCGCGACCGCCCCGGGGGCGGTCGCTCCCACCGGCAGGGCAGCGCGGATGCGCGCGCGCATGGAGCAGCTGTACCCCCTGTGCCGCAGCATCACCGGGGACGGGGTACGCCGCACGCTCGACGTCATCGGCGAGACGCTGCCACTGGAGCGGCACGCGGTGCCGTCCGGGAGGGCGGCCCACGACTGGACGGTCAACGACGAGTGGACCGTGCGTGACGCCTGGATCGCCGACGCGACCGGGCGGCGGGTCGTCGACTTCCGGGCGCACAACCTGCACCTGGTGAGCTACAGCGTCCCGGTGCGGACGACGATGACCCTCACCGAGCTGCGTCCCCACCTGCACACCCTCCCGGACAACCCGGACTGGATTCCCTACCGGACCACCTACTACCACCGCACCTGGGGCTTCTGCCTGACGCAACGACAGCTCGACGCCATGGACGAGGGTCCCTACGAGGTGGTGGTCGACACGAGCCTCGAGCCCGGTGAGCTCACGTGGGGAGAGCTGGTCATCCCCGGCGAATCGGCGGACGAGGTGCTGGTCAGCGCCCACGTGTGCCATCCGTCCCTGGCCAACGACAACCTCTCCGGCATCACGGTGGCCACCGAGCTCGCCGCGACGCTGGCGGCCGGCCCGCGTCGACGACTGACCTACCGCTTCCTGTTCGCCCCGGGGACGATCGGGTCCATCACCTGGCTCAGCGAGAACCCGGGGACCATCGCGTCCGTCAAGCACGGCCTCGTGCTCACCGGCCTCGG
The DNA here is from genome assembly GCA_963776975.1 of uncultured Actinomycetota bacterium. GTDB lineage: Bacteria > Actinomycetota > Actinomycetes > Propionibacteriales > Nocardioidaceae > Nocardioides. The sequence continues at coordinate 54,759 of CAVZOU010000002.1, read as the reverse complement.
TGGAGGTGGGCCGCTCGTCTACAAGCGCACCCGTCGGGGCGACCGGCACATCGACCGGGCCGCAGCCCACGTGGTGACCCGCCACGACGGCGAGGTCCGTGACTACTCGCCCTACGGCTACGACGAGCGGCAGTACAACGCGCTGGGTTTCGACCTGGCGGTGGGCAGGCTCTCCCGCACCCCGCACGGGGAGTACCCGGAGTACCACACCTCGGCCGACGACCTGGCCTTCGTCGGGGACGACGAGCTGGTGGCGTCGTACGACGCCGCGCTGGCGATCTTCGACGTCCTCGAGCGCGACCGGCCTGCCTCAACCTGAGTCCGCACGGCGAGCCCCAGCTCGGCAAGCGCGGCCTCTACCCGACCACGGGCGGCAGGGCTGCGTCGGACGCGGTGATGGCGATGCTCTGGATCCTGGCCTGCTCCGACGGCCGGACCTCGCTGCTGGACATCGCCGAGCGGGCGGACCTCGAGTTCGCCCTGATGGACGCGGCAGCGAGGGACCTGACTGCCGGCGGTCTGCTGGGTCCCGCCTGACCCGACCCCCTGCGGGTCGCCGCCTGATGTCTGGTGGACGAGACACCGAGGGCCGACCCCGTGTTGTGGCCGTCACAGCCGGGTCCTAGTGTCGGATCGTGCTCACCACGCTCGAGGACGACAAGGCCGAACTGCTCACCCGCGCCGCCGACGCCGCGCGTCACTCGAAGGGCACCGGAGGACCCGACCACGACCAGGTCGAGGACCTCCTGATCGCCTACTACCGGCACGTCGCCGCCGAGGACCTCGTCGAGCGCAGCCCCGAGGACGTGTACGGCGCGCTCGCCTCCCACTACCAGCTCGCGCAGGCGCGCCCGCAGGGCACCGCCACGGTCCGGGTGTTCACCCCCGGCCCCGCCGACGCACGGCTGGTCGGCCGCCGGCCACTCGGTGGTCGAGGTCGTCACCGACGACATGCCCTTCCTCGTCGACTCGGTGACGATGGAGCTCGTCCCGGCTCGAGCACAACGTGCACGTGGTCATCCACCCGCAGCTTCGAGGTGCACCGCGACATCACCGGCACCCTGCAGACCGTCGAGCGCCATCGAGGAGCGGCGTGGTCGAGGAGGCCGCCGCCCGACGCCGCTCGACGAGTCCTGGATGCACGTCGAGATCGACCGGGTCGTCGACCGAGGCCGACGTGGCGCTCATCGAGGAGTCCCTGCAGCGGGTGCTCCGCGACGTCCGCGAGTCGGTCGAGGACTGGGAGAAGATGCGCGAGCGGGCGCTCGCCGTCGTCGCCGAGCTCGAGCGGACCCGCCGCCCGCTCGACGCCGGGCGAGATCGAGCGAGGGCGCGGAGCTTCTGCGCTGGCTCGCCGACGACCACTTCACCTTCCTCGGCTACCGGGAGTACCGCCTCGAGCGAGGACGGCGAGGAGCTCGCTGCTGCGGGCCATGCCCGGCACCGGCCTCGGCATCCTGCGCGCCGACCAGGACATGTCCGTCGTCCTTCGGCAAGCTGCCCGCGGCTGGTCCAGGAGAAGGCCCGCGAGAAGACCCTGCTGGTGCTGGCCAAGGCCAACTCGCGCGCCACCGTGCACCGCCCGGCCTACCTCGACTACGTCGGCGTCAAGACGTTCGACGCGCAGGGCGAGGTCGTGGGGGAGCGGCGCTTCCTCGGCCTGTTCTCCAGCGCCGCCTACACCGAGTCCGTGACGCCGGATCCCGCTGCTGCGCGAGAAGGTGCGCAGCGGTCATGCAGCAGGTCGGCTTCGACCCGCGCAGCCACGCCGGCAAGGCGCTCATGGACACCCTCGAGAACTACCCGCGCGACGAGCTCTTCCAGACGCCGCCGACGAGCTGGCCCCGATCGTCGCAGGCGGTGCATGTACGCCCGCGAGCGCCGCCAGCTGCGGCTCTTCGCCCGCCGCGACGCCTACGGCCGCTACCTCTCCGTGCCTCGTCTACCTGCCGCGCGACCGCTACAACACCACGCGTCCGCGAGCGGTTCTGCCGAGATCCTCACGGAGCGCCTCGGCGGCGACAGCGTCGAGTTCACCGCCCGCGTCAACGAGTCCACGCTGCGCGCGGGTCCACTTCGTCGTGCACCCGCGCAAGGGCGAGACGATCCCCGACGTCGACGTCGCCGACCTCGAGCGCCGGCTGGTCGAGGCCGCCCGCTCCTGGCGCGACGACTTCACCGCCGCCGTCCGTGCGGAGTACGGCGAGGAGCGCGGCTCGCGCCTGGCCCGCCGGTGCGTCCGACGTCGTTCCCCGAGGCCTACAAGGAGGACTTCAACCCCCGCACCGGCGCCGCCGACCTCGGCCGGCTCGAGGCCATCGAGGGCGACGAGGGCATCGACCTGGCGCTCTACGAGCAGGTCGACGCCGGCCGCGGCGAGGCCCGGCTCAAGGTCTTCCGCGTCGGGCCGCCGCTGTCGCTGAGCGACGTGCTGCCGATGCTCTCCTCGATGGGTGTCGAGGTCGTCGACGAGCGGCCCTACCAGCTCGAGGGCCTGGGCCGCGAGTCCTACATCTACGAGTTCGGGCTGCGCTACGGCGCGCCAGCTGCCGGCCACCGCCCGCGAGCTCTTCCAGGACGCGCTGCGCGCGGTGTGGGACGGCCGCAACGAGACCGACGGCTTCAACGCGCTCGTGCTCGGCGCCGGGCTGACCTGGCGCCAGGCCACCGTGCTGCGCGCCTACGCGAAGTACATGCGCCAGGGCGGCACGCCGTTCGCGCAGGACTACATCGAGGGCGCGCTGACGCAGCAACGTCGACATCACCCGGCTGCTCGTCCAGCTCTTCGAGGCCCGCTTCGACCCCGGCCGGCGGCGCACTGGCCGACGACGAGCGACGCGCCGCACGGCGTGGCGAAGGTCGAGGAGCGGCTCGCCCGGGCCCTCGACGACGTGGTCAGCCTCGACCACGACCGCATCCTGCGCTCCTACCTCACCCACATCCGCGCGACGCTGCGCACCAACTACTTCCAGACCGGCGCCGACGGCGACCTGCACCCCTACATCTCGCTTCAAGCTCGAGCCGTCGGCGATCCCCGAGCTGCCCGAGCCGCGGCCGAGGTTCGAGATCTTCGTCTACTCCCCGCGCGTCGAGGGCGTGCACCTGCGCTTCGGCGCGGTCGCCCGCGGTGGCCTGCGCTGGTCCGACCGACGCGACGACTTCCGCACCGAGGTGCTCGGGCCTGGTCAAGGCGCAGATGGTCAAGAACACCGTGATCGTGCCGGTCGGCGCGAAGGGCGGCTTCTTCTGCAAGCAGCTGCCCGACCCGGCGACCGCGACGCGTGGATGGCCGAGGGCGTCGCCTGCTACACGACCTTCATCTCCGGCCTGCTCGACATCACCGACAACCTCGTCGACGGGCCGAGACCGGTGCCGCCGACCGACGTCGTGCGCCACGACGGCGACGACTCCTACCTCGTGGTCGCCGCCGACAAGGGCACCGCGACCTTCTCCGACATCGCCAACGGCGTCGCGCAAGGACTACGGCTTCTGGCTCGGCGACGCGTTCGCCTCCGGCGGCTCGGTGGGCTACGACCACAAGGCGATGGGCATCACCGCCCGCGGGGCCTGGGTGTCGGTGCAGCGGCACTTCCGCGAGCTGGGCATCGACTGCCAGACCGAGGACTTCACCTGCGTCGGCATCGGCGACATGTCCGGCGACGTGTTCGGCAACGGCATGCTCTGCTCCGAGCACACCCGCCTGGTGGCGGCCTTCGACCACCGCGACATCTTCATCGACCCCGACCCCGACGCCGCGACGTCGTACGCCGAGCGCAAGCGGCTCTTCGAGCTGCCCCGCTCGAGCTGGCAGGACTACGACACCGACCTCATCTCCGAGGGCGGCGGCGTGTGCTCCGCGGCTCGCTCAAGTCGATCCCGATCACCGACGCCGTGCGCCGCGCGCTCGGGCTCGCCGACGACGTCACGTCGATGACGCCGGCCGAGCTGATGCGGGCGATCCTGCTCGCGCCGGTCGACCTGCTCTGGAACGGCGGCATCGGCACCTACGTCAAGTCCGTCGGACGAGACCAACGCCGACGCCGGCGACAAGGCCAACGACGCGATCCGCGTCAACGGCGAGGACCTGCGCGCCCGGTGCGTCGGCGAGGGCGGCAACCTCGGGCTCACCCAGCGCGGCCGCATCGAGTACGCCCGCGCTCGGCTGTCGGCGGCGAGGGCGGCCGGATCAACACCGACTTCATCGACAACTCCGCCGGCGTGGACACCTCCGACCACGAGGTCAACATCAAGATCCTGCTCGACAAGGTCGTCGCCGACGGCGACCTGACCGAGAAGCAGCGCAACGAGCTGCTCGCCGAGATGACCGACGAGGTCGCCGACCTCGTGCTCGCGCGACAACTACGAGCAGAACCTCGCGCTGGCCAACGCCGGCGCCCACGCGCGCGCCGCTGCTGCACGTGCACGAGGACTGGATGCAGCACCTCGAGCGGCGCGGGCGTGCTCAACCGGGAGCTCGAGGCCCTGCCGACCAGCGGCAGGTGCGCCGCCGGCTCGAGCGCGGCCAGGGCCTGTCGGTGCCCGAGCTCGTCGGTGCTCCTGGCGTGGACCAAGATCGTGCTCGCCGACGAGCTGCTCGCCTCCGACCTGCCCGACGACCCGTTCCTGCGCGAGGACCTGCTCGAGCTACTTCCCGGAGCGGATGCGGGCAGACCACGTCCGCGGCCGATGGAGGCGCACCCGCTGCGCCGGCGAGATCATCGTGACCCAGGTCGTCAACGACCTGGTCAACGGCGCCGGCATGACCTTCTTCCCGCGGCTCGCGGGGGAGACCGGCGCCTCGGCCGGCGGACCTGACCCGCGCCAACTTCGTGGCCCGGGAGATCTTCGGCTCGCTGGCGCTGCGCGAGGAGATCGCGTCCTACGACAACCGGTCGCCGGCCGAGCGCGCAGACGCGGATGCGGATCGAGATGCGCACGCTCGTCGAGCGGGCCTCGCGCTGGCTGGTCAACAACCGGCGCCCGCCGCTCGACTGCGAGGCGACCGTCGACTTCTTCCGCGAGCCGGTGCAGTCGGTGATGGCCGAGCTGCCGGAGCTGCATGAGCGGCCGCGAGCGCCGACGGCTTCGAGGAGCGCCGCGACCGGCTCACCGGCGCAGGACGTCCCCGAGGACCTCGCCACCCGGGTGGCCGTGCTGCCGCCGGCGTACGCCGCTGCTCGACATCGTCGAGACGGCCGAGGAGCCGTCGCTCGACCCGCTCGAGGTGGCGCGGGTGCACTTCGCGCTCGGCGAGCGCCTCGGGCTGCCCGCCCTGGTCGACCGGATCCTCGCGCTGCCGCGCGACGACCGGTGGCAGACGATGGCCCGCGCCGCGCTGCGCGACGACCTCCACGCCGTGCACCGCAGCTCACCGCCGCGGTGCTCTCGACGACCGACGCCGACGACTCGGCGGCCGGTGCGGGTCGCCGAGTGGGAGGACGCCGACGCGGTGCTGGTCGAGCGGGCCGCCGCGACGCTGGAGGAGATCTGCCGCGACGAGGCGGACCTGGCCCGGCTCTCGGTCGGCCTGCGGGTGGTGCGGACGCTGCTCACCCGCTGACGCCGCTAGCCTCGGCGGATGGGAGCGATCGAGGTCAGCGGCCTCACGATGGCCTACGGCGAGGTCAGGGCGGTCGACGACGTCTCCTTCGAGGTCGGTGACGGCGAGTTCTTCGGGATCCTCGGGCCCAACGGGGCGGGCAAGACGACCACGCTGGAGATCATCGAGGGGCTGCGCCGTCCCGACTGCCGGCGAGGTGCTGCTCCTCGGCGAGCGGCCCTGGCCCCGCAACCCCGGGCTGCTGCCGCGGATCGGCGTGCAGCTGCAGGCCTCGTCGTTCTTCGAGCGGCTCACCGCGCGCGAGCAGATCCGCACCTTCGCGTCGCTGTACGACGTCGCCGCGCACCGTGGGCGACGCGTGGCTGGAGCGCGTCGGGCTGGTCGAGCAAGGCGGACACCCGCATCGAGGACCTCTCCGGCGGGCAGCACAAGCGGCTCTCCATCGCGTGCGCCCTCGTCCACGAGCCCGAGGTGGTCTTCCTCGACGAGCCGACCGCGGCGCTCGACCCGCAGGCCCGCCGCAACCTCTGGGACCTGCTGCCGGCCTCAACGACTCCGGGCGCACCGTCGTGCTCACGACGCACTACATGGACGAGGCCGAGGTGCTCTGCGACCGGGTGGCGATCATGGACCACGGCCGGATCCTCGCAGCTCGACTCCCCGGCAGGCCCTCGTCCGCGGTCTCCGGACGCGCCGACCCGGATCACCGTGCCGGGCGACGCCACCGGCCTGGACGGCGTACCGCCATGTCGAGCGCCTCGAGCAGACCCGCGACGGCGTGGAGCTCACCTCGCGCGCACCCGGCGCCGTCCTCGACGCGCTCGCCGGGCTCGACGCGCTTGACGGCATCTGCGGTGACCAGCGGCACCCTCGAGGACGTCTTCCTCGAGCTCACCGGGCGGGAGTACCGCGCGTGACGTCGCTTCGTCAGCCTGAGCACCGCGATCCTCAAGGGCTTCCTGCGGGACCGTGCCTCGGTCTTCTTCGCGCTGGTGTTCCCGCTGATGTTCCTGGTGCTCTTCGGCGGCATCTTCGGTGACCAGGAGCAGTCGCAGGCTCGACCTGGTCCAGGTCGGCCCGGTCCCGCTGCTCGACGAGATGCCGGCCGAGTCCCGGGCCGCCTTCGACGCGACCTTCGACGTGGAGCGCAGCGACGACCTCGACGCGGCGCATCGAGGAGGTGCGCGGCGGGCGACGTGGACGTCGCGGTGGAGATGCAGGGCAACGCGCTCGTCGCCCACTACACCCGGCACCGACCAGGTCGGCTCCGCGATCGTCCAGGGCATCGCTGCGCGCCTTCGTCGACGGCGCCAACGTGGCCGCTGACGGGCCAGCCCCCGACGTTCACGCTGCGCACCGAGGCCGTCGAGGACGACTCGCTCAAGGCCATCCCGTTCGTCACGCCGGGGCTGCTCGGCTGGGCGGTGGCGATGAGCGCCGCCTTCGGCGCGGCCGCGACCCTCAAGGGCTGGCGGCAGTCAGGCTGCTGCGCCGGCTCCAGCTCGTCGCCCGGTCAGCACCCGCCCGCTGGTGTCCGCCCGGGTGGCGGTCACGCTCGGTCATCGCGCTGGTGCAGATGGCGATCTTCCTCGGCCTCGGGGTCGCCCTCTTCGGCCTCAGGCTGACCGGCGCGTGGCCGGCCGCGATCCCGCTGCTGGTCGTCGGGACGCTGTGCTTCATGGCGATCGGGCTGCTCGCCGGTGCCGTCGCCAAGACGACCGAGGGGGCGGTCAACATCGCCAACTTCATCGTGCTGCCGATGGCGTTCCTCTCCGGCTCGTTCTTCCCGCTCGAGGGGGCGCCGGGGTGGCTGCAGGGCTTCTCGCTGCTCCTCCCGCTGCGCCACCTCAACGACGGGATGACCGACGTGATGGTGCGCGGGGACGACTGGACGGCGGCCCTCGTCCCGATGGGGATCCTGGCGGCCTTCGCGGTCGCGGTGACGCTGCTGGCGGCCCGGTTGTTCCGCTGGGAGACGACCTGAGCCGCGGGCCCCGCCGAAACTCTCCGACCGGGGACAACCGGGAGGACCCCCACCGCCATCTGAAGGGCATGGACAGCAACGGGGTCGAGACGGCGACGATCGGCCGGGGGAGGACCGCGGAGACGCACGAGCGCGACTTCCCGGCGTACTTCACCGCCACCTGGCCGCGGATGTACCGCACCGCGCTCGCCATCACCGGAGACCCGGCCTCGGCCGAGGACGCCTGCCAGGCCGCCTTCGCCAAGGCGTACGCCGCATGGTCCCGCGTCTGTGCCGCCGACCACCCGGACGCCTACGTGCGCAAGATGGTGGTCAACGAGGTGCTGGGCACCCGGCGGTCGGCGTGGTGGCGTCGCGAGCGACCGCACGCCGACGTCGGCGAGCCGCCGCCGCTGCCGTCCTTCGAGGACGGCGTGACCGACCGGAGCACCCTGTGGGACGCCGTGGCCGCGCTGCCGCCCCGGCAGCGCGCGGTGATCGTGCTGCGCTACTACGAGGACCTCAGCGAGGAGCAGATCGCGGCTGCCCTCGGGTGCTCGCGCGGGACCGTCAAGTCCCAGGCGTCCGCCGCCCTCGGCAACCTCCGCCGCACCACCGGTGCGGCCCTCGACGAAGGAGAGCTGGCATGAGCACCACCGACCTGCGTGACGCGCTCACCGAACGCCTCGACCGGGTGACGCCGCCCCCCGGTGACCTGGTCGCCGTGGTGCGCGAGGGGCGACGCATCCGCAACCGGCGCCGGGCCGTCGCTGTGGGCGCCGTGGCGGCCGTGCTCGTGGTGGGCGGCCTGGCGGTCAGCCAGCTGGTGGGCCCGTCCGACCAGCGCGCCGGGGAGGGCGAGGTGGCGACCGACCCGGTGGTCGGCGCCGCCGACGGGCTGCGGGCCTACGCCGATCCCGGCGGCGACCTGCGCTACGGCGGGCTGCGCGTGCCGACCTCGCAGGTCCCCGGCTTCGACACCGACGCCGCCGCGACCCCCGAGGGCGTCGTCTACTACGACGGCGGGTTCCCGGAGCTGCTCGGCCTCGACGGGGAGATCCACTCCTTGGTGCCGGGTCCGGTCGACGGGCGCGCGGACTTCCACCCGACGGCCAAGGCGGACTCCACGTCGTCCCGCGTGGCCGTGGCGATCGAGCGCGACGGCGTGCCGCGCATCTACGTCGTCGACACGGAGGCGGTCGCGGTGGTCGACGCCATCAACGTCGTCTGCGACTCCTGCGAGGTGGTGATCGACGCCTTCGACGACGGGGCGGTCTTCTTCCGCGACGGCAACGGCACCTCGGTGTGGGACCTCGACGGCAACTTCGGCCGTCCCTTCGCGGGGCCGGGGACCTCGATCGCCGACGTCCGCAACGGCGTCGTGCTCTACGACGGTGCCGTCCCGGAGCCCGAGCCGGGGGTGGGCCAACGCGACTACACCTACGTGCGCGGGGCCATCGACTCCCAGCTCACCCACGACGGCGCGCACGTGTTGGCCTGGTCGAGCACCCTGGCCCCCACGGGTGCGGGCGACCCGCTCCGGCTGTCGGTCACCGAGGAGGACGGCGCCACCCACTGGACCGTCGACACCGACGGCTCGGTCCTCGTGGCGTCGCGGGCCGGCAGTGCGACGGTCGTCTCCGACTGCGACCCCGCCACGGGTGCCTGTGACGAGGTCGAGGTGCTCGAGGTCAGTGGTGGCGACCTCGGCTTCCTCGGCAACGACATGTGACACCCGGCGGTCGCACCCCACCGCATAGGGTCGGCGCCGTGAGCCTGCTCCTCCAGACCCCACGCGCCCGGATCTCCCGACTGACCCGTCGCCTCACCGGGGCCGAGAGCCCGTTGTACGGCGCCACCGTGATGGTGACCGGTGCGTCCTCGGGCATCGGCGAGGCGACGGCGTACGCCGCGGCCCGCCGCGGTGCGCACGTCCTGCTGGTCGCCCGGCGGGCCGACGAGCTCGAGCGGGTGCGGAGGGCGATCGTCGCCGACGGCGGCCGCGCGACGGCGTACACGGTGGACCTCACCGACGGCGACGCCATCGACGCACTGGTGGCGGAGGTGCTCCAGCGGCACAGCGCGGTCGACTACCTGGTCAACAACGCCGGGCGCTCGATCCGCCGTTCGCTGGAGCTGTCCTACGACCGCTTCCACGACTTCGAGCGGATGATGGCCGTCAACTACCTCGGGCCGGTCCGGCTGACGATGGGGCTGCTGCCGGTGATGCGGGCGCAGCGCTTCGGCCACGTGGTCAACATCGTGACCTGGGGCAACCAGATCAAGGCGCCCAAGTTCGCCGCCTACATCGCCGCCAAGAGCGCCCTCGACGTCTTCGGCCGGATCCTGGGCCGCGAGGCGTACTTCGACAACGTCACCTGCACCAACGTGCGGGTCGCGCTGGTCGCCACCCCGATGATCGGGCCGACCGAGGCCTACTCGGGCCGGCGGGCCGAGTCGCCCGAGCGCTGCGCCGAGCGCATCGTGCGGGCCCTCGAGGACCGCCCGATCACGGTCAACGGGCTGATCGGGTCGACGGCCGAGGTGCTCAACCTGGTGGCCCCCCGGCTGACCGACCTCGTCACCGCCGAGCTCTCACGACGCACTCCCGACTCCGCCGCCGCGCGGGGCGAGTCGTCGACCGACACGCAGATGTACGCCGCCCGCTGACGGTGCCCGCCCGAGCGGTCGAGCCAGCGACATTCCCGAGACCAGGAACGTGGCCTGCTCACCTCTCGTACGGCGAGTCGCCCGCGCCGCGCCCGGCGGCGGTGGGCCAGCCACCTGCGCGGGCGCGGGAATGTGGCCTGGCCACCGCCAGCACAGGGCCGCCGACGCGAGGACCCCGACGCGAGGCCGCGAGGGCCGGCCTAGCTCGCCTTCTTGGCCGCGGTCTTCTTCGCGGGAGCCTTCTTGGCGGTCTTCTTCGCCGCGGTCTTCTTGGCCGGGGCCTTCTTCGCGGTCGACTTCTTGGCCGCGGTCTTCTTCGCGGGCTTCTCGTCCGTCGTCGGAGTCCTCGTCGGCCGGGGCCTCGCCGCGGGCGGTCTTCGCCGCGGCGACCGACTTCTGGAGCGCGGCGAGCAGGTCGACGACCTCGCCGGAGGACTTGGTGGAGGTTCTCGGTGCGCTTGACCTCGCCGCCCTCGATCTTGGTCTTGACCAGCGCCTCGACCGCGCCGGCGTAGTCGTCCTCGAACTCGGAGGCGTCGAAGTCGCCGGCCAGGGTCTCGACGAGCATGTGCGCCATCTTGACCTCGGTGTCCTTGACGTCGCCGACCTCGACGTCGAAGTCGGGGACCCGGACCTCGTCGGGCCACATCATCGTCTGGAGCACGATCACGTCGCCGCGCTCGGTCTGGCGCACGCGCAGCACCGCGACCGAGGTCCGCTGCCGCAGGGCGACGGTCACCACGGCCATCCGGTCGGCGTCCTTGAGCGCCTGGCGGAGCAGGGCGTAGGGCTTGGCGCCGGACTTCTCCGGCTCGAGGTAGTAGGACTTCTCGAAGAGCATCGGGTCGATCTGGTCGCTCGGCACGAACTTCTCGACGGCGATCTCGCGCGACGACGTCGCCGGCAGCTCGGCCATGTCGTCGTCGCTGAGGATGACCATCTCGCCGTCCTCGGTCTCGTAGCCCTTGGCGATGTCGGAGTAGGGCACCTCCTCGCCGTCGAGGGAGCAGACGCGCTGGTACTTGATGCGGCCGCCGTCCTTGGCGTGCACCTGGCGGAAGGACACGTCGTGGGACTCGGTGGCGGCGTACAGCTTGACCGGGACGCTCACCAGGCCGAAGGAGACGGCTCCCTTCCAGATCGCTCGCATGGGGTAAGCATGTCCCATGCGTCCGATGCTCGCCACCAAGGCGGACCACGTCCCGACCGGCGAGGGCTGGTCGCACGAGGTCAAGTGGGACGGCGTCCGGATCCTCGCCGACGTGCGCGAGGGCAGCGGTGGTCGCGCGCGGCTCGTCACCCGCAACGGCAACGACGCCTCGATCGCCTGGCCCGACGTCCACGACAGCCCCCTCGGCGACCGGGACCTGCTCGTCGACGGCGAGATCATCGGGCTCAACGCCGAGGGGCTGCCCGACTTCGGCGTGCTGCAGGAGCGGATGCACGTCCGCTCCGCGACCACCGCGGCCCGGCTCGCCGAGCGGGTCCCGGCGACCTACATGGTCTTCGACCTGCTCCGCCTCGACGGCGAGGACCTCACCGCCCGACCGCTCTCCGAGCGCCGCGAGCTGCTCGAGGGGCTCGGGCTGTCCGGCACGTGGCAGGTGCCGGCGTCGTACGACGACGGCGCGATGCTCCTCGACGCCACCCTCCAGCAGGGGCTCGAGGGCATCGTGAGCAAGCGGCTCTCCTCGCGCTACACCTTCGACGCGCGCAGCCCGCACTGGGTCAAGCTCGCGCACCGGCACCGGTTCTCCTACGTCGTCGCCGGCTGGCGGCCGCAGGAGGGCACCACCGACCGGCTCGCCGCCCTGCTGGTGGGGGAGCCGACGCCCGACGGGCTGATCTACCGCGGCCGGGTCGGCAGCGGCATCGGCGGCGCGGCCAGCCGGCTGCTCACCGAGCCTGCTGGCCGGCTCCGAGCGTCGACTCCAGCGCCGTTCGCCGACGAGGTGCCCGCGGGTCGACGCCACGGGCACCCGCTGGGTCGAGCCGCGCGTGGTGGTCGACGTCGACACCCACAGCCGGACGCCGGGCAAGCGGCTGCGCCAGCCGTCGTACCGGGGCGTCCGCACCGACCTCGGCCCCGGACGACCTGGAGGAGGACCCGCGTGAGGACCGTGCTCGCCCTGCTGCCTGCTCGCGCTGCCGCTGCGCACCCGCGCAGGCCGCGGCCCCGGCCCGCACGCCGCGCTCGTCCTCGACGGGGTGCGCGTCGCGGCCGACCCGGCCACCACCCAGGTGGTCACCGTCAACCACACCGCCGGCCACCGCGCCCGGGTGACCTCTGGCGCGCTCGTCGCGGGGGAGTGGGTGGCGCGGATGCGCACCGACCGACGGCCGCATCGGGTACGGCGGCCTGGTCGCCGGCGACCGGCGGGTGCAGGGCACCGGCACCACGCCGCTGGGCACCTACGGCCTGCTCTCGGTCTTCGGCACGCACCCCGCGCGCGACGCGGGGGCGCTGCGACTACCGCCGCATCCGCCGCGGCGACTACTGGGTGCAGGACAACGCGTCGCCGCACTACAACCGCTACCGCAACCAGCGGCAGGGCGGCTTCCGCTGGTGGCTGCCGTCGTCGCGACCCGAACGCCTCCGAGCGGCTGACCGACTACCGCCGGCAGTACGAGTGGTCGATCGTCACCGGCTTCAACGTCGAGCAGGTGCGGCACCGCGGGTCGGGGATCTTCCTGCACGTCAACGGCCGCGGCGCCACGGCCGGCTGCGTCTCCGCGCCGCGCCGCTTCCTGCGCGCGCTCGTACGACGCCTCGACCCGGCCGCCGCGCCGGTGATCGCGATCGGCCGCTGATGGCCGAGATGCACGTCGACGTCGAGGGCCGCACCCTCACGATCAGCAACCTCGACAAGGTGCTCTACCCGCGCACCGGCACCACCAAGGGCGAGGTGCTCAACTACTACGCCACCGTCTCCGGGGTGCTGCTGCCGCACCTGCGGGACCGGGCGGTGACCCGGATCCGCTGGCCGCACGGCGTGCAGGACAACAGCTTCTTCGAGAAGAACACGCCCGCCGGCACCCCGTCGTGGGTGCGCACGGCCAGCGGTGCCGACGACCGGGAGCCGCGCCGCAGTCGCGACCGCGACACCCTCGACTTCCCGATCTGCGACGACCTCGCCACGCTCACCTGGCTGGCCAACCTCGCCGCCCTCGAGCTGCACGTGCACCAGTGGACGGTCGACCAAGGCGGCCGAGCCCCGCAAGCCCGACCGCCTCGTCATCGACCTCGACCCCGGCGAGCCGGCCGGCCTGCACGAGTGCTGCCAGGTGGCGCTGCTGGTCCGCGACGCGCTCGCCGAGCGCGACCTGGCGTGCAGCCCGGTCACCAGCGGCAGCAAGGGCCTGCACCTGTACGCCGCCCTGCCCAGCCAGCTCGACAGCGACGGCACCACCGCGCTGGCCAAGGAGGTCGCCGAGGAGCTCCAGGCGGCCCACCCGGCGCTCGTCACGGCCACGATGACCAAGGCCAAGCGGCCCGGCAAGGTCTTCCTCGACTGGTCGCAGAACTCCGGCTCCAAGACCACGATCTCGCCGTACTCGCTGCGCGGCCGCGAGCGTGCCCACGGTGGCGACCCCGGTCACCTGGGACGAGGTCGAGGAGGGCGCCGAGGACCCGCTCGGGCTCGACCAGTTCCGCTTCGAGGAGGTCCTCGAGCGGGTGCAGGACCACGGCGACCTGTTCCTGCCCTGAGGTCCGCGGTCGGCCGTCCGGGGCCTGCTGTACGACGTCGCGGCGACGCCCTGACCGCTCGTGCGGCGGCGTACGCCGGAGGGTGCCGCGCGCCCCGGTGAGGCGGGTGTGACTGCTGTTACCGAACGGTGGAGCAGATGTGTGGACCGCGTGTGACCGCGGTGGGAGCGACGTGACGGCCCCGAACCTACGTTGGTCCTGTCGGCCCAGGTCGGCACCCAAGCAACCGTGGTGGGTTGGGACTGCCCGGTCGACGGACCCCCTTCGTCGGCCGGGCCATCCAGCTCCGCCAGCGGTTGCCCACGACGACAGCCTCCCGAGGCCGAGGACACCGCCATGCTGTTAGCCGAGCTCGACGAGCCCGTCGCAACTATGCTCGCGGACATGGCACAGGTACTGGTCGTCGAGGACGAAGAAGACATCGCGTTTCCCGCTCGTCCGCACGCTGGAGCGCGAGGGCTACGAAGTCACCTGGGTCGCCCAGCGGTCGGGAGGCGCTCGACGCACCTCGCATCGGCGATCGGCCGACATCATGATCCTCGACCTCGGCCTGCCCGACATGGACGGCCTGGACGTGTGCCGCGCCGCCCGCGACGGCGGCTTCGAGGGCGGCATCATGATCGTCACCGCCCGCGCCGGCGAGCTCGACCGCGTGGTCGGCCTCGACTTCGGCGCCGACGACTACCTCTCCAAGCCCTTCGGCCTGGCCGAGCTCCAGGCCCGGGTCCGTGCGCTGCTGCGTCGCAGCCAGGCCGCCGCGGCGACCGCCGACGAGCCGGACGTCGACCCCTCCGCGCCTGCGCATCGACACCGACGCCCGCCGGGTCATGCTCGGCCGACGCCGAGGTCGCGCTGACCGCCAAGGAGTTCGACGTGCTCGCCCTGCTCGCCGCCCACCGCGACAAGGTCGTGCTCCCGCGAGCAGCTGATGAGCGAGGTGTGGGACGAGAACTGGTTCGGCTCCACCAAGACCCTCGACGTCACCATCGGCCGGCTGCGCAACAAGCTCGAGGAGGCCGGGTCGTCCGACCGCGTCGTCGCCATCCGCGGCGTCGGCTTCCGCCTCGAGGGCGGGGACTGACCCATGCGTGAGAGGCTCACTCTCGCCTTCGTGGGCCTCGCACTGGTGATCATCGTCGTGGCCGGGGCGGTCCGTGCCATGACCCTCGGCGACATCGTCCACGCCGCGGAGACCGACGACCTCAGCAGCAGTCGCTCGTGGTCGGCCGGGTCGTCGACGGACTCGAGCAGCCGACCGACCGGTCGACGCCGCGTCCCTCGCCGACCTGTGGCGCCGCACGTCCGCCTGATCGTGGAGCGGCCCGGTGAGGCGACGTGGTCGTGGACGGCGCCGGCTTCGACGCCGCCGCCCAGGACGTCAGCGCCTCGAGCACCGTCGGCGACGCCACCGTCACGCTCGTGCAGGACGCGACCGTCGCCGCGACGGTGCTGGACCCGGCGCGCGGTCCGCTGATCGCGCTCATGGTGGGACTGGTCGCCCTCGCCGCCGTCCTCGGCCTGCCATGGCCTCCGCCCTGCCGCGGCCCTTCCGCGAGCTGGCCGAGTCGGCCGCCGCCCTGGGTCGCGGACGCTTCGACATCGAGCCGCCCCGCTCCCGCATCCCCGAGGTCGTCGTCGATCTCGCGACTCGCTGCGCGCCAGCTCCGCGCAGCTCCAGAAGTCCCTGCGCCGCGACCGCGACTTCTTCCACCACGCCTCGCACGTGCTGCGCACCCCGCTCACCGGCATGCGGCTCGAGCTCGAGGAGCTCACCCTGCGACGCGACCTCGACCCGGACGTGCGCCGTACGACGGCACGCTGCCTGTCCGACGTCGAGCGCCTCGACCCCACCATCGCCGAGCTGCTCGAGTTCGCCCGCGGCCGCGCCCTGGTCGAGGGCGCCGAGGTCAGCCTGCTCGCGCTCGGCTCCCACATCGCCCAGCGCTGGCGCGGCCTGCTGCCGGAGACCCGCGAGGTCAAGGCGTTCGTCGACAGCGGACCCGAGATGCTGCTGACCCCCGGCCCGGTCGAGCAGCTCCTCGACAGCGTGCTGCGCGACGTCACCGAGTCCGGCACCGGCCCGGTGATGATCCGCTTCGCCGGCCAGGACGAGCACGTCAGGGTCACCGTCCGCTCCGGCTCGACCGCCGCGTACGTCGCCGGCACCGGCTCCCTGGCCGTCGCCACCCAGCTGCGCGCCAACGCCGACGTGGCCCGCACGATCACCGAGGTGCTCGGCGGGCGCTACACGGGCGACGCCACCGTCGACCAGCTCGAGATCCTGCTGCCGCGTCGCTGACGGGGCCGGTCCCACGTAGTTGGGGACGATCTGGTGGGCGGACCCGGCGGTCTCGCCTACGACGTCGTCCCCGACTACCCCGGGATGCGGGTCCACGTCAGGTCGAAGTCGTGCTCCCAGGTCACGCCGTCGTCGTGGGACTTCGACCAGGTGGCGTCGATCCAGTCCCGTCCTCGTCGATGCGACCCTCGAACCGCTGGTGGAAGCCAGGGTCCTCCCGGTGCTGGAACCACAGCCGGTCGGCGTACGTCATGGCGTAGATGCGGGACACTCCGCGCTCGTCGGCATAGAGCACGGTGTAGTCGTCGCGGTCCTCGTTGCGCCCCACCACCGACGTGGAGTCGGGCGGTCCCTCGCCGAACGACGATCGCAGCACGAGGAAGAAGTCGTCCAGCCACTCGACGCGGGTCTCGCCGACGAGGGACTGCCCCTCGTCGAGCCAGTCGGCGGCGGTGAGCTCCACGCGCCAGGTGCCGAGGAGGACCGCCAGGTCGGACAGTGCGGGGTTGGTCATCGTCCCGAGACTAGCCGCCGCAGACCTTGCCCTCCACGGTCGTACGCCGCCCCCGGGTGACCTCGACCCCCACCACCCAGGGGGAGGCGCCCATGGCGGGGTAGTCCGTGACGGACGGACCCCGGATGGGCCCGGGATGGGGTCCGATCGTCACGGACTACCCCGAGGGGGGAGCCTAGCGCTCGGCCGACGACGTCGTCCGGATGCCATCGAATTCGGGCATGACCGCCGAGGCCCGACTGCCACAGTCGAGGAGTCGGAAGGAACGCCCATGAGGGTGCGACCAGTTCCAGCTCGTTCGTCAGCAGTCATCTCGGTCGCACTGCTCCTGGCGGTGGCGTCCCTGATGGCCGTCCCCTCGGTCGCGGCGCTCCCGCCGCCGCCAGGCGCAGCCACCGTGCCGTCCGTGCACGGTGCCGTGCCCGCGCTGTCCGGCGTGCGGCACAGGCTCGCGCGCGGCGTGCGCGGTCCCGCGGCGACCATCCGGACGTCGTACGCCGCGGGCACGCCCGCCGGTGCCGTCCGTGCGACCTGCATGGGGCGACGGGCGACCATCGTCGGCACGCGCAAGGGTGACCGCATCCGCGGCACCCCGTGGCGCGGACGTCATCGTCGGCGGCGGAGGAGGGGACCGGATCACGGGGCTCGGTGGCAAGGACCGGATCTGTGGCGCCGCGGGGTCCGACTACGTCGTGCCGGCGAGGCAACGACCGGTGGACGGTGGCGCGGGCGCCGACACCCTGGCGGTGAGCGCCGGCCGCGACCGTCTCTCCGGGGCGGAGGCTCGGACTGGCTCGACTACCGGAGCTCACGCAAGGGCGCCACGGTCCGCTGGCCGCCGGTCGCGCGACCGGTGAACGCTGGACCTCGGTGGAGAACCTCGTCGGCTCCCGCTTCGCGGATCGCCTCACCGGCAGCTCGGCGAGCAACCAGCTGCGCGGAGGCGCGGGCAACGACGTGCTCGCCGGCGGGGACGGTGAGGACATGCTGATCGGCAGTCCAGGGACGACACCCTCGACGGCGGCGCAGGTGTCCTCGACTTCGTCGCCCACCCGACGGCGTCGGGACCCGTGACGGCCGACCTGGCCGCGGGCGGTCACCGGCGAGGGCACCGACCGGCTCATCGGGGTGGAGGGGGTCGCGGCTCGCGGCACGCCGACACCCTGCAGGGCGGCTCGGCGGCATCGATCCTGTCCGGCGGGCCGGGCAACGACACGATCGTCGGCACGGGGACCACCGACATCCTGCTGCCGCTGGCACGCGGAGCACGGTCGACCTCCTGGGCCGGACGGCGACGGGCGAGGGCAACGACACGTGACCGGTATCGAGGTGTGGTCGGGACGGCCGGCGACGACGTCCTGTCGGTCGGACGCCGACGAGGTCTTCATGCAGGAGGTGGGCGGACTCGGTCTCGGAGGTGGAGGCAGCGACATCCTGCTCGGCGGCGACGGGGCGGACGCCCTCGCCGGAGGCTCGGGTGACGACGTCCTCCGGGGCGACCAGACCACGGGTGCCGCCGACCGGCTCGACGGCGGCGACGGCGCGGACGTGGCCGACTACGGCACGTCCACCGCGGGAGTCTCGGTCAGCCTCGCGTCGGGCACCGGTCCCGTCCGGGGACTCCATCGCTGCGGTCGAGATGCTCTCGGGCTCCGGCACGCCGACGTGCTCGTCGGCGACGCCGGCAACAACACGCTCATGGGCGGTCCCGGTGACGATGTCGTCAGGGGAGGCAGCGGCAACGACGTGGTCTCGGGTGGTGCGGGCGTCGACGCCCTGTCGGGCGAGGCAGGGACCGACTACCTCAGCGGTGACCAGGACGGCGGCAGTGCCGACGGCGGCCCGGACTCGGACGTGTGCGTGGACCTCTCGCCGGCCACCGGGTGCGAGGCCACCGAGTTCGCCGGAGGGCAGGCGCCCGGTGCCCGCACCGTCGCCGCGGCGCGACCGGCGCCGCAGACGGAGGGAGTCGCGGCGCGACGGGTGCCGACCAACGCCCGGCTCCCCATGAGCGACTGGTTCGCGCCGGGCAACCCGTTCGTCACCTGCAACGACGGTCTGCCGAGCACGTCGTCGGTCATCACGGCGTTCCTCCCCAAGCAGGTGCGGCCGGACTACGCCTCGGGCAACCAGCAGACGGTGTGGGTCCAGCCCGAGATCTACAACCTCGCCTACCCCAACGCGCCGGTCGAGTCCGGGCAGTGGTTCTACACCGTGCTCAACAACGACCAGTGGACCAGCAACTACTGGTACCTCTACCAGGGGCAGGGCAGGGACCCGCTGGACATCTGGACGACGACGTTCGGCCGCAACCTGCAGGCCAGCTACGTGGTCGTCTACGACATGTGGTGGCAGGACAACGTCACCGGCCAGTGGTTGTCGAGCTGGCGCCCGGAGGCCTGGCACCAGCAGGGCAACGGCTTCTACTCCGACCGCTGCGCCGCGCAGGCGGCGGGCTACTTCAACTACGGGCCCACCGCGACCACAGTCATCTGTCCCTACAACTGGAGCGACGTCAACTGCGCCAACTACCGCGCCTTCTTCTCCAGCTTCAGCACACCCTTCAACTACCCGACGACCACGTTCCGGGTCCGGTCCCCGCACCGCGTCGCCGCACTGATCGGTCCCCGGTCCACGCGGCGCCTCACCCGTCGAGCGCCGCCTCCTGCAGGGAGGCGAGCTCGGCGTCGAAGAACGCGATCAGCTGCTCGGGGTCCGGCACCGTGGCGGCGTCGACCTTGAAGCCGATCCGGACGGTGTCGGCATAGCTGAAGATGCACACGCCCAGCGTCTGGCCCCCCGACCCGGGCACCCAGCCGAGGACCCCGGTGACCTCGACCCCCGCGAGGTAGCGGGGCTCCGTCGGACCCATCACGTTGGTGGTGACGCCGATGGCCTTGCCGGCGAAGAAGTCGACGAGCGGCTTCTCGATGGCGTGCAGGTGACCGATGCCCTCGGCCATGGCCGAGGTGATGAAGACCTCGGGGGACTGCTTGATGTGCGCCATCCGGCGGTGCACCTCGTCGAGCCGTTCGAGCACCGTCATCTCGGCGGTGGGCAGGTGGAGCATGACCAGGGCGAACTTGTTGCCGAGCTCGCGGGGCAGCGGCTGGTCCACGGGGCGGATGTTGACCGGGACCATGGTCGTGAGGTGGTCGACCGCCTCGTCGAAGGAGTCCAGGTAGCGCGCGAGCGCACCCGAGAGCGCGGCGATGAGCACGTCGTTGACGGTGCTCCCGGTGCTGCGGCCGATGGCCTTGACCTCGGCGAGCGGGTGGGGTTGCGACCAGGCCAGCCGCTTGTCCACGCCGGGGTCGCGGCTCAGCAGGGTCTCGGGCAGTACGTCGAGCAGGAGCTTGCGGGTGACCGCGAGGCCCTGGAGCGCCGTGCCCGGGACCCGCGGCAGGCTCAGGGTGCTCCGCACCAGTCCCGTGGCCAACGAGACGAGGGACCGTCCCGAACTTGGAGCGCGCGGCGCCCGGTCCGGGGGGCCGTCGGGCGACGGGTCGGTGAGCGTCAGCATCACCTGCGCCAGCGCCATCCCGTCGGCCATGGCGTGGTGCAGGCGGGTGAAGACGACCGAGCCCTCGCCGTACCCGTCGATGAGCCACGCCTCCCACAGCGGCCGGCTGCGGTCCAGGGGCCGGCTGACCTTCGACTCGAGGAAGGCCCGCAGCTGGGCGGGGCCTCCCGGCCTGCGGAGCTTGGCGTGGTGGAGGTGGTGGGACAGGCTGAAGTCCGGGTCGTCCTCCCACCCGGGCAGGTCCCAGGGACGGGCCGGATCGGCGGGGCGCTGGTGGAAGACCGGGTAGGTGTCGACCAGGCGTTCCTGGATGGTCTCCTCGAGTCGCGCCCAGTCCAGCGGCTGCTCGGTCCACATGATCCCGTCGATCACCATCAGGTGGTTGGGCCGGTCGGCATGCAGCCACATGGCGTCGGCGCCGCCCATCGTCCGCCGGGTCCCGGTGGTCATGACTGCGCTCCGGCCGCCAGGGCGAGGTCGCGGACGCGGGCGATGTCGTCGGGGGTGTGGACACCGTTGACGCCCGAGATGGTGGCCAGCCGCATGCCGTGCCTGAGCCCGAGCCGGTAGATCTCCTTGACCTTCTCCCACTCGATGTTGCGGCCGACGGTGAAGCTCTCGTACCGACCCTCCAGGGCCAGGACCACGGTCTCGGCGAGGCACGCGTAGGCGACGTTCTTGGGGAGCCCGATGTCGCGCATCTGCACGTCGCCCGGCAGCTCGATCTCGCCCGACTCGATCACGAGTACGTCGGGTCGCCTGGCGACGTCCTCGGCGGACAGGTCGAGGGGGCGGGCGACGTCGGTGATCACGCAGCCGGGCTTGACGGCCATGATGTCGAGGACCCGCTTGCCGGCCCCCGAGGTGGCCGTGACGATCAGGTCCATGTCGGGGAGGGCCTCGTCGGGCGTGGCCGCGATGTGCACCTCCGCGCCCGGGTGCTCCCGCTCGATCAGCGCCTTGAGCGCCAGCAGCTTGGCCGACTCCGGCGAGACCAGCCACAGCCGGGCCTCGGCGACGGCGAGGAGCCGCGCGCAGACCGACCCGATGGCGCCCGTGGCCCCGACGACCATCGCGTTGCCCCGCAGGGTCCCATCGGCGTCGACCTCGGCCAGGCCGAGCTGCCGCAGCGCCTCGTGGGCGGCCCACAGCGCGCCGGAGGCGCTGTAGCTGTTGCCGGTCGTCACGGGCAGCGGGGCCTGCCGTGCGACCGTCACCCCGGCGTCGCCGACGACCTTCGTGAACGCTCCCAGCCCCATGATCTGCGCCCCGAGCTTGCGGGCGGTGTCCGCCGCGACGAGGAGCCGCTTGTAGGTGAACTCCGGGCTGTGGGCCATCATCTCGTGCGGGGTGCCCCCGACGGAGATGAGCCAGCCCTCCGCCTCGGCGCCGGTGGGGGAGGTGATGCCGGTGACGTGGCTGTAGGTGAACGGCGGGCTGTAGGCCACGGCCTTCTCGACCAGGTCCATGACCGGCGCCGGCGCGATGCGCGAGATGGTGCGCAACGGCTCGACGTTGGTCAGGTACTCCTGCGACAGCGGGTGGATGACGAACGCGAAGCGGCTCTTGCGCCGGGGCCCGTTGGGCTGCAGCAGCCGCGGCTCCAGCCCCGCGGAGACGATCATGTCGAGGAGGTCGTCGTGGGTGAGCGTGCTGCGCCGGTGGACCGACGCCGTCATCAGCGCCTCCAGGGTGGCCGCGTTGACCGTCACGCCGTCGAACGGCTGCGGCGTCACGTCGACGACCAGGTCCACGCCCCGGTCACCCAGGTCGACCAGCCGGTCCGGCGAGGTCTCCGAGGTGATGAGGGTCTTGCCGGCGAGGTCCTCGAGCCCGAAGCCGGTCAGCTCGTCGTACGTCGCGACGAGGACGTCGCAGTCGCGTGCCGCCCTGCGGGCCAGCGCGTGCGCGGCCAGGTGGCCGGGTGCTGCGGCCTGCGTCCGCACCCCGTCGGGGACGAGGCGCAGGGCCAGCGAGGTCGCGCCGCCCACGGCGTCGGCGGCCAGCCCCAGCACCGGGTTGGTGTGCAGGCGGTCGGGCAGGCCCAGGCGCAGCAGCGGGTCGGCGTGCTCGATGTTGTCGGTGTGCTCGCGCAGGATGCGGACCGTCCGGTCGTGGTGCCGGCCGCCGAGCACGACCGTCCGGGCGTTGGTGAAGTAGCCCGGCATCTCGGTCTCGACGCGCCGTACCGCCCACTCCTGGAGGACCTCGAGCAGCTCGGTGCCGTCGGTGACGGGGGTCGGGCCGGACTCGGCCATGAGCTGCTCGTGCGCCCGCAGCTCGCCGCCGTACAGGCCGGTGACCCGCGCGTCGCGGACGCCCGTGACGGCGACGGCGGCAGCCTTCGGCGCCCACTCCCGGACGAGCCCGCGGGCGGCGTCGACGTCGCCGGACGTGCCGCGGCGGACGATCCGGAACCGCTGGCCGAGGAAGGTCACCCGGGTGTCGTGGTCCCACTCGGGGCCCATCAGGCTGATGTTGACGACCACGGGGGTCCTGGGTGTCATGTCGCGTCCTTCGTCGTCGGTCGGTCGTCAGACCATGGCCGCGGAGTCGAGCTCGGGGTGCTCGACCATGTAGTCGAGGAGCCGGTCCGCGTAGTCCTCGAAGCGGGGGCACCTCACGCCCGTGCCGGCGAGGTCGGTGGTCGTGTGGGTGGTGTCGTACGTCGTGGGGGAGGCGAAGTAGTCGAGCGCCTCGACGGGCAGGCCCATCAGCCGCTCGGCGAGGGGCAGCGAGACCACCGCCCGGGTGAGCGACAGCGGCAGCGGCACCCAGACGACCCGCTTGCCCAGTCGGGCGGCGAACGCGTCGACCAGCTCGCGCACGGTCGGCGGGTCCGGGTCGGTGAGGGCGTAGGTCCGGCCCAGCGACACGTCCAGCACCGACAGGCGGTCCATGGCGTCGATGACGAAGTCGCGGGGGACCAGGCAGAAGCGGACCACGTCGGGGTCGGCGACGGCGGGGACGACGGCAACCGGGGGCTGGCGGCGCAGGAAGGTGGCCAGGAAGTAGGGACCGTCGAGCTTCTGGGTCGCCCCGGTGCGGGAGTCGCCCACCACGATGCCGGGGCGGTAGATCGTCGCGGGCAGGCCGGCGGCCATGGCCCGGCGCACCAGCAGCTCGGCGTCGTACTTCGTCGACTCGTAGTGGTTGCGGAACTCCTGGCCGACCTCCAGCTCGTCCTCGCCGAGCTCGCCCTCGTGACGCCCGCTGACGTAGCAGGTGCTCACGTGGTGCAGCCGCTCGAGCCCCGGCAGGCTGCGGCACAGGTCGAGCACCCGGTCGGTGCCGACCACGTTGACCCGGTGCGCCAGCTCCTCGCCCACCGTGAGGTCGTAGACCGCCGCCAGGTGCCAGACCTCGGTGACGTCCTCGAGCAGGTGCTCGTCGGCGCCGCTGAGGCCGAGGCCCGGGGCCGCGACGTCGCCCAGGACCAGGCTGACCCGGCCGGCCACGTGCGGCTCGTCCGCCTCGATCCCGGCGAGCCGGTCGCGGGCGTCGTCGAGGTGCCGGGCCTGCACCAGGCAGACCGCGTGCGTGCCCGGTCGCCGCGCCAGCAGCCGGGGCAGCAGGGCCGAGCCCAGGAAGCCGGGGAACCCGGTCATCAACAGCGCGGTCATCGCGCCCTCCAGCTCGTCGTCGGTACGTCGTCGTACGTCCAACCTGTCAGCGGAGACCGGTGAGCCCCAGTGCCGAACGTCCCCTCCGGGCACGGGCCGAACGGCGGCTATCCGTCGGGCGCCAGGGCCTCGAGGCCGTCCAGCACCCGGGCGAGGCCGAAGTCCCAGGCGAGCGACGGGCTGCCGGGGCCGCCCATGGCCTCGCCGGCCGCGCCACCCACCCGCTGGGCGAGGGCGTGGTCCTCGCCCAGGTAGGCGGCCAGCCGGGGGCTCCACTCGGGCCAGTGCTCCGCCATCTCGCCGGCCCGGGGCTGGGGCCGAAGTGCTCGGGCGCTCGCCCGCACGAAGTCCAGGACGAAGGTGAGGGCGGCGTCCCAGGTGGCGTCGTCGAGCCCGAGCGGCGCCAGGGCCCCGAGCTCGTGGTCGTACTTGGCGATCGTGCCGGGCCCGAGGGCGGTGCGGTCGTCGGCGACGTCGACCAGCCACGGGTGCCGCTGGAGCAGCGCCAGGTTGTCCTCCGCCACCCGGCGCACCCGGGACCGCCAGCCGGTCCGTCCGTACGGCGCGCGATCCGTGCGCTGGTGCGCCGCGTCGGCCATCAGGACCAGCAGGTCGTCGCGGTTGTTGACGTGCGTGTAGACCGACATCGTCGAGACGCCGAGCTCGCCGGCCAGCCGGCGGACGGTCACCCCGGCCAGCCCGTCGGCGTCGGCCAGTCGGACGGCCGCCTCCACGACGGCGCCGGTCGTGACGCGCGCCCGGGGGCCGCGCTGCCCGCCCGCGGGTGCGTCCGGGTGGTCACGCCACAGGAGGTCGATCAGGGGGAGCGGCACGGTCGTCTCCGATGTCCGGGAACATTCCTATAACAGTGTACGTTGTACGGCGTACCACGTATCGACAGGAGTCCAGTATGAACATCACCGCCACCGCCCTCTCGCTCAACGTCGCCGACATCGAGGCCTCGGCCGCCTTCGCCGCGGAGCTCGGCTTCACCGAGGCGATGTCCGCCGACGGCTTCGTGTCCGCTCGAGCACCCGACCGCCGGGGTCAACCTGGCCTTCCTGCGCACCGGACTGTCGTCCTTCAAGCCGGCGGAGATCGCCGGTCCCGCGGGCCAGGGCACGCTGCTGGCCTTCGTGGTCGACGACGTCGACGCCGAGTTCGCCCGGATCGCCGCCACCGGCGCCCGGGTCGTGACGCCGCCGGAGACCGAGCCCTGGGGCGAGCGCTACTGCCAGTTCGCCGACCCCAACGGGCTCGTCTGGCAGCTCGTCCAGTGGGTGACCGCCCCGGAGTGACCGGGCCCGGGGGTTGTCCACAGGCTTAACCTTCGCCGGTGTGTGAGTCGCCCGTGCGTGGGTAGGTTGTCGCGCAGAAACCCACTCGGGACGGGGGACTCGGATGACCGTCGACGCGCCAGGACTCGCACAGCGAGCTGGTCGAGATGCTCGACGGACAGGTGCGCGAGCGCGTGCGCTCGGACGGCGTCGACCCCCAGCGCGACGCCGGTCTGGTGCGCCGCATCGCGGAGGACGTCGTACGCCGCCACGACGAGCGGAGCCTCACCGGTGCGGTCGTGCCGGTCGCCGATCCCGACGGGGTCGTGGGCGAGCTGATCGCCCGGGTGTCGGGCTTCGGGCCGCTCCAGCCCTTCCTCGACGACCCCGAGGTCGAGGAGATCTGGATCAACGACCCGGCTCCAGCTCGCTAGGAGTAGCCAAGCGCTGCCATCAACGAGTCGTCTGTCATCGAGGGGTCTTCCGTCCGAGGACGGCCCCGACTGGCCATGTCAGGTCAGGCCCCACCGCATCGTTCGGTGAAGGGTGGCGCCGGCCCCGACGGGCCCGGTCGGGCGCCTGGGAGATCCCCACGTGGGGTTGCGCCCGCCACGTCCGTAGGCCATGTTTCTACCACCATGACGCCCTTCAGGGGCTCGCCACGGCCCGCTGGCTGATCGGCACAGCGGTGGCTTGAGCACCTCAGGAGACCCCCGTGCGTCCCTCTGCTCCTCACCCTCGCCATCGTGTCCTCAGCCCTCCCGCTCCTGGCGCTCGCACCCCCCGCGTCCGCCGGACCATCGCCTGATCGGCCCACATCTCCGTGGTGGCCCAGCCGTCAGCCTCTGGGGCCGCTGCGGGCGATCCGACCGCGGTAGCCGCCTTTGATGTTGCGCTAGCCGAGCAGCAGTGCCGCCGCCGCCCGTGGGAGCCGTCGTACCAGCAGTGACGGATGGGCGGGGTGCCGCAGCGGGTGGCGATTCTTTCAGCGAGTCAGCCCAAGACGCGGGTCGTTTGCCGTACATGTCCTGCGTGCCATGCCCGGACTGCCGAGCCCGGATGTTCTCCACGCGGAGCGCGCGTCTCGCGCTCCCCTGAAGTCATTCCGCCAGCCATGCGCAGAAGGTACGCGGGACGCTTCGGCCAAGACGGCCAAGACGGTCCACAGAGCCCAGGCTGCCGCGCCCCGTGGTCCTGTGAGCGAGGAACGGGTGAACCCCGTCCGCTCATCCGAGGCCATGTACCGAATCCGCCGAACCGAAGGAACCTCGGCTCAGTCCCGGATCCCGATAATCATGACGTCGAGGAGCCGACGCAGCACCGGAAGGCTGGCAACACGATGTCGGAGTTTGGCCGGCAGTGCTGCTACCGCGCGTTCGACCGACACGACAAGCCCGGTCGGGACCTCGCACTGATACCCACGCACTCGAATCAGCGCTCGAGTCCGCGTGAAGCCGACGTCTTTGAAAAGGCGGTCCAATTCCATGTAGGTGTACTCATGGAGGTGGAAGCCGCGGGCGACCGGGTCGATCCCCCGAGAGACGTCGTGCGGCCCGTTCAGCCGATTTGGCGTGATGCACAAGTAGCGCCCGCCTGGCAGCAGCGCTTTCAGAACGTTGGTCAACTGCTCGCGGGCGTCGTCTGGGTGAAGGTGCTCCATGAGTTGGTTGGAGAAGATGAGAGTCGCCGCGACTGGAATCGACACGCCGTCGGACAAGACCAGTTCCATATTGGGCGCAGACGCGCCCTGTACCACGGTGGGAGAAACGTCGATCCCCCATGCCTTGCGCACCCGGGGGGCCACCTGCATCGTGAGAGCGCAGTCGCCTGAGCCGATCTCGGCGTAGATGGTCTCGTTGGTGAGATATGGAGCGAGGGTGTCCATCAACTCGCGGATCATCGCGTCGCGAAGGTTGTGATCCTCCTTATTACGCAGTTGCACGTGGTGCGGGACCTCGCGGAACAACTCCTCATAGACAGTTGTGTAGAGTTGAGAGCGCTCATCCCGCGTCGAGTTGAGTAGCCGGTGCGCGAGGTCGACTTCCACGCGGTAATGGTGCGCGACCACCGGATCGTCAAGCGGGTTGGTCCGGCTCATGTTCCCTGCCTCTCTTCGAGCGCCCCCATAGTGGATGGAACCAGCGCTTCCAACGAGATTGCGTCTGGCGCACTAGAGCGGATTGGACGCGCCAGACCCGCCTTACGCACAACAGTCGAGCCCGCGACGTGCATCCGGCAACCCCTGATGGGGGTAAAGACACGCAACCCCCCGCCAGACGTCTCGGGCTTGGCGGGGCGGCACGAGCTGACCAACCTGATGCGCAGCTCTGCACAGGTGCACGAGCTCGTCGAGCGGATGCTGAAGCCCAGCAGGCATTCGCGTGTTGAACATCCAGTCGCCTATGCCATCCAACGTCGCAAATGGGGGTCGTGCGTGGGAGCGACGCCACGGTGCGACACGCGGCGAGGAGCCCAGTGAGCCGCTACAAAGTGAGCCGCTACAACGCGTCGGAGTGCTTGGTCGAGAAATCGAGTTGCCGCGTCGCGACGAGCGCGGCGACGTGCCCGGATGGGTCATGGTCACGGTGATGACCATCGGGCAAGTGGGACTCCTTGGTAGCCGTCCTCCACATGGCAAGCCACGTATCTAGGTAGACCTTGCAGCTTTCTTGACGACTCAGGCCGAGTTCCCGTTGCCGCAAGAACACCTCGTGAGGAAACTCTCCCAGCCCGCGTCTGTCACACCTGGGTCGGTCGCCACCCGTCCTGGAACGTCTTCCTTCGAAGGACGAACAGCTTCGGAGGGTTGTCCACAGGCTTAACCTTCGCCGGTGTGTGAGTCGCCCGCCCGTGGGTAGGTTGTCGCGCAGAAACCCACTCGGGACGGGGGACTCGGATGACGCGTGACGCGCCAGGACTCGCACAGCGAGCTCGTCGAGATGCTCGACGGACAGGTGCGCGAGCAGCGTGCGCTCGGACGGCGTCGACCCCCAGCGCGACGCCGGTCTGGTGCGCCGGATCGCGGAGGACGTCGTACGCCGCCACGACGAGCGCAGCCTGACCGGTGCGGTCGTGCCGGTCGCCGATCCCGCGGCGGTCGTGGGCGAGCTGATCGCCCGGGTCTCGGGCTTCGGTCCGCTCCAGCCCTTCCTCGACGACCCCGAGGTCGAGGAGATCTGGATCAACGACCCCAGCCGGGTCTTCATCGCCCGGCGGGGTCGGCACGAGCTCACCAACCTGATGCTCAGTCGCCGCGCAGGTGCACGAGCTGGTCGAGCGGATGCTCAAGTCCAGCGGCCGCCGGATCGACATCTCAGCCAGCCCTTCGTCGACGCGATGCTCCCCGAGGGGCACCGGCTGCACGTGGTGCTCGAGGGCATCAGCCGCGGCTTCTCGGCGGTCAACATCCGCAAGTTCGTGGTGCGCGCGAGCCGGATGGAGCGACCTGGTCGAGCTCGGCAGCCTGTCGCAGCAGGCGGCGACCTTCCTCGACGCCTCGATCCGGGCCGGGCTCAACGTCCTCGTCGCGGGCGGCACGCAGGCCGGCAAGACGACCTTCCTCAACTGCCTGGCGGCCGCGATCCCCGGCGGCGACCGGGTGATCTCCGCGGAGGAGGTCTTCGAGCTCCAGCTTCAACCACCCGGACTGGGTGCCCATGCAGACCCGTCAGGCGGGGCTCGAGGGCACCGGCGAGATCGCGCTGCGCGACCTGGTCAAGGAGGCGCTGCGGATGCGGCCGAGCCGGGTGATCGTGGGGGAGGTGCGGGCCGAGGAGTGCCTCGACCTGCTGCTCGCGCTCAACGCCGGGCTGCCCGGCATGTGCACCCTGCACGCCAACAGCGCCCGCGAGGCGCTGGTCAAGATGTGCACCCTGCCGCTGCTGGCGGGGGAGAACATCTCGGCCCGCTTCGTCGTGCCGACCGTGGCCAGCTCCGTCGACCTGGTCGTGCACCTGGGCATCGACGAGCACGGCGTACGCCGCGTCAACGAGATCGTCTCCGTCCCCGGCCGGGTGGAGAACGACATCATCGAGACCGAGCCGCTCTTCGAGCGCAGTCGACGGCGAGCTGCGTCGGGCGCGCGGGCACGCCGACCCGGCTGGAGCGCTTCCAGCGCATCGGGATCGACGTCCACCAGATCCTGGCCGGGGGCCGCTGATGGGTGCGCTCGTCGGGCTCGGTGTCGGGGTCGGGCTGCTGCTGATCTGGTCCGCCTTCTTCCTGCCGCGCACGCCGCGACCCCGGCGGCCCGGCGGCACGCGTGCGGAGCAGCTGCTCGCGCGCGCGGGGCTCGGCGACGTGTCGGTGACCAGCCTGGTGCTGCTCTGCGTCGTGCTCGCCGTGGTCGCGTTCGTCGTCATCCAGGCGGTGTCGAGGACGGTCCCGGTGGCGGTCGTCTTCGCGCTGATGGCCGGCTAGGCGCCGGTCCTGGTGCTGCGCGCAGCGGGCCGCCCGCCGGCAGCGGGAGTTCGCCGAGGTCTGGCCCGACGCCGTCGACAACCTCGCCAGCGCCGTACGCGCCGGCATGTCGCTGCCGGACGCTCTCGGCGGCGCTCGGCACCAACGGTCCCGAGGCGCTGCGCGACGCGTTCGAGGGGTTCGCCCTGGACTACCAGGTGACCGGCCGCTTCCACGAGTCGCTCGACCTGCTCAAGGCGCGCCTGGCCGACCCCGTCGGCGACCGCGTCGTCGAGGGTCTGCGGATCGCCCGCGAGGTCGGCGGCGGCGAGCTCGGCCGCCTGCTGCGCAACCTGTCGGGCTACCTCCGGGACGAGGCGCGCACCCGCTCCGAGCTGGAGTCACGCCAGGCCTGGACGGTCAACGGTGCCCGCCTGGCCGTGTCCGCTCCCTGGGTCGTGCTGCTGCTGATGTCCTTCCAGACCGGCTCGGTGCAGGCGCTCTCCTCGCGCGGCCGGGGTCGTGGTCCTCGCCGTCGGAGCCGCGTCTGTGCGTGCTCGCCTACCGCCTGATGATGCGCATCGGTCGGCTGCCCGTCGAGCGGCGGATCCTGGCATGACGCTCGCGCTGTGGGGTGCGGTCCTGGGGGCGCTGGCCGCCGGCGGCCTGCTGCTGGTCGTCGTACGCGTGCTGGCCATCCGGCGACCGCAGCTCGCGCTCCGCGTCACTGCCGTACGTCCGCGACCTGCCGCAGGTCGGTCGCACCCCGGCCCTCAAGGTCGCCTCGGCCTCGCCGACGGTCGCGGCGGCGGGGATCTTCGGGCCGTTCCTCCGCGCGGCGGCCGACGGCGTCGAGCGGGTGCTGGGCGGTGAGGCGTCCGTACGCCGCCGCCTCGTCCGCGGCGGCCTCGACAAGTCCGTGCACGAGTTCCGCGTCGAGCAGGTGATGTGGGGACTCGGCGGGCTTCGCCGCTGGCCGCGGCGCTGCAGCTGCTGCGCGTCGCTCACCGGCGGCGTCAACCCGGTGGCGGCCCTGCGGCTGTGCCTGTTCGGCTTCGTCGCGGGGGTGCTGCTGCGCGACAACCGGCTCTCGGCCCGGGCCACCGAGCGCGAGCGACAGATCGATCCTGGAGTTCCCGGCCCTGGCCGAGATGCTGGCGCTGGCCGTCGCGGCGGGGGAGAGCCCGGTCGCCGCGCTCGACCGCGTCGTACGCCGCAGCGGCGGCGAGCTCTCCGCCGACCTCGGCCGCGTCCTCGCCCGGATCCGCACCGGCACCCCGGTCGCGGCCGCCTTCGAGCAGCTGGCCGCCACCACGGGCCTGCCGATGGTGGCGCGGTTCGCCACGGGCATCGCGGTCGCCATCGAGCGGGGCACGCCGCTGGCCGACGTGCTGCACGCGCAGGCCGGCGACGTGCGCGAGGCCGGCCGCCGCGCACTCATCGAGACCGCGGCCCGCAAGGAGGTCTTCATGATGGCGCCGGTCGTCTTCCTCGTCCTGCCCGTCACGGTGCTCTTCGCATTCTTCCCCGGCGCCCTCGGGCTGCGCCTCGTCGTGCCCTGACCACCTGTCCGACAGACCCATCCATCCACTCAACCCTCGGGGGTACCCATGCACACACCACTCACGGAGCTCCTGCTCCGGTCCTGGCTCGCGGTCGCGGTGCCGCGTCGCGACGAGCGCGGCGACGTGCCCGGCTGGGTCATGGTCACGGTGATGACCATCGGCCTGGCCATCGCGATCTTCACCTTCGCCGAGGAGCCCCTCAAGGGCCTGCTCGAGCGCGGCCTTCAACCAGGTCAAGTAGGGCCGGTGCCCGCCGTCCGGCACCGGGGAGAGCGCGGCTCGGCCGTCGTGGACTTCGTGATGGTCCTCGTCGTGCTGCTGCCGTTGTTCATCGGGCTGCTGCAGCTCGCGCTGGTGCTGCACGTGCGCAACACCCTCTCCTCGGCCGCCGCCGAGGGCGCGCGCAGCGCCGCCGTGGCGGGCGCGACGCCCCAGGACGGTGTGGACAAGGCGCGTGAGCAGATCGTCGGCGCCGTCTCGCCGGACTACGCCCGGGCGATCCGCGTCGAGCCGGTCGCGATCGGGGGCGCCGCGGCGTACGAGCTCACCATCGATGCCCGGGTGCCCACCCTCGGTCTCGGGGGCATCGCGATCGAGTTCTCGGTGAGCGGCAACGCGATCCGCGAGGAGACGCCGTGAGGCGGGCGCGCGACGAGCAGGGGAGCGCCCTCGTCGAGTTCTGCTGGGTCGGGCTGGTGCTCTTCATCCCGCTGACCTGGATCGTGATCTCGGTCTTCGAGGTGCAGCGGGGTGCCTTCGCGGTCAACGGTGCGGCCAGCGCCGCAGCCCGGGCGTTCGCCCTGGCTCCCGACGACGCGACGGGGCGGGCGCGGGCCGAGGCCGTGGCAACGCAGACCCTGGCCGACCAGGGCGGCGACGGCATGGTCGCCGACGTCCGGGTGTCGTGCGGCGGGCTCGCCAACTGCCACACCGGCACGGCCGTCATCACCGTGGAGATCCGCTCCCGCGTCGAGATGCCGCTGCTGCCCGAGGTCCTCGCCACCGAGCGCCGCAGCTTCGCCCTCGAGGCGAGCCACACGGTGCCGATCGGCCAGTACGTCGAGACCGGAGGGGCGACGAGTGAGGCGCGACGACCGCGGCTCGGCCATCCCGCTGATCGTCGGCCTCGCCGCGGTCCTGGTCCTGGCCATCGCGGTCGTCGTCAACGCCTCCTCGGCCTTCATGCAGCGCCAGTCCTCGACACCCTCGCCGACGGGGCCGCGCTCCACGGCGCCGACATCGGCTCCGCCGGCGTGTACGCCGAGGGGTTGCCGGCCGAACGACTCCTGCAGGAGGAGCGCGCGGTCCGGGTCGCCGTGCAGGACTACCTGCGCAGGGTCGGTGCCTACGAGACGTACGGCGACATCGCGGTCGTCGCCCGGGTCGACCCCGCCGCCCGCGCCGTGACCGTCGTCCTCAGCGCGCCTCTCGACCTGCCGCTCACCGTGCCCGGCACCCCGAGCCGGCCCACCGTCTCGGCCACCGGCCGCGCGGCGGTCACCATCGAGCCGGCGGGGTGAATCGACCGGTCTGACACTCGGGCGAGAGGCGCGCCAGTCATTGCCAGAAGCATCGAGGTCGGCCAACTCTGGGAATCGCGCATGATGCTGCCCGAAGTAGCTACGTGTCCATAGGTCATCTGGGTCTGCCGCATAGCCCGTTGTGGATCTACGGTCATTGATCACAGGGGGGCCTGAGCATCGGGGGAGGCCAGGTTTCGACCAGACCACCCGCCGGCACAGACCTGAGAAGGTCGCCGACGGGTGGTCTGATCCCGCTCGAGCCCGCGTCGGCGTGACGACGCCCCCGCACGTGGTCCGTGGCGGCCGGAGCTCACCATCGAGCCGGCCGGCTGAGCGGCTCAGGCGACAGGAGCGCCGATCGGGATCGTGGCCACCTCGGTCAGCTCGTCACCCGATCCGAACCCGAGCCTGGCCAGCGTCACGACGTCGACCGTCCACGGGGTGCCGACGAAGTCCTCGAGACCGGCCACCAGGGTCGCGAGCGCCTCGTCCGAGACCCCGTCGTCCAGGTCGGCCACGGGGAGCAGCGGCCTGAAGGAGCGGCGGTCCAGCATGAAGCCGGCCCGCTTGGCCGAGTCGGTGATCTCGCGGAAGACGGCGTGCAGGCCGTCGACGTCCCCGTCGAGTGCCAGGTGCAGCCGCTCGTCGGAGCCGTGGGTGCGCAGCTCGCCGGTGACGTGCACCGTCGGCGCCGTCCACCCGAGGGCGTCGCGCTCCAGGGTGGTCCGGAGCCGGGTCCCCGCCTCCGGCTCGACGTAGCCGAACTTCGTGACGTGCACGGCCATCAGCCCCACCGGGAGCGGAGCGAGAGCCGCCGGGGCCCCCACAGCGGGCGAGGACGACGGACGCGACCGTCCCCAGCGCCTGCGTGACTCGACGGCCGGCTCGCCCATCCGCCCGCCGATGTCCGCCAGCAGCTGCGCGACCTCCTCCCGCTGGGCGAGCGGGGGGAGCAGTGCTGCGCTCAGGTACACGGGTGCCTTTCCTCCGAGAGTTCGCCGGCCCCGCGGGGACGACGGACACAGCATGACAACCCCGCCGGCGCTCCGAGCATTCATCGCTCGCGATCCGCAACCTTTTCCGCACTCGCCGCATCTCCTCCCCGCAACGGGCCCGCACGGGCCCCACTCACACGGGAGAACCTCATGCACCGCAGCACCACCACCCTCGTCTCGCTGGCCGCCGCGGCGGTCATGGTCGCCGGCCCGCTCGCGCTGACCACGACCACCGCCCAGGCCGCGGACACGACCGAGCGCCGCGCGGCGGCGTACACCGTCACGGCGAAGGTGAACAAGGACGTCGTGACCGTCGGCGAGGACGTCGTCAAGGTCCGCGGCAAGGTCACGCCGCGCGCGGCCGGGGCGAAGGTCGTCCTGCAGCAGCGCCTCGACGGCAAGACCACGTGGGCCGTCAGCACCAAGGCCAAGGTCAGGCGCAACGGCACTTTCCTGCTCAAGGACGAGCCCAGCGTGGCCGGCACCCGGGAGTACCGCGTGCTCAAGCCCAAGAGCGCGGGCATCCGCAAGGGGACCAGCAAGGTCCTCTCCGTCGACGTCTACCGGTGGGAGCTGCTCGGGAGGCGGACGACCGGAGCCACGCAGAACGTCCACACCCTCACCACGGCCACCATCGGCACGACGGAGTACTGGCCGAGCCTCGTGGCCAACACACCTGGCGCCCCGGCGTACGTCGAGTTCACCCTCGGCCGCCTGTGCACCGACCTGCGCACGACGTACGCCCTCGACGACCGCTCCGAGAGCGGCTCCACCGGCGCGGTCAAGCTGCTCGTCGACGGTGTGACGAAGGTCGACCAG
This sequence comes from uncultured Actinomycetota bacterium, assembly GCA_963776975.1. Classification (GTDB taxonomy): domain Bacteria; phylum Actinomycetota; class Actinomycetes; order Propionibacteriales; family Nocardioidaceae; genus Nocardioides. The sequence continues at coordinate 20,321 of CAVZOU010000002.1, read as the reverse complement.
GGCCTCGTCGTGGGCCAGGTCGTCGAGTCGACGACCGACCTGACGGACGCGTTCCGCCTGCGCTACGAGCTCACCTCCAACGCGTCCGCCGGTCTCCCGTCCGGTCGTCGCGACCCCGGAGATCCGCTGCACGAAGTAGCCATGTCGCACCGGCCTCGACGGTCCTAGGATCCGAAGAGGCCCGGTGCGGGCCGCCACAGCAACCGGGAGGACCTCATGAAGCGTCTCACCATCCTGATCACGGCCGCGGCCGTGGTCGTCGGCCCGATGGCTGTGGCGGCCAGCGCCACCGCCGCCCCTGACGATGCGCGCCGGCCGGCGGCGTACACCGTCACCGCCAAGGTCAACATCCAGGAGATGGACCTCGGCGAGGGCGTCGTGCAGGTGCGCGGCAAGGTGAAGCCCCGCGTCGCGGGCAAGAGGGTCTTCCTCGAGAAGCGTGGCGGCGGCACGAAGAAGTGGACCGTCAGCAGCAGGGCCACGATCAAGCGCAACGGCACCTACCTGCTCACCGACGAGCCCAGCGCCGTCGGCACCCACCAGTACCGCGTGGTCAAGCTCCGCTCCAACGGCCTGAGGAAGGGGACCAGCCCGGTCGTCGCGGTCAAGGTCTACTCGTGGCAGAAGCTCGCCCAGCGACCGCGGGGCGCCTTCGAGAACATCGCCGTCTCCAGCACCGCGCTCGTCGGCGGCCAGCCCTACGCGTTCTCCTTCCAGCCGTTCGTCCGCGGTGCCGTGTCGTACGTCGAGTACCCGCTGAAGGGCCTCTGCACCGACCTGCGCGCGACGTACGCCATGCACGACAGCGCGGCCGAGGGCTCCTCGTCCCGCATCACGCTCGCCCTCGACGGGGTGACCAAGGTCGACCAGGTGATCGTGAAGGGCCAGGTGGTCCCGTCGACCACCGACATCACCGGCGCGCTCACGCTGCGCTACGACCTGTTCTCCAACGTCGAGCCGGTCAGCTACCCGGCCGTCCTCGTCCCCGAGGTCCGCTGCACGAAGTAGCCCCCGACCACGCCGGGAGCGCCGCCCACGGGGGTCGGCGGCGCTCCCGGCGTGCTGCCTTTCGACACTCCTCACACCCGCGCCGTAGTGTGGGTCCTTGTGGCGAGTACCGACTTCGAAGCAGAGATCAAGCAGCTCCAGGCGACCATGAAGACCATCGGTCAGGTCCTCGACCTGGACACGATGCGCCGCGAGATCGCCGACCTCAGCGAGCAGGTGGCTGCACCCGACCTGTGGGACGACGTGGACAGCGCGACGCGCATCACCGGGCGCCTCTCGACCCTCCAGGGCGAGCTCGACAAGTTCACCGGCCTCGACTCGCGCATCGAGGACCTCGCGCTCATGGTCGAGATGGCGCAGGAGGAGGGCGACGCCTCGTCCCTCGAGGACTCCGAGCGGGAGCTGCTCCGCATCAAGAAGTCCGTCGAGTCCCTCGAGATCCGCACCCTGCTCAACGGTGAGTACGACGCCCGCGAGGCGCTGGTCAGCATCCGTTCCGGCGCCGGCGGCGTCGACGCGGCCGACTTCGCCGAGACCCTGATGCGCATGTACATGCGCTGGGCCGAGCAGCACAAGTACCCCGTCGAGGTCTACGAGACGTCGTACGCCGAGGAGGCCGGCCTCAAGTCCGCCACCTTCGCCATCCACGCGCCGTACGCCTACGGCACCCTCTCCGTCGAGGCCGGCACCCACCGCCTCGTGCGGATCAGCCCCTTCGACAACCAGGGCCGCCGCCAGACGTCGTTCGCCGCCGTCGAGGTCGTGCCCGTCCTCGAGCAGACCGACGAGATCGAGATCCCCGACGAGGAGATCCGCGTCGACGTCTACCGCTCGGGCGGCCCCGGCGGACAGTCGGTCAACACGACCGACTCCGCCGTCCGGCTGACGCACATCCCCACCGGGACCGTCGTGAGCTGCCAGAACGAGAAGTCGCAGCTGCAGAACAAGGCCTCGGCCATGGTGGTCCTCAAGGCCAAGCTCCTCGCGCTCAAGAAGGCCGAGGAGAAGGCCCACCTCGACGGCCTGCGCGGCGACGTCCAGGCGTCGTGGGGCGACCAGATGCGCAACTACGTGCTCAACCCGTACCAGATCGTCAAGGACCTCCGGACCTCCTACGAGTCCGGCAACCCGCAGGCGGTCTTCGACGGCGACATCGACGCGTTCCTCGAGGCCGGCATCCGCTGGCGCCGGGGCGCCGAGAAGGTCGAGGCCTGACCGACCGGTCTCCCGACGCGCGCACAACTGGCGGCGTACGACATCCGGATCCCCGCGATCCTCGTCGTACGCCGCCAGTTGCCGTGCCGGCCGACGTCCGTGATGTCGTACGCCGCCAGCCACCGAGGCCGGCGGCGGGCGCGTCCCCCACGCCCCGCCGGCCGACGAGCCGTCAGCGACGGCGTCGGAGCGCGGCCTCGGTGAGGGCCGGAGGTGCGTAACCCCGGTCGGCCGCGTTGATGGTCGTGCCGGGCGGCACGATCTCGTCGATCCGGTCCAGCACGTCGTCGGGAGAGGTCGACCTTCGCCGCGCCCGAGCTGCGACTCCAGGTGCTCCGAGGTGCGCGGCCCGATGATCGCCGACGTCACCGCCGGGTGCTGCAGCACGAACGCCAGCGCCAGGTGGATCAGCGACAGCCCGGCCTCGTCGGCCAGCTCCTGCAGCTGCGTCGACGGCCGCGAGCTTGGCCGGCGTTGGCCGGCGAGGTCGGGTCGTAGCGGGCCGGCAGCCGCGCGGCCCGGCGGAGACGACCGCCGGTGTCGAGTCCCGGCTGGTAGCGGCCGGACAGCCAGCCACCGGCCAGCGGGCTCCACGGGCAGCACGCCGAGGCCGTACCGCTGGGCGACGGGCAGCACCTCGCGCTCGATCCCGCGGGCCAGGATCGAGTACGGCGGCTGCTCGGTGACCGCCCGCTCGCGGCCCCGCCGCTGCGGCGATCCACTGCGCCTCGACGATCTGCGACGGCTGGAAGGTCGAGGTGCCGATGTAGCGGATCTTGCCCTGGCGTGCACCAGGTCGGACAGCGCGCCGAGGGTCTCGTCGAAGTCGGTGTCCGGCTCGGGGCGGTGCACCTGGTAGAGGTCGATGTGGTCGGTGCCCAAGCCGGCGCAGGCTGTTCTCGACCGCCCGGACGATCCAGCGGCGGGAGTTGCCGCGGTGGTTGGGGTCGTCGCCGACTCGGCCGTGGAACTTGGTGGCGAGGAAGACGTCGTCGCGCCGGCCCTCGGCAGCGCCTTGCCGACGATCTCCTCCGACTCGCCGTGCGAGTAGACGTCGGCGGTGTCGATGACGTTGATGCCGGCGTCGAGGGCCCGGTGGATGATCCGGATGCCTCCTCGTGGTCGGGGTTGCCCCAGGCGCCGAAGTTCATCGCGCCGAGGGTCAGCGGGCTGACCTGGACGCCGGTGCGGCCGAAGGGTGCGGTAGTCGACCATGCGAGTCCTCTCTGGTGGATCAGTCGGTAGCGGGACGGCTGCCGGGTGAGACTGGTTGGCCGGGCGGGCCAGGCCGTAGTGCTCGCGCAGGGTGGTGCCGGTGTACTCGGTGCGGAACAGGCCGCGCTCGCTGCAGGATCGGGCACCACGTGGTCGACGAACGCCTCCAGCCCGGACGGCAGCACCGGCGGCATGATGTTGAAGCCGTCGGCGGCGCCGCTGTCGAACCACTCCTGGATGGCGTCGGCGACCTGCTCCGGGCGTGCCGGCGAAGGTGCGGTGGCCGCGGCCGCCGCCGAGGCGGCCGATCAGCTGGCGCACGGTCAGCCGCTCGCGCCGGGCCAGCTGTGACGATCAGCGTGTAGCGGCTCTTGGCGCCCTCGATCTCGTCCTCGCTGGGCAGGTCGTCGGGCAGCTGCGCGGTCCAGGGGCAGGTCGCTCCGGGGCGACCCGCAGCGTGCTGGCCAGCTGGCTGCCGGGCGTACTCCGGCTTGATCAGCCGGTCGAGCTCCGCCTCCAGCTCCAGCGCCTCCGCCTCGGTGGCGCCGATGACCGGCACGATGCCCGGCAGGATCTTGATGGTGTCCGGGTCGCGGCCGGCCGCGGCGGTGCGGCGCCTTGAGGTCGGCGTAGAACGCCTGGGCGTCGGCCGAGCGTCTGCTGGGCGGTGAAGACGGCCTCGGCGTACCGGGCGGCGAGGTCCTTGCCGTCCTCCGACGAGCCGGCCTGCACGAGCAGCGGGTGGCCCTGCGGCGAGCGCGGCACGTTGAGCGGGCCGCGCGACCCGGAAGTGCGTGCCCGCGTGGTCGATCGGGTGGACCTTGTCGTCGTCGCCCCACACGCCCGCCGTCCTTGTCGCGCGAGCACGGCGTCGTCCTCCCAGCTGTCCCAGAGCTTCAGCGCCACCTCGAGGAACTCGGCGGCCCGCTCGTAGCGGTCGGCGTGGGCGGGCTAGTCGTCCAGGCCGAAGTTGCGGGCGGCGTCCGGGCCGGCGGTGGTGACGATGTTCCAGCCGGCGCGGCCGCCGCTGACGTGGTCCAGCGAGGCGAAGCGGCGGGCCAGGTTGAACGGCTCGTTGTAGGTGGTGGACGCGGTGGCGATCAGCCCGATGCGCTCGGTGGCGCCGGCGATGGCGGTCAGCAGCACGGTGGGCTCGAGCGTGCCGGCCGGGCGGCGGCCCACGCTCGCCGAACAGCACCGGGGAGTCGGCGAAGAAGATCGAGTCGAGCTTGCCGCGCTCGGCGGTGCGGGCCAGCTGCTTGTAGTGCTCGCACGTCGGTGCTGGCGTGCGGGTCGCTCTCCGGCAGCCGCCACGACGCCTCGTGGTGGCCGGTGCTCATCAGGAACGCGTTGAGGTGGAGTCTGCGGTTGGACGATCATGGGCGCTCCTCGGTCAGGTTCGTGTCGTGGCTCGTTCAGTGGCTGGCGCCTGCGACGCCGAGAGCGGCCAGGAGGTCGCGGCGCAGGGCGTCATGGCCGGCTGCGTCGGCTGGGTTCCGGCGGCGGGCCGACCTCCGAGGGTACGGTCCGGACCGTAGCCACCCGGCCGTCGTCGCAGGACCACGATCCGGTCGGCGAGCGCGATGGCCTCGTCGACGTCGTGGGTGACCAGCAGGACGGCCGGCCGGTGGGCGGCGCACAGCTCGCGCAGCAGGCCGTGCATCCTGATCCGGGTCAGCGCGTCGAGGGCGCCGAACGGCTCGTCGGCCAGCAGCAGCTGCGGCTCGCGGACCAGCGAGCGGGCCAGCGCCACCCGCTGCTGCTCGCCGCCGGACAGCTCGTGCGGCCAGGCCTGCTCCCGGCCGGCCAGCCCGACCTCGGCGAGGGCCTTGCGCGCCCGGGCATCGGCGTCGTGCTCCCGCAGGCCCGAGGATGACGTTGTCCAGCACCGCTGTCCCAGGGCAGCAGCCGGGAGTCCTGGAAGACCACCGACACCCGCTCGGGGACGGTGATCACGCCGCTGCCGCGCGACGTCGTGGTCCAGCCCGGCGAGCGCCCGCAGCAGGGTGCTCTTGCCGCAGCCGCTGCGGCCCGAGCAGCGCCACGAACTCGCCGGGCGCGATGTCCAGGTCGAGCGCCGTTCAGGACGCCCTCGGGCCCGAAGCTGCGGATCAGGCCGCGAACGCGACGCGCTGCGGCATCCGGGACGGCCTGCCTGCGGAGTCGCGCGAGGGCGACGGCGGTCAGCCCGCCAGGGTGCGTCGCCATGACAGCGCCTTCCGTTCGATGAAGCGGACGGCGCCGTCGGACAGCAGGCCGAGGACGCCGTAGACGACCAGGCCGACGACGATGATGTCGGTCTGGCCGTAGGTGCGGGCGAGCTCCATCATGTAGCCGATGCCGCTGGTGGCGTTGATCTGCTCCACCACCACCAGCGACAGCCAGGCGCCGGTGACCGCGAACCGCAGGCCCAGGAAGAAGCCGGGCAGCGCGCCGGGCAGCACCACCTGGCGGATGAAGTCGGCGCGGCTCAGGCCCACGGTCTCGGCCAGCTCGACGTAGCGCGCGTCGATGCCGCGCAGCCCGGTGTGGGTGTGGATGTAGATCGGGACGAAGACGCCGAGGGCGATGGTGATGACCTTCATGGTCTCGCCGATGCCGAACCACAGGATGAGCAGCGGGATCAGGGCCAGGCTCGGGATGGCGCGCTTGATCTGCACCGGCCCGTCGATGAGCGCCTCGCCGACGCGGCTCAGCCCGACAGCGAGCGCCAGCACCGTGCCGACCACGATGCCGAAGAACAGCCCGAGGCCGGCCCGCTGGGCGGAGATGGCGAGGTTCTCCTGCAGCCGGCCGTCGGCGATGAGCTCGCCGGCGGTGGCCACCACGGTCCAGGGCGCCGAGAGGATGCGCGGTCGAGCAGCCCGGTGGCGGAGCCGAGCGCACCAGCACCGCGAGCAGCACGAGCGGACCGACCCAGCAGCCGAACCGGATGCCGGCGTCCCGGGCCGCAGCCGGCGGCCGTGGGCCGGACGCCGCTGCGTCGGCGAGCGCCGGGTCCGGTGCGGTTCGACGGCGGCGCGTCGGCGACGGCGGCGCTCACGTGCCCGCCTCCGGCGCAGGCGCGTGCCGGCGATGGCCTTCTCGAAGCGGCGGTCGTAGAGGTCCGCGGCGTCGAGCTGCTTCGTGGCCCTGCTCCTTGGCCAGCAGGTCGATGGTCTCCTGGTGCCGGGCGATGGCCTCGGTCCAGGCGGTCGGGACGTCGCGCTCGCCGGCGGCGTCGATCAGGTACTGTCGCGTCCTCGCGGAGAGGCCCTGGTCCTTGACGTAGTAGCCCTCGAGCCACTCCTCGGGGTGGTCCTCGATCCAGCGCTGGGCCTTGCCCCAGACCTCGACGTACGTCCTGCAGCGCGGCCGCCTTGGCGGGGTCCTGCGAGCACGTTGGTCGGGGAGTAGAGGCGGCCCGGAGTCGTCCCGCAGGCCGTGCCGGATGGTGGTGCGCGCCGTCCTGCTCGTACTTGGCGAGGTAGCGCTTGACCTGCACGCCGCCGAGCGGCGCGACGTCCACCTGCTTGCTGGCCGAGGGCCGTGGACGTAGGCGTCGCCGGTGCTGGGCAGCTCGACCAGCTCGACGTCCTCCTGGGTCGAGCCCGGCCTTCTCCAGCACCCGCAGGACCAGGGCGCCCTGGGCCTGGCCGGGGCTGTAGGCGATCGTCTTGCCCCGCAGGTCCTCGAGGCTCGAGACCTTCACGCCGGGTGCGACGCCGAGCTCGTACAGCGGGTGCTCCACGGGTCGACCGTCTCGCGGGCGGCGATGATCCGGACGTCGAGGCCGGTCCAGGTGCGCGTGGATCGGCGGGATGTCGGCCACGGAGCCGACGTCGAGCGCGTCCGCGCGGAAGGCCTCGAGGGTCTTGGGGCCGCCGGAGATGTTGGCCCACTCGACCTCGACGTCCAGCTCCTCGTCGAGGCCGCTGGCCTCGAGGGCGGTCTGCGTGGCCGGGTCCCCGACGCGGAGCACGGTGCCGTCGGGCACCTCGTCCGGCACGGCGGCCGACAGCTCCAGGCGCGGGCCCTGGGCCTCGGCGCCGCAGGCGGCCAGGCCGCCGAGGGCGAGGACGAGCCCGGCCGCGGTCAGCAGGCCGGGGGCGAGGCGCGAACGCCTCGATCGGGTCAGCGTGTGCATGGTGTCTCCTCGTGAATACGACTAAGTCAAGTAAAGTAATACACATTGAGGTGACGAGTGCACGCCGACGCGCGGACGGTGAGACGCACGTAACCCGCGGGCCGACCGGAGCCTGCGTCAGCTCGTGCGCATCGCCTCGAGCGCCACGACGCACCACCGACCGACCCGCTCCGCGTCCCCGGTGCCCTCCACCCGGCAGGCCAGCCAGCTGTCGCCGACGAGGCCGTGGTGGGTCGTGTGCTTGCCGGGTCGTGCGGGGCAGGTCACGACGACTCCGGGGGAGCCGATCGCGGGGACGTCCTTGCGCTTGCAGTCCCCGCCGGCCGCGTCACGGACCCACTCGCGCGCCCGGTCCGTGCTGACCGGGGTGGCGAAGACCCAGGCGGAGGCGGTGACGTCGCCGGCCGTGACCGAGCAGCCCCACTCGTTGGCGATGGACCCGGTCCCCGGGAGCGGCACCCCGGGGCGCCAGGCGACCGGGTCGTCGGCGGTGTCGACGCCGAGCGCCAGGGCGGCGGACTCCGCCGAGATCCGCCCGCAGAAGGGCGCGCGCACCACCGCGAGGTCGGAGGTGTCGTAGTCGGCCAGCGGGGTCGCGGTCGCCCCCGCGGCAGGAGTGGTCGGGGTCGCGGCCTGCCGGCCGGGGTCGTCGACCAGCACCGCCCGTCCCAGCACGATGGCGAGCGCGGTGACCACCACGGCCACGACGCCGAGCAGGACGACCGTCACCCGGCCGCGGCGCGGGCGGGGCGTCGTACGGCGTCCGTGGCTCACGCCGTCAGCCTATGGGTTGGTCAGGGGCCCGATGTGACGTCCGTCCGGGTGCCCGCGTGCGGGGGCGCGCCGAATCGAGCCGTTGGGCCACGGCGCGTAACCTCGCATCCGTGATTCGCTTCGACCAGGTCACCAAGACCTACCCCGGCCACCCCCACGCGGCGCTCGACCAGGTCTCGGTCGACGTCGAGAAGGGCGAGTTCGTCTTCCTCGTGGGCTCCTCCGGGTCGGGCAAGTCGACCTTCCTCCGGCTCGTGCTGCGCGAGTACCGCCCCACCTCGGGTCGCGTGTACGTCGCGGGCAAGGAGATCAACCGGTTGGCGAGCTGGAAGGTGCCCCGGCTGCGCCGCGACATCGGCACGGTCTTCCAGGACTTCCGCCTGCTCGGCAACAAGACGGTCAGCGAGAACGTCGCCTTCGCGCTCCAGGTGATCGGCAAGTCCCGCAGCGACATCGCGAGCCTCGTGCCCGAGACCCTCGAGATGGTCGGCCTCGACGGCAAGGGCGACCGGATGCCCGACGAGCTGTCGGGCGGCGAGCAGCAGCGCGTCGCGATCGCCCGCGCCTTCGTCAACCGGCCGATGATCCTCATCGCCGACGAGCCGACCGGCAACCTGGACCCCACCACCTCGGTGGGGATCATGAAGCTCCTCGACCGCATCAACCGCACCGGCACGACCGTGGTGATGGCCACCCACGACGCCGGCATCGTCGACCAGATGCGCAAGCGGGTCATCGAGCTCGAGGACGGTCGCGTCGTGCGCGACCAGGCCCAGGGCGTCTACGGCTTCCAGAACTGACCCTCCAGAACCCCCGAAAGGGAGCAATGCAGCTTCGCTACGTCTTCTCCGAGCTCGGCCAGGGTCTGCGGCGCAACCTCTCGATGCACCTCGCGGTGGTCCTGACGCTGTTCGTCTCGCTCACCCTCGTCGGACTCGGCGTCCTCTTCAACCAGCAGGCGACCAAGGCCGCCGAGCACTGGGGGAGCCAGCTCCAGATCACCGTCTTCCTCTGCCGCGCCGACGACAGCAACCCGGCGTGCGCCGGTGAGGTCACCGACGCGCAGCGCACCGAGATCGAGACGGTCGTCCAGGACAACCCGGAGGTCGCGGACTACCACTTCGAGAGCAAGGAGGAGGCGTTCGAGAAGGTCAAGGAGCTGCTCGGCCCCGAGCGCTTCGAGGGCCCCAACCCGGCCGCCACCGCCGAGGACCTCTCCGAGTCGTTGTGGATCGAGCTCAAGGACCCCGAGGAGTACCAGGGCATCACCAGCGCCGTGGAGGGGCTCGACGGCGTCTCCCAGGTCCGGGACATGCGCCAGGTGATCGCGCCCATCATCGGGTCGATCAACATGCTCCAGTGGGTGGCCCTCGGGACGGCCGGCTTCCTGGTCTTCGCCGCCCTGCTCCTGGTCGGCAACACCATCCGGCTGGCGGCCTTCGCGCGCCGCAAGGAGATCGGCATCATGCGGCTGGTCGGCGCCTCCACGCTCTACATCGCGCTGCCCTTCCTCCTCGAGGCCCTGGTCACCGCGTTCATCGGCGTGGCGCTCGCGGCGGGGGCGCTGGGTGCGTTCATGTACTTCGGCATCGAGCAGCGCGGCACCGACCAGCTCAAGTTCATGCCGTGGATCGGCATGGAGGAGTACGTCGTCGCGCTGGTCGCCGTCGGGGTGCTCGGCCCGCTGCTCACCGTGATCCCGACACTCGTGCTGACGCGCAAATACCTCAAAGTCTGATCCGCGCGGGTTACCTTCGGTCCGTTCTCTTCCCCGAACGACCAAAGGCTTCCACGGTGCGCTCCTTCCCCCGTACCGCTCGCCGGCGCATGGCCGCAGCGTCCGTCGCTGCTGCCCTGCTGGTGGGCACCGTCTCCGTCCCGTACGCGTCCGCCGACGACGACCTCAAGGACAAGCAGCGCAAGGTCGAGAAGAGCATCGACCACGCGCACGACGAGCTCGACCACTCGAGCAAGCGGCTCGTGGCGGCCACCGAGCGGCTCGAGGCCGCCCGGTCCCAGCTGGCCACCGCGCGCAACGAGCTGGCGACGGCCCGCGGCCGGCTGGCCGTGGCGCAGGAGCGTGACGCCCAGATGCAGGCCGCGCTGGCCCAGGCGGAGGCCGAGCTGGCCGCCGCCGAGGCCGACCTCGTCGCCGGTCAGCAGCACATGGACGACCAGGCCGACCAGGTCGCGAGCACCGTCTCCGACATCTACATGGAGGGCGACCCGCAGCTGCTCGCCTTCTCCTCCCTGCTCGAGTCGGCGTCCACCGACGACCTCACCCGCCAGGAGGAGGTGCGCGACGTGATCGTCGGTCGCGAGACGCGCGCCTTCGACGAGCTGCACGCCGCCAAGGTCCTCCTCGAGGTGCACGAGCGCCAGGTCGAGGAGGCCCGTGACGTGGTCGCCGTCAAGCGCCAGGAGGCGGCCGACAACCTCGTCGTCAAGCAGCAGCTCGAGAGCGAGGCCGAGGCCGCCAAGGCGTCGGTCGTCTCGCTCGTGGGGGAGCGGTCCTCCGCCCGCAGCGAGGCCTCGAAGGCCCGGGCTGCCGACGCCCGCCAGCTCCGGGAGCTCGAGCGCGAGGCCGCCCGGATCGAGGAGCGGCTGCGCCGCCTCGCCGCGGCCGCGCTGGCGCGGGCTCGCGCCAAGGCCGCCGCCCAGGGCCGCAGCGTCCCCTCCGGGGGCGGCAACCTGATGATGCCCGTCGGCTGGCGGGGTCACCTCGCCCTTCGGCTACCGCACGCACCCGATCTACGGCTACTGGGGCCTGCACGACGGCACCGACTTCGGCGGCGGCTGCGGGCAGCCCATCCACGCGGCCGAGTCCGGGCGCGTCGTCTCGTCGTACTGGAGCGACGTCTACGGCCGGCGGCTGATCGTCAACCACGGGGTCCTCAACGGGGCCGGTGTCGCGACGATCTACAACCACGCCGCCAGCTACACCGTCGGCGCCGGCGCCCAGGTCCAGCGCGGCCAGGTCATCGGCTACGTCGGCGACACCGGCTGGTCCACCGCCTGCCACCTCCACTTCACCGTGATGGCCAACGGCCAGGCCGTGGACCCCGCCAACTGGTTCTGATGCCCCGGTCCCGAGCGCAGCGAGGGGCCGATGAGGGCATCAGATCGAGGGACTCGACGTACACCTGAGCGCAGCGAAGGGGTGCGTGAGTCGTCTCGAGATCTCGTGCAGGGCTGGGGTGCAATCAGGTTGCGACCGACTGAGAGAATGGCGCCATGGCCAAGGAGACCGCGAAGGACCAGCGCAACCGGTTGATCGCGCAGAACAAGAAGGCGCGCCACGACTACCACATCGAGGACACCTTCGAGGCCGGCATGGTGCTCCAGGGGACCGAGGTGAAGTCGCTGCGGGCCGGGCGCGCGAGCCTGGTCGACGGGTTCGTGGACCTCGACAACGGCGAGGTGTGGCTGCACGGCGTGCACATCCCCGAGTACGCCCAGGGCACCTGGACCAACCACGCCGCGCGACGCAAGCGCAAGCTGCTGCTCAACCGCGCCGAGATCACCAAGCTCGAGCGCAAGGTCGGCGACAAGGGCTTCACCATCGTGCCGCTGTCCCTCTACTTCAAGGACGGGCGGGCCAAGGTCGAGATCGCGCTGGCCAGGGGCAAGAAGGAGTACGACAAGCGGCACTCGCTGGCCGAGCGCCAGGCCAACCGCGAGAAGGAGCAGGCCGTCCAGCGCCGGCTCAAGGGCTTCAAGGACTGATGGGTCCCGCCACCGACGGGGACGTCCGGACCTGGACGTCCGCGCTGGGACTGCCCGGGCTGGTCGACGTCCACACCCACTTCCTGCCGCCCTCGGTCATGACCAAGGTGCGCGCGCAGTTCGACGCCGCCGGTCCGCTCATCGGGCGGCCCTGGCCGCTGCACTACCGCGACACCGACGAGGCGCTCGTCGAGGTGCTGCGCTCGCTCGGCGTCGCGCGCTTCACCGCGCTGCCCTACGCGCACAAGCCGGGCATGGCCGAGTGGCTCAACGACTGGGCGGCCGGCTTCGCCGCGCGGGTGCCCGAGGCGGCCGTCTGCGGCACGTTCTACCCCGAGGAGGGAGCCTCGTCGTACGTCGCCGGGCGGCTCGCCTCGGTCGAGGTCTTCAAGGTGCACGTCCAGGTCGGCGGCTTCGACGTCACCGACCCGCTGCTCGACGAGGCCTGGGGCCTGGTCGCCGAGGCGGGCACCCCCGTGGTGCTGCACGCCGGCAGCGGTCCCGTCGCGACCACCCACACCGGGCCGGCCCCCGTCGCGGCCCTCCTGGCGCGGCACCCGCGGCTGCGGCTCGTGGTCGCGCACGCCGGCGCCCCCGAGTACGCCGAGTTCCTCGCGCTGGCCGAGCAGCACGAGCGGGTGGCGCTCGACACCACGATGGCCTTCACCGACTTCTTCTCCGAGATGGGCGGGGTCTACCCGGACGACCTGCTGCCGCGGCTGCGAGAGCTGGGGCTGGCCGGCAAGGTGCTGCTCGGGCTCGGACTTCCCGAACATCCCCTATCCCTACGCCCACCAGCTCGAGGCGCTCGAGCGGCTGGACCTCGGCGACGACTGGCTGCGCGCCGTCTGCTGGCACAACGGCCACGCGCTGGTCGGACCTGCGCCGATCGGCTGACCGGGACTGGCACGATGGCCCCCTCCGACCCCCGTGGAGGCCCCCGTGCGCGTCATCCCCACCCTCGTCGTCGCGCTGCTCGCGGCCCTGCTGCTGGGCCCGGTCGTGCCGGCCGGCGCGGTCCCCGCCCCGCTCGCTCGCGCCTCGGTCGGCCTGGTCGTCGAGGCCGGCGCCGCCAGGTCGGGGGAGGACGCCCCGATCGGGGTGCTGCTCACCGACCCGGGCGGCGTCCCGGTGGCCGGGGTGAGCGTCCTCGTCGAGCGCCGGGTCGGGGGCGCCTGGCAGCCGCTGGCCGTCCCTCGTCACCGACGCCGCCGGACGGGCCGGGACCGTGCTGCGGATGGGCCCGGTGCGTGACGACAACGTGGTGCGCGCGTCGTACGCCGGTGACGCGACGACGCCGCCGACGGTCACCGCCGACGTCCAGGTCGAGCTCGTACGCCGCGCCGCGCGGCTGACGCTGACCGGGCCGTCGCGGGTGGTCGACGAGCGGGAGGTCGCGCTCGTCGTGCGCTGGCGGGCCGACGACGGCACCCCGGTGGCGGGGGAGGTCCGCCTCCAGCAGCGCCGGCGAGGTGGCTGGCGCACGATCGAGCGCCCGGTCACCGACGCGACCGGCACGGCCACCGTCCGGTTGCGCCCGCGCACCGACGCCGTGCTCCGGGTGAGCGCCCCCGCCCTCGACTGGGTCGAGGCGACCCGGAGCGGGTGGAAGCGCATCGACAACGTCCCACCCGTCGCGCCGGTGCGGCTGTCCCGCGCCGCCCCGCGACCCCGCCGGCACCTCCCGCCCCAGGAGCGCGCCCGGGGAGCGGGCGCGGCGCCGGTGGTCAGCCGGCATCCCCGACTCCGTGTGGCGGGGGATGGTGGGCCGCAGCTGGCACGCGGGCTGCCCCGTCGGTCGCGACGGGCTGCGGCTGCTGCGGGTCAACTACGTCGACTTCTCCGGCTACCGGCGTCGCGGCGAGCTGGTGGTGGCGGCCGGGGCTGTGGGCCAGTTCGTCGGGGCGTTCACCGAGCTCCACGACCGCCGGATCCCGATCCGCTCGATGTACCGCGTGGACCGCTTCGGCTGGTCGTCACGGCTGCGGGGCGCCGACGACCTGGCCTCGATGGCCTCCGACAACACCTCGGCGTTCAACTGCCGCGACGTGGTGGGCCGCCCGGGCGTGCGGTCGCCGCACTCCTACGGCCGCGCCCTCGACCTCAACCCGTGGGAGAACCCCTACCGCGTCGGCGGGAGCTGGCTCCCCAACGGCTGGTGGCCCGTCGCGCACCCACCCCCGCGTCGCCTGGCGCAGCGCGGCCCACCCGGTCGTGTCGATCCTGCGCCGGCACGGCTTCTCGTGGACCTACGGCGTCTCGGACGCCCACCACTTCGACGCCCGTACGACGGGTGGTCGCGTCGTCGCCCGCTGCTCCGGCGTCTGCCACTGAGGGCCGATCGGCGTGCGGGGAGGGAATGCATGCGGCGTCCGTCGGTGTTGACCCGTAGACTGACCGCAGTACAACTCAAGAGGGGCTGATCGGTTTCGACTTGGGACGTTAGTCCCAGGGGAAGCGGGTCGAGAAGGCAGCGTCATCTCGTTAACGATCGCTGCAAAACCATAGTTGCCAACACCAATCGCAACGACTTCGCTCTCGCTGCCTGAGCAGTGATCGAAGGGTCTGACCGGGCGCCCGTCCTCGTCCCGGACCCAGGCCTCATCTAGAGGACTTGCTGGCCACTCTCTGTCAGGAGGGGTGGCCGGGACTTCATCCTGACTGGGCCTGTCGGCGACGTGTCTGTGCGAGCGCCGGGGCCGAGAAAAGCGACAACACTGACTGCACCCGGAGAAGACCTGGTTCGACGCTCGAGGACGCGGGTTCGATTCCCGCCAGCTCCACCACTCACTGCCGGTCCCGGTGGGTCACCCCACCGAGATCCAGCCCTCTTGAACGAGAGCCGCTCCGACACCCGTCGGGGCGGCTCTCGGCTCTGTCTGCCACGACACGACGACCGATGTGTCCGCGAGCCACCGCGGGTGTTCAGCCGAGCAAGGCCGCGCGTGCCACGTCGCGGCCCGGCACCCGGCGCAGCTCCTCGCCGATCGTGCGGGCCAGGCGCGGGGCAGCGCCGTCGAGGACGGCGCCCACGGCGGTACCCAGGTCCGCGGACGTGATCACGTTCGGGTCGAGCGCTGTTCCCAGACCGGCGGCCTCGATCGCCGCCGCCCCCGCGAACTGGTCCGTGGAGAACGGCAACACCACCATCGGCACCCCGGCGGTGAGCGCCTCCGTCACGCTGTTGTTGCCGCCGTGGGTGACCAGCAACGCGGCCCGTTGCAGCAGGGCGACCTGCGGCAGGTAGGGACGCATCAGCCAGTCCGGCGGGACGTCCGGCAGGCCGGTGGCGGAACCGGTCGCCACCGCGACCCGAAGGCCGAGGGGGCGCAGCGCGTCCAGCACCGTCGCCAGCACGTCCCCGCGCGCCGAGAGGAAGCTGCCGAAGCTGACGTAGACCACCGGTCGGTCGTCGGCCGCGAGCCAGTCCCGGACGTCGTCGGCCGCCGGCTCGGCCCGCACGGCAGAGCCGAGGAACGCGTGCGGTGGCAGCAACGCCGTGCGTGCCGGGTCGTGCAGAGCCGCCGGGTAGTTCAGCATCAGCAGGTCACCGTGCTCGGCGAACGCGTCCACCGACGGCGTGGCACCGGGTGCCAGCACGTGCAGGGCGGCGTTCCACTCCGCAGTGAAGGCGTCCCGGACGTCGCGGCACAGCCGGTGCAGGGCGGCGAGCTCGGATTCCGGCGCGGTGAAGGCGGCCGGCCAGGCGGGCGGGTAGCCGTACACCTCGTCGCCGACCGGCAGCGCGGACGGGTGGCCGAGCACGACATCGGCATGCGGGACGCCCGCGACGGCCAGCGCGATACGGGCGCTGAATGCCAGATGGTCGACGATCACCTGGTCGGGCTTCACCCGGTCGACGACGTCCAGGACGGCCCGGGCCCGGTCCACCGGCTCCCACAGCAGATCGGTGCGCCGTGCCTCGGCCTGGTAGCGCAACGTCGCCACCATGCCGTGCCGGGTGGCGGCGAAGAAGCCACGCAGCGCGGCGTCCTCGCCGGGTGGCTGCTGTTCGACCCGGATGACCCCGGGATTCGAGCCCCGGCCCAGCACCAGATCGGCACGCTCGAAGCCGAACTCGGCGACGATGCCAGCGGTCGCCGGGCCGGTCGCCACCACCACCGACTCGCCGGCGTCCCGCCAGGCCGTCGCGAGAGTCGCCAACGGCAGCAGGTGCGAGGCGTAGTCCGGACTGATCACCAACAGGGTCATGCGAGCACCCGTGTCACGAGCGACCGGCCGTACGAGCGGCACCGGCGTAGATCGCGCTCAGCCGGTCGGCCATGGCCTGCACGGTGAAGTCGGCGCGGACCCGCTCCACCGCCCGGTTGATCCGCTCGGCCTGACCCGGCGCGGTGGCGAGGTCGAACGCAGCCCGGATCGCACGCGTCACCTCGTCGGGCCTGCGGGTGTCGACGAGTACGCCGGTCACCCCGTCGTCGATGTAGGTGGCCGGTCCGCCGGCTGCGGGGCCCACCACCACCAACCCGGAGGCCAGGGCCTCCAGCAGAGCGAGGCCGAACTCCTCCTTGAGGCTGCTGCACACGTACACCCCGGCCGGGCCGTTGCCGCCCGCCCGGCCCGCCCGCGCAGCCGCCAGCCAGACCGCCACCACGTCGTTGGGGCGATGGCCGGGCATCAGCAGGCCCGCAGCGGCCGCGGGGAACCGCGTCAGCACCTCGGCGATGAGGTCGAGCTGCTCGCGTTCGTCCGGGGAGGGATCGACCAGGTCGCCGCCGACGATCAGCAGGTTGCACCGGTCGGCCAGCTCAGCATCGCCGGCCCACGCCTCGACCAGGGTCGCCATGCCCTTGACCCGGTGCAGGCGCCCCACGCTGATCACCAGCGGCAGCCGCCTGCGGTGCTCGGGGAGCGCCGCGACGAGCGCATCGAGCTCGGCGAGTGCCGGGCGGGGCGTTCCGGGCCGCTCCAGCTCGGCGGCGGCCGCGGCACCGACCCTCAGGTCGATGCCCTCCGGCACCACGGTGAACCGGTTGGGCTCCCCGGCCACGTCGAGGCCGAGCAGCTCGCGCATGTCGTGCTGCAACGTCGGGGCGGGGGAAGAGAACGATGTGTGCCGAGTCCGCGGCCAGTCGCTGCACCAGGCGGGCACGGAACCAGTAGTGCTCCCGTTCGTCCTCGGTGCCGAAGTTGCCCCGGTGCAGGCCGCCGGTCATGTCCAGGGCATGGATGACGGCGTGCGGGTCGGGCGCGAGGGTGAACACCACCGGGATGCCCAGCTCGCGGGCCACCTCAGCCGCGGCCAGGCTGCCCACTTCCGCCATCCGCAGGTGCAGCACGTCGGCGCGGTGCGTCCGCAGCACGCGGCGGATTCCGCGTTCCGCCGCAACTCGCGACGGCCAGGCCTGCGCGGCGGAGGCAGCCTCGGTGAGCAGGGGCACCGGGGTCAGCAGGTGCCCCTCGGCGGGGGTCAGCGCGTCCAGGGCGTCGCGGGCGGTGCCGCGCGAGAGGGTCAGCACCCGGCCGACACCGGGCTCGGTCGCCAGCGCGTCACCCAGCCGGACCAGCAGCGTGGCGACGCCGCCGTTGTCACCGGCGCCCGCGCGGCTGAGGTCACGGTCGATGTCGGCGTGCAGGAAGAGCTGGGCGACAGTCAGACCGGGCCCGGCGCCGCCACGCTCGACGGCGTCGATGCCAAGATCGATTGCGGCAAGCCGGGCGACGGTTCCCAGGTCGCCGTTGGCCGTGCTGAGGTCACGGACCGCCGCCACCGCGGCGGCGTCGGTCGGGCGGTCACCGAGGGCGGCGACGGCGGTCAGCCGGGTCGTCGGCTGCTCGCCGGGGTCGACGGCGAGCTCGAGCAGCGCGCGGCCGGCGATCGGGCCGGGCACCAGGCCGAGGGTCTCGACCAGCCTGCTGCGGACCGCGGGATCGGCCGTCCCGGCCAGCGCACCCTCGAGGGTGAGCGCGACCTGCTCCGGCGCGGACGCGGCCCATCGGGCGAGCGTGCGCTGGGCGAGGACGCCGGAGAACCCGCCGCTCACGACGACCCCGACCAGCCGGCCGATCGCGTCGAGGCGGGGCAGCCGGGCCTTGAGCGCCCAGCTCGCGTGTTCGCGCAGGAACGGCCGGGGGTGCGACAGCAGCTCGGACAGGACGGCGTCGGCCCCGTCGTCGAACACCCGGGCGAGGGCGTGTACGGCCGCCACCGCGGTCAGCTCGTCGCGCTCGTGGATCACCGCGGTGAGCAGCCGCACCGATTCCGGTCCACCCTCGCCGCCGGCGGCGGCGGCGAGGCGATCCCCGCTGCGCAACACGTCCACCACGAACGGTGCCTGCTGGACCTCGTCGAGGGCACGCCGAAGAGACAGAGCCATGGGGCGTGTTCGGCGCCAGCACCACATCGGATGGCCGAAGGCTGGCTGGTCTGGACCACCGACCACCGCGCCGGGAGGCCGCCCCGGCGGGCTTCGCGCGGACCGGCAGGGCCGCCCGAGCGGCATGGGCAGGGTGGCGGCCGTCGATCTGCGAGAGATCACGCCGACCTCGTTCCCGGAGAGCGTGAGTCGGCAGAGCTCTGCGCCGACCCATAGGTGATGATTCCGACGCGGGTGGGTGCGAGGGTCTGGGCGCGTTCGCACATGGACCTTCTGCGACCTGGACTTTCTCCACTCCGCGAACACCCCACCATCGATGCCGGTCCCGGTGGGTCACCCCAACCGAGATCCAGCCCTCTTGAACGAGAGCCGCTCCGACACCCGTCGGAGCGGCTCTCGTTGCATGTCCGTGGGCGGCTCGGGCCGCTCGGGGACGGAGGCAACCTTGGGCCCGCTGGACGCATCACAAGGACACCACTCCCGTTGGAACCGTTCGAAGGACACCCCGATGCGCCGGATCGCCATCACCTCGCTCGCCCTCCTGGCGCCCGTGCTCGTCGCGCTGCCGGCCTCCGCCGCTGCCGAGACCTGCGACGGGCGCGTCGCGACGATCGTGGTCCCGCTCGAGATGGCGTTCCCGTCCAGCACGGACTACACCAAGCCGGTCTCCGGCACTCCCGGCGACGACGTGATCGTCGGGACCGCGCTTGCCGACACCATCGACGGAGCCGGTGGCAACGACGTGATCTGTGGCCTCGAGGGCGGGGACTCGCTGGCGGGCGGGGACGGCGACGACCGGCTGTTCGGCGGCCTCGACGGGCGCGAACGCGACGCTGACCCTGCTTCGAACTCGACGCTGGGCGACCTGCTCGTCCCCGGGCCGGGCGACGACTTCGTCGACCTCGGCCTCGACCCGGCCGCGGACGCCTTCACCTTCCGTCCGGACCAGGTCAGGTACGACGAGTCGGCGACCGCGGTCGACGTCGACCTCACCCCGGTCGACGGTCTGGGCCACGCGGTCGGCCAGGGCACGGACAGGATCGTGGTGGTGGGACAGATGGCCGTCGTGGGCAGCCCGTACGACGACCACATCATCGGCACGCCGTACGGGGACGTGATCATGTCCGACCGCGGCAGCGACATCGTCAGTGGCGTGGGCGGTGACGACAGGATCTTTCCCGACATCGCCGGCTTCGACGTGATGGAGACGAACGACCCCGAGGACGCGGACCACGTCAGCCCCGACACCGTCGACGGTGGTGAGGGTGACGACTTCATCGTCTCCGGCTGGGGTCCGAGCGACGTCGAGGCAGGTGGCGGGGACGACTACGTGGCGGTCTCCGCAGGCGACCCGTGGGACCGGCAGGACAGCGTCGACGGCAGTCGCATCGACGCCGGTGCCGGGAACGACACAGTCTTCGCACCGTTCGTCCGCAGGCTCCGGGTCACCGGGGGAGGCGGTGACGACGAGATCACCCACGACGTGTTCCCGCGGGGCGCGCGGACGGTGACCGACGGCGGTCGTGGGGACGACCGCCTCGTACTCGGAAGTGCCAGCAAGCTGGTGGCGCGCGCCACGATCACCGTCGACCGCCGACGGTCCCGCGTCCGCATCGAGCGCACGGTGGCCGCCATGCGGGGCTACGAGCACCACCGCCTGTCCGGACCCGGACTGAACTGGGTCTATGTCGGCACGAGCTCCGCGGACGACGTCAGCGCCCCGCGCAACCGGAGCCTGCGAGCCAGGACCTTCGCCGGCCGTGACCGGGTCGAGGGCACCAAGGGCCGAGACGTCCTCGACCTGGGAGGTGGCGTGGACATGGCCGACGGTGGCGGCGGCAGGGACGCCTGCATCGACGTCGAGCGCGCGAGGAGCTGCGAGGTCCGGAGTCGCTGATCGGCGACCCTTGTCGGCGGAC
>CAVZOU010000001.1:0-134479 GCA_963776975.1 uncultured Actinomycetota bacterium | reverse complement strand
TCTGGTTGTCGTACATGAGCAACGACCAGAAGCGGCTTTCGGGGATGTCGGGTGGGAGGGTGAGGCGGTAGTTGCGGGCCCCGTCGAGTAGTCCCCCTCGCTGTCGCGCATCGCATAGATGTACTGCGAGCCGATGCCGGTCAAGCGCATGCACATGGCCGGGGTGATGCCCGTGGCCATGTAGAAGAAGTTGGTGGCGGAGTTGAGCTTGCGGGCTCCATCGCTGGGCTCCGCGACCGGGCCTTCGGGGGTGATGTCGGCTGGCGGGTCGAGGAACTGGTAGCCGCCGACGAACAGCGCACTTTGCCATTGCGAGTTCGGGTAGAAGGTGAAGCCCTCCTCGGGTCGTGCCGCGAACGTGACCGTGCGGGCCGTGGCGTTGCCGACCACGACCGCCTCCTCGAGGATCTTGCGCATCCGGGCGTCTGGCTCGAATGGTTTGCCGTGCACGATGCCGATGGAGGCGAGCAGGCCGAGCAGCTCGGGATCGCCGGACTCCGGGTGGCTCCTGCTGCACCAGGTCGTTCACCACCTCCCAGAAGCCGAAGTCGTTCGGGAAGAGGGTGTTGATCGCCATGCCCGACGCCTCGACGAACCGGGTCTCGGGCACCGGGGCCGGCGCACCCAGCGGTGCCCGTCCGGCCAGGAAGCTGCCGACCGCCGTACCGAAGGCACCGGGCACGTAGGGATAGACCCGGACGCCGTCGCGGATTGCCTCCACCGGGATCTTGGGATCGTTGTCGACCATGAATGCGCGACCGATCAGAGTCACCCGCGTCGTGCGGGCATGGAACACGTGATAGCCGCTGTCCGGCAGCGGGCCGTCATAGCCTGGTCCCACGATCAGGTAGCGGCCGCCCTCGCTCCGGTCCGGGCCGGGCAGGCCGACGTCGGTGACCCAGTTGAACCACATGTCGTCGATCGTGGCCAGGATGCCGGACGGGGCGGCGAGCGCGGGCACCTCGATCACCATCGGCCCGTCCGACAGATCCACGAACCCCCAGAAGTAGACGGTGTCGCAGTTGGCGGTCAGGAACAGCGACGTCGAGTCCATCAGCTCCGAGAACAACAGGAACGAGTTGTCCTCCACACCCACCGACAGGTGCCCACGGTGAACCGATGCCAGTGAGGCACCGCGCAGCGCGCCAAGGAATGCCTGCACGCCGTGCATGAAGTCGAGATTGTCATACAGCAACGCCGCCGTTGCCTCCGACGGGGCACCGTCGGTGAACTCAAGAGCCCCTAGGCGGCTGTCCACCCGATCAGGCGTCGTGAGGACGCCAACTTCGGTCTGCGACAAGCTCATGATTGCTCCTCGTTGTGACGGACAGAGGCTCTCAGCTGGGCGTCGCTGGCCTTGGCATCGGCCAAACAGTGCTCCCGTGAACGGCCCCACTCGCCCGCGTCACACAGGTGATGTTAATCGCGAGTGGTCGACCGGCGATTGGCCCGACGAGTGCGCCTCAAGATTCGCACCCAGTGAACGCGGCCGTGGCCCAGACCAGGCAGGGGCCGATTCCGCATAGCCGACCGGCGCCTCGGTTCACGCTCTCTGTGTGAAGACGGTGATGCCCGGGCTCCATAGCGTCGTCGCCGGTGAGACCACTAGGGAGGAGTCCCCATGACCCAGACCCGATACCTGGCCCCGCCCTTTCCCGACCGCGTCGAATCACGCCTCGGCACGCTGCACTACGAGTTGGGATTCCCGACCCCCGAGACGTCGAGGAAGCTGTTCGACGAGATGGACTTCCAGCGCGCTGTGCAGTCCTACCTGTGGGCATATCCGGCCGTCTCCTTCGAGTCCATCAGGCTTGTGTCCAACGCGACCTGGGCATGGACCACAACGACTGGGGGATTGCCGACCACTTCGTTGACCCCCAGTCGGTCTGGCTCACGGCGAACGACACGACGATCTACGCCTACGTCAACATCGACCTGAGCCAAGGGCCGGTCGTGGTCGAAATCCCGCCGGGAGCCATTGTCGGCCTCCTGGACGACTTCTGGCAGCGCTCCCTCTCCGATGTCGGCCTGCCCGGGCCCGATGCGGGCAACGGTGGGAAGTTCCTGCTGCTGCCGCCCGGCTACGACGGCGAGGTCCCCACGTCCGGCTACTTCACGCTTCAGGCAAGGATGAACAACCACAATCTCTTGATCCGCGGCATCATCGTCGACAACGACGTACCGGATGCCGTCGAGCGGATCCGGCAGGCCAAGGCCTACCCGTGGAGCGAGCGCGACGACCCCAAGCCGAGCAAGTTCGTCTCGATCTCCGGCAAGCAGATCGACACGACCCCCCCGGAGGGCCTGGAGTTCTGGCACGGCTGGCCACCGTCGTCGACAACAACCCGGTTCAGGAGCACGACCGCTTCTACATGGCCATGCTCAGGCCGTTGGGCATCGAGAAGGGCAAGCCCTTCCAGCCTGACCCACGGCAAAGCGCCATCCTGGAGGAAGCCGCCGCCCTCGGCGATGCGATGGCCCGCAACGTGATGTACGAGGTCACTCAACGCACCAAGCCCCCCAAGCCGTTCCCCGGTACCCAGTGGGACTGGGTGATCCTGGTGAAGCCCACCCAGGAGACCGAGAGCTACAGCCAGCTCGACGAGCGGTTGCAGTACACCTACGGCGCCATCTACCTGTCGCCCAGCA
Source organism: uncultured Actinomycetota bacterium (assembly GCA_963776975.1). Taxonomy (GTDB): domain Bacteria; phylum Actinomycetota; class Actinomycetes; order Propionibacteriales; family Nocardioidaceae; genus Nocardioides. Next base: position 131,830 of record CAVZOU010000001.1, on the reverse strand, counting down.
TCGGGGTGATGAATCCCGGTCCCGGCGCGAACTACCTGCAGACATTCAGGGACGCCAACGGCGAGCACTTCGACGGCGGCAGGACCTATCGCCTGCACATCCCAGCAGACCCGCCGGCCTCCGCCTTCTGGTCCTTGTCGCTCTACGACACCGCCACCCGCTCGATGGTCCACAACACCACCAACGACGCCGCCCGTTCCGGCTATGACGACCTCAAGCCAAACGCCGACGGTTCGCTGGACCTGTACTTCGGGCCCCGGCCAACGGAGGGTCCGGAAAGCCACTGGATCGAGACGGTGCCGGGCAGGGGCTACTACCCGATGTTCCGCCTCTACAGCCCCACGGCCCCGCTGTACGACGGCACCTGGGCACTGCCCGACGTCGAGCCCGTCTGACCAACTCGGACCCGTCGCCGACGGCCCGACTGCTCGCGCCGGTCGTGGAGATGACGCGTCCGCGGTCCATCCAGCGCCGGAGGGCGTTGACTCCGAGCGGCAACCCGCAACCGAGCGCATCGGACCTGATGCGCTGCGCCGGAGAGGATCCGTTGGCTATCCAGCGTCGAGCGGTTCGATGTCGCCGGGCACCCAGGTGTTGTCGAACCAGGGTTCGAGCGGGCCGTAGAGCCGCAGGATGGTGAACCACTTCTTGCCGGGGACGGTCTGGATCCAGTTGCCGGGGTTCTCGTCGGGCGCGGTCGGTCCGAAGGTGAGGGTGATCGAGCCGTCAGGGTTGGCGGCCAGCGGGTCGCGGGTGTTGTTCTTGCTCGGGAACGGCTGCCCGGTCTGGAGCTCCGATCGGGTCTGGGGGTCGTAGACGACGATCGACCAGAAGTCCTTGGCCGGGACGTCGGGCGGGACGGTGAGCGCGTAGGTTCGGCTCCGTCGAGGTACTCGCCCGTGCTGTCGTGCTCGGTGTAGGCGTACTGCGAGCCGACGCCGGGAATGTGCAGTGCCATGGCCGGCGTGTTGACGGTCGCGAGGTAGAAGAACAAGGTCCGGGCGTCGAGGTTGCGGCCACCGATGCCGTCGTCGACGAGCCAGCGGTAGTCGTCGCCGATGAACGCGGTCTTCCACTGGCTGTCCGGGTACTTGTACGCCTTGGGGTCGCGCGTCTTGAACGCGATGGCCCGCGCGGTGCCGTTCGCGACCGCGACGGCTTCGGTCAGCAGCGTGCGCATCCGGTCGTCGGGCGCGAACGGCGTGCCCTTGCGGATCCCGATGGAGGAGAGCAGCCCACGGATCTCGTCGTCGATCACCCCGAGCGGCTCGCGCTGGATGACCGCGTCGAGCTCCTCGAAGAACGAGACGTCGTTGGCGTGGATCGTGTTGAACTCCTTCTCGCTCAGCGAGATGAACTCCATCTCCGGCGGCGCGTCGACTTCGGAGAGCGGATAGACGCGCAGGCCCTTGTGGAAGTTCTCGGTCGGCGCGTCGGGCTTGCCGTCGACGAGCAGGCCGCGCGCGATCAGCCAGTTGATGCGCGACGGCGACTCCGACACGAAGTACCCGTCGGGGATGGGCCCGTCGTAGCCCGCGGGAACGATCAGGTACTTGCCGCCCTGGCCGCGATCGGGACCGGGCTTGCCCATGTCGGTGATGAATCGGAACCACGCGTCGTTGACGGTGGTCGGGCCGCAACCGGGGGGATCTCGACGACCGTGGGGCCGTCGCGCTCGAGGTCGAGGATGCCCGACACGTAGACGGTGTCGGTGTTGCCGGTCAGGAAGAGCGGGTTCGAGTCCAGCAGCTGGTCGAGGATGCCGACCTGGTGGCAGTTCGTGACCCTGACCTCCTCCATCCCCATGCGCATCGCCTCGAGCGACGCCGCGGGCACGCCGTTGAGGAACGCCTCGACACCGCGTATGAAGTCGAGGTGGTCGAAGAGGAGCTCGGCCGTCGCCTGGCTCGGGAACCCGTCGACGAACTCGAGGGTGCCGATGCGGGTCTCGACCCTGTCCGGCGTGAGGATCTTGGCCGGAATGGGCGTGTTGTAGCCATCGGGCTTCACGGTCTCACTCGGGTGGCTCGCTCCCTCGTCGTCTCGTCGTCCCGGGTCCTCACGGACCTGGCCTGCCCGGCGACCGTAGCCACGCCCGACGCTCCGTGACATCACGCAGTTCGGGTGAGGGATGCGAGCGACTCGCCCCTGGCGGGGCCTGTCACCTTCCTGCGGGTGACGACAGCGCCCCCGAAGGTCGACAGAGTGGGCGAACCGAACGCGACTGAGGGAGATCATGATGGGACGAATGTTGAGACGCGCCGCCGTGTTGGGAGCAACCGCGCACGTCGCCTCCAACCGCGGTCAGGCCAAGGCCGAGCAGCAGCAGGCCGCGGCGGCCGCCGCAGCACCCCCGCCCGAGGCGGCTGAGGCCCCGGCGGCACCCGCAGAGGCCCCCGTGGACACCTACGCCGAGCTGACGAAGCTCAAGCAGCTCCTCGACGCCGGCGTCCTCACGCAGGAGGAGTTCGACGCGCAGAAGGCGAAGATCCTCGCCGCCTGATCCACCCCACGCCAGATCCGCATTTCCGAGCGCTCCGCTCGGCGCCCTCAAGGAGCTTGACCATGGCCATCGGACCCGTCCAACTGCTCGTCGTCGCGTTCGACGAGCCGCACTTCACCGGCGCGATCGTCGAGGAGCTGAACCGGCTGCGAGCGAACGACCTCATCCGTCTCCTCGATGTCCTCGTGGTCACCAAGGACCTCGACGGCAGCGTCACGGCCGCCCAGGTCAGCGACCTGTCGATCGGGGAGGCCGAGGAGATCGGGGCCCTGATCGGGGCGCTGATCGGCGTCGGGTTCGACGGTGAGGACGGCATGGAGGCGGGCGCACTGATCGGCGCCGAGGAGGGGGCGGACGGTCATCTCATTCCCGACAGCGAGATGTACGACGTCGCCGACTCCATCCCGCCCGGGAGCGCCGCAGCCCTGGCGCTCATCGAGCACGTCTGGGCGGGCCCACTCCGAGACGCGATCGCGAGCGCGGGCGGGACGCCCGTCAGCGACTCCTGGGTCCACCCTCTCGACCTCGTCGAAGTCGGGCTGATCGCGGCCGACGAGCTCGAGGCGATCTAGAACCAAGACGAAGGCCCGCCGGCGCGAGCCTCCCCCACTCCGCGCCAGACGGGCCTTCACGGCGGAAGCTGCTGGCGGCGTGGTGACGATTCACCGCGGCCCCCGATCCGCGACCAGCTTGCGCCGTTCTCCCGCGGAATGCAGGAGAAGACTGCTCGGGGTCTGGGAGCGGCTGTCGAGCATTGGACCATGCTGTGGTGCCCGGCGTCGAGGAAATCGCCGACTCAACCCCGATGCGCCCCGGGTGATCGACGGCGGTCCGGCTAGGGCCGCAAATCGGTGATGACGGGGGTGCGCGCAGGTGCCACGATGACGGAGGGCGCCGCGCGTGCGGGCTCGGGCGGCCCGCAGGCGGCACCGGGGGAATCATGCGCACGAAGATGCAATGTTTGGCGCTGTTGGGCGTGCTGGTGGGCGGCTTCTTGGTTGGTCTTTCTGCTCCCGCGAGCGCAGCCACTGACCAGATCTCCGGGGTCGCGTTCTACGACACCACAGGGGAGTGCCCGCCGCCTCCGCCCGAATTCGCCAGCTACCCACCCCTGGTGATGACGGGGGATCTGGAGGGCTGCTGGTACACGAACGTCGAGACATCCAAGGACAACGGGGCGCCGAGCGGGGTGTACATGGAGAGCGGTCAAGAGCTCTTCATCGGCAGCCTCAATGGTGAGGCGGAGGGCACCTTCGTCACGTCGTACAGGTTCGAGTCCAAGTGGGATCCGGACGTGACCGGCTCAGAGGTCCACGGACGTTGCCAGCACCCCCTGGTCGCGGGCACCGACGACTTCGCGGGTGCCACTGGCCGCGTGGACTTCAAGGACGACGTGACCACCGGGCTGTACTACTACCGAGGTCACATCACGCTCGGCTGACGCAGTCGATCAATCCACGTGCCACCGCGGTTGCTCGCTCCACCCGGCCGGGGTGGCAGGAGAACAACCTGCCTCCGTGACGGGACGGGCTGTGCGTGCGGCGCGATCAGGGCATCCGTCGACCCAGCCCCTTGTGTTGTCCCGCCACTGGAAGACAAGCGCCACCACGAGGGCGATCGAGATCAGTGCGCAGACCTGGAGCTTCCGCATGGCGATCCTGAGCTCGCGTGCTGCTCACTCTCACGGGGTTGTGTCCCTATGGGCGGCGCGGGCGGCAGCGTTTGCCGGATCTGCCGAGATCCCGTTTCATCCCCTGTGGCGAGCAGGGCGTCGTCGGAGTCTTCGATTCAGCATGAGCGAGTCATTCCGGCCTCGGGGCGTTACGGGTGCTGGTGCCGCTTGAGTCGCAGGAGCCACGTCGTGACCGCTACTGCTGACGCATCCGTTCGGACGGCCGCCGCGCGTGCCGTCGAGGCCCGCAAGACCTACGGTGCCGGCGACGCTGCGGTGCACGCGCTCGCGGGCGTCACTGTCGAGTTCCCCGAGCACGGGTTCACCGCGATCATGGGTCCCTCGGGTTCGGGCAAGAGCACGCTGATGCAGTGCGTGGCCGGTCTCGACCGGCTCACCTCAGGCGCGGCGTTCATCGGCGAGACCGACATCTCCAAGCTGAACAAGAACCAGCTGACTCTGCTGCGCCGCGACCGGCTCGGGTTCATCTTCCAGCAGTACAACCTGATCCCGTCGCTGACCGCACGCGAAAACATCCTGCTCCCGCTGACGTTGGCGGGCACGAAGGCCGACCCGTCGTGGTTCGACGAGATCGTACGGACCGTCGGGCTCCAGGACAGGCTGGGCAACCTGCCCAGCCAGCTCTCCGGTGGCCAGCAGCAGCGGGTCGCGGTCGCGCGGGCGCTGGTCCCGAAGCCCGACATCGTCTTCGCCGACGAGCCCACCGGCGCTCTGGACTCCCGCACCGGCATCGAGATCCTCACCTTCATGCGCCGCGCGGTCGACGAGGGTGGGCAGACGATCGTGATGGTCACCCACGACCCGCACGCCGCGTCGTACGCCAACCGGGTCCTGTTCCTCGCGGACGGTCAGATCGTCGACTCGATGGAGGCACCGACCACGGACAAGGTGCTGGACCGGATGAAGCAGTTCGAGGGCTGAGGAGCCGGGCCCGATGCTCAAGCTCGTCATCAGCAGCGTCCGGCACAACCTGGGGCGCTACCTCGCGACCTTGATCGCCATCATGACCGGCGTCGGGTTCTACACCGCGGTCGGCGTCGTCTCCGACGGTGTCATCTCCTCCCTGGAGGGCAACGTCGACGGCGAGTACGGCAACGTCGACGTCGCCGTCGTCCCAGATGAGACCTCGACCGCTGACGAGACCGCTGCGGACCCCGAGACGCTCAAGGTGCCGCAGTCGACCGTCGACCAGCTCCTCGCCCTCCCCGGCGTCGAGGGAGGCGCCGGCATCCTGACCGGTTCGGTCGCGTTCCTCGGCACCGACGGCCAACCGTTCGCGACGTCGGCCATCGGCCGCCTGTGGGTCTCCGACCAGGACCTGAACCCGCTCTCGGTGGCCGACGGAGAAGCCCCGTCCGACTCAGGCGAGATCGCGGTGGACCGCGGCACCGCCGAGGAGCATGGCCTCGACTTCGGTGACGACCTGACGTTGCTCACCCTGGCTGGGAAGGAGAAGGTGACGCTGGTCGGCATCACCGAGTTCGGCGACTCGGCCGCGCTCGACAGTGACGGCACCGTCTCGGTCACCGAGGACGACGCGTTCGACTGGCTGAACTCCGGCCAGGCCGAGTACGAGTCCTACTACCTGCGCGGGTCCGGAGACCCCGAGGACCTCGTCGCCTCCGCCGGCACGGTCCTCCCCGACGGCTTCGAGGTGCAGACCGGGGACGAGTTCCGCGCCGACCAGCGCGAGACGACCGGGTCGTTCGCTCAAGGGCTGAAGACAGCGTTGCGCGCGTTCGCCATCCTCGCCCTGCTGGTCGGCGGGTTCGTCATCTTCAACACCTTCAGCGTCATCGTGGCGCAACGGCTGCGCGAGCTCGCGGTCCTGGCCGCCATCGGCGCGACCCCGCGCCAGCTCAAGCGGTCCCTGCGGCTCGAGGGGCTGGTGCTTGGCCTGGTGGGGTCGCTGCTCGGCGTGGTCGCGGGCTACGTCCTGACACTCCTTCTCGACGGGGTCCTGAGGCTGACCGGCGGCTCCCTGCCCGGTGGGCTGAGCTTCGGGCTGTCGAACGTGATCGGCGGCATCGCGCTCGGCACGATCATCACGGTCCTGTCGGTGATGATCCCCGCACGCCGGGCCGCACGGACCGAGCCGATCGAGGCCATGCGTGATGCGGCGGTCGAGTCCGCCGAGCTCGGCCGGACCCGCGGCATCGTGTGCGTCGTCCTCGCTGCCCTCGGAGTGGCTGGCGATGCTGTTGACCGACGAGCTCGCAGTCGTCGGCATCGGGGCGGTCGCCATCATCGCGGCCGTGTTCATCGGTGCTCCCTACCTTGCGAAGGGCGGTGCCCGGCTCCTCCGCCCCCTCCTGGAACGCTTCGGCATGGAGGGTCGGCTCGCAGTCGACAACTCGGTACGGAGCCCGAAGCGGACGGCGACGACCGCCAACGCGCTCCTGATCGGCGTCTTCCTCGTGACGCTCGTCGCGGTCGCCGGCGCGAGCGTGCGCGACTTCGCGGTGGGCCAGGTCAACGACCTGCAGTCCGCTGACTACGTGGTAGTCAGCAACGGCGGCTCGCTCGACGACGCGTTCGTGTCCAAGCTCGCGGCCATCAAGGACGTCAACGACGTCGTCGCATTCAAACGCGAGCCCGTGACCATCGACGGGACAGCCACGGTCGCCTCAGCCGGCGACGTCACCGAGCTGGCCAAGGTCGCCAACATCGCGGTCGAGAGGGGCACCCTCGCCGACCTCGCCGGCAGCAGTGGTGATGGGAGCGGCACCATCGCCGTCGTCGACACCGGTGAGGGCGCCACCCCGGACATCGGCGGCACCGTCACCGTCACCGACAGCCGCGGCAAGGACGTCGAGCTCCGGGTCGTCGCCGTCCTGGAAGCCACCCAGGACACCGCTCAGACCGGCAGCATCATCGACACCACGACCTTTGAATCCCTCGTCGGAGACGTCGCCCCCACCCTCGCGTTCGTCGACGTTGCCTCCGGAGCACAGGGCAAGACCAAGGACGCCATCCAGAACCTCGCCAACGTTCGCCCCGACATCACCGCGCAGGAGGGGAACGCGGCCGGAAAGCTCATCGGGACGGTCTTCGACTTCCTGATCAAGGCCGTCACCGGTCTGCTGCTGATGAGCGTGGTCATCGCCCTCATCGGCATCATCAACACGATGTCACTGTCCATCCTCGAACGCCGGCGCGAGCTGGGGCTCCTGCGCATCATCGGCATGACGGACAACCGGGTACGCCGCATGATCACCCTCGAGTCGGTACTGATCTCCCTGCTCGGGACCCTCGGCGGGCTGGTCCTCGGGCTGGTGGTCTCGCTGCTGCTCCTGGTCTCCATCAATCGCGACAGCCAGGTCACCGTCGCCCCGTCGATCCCATGGATCGAGCTGATCGTCATCCTCGTCCTGGGTGTGCTGCTCGGCGTCCTGGCCGCCCTCCTACCGGCACGACGATCCACCAAGCTCGAGGTGCTCGACGCGATCTCGGCCACCTGACCGGACGATGGTCCGCTGGCGGCTTGGCCACCGGCGCAGAGGCGCGATGACCCCCGATCGGCGCACACTGGTGCGATGGATGACGATCTCAAGGGCATGGACAGGGAGCAGCTGGTCGCGGAGGTGAAGAAGCTCCGCGCAGCCGTCCGCGTGCACCGCGACAGCTCCGGGCACGACCTGTGCTGGCACCACCCGGACCTGTGGCAGACGTTGCCGGAGCAGGTGGACCCGGAGATCGAGGTCCCGCCGTGGCCGCGTTTCATGCGGGGCTGCGTCGCCTACCGCCAGTCGCTCGACGAGCAGGCGCCCGGCGCCCGGTCCCACGACAGGGAGTACGACGACCGCTCCGGATGACGCCCGGCCAGTGATGAGTTCTCGCGCCCGTGTCCGTCACACCTACGACAGGACACGACGAGACTGGAGGATGGGTGCGATGACTGCGGTGACGCGGCTGGAGGAGTGGGACGTGAGCGAGCCGGACACGATGGACGAGGCGGCATTCTCGCGGGTGGCGGAGCGCCACCGGCGGGAGCTGCACGTGCACTGCTATCGGATGCTCGGCTCGTTCGAGGACGCCGAGGACACGGTGCAGGAGACGTTCCTCCGTGCGTGGCGGCGGCGGGAGACCTTCGAGGGGCGCTCGACGTACCGCGCCTGGCTCTACAAGATCGCCACCAACGCCTGCCTCGACCTGCTCGAGAAGCGGCGGCCCAAGCCGGCGACCGGCGGCGAGGTGCTGTGGCTGCAGCCCTACCCGGACCGGCTGCTCGACGAGCTGCCTGCGGTCGACGCCGACGAGCCGGAGGCCCTCGCGGTCGCGCGGGAGACGATCGAGCTGGCCTACCTGGTCGCAGTCCAGCACCTCGCGCCGCGACCGCGGGCCGTGCTGATCCTGCGCGACGTGCTCGGCTGGCCAGCCAAGGACGTGGCCGAGCTGCTCGGCGACTCCGTCAACTCCGTGAACAGCGCGCTCCAGCGGGCCCGCGCCGGCATGCGCGAGCACCTGCCTGCCGAGCGCCAGGACTGGACCGGCGACGAGGACGACGTGGACAACCGCGAGCTCGTACGCCGCTTCACCGAGGCCAGTGTGGCGGCCGACGTCGACACCATCGCCACCATGCTGCGCGACGACGTCCGCTTCGCGATGCCGCCCACGCAGGGCCTGATCGTGGGGCGCGAGGCCGTGATCGCGGACTGGGTGGCGGGCGGCTACCCGGAGATGGCCGGCCTCCGTTCGGTCGCCACCTCGGTGAACCGCCAGCCCGCCGTGGGCTACTACATCTGGCAGGAGCGAGCCGGCGCCTACGTCCCGCTCACGATCGACGTGCTGCGGATCAGCGGTGGCGAGATCACCGAGGTCACGATCTTCGACCGCGACCAGTTCCCCCGACTCGGACTCCCGGAGCGCCTGCCGGCGGGTGAGTCGGCATGAGGCGCCGGACCGTGGGTTTGGTACGGACCGGCCTGCTCGCCACGCTCGCCGCCATGGCGACCACCACAGCGACCGCCGCGCTCGCCCAGGCCGTCGGTGTCGTGTTCGAGGTGCCCGACGGGGGCGAGACGATCCCGCTGTCCGGGATCGCTTTCGTGACCGGCGTCTTCTCGGTCGTGGGCATCGTCATCGCGGCCGCCCTGCTCCGGTGGAGCTCCCGCCCCAGCGAGCACTTCGTGCGTACGACCGTGGCGCTGACCGCGGTGTCGCTGGTCCCGCCGTGGATGGTCGGGGCCGCAGCCTCCACCAGCGTCGCCCTCGTCGTCCTGCACCTCGTGGCTGCGGCGCTGGTGATCCCGGCCGTCGCGGGGAGCTTGCAGGCGAAGAGCGTCGCCACCACAGGGCTCAGCCCTGCGCGAGCCGGAGAGCCTTCTCTGTGAAGTAGCCGACTTCGCCGTCGGCGTCCTCGACGCCGACGGCGTACTCGACCATGCGAATCGGGTCAGACGTTGACCTTGAATCCAAGGTCATGGTCGCTGGCGGCCAGGCCACCGGCGCCCCAGTTCTCCACGGCACTCTCCCTGAGCAGGATCGACACGCCGTCACGCGGGATCCCGATCGCCTCGAGTCGTTCGACGATCTCGCGGTACAGGTTGCGCTTGTCCTCGATGGTCCGGCCGGAGAAGCAGTCGATGGTGACACGGGTGTATGCGTCAGCCACTCCGTCGTCGAGCCCGTTCACCATGCGGTGCGGCTCGAAGGTGGCGAGTCGGATGTAGCGATCGTCTTGTGGAATCCCGAACGCCGCGACGAGGCTCTTGTGCACGGCGTCGATGATGACGACTTCCTGCTCCGGGGTGTAGTGCCGTCGGACTTCGATCAGAGTGCTGGGCATGCTCACAGAGATACCAGCCGCAGCACCGTCATCGATGCATGGCCACGCGCCGCATGACAGATGCGAGCCGTTGCTCGAGCCTTCGGCGCTCGTCCTTCGCAGTGATGAAACCTTCCCTGCCTGGAGGAGGAAGGAACCCGACGATGTCCATGACGTCGAAGTAGGGCTGGGGTTCCCGACCCGTGCGGGCGACGTAGGCGGCGGCGAACCGGTCGGCGGTGTCGCTGCCGTGGCCGATGGCGATGTTGGTGCAGCAGTGCGCGACATCAAGCCACGCCGGGCCCATCGACGTCTCGACCCAGTCGACCACGCCACTGACCCGGTCGTGGGACCAGAGCACGTTTCGCAGCTGGAAGTCGCGGTGGATGAAGCAGGGCTCGTAGTCCGGCGCATCGGTGCGGAGTAGCGCGAACGCCTCTTCCCACAGTTCTGCGTCCGTCGCCCAGGGCGGGACCGTGTACTTCGCCTCCCATGCCCAGGACTGGTACGTGCGGACCTCGATCGCCGGCGACACCGCATGGATGGTGGCGAGCAGGTGCGCCAATCGATCAAGGGAGACCTTGTCGACGCGGTCGAGGTCCACCCGACCGGGTAGCAGGCTCATCAGGTGGCCCGGGAAGCCGCACCGCTGGCCGTCGGCGTCGAGGGCGCGAGAACGAGGCGCGGGCACGGGGGTGCGCGCAAGCATCTGCTGGATCTCGGACTCCCTCGTTGTCAGAGCCGGTCCATGACTGCGCCAGGGTTCGCGCGTCATCAACCTGAGTACGGAGTCATCGCCAGACCCGGTCGCCAATGCCAACATCGTCGAGGTCCAGCCACCCGAGAGCTCGTTCACGCGGGTGAGGGGGCCGGTGGTCTCTGAAGCCCAGGTCAGTGCATCGGTCACGTCGAGGTCGTCAGCGGTGAGCACGGATGCAGTCTGCCGCAGCGGATCCGCCTCACCGCGTCGCGACGATGGCTCGGTGCGTACTGGGTGGCAGGCTGGGGCTGGGTCGATCTTCACCGGGTGGGCCTCGATGAACGGCGCGACGGTTCGTCGCCGTCATGGGTCCGGCACGGGTGCGACCTTGGCCTACCTGAATCTCGTCCGCACCTGCCCGCGACGGGTGCGTCACTGCAGCACCGTGGCGCCCCCCTTGACCTGCGTGAGCCTGACCACGGCGCTATAGGTCCTGGCATCGACCCGGGTGACCGGCACCCTGCTGCAGTCGAAGGGCTCGGTGACCCCCTCGCCACTGGAGTGGCTGCAGACTTCGCCCCGCAGCACGCCGTCCTCCGTGACGATGTCGACCACGCGCTGGATCCGGTTGGTCTTGATGAACGTCGCCGACATGCCGCCGGGCTTCTCCAGGCTGCCCTTCAGCGCGATCGAGTGCAGCCTGAAGGTGACTCGGATGCGCTTCTTGCCGCTCAGTGTCTCGAGCTGGACGGCAGCCAGGTCGATGCCGCCGCCCAGGCTCCCGAGGAAGACGTCGTTCCTCGGGTCCTTCTTCGTGGTGCTCGAGGCGTGCGCCGGCACGGTGGCCCCCAAGCTGACGGCGAGCCCCAGGGCGATGGGTGCTGTCAGCAGCCTGATGGTCCTGGACGTGGTCATGGCCTTGTTCCCCCGGTTCGGTCAGCGATGACGTCGAGGACACTGTCCACAGACCGGTCCCGCGTTCGGAAGCCGATCATGCATCACTCGCGAAGGGTTGCCACACCCATCAGCCCGCGGGTCGCACGGCAGGGCCGGCAATGGTCCGGGGACCCGGAGGGCGCTTCGTGGCTGGGGTCAGCCGATCTCACCGCCGAAGGAGTCGATGGACAAGTCGTCGATCAACCACTCCCCGTTGCGCTCATCAAGCGTCGCAGTGCCATCCCAGTGGGACTCCTGCGGAGACCCCGCGTCGAGCTGCAACTTCGTGCCGATCATCGGGTAGCTCACCCCTGAGCTGTCGAACTCGAAGTCGATCTGGATGTCGTCAGCGATCCAACGGACGTTCGACAGCTCGACGGTCACCGCTGAGTCGGTGATACCGGACGGGCGATCATGCGCGCCCGTTTCGTATGCCGCACTCGGGTGGACGTCGCGAGCAGTGAGGTAGACCGCTTGTTCGTCGATCCTGACACTGAGTGGGTTCTCTGCCCGCCCCTTCACCGCGAAGAACGCTCGCACGGTCGCCTCCGCCGCCTGCATCGCATCCCGGTCGGCTACAGCTTCGGACCCGGCCGGGGAGTCCGGCGCCGCCGTGCCTGACGAGGCCCGCGCCCCGCACGCAACGGTGCAGAAGGCCAGTGCGATCACCACGCCGCACGCCTGACGGCTGAGTCGGCTTCCCCCCTCGAGCATGTGCTGATGGTAGGAGAAGGACCCGCGACGCGAGGCGTGATGCGAGGACCGAGCAGCCCACCGGCAAGACCGTCCCCCTCTCAGTCGGACCGCCCGCACGCGGCCAGCGCGGGCAGGAGGAGCCCGTACGCCGCGCCGGTGAGGTGGAGACCGTCCGTCGCGATGGCAGCAGCGCCGAGCTGCGCCAGCAAGGAGTGGGTGTCGAGCAGTCGTGCGGAGTGTGACTCAGCCACCGCGGCGGCTGCCTCGCGGTACCGGGTCACGACTGCGTTGGTCCGACCGCCAGCACCCGGTCGCGACTCGTCCACACCGGGAGGCGACATGATCACCCATGCTCCAGCCGGACTCGACCCCACGAAGCGGCTCAAGGACCGTTCGAAGTCGGCGACCGGCACATCGTTGTGGGGCGCAGCGTCGTTGGTGCCCACGGAGACGACCACGACGTCCGAACCCGTGAGCCCCACGCCGTCTGCTTGTGCCTCGAGGTGCCGCACCGTGGCTCCGCCCCGTGCCGCATTGACGACGTCCTCACCGATGCGTGGAAGCTGTCGCCGGATCCGGGCGAGATGGCTGTCCCCCAGCAGAACGATCCTCACCGGGCGCCGTCCTCGGTCAGGGTCGTGGACGGCAGCCAGTCGGCTCCGAGGAGCCGGGCGAGGTCGGCGAGGCCGGTGGTGTCGCCGCCGACGGTGTCGGAGGCCGCGGCGATCCGCTCCACCATCACCTTGCCGACCTGCTCCTCGACGGTGCCCTCGGCATAGGCGATGTGCCACGGCGAGACCTGGTGGTCGCGGTGGGTGCGGCCGGTCACCTGCCGTCCGGCGATGCCCGAGAAGCGGGCCTGGTGGAAGACGCCGACCCGCGGCTCCGTGCTCGCACGGTGGCCGTCGGCGAGGGTCTCGCCGGCGTGCAGGCTGATCGAGGCGACCGTGGTGAAGACGCAGACCTTCGCCTGCCCGGTCTGGAACCGGAGCCGCTCGGCCTCGGGGTCGAACCGGTCGCGGCCGTAGATCGTGGCGACGTCGATGCCGGAGTCACGCAGCCGGTCGGCGATCGGGTCGGCGGCGGTCGCCGACGAACTCCACCGAGCACGCCACCTGTCGCTCGGCCTCGACCTGCTGGGCGATCCAGGCGACCGTCGAGTCGACCCGGATCAGCCCGGCCTTCTGCCGGAAGCGCAGCAGCGCGGCCCGCCCCTTGGCGACGTTGCGGCCGCGCCGCGCGATGTCCATCTCGCGACAGAACTCCCCCCACTCGGCCTCGTACGCCGTCCGCTCCGCCGGCGTGAGCGCCACCGGCATGCCGGAGATCGGCACCGGCCCCCACGGCGCGGCGCGGTGCAGCATCGCCGGGGGCCGCTCCTCGGCGAGCCAGCCGCGCACGAGCTTGAGGTCCGCAGCGCGCCGCGCCGGATCGGTGGTCCACGTCGCGCCGTAGCGTCCCTGCTCCACCCCGACGCCGTGGCGCTCGAGCGCGGTCGGCGAACGCGTCGCCGGGTTGCGTCGCCGAGGTCCACTCCTTCATCGGCTCGCCGAGCACCTGCGCGTAGGCCGGGGCGAGGTAGGGCAGCTCGAGCGGCGTGTGTCCCGGGCGTCGCGGTGGTCGCGATGACGAACGGCGCCTTGTCGTGCGGCCGCCCGTGCCCCGAGATCCGCGCCCAGAGCTTCCACCGCTTCGTCGTCGTACGTCGCAGCGCGTGGGCCTCGTCCGCGATGATCACGTCCCAGGTGTGGTCCTTGACCTTCTCCAGCCGGTCCCACGTGATCACGACCCACTCCAGGCCGCCGTCGCCCCAGCGCCGTGATCGTGCGGCACCAGTGGCCGATCGTGATCGCGGCCGGCCGGTCCGCCACGACGAGCACGCGTCGCGCACCGCGGAGGTCGCCGACCGCCGTCGCCCCGAGGACCGCGGAGATCGTCTTGCCCACGCCGGGCTCGTCGGCGAGCAGGAACTGCCGTCCGCCCGCCGCGGCGCGCGCCGCGATCGCGTCGGCTGCCTCGAACTGGATCCTCCGCGGCTCGAGCGCGTCGGTCGGCTCGGGGCCGGGCGTCGGATGGTCGGGGTTGAGGGTGTTCTCGATGAACCGACCGAGCGTGTAGGGCCCCGGGGCGTAGGGCGCGAGGTGCGCGGGCAGGGCGCGCCCGACGTACAGGTGGGTCTTGACGGCCGGGTGCCAGGTGGCGCCGTCGACCTGCGTCCCGTACGGGACGTCGAGCACCCACAGCCGCTCGCCCGGCCCGGCGACCGGCAACGGCCGCGGTGCCTGCCGGGTGCCGCTCCGGCGCGGGGAAGCGCTGCGTCGACGAGCACCGGATCGTCGAGGACTGGCCACCCCCGGACGCTACCGGGGTCTGCTCCCCTGCCGATGGTCCCGGGCGCGTGCGTGTCGCCCTCAGGCGCTGACGAGGAGGAACTCGTGCCGGACGGACACTCGGTCGGGGTCGTGAGGACGCACCTCGACGCTCAGCACGCGGGCGTCGACCCCCGCGCCGACCGGTGCGAACGCGAGCGCCTGCTCGAGGACCTCGGTCACGCGCGCACGCCCGACCAGGAGCTCGTCGGACGGTACGTCGGCAGCCATGAGGCGCAGCACCGCGACGCAGACCGCGTGCACGGCGATCTCCTCGGCCGGGTCGTAGCCCAGCACGTGGTCCGTGTCGTCGACCGGCTGGCGCACGGCCAGGCGGACGGTGGCGTCGACCAGCACCACCTGGTCGTCCTGCGCGACCAGTGGGCTGCCGGAGAGCACGTAGTCCCGGTCGCGAAGGTCGACAGGCACGAGTGAGTGACGTGAGAACAACCCCATGCGCCCATCCTCCCCCGAAGCGCAGTGGTTCCAACCCTCGAACGCCTCCCCCGGGAGGCTCCGTCGCACCTACGCTCCCATGCATGACGGACTACCAGGTGACGCGGTGGCGCGAGCTGCCCTCCATGGTCGCGGCCCGGGCCGGCGACGAGACCGTGAAGTCCCAGCTCGCGACCGCGGTTCCAGGAGGCCATCGACGAGGCGGCGATGCGGCTCGGCGACACCGGCGCCGACGACTACCTCGCGGGCTGGGAGCGGTCCCCCTGGACCGAGGCGACCGGCACGCCGACCGAGGTGCTCGACCGGGTCGTCGCCGAGCTCGAGGCGGAGTGGCCGGCCGAGCGGGTCGCCGACTACCTCGACGGGTTGGCCCGGTGAACAGGCTCGCGGCGCTGCTGGGCGCGGACCGTCCGGTGCTCCTCGACGGTGGCATGGGCACGCTGCTCCAGGACAGCGGCCTCGAGGACGGCGCGCCCGGTGAGCTCTGGAACCTCGAGAACCCCGACCGCCGTCCGCGCGGCGCACGCGGCGTACGCCGAGGCGGGCGCGCGGCTGCTCACGACCAACACCTTCGGCGGCACCCGGCCACGTCTGGACATGCACGGGCTCGGTGACCGGCTCGACGAGGTCAACCGGACCGCGGCGCAGCTCGCCCGGTCGGTGGCCGACGAGCACGGACTGCTCGTCGCCGGCGACCTCGGCCCGACCGGTGAGCTGCTGGCGCCGCTCGGGACCATGACGTCCGAGGAGGCGCAGGCCCTCTTCGCCGAGCAGCTCGCGGCGCTGGTCGAGGGCGGGATCGACCTGGTGCTGGTCGAGACCCTGAGCGACCTCGGAGAGGCCGACGCTGCCCTGGCCGCCGCGCGGGAGGTCGCACCCGACCTCCCGGTCGTCGTGACGATGAGCTTCGACACCAACGTGCGCACCATGATGGGCGTCCGCCCGGGCGACGCCGTGACGCACCTGGCCGCGGCCGGTGCCGACGCCGTGGGCGCCAACTGCGGACGGGGCCCCGCCGAGATGGAGATCATCGCCGCGCAGCTGGTGGAGGCCCGCCCCGACGGCCTGCTCCTGGTCGCACAGTCGAACGCAGGGCTCCCCCAGGTGGTGGGCGACCACTTCGAGTACGACGCCACTCCCGGCGACCTGGCCGCGCACGCCTCCCGGCTGGCCGGGCTCGGGATCGACCTGGTCGGCGGCTGCTGCGGCTCGACGCCGGCGCACATCGCCGCCGTCCGCGACGCGCTGGCCCCGGCCTGAGCGGCTCAGCCGGCGGGGAAGAACGCCCAGCGCTCGTGCACCTCGGGAGTGCCGGCCGGACCGCCGCCCGGTGCCGTCCCGCCCCCGATCTGTGTCGTGTCCGAGCCGACCCACAGGCCCGCGCGTGGTGACTCGGGGCCGGTGACCACCAGGACCTGCCCACCGAACCCACGCTGCTTCCAGGGATCCCAGGGCAGGACGGCCCCCGTCGTCGGGTTGAGCGCCCCGATCCCCTCGTAGGTGTAGGCACCGAGCGACTTCTGGTGGCCCTGCACGTAGACCGCGGAGGCGGTGGCCACCGTGCTCAGCAGCGTGTCGCCGTTGGCGTAGGTGATCCAGGCCGGTCGGGTGGGACTGGTCGTCGCGGTGTTGAACCGGGCGGCCGCGTCGCACAGCGTGAGTCCGCGTTCGCCGGTGCGTGCCCCTCCACCGGTGGAGACGATGAAGAAGCCTGCCCCGTCCGGGGAGAAGTCCACGTCACGCAGGTAGGCCGGCCGCTTGGTCGACGCGGTGCACGACCGGTTCAGGTAGGCGTAGTACCACGGGGACAACGTGGCCGACGTCGTGCCGAGGTCGACCATGAACGCCCGCCACCGCGTCTGCCCGTTGACGGAGGTGAAGTTGCCGACGGCCACGAGCTTGGTCTTGTCCGGCGAGACCCCGAACCGCCACACGTCGGTGGACCCGGCCGTCGAGGAGGTGGTGCCGGCGATGGACAGGTTGATGTAGTTGAGGTCGGCCCCGGTGGCGAGGTTGACCGCGGTGAGGCGCTTGGTGAACTTGCCCGCCACGATCAGCCGGCCGTTGGCCACCTCCAGGTCCTGGACGATGCCGTTGAGCCGGGCGTTGAAGGTGGGGTCGACGATCCCCGTGACGGGATCGAGCTTGACGAGACCCCGTCGGGTGACGCCGTTCACGGCGAAGAACTTGCCTCCGACGTACAGCGACGTGCCGTCGGTCGCGAGGGCGAGCACGTCGCCGTCCACGGAGATGCTCAACGGCGTGACGGCCCCGTCCGACATGTTGAAGCCGTACAGGTTCTTGCGGGCGTAGGTCAGGGACCGGCTGGCGTTCTTGACCTGGGTGAAGGCGCCGCCCACGTACATCTGCGCACCGAGGGGCACGGCAGCGAACGGAGCGTTGCCCACGGTGATCCGGGGCGTGAAGTCGGCCGGGTCCTCCGAGACGATGCCGGTCAGCGGGACTGGTGAACCGCCCGCGGGAGCCCCGAGGGTGACACACAGGGCGGCGATGCAGGTCGCGATGACGCTTCGAAGCATGGATGTCCTCCTGGTCCCCCGGCCGGAGCGACCTCGATCGGCGCCGACTGGACTCTTCCCGAATGGGCCTCATCGTCCGCCCGCCTCGGCCGTGCAGGCAACGCGATGGGCCAGGGTTACCCCATACTGGGCGTGACGGGCGGTCAGCGACCCCCGGCCGGCGGCGGATCGAGGCCCACCACCCACAGCGTCCGGCGCCCCGCTCCCCCGGGAGCCGCCTCCGACCTCCAGCGCCCGCCCCAGCGGTCCGCCGGGTGCAGCCCGTGCTCGTGCCCGCCCAGTTGGTCCGAGCCGTCCTGGAGGACGTCGACGATGATCTCGTCCCGGTCGAGGCGCAGGCGCACGTCGACCGCAGTGGCCGAGACGTCACGCACGGCCCGAAGCACGATCTCGCGGACGACCTCCGCGACATCGACCGCCTGCCTGTCGGACACCCTCCGGTCGAGGTGGCCGGGGAGCGCCAGCGTGGTCGCGAGGCTCGACCCGGCGGTCACCTCGTCGAGCACCTGGGACAGGCGTCGCCGCAGTCCCGGCGGCGGCGAGACGGACTCGTTGAGGTCGAAGACGGTCCTGCGGAGGGCGAGGATGGTGTCGTCGATGGCGGCCACCCCGGCCCACAGGCGACGCCTCGTCCGCTGGTCGGTCATCAGGGCGGCCAGTCCCTGCAGGTCCATGGCGATGGCGAAGAGCTGGTGGACGACCCTGGCGTGCAGCTCGGCCGCGATCCGCAGCTGCTCGTGCACGCGTACGTCGCGCGGTGCCGGGTCCGGCGGGGCCGAGCGGGGTGACAGTGTCACCGCCGCCCCGACCAGGGCGTCCTCCTCGTCGGAGCGCGGGGAGACCAGCATGTCGAACCACCGGTGACCATCCGGACCGTGGCACGGGATCACCACGGACAACGGCGCGGGCAGCTGTCCCGCCAGCGCGGCGCGGACCGCGGCGGCGGCCAGTGCCGCGACGGGGTCCTCGCCTGCGCTCTCGCACACCGCCAGGAAGGAGGTCCCGACCCCGGTCCGGTCCGGATCCCCGCCGTTCTCGCGGGCAAAGCGCTCCCACGCCTCGTTCACGGCGACGACGGTGCCGGACAGGTCGAGCAGGGCCACCTCGGCGTCGGAGGGAGTTCCGTCGCCGGGCCAGTCCGATCGATGCTGTTCCGGGTGTGTTTCCACGTGACCTCGAGTGCTCCGGGAGGAGATGCGGCCTGTGCGGCACCCGCGAGGAGCGGGCGCCGTGCGTCACGACGACCTTAGGCCCGGGCGACGGAGTGGTCATCGCCCGAACCGGGCGAGGAGGGGCCGAGTCCCGGCCCGCCGGGCTCCCCGCGGCCGCCGGCGAAGCGACGCTTCGGCGACGCGACCGGTAGATTCGGGCGGTGCCTGACACCCGCCCCCGCCGTACCTTCGCCGTCATCAGCCACCCCGACGCCGGCAAGTCCACCCTCACCGAGGCGCTCGCGCTGCACGCGCGGGTGATCACCGAGGCGGGTGCCGTGCACGGCAAGGGCGACCGGCGCGCCACCGTGTCCGACTGGATGGCCATGGAGAAGGCGCGCGGCATCTCCATCACCTCGGCCGCGCTGCAGTTCGTCTACCGCGACCACGTGATCAACCTCGTCGACACCCCCGGCCACAGCGACTTCTCCGAGGACACCTACCGCGTGCTGTCGGCTGTCGACTCCGCCGTGATGCTGGTCGACGCCGGCAAGGGGCTGGAGCCGCAGACCCTCAAGCTCTTCAAGGTCTGCGCGCTGCGCGGCATCCCGGTGATCACCGTGATCAACAAGTGGGACCGTCCCGGACTGTCGGCGCTCGAGCTGATGGACCTCATCCAGGAGAAGATCAAGCTCCGTCCCACCCCGCTCACCTGGCCGGTGGGCGAGGCCGGCGACTTCCGCGGCGTCCTGGACCGCCGCACGGGCGAGTTCGTGAAGTACACCCGCACCGCCGGCGGCGCCACCCGGGCCCCCGAGCAGCGGCTGGCGCTCCGACGAGGTCGAGGAGCACGACGCGCACCTGTGGGCCGAGGCGGTCGAGGAGCACGAGCTGCTCACCCTCGACGACGCCGACCACGACCAGGAGCGCTTCCTGGCCGGGGAGACGACGCCGGTCATGTTCGCGTCGGCCCTGCAGAACTTCGGTGTCGCGCAGCTGCTGGACCTGCTGCTCGACGTCGCGCCGGACCCCAGCCCGACCGAGGGTGTCGACGGCTCGGTACGCCGCGTCGACGACGAGTTCAGCGCGTTCGTCTTCAAGGTGCAGTCCGGCATGAACAACGCCCACCGCGACCGGCTCGCCTACGCCCGCGTCGTGTCCGGGACGTTCGAGCGCGGCATGGTCGTCACCCACGCCACCACCGGGCGCCCCTTCGCGACGAAGTTCGCCCAGGCCGTCTTCGGCCGCGAGACGACCTCGGTCGAGCGCGCCGAGCCCGGCGACATCATCGGCTTCGTCAACGCCCAGGCGCTCCGGGTCGGGGACACGGTCTACGTCGGCGACCCCATCGAGTACCCGCCCGTGCCCAGCTTCGCGCCCGAGCACTTCGTGACGGCCAGCGCCGGCGACATCGGCCGCTACAAGCAGTTCCGCCGCGGCATCGAGCAGCTCGACCAGGAGGGCGTGGTGCAGGTGCTGCGATCCGACCTCCGCGGCGACCAGAGCCCGGTGCTGGCAGCGGTCGGTCCGATGCAGTTCGAGGTGGTCGAGGACCGGATGGCCAACGAGTTCAACTCCCCGATCAGGTTCTCCCGGCTCGACTACCAGGTCGCCCGGCGGACCGATGCGGCCGGCGCCGCGGCGCTGGCCGGGATGCGGGGCGTCGAGGTGCTCGAGCGCAGCGACGGCACCCGGATGGCGCTCTTCGTCGACCAGTGGCGCGCCATGGTCACCGCACGGGACAACCCCGACGTGATGCTCGAGGCCCTCCCCGCCGGCGGCAGCTGATCGCCAGCCTCCGTCAGGAGGTCCCGGGAGCGCCGCCCGCCCGGGGCGCCGGGGAACCCAACACGCCGACACAAGATGTGGTCCCCCACTTCTTCGTCGGCACTACATACGGTGGTCGACGCAGCTGGTTCGCGGCGTCAGCCAGACGTCTCGAGGCAAGAGGGAACCCGGTGTGAGTCCGGGACTGCCCCGCAGCGGTGAGTGGGAACGACAGCCGTCACACGCACTGGGTCGAGCGATCGACCTGGGAAGCGACGGCCGGTAGGGGTCGACCGGTGAGAGCCGCGAGACGCGCCCGCGAGTCCGAAGACCTGCCAGCGCGCCGCACCCGTCGGGTGTGGCGGTCCGATGCCGCGCGGGACGGCTGACGGCAGGTACGACGCTGCGCCCACCCGGCGTACGTCGCGCTCCACCGTCACCCCCTCGCGCGCCCGGACCATCCAGAGTCCGTCTCGCGAGGAGAGAGAATGACGGTCACCACCGACCTGCGCACCGGGATGCAGGTCCGCAAGAGGAACGGCGACGACGAGCCCGTCGACGTCAACAAGATCGTCCGCGCCGTCGACCGGTGCAGCGACGACCTGTCCGAGGTCGACCCCATGCGGGTCGCCACCCGCACGATCAGTGGCCTGTACGACGGCGCCACGACCGCCGAGCTCGACCGGCTGTCCATCCAGACCGCCGCCGAGATGATCGGCGAGGAGCCGCAGTACAGCCAGCTCGCCGCCCGGCTCCTGTCCGGCTTCATCGACAAGGAGGTGCGCAACCAGGGCGTCGCGTCGTTCAGCCAGTCGGTGGCCCTGGGCCACGCCGAGGGGCTGATCGGCGACGAGACCGCGGCGTTCGTCAAGGACAACGCCCGCAAGCTGGACTTCGCGATCGACCGGGACGCCGATCGCCGCTTCGAGTACTTCGGGCTCCGCACGGTCTACGACCGCTACCTGCTGCGGCACCCCTCGGCCCGCCTCGTCGTCGAGACGCCGCAGTACTTCCTGCTCCGGGTGGCCTGCGGCCTGGCCCGCTCCCCCGGCGAGGCCATCGAGTTCTACCGGTTGATGTCGAGGCTGGCCTACCTGCCGTCGTCGCCGACGCTGTTCAACTCCGGCACCCGGCACTCCCAGATGTCCTCGTGCTACCTCGTGGACAGCCCCCGTGACGACCTCGACTCGATCTACTCGCGCTACGCGCAGGTGGCCAAGCTGTCGAAGTTCGCCGGCGGCATCGGGCTGTCCTTCAGCCGGGTGCGCTCGCGTGGCGCACTGATCCGGGGCACCAACGGGCAGTCCAACGGCATCGTGCCGTTCCTGCGCACCCTCGACGCGTCGGTCGCTGCGGTCAACCAGGGCGGCCGTCGCAAGGGCGCGGCCTGTGTCTACCTCGAGCCCTGGCACCCCGACGTGGAGGAGTTCCTGGAGCTGCGCGACAACACCGGAGAGGACGCGAGGCGCACCCACAACCTCAACCTCGCCCACTGGGTGCCCGACGAGTTCATGCGCCGGGTGGAGGCCGACGAGGTCTGGTCGCTCATCGACCCCGACGCCGCCCCGGAGCTGCCCGACCTGTGGGGAGCCGCGTTCGACGAGGCCTACCGCGCGGCGGAGGCCGAGGGCCGCTTCGTACGGCAGGTGAAGGCGCGTGACCTCTACGCGCGGATGATGCGCACGCTCGCGCAGACCGGCAACGGCTGGATGACCTTCAAGGACGCCTCCAACCGCACCTGCAACCAGACCCGGGACACCCCCGGCGGCCCGGTGGTGCACCTGTCCAACCTGTGCACCGAGATCATCGAGGTGTCCTCGGACGGCGAGACGGCCGTCTGCAACCTCGGGTCGGTCAACCTCGCGCGGCACCTCGCCGCCGACAGCGCGTCGGTCGACTGGGACGCGTTGCGTGCCACCGTCCGGACCGCGGTCCCCCTCCTCGACCGGGTCATCGACATCAACTACTACCCGAGCACCGAGTCGGCCGCGTCCAACCCCCGTTGGCGGCCGGTCGGACTCGGGCTGATGGGCCTCCAGGACGTCTTCTTCGCCCTGGGGCTGCCCTTCGACTCCGACGAGGCCCGGGAGCTCTCGACCCGGATCTCCGAGGAGATCTACCTGACCGCGCTCGAGGTGAGCTGCGAGCTCGCCGAGCGGCACGGTCCGCACCCGTCGTACGACGAGACGCGGGCCGCCCGGGGCGTCCTCCAGCAGGACCTGTGGGACGTCACCGGGACGCAGACCGAGCGGTGGGCGGCGCTGCGCGGACGGATCGCCGAGCACGGGTTGCGCAACTCGCTGCTCATCGCCATCGCCCCGACGGCGACGATCGCCTCGATCGCGGGCTGCTACGAGTGCATCGAGCCGCAGGTGTCCAACCTGTTCAAGCGCGAGACGCTCTCCGGCGAGTTCCTCCAGGTCAACACCGCCCTGGTGCGCGAGCTCAAGGCGCGCGGGCTGTGGACCGCCGAGGTGCGCGAGCAGGTCAAGCGGGCCGAGGGGTCCGTGCAGGGCGTCGCCGCGCTGCCCGAGGACGTACGCCGCCTCTTCCGCACGGCGTGGGAGCTGCCGCAACGCGCGCTGATCGACATGGCGGCCGCGCGGTCGCCGTACATCGACCAGAGCCAGTCGCTCAACCTCTTCATCGCCGGACCCTCCATCGGCAAGCTCAGCTCGATGTACCTCCACGCGTGGAAGGCCGGCCTCAAGACCACCTACTACCTGCGCTCGCGACCCGCGACGCGCATCCAGCAGACGACCACGTCCGTCAACGACCCGTCCGTCAACGAACCCCTCCTCGACCAGGACGCGCTCGCGTGCTCCCTCGAGAACCCCGAGAACTGCGAGGCCTGCCAGTGACCACGACCGACCACACCACGACCGACCACAGCACCGCGACCGACACGAGCGCTCCCCGGATGCTGCTCGACCCGGGGATGAACCTCACCCTGCGGCCGATGCGCTACCCGCACTTCTACGACCGCTACCGCGACGCCATCAAGAACACCTGGACCGTCGAGGAGGTCGACCTGCACTCCGACCTCAAGGACCTCCAGCGGCTCAGCGACGCCGAGCGGCACCTGGTGTCGCGGCTGGTGGCGTTCTTCGCGACCGGCGACACCATCGTGGCCAACAACCTCGTGCTCAACCTCTACCAGCACATCAACTCCCCCGAGGGGCGGCTCTACCTCTCCCGGCAGCTCTTCGAGGAGGCGGTGCACGTGCAGTTCTACCTGACCCTGCTCGACACCTACGTCCCCGACGAGAAGGAGCGCCACGAGGCGTTCGCGGCCGTCGACAACATCGCGTCGATCAAGGCCAAGGCCGACTTCTGCTTCCGGTGGATCGACTCGGTCTTCGACCTCGACGCGCTCGAGACCCGCGAGCACCGGCGGCGGTTCCTCCTCAACCTGATCTGCTTCGCGGCGGTCATCGAGGGCCTGTTCTTCTACGGCGCGTTCGCCTACGTCTACTTCCTCCGCTCGCGCGGGCTCCTCAACGGTCTCGCCTCGGGCACCAACTGGGTCTTCCGCGACGAGTCGATGCACATGGCGTTCGCCTTCGACGTCGTGGACACCGTCCGCGAGGAGGAGCCCGAGCTCTTCGACGAGCAGCTGGCCGCCGACGTGCGCCAGATGCTCATCGACGGCGTGGACGCCGAGGCGCAGTTCGCCGAGGACCTCCTCGGCGGCGGGGTCGCCGGCCTCTCGACGACCGACATGCGCTCCTACCTGGAGTACGTCGCGGACCGGCGGATGGAGCGACTCGGCCTGCCGCAGATCTACGGCTCCAAGAACCCGCTGGCGTTCATGGAGCTCCAGGACGTGCAGGAGCTGTCCAACTTCTTCGAGCGCAAGGTGTCGGCCTACCAGGTCGGGGTCTCCGGCTCGGTGGGGTTCGACGAGGACTTCTGACCGACGGCGTGTCGGACGTGCAGAAGTCCCACACCCTGGCGGCCTCACGCGGGCCGGGCCAGGGCGGGACCGACCTCGGCACGTCCGACACGCTCGCCCAGCTGGGCGAGCAGCCAGCGCACGCCGACGCGCCGCCCGTGGGAGGATCCCGCCATGGCCTACGCCGGCGCCCCCGCCACCTCCGTCGCCTCGGCGGCCGCCCTCGGCTGCGCCGTCGCCGTGGTGCTCGGCTTCACGCCGATGCTGGCGGTCGTGGCCGTGCTCGCCGCCACCGTGGGGATGGCCCGGGGCGAGGGACTCGCCGGGATCGCGGTGGTCGTCGGCATCATCGCGCTGTTCTGGGGCTTCGTCCTGCCGTCCGCGACCTGGCTGTCCTGACGACCGGATCCGCGCGTCAGGCCGAGCGCGTCACTCCAGGGTGAACTCGACCGACCGGGTCGCGACGTCGGCCTTCGTCAGGGTGAGGGTGACGTCCTCGCCGACGGGCAGCGGCCGCGAGCCGACCACCGTCGCCTCGATCGCCGGCTCCTGCACGGTGGCGTCCCCGCGCCGGTCGTCCTTCTCGTCGGTCTCGAGGACCACGGCCGGGAACGACTCCCCCACCCGCGGGGCGAGCATCGCCGCCTCGACGAGGTTGAGCACGGCGTTCTGGTACTGGTTGGCCCGGCGCCCGGACTCACGCATCGTGTCGGGCAGGTCGCCGAGCTTGGCCAGCACCCAGTCCGGGACCTCCTCGCCCGCGCAGAGGGCGACGCAGATCTCCAGGGCGTAGCGGTCGACGAGCCGCCGCAGCGGGGCGGTGACGTGGGCGTACTCCGAGGCCAGCGCGGAGTGCTGCGGCTGCTCGGGCAGGTCGCCGTTGAAGCCGACGTAGCCGCTGCCGCGGAGCAGGCGCGTGCAGGCGACGACCATCGCCGCGTGGGTGGGGCGCGACACGTCCAGGGAGCGGATGAAGTCCGGGTAGAGCTGCTCCGCCGGCCAGTCGATGCCGAGGGCGCGCGCGGTGCGGTGCAGTCGCTGGACGTCGTGCGGGTCGGCGGGCGGCAGGGTGCGCAGCAGCTCCCACGCGGGCGTAGACCATCAGCGAGGCCGCGGCGAAGCCGGTGAGCAGCGAGATCTGCGCGTTCCAGGTCTCGACGGGGAGCATCGTGGCGGAACTCCAGGCGCCACGCGGCCGTCCTCGTCGATGATCTCCTGCTCGGGCAGCGGCAGGGACACCCCGCCGCGCGCGGCCTCCCGGGCCAGGCGCAGCTCGCCGACCTCCTTCAGCAGGGTGAACATCTCGTCGGCCGTGCCGGCGTCGAGCTGCTCCTGCAGGGTGGCGTAGTCGAGCTTGGCCCGCGAGCGCACCCGGGCGCGCTCGACGTCCACGTCGGTGCCCTCCCCGGTCTCGTCGACGCGGATCGTCCAGACCAGCGCCGGCCGCACCTCGTCGGGCAGCAGCGAGCCGGCCTCCTCGGAGATGACGGTCGGGTGCAGCGGGATCTTGGAGTCCGCGCCGTAGAGCGTCTCCCCCCGCCGGTTGGCCTCCACGTCGACCGGGTCGCCGGGGGTGATGAAGGCGCTCGAGGTCGGCGATCGCGTAGTGCACGACGTACCCGTCGCCGTCGCGCTCGATGTGCATCGCCTGGTCGAGGTCGCGCGCCGAGGCCGGGTCGATGGTCACGAACGGCACGTCGGTCCGGTCGAGGTCCGGCAGCCGTGGGCTGGCGGCGGCCTCGGCAGCGGCGCGTTCCACGGCCTCGGGGAACTCCGACGTCACCTTCATCTCGGCCTGGATCGCCGCGATCCCCTCGCGCAGCGTCTCGGCGGAGACGGCCGTCGTCGCCGGTGCGGACTGTGATCACGCGGTTGCTGGGCATGCCCAGCACCCTAGCCAAGGCGGGCGCGGCACGCAGCCGCCCTACTCTTGCCCGCGTGCTGATCCTGTTGCCGCCGAGCGAGGGCAAGACCGCTCCCCGACGCGGCAGACCCCTCGACCTGTCCACCCTCGGGTCACCGGTCCTGACCCCGACCCGCGAGCGGGTCGTCGAGGCGGTGGTCGCCCTGGCGGCCCGTCCCGACGCCGCCGACCTGCTGGGCCTCGGCGGCACCCAGGCCGACCTCGTCGGGCTCGACGCGCGGTTGCGGACCTCGCCGACGACGCGGGCCGACCGGGTCTACACCGGGGTCCTGTACGACGCGCTGGGCTTCGACACGCTCTCCAGCGCCGCGAAGCGACGTGCGACCAGCCGGGTCGCGATCACCTCGTCGGTCTTCGGCCTGGTGCGCCCCGGCGACCGCATCCCGTCCTACCGGCTCTCCGGCGACGTCAGCCTCCCCGGCCTGGGTCCGGTCGCGGGACTGTGGCGCGAGGCCCTGGGCGAGGCGGTCGAGGAGGCGGTCGGCCCCGGGCTGCTCGTCGACCTCCGGTCCACGATGTACGCCGCGTTCTGGCGCCCGCCGGCCGGGCTCGCGCCGCGGGTGGCCACCGTCCGCGTGCTGCACGAGTCCGGCGGGGTGCGCAAGGTGGTGAGCCACTTCAACAAGGCGACCAAGGGGCGGATCGTCCGCGCCCTGCTGGAGGACGGCGGCAACCCGCGCACCCCGGCCGCGCTGGCACGCACGCTGGTCGACCTCGGCTGGACCGTGGAGGTCGGCGAGCCGACCACCCGCGGCGACCCAGCTCGACGTCGTCGTCAGCGAGGTCTGAGCGGGGTCAGAGACCCGACTCGGCGGTGCGGACGAGGATCCGCTGGCACTCCTCGCAGCGCACGACCTCGTCGGCCGGCGACCGCGCGGATCTGGACCAGCTCGGCGGCGTCCACGGTGATGTGGCACCCGCCGCACTGGCGGGCGCGCAGCTCCGCGGCGCCGATGCCGGTCTTGGCGCGCAGCCGCTCGTAGAGCGCCATCAGGTCCTCGGGGATGCCGTCGGCGGCGGGCGCACGCTCCGCCTCCGCGGCCGCCAGCTGCTCGTCGATCTCGGCCCAGCGGGCGTCCCGGGCGGCGGCGAGCTCGGCGACCTGGGTCGTCCGTCTCGGCGAGCTGGGCGGTGAGCCGGTCCAGCGTCGCCTGGGCCTCCTCGAGCCGCTCCATGATCTCGAGCTCGGCGTCCTCGAGGGTGCTGACCCGGCGGTCGAGCGACGTCAGCTCGTGCTGCATCCGCTCGAGGTCCTTGGGGTTGGTGATGAGGCCGGCGTCCATGCGCTCCTGGTCGCGGGTGCGGCGGACCTTGACCTGCTCCACGTCCGCGTCGGCCTTGCGCTGCTCGGCGGTGAGGTCGTCGACGACGATCCGGGCGTCGCGCAGCCGGTCGTCGACGTCGCCACGACCGGTCTCCAGCTCGGCGATCCGGGCGATCTCGGGCAGCGCACGCCGCTGGTGGCGCAGCTGGTCGAGTCGCGCGTCGACGGCCTGGAGGTCGAGCAGCTTCAACTGGGCTTGCGGATCGGCTTTCAACGCTCTCCTCGGATGGGGCTGTGCTGGCTGGTGCTCGCGGAGGTGGTCCCCTGGTCGACCCGGAACTGCCAGGGATCGGTGCAGCGGGTGCTCACGCGCGCCTCGACCCTATCGCCCAGCGCGCCGGCGAGGCGGGCCCGCACCACCGGCAGCCAGGTCCACTCGGCCGCCCAGTGGGCGACGTCGACCAGGGCGGGCCCGTCGTGCTCGCGGAACTCCCCCGCGCGGTGGTGCCGCAGGTCGCTGGTGAGGTAGACGTCGACGTCCGACGCCGCGAGCCGGTCGAGCAGGAAGTCGCCGGCTCCCCCGCACAGCGCCACGCGTCGTACGGGCCGGTCCGGGTCGCCGGACACCCGGACTCCGTGGGCGGTGGCCGGCAGCACGGAGGCGACGTGCTCGGCGAAGCCGCGCAGGGTGGTGGGCGCCACGGAGCCGATCCGGCCGGTGCCCGTGGGGGCCCCGTCCTCGGCCGGGAGGATCGGGGCCAGGTCGGTGAGGCCCAGCGCGAGGGCCAGCGACTCCGACACCCCGCCGGAGGCCTGGTCGGCGTTGGTGTGGGCGGTCAGGAGCGCGCAGCCGCCGGTCAGCAGGGTGTGCAGGGTGCGGCCCTTGGGCGTGGTGGCAGCGACGCCGTGGACGCCGGCGAGGAACAACGGGTGGTGCGTGACCAGCAGGTCGGCGCCCCAGTCGACGGCCTCCCGGGCGACCTCCGGCGTCGGGTCGACGGCCAGGAGCACGCGGCGTACGTCGGTCGCCGGGTCGCCGGCCGCGAGCCCGACCGCGTCCCACGAGTCGGCGGTGGCGGGCGGGTACCAGCCGTGGATCAGGTCGACGACCTCGGCGAGCGTCGGAGGGGCCGCGGGGGTGGACATGCGGGCAGGCTAGTTGACCTGCCGGTCCCTGCCCTCCCAGTAGGGCTGGCGGAGCTTGAACTTCTGGAGCTTGCCGGTCGCCGTCCGGGCGAGCACCTCGCGGAACTCGATCGACGTGGGCGCCTTGTAGCCGGCGGCCTTGTCCTTGCACCAGGCGATCAGCTCGGCCTCCGTCACGTCCGACCCCTCGGCGAGCACGACGAGGGCCTTGATGGTCTCGCCCCACTTCTCGCTGGGCACCCCGATCACGGCGACCTCGGCGACCGCCGGGTGGGAGAAGAGCACGTCCTCGACCTCGATCGACGAGACGTTCTCGCCGCCGGTGATGATCACGTCCTTCTTGCGGTCGCTGATCGTGAGGTAGCCGTCGTCGCCGATCGACGCCGCCGTCGCCGGTGTGGAACCAGCCACCGGCCAGCGCCCTGGCCGACTCCTCCGGCTGCTCCCAGTAGCCCTCGAGGACGACGTTGGAGCGGGCCAGCACCTCGCCGTGCTCGTCGGTCGCGCAGCCGTACGCCGAGCGCCGGCGCGCCGGCGCGCGTCAGCCGGGTCGCGCGCTCCTCGGCCGAGAGGTCGTCCCACTCCGCGCGGGTGCGGTTGAAGGTCAGCAGCGGCGAGGTCTCGGTGAGGCCGTAGATCTGGACGAACTCCCAGCCCAGCTCCTCCTCGACGCGGACCACGGTCTTCGTCGGCGGCGGGGCACCGGCCATGATGATCCGGACCCTGTCCCGGCCGGGGATCTCGCCCTCCCAGGTCTGGGCGGCCTCGAGGACGGCCGCGGCGACGGCGGGCGCCGCGCACATGACGGTGACGCCGTGGTCGCGGACCCGGCGCAGGATCTCGGCGCCGTCGACCTTGCGCAGCACCACCTGCGGGACGCCCAGACCGGTCATCGCGAACGGCATCCCCCACCCGTTGGCGTGGAACATCGGCAGCGTGTGGAGGTAGACGTCCCGGTCGGTGACGGCGGCGTGCATCGCGAAGGTGACGGCGTTGACCCAGATGTTGCGGTGGGTGATCTGCACGCCCTTGGGTCGGGCGGTCGTGCCGGAGGTGTAGTTGATGCAGGCCGTCGCGCTCTCGTCGGGCTCCCAGGCGCGGGGCTCGACGCCCTCCGCGGCGAACATGTCGCCGTCGTCGCCGATCACGAAGCGGTGCTCAGCGGTGACACCGGACAGGGCCTCGTCGAGCTCGGGGTCGACGTAGAGCACACGCGCACCGGAGTGCTCGACGATGTAGGACACCTCGTCGGGGCGGAGCCGGAAGTTGACGGGCACGAGCACGCGCCCCGAGCCGGCCACGCCGAAGAACGACGTCAGCAGCCGAGCGGAGTTGTGGCGAGACCACCGCGACGCGGTCGCCGACCTCGAGGCCGAGCTCGTCGAGCCGGGCCGCCTGCCGACGGGCCAGCGCCGCCAGCTCGGCGTACGTGAGGTCGCCCAGCGAGGGCGCCGGCTGGTCCGGCTCGTCGACCACGCCGACCCGGTCGCCGTAGACGGTCCGGGCACGGTCGATGAAGTCCGTGACGCTGAACGGGACGAACATGGCACTCCTCATGGTCGGACGAGTCGGCACTGCACGCTGGTCGCCACTGTGGCACGCGTCACCCGGGCGTCGCGAGGGATCGTCCGCCGGAAGCGGCGGACGGCTGCCCCGGCGCGACGAGTGGCCGCATGAGAGACCTCTCATGGTCGTCTCATCGGCCCTCCATCAACGACCACGACAGTGGGGCCATGAGCTCGTGGGTGAAGACGCTGGTCGTGCTGGCACTGGTCGTGCCCATGACCGCGTACGTCGCCGGCTCCCTGGTGTCCTCCAGCTCCTACGAGCCGAGCGACCGCCGACCGGTGATCATCCAGGACGCGCCGTCCCGGGAGTCCGACCGCGTACGCGAGACCACCGGAGCCCCGACCACGACGTCGCCCTCCGCACGACCCGCGCCGACACGCTCGCCCACCGGTCCCGGCACCGGTCGCGGCACCGGGCAGCCGCCACCCTCAGGCACCGTCGACGATGATGACGCCACCGTCGTCCTGCCGCCTCCCACCTCGGTGGACGACGACGATGATGACGACGATGACGACGACGGCCCGGAAGAGGACGATGACGGCGACGGGGACGACGACGGGGACGACGACTGATGCCGTCCGCGCGCCACGCACCGGCCCCCTCGCCCAGGTGTCGGTCCGCACCCGCATCACGGTGGTCATCTCCCTGCTCACCGCCATCGCGATGGCGGGGGCCGGGGGCCTCGTCTACGCCCTGGAGTCGGCCCGCATCGAGCGCGCGGTCAACGAGCAGATCGACCAGGAGATCGCCGAGTTCCGCGAGCTCCGCGTCGACCCCAACACCGGCGACCCGTTCGACGACGTGGGTCGACGGCTCAACGTGTTCCTGACACGCAACGTGCCCGACGACGACGAGATGCTCGTCAGCTACGTCGGGGGCCAGTTCATCGAGCGCAGCGCCAACCGCTACGGCCAGGACTTCCTCGACGACCCGGCCTACCAGCGCGCCGTCGAGGCGGGAGAGACCGACGGCGGCACCGAGGTCATCGAGTCCGACCGCTACGGCGAGGTCTGGGTGACCGTGGTCCCGGTGCGCAACGCCCAGAGCTCCGGCGCGCTGATCCTCGTCAACTTCCTGGCCGACGAGCACGAGGAGCTCGAGCGCACGCTGCGGACCTACGCCCTGGTGGCCCTGCTGTCCCTGGGGCTGATCGCCACCATCGCCGGATTCCAGTCCGGTCGCCTGCTCGCCCCGCTGCGCACCCTCGAGGAGACGGCCCGGGACATCACGACCACCGACCTGTCGCGGCGGATCCCCGAGCAGGGCAACGACGACATCACCGCCCTCACCCGCACCATCAACCTGATGCTCGAGCGGCTCGACGCCGGGTTCTCCGACCAGCGCCGGTTCCTCGACGACGCGGGTCACGAGCTCAAGACGCCGCTCACGGTGCTGCGCGGCCACCTCGAGCTCCTCGACCCCGACGACCCGGACGAGGTGCGGGAGACCCGGGACCTGCTGCTGTCGGAGTCGGACCGGATGTCCCGGCTGGTCGGTGACCTGATCGTGCTGGCCAAGACCCGACGGCCCGACTTCCTCGCGCCCGTGCCGGTCGACCTGGCCGTGCTCACCCCCACGCTGCTGGCCACCGCCCGGGGGCTCGGTGACCGTGACTGGCAGCTCGACGCCGTCGCGGACGGCACCGTCACCGTCGACGAGCAGCGCATCACCCAGGCGGTCCTCCAGCTCGCCGACAACGCCGTCAAGCACACCGACGCCGGCGACACGATCGCGATCGGCTCCTCGCTGCGACGGCGGCCTGCTGCACCTGTGGGTCCGCGACACCGGCCCCGGGGTCCCCCACCACCACCGCGACGCCATCTTCGAGCGGTTCGGACGCGGCGACGTACGCCCCGGCGACGAGGGCTTCGGCCTGGGCCTGTCGATCGTCCGGGCCATCGCCGAGGCGCACGGCGGCTCCGTCAGCGTCGGTGACGCGGACCCGCCGGGCGCCCGCTTCGAGCTCGTCCTGCCCACCCACGCCGAGGAGGCATCCCCATGGCCCAGATCCTGATCGTCGAGGACGAGGAGCGGATCGCCTCCTTCGTCGCCAAGGGCCTCCGGGCCGAGGGCCACCAGCCCACGGTCGTGGGGGACGGCCCGGGGGGCCTCGACGAGGCGCTCTCGGGCCGCTTCGACCTGCTCGTGCTCGACATCGGCCTGCCCGGCATGGACGGCTTCGAGCTGCTCGACCAGCTGCGCTCCCAGGGCAGCCGGATGCCGGTGATCGTGCTGACGGCCCGCGACTCGGTCACGGACACGGTGACGGCGCTCGACAACGGGGCCGACGACTACATGGCCAAGCCCTTCCGCTTCGCCGAGCTGATGGCGCGCGTCCGGCTGCGGCTCCGCACGGCCGACGCCGCCGACGCCCGACCCCACGAGGAGGTGCTGCGCGTCGCCGGCGTGGAGCTCGACCGGCGCACCCGCCGGGTGTCGGTGGCCGGCACCGAGCTCGACCTCTCCGCACGCGAGTTCGCGCTGGCCGAGATCTTCATGCTCAACCCCGGCCAGGTCCTCACCCGCGAGCAGCTGCTCGACCACGTCTGGGGCTACGACTTCGACCCCGGGTCCAACGTCGTCGACGTGTACGTCGGCTACCTGCGGCGCAAGGTCGGCAGCGACACCATCGCGACCGTGCGCGGGGTCGGCTACCGCTTCCGGCCGGCGTGACCCGTCCCGGCGCCGGGGGGTCGCCGGGACGGGTCAGCCGCGGATCTTGAAGCCCGCGAGGCTGCCGCGGGGCTGACGCGCGAGCACGGGCTCGAGCGCGTCGACGACCTCGTGCGGGGCGGGCCTCGCTGCCGGGTCGTGCTGGAGCATCGCCCCGACGACCTTGACGACCTCGTCCGGCACACCGTCGGGCAGGGATCGGGGTGTGGCCGCCACCTGCGGGAGGCGCTCCACGAGCGTCTCGGCCCGGGGCCGGGGGTCGTCGAAGGCACGGTGTCCCGCGACCGCCTCGAAGAGGGTCGCGCCGAGCCCCCAGACGTCGCTGGCGTACGACGGCTCCACCTCACCCGGGTCGCACTGCTCGGGCGACATGTAGGCGTCCGTGCCGATGAGGTGCCTCAACCGGCGGGCGTCCTCCTCCGGACGGGCCACCGAGAGGTCGATGAGCCGCGCGGGGGCGCCCATGATGATGTTGCTGGGCTTGATGTCCAGGTGCGTCCAGCCGATGCGGCGCAGGTAGTGCAGCGACGCGGCCACGTCGATGGCCAGCGGGAGGTACTGCTGCTCCTGGAGGCGGCCGTAGCGGCGGACCAGGGACGACAGGCGGGGCCCGTCGATGTGCTCGAGCACCACGTGCGGGCGCGGCCCGTCGAGGTCGTGCCGCAGGCCGCGGACCACCACGGGGTGGTTGACCGCGGCCAGGGCGGCCACCTCCCGGCGCAGGCCGCGCCGGGAGGAGCCGTCGTCCACCTGGTCGGGACGGAGCAGCTTGACCACGACGGGTGAGTAGGTCACCTCGTCGAAGGCGAGCCACGCCTCGTAGGCAGCTCCCCCACCGAGCTTGCGGACCGCGGTCAGCTCCCCGGTGATGGCGTCGCCCTCGGCGAGCCGCCAGCTCTGCTCCTCGCGTCCCATGCTGATCAGCGGCGGGTGTCGTTGCGGCTGCGGTCGTTGGTCTTGTTGGCCGACCAGTCGCGCTTCTTGTCGCCCGCACCGTCGCGGGTCCAGTCACGGGTCTTGTCGCCGCGGCTGTTGTCGCGGTCGCGGCTCACGGCGCTGAAGCGGCTGTTGGTGTTGTCGTTGGTCTCGCGGCTGCGCGACTGGGTGTCACCGTCGTCACCGTTGGTGTTGTCGTCGTCGTTGGTGTCGTCATCGTCGTCATCGGCGACCAGGACCAGCTCGACCGAGTCGTCGTCGCGCTTGAGGGCCTCGTCGGCGTTGACGGCCGGAGCCTGCATGCCGATGAGGCCGATGGCCGTGAGGCTGGCGACACCGAGCAGGGCGGTGGGGATGATCTTCTTCATCGTGGTTCCTCTCGTCGGGGGCCGGTGGCCCCGGTGGACTGGGACCACTCTGGCGACGAGGTGTGAGGCGGCCATGAGCCGTCGATGAGACGGTTCTCATGCGGGATGCCGCACGGGACGTGGTGCGTCGGGACGGTTTCGAACCGCCGACCGCTCGGGTGTAAACCGAGTGCTCTACCGCTGAGCTACCGACGCGTGTCCGACCACCCTATGAAATGAGTTGAACCGCTGGCGTCTCGGGTCACCAGCGGTTCAACACCATGAACAATACGAGGGCCGCCCAAACGTGTCAGCGTTTCTCGCAGATCCGACCGAAATTCCCACCCAGCCGTCTAGACCAGGGCTGCCTGAGGCCTACTCGAGGGCGGCGCGGAGCTGCTCGAGGTGCTCGTCGAGGTCGCGACCGTCGGGGTTGGCGTTGTGCACCGCCCAGCGCAGCACCCCGTCCTTGTCGATGACGTACGACGAGCGGTGCGGCGCGCCCTTGGCCTCGTTGAACACGTCGTAGGCCCGCGACACCTCGCCGTGCGGCCAGAAGTCCGACAGCAGCGGGAAGTTGAGGCCCTCGGCGTCCGCGAAGGCCCGCAGCGAGTAGACCGGGTCGCAGGAGATGGCCAGCACCTCGGTGTCGAAGGTCATGAACTCGTCGAGGCGGTCGCGGATCCCCGACATCTCGCCGGTGCAGACCCCGGAGAAGGCGTAGGGGTAGAACAGCATCGCCACCGCCTTGATCCCGCGGTAGGAGCACAGGGTGACGTCCTGGCCGAACTGGTCGCGCAGCGTGAAGTCGGGCGCCGCAGCGCCCAGCGTGAGGCCGGTCATCCCTGGCTCTCGTCCCGGTCCTCGTCCCAGCCGACCAGGTCGCGCTTGAGGACCTTGCCGGTGGCGTTGCGGGGCAGCTCGTCGAGGAAGACGATCTCGCGGGGCACCTTGTAGCGCGCCAGGTTCGCCTTCACGTGGTCCTTGAGCTCGTCCTCGGTCACGTCGCCCCGGCGGGCGACGAAGGCGCGCAGCCGCTTGCCGTAGTCGTCGTCGTCCACGCCGATCGCGGCCGCCTCGACGACGGCGTCGTGGCCGACCAGGCAGTCCTCGACCTCCTTGGGGAAGACGTTCTCGCCGCCGGAGACGATCATCTCGTCGTCGCGGCCCTCGACGTACAGCCGGCCGTCCTCGTCGAAGCGGCCGACGTCGCCGGTGGACATCAGCCCGTCGACCATGTCCTTGCTGCCGCCGCCGGTGTAGCCCTCGAAGAGCAGGCTGTTGCCGACGAAGATCCGGCCCGGACTGCCCGCCGGGCACCTCGCGCCCGTCCTCGTCGAAGATCCGCACGACGGTCGCCGTACGGCGGCCTGCCGGCCGTGGACGGGCGCCTCGCGCAGGTCCTGCGGGCGTGGCGATGGAGGCGTAGGCGACCTCGGTCGAGCCGTAGATGTTGTAGAGGTTGTCGCCGAACTGGTCCATCCACGTCGGTCGCCAGGTCGCCGGGCAGCGCCGAGCCGGACGCCGCGACCGACCTTGAGGGTCGGCACGGGTGGCTGGTCGAGCACCTCCTCGTCGAGGGCCAGGATCCGCTGCAGCATCACCGGGATGACCACCAGCGACTCGCAGCGGTGCTCCTCGACGGTCCGCAGCGCGTCCTCGGGGTCGAACTTGCGGCGCAGCACGACGGTCGAGCCGAGCAGCATCGCCAGCGCGAGGTGGGCGAAGCCCCAGGTGTGGAACAGCGGCGCCGCGATGTGGGTGCGCCAGCCGTGCGCGCAGCGGCATCCGCGACAGCAGCGAGACGGCGGCGTCGATGCCGGCCTCGTTGCGCGGGGCGCCCTTGGGCGTGCCGGTGGTGCCGCGAGGTCAGGATCACGATGCGGGCGTGCCGCCGCGGCGGCGTCGAGCTCGGCGTCGTCGTGGCCGACGATGAGCGCCTCGAGCGTCTCGGCCGCGCCTGGTCCGGCGTCGTCGATCCAGGCGAGCACCCGCTGCTCGACGTCGGCCTTCTCGAGCAGCTCGGTGAACTCCTCGTCGTGGACGACGACGGTCGGCTTCTCGCGCTCGAGCACGTCGACCAGCTGCGGGCCGGCGAACGCGGTGTTGAGGTAGAGGATGTCGGCGCCGAGCTTGGCCACGGCGATGGTGGCGTCGACGAAGCCGCGGTGGTTGCGGCACATGACCGCGACCGAGTCGCCCTCGCCGACCCCGAGCCCGGCCAGCCCGCGGGCCAGCGCGTTGCTGCGCCGGTGCATCTCGCCGAAGGTCAGCTCGCCGAGCTCGTCGACCAGCCCGACCCGGTCGGGGTAGCGCAGCGCCAGCGAGGCGAAGCCGCCGGCCGGGCCGGTGCCCCACTGCTTGACGGTCTCGCCCAGCGCCGACCAGCGTCCGGGGGCCGTAGGGCCGGATGATGCCGGCGCCGCCGAGCACCCGCAGGGTCGTGGCCGCGTTGGAGGCGTGGTCGCGCAGCGAGCTCGCCACATGTCGAGTCCTGGCGTGAGTCGCGGGTCGTGCGGGTCAGGCGGGGTCTTGGGAGCGACCAGCCGGCGTGGCCGGCCAGTCCTTGCTGACCGCCGCCGTCGTGGTCTGCGAGAGGCCGGCGATCGGGGCCGCCTCGGCGATGTCGGCCGCGTCGACGCGTCTGGGGCCGGCCGACCTTGGGGGTGAGCAGCCAGATGGCGCCGCCGCCGACCAGGTCGGTCAGCGCGTCGACGAGCCCGTCGACGAGGTCACCGTCGTCGTCGCGCCACCACAGCATCACGGCGTCCACGACGTTGCCGTAGTCACCGTCCACCATGTCGGCGTCGATGGCGTCCTCGATCGCGACCCGGAGCTCGTCGTCGGTGTCGTTGTCCCAGCCGAGTTCCTGGACGACCATGCCGGGCGTCATGCCCAGTCGCTCTGCGGCACCTGTTGCCTGGGCAGCTCCGCCACCCACGGTCGAGCTCACGCCACGCCTCCGTTCGTCGAGTGGTCCGCACGAGTGCGGAAGTGGGTGGTAGTCCACCGGAGTTGCCGCCGAGTCGCAACCCTGCGCCCGACGGTCCCGCTGAACGTGCGTCACCGTCCGAGATTGTGCGTACTCGTCGGTAGATTTTCGCAGGCCGCGCGGGCGTGACACGATGCACAGGTGAGTGACGAGTCCAACGACCGCCGAGACCCCCTCCTCCGCCGCCGCCCACGCCGCGTGCGGTCATCCACGAGGGCCTGCCGACCCAGCTGCCCGACATCGACCCCGACGAGACCAACGAGTGGCTCGACTCCTTCGACGCCATGCTCGACGACCGCGGCCGCGAGCGCGCCCGCTACGTCATGCTGCGGCTGCTCGAGCGGGCCCGCGAGAAGCAGGTCGGCGTCCCCGCCCTGCGCAGCACCGACTACATCAACACCATCCCGCCCGAGCGCGAGCCGTGGTTCCCCGGCGACGAGGAGATCGAGCGCCGCATCCGCGCCTTCATCCGCTGGAACGCCGCGGTCATGGTCTCCAGCGCCAACCGCAAGGGCCTCGAGGTCGGCGGCCACATCGCGACCTACCAGTCCTCCGCCAGCCTCTACGAGGTCGGCTTCAACCACTTCTTCCGCGGCAAGGACCACCCGGGCGGCGGCGACCAGATCTACATCCAGGGCCACGGCTCCCCCGGCATCTACGCCCGCGCGTTCCTCGAGGGCCGCCTCACCGAGGAGCAGCTCTACCGCTTCCGCCAGGAGGTCCAGCACGGCGTCGGCGCCGGCCTCCCGTCGTACCCCCACCCCCGGCTGATGCCGGACTTCTGGGAGTTCCCGACCGTCTCGATGGGCCTCACCGGCCATCAACTCGATCTACCAGGCGCGGTTCAACCGCTACATGCACAACCGCAGCATCAAGGACACCTCGCAGCAGCGCGTGTGGGCCTTCATGGGCGACGGCGAGATGGCCGAGCCCGAGTCGCTCGGCGCGATCCGCATCGCCGCCCGCGAGGAGCTCGACAACCTCACCTGGGTCATCAACTGCAACCTGCAGCAGCTCGACGGCCCGGTGACCGGCAACGGCAAGATCATCCAGGAGCTCGAGGCCAACTTCCGCGGCGCCGGCTGGAACGTCATCAAGGTCGATCTGGGGCCGCGAGTGGGACGCCCTGCTCGCCAGCGACGTCGACGGCGTCCTGGTCAACCAGATGAACACCACCCCCGACGGGCAGTTCCAGACCTACTCCACCGAGGACGGCGGCTACATCCGCGACCACTTCTTCGGCGGCGACCCGCGGCTGCGCAAGATGGTCGAGCACATGAGCGACGCGCAGATCGAGAAGCTGCCCCGCGGTGGCCACGACTACCGCAAGGTGTACGCCGCCTTCGACGCCGCCACCAAGCACGTCGGCCAGCCGACGGTGATCCTCGCCCACACCATCAAGGGCTGGACGATCGACGCCCTCGAGGGCAAGAACGCCACCCACCAGATGAAGAAGCTGACCCCGGACGACCTCAAGAAGTTCCGCGACCGGCTCTACCTGCCGATCAGCGACCGCGACCTCGAGGAGTCCTACGAGAAGACCGGCGGGGCGCCGTTCTTCCACCCCGGCGAGGACTCCCCCGAGATCGAGTACATGATGGAGCGCCGCAAGCAGCTCGGCGGCTCGCTCCCGCGCCGGGTCGCTGCGCGCCGAGCCCGCTCAAGCTGCCCGGCGACGAGATCTACGCCGAGCTCAAGCAGGGCTCGGGCAAGAACAAGATCGCCACCACGATGGCGGTCGTCCGGCTCCTCAAGGACTGGATGAAGGACCCGGAGATCGGCAAGCGGATCGTGCCGATCGCGCCCGACGAGTACCGCACGTTCGGCATGGACTCGATGTTCCCGAGCGCCAAGGTCTACAACCCGGGCGGCCAGCAGTACGAGTCGGTCGACCGCAAGCTGCTGCTCTCCTACAAGGAGTCCGCGCAGGGCCAGATGCTGCACGAGGGCATCTCCGAGGCCGGCGCGATGGCGTCGGCGACGGCGGCCGGCTCGGCGTACTCCACGCACGGCGAGCACATGATCCCGTTCTACATCTTCTACTCGATGTTCGGGTTCCAGCGCACCGGCGACTCGATCTGGGCGATGGCCGACCAGCTCGCCCGCGGCTTCCTGATCGGCGCCACCGCCGGTCGCACCACGCTGACCGGCGAGGGCCTCCAGCACGCCGACGGCCACTCGCCGCTGCTCGCGGCGACCAACCCGGCGGTCGTGCACTACGACCCGGCGTTCGCCTACGAGGTCAGCCACATCATGCAGTCGGGCCTCGAGCGGATGTACGGCGCCGACGCGGAGAACGTCATCTTCTACATCACCGTCTACAACGAGCCGGTCGAGCCAGCCCGCCGAGCCGGACGACGTCGACGTCGAGGGCATCCTCAAGGGCATCCACCAGGTCGAGCACCGGCGAGGGCGAGGGCCCGCGGGTCCAGCTGCTCGCCTCCGGCGTCGGCTACCCGTGGATCAAGGACGCCGCCGCGGATGCTCGCCGAGGACTGGGGCGTCGCGGCCGACACCTGGTCGGTCACCTCCTGGAACGAGCTGGCCCGCGACGCCGTCGCCGCCGAGGAGTGGAACCTCCTGCACCCCGGCGAGCCGCAGCGCACGCCCGTACGTCACCGACAAGCTCGCCGGCGCCGACGGCCCGGTCGTCGCGGTGTCCGACTACATGCGCGCCGTGCCGCTGCAGATCGCCCGCTGGGTCCCCGGCGACTACCGCGTGCTCGGCGCCGACGGGTTCGGCTTCGCCGACACCCGCCCCGCCGCGCGCCGGTTCTTCCACATCGACGCCCAGTCGGTCGTCGTCCAGACGCTGCAGGCGCTCGCCGACGCCGGCGAGATCGAGCCCGAGCTCGTCACCAAGGCCTTCGCGAAGTACCGCATCGACGACCCGACCGCCGTCCAGGACGTCAAGCAGGAGGGCGGCGACGCCTGAGGCGGTCGTCGCCTGACGGTCCACGGCCGCCGGCTAGCGGTCCACCTGGACTGGCTGAGGGCGCGTGCACCGGCGCGCACCGGCGCGACGTGCGCCCGGCCTCGGCCTGCAGCGGCACCAGGTCGGGCCCGTGCTCGAGCAGGGTCGCGCCAGCGGTCCCGCGTCGTAGACCGCGGGCTCGGTCGAGCGGATGAAGTCGTTGACGATCTTCACGAAGCGCTGCGGGTGGTCCTTGTGCGGGAAGTGGCCGGCGTTGGGGATCATCTCGACCCGGGCGCTGGGCGCCAGGGCGGCGGCGTTGCCGGCGTGCCGCACCGGGATGACCGGGTCGTTGCGACCCCAGATCACGCACATCGGCATCGCCTCGGTGAGGTAGGCCCGGTCGGCCATCGTGACGATCTGGCCCTTGCCAGTCGACGACGGCGCGCACGACGTGGCGGATCGCGGCCCGCGTGCGGCGGGTCCTTGAACGAGTCGTAGATGTCGGCGACCTCGTCCAGGTCGCGGGTGGCGCGGAGCCCGGTGGCGGCCAGCGCGCGCATGCCCGCCGTGCCGACGTGCCGGACCCCGGGCAGCGTCAGCAGGCCCATCGCCTGGTGGAAGCCGGGCGTGGTGATCGCCCGGATCGCCGGCGTCACCTCGGGGCCGAGGCCGCCGGAGCCGACCAGGATGAGCCGCTCGGTGCGCTCGGGGAACTGGTAGGCGAACTGCATCGCCACGCCGCCGCCGAAGCTGTGGCCGACGACGGTCACCCGGTCGATGCCGAGCACGGTGAGCAGGTCGCGCATGCCGTTGGCGTAGCCGCCGACGCTGTAGTCGGCGCGCGGCTTGTCCGACACCCCGTGGCCGAGCAGGTCGGGGGCGATCACGGTGTAGCGGCGGGCCAGCGAGTCGATGACCGGCGCCCAGGTGGTGTGGTCGCAGCCGAGCCCGTGCAGCAGCAGCAGGGCGGGACCGGAGCCGGTCCTGACGTAGGCGCGACGGTGTCCGTGGATCGTGACGTACTGGACCCG
Source organism: uncultured Actinomycetota bacterium (assembly GCA_963776975.1). Taxonomy (GTDB): domain Bacteria; phylum Actinomycetota; class Actinomycetes; order Propionibacteriales; family Nocardioidaceae; genus Nocardioides. The sequence goes on along the minus strand of CAVZOU010000001.1, from coordinate 90,558 downwards.
TGCCTGCACGGGTGCGCCGCTGCTGCTCACCGGACCTCCGGGGGTAGGTAGGTGGTGCCTGGTGGTGTCTGGAGGACGATTCAACCAGAACCTGTTCCATCTCGGCCCCCCGAACCTCGTCCGGACGGGCGCAACGTCGCGATTTCGTTACCTGGACGAGGCTCGGCCGTCCGGCGCGTGACGGCTGGTGCGGGTGTGACTAGCCTCGGGCCATGGGCCGCGGCCGAGCAGGCAGACGCGCGACCGCATCTCGGCCGCCCTCCAGCGCGCCACCGGCAGCCTGAGCACGGCCGCCACGGCCGCGGATGCGAGCCGAATGACGTGGTTCGACGACCTCAGCGCCGAGGACCGCTCCTGGGTCGGCGCTGATCGTCCAGGCCGGCATCAAGGGCTTCGTCGACTGGTACGGCGACACCGGCGGCGACGAGCTCCGCCCCCCTGTCGCGCCGACGGTCTTCGGGGCCGCCCCCCGCGCGCTGACCGGCGTCATCAACCTCCAGCAGACCGTCGACCTGGTCCGGCTGACCATCGAGGTCGTCGAGGACAACATCGACGACATCCTCGGCCCGGCCGACGCGCCGTCGGTGCACGAGGCGGTCCTGCGCTACGCCCGCGAGGTCGCCTTCGCCACCGCCGAGGTCTACGCCCGCGCCGCCGAGGTGCGGGGCGCCTGGGACGCCCGCCTCGAGGCGCTCGTCGTCGACGCCGTGCTGCGCTCGGAGGCCGACGAGACGGTGCTCTCCCGCGCCAGCGCGCTGGGCTGGGGCGCGCGCGGCGACGTCGCGGTGGTGCTCGGCCGGGTCCCGGCGCAGCGCACCGAGACCGACGTCTTCGACGACGTACGCCGCTCGGCCCTGGCCTGCGGCATGGACGCGCTGTGCGCCACCCAGGGCGACCGGCTCGTCGTGGTCCTCGGCGGGGTGGACGACCCCCACAAGGCCGCCGCTGCGGATCGTCGAGCACTTCGGCGAGGGCCCCGTCGTGGTCGGGCCGGTCGCCGCCGACCTGGCCCACGCCCACGCACTCGGCCCGCGCCGCCCTGTCGGCCCACCGCTCCGCCGCCGGGTGGCCGGAGGCGCCCCGCCCGGTCCGCAGCGACGAGCTGCTGCCCGAGCGCGCGCTCGCCGGCGACGGCCACGCCCGTCGCCAGCCTCGTCGACGAGGTCTACCTCCCGCTCCTGGGCGCGCGCGGCACCCTGATCGAGACGCTGTCGGCCTACTTCGAGCACGGCGGCTCGATCGAGGCCACCGCCCGGACACCTCTTCGTGCACCCCAACACGGTGCGCTACCGGCTCAAGCAGGTCGCCGAGGTGACCGGCCTCACCCCGACCCGCCGCGCGACGCCTTCACCCTGCAGATCGCGCTGGTCCTGGGCCGGCAGTCCGGTCGCGAGTGACGACCGCCACATCTTTGTAGGAATCCTACAAAGAATGCGGGCCTCGTTTCGTGGACGTCGACGCCGCGCGGCGGGTCCCCGACCCGGCAGTCTGGACGTGTGCTCGTCATCGTCGCTCCCGGCCAAGGCGCCCAGACCCCCGGATTCCTCACGCCCTGGCTCGAGGACCCCACGTTCGCCAGCCGGTTCGACTGGCTCTCCACCGTGGCGGGCCTCGACCTGGCCCACTACGGCACCGAGGCCGACGCCGAGACCATCCGCGCACCGAGATCGCCCAGCCGCTGCTGGTCGCCACCGGCCTGATCGCCGCGCTCGACCTCTTCCCGCACCCCAGCGACGCCTTCCAGCGCGTCGGCGCCGTCGCCGGCCACAGCGTCGGCGAGCTCGCGGCCGCCGCCGGCGCCCGCGCCATCACCGCCGAGCAGGCCATGGTGCTGGTCCGCGAGCGGGGCAAGGCGATGGCCGACGCCGCCGCGCAGACCCCCACCGGCATGACCGCGGTCCTCGGCGGCGACCGCGAGGAGGTGCTGGCCTCGATCGCGCGGCACGGCCTCACCCCCGCCAACGACAACGGTCCCGGCCAGATCGTCGCCGCCGGCACCATCGAGCAGCTCGCGGCGTTCGCCGACGACCCCCCGGCCAAGGCCCGGCTGATCCCGCTCAGCGTCGCCGGCGCCTTCCACACCGCGCACATGCAGCCGGCCGTGGGCCACCTCGCCGGCCTGGCCCGCTCGGTCTCCACGCACGACCCGCGCACCCCGGTGATCTCCAACCGCGACGGCCAGGTCGTCCACGACGGGCGCGACGTGCTGGCCCGGATCGTCGGCCAGATCGCCGCCCCGGTGCGCTGGGACCTGTGCATGGACACCATGCTCGACCTCGGCGTCACCGGCGTCCTCGAGATGCCGCCGGCCGGCACCCTCACCGGCATCGCCAAGCGCGCCATGAAGGGCGTCGAGACCTTCGCCCTCAAGACCCCCGACCAGCTCGACGACGCCCGCGCCTTCGTCGACAAGCACGGCGAGCGCTCCGTCATCGAGACCACGCCCACCTGGCGGATGGTCGTCTCCCCCGGCAAGGGCACCTTCCACCGCTCCGCGGAGGCGGCCGACGCCGACGTCCTGCCCGCGGGCTGCGTGATCGGCGAGGTCGCCAGCACGCGGGACCGGACCGACGGTCACGGCCCTGCACGGCGGCCAGGTCGTCGAGTGGCTCGTCGAGGACGGCGACCTCGTCTCCCCCGGCCAGCCCCTCGTGCGCCTGCACCCGGAGGGTGGTCCGCCTGATGGGCCCACCATCAGCACCACCACCGGCGCACCGCACGCCGCGATCCTCGGCATCGGCGCCTACCGCCCGGCGCGGGTCGTCCCCAACGCCGACGTCGTCGACGCCATCGACTCCAGCGACGAGTGGATCCAGCAGCGCTCGGGCATCAAGACGCGGCGCTGGGCGGGCCCCGAGGAGTCGGTCCAGATGATGTCGGTCGAGGCGTCACGCATCGCCCTCGAGCGCGCCGGCCTCGACGCCAGCCAGATCGACTGCGTCGTCGTCGCCACCGTCAGCCACCTGCTCCAGACCCCGGCCGTCGCCACCGCCATCGCCCACGAGCTCGGCACCGACCAGGCCGCCGCCTTCGACATCTCGGCGGCGTGCTCCGGGTTCTGCCACGGCATCTCGCTGGCCTCCGACTTCGTCCGCGCCGGCAGCGCCAAGCACGTCCTGGTCATCGGCGTCGAGCGCCTCACCGACATCCTCGACCTCACCGACCGCGGCACGGCCTTCATCTTCGCCGACGGCGCCGGCGCCGCGGTCGTCGGTCCCAGCGACACCCCGGGCATCGGCCCGGTCGTGTGGGGCTCCGACGGCGAGCAGTTCGACCTGATCCGGCAGCGCGAGGACTGGCGCGACGTCGTCGGCAGCCCCGAGGTCCCCGGCAGCGGCGTGATGCCGCACCTGGTGATGCAGGGCAACCCCGTGTTCCGCTGGGCGTCCTTCGCGATGGCCAAGATCGGCCAGCAGGCGCTCGACAGCGCCGGCATCACCCTCGACGACCTCGACGTCTTCGTCCCGCACCAGGCCAACATGCGCATCATCGACGCGATGGCCCGCTCGATGAAGCTGCCCGCACCGTGCGGATCGCCCGCGACGTCGCCGACCAGGGCAACACCTCGGCCGCCTCGATCCCGCTCGCGCTCGACCGGATGATCGCCGAGGGCGAGGCCAGGTCCGGCGACACCGCACTGCTCATCGCCTTCGGCGCCGGGCTGTCGTACGCCGCCCAGGTCGTCACCGTCCCCTGACCGTCCCGCCGTCACCCGCGTCACCAGATTTCCCCGTTTCACCACCACCGCAGTAGCCATCAGAAAGGAAGGCCCCATGGCCACCACCGAAGAGATCCGCGCCGACCTCGCCGAGATCGTCAACGAGGTCGCCGGCATCGACGCCGACGACGTCCAGCTCGACAAGTCGTTCGTCGACGACCTGGACGTCGACTCGCTCTCCATGGTCGAGGTCGTCGTGGCGGCCGAGGAGAAGTTCGGCGTGACCATCCCCGACGACGAGGTCAAGAACCTCAAGACCGTCGGCGACGCCGTCGCCTTCATCGAGCGCGCCCAGGGCTGACCGGCGGCCCGGCCGGTGGCCGGCCGTCCGCCCGGCCACCGGCAGTCGTCGCACCATCCTCCTCGAGAAACGGAAGACCACATGAGCTCGACCCGCGTAGTGGTCACCGGACTGGGCACCACCTCCCCCGTCGGCGGTGACGTCACCCACCACCTGGCAGGCCCTGCTGGCCGGCCGGTCCGGCGTCCGCCACCTCGAGGACGACTGGGCCGAGCAGCTCCCGGTCAAGATCGCCGGCCGCGTGGCCGTCGAGCCCTCCGAGGTGCTCGACCGGGTCAAGGCCCGCCGGCTCGACCGCTCCAGCCAGTTCGCCATGGTCGCGGCCGACCAGGCCTGGGCCGACGCCGGCCTGGAGGACTCCGGCCTCGAGCCCGAGCGCCTCGGCGTGGCCATCGCCTCGGGCATCGGCGGCGTCACCACGCTGCTGGCCAACTACGACACCCTGCTCGAGAAGGGCCCGCGCCGCGTCTCCCCGCTCGCCGTCCCCATGCTCATGCCCAATGCCCCCGCCGCCAACGTCAGCCTCAAGTACGGCGCCCGCGCGGCGGTCCACGCACCCACCTCGGCCTGCGCGTCGGGCAACGAGGCCATCGCGATGGCCATCGACCTGATCCGCCTGGGCCGCGCCGACGTCGTGATGGCCGGCGGCACCGAGGCCGCGATCCACCCGCTGCCGATGGCGGCGTTCGCCAACATGATGGCGCTGTCCAAGACCGGCAGCGAGGAGGGCGGCGACCCGACCACGGTGTCGCGCCCCTGGGACGTCGCCGCGACGGCTTCGTGCTGGGCGAGGGCGGTTCCGTCCTGGTCCTCGAGTCCGAGGAGCACGCCCGGGCCCGCGGCGCCAAGATCTACGCCTACGCCCTCGGCGCCGGCATCAGCAACGACGCCCACGACATCGCCCAGCCCGACCCCGAGGGTCGGGGCGGCACCCGCGCCATCAAGATGGCCATGCGCGAGGGCGACGTCGACCCGGCCAGCGTGGTGCACGTCAACGCGCACGCCACCTCCACGCCCAAGGGCGACATCGCCGAGGGGTTGATGCTGCACGCCGTGCTCGGCGAGCACGTCGACCGCTGCGTGGTCACCAGCACCAAGTCGATGACCGGCCACCTGCTCGGGGGAGCCGGCGCCCTGGAGGCCGTCGCGACCGTGCTGGCGCTGCGCGACCGCACCAGCCCGCCGACCATCAACCTCGACGACAAGGACCCCGAGGTCGACCTCGACATCCCGACCGAGGCCCGGTCGCTCCCCGACGGCGACATCGTCGCCCTCAACAACTCCTTCGGCTTCGGGGGCGCCAACGTCGCCGTCGCCTTCGGGAGCGCCTGAACCACCCTCCGGAAGGACCCACCGTGACTGCCACCGCCAACCCGGCCAAGCCCACCAAGCTCCCCCGCGAGCAGGACCCCCGCAACCCGGTCCACCGGCTCACCGCACTCTTCGACGAGGGCACCCTCGAGCTGCTGACGCCCGACGACGACTCGGGCATGCTCGCGGCCACCGGGCGGGTCAACGACACCGCCGTGGTCGCCTTCTGCAGCGACGCGACCGTGATGGGCGGCGCCATGGGTGACGTGGGCTGCCGGGTCGTCGTGGACGCCTACCACCGCGCCATCACCGACGGCGTGCCGATCATCGGGCTGTGGCACTCCGGCGGCGCCCGGTTGGCCGAGGGCGTGCTGTCCCTGCACGCCGTGGGACGCATCTTCCAGGTGATGACCCAGGCGTCCGGCACGATCCCGCAGATCTCCGTGGTGCTCGGCCCCGCCGCCGGCGGCGCGGCGTACGGCCCCGCCCTCACCGACGTGGTCATCCTCGGTCCCGAGGGCCGCATCTTCGTCACCGGCCCCGACGTCGTCCGGTCGGTCACCGGCGAGGACGTCGACATGCTGCGCCTCGGTGGACCCGAGCCGCACGGTCGCCGCTCGGGCGTGGTGCACATCCTCACCGAGTCGGAGACCGAGGCCCTCGAGCGGGCGCGCACGGTGGCGTCCCTCCTCGGAGCCCAGCACAGCCTCGACGCCGACGCCGTCGAGGACCGCGACCTCGAGGCGCTCCTGCCGGAGTCCAAGAAGCGCGCCTACGACGTGCACCCCCTCGTCGAGGCGGTGCTCGACGACGGCACGATGCAGGAGCTCCACGCCCGCTGGGCCCCCAACATCGTCACCGCGCTGGGCCGCTTCGGCGGTCGCACCGTGGGCGTCGTCGCCAACAACCCGCTGCGCCTCGGCGGTTGCCTCGACTCCCTGTCGGCCGAGAAGGCCTCCCGCTTCGTGCGCATGTGCGACGCGTTCGGCGTCCCGCTGATCGTGCTCGTGGACGTCCCGGGCTACCTCCCGGGCGTGGGCCAGGAGTGGGACGGCGTCGTACGCCGCGGCGCCAAGCTCCTGCACGCCTTCGGCGAGTGCGTGGTCCCCCGGGTGACCCTGGTGACCCGCAAGACGTACGGCGGCGCCTACATCGCGATGAACGCGCGCTCCCTCGGCGCTACCCGCGTCCTGGCGTGGCCGGGCGCCGAGGTCGCCGTGATGGGCGCCGTGGCCGCCATCCGCATCCTGCACCGGCGCAAGCTGGCGGAGGTCTCCCCCGAGATCCGGCCGCAGGTCGAGGCCGAGCTGGCCGCCGAGCACGAGCGGATCGCCGGCGGCGTCGACAAGGCCGTCGAGATCGGTGTCGTCGACGAGGTGGTCGAGCCGGGTCGCACCCGCAGCGCCATCGCCGCGGCGTTCCGCCACGAGATCGACACCTCCGGCGTGCACCGCGGGCACCACGGCAACATCCCGCTCTGACCGGCGGTCGTCCGTGACCCGAGGAGGGCGTCCGGCCGCAGCGGCTACACCGCCGCTGCTTCCTCCAGCGCCGCCCCCTCCGGCTGGTGGACGGCCGGCGCGACCGTCGCGGCCGCGATGGCCGTGGTCACCGGTACGGCGAGCACGAGGCCGATGGCCGAGGCGAGGGTCCGGATGATCTCCTCGGAGATGATCTCGTCGCTGAGCACGTCCAGGAGCGGCCGGTCGTACAACGCGATCAGCAGGAGCGAGGCGAGCGCGGTCCCGGCGTACGCGAAGACGATCGTGTAGATCGTCGAGGCGATGTGGTCGCGGCCGATGCGCATGCCCGAGGCGAAGATCCGTGCGCGCGACATGTCCGGGGCGGCAGACCGCAGCTCCCACACGGCCGAGCTCTGGGTGATCGTCACGTCGTTGAGCACGCCGAGCCCGGCGACGATGACCGCGCAGGTCAGCAGGCCACGGAAGTCCAGCTCGGTCGCGTTGAGGCGCAGGTTCAGGGCCGACTCGTCACCGAGCCCGGTGAGCCGCGCGGCATCGATCGCCACCACCCCCAGCGCCGCGGTGACCAGCAGCCCGAAGAGCGTCCCGGCGAGCGCGGTGGACGTGCGCACGGAGACGCCGTGGGCGAGGTAGAGCACCATGAACATGATCGCGCTGGACCCGACCAGGGCCACGAGCAGACCCGGCGCACCGGTCATCAGCGCGGGCAGCATGAAGTAGCCCACCACCCCTCCGGCCAGCACCAGGCCGAGGAGGGCCAGCAGTCCACGCAGCCGGGCGATCAGGCCGACGATGAGCACGAACGCAGCGGTCATCACGGCGATCGGCATCGTCCGGTCCACACCGACGAAGGCGTACTGGGTCGCGCCCTCCTGCGGGAGCGACGCCAGGACCACCCGGTCACCGACCTCGAGCACCCCGCCGGCCGTGCCGGGGGGAACCGCCACCGTCGACTCGACGCCCGGGTCGTCGACCAGTCGCACGGTGATCCGGTCGCAGCCCTCCGGGAACTCCCCGCCGGTCTCCGACGTGATGACGGGACAGGGCTCGCCGACCTCGACCACCGCGGCCCGTGGGTAGGTGACGCCCTCGGCGGCGTAGGGACTGGCCGGGCGGTCCCCGGAGGGCCACAGGACGACGAGCCCCACGATGGTCGCCAGGCCGGCGAGCACGAGTCCGACCAGGAGGATCCTGGTCACCGGGCCGGACGTGTGCACCCGCAGCGCGCGGTGAGAGTGGTGGGCCCCCATGCGGCCAACCTCTCACACCGCGCCGGTCGTCAGACCACCTGGTGCAGCCAACGGACCGGAGCACCGTCGCCGGCGTGGCGGAAGGTCTCCAGCTCGTCGTCCCAGGGCTTGCCGAGGAGCTTGTCGATCTCGTTGAGCAGCGTGGTGTCCCCCAGCGCCGCCTTGACCACGGCGGCCTTGAGGCGGTCCTCCGGGATCATGATGTCGCCGTGCAGGCCGGTGACGGCGTGGTAGACGCCGAGCTCCGGGGTGAAGGAGAAGCGGGTGCCCTCGCTGGAGGGAGTCGGCTCCTCGGTGATCTCGAAGCGGAGGTGGTTCCACCCGCGCAGCGCGGACGCGACCGCGGCCGCGGAGCCGGCCGAGCCGCTCCAGGAGAGCTCGGCACGGTAGGTGCCCGGCTGGGCCGGCTGGGGGGTCCAGTCGAGGCTCACGGCAACGCCGAGCACTCCGCCCACCGCCCACTCGATGTGGGGGCACAGGGCAGAGGGAGCTGAGTGCACGTAGAGGATGCCCCGCGTCCCGGGTGCGTCCGGGCGGGCGTGCGTGCGTGTGGTCACCGTGACCTCCTTGAGTACCGGCGCCCAGGTGCGCCTTCCCCAGCGGCCTGCAGCGGTCCTCAGTCAGTCGAGTGACACGTATGTGATTAGTGGCTCCATTGTGGCGGAAGTTGCGGGACGTTTACCAGTGGGACGCCGCAAGTCGCACCACTGGTTCAGTCCATCCGCTTCTCGAGCAGCTCCGCGCGGGCGGCGGAGTCCGTGATCTCGTTGCTGTCGATGGCGTGCGTGCGGTGGAACCACGCGAGCGCGTCGGACTCCCGGCCGGCCGCCTCCAGGGTGTCGGCATACGCGTAACGCAGTCGGACCACCCAGGTGCCGCGGCTCTTGGACTGCAGCGGCGCCAGCTCGAGGGTGCGCAGCGCGGCATCGAGCTGGCCCATGTCGCGACGGGCACCTGCCTCGACCAGGGTCATCTCCGCCTTGGCCTCCGGGGCGAAGTTGGCGACCGACGGGCTCTTGGCGAGCTTCAGCGCCTGCTCGGGCTGGCCGAGGGCGCGGTGGCAGTCGGCCATGATCGGCAGGTAGTCCGTCGCGCCGTTCATGCGCTTGGCCGCACGCAGCTCGGAGAGCGCCTCGGCGTAGTGGCCGGCGGCGTACGCCGACTCCCCCACGGCCTCGCGCACGATGGCGATCCGGGAGGCACGCGCTCGCGCGGCGAGCGTGTGCTGGTAGGCCGTCTCCGGGTCCTCGTCGATCAGCATCCCGGCCGCGGCCAGGTGGCGGGCGACGCGGGCCGCCAGCTTCTCGGGCAGCCCCTTCAGCTGGGCGGCGATCCCCCGGTCGAGCTCGCGCCCGGTGATCTCCTCGGGCAGCGGCGGACCGTCGTACACGGCCTGGTCGACCGTGCGCGGGCCCTGCTCCTCCCGCGGTCGCTTCCAGTCCCCCTGGCGAGGCTTGCGGTCACCGCCGCGCGAGTCCCCACCACGCGAATCACCACCGCGTGAGCCTGCTCCGCGGGTGTCCCGGCCGGGGCGCTCCCGAACGGGCTCCACCGGAGCGGGCATCGCCCGAGCGGGACGACGCCGGACGGCCCCCGCTCGCGGGCTTGCCCCCGCGACCGCCGGCGGCACCCGAGGCACCTCCCCGGGCAGGCGGCTTGCTGCCTCCACTGCTCGTGGGGCGCTGGCTACGACGATCTTCGGCCACGTCGATGGTCCTTCCGGGGGTGATGACTCACTGTGCAGATGTGGGGGTCGTGCTGGATGGTGCTGGGCGCTGCGCTGACGCACGGGCGGTCGCCCGTGGCGACCGGAGCCCACGCTACTGCCTGCAGCGCAGGCAGGAACAGGGTGGGTAAATGGGAAGAGGGGCCGCCTGGTGGCGGCCCCTCTCCCAATGTATGTCCGGCGGCGTCCTACTCTCCCACAGCCTCTCGGTTGCAGTACCATCGGCGCTGAAAGGCTTAACTTCCGGGTTCGGTATGGGACCGGGTGTTTCCCTTTCGCTATGGCCGCCGTAACTCTGGCGGAACACACACACCCACATGTTGCTTGTGGGGGTGTTCCAAGCTCTTGGTGATACGTATTCAATTTATCAGACGGTTCCCTGGTGTCAGACATGGCCGACACCGGTGGGGTGTGTGGTCTGGGAACTACATAGTGGACGCGGTCACCGATCAAAGTTGTGTGTGATGTGTTTTGTACGGTGTTGGGACAAGCCCTCGGCCTATTAGTACCGGTCGGCTAGGCATTGCTGCTGTACACCTCCGGCCTATCAACCCCATGTTCTGTGGGGGGCCTTACCCCATAACGGGTGGGAAACCTCATCTTGAAACGTGCTTCCCGCTTAGATGCATTCAGCGGTTATCACTTCCGAACGTAGCCAACCAGCCGTGCCCCTGGCGGGACAACTGGCACACCAGAGGTTCGTCCATCCCGGTCCTCTCGTACTAGGGACAGCCTTTCTCAAGTTTCCTGCGCGCGCGGCGGATAGGGACCGAACTGTCTCACGACGTTCTAAACCCAGCTCGCGTGCCGCTTTAATGGGCGAACAGCCCAACCCTTGGGACCTACTCCAGCCCCAGGATGCGACGAGCCGACATCGAGGTGCCAAACCATCCCGTCGATATGGACTCTTGGGGAAGATCAGCCTGTTATCCCCGGGGTACCTTTTATCCGTTGAGCGACGTCGCTTCCACATGCCGACGCCGGATCACTAGTTCCGACTTTCGTCCCTGCTCGACATGTCTGTCTCACAGTCAAGCTCCCTTGTGCACTTACACTCAACACCTGATTGCCAACCAGGCTGAGGGAACCTTTGAGCGCCTCCGTTACATTTTAGGAGGCAACCGCCCCAGTTAAACTACCCATCAGGCACTGTCCCTGATCCGGATTACGGACCTAGGTTAGACATCTAGTACGACCAGAGTGGTATTTCAACGTTGACTCCAACACCACTGGCGTGGCGGCTTCACAGTCTCCCACCTATCCTACACAAGCCGAACCAAACACCAATACCAAACTATAGTAAAGGTCCCGGGGTCTTTCCGTCCTGCCGCGCGTAACGAGCATCTTTACTCGTAGTGCAATTTCGCCGAGTCCATGGTTGAGACAGCGCCCAAGTCGTTACTCCATTCGTGCAGGTCGGAACTTACCCGACAAGGAATTTCGCTACCTTAGGATGGTTATAGTTACCACCGCCGTTTACTGGGGCTTAAATTCTCCGCTTCGACTTGCGTCTAACAGGTCCTCTTAACCTTCCAGCACCGGGCAGGAGTCAGTCCGTATACATCGTCTTACAACTTCGCACGGACCTGTGTTTTTAGTAAACAGTCGCTTGGGCCTGGTCTCTGCGGCCCTTCACGCTTCCCCACGCAAGGTGGTTCACGCTCCGGGCCCCCCTTCTCCCGAAGTTACGGGGGCATTTTGCCGAGTTCCTTAACCATGGTTGTCTCGATCGCCTTGGTATTCTCTACCTGATCACCTGAGTCGGTTTGGGGTACGGGCGGCGCATAGCTCGCTAGAGGTTTTTCTCGACAGCATAGGATCACCCACTTCACCTAACGGCTCCGTGTCACATCTCAGACATATGGAATCCGGATTTGCCTAGATCCCGTCCTACATGCTTACCCGTGGACTACCATCGCCACGGCTGGGCTACCTTCCTGCGTCACCCCATCGCTTGACTACTACCAGATCGGGTCCCACGCTCCACCAGATCGCCTTCCCCGAAGGGTCGGTCAACCTGGCTTAGGGTGGTTAGCATCACCGGGTTCGTCATGGGCGCTACTTTGCCGGTACGGGAATATCAACCCGTTGTCCATCGACTACGCCTGTCGGCCTCGCCTTAGGTCCCGACTTACCCAGGGCAGATTAGCTTGACCCTGGAACCCTTGATCATTCGGCGGACGTGTTTCTCACACGTCATTCGCTACTCATGCCTGCATTCTCACTCGTGTGGCCTCCACACCTGGATCACTCCGGCGCTTCACTGCCCACACGACGCTCCCCTACCCATCCACACACCTGAACACCGATCAAGTCGATGCTAGATACACGCGTGAATGCCATAGCTTCGGCGGATGACTTGAGCCCCGCTACATTGTCGGCGCGGAATCACTTGACCAGTGAGCTATTACGCACTCTTTCAAGGGTGGCTGCTTCCAAGCCAACCTCCTGGTTGTCACTGCGACTCCACATCCTTTTCCACTTAGTCACCGCTTAGGGGCCTTAGCTGATGGTCTGGGCTGTTTCCCTCTCGACTACGGAGCTTATCCCCCGCAGTCTCACTGCTGCGCTCTCACTTACCGGCATTCGGAGTTTGGCTAACGTCAGTAACCTGGTCGGGCCCATCGGCTATCCAGTGCTCTACCTCCGGCAAGAAACACGCAACGCTGCACCTAAATGCATTTCGGGGAGAACCAGCTATCACGGAGTTTGATTGGCCTTTCACCCCTATCCACAGGTCATCCCCTCAGTTTTCAACCTAAGTGGGTTCGGTCCTCCACGTCGTCTTACCGACGCTTCAACCTGCCCATGGATAGATCACTCCGCTTCGGGTCTTGAGCGCGCTACTGAATCGCCCTATTCGGACTCGCTTTCGCTACGGCTTCCCCACACGGGTTAACCTCGCAACACACCGCAAACTCGCAGGCTCATTCTTCAAAAGGCACGCCGTCACCCTTACAGGCTCCGACGGATTGTAGGCACACGGTTTCAGGTACTATTTCACTCCCCGCCAGGGGTACTTTTCACCTTTCCCTCACGGTACTTGTCCGCTATCGGTCATCAAGGAGTATTTAGGCTTAACGGGTGGTCCCGCCAGATTCACACGGAATTTCAGGGGTTCCGTGTTACTTGGGGTAACGCTACGGAGCTCGTGTTTTACGTCTACGGGGCTATCACCCTCTACGGCCCGGCTTTCCAACCGGCTTCAACTTCCACACAAGTTTCTTACTCCGTGCAGGTACGGCAGTACCTGCAAGCGGCCCCACAACCCCCCATACGCAACCCCTGCCGGGTATCACACGTACGAGGTTTGGCCTCATCCGATTTCGCTCGCCACTACTCTCGGAATCACTTTTGTTTTCTCTTCCTGTCGGTACTGAGATGTTTCACTTCCCGACGTTCCCTCCACACACCCTATGTGTTCAGATGTGGGTAACTGGACATGACTCCAGCTGGGTTTCCCCATTCGGACACCCCCGGATCACAGCTCGGTTGCCAACTCCCCAGGGCTTATCGCAGGCTCCTACGTCCTTCATCGGCTCTTGATGCCAAGGCATCCACCATGTGCCCTTCATAGCTTGTCTCAACAACGTCAAAACAAATCACTACAAAAGATTAATTAATGCTCGCGTCCACTATGCAGATCTCAAACAACAACCCCACCAACCCCCCACCACACCCAACCGGGCACGACAGGACAAAGGGAGGAACCAGAACCACCAACACCCCACCACCAAAGCGGGGGGCCTGATGCTTCAGGACCCAACAGTGTGCCAACCCGACCCCCACCAACCAGACCCAGACGTTCCACACCCACATCCGAAGACACGAGTAGTACTAGCCAGGCCCGACCACCAAGGGTCAAGCATCATCGACGATTCCACTAGTGAGACACCACCAACGCTGGACAGACATTCGCTGCCAGTCAGGGTGTGTGCTCCTTAGAAAGGAGGTGATCCAGCCGCACCTTCCGGTACGGCTACCTTGTTACGACTTCGTCCTAATCGCCAGCCCCACCTTCGACGGCTCCCTCCACAAGGGTTGGGCCACCGGCTTCGGGTGTTGCCGACTTTCATGACGTGACGGGCGGTGTGTACAAGGCCCGGGAACGTATTCACCGCAGCGTTGCTGATCTGCGATTACTAGCGACTCCGACTTCATGGGGTCGAGTTGCAGACCCCAATCCGAACTGAGACCGGCTTTTTGGGATTCGCTCCGCCTTGCGGCATCGCAGCCCTTTGTACCGGCCATTGTAGCATGCGTGAAGCCCTGGACATAAGGGGCATGATGACTTGACGTCATCCCCACCTTCCTCCGAGTTGACCCCGGCAGTCTCCTATGAGTCCCCACCATGACGTGCTGGCAACATAGGACGAGGGTTGCGCTCGTTGCGGGACTTAACCCAACATCTCACGACACGAGCTGACGACAGCCATGCACCACCTGTACACCGACAAAAGGGGCCCCATCTCTGAGGCTTTCCGGTGTATGTCAAACCCAGGTAAGGTTCTTCGCGTTGCATCGAATTAATCCGCATGCTCCGCCGCTTGTGCGGGCCCCCGTCAATTCCTTTGAGTTTTAGCCTTGCGGCCGTACTCCCCAGGCGGGGCGCTTAATGCGTTAGCTGCGGCACGGAATCCGTGGAATGGACCCCACACCTAGCGCCCAACGTTTACGGTGTGGACTACCAGGGTATCTAATCCTGTTCGCTCCCCACACTTTCGCTCCTCAGCGTCAGGTAATGCCCAGAGAACCGCCTTCGCCACCGGTGTTCCTCCTGATATCTGCGCATTTCACCGCTACACCAGGAATTCCGTTCTCCCCTGCATACCTCTAGTCTGCCCGTATCGGAAGCAAGCACTGAGTTAAGCCCAGTGTTTTCACTCCCGACGCGACAAACCGCCTACGAGCCCTTTACGCCCAATAATTCCGGACAACGCTCGCACCCTACGTATTACCGCGGCTGCTGGCACGTAGTTGGCCGGTGCTTCTTCTGTACCTACCGTCACTTTCGCTTCGTCGGTACTGAAAGAGGTTTACAACCCGAAGGCCGTCATCCCTCACGCGGCGTTGCTGGATCAGGCTTCCGCCCATTGTCCAATATTCCCCACTGCTGCCTCCCGTAGGAGTCTGGGCCGTGTCTCAGTCCCAGTGTGGCCGGTCACCCTCTCAGGCCGGCTACCCGTCGAAGCCATGGTAGGCCATTACCCCACCATCAAGCTGATAGGCCGCGAGCACATCCCCCACCGAAAAACTTTCCACCCACAACCATGCAGTCAAGGGTCATATCCGGTATTAATCACCGTTTCCGGTGGCTATCCCAAAGTGGGGGGCAGATTACTCACGTGTTACTCACCCGTTCGCCGCTCGAGTACCACCGAAGTGGCCTTTCCGCTCGACTTGCATGTGTTAAGCACGCCGCCAGCGTTCGTCCTGAGCCAGGATCAAACTCTCCATCGAAAAACAAACCCCACACCAACCCAAAGGCCAGCACAGGAAAAGAGAGCCACATCCCCTAGCATCGAACAATCACTGACAAAAATGTCAGAAATTATCGTTAACCAAAGAAACCACCACCAAAGCAAAAAGCCATGGTGACGGGGCATAACAAACTAATTCGTCGACTATGACACACTGTTGAGTTCTCAAACATCAGACGCATTACCGTGCTGCAACCAAGTGGCTACGAGCTGCGGTGGCTTGTCCAACACTAGGCGGTGTTTTTCCAGCGACGCAAATCGCTGGCTTTTCCCGCCTGTCCGCAGCGTTACGATCTGGTTTGTCCTGCACTCAGTGCGGGACCGCCTCGATCGAGGTGGTGCGGTTGGTCTACCCGGGGCCGGGAGCCCGGCCTTCTGGCCTTGCTCCCCGCCGCTCCCTGGCGACAGACAGAACATTAGACCGGACCCGGCAGACGCGCAAATCGAAACCGTGTGACGGGGGGCACAATCGCGTTTCCGCAGGTCAGAGGCGGTTTGGCCCCCTCTGCGTGCGTGTCGCGGCCTCTCCTGCCCCCTGCCGAGCGGCGCTCAGCTCACCTCGACGCCCGCGAAGTTCTTCTTGCCGCGACGCAGCACGAGCCACGAACCGCCCAGGAGGTCCGCGTCACCGGGCACCATGTCCGGGTCCTCGACCCGCTCGTTGTTCAGGTAGGCCCCGCCCTCCGAGACGGTGCGACGCGCCTCGCCCTTGCTCTTGGCCAGCCCGGTCTCGACGAACAGGTCGACGACGGTGGGCATCGCCGTACGGGACACCGACGCACTCCCGGCTTCACGCACGGCGGCCGCGAGGGTCGACGTACTGATCGAGTGCAGGTCTCCCCCGCCGAAGAGCGCGGCGGCGGCGGCCTTGGCCTGCTCGGTCTCCCCCGCGCCGTGCACCAGGGTCGTCACCTCGTCGGCGAGCCGGCGCTGCGCCGCCCGCTTCCACGGCTCGTCGGCCGTCTGCTTGTCCAGCGCCTCGATCTCCTCGCGGCGGAAGGAAGGTGAAGATGCGCAGCATCTCCGCGACCTTCTCGTCCTCGACGTTGAGCCAGAACTGGTGGAAGGCGTAGGGCGACATCATCTCCGGGTCGAGCCACAGGGCGCCGCCCTCGGTCTTGCCGTACTTGGTCCCGTCGGCCTTGGTGACCAGCGGCGTCGCGAACGCGTGCGCCTGCCTGCCGGTCGCCCGCCTGATCAGCTCGGCCCCGCCGGTGATGTTGCCCCACTGGTCGGAGCCCCCGAACTGGAGCGTCACACCGTGGTCGCGGTTGAGCGCCAGGAAGTCCATCGACTGCAGCAGGACGTAGGAGAACTCGGTGTAGCTGATCCCCGAGTCGAGACGGCGCTTGACGGTGTCGCGGGCCAGCATCCGGTTGACCGGGAAGTGCTTGCCGATGTCACGCAGGAAGTCGATGACCGACAACGACGCGGTCCAGTCGTAGTTGTTGACGACCGTCGCCGCGTTGGGTCCGTCGAAGGACACGAAGCCCGACACCTGCGTGCGCACCCGCTCGGTCCAGTCCTTGACGGTGTCGAGGCTGTTGAGCGTGCGCTCGCCGGAGTCCTTGGGGTCACCGATCATGCCGGTGGCGCCGCCGACGAGGACGTACGGCGTGTGGCCGGCGTCCTGGAGCCGGCGCGCGGTGACGAGCTGGACGAGGTTGCCCATGTGCAGGCTGGGTGCTGTCGGGTCGAAGCCGACGTAGAACCGGACGCTCCCCTCGCCCAGCGCCTCGCGCAGGGCGTCGATGTCGGTCGAGTGGGCGACGAGTCCTCGCCAGGCCAGCTCGTCGAGGACGTTCGGGGTCGACACGTGGGGTCCTTCCGGTGGGGGTTCAGCACCTAGCCTGCCAGACGGCCTCCCCACCTAGCATGTGAGATCTCCCCTGATGGAAGGCGTGACGTGATCGCAGGCAGGTACACCCTCGAGCGCGAGATCGGTCGTGGCGGCACCGGTGCCGTCCACCTCGGTCGCGACGAGGTGCTCGGGCGACCCGTGGCCCTCAAGCGGATCGGGATGATCCCCGGGGCCGATGCACCCCGACCTGGCCCGGGCCGAGCGGGAGGCCCGACTGGCTGCGATGCTCAACCACCCCCACGTCGTGGGCGTCTACGACCTCGTCGATCGAGGACGACCACCAGTGGCTGGTCATGGAGTACGTCGAGGGCGAGACCCTGGCGCAGCGGATCCGGCGGCTCGGGCGTCTCGGGCACGCCGACGCGGCGTCGCTGATGTGGCAGGCGGCCGACGCCCTCGCGGCGGCGCACGCCCACGACGTCGTGCACCGGGACGTGAAGCCCTCGAACATCCTGGTGACGGCCGCGGACCAGGCCAAGCTGACCGACTTCGGCATCGCGCGGGCCCAGGCCGACGCGAGCCTCACCCAGACCGGTCTCGTCACCGGCTCCCCGGCCTACCTGGCGCCCGAGGTGGCCTCCGGGTCGACCGCGACGGCGGCGAGCGACGTCTGGTCGCTGGGGGCGACGCTGTTCCACGCCCTGGCCGGACGACCGCCGTACGACGTGGGCGAGAACCTCATCGGCGGGCTCTACAAGATCGTGCACGAGGAGCCTCCGCGCCTCGACGACGCCGGCGAGATGGCCACCGTGCTCGAGCACACGATGGTCCGCGACCCTGCCCAGCGCTGGACCATGGTCCAGGTCCGGGACCACCTCGACGCCCTGCGGCGCGGCGAGACGCCGACGCAGGTGGTCCCCGTCCCCGCTCCCGTCCCCCCGGCGTCCGAGGACCCCGCGACGACTGCCGGACGCTCCACGACCCGGACCACCACGATCGCGCCCACGCCCCGGTCGGCCCGCCGCCGGCGCTCGCTGCTCCCCTGGCTCGTCGCCCTCGCGGCCGCGGTCCTGGTGGGGATCCTCGTGGTCGCCGCGCTCCAGGACGATCCCGAGGCGCCGACCGCCGGCACCGATCCGTCCCCCTCCCAGACGTCGGAGCCGACGCAGGAGCCGTCGCAGGAGACGCCGACCGACGACGCCACCCGGCCGGCGACGAAGCGCGAGATGACCGAGTTCATCTCCACCTACCTCGCCACCGTCACCTCGGACCCCGAGGCGACCTTCGAGATGCTGACGCCGGAGTTCCAGGAGGCGAGCAACGGGTTCGAGGGCTACTCCGGCTTCTGGGGGACCGTGGAGTCCGCGACGCCGCGCGACATCAGTGCGGACCCCGAGTCGCTCACGGTGACCTACACCGTCGACTACGTCATGCAGGACGGCCGCCAGACCACCGACGACGTGTCCTTGCAGCTCGTCCGGCAGGACGACTCGTACCTCATCGCGGGAGAAGCCTGACGTCGTGACCCGCCCCTCCTAGAGTGCAGGGGTGGCGGACGTGGGGAACGGCATCGGCGGTGCGCTGTACCGCAGCATCGTCGAGGAGTCGCCGGACGGGATCTGGGTCTTCGACCTCGAGGGCCGGACCATCTACGCGAACGCCGCCCTCGCCGGGCTCGTCGGGATCGACCCCGCCGAGGTCGGGTCGCTCTCGGTCCTCGACCCGCTCGACGAGGAGGGTCGCGCACAGTTCCGGGCGCACCTGGCCGCGCTCGGGGAGGGCCGTTTCAACCCGACCGACGTCGAGTGCCAGTGGGTACGACGAGACGGCAGCACGCTGTGGGTGCTCGTGCGGGAGAGCGCCGTGCACGCCGAGGACGGCACCCTGACCGGCGTCCTCCACCGGGTCAGTGACTACTCACAGCGGCGGGCGACCCTCACGGAGCTGACCCGGGCGCGGGCCGACCTCGCCGAGAAGGTGTCGCAGTACGACCTGCTCCAAGGCGTGGCCAGCGCGGCCAACGACGCCAACAGCCTCGTCCAGATCCTCGGCCGCGGCCGTGACCTGCTGCTCCTGATGGACGACTGGGAGCGCGCGGTCGCCTTCATGGTGGACGGCGGCACCCTCACCCGTCTGTACCCCGTCGACGAGGAGCGGGAGCGCGAGATCGCCGACGACGAGGCCCACCCCGAGCGGGCCGCCCGGGAGCTGGCCGTGGCCACGCGTGCCGCGCGCAGCGGCGTACCGGAGTGGGACGAGGAGCGCGTCTCCCTGGCCTTCCCGATCAAGCACCTGGGTCGGGTGCACGCCGTGGGGGTGATGACGGCGACGCCGCCGCTGGAGCAGTTCGAGCTGATCGAGCGGATGGTCGACCACGTCGTCCAGCAGCTCGAGCACGTGCTCGCCCGCGAGCTGGCCGAGCTCTCCCTGGCCGAGGCGCGCGACGCCGCGATGATGGCCTCGCAGCAGAAGTCGGACTTCCTGGCGACGGTCAGCCACGAGATCCGCACGCCGCTCAACGGGGTGCTCGGCCTCGACGACCTGCTGCTCCGGACGGGGCTCGATCCCGAGCAGCGCCGGCTCGCCGACGGTATCCGCACGTCGGGCCAGCTGTTGCTCTCCCTCATCAACGACATCCTCGACTTCAGCAAGATCGAGGCCGGGCGTGTGGTGCTCGAGCAGATCGACTTCGACCTGCGGGCCGTGCTCGACCAGGTGGCCGGCCCGATCGGAGGCATCGCCGTCGCCAAGGGCCTGGACTTCTCCCTCACGTACGACGCGAGTGCACCGGACGTGCTCCGCGGCGACCCCACCAAGGTGAGCCAGGTCTTCGCCAACCTGGTGACGAACGCCGTGAAGTTCACCGAGCGTGGCAGCGTGCACGCGAGGGTGCGAGCGCACCGGCTCGGTGACCTGTGGCGCCTCACGATCCGTGTCGACGACACCGGCATCGGCATCGACACCTCCACGACCGACGTCTTCGCGCCGTTCCGCCAGGCCGACTCGTCGACCACCCGCATGTTCGGCGGGACGGGACTCGGGCTGTCCATCTCCCGGGAGCTGGCCCAGGCCATGGGCGGCGACGTGGGGTACACGAGCACCGCGGGCCGAGGGAGCAGCTTCTGGTTCACCGGGATCTTCCGACCCGCGTCCGGGGCAGACCCGGTCACCCTCGCCGGCGCGGTCGGCGCGGAGCCATCGGTGCCGGTGGCCCCGCTGCGCGTCCTCGTCGTCGAGGACAACCGGGTGAACCAGCTCGTCGCCACCGGGATGCTCACCGCTCTCGGCCACACGGCCGACACCGCCGAGGACGGGCTCGCGGCACTCGCCGCGCTGGACGACGCGTCGTACGACCTGGTGCTGATGGACGTGCAGATGCCGCGGATGGACGGCTACGAGGCCACCCGGACCCTGCGGGCACGCGAGGGCGACGGGGACCGCACCCTGGTGATCGCGATGACCGCCAACGTCGTCGCCGGCGAGCGCGAGCGGTGCCTGGCCGCGGGCATGGACGACTTCCTCACCAAGCCGGTCGACCTCGAGCACCTCACGCGCACCCTGGCCCGCTGGTTCGCCGGCGAGGGCGCGCTCGACCTCGCCCGGCTCGACCTGCTGCGCGACATGGACCCCGACGACACGTCGTACCTCGAGCGGGTGACCGGGCGGTTCGAGGAGACCACGGCGTCGGCGGCCGACGACCTCCGCTGCGCGGTCGAGGCCCGGGACCCGGACGCGCTGCGCGCCCACGCCCACAAGCTCGCGGGCGGCGCGGCCAACCTCGGCGCTGTCGAGGTGGTCGCCCTGGCACGCGAGCTCGAGGCCCTCGGCGACGCGGGTACGACGTCCGGAGCCGCGCAGCTGCTGCCCCGCCTCGCCACGGCGCTGGACCGGGCGCGCGCAGGGATCCGGGCCTACCGCGAGCGGTGGCTGAGGTCCACGTCGTAGGACGCGCGTACCGACGTAGGGCGGGTGGGGCTCGAACCCACGACCCAAGGATTATGAGTCCTCTGCTCTGACCGACTGAGCTACCGCCCCGCGTTCACTGTTCCGCAGGTCAGGCGCCACTTCTGGCGTCCTGTTCCGGTCCAGTCGGAGTGGTCGACACGTCGTCGGTCCGCAGACGGTCCGCACGGGCGGCGAGCGCGACCCCCCCGAGCCGGTCGACGTAGAGGTGCGCGTCGCCCGGGTGGGGTGACCTTATCGGTCCAGGGTGATGGCGACGGAGGTGTGCCCCCACATGGTGGAGAGCGCCCTCGGGTGGGGTGGGGTGCCGTGCTTGGTGTGAAGCGAGGCGCGGGCCGACCGTGTCCCACACGGAACGTGGGCGTCCGCTCTTCCTTGGATGATGCCCTCTTGGGGTCCCGTAGCGATTGCAACCCCTGAGAATCTTCGTCAGACTCGAGGAAGCCTCGGGTTCAGCGGCGAGGAGGCAGTCATGCTCGAGCAGGCGTCAGCCACCGGCTCCGTGAGGGTTGCGGAGCACGAGCGACTGCAGCAGAGCTACGCCGCTCTGAGTGACCAGTTCGAGGCCGCCAACGAGGTGCTGGTCGCCCTCGGCCGGTCGGCAGGCGATCCGGACACCGTCCTCACCACGATCGTCGAGAGTGCCCGGCGGCTCTGTCAGTCCCAGGCTGCCCACCTCTACCTGCTGGAGCAGGGCGTCTACAGGCTCATCAAGGCCGTAGGACTGTCGGAGGAGTCGATCGCCTACATCGCCGAGCATCCGATGCCGATGGACCGCGACACGCTGATCGGGCGAGTGGGCCTCGACCGCACGACGCAGCAGATTCCCGACGTGCTCGCGGACCCGGCGTTCGGGCGGAGGGATCTCCAGCGTGTGGCGCTCTTCCGCACGACCATGGCCGCGCCCCTGCTGATCGACGACGAGGTCGTGGGCAGCATGTCCGTCTGGCGCAACGAGGTCAGTCCGTTCGACGAGCGGGAGATGGCCATCGTGACCGCGTTCGCAGGCCAGGCGGCGATGGCCATCAACGGAGTAAGACTCGTGCAGGAGCTCGAGGCCCGCCGCGCGGAGCTTGCGCGAAAGGTCGACGAGCTCGAAGCCCTGCGCGAGGTCGGCGAGGCCGTGGGATCCAGCCTCGACGTCGACCACGTTCTCTCGACGATCGCCATGCACGCAGTCGAGCTGTCCGGCACCGATGGCGGCTCGATCATGGAGTACTACGAGCACGACCGCTGCTTCATGGTTCGCGCGACGTACCAGACGGAACCCACGGTCATCGACCGGCTACGCAGCATCCGGATCGAGCTCGACGAGACGCTGGTCGGCCGCGCGACCAAGGAACGCAGGCCGTTGGCTGTCACGGATCTGAGTGCGGTCGACCTGGACCCCCATCTGCGGATCCTCTTCGAGTCGGGCTGGCGGTCCGTGCTGGCTGTCCCGATGCTGCGGGAGGAGCAGATCGTCGGCGCTCTCGTCGTGCGCAGGAAGCGGACCGGAACCTTCACCACGGAGACGGTGGAGCTGCTGGAGACGTTCGCGAGCCAATCGGCGCTCGCGTTGCTCAACGCGCGGTTGTTCCGCGAGCTGGAGAAGCGCAGCGCCGAGCTGGAGGTCGCCAGCACGCACAAGTCCGAGTTCCTGGCCAGCATGTCGCATGAGCTGCGTACGCCGCTCAACGCGGTGCTCGGTTTCTCCGAAGTACTCCTCGAGCAGATGTTCGGGGAGATCAACGAACGCCAGGAGGAGTACCTCCGGGACATCCACGGCTCGGGCAAGCACCTCCTCGAGCTTCTCAACGAGATCCTCGACCTGTCCAAGGTCGAGGCCGGTCAGATGGAGCTCGACTACACCACGTTCGAGCTGGCTCCGGTGCTCGACCACGCAGCCTCCATGCTGAGGGAGCGAGCCGGCTTCAAGGCGATCGACATCGTGGTCAGGGCCGACGACGACGTCGGCACCGTGGAGGCCGACGAGCTGAGGTTGAAGCAGGTGGTGATCAACCTGCTGACGAACGCGGTCAAGTTCACCGGCGACGGGGGGGCGGTCGTGATCCGGGCATCGCGGTCGGGCTCGGAGGTCGTGACGATCGCCGTGACGGACACCGGGATCGGCGTCACTCCAGAGGACCGCGAGCGGATCTTCGAATCCTTCCAGCAGGGTGGCCGCGGAGCCTCGAGGGAGGAGGGGACCGGTCTGGGTCTGACCCTGTCGCGGCGGATCGTCGAGCTGCTCGGGGGGAGGATGTGGCTCGAGAGCCAGGTCGGAGTCGGCAGCACGTTCGGGTTCTCCCTCCCGGCGCGCCGACCGAGTGTCGCGGGCTGGGTGGGCGAGTCAGGCGCGACGACCGGGCTGGCCGATGTCGTCGTGATCGACGACGACCGACCGTCCTTGGACCTCCTCACCGCCTACCTCGCCGGCGAGGCCTTTCGGGTCACGCCCGCCCGGGACGGCCAGTCGGGCCTGGAAGCCGTGCGCAGGATCATGCCAGCGGTGGTCCTCCTGGACATCCGGCTCCCGGGCATGGACGGGTGGGCCGTGCTCGAGGCCCTCAAGGCGGACGCCACAACCCGGGGTGTCCCCGTGGTCGTGGTGTCGATCATCGACGAGCACGCCCGCGGGGCGGCACTTGGAGCCGCGGCGTACCTGGTCAAGCCGGTGAGCCGCGACGCGCTGCTCGGCGCGCTGAAGTCGGTCGGGGTGCTTGCCGACCCAGTTGAACCCGACTCTTCCGAGGCGCCGTCGTGAGCGGCGAGCGCATCCTCGTCGTCGAGGACAACCCGAAGAACCTGAAGCTGGTCAGGGACGTCCTCCAGTTCTCTGGCTACGAAGTGATCGAGGCGACGTGCGGAGAGGACGGTGTCCGACTCGCAGCTCTGGAGCTACCGGATCTGATCCTGATGGATCTGCAGCTGCCCGGCATGGACGGGACCGAGGCTCTGCGACAGATCCGGGAGAGCGACGCCGGCGGCGCCGTACCCGTCGTGGCGGTCACGGCGTTCGCCATGAGCGAAGACCGCGACCGTGCCTATGCCGCCGGCTTCGACGGCTACGTGCAGAAGCCCATCAGTGTGCGCGGACTCCAGCAACAGGTCCATGAATTCCTCACCACTCCCGGGAGCGCGACATGACCGACGAACCCGCAGTGAAGGCGACGGTGCTGGTGGTCGACGACCAGCCGCAGAACATCAGGCTCCTCGACGCGGTCCTGACCCCCCGCGGCTACGACGTCAGGACCGCCGCCTCGGGAGAGGAGGCGCTCGTCGCGCTGGACGGCGCCGACATCGACCTCGTCCTTCTCGACATCGTCATGCCCGGCATGGACGGTTACGAGGTGTGCCGGCGAATCCGTCTGCAGAGCGCAACGGCCTACCTGCCGGTCGTGATGGTGACGGCCAGTGGCGACGAGCAGAAGATCAAGGCCCTCGAAGCAGGGGCAGACGACTTCCTGACCAAGCCCATCGACCAGAGCGAGCTGCTCGCCCGGGTGGCGTCGCTGGCCCGCATCAAGCGTTACCAGGACACCATCCAGCGTCAGGCCGCAGAGCTCGCCAGCTGGAACCGCGAGCTGGAGTCCAGGGTGGACTCCCAGGTGTCCCAGCTGGAGCGCATGGGCCGGCTGAGACGATTCCTGTCGCCACAGCTCGCCGAGCTCATCGTCGACTCCGGCGACGAAACGTTCCTGGAGAGCCATCGACGCGAGATCGTGGTGGTGTTCTGCGACCTGCGCGGCTTCACGACCTTCGCCGAGTCGAGCGAGCCGGAGGAGGTGATCGCAGTCCTGCGGGAGTACCACCACGCACTGGGCGACCTGATCTTCCGGTTCGAGGGAACGCTGGAGCGCTTCACCGGCGACGGGCTGATGGTGTTCTTCAACGACCCGGTCCGGTGCGACGACGGTCCGCTGCGCGCGGTCCGCATGGCGGTCGCGATGCGCACCCGTGTGATGGGGCTGGCGGAGTCATGGGCCCGAGTGGGTCACGACCTGGGCTTCGGGATCGGGATCGCGCAGGGCTACGCGACCTTGGGCAAGATCGGTTTCGAGGGCCGCCACGACTACGCCGCGATCGGTAGCGTCACGAACCTTGCGGCACGGCTCTGCGCTGACGCGGAACCCTGGCAGATCCTGACCACCGAGCGGGTCTACTCCGCGGCCGGGCCCTCGGTCGTGGGTGAGGACGCCGGCGACCGACAGGTCAAGGGTTTCAGCCGCCCCGTGCATGCCTTCAGCGTCAAAGGGCTGGACAGTGCGAGGACCGTCTCGTGACCGGCGACCTCTGGACCTCACCCGCCAAGGGCCCGGAGCTCTTGTCGGCCCTGACCGAGGACGAGCGATACCGCCGCTTCGACGACCTGCAGTCACGCATGCCGGGCGTGTGGGACGCGATGCGGCTCAACCACGACGACGAGTCGGTCGTCGTCGTACCGTCGATCTCGCTCGACCGTGCGGTGTCCGCCAGCGGCAGCCTGTCGCAGGCCTACGAGGAGCGGTTCCTGTTCCTGCTCGTGCTGCTGCGCCAGCCGCGGCTGCGGATGGTCTATGTGACGTCGATGCCGATCGCCCCGGAGATCGTGGAGTACTACCTCGCCCTGCTCAGCGGCGTCATCCCGAGCCACGCCCGGGCACGCCTCTCCCTCATCTCCGTCAACGACGCGTCAGCGTGTTCGCTGAGCGAGAAGCTGCTGGCGCGGCCTCGGCTGCTGCGGCGGATCGCCGACCTGGTGCCCAACCGGGCTCGCTCGCACATGGTCCCCTACAACACCACCGAGCTCGAGCGCGATGTCGCGCTGAGCATCGGCATCCCGATGTACGGCGCGGACCCACGGCTGGCCGAGCTCGGGTCGAAGACTGGCTGCCGACGACTCTTTGCCGAAGTAGGGGTCCCGCACCCCTTGGGCGCCGAGAACCTGCACAGTCTCGACGAGATCGCCGATGCCCTGGTCGACATGCGGCGGGAACGCCCGTCCATGGCCAGCGCCATCGTCAAGCTCAACGAGGGAGTCTCGGGATCCGGGAACGCCGTGGTGACCCTGACCGGGCTGCCGAGCCCCGGCTCGCCCGGCGAGAGGCCCGAGGTGATGACGCGCCTCCGGCACATGGACCTGGAGTCGGAGTCCACACCGTTCGAGGTCTATGTCGCCAAGTTCGCCGAAGGTGGGGGAATCGTGGAGGAGCGCATCACCGGACAGGAGCTGCAGAGCCCGAGCGTCCAGCTTCGTGTCCTGCCCAGCGGTCAGGTCGAGCTGCTCTCAACCCATGACCAGCTGCTCGGCGGGCCCAGCGGGCAGAAGTACCTCGGATGCGTGTTCCCGGCAGCTCCTGCGTACGCGCGCCTCATCACAGGCCACGCGGAGCAGATCGGGCAGCGGCTCGCGCGGGAGGGCGCACTCGGCAGGTTCGCGGTCGACTTCGTCGTGGTCCGCGACGCCGGTGGGTCGTGGACGCCGTACGCCATCGAGCTCAACCTGCGCAAGGGCGGCACGACCCATCCGTTCCTCACGCTGCAGTTCCTGACCGACGGTCGTTACGACCCCGCCACCGCGCTCTTCACCACGCCACGGGGTCACGAGAAGCATCTGGTGGCTACGGACCACCTCGAGTCCCCCATGCTCCGCGGCCTGGTGCCGGCGGACCTGTTCGACATCGTCGCCCGGCACGGGCTGCACTTCGACCAGTCGCGTCAGCAAGGAATCGTCTTCCACATGATCAGCTGCTTGACCGAGCACGGCCGCGTGGGCATGACGTCAGTGGGCGACACTCCCGCAGAGGCAGACCGCCGTTATCGCGAAGCCGAGCGGATTCTGCTCGACGAGGCGCGGCTGGCTCTGGAGGAACTACCACTACGTGTCTGATCGGAATGCCGTGCAGGAGGTCTGGTACGTCGCCTACGGGTCAAACCTCGCTCTAGACCGCTTTCGGAGCTACCTCTGCGGCGGGCGTCCATCCGGCGGGCTGCGCGAGTATCCGGGCTGTCGCGACACGCGAGACCCGGCGCGCATCGTCAGCCTGCAGGTTCCGGGCGGGCTTGTCTTCTCGGGCGACTCGACCGTCTGGGGTGGTGGCATGGCGTTCTTCGACCGGAGGGCGCGAGGTCGGGTCGCAGGACGCGCCTACCTCATCTCGGCAGAGCAGTTCGCGGACGTGACGGCTCAGGAGATGCGCCGGCCCCCAGGAGGCGAGTTCGCCAGAGAGCTGGAGGGCTTGCTGACCGAAGTCGAGTCATTGCACACGCTTGGGCATGGCTACTACGCGACCTTCGTCCGGCTTGGGGACCACGAAGGCGTTCCCCTTCTCACCGTGACACACGGCGACGTTGCAGACCTCGTCCCCGCGGCGCCCTCAGCCGCCTACATTTCACAGATCGCTACTGGATTGCACGAAGCCCATCTGTGGGGCGCGGAAAGAATCGGCACCTACCTGGCTCCTGCTCCGGGAGTCCGCCCTACCTGGTCCGCGGACCAGATTGCGGATGTCGCTCGGGCTGTGGTTGACGTCGGCCAGCACTGAGGTGCCGCTACTGGCGGCAATCTCGACGACAGCGCACTCGGCGGGCTCGCAGGCGCCCGTTCCACCCGGACCGGGTGAGGCCGTCGAGGTCCCGTCGTTCGACAGTGAAGGCCCCACCAACAAGGAGCGCCCCCATGTCAGACGACAGCAACACCCCCGACCGGGAGATGACAGCGGCCGCCGTCTCCGACGGCGCCTACACCCTCCTCGTCGCCGACTTCAGCGACACCAGCACGGCGTGGGAGGCATACGAGGCCCTCAAGTCCGTCGAGGACGGCCGCACCGTCGAGATCGAGGGCGTCATCGTGGTCAACCGCTCCGCCGACGGCACGCTGGAGATCCAGAAGGCCACCGACCACAGCACGAAGTCCGGGCTCAAGTGGGGCGTGGTCGGCGGCATCGCGCTCGGCGTCATCTTCCCACCCTCGATCCTCGGCAGCGCCGCAGTCGCCGGCTCCGCCGGTGCCCTCGCCGGCAAGCTGCGCCAGCGCCACCACCACGGCGAGCTCGAGCAGAAGCTCGAGAACGCCATCCCACCCGGGCACTCCGGTCTGCTCGCGCTGGTCTCCGACCCCGGCGAGGTCAAGATCCGACGGGCTCTCGAGGCGGCCGAGGCCATCGTCGAGTCCACCATCGCCAAGGTCGAGGCCGACGACATCAAGGCAGCAGCCAAGGAAGCCCAGCAGACCGACTCCTGAGCGGGGAGCAGCGTCGGCCAACTTGCCGGTTCGCCGGACGCGGTGGTCCCGACCGGGTGAGCATTCGACCCATGCGCCGCCTGCTGACTTCCCTCGTCCTGCTGCTCGTCGTCACGCTGTCGACCCTTGCCGGGAGCGTCGCACCGGCACAGGCGTTCGTGGACCGGGACTGCAGCGACTTCGCCACCCAGGCGGAGGCGCAGGCGTTCTTCCTGGCCGCCGGGCCGGGCGACCCGCACCGCCTGGACGCGGAGGGTGACGGGCTGGCCTGCGAGTCCAACCCCTGCCCGTGCACCGGGTCCGCGCCGGTGCCGCTCGTCGGGCAGACCACCGGCCCGACACCCACGGCGACGCCCACGCCGGAGAGCGACCCGGACGACTCGGCCAGCAGCGGTCCCGTCCAGCGGCACACCGGCATCGTCGTCAAGGTCACCGACGGCGACACCCTCAAGGTCCGCGTCCACGGCGTCGGCGTGCGCGACGTACGCATCCTGGGCATCGACACCCCCGAGGTCTACGGCCAGCGCGAGTGCGGCGGCCCTGGCGCGTCGGCCAGGATGCAGCGCCTGGCTCCGGTCGGCTCCCTCGTGGTGCTCGTCTCCGACGCGAGCCAGGCGGACCGGGACCGCTACGGGCGCTGGCTGCGGTACGTCGACCGCGACGGCCGCGACGTCGGGCGGGCGCAGGTCCGCGCCGGCCTCGCGACGACGTACGTCTACCAGGGCAACCCCTTCGCCCGCACGCGGGAGTACCGCCGCGTGGAGGCACGCGCACGGCGGGCGGGTCGGGGCAGCTGGTCGCGCTGCTGGTCCTGACCGGGTCAGGCCACCCTGACCGGGTGGCGCACCACCGCGTCGAAGAAGTAGCCGTTGTCGTTGTACGCCGCGACCAGCGGCTGGGTGCGGCCGGCCGCGTCGGTGGCGCGAGCCAGCAGCTCGTGGCTGCCGGGACGGGGACGCCCCCACTGGATCGACCACCGGGTCCAGCCCTGCTCCTGGCGACCGGCACGGTCGAGGACCGCGGGTCGCCACGACCGGCCGCCGTCCAGGCTCACGTCGACGCGACGGATGGGCGCCGCGCCGCTCCACGAGCGCCCGGTCAACCGCACGGGCTCGGCCGGCAGGGTGGCGTCCCAGGCGAGCTCCCATGCCGAGCGCACCGGATTGACGTCGAGCGGGGGCGAGTCGGCCAGGAAGTCGCCGCCGGTCATCCGGTACCACTTGGTGTTCCACGGCGAGGTGAGCTCGGAGGTGGAGACCTCGAGCGAGCCGAGCCACTTGATGCTGGCGATCCCCACCCAGCCCGGGAGCACGAGACGCAAGGGGAAGCCGTGGTCGGGGAGCAGCGGGTCCCCGTCGACGCCCCAGGCGAGGAGCGCGTCGTCGAGGGCCTTGGTGACCGGGAAGGGTCGGCGTACGCGGCCGTAGTCGACCCCGCCGGTCACGTAGGCGTCGTCGAGGCCCGTCGCCTGTATCGAGAGCGCCCGCGGGTCGAGCCCGACGGCCGCGAGCACGTCGCGCAGCCACACGCCGTCCCACCGGACGGTCCCGACGGAGCCGAGCGACCACTGGCGTGCCGGAGGCGGGCTGCCCCTGCTGGGCGGCGAAGAAGCGGCGGCCGTTGCCGGTGCACTCGTGCACGGCGGTGAGCGAGGCCTGCGGCAGGGCCTGCAGCTCGGCCAGGGAGATCGACACCGCGCCACCCTCCGTGCGCGGGGTCGCGAGGCCGTCGCCGAAGATCCGCAACCGGTACGACGCCGCGTCGATCGTCGGCGTCGACGTGTGGTTGCGCACGAAGAGACGCTCCTGGGTGGTGCGGTAGCGCCGCGGGTCGACCGAGTCCCAGCGCATCTCCGCGTTGGTGCCGAACGGCACGAACCACGCGGGCGGGATCGGCTTGAGGATGGGGCCGGTTGCGGCCACGGCCAGCGAGGGGCGCGCCACGGCGACGGCGGCGGCCGCCGAGGTGAGCGTGAGGAAGCCACGGCGGCTGAGGGGTGCACTCGTCATGCCTCGTACCTTAGGTGATCAAGTCACTCATTTCACTACACATTGCCGTCCGAGGCCTGCATCTCGTGCATCCGCTCGACGGGGCGGAAGCCGAAGGCCGTGTTGGTGCGGTACATCGCCTGGTTGTCGGGGTCGGTCCAGGTGTGGATGGCCACGCGCTCGGGGTGCTCGGCCAGCACGATCCGGAGCGTCGCGCCCTTGAGGGCGGCGCCGAGGTGGCGGCCGCGGTGCTCGGGCATCACGAGGGTGTCGTCCTGGATGGCGTGGTCGGTCCCGTGGCCGAGGTAGGTGAGCGAGTAGCCGCCGAACACGCCGTCCTCGCGCCGGCGGGCCGCCGCGACGATCGAGGAGTAGGAGCGTCCGGTGCGCTCCTCCCCCACCCGCAGCCGCTCGACGGTCATGTCCACCGGCTCGAGGTCGAGCTCGCCGACCGGCACGTCGTGGTTCATCCGGGTGCGCATCTCGCAGTAGGCGTCGACGTACTCGTCGGGGCACCGGTCGCGCCAGGTGACGATCTCGTAGTCGACGGGGTCCACCGCGGGCGGGGTCGGCGGGCAGCGGGAGCAGCAGGTGGTCCTCCGCGTGCATGCTCCGGTAGCCCAGCTCCGTGGCGAACGCGAGCCCCGGCGAGTCGACCCCGGGGACGGCGTACACCTCGCCGCAGGCGCTCGTGCGCCCCTCGGCGACCCGGAGCCGGCTGGCCGCCTCGTGCAGGGCGCGGCCGACCCCACGTCGGCGGTACGGCGGCAGCACCGAGATCTCGAGGTCCGCGAGGTGGGTGTTGTCCTGGAGCGAGAGCCCGAGGTCCGCGGACCCCACCACGGACCCGTCGTGGACCGCGACGAGCGGGAGGTAGCGGCGGTAGGCGCTCGGGTTGCGCCACGTGTTGAGCAGCGCGTCGTACGTGCGGGTGACGGCGTGCGGACGGTCGTGGCGGGCCACCGCCTGCTCGACGTCGTGGAACGCGCGGGTCATGGCGTCGTCGTGCACGTCGAGCTGCTGGATCTCCATGCGCCCATCTGACCGCGTCCGACCTGTCGCCCGCCACCGGTTTGAGTGCCATGCTCGACGCATGACCGACGTCGAACCGCTCCCCGAGGACTGGCAACGCGCGCTGTGCATCGTGGCGCACCCCGACGACCTGGAGTTCGGTGCCGCGGCCGCTGTCGCCCGCTGGACCGGGCAGGGCAAGGAGGTCGCCTACTGCATGGTGACCAGCGGCGAGGCCGGCATCGACGGGATGCATCCCGACGAGTGCCGGGGAGTCCGCGAGGCCGAGCAGGTCGAGTCCGCGCGCCTGGTGGGCGTCTCGACCGTGGAGTTCCTGGGCCTGCCCGACGGCATCGTGGAGTACGGCGTGCCGCTGCGGCGCACGCTGGCCGAGGCGATCCGCCGCCACCGTCCGGACGTCGTGGTCACCGGCAACTTCCGCGACTCGTGGGGCGGACAGTCGCTCAACCAGGCCGACCACATCGCCGTCGGACGGGGCGTGCTCGACGCAGCCAGGGACTCGGGCAACCGGTGGATCTTCCCCGAGCAGCTCGACGGCGACCTCGAGCCCTGGGGCGGCGTCCGGGCGGTGTGGGCCTTCGGGCTCACCCGAGGCCCGGCACGCGGTGGACACGACCGGGACCTTCGATGCCGGCGTGGCGTCGCTGGAGGCCCACCGTGCCTACATCGACGGCCTGGGCTGGGCAGACTTCGACCCCCGCGAGTTCCTCGAGGGCATGGCCCGCCAGACGGGCCAGGGCCTCGGGGTCGCGTTCGCCGCGCCCTTCGAGGTCTACCCGCTCGGCTGGGGCGACTGATCGCCGAGCCCTCCCGGGCATCGCTCGAGGCGCTCGGGCTGGCGTCCGCCTGGCTGGCTCGTCGCGACCCGGAGGCCACCCCCGACGTCGTGGTGCTGTGCGGCAGTGCCGTGCTGCGGTCCCTCGACGTGGCGGCCGACCTGGTGGCGCGACACCCGCGGGCCCGTCTCGTGGTCACGGGCGGGCGAGGACACTCGACGCCCGCCCTCCTCGCCGCCGTCCGGCCGTGGGGCATCGCCGACGACGGCTCGTCGGAGGCCGCGGTGCTCGGCACGTTGCTCGTGTCGCACCACGGTGTCGACCCCGGCCGCGTGGTCCTCGAGGAGGCGGCCACCCACTGCGGCGAGAACGCCACCCTCACCGCGCCGCTCCTGCCCGACGGCCACGTCGTCGTGGTCCAGGACCCGACGATGCAGCGCCGGACGCACGAGTCCTTCAGTCGCGCGCTGGCGGGTCGAGACGTGACGATCTCGAGCCGGGCGCCCTTCGTGCCCGTCGTACGCCGGGACGGGGGGTACGACGACGTCGGTGGCCGCGCGTGGGACCTGGGCCGCTTCGTGGACCTCGTCCTCGGCGAGCTGCGACGGCTGCGCGACGACGAGCGGGGCTACGGACCGCGCGGCACCGGCTTCATCGGACACGTCGACCTGCCGCCCGAGGTGGAGGCCTCGGCGCGCGTGCTCGCGGCGGCGTTCCCCGACACCGGCCGCGGCTGACGCCGTCGCGCCGCGCGCTCAGTCGCCGCGCAGGAGGAAGTGTGCGGAGGCGCAAGGCGTTCCCGGAGGCCGCCCGGGGCTGAGCCCGGACACCACCCCAAGCGGACAGCAAGCGGGGAGGTGGACCTTGTGAGCCTCACGTCCTCTCTCAAGGTGGTGCCTCATGAGTCGGATCCTGCGCAACGCGCCTGTCTCGGAACCAGACCCCAGACGGTCCGGTGCGGGAGGCCCACCCCGGCGGCGGTCAGGGAGGGGTCGCGTGCGCAGGTGGGTGTCGGTGGGAGCCGTCCTGGCCATCCCGGCGTCGTTCATCCTTCCCGTCACCCTCGCGCCGACGGCTGACGCCGCCGTCGCGGAGGTCGGACAGGGCTTCACGGTGTCGCCCTCCGACCTCGCCTTCATCCTCAAGCAGATCAAGATCGCCGAGAAGCCACGTCGCCGACACCACGCCGGCGACCGGCGCCCTGCGGGGCCCTGTCGGCACCGGCCCACCAGCTCGCCAGCCCGCTGGTCTCCTTCGGCCTGCGCACCGTCGACGGGTCGTGCAACAACCTGGTCGCCGGCCAGGAGACGCAGCGGCGCCGCGGACGAGGTGTTCCCGCGGCTCGCCGCGGCCCGGTCTTCAAGCCGGCCGAGGACGCGCCGGCCGCCTTCGGAGGCTCCCGGGAGCACGTCGCGTACACCGCAGAAGACCGGCAACGTCTTCGACACCCAGCCCCGCACTGTCAGCAACCTGATCGTCGACCAGACCTCGACCAACCCCGCCGCGATCGCCGCGGCGGGCTTCCCGGTGCGCACCCAGGGCAACCCGGGCGTCGTACCGTGCACGACCGACCCCGACCCGCTGGCCGACCCCCCGATCGCTGCCGTCCCGACGGACTGCATCCCCGTCGCTTCGAGACGCTCTTCATCCCCAACGTGACCACCGACGTCGGCCTGTCCCCGCCGTACAACTCGCTGTTCACGCTCTTCGGCCAGTTCTTCGACCACGGCGTCGACCAGACGGTCAAGGGCGGCGGCACGGTCTTCGTCCCGCTCAAGGCCGACGACCCGCTGGTGGCCGGCCAGGACCACATGTTCGGCACCGTTGACGACCTGAACCCGCAACCATGCGCTTCATGGTCCTCACCCGGGCGAAGAACCAGCCCGGCGCGGACGGCGTCATAGGCACCCCCGACGACGTCCAGAACGCCGACCAACACCGACTCGCCGTGGGTCGACCAGTCCCAGACCTACACCTCGCACGCCGTCCCACCAGGCGTTCCTGCGCGAGTACACCACCAACGCGTGCGGGCGACCGGTCCCCACCGGCAAGATGCTCGGGTCGGCGCGGCTCGCCGCTCACGCCGGTGCGACGGCGGCATGTCCACCTGGGCCTCGACGAAGGAGCAGGCCGCGACCCTCCTCGGCCTGCAGCTCACCGACAAGGACGTGCTCGAACGTCCCGATGCTCGCCGTCGACCCCTACGGCAACTTCGTCCCCGGACCGGCCCGCGGCCTGCCGCAGTACGTCACCGCGACCGGGCTGGTCGAGGGCGACACCGCGCACCCGGTCCCGGTGCCGCAGCGACGTGCAGTACTTCGACACGCCGTTCCTCACCGACATCGCGCACAACGCCGACCCGTCGCCCCCGGACACGACCACAACCCGGCCATCCCGACGGTGGCGCCGACCCCGGACGCGGACAGCACCGCGTCGGCCGACTTCGCCGTGCCAGCCGCCCGGCACCTACGACGACGAGATGCTCGACGCGCACTTCATCGCCGGTGACGGTCGCGTCAACGAGAACATCGGGCTCACCGCGATCCACCAGGTGTTCCACTCGGAGCACGACCGCCTGGTCGACGACATCAAGGACGTTCTCGCGACCGACACCTCCGCCAAGCGGCGTCGCCGCTCTCGCCGAGCTGGCAAGTCGGCCGACGGCGCCGGACGGGCTGGAACGGCGAGCGGCTGTTCCAGGCGGCCGCTTCGTCACCGAGATGGAGTACCAGCACCTGGTCTTCGAGGAGTTCGCGCGCAAGGTGCAGCCGGCGATCAACCCCTTCGAGCCCTTCGCCTTCACCCAGACCGACCTCAACCCGGCCATCCACGCGGAGTTCGCCCACGCGGTCTACCGGTTCGGGCACTCGATGCTCACCGAGACCATCTCGCCGCACGCAACGCCGGACGGCAGCGACACGACGACATCTCGCTGCTGGACGGCTTCCTCAATCCGCCGGCCTACTCCGACGGTGGCGCGGCGGGCACGCTACACGCCCGCTGCAGGCCGCCGGCAGCATCGTCATGGGCATGACGCGACCAGACCGGCAACGAGCTCGACGAGTTCGTCACCGACACCCTGCGCAACAACCTGCTCGGCCTGCCCCTCGACCTCGCCGACGATCAACATGACGCCGGGCCCGGTCCGAGGGCGTGCCGCGCGCTCAACGACTTCCGTCGTCAGATCTTCGCCACGACCAACGACGGCCAGCTCAAGCCCGTACACGAGCTGGGTCGACTTCGGTCAGAACCTCAAGCACCCGGAGTCGCTGGTCAACTTCGTGGCGGCGTACGGCACTGCACCCGACGATCACGTCGACGGCCACCGATCCTGCGACGCCGACAAGCGCGACGCGGCCGCACGACGGCCCGATCGTCGAGCCCGACTGCCGCTCGACCGGCTCGACGGTTCGACGCCCGGACCGACGCTGCCGCCCTTCATGAACAGCACCGGCGCCTGGGCCAACACGGAGTCAGCTCCATCACCGGTCTCGACGACGTCGACCTCTGGGTCGGCGGCCTCGCCGAGACGACGAACCCCTTCGGCGGCCTGCTCGGCTCCACGTTCAACTACGTCTTCGAGAACCAGATGACCGACCTGCAGAACGGTGACCGGCTCTACTACCTGGCCCGCACGCCCGGCATGAACCTGCGCGACCCAGCTCGAGGGCAACTCCTTCGCCGAGCTGATCGATGCGCAACACCGACGGAACCCACACCCTCAAGGCGGACGTCTTCGCCACGGCGGACTGCAAGTTCCAGCTCGCCAACCTCGCCGGCACCCCGGCCGGCTTCACCGCGTTCGGGAACTCGGTCGCCGACGACCCGACCTCGGAGTGCGACGAGACCGCCTGCTGATCCGGCAGCCCAACGGCACGCATCCAGTACCGCGCGCGCAACACCGTCGACCCGTCCGGCATCAACGGCCAGTCGCGTCTACAACGGCACCGACCGGCGTCGACCGCATCTATGGCGGCAACGACAACGACACCTTCTGGGGCAACGCTGGGCAACGACATCATCGAGGGCGGTGGCGGAGCCGACGTGGCGCTCGGTGGCGAGGGCAACGACATCATCACCGACCTCGCCGGTGACGACGTGCCCAAGGGCGGTCCGGGCAACGACGCGATCGACGCCGGGCCCGGCCTCGACATCATCATGGGTGGCGACGGGCAAGGACTTCACCAACGGTGGGGCCAACGCCAACGAGACCTTCGCTGGCGCCGGCGACGACTTCATCATCGCCGGCCAGAGCCTCGACGCAGCCTTCGGTGACAGCGGCGACGACTGGGAAGAGGGCGGCGACCAGCCAGGACCTGCTGCAGGGTGACAGCGGCAACCTCTTCTTCCTCGACGACTCCGCAGAGCTCCGGGCTCACGACGTCCTCATCGGCCAGGGCGGCGATGACGACTACGACATGGAGGGCGGCGACGACATCGGCGTCGCCGGTCCCGGCATCGAGAAGGTCGCGGGCGCCTCCGGCTACGACTGGGCAGATCGCCGCAGCCGGTCAGGGCGACCCGATCGCCGCAGGACGCTCGACCTGGCCCTGCCGATCGCACCGCTGGACATCCTGCAGGTCGGTGTCCGTGACAAGTTCAACGAGGCCGAGGCCCTCTCGGGAGGCGGTTCGACGACATCCTGCGGGGCGACGACGTGGTCCCCAGCGCCGTGGGCGGCGGAGGCTTCATCGGCTGCGACGCGCTCGACCAGGACGGCCTGGACCGGATCTCCGGTCTCGACCACCTGGTGCCGCCGCTGGCCACACCGCGCACCGCCGTGGTCGCGGCATCCGCCTCCAAGCGACTGCCCGATCCTCAGCGGCACCAACGTGTGGGGCGACGGCAACATCCTCCTCGGTGGTGCGGGCAACGACCTGATCGAGGGACGGGGCGCCGACGACATCATCGACGGCGACGCCTACGTCAACGTCAGGCTCAGCGTCCGGACCAACC
Organism: uncultured Actinomycetota bacterium; assembly: GCA_963776975.1. GTDB lineage: Bacteria > Actinomycetota > Actinomycetes > Propionibacteriales > Nocardioidaceae > Nocardioides. The sequence continues at coordinate 53,568 of CAVZOU010000001.1, read as the reverse complement.
CGGCGGACGCCTCGACCGAGATCGGTACCACCGACCTCATGGAGAACCGGCCGTACCTCACGGGAAGCACGACGACGCTGCAGGAGGCGGTCTTCAACGGGACCGTCGACCCGGGCAACATCGTGCTGGTCCGCGAGGTGCTGCCCAGCACGGGAGCCAGCGACGACACCGCGTTGTTCTCCGGTCCTCGTGCGGACTACGACGTCACCTTCGGGGCCACCAGCATCACGGTGGCACACACCCGGGGGGCGGCGACCGACGGGACGGACACGCTGCGCGGCATCGAGAAGCTGCAGTTCTCCGACACCACCATCACCCTGCTCACGCCCGCGGCCCCGGCCGCTCCCACGGCGGTCGCAGGGAACGCCTCGGCGACGGTCACCTTCGCCGCCCCGGCGGCCAACGGTGGTCCCGCACCGACCAGCTTCACGATCGTCGCCACACCGGCGACCGTGAGCGCGACCACCCGGTGGTCCACGGTGACGGGCATCGCGGCGCCGGGCAGCCGGGTCGTCACGGGCCTGGTCAACGGCACGGCCTACACCTTCCAGGTGCAGGCGGTGAACGAGTTCGGTCCCGGGGCCCTGTCCGCGGCCTCCAACACGGTGACGCCCACCGCTCCGGTGGTCACCACGGTCCCGGGGGCACCCACCATCGGGACCGCCACGGCCGGCAACGCCTCGGCCACGGTGACCTGGACGCCTCCCGCCAGTGACGGCGGCTCGGCGATCACCCGTCGTACCGCGTGCAGGTGCGGGTGGGGACCACCCTGATCCGGACGGTGACCGGCATCGCCCCGACGGCGACCAGCACGGTCGTCACCGGGCTGACCAACGGCACCGGGTACAACTTCCGGGTCCGGGCGGTCAACGCCGTGGGCGTGGGAGCTCTCGTCGGCAGCCAGCAACACGGTGACCCCGCAGGCCGCCACGACGGCACCGGCAGCCCCGACCATCGGGACGGCCACGGCCGGCAACGCGTCGGCCACGGTCCGGTGGACCGCCCCCGCCGACAACGGCGGTTCGGCGATCACGTCGTACCAGGTCGTGGTGAGGACCGGGACCACGGTGGTCAGGACTGTCACCGGCATCGCAGCCACGGCGACCAGCACGGTCGTCACCACGCTGACCAACGGCACCGCGTACAACTTCCAGGTGCGGGCGGTCAACGCCGTCGGCCCGGGTGCGTTGTCCGCAGCCAGCAACACGGTCACCCCGACGGCGGTCACGGCGACGGCGCCGGGAGCTCCCACGATCGGGACCGCGGTGGCCGGAGTGGCAGGAGGAGCGATCACGGCGACCGCCAACTGGGCGGCGCCGGCCAACACCGGCGGCTCGGCCATCACCGGGTACCGCGTGTTCGCCCTCCGGATGAGCGCCGCAGGCGCGGTGCTGCAGACGACCCAGTCGGCAGTGCTCGCCTCGACCGCCCGCTCGCTGGTGATGACCCTGCCGCAGACCGGCAACTACCGGTTCCAGGTGGTCGCCATCAACGCGATCGGCACCAGTCCGAGATCGGCCAGGTCCAACCTGGTCGCAGGGAGGTAGCCGGCGACACGACCAGGGCACCGGAGGCGAGGGACCCGCCTGACCTGCACGCAGGTCAGGCGGGTCCTCCGCGTTCCCGGACGGGCACGAGGTCCACTGTCAGCCGTCGCGCAGGAGCAGGTACGCCGACACGTAGGCCGCCAGCGCGGCGGGCAACGCCTCGAAGTGCTCGGTGAGGGCCAGGGCGATCACCGTCGCCGCGCCGACCAGGGTGAGCGCGGCGGGGAGGTCGGTCGCCCCGTCCCCCGTCTCTCCCCGCCCGCTCATGGCAGTAAGTCTACTGACTTGCTCGCATTAAGGCGAGAGGTCCGTCCGCGTCCGGGCGGACGGCAGGCTCACCCGAATCGGCCCACCCGACGGACCGCCGCGGATCCTAGGCTCCCGAGCATGATCCGGTTCCTGGTGCGCACCGCCATCTTCATCGTCTCCGCGGCCGTCGGCCTGCTGGTGACCGCAGCCGTGGTCGACGGCTTCAACGTCACGGCCAGCGGGTTCCTCACCGCGGTCCTGATCTTCGCGGTGATCCAGAGCGTCCTGTCGCCGTTCATCGCCAAGGTCACCGCCCGCAACGCCGCGGCGTTCCTCGGCGGGGTCGGCCTGCTCTCCACGTTCGTCGCGCTCTGGCTCACGACCCTCATCGGCGATGCGCTCACCATCGAGGGCGGTGCGACCACGTGGCTCGCCGCCACCGTCATCGTGTGGCTGGCCACCGCGCTGGCCACCCTGTTGCTCCCGATCATCCTGGTCAAGACCGGTGTCGAGGCGGCCCGCGCCCGCAACTGACCCGGCCGGAGATGCAGATGGCCCCCGACCCGCGTGGTGACGGATCGGGGGCCCTTCGCTGGCTCCCCCGGTTGGACTCGAACCAACAACCCTCCGGTTAACAGCCGAATGCTCTGCCAGTTGAGCTACAGGGGACCGCTGAGCGGCGTGAGAACCCTAGCAAGCCCCCACCGGCGTTGAGAAATCAGGCCAGCCCGACGTCGGCGCGGGCCGCGACCAGGGCCTCCGCCGCGGCCGTGCTCACTGCCGGGTCGCGGGGGTCGACGCCCTCGTCGTACTCGTAGAACCACTCGATCGGCGCGTTGCCACGGGGGGCACGACGACCGATGACGCGGACGCCGCGGCGACCCGCGAGCGGGACGTGGCGCTGCAGCACGACGCTCGCGGTGACGCGCTCGCGCACCAGCTCGAGCAGCCGGCCCGGCTCGGTGAGCGAGAGGTCGTGCTCGACGCGCTGCTCGCCCCACGAGCCGACGAGCGAGACGCGCAGCAGGTCGGTGTCGGCATCCCAGTCGGCGGCCTCGACCTGCTCCCAGGGGATCCGGGTGACGTCGCCGTCGCCCTCGAGGTAGAGCGCGTCGCGGGTGCCCGCGAGGACTCCGCCGTCGACCGTGCGGCACCAGGCCAGCACGCGCTCCCCCGGGCCGACCGCGAGGTCGGGCGCCGACGTGCGCCGCAGGGGCCTCACTGGGCCGTCACCTGCTGGTCACGCAGGGTGCGGCGGTGCTGCTCGAGGGCGACCAGCTCGCCGAACATCTTGTTGTAGTCGGCCTGGTGCTCGACCGGGTTGGTGCGCTGGAGGCGCGACTTGAGGTCGGCGATGCGGCGCATCGTGGTGAGCTCCTGGAGTCGGTAGACGTGCTTGGCGACGTAGGCGGCCTCGGGGGCGGCCGGCGTCAGGACCGGCTCGACCCCGAGCTCGGAGATGGCGGACGAGACGTGGGGGTCGGCCACGCCCGAGCGCAACCGGGTGCTCCAGCCCTCGTCGCCGGCGGCCGCCGCCGGCCCCCCGGCCGCCGCGACCGCCTCCCACACCGCGCGGTAGACGGGGTGGCTGAAGTCGTCGGGCCCGAGCCCGTTGATCACCCGGCCCGTGGAGCCCGGGTGCTGGATGACGATCTTGAGCGTCTCGCGCTCGATGGAGAAGCGCGGGTCGCGCAGGCTCGGGAGCTGCGGTCGCTGCGGGGCCGGGGCCGCCTCCGGCTCGGGAGACGTCGTACGGCGGGAGTCCTGGCGCGAGTCGCTGCGGGCGGCGCCGGGCGCGGGCCTGCTGGCGGCGCGGCGTACCTCCGCCCGGGCGTCGTCGACGTCGACGCCGATCATCCCGGCGATCTCGCGGGCGAAGGCGTCGACCTTGGACTTGTCACGGATGCTCGAGACCAGGGCGGCCGCCTCGCGCAGGGCGTCGACCCGGCCGTCGGCCCGGTCGAGGTCGTACTTGGTCAGCACGTTGCCCATCACGAAGCGGTACAGGGGCTTGCGCGTGGCGATGAGCTCGCGCACCGCGGCGTCGCCCTTCTGCAGGCGCAGGTCGCAGGGGTCGAGGCCGTTCGGCTCGACGGCGACGTAGGTCTGGGAGACGAAGTTCTGGTCGCCGCCGAAGGCGCGCAGCGCGGCCTTCTGCCCGGCGGCGTCACCGTCGAAGGTGAAGATCACCTCGCCGCGGAACTCCTCGTGGTCGTGCAGGAAGCGCCGCAGCACCCGGGCGTGGTCGTCGCCGAAGGCGGTGCCGCAGGTGGCGACGGCCGTCTGGACGCCGGCGAGGTGGCAGGCCATCACGTCGGTGTAGCCCTCCACCACCACGGCCTGCGAGGACCGGGCGATCTCGCGGCGCGCCAGGTCGAGGCCGTAGAGGACGGTGTTCTTCTTGTAGATCGGCGAGTCGCCGGTGTTGAGGTACTTGGCGTCGATGCGGTCGTCGTCGAAGATCCGCCGCGCACCGAAGCCGATCGTCTCGCCGCTCCCCTCGCGGATGGGCCACAGCAGCCGGCCGCGGAACGCGTCGTAGTGGGAGCGGCCCTGCTTGACGAGCCCGGCGGTGACGAGCTCCTCGTTGGTGAACCGCCGGCCGCGCAGGTGGCGCAGCAGCGCCTCGCCGTCGCGGGGGGCGAAGCCGACGCCGAAGGTCTCGGCGCTGGCCTGGTCGAAGCCCCGCTGGCCGAGGAACTGCCTCGCGACCAGGGCGTCGGGTGTGGCGAGCTGCTCGGCGTAGTACTCCTGGGCGATCTTGTGCGCCTCGATCAGCCGGCCGCGGGCGGGGCCGCGCGGGCGCTCGGCCTCGTCGCCGTCCTCACGCCGCAGCACCACGCCGTACTTGTCGGCGAGCCGCTCGAGGGCCTCGGCGAAGGAGAGGCCGTCGATCTTCATCAGGAAGGAGATGACGTCGCCGCCCTCCTGGCAGCCGAAGCAGTGGAAGAACCCGCGCGAGGCGTTGACGTTGAACGACGGGGACTTCTCGTCGTGGAACGGGCACAGGCCCTTGAGCGATCCGCCACCGGCGCGCTTGAGCGTGACGTACGACGACACGACGTCGTCGATGCGCGCCTTCTCGCGTACTTCGGCGATGTCGTCGTCGCGGATCCGGCCTGCCACGTGGCGGAGTCTACGTCCGCGCCGCGCGCCACCCCCACGGGTGCGGCCCAGTTCCCATCCGGCCCGTCCTGGGGCACGTTGGAGGCATGACAGATCCACGGACGAACGACGACCCGACCCTGGGGGCGCTGGTCAACCAGCTGACCCAGCAGGTCCCCGACCTCATCCGTTCGGAGATGCGACTGGCCCAGGCCGAGGTGGCCGAGAAGGGCAAGCGCGCGGGCGTCGGGATCGGCATGTTCAGCGTCGCCGGGCTGCTCGCGTTCTTCGCGATCGGCACCCTCATCGCCACCGCCGTGCTGGCGCTCGCCCTCGTCGTGGACGCCTGGCTGGCGGCCCTCCTCGTGGCGCTCGTGCTGCTCGCCGCGGCGGCCGTGGTCGGCCTGGTCGGCAAGAACAAGGTCGCCTCCGCAGGTCCTCCCAAGCCCGAGCGGGCGATGGAGGGCGTCAAGGAGGACATCGCAACCGTGAAGGGTGGACACCGTGCCTGAGAACAGGACTCCTGAGCAGATCGAGGCCGACATCGAGGCCCAGCGGGCCCAGCTCGCCGACACCGTCGACCAGCTCACCGCCAAGCTCGACGTGAAGTCGCAGGCCCGGGCCAAGGTCGCGGACGTCAAGCACCGCGCCACCACCGACGACGGCGCGCCCCGCCCCGAGGTGCTCGCAGCCGCCGGCTCGCTGGTCGCCATGGCCCTCGTCCTGGTGTGGTGGCGCCACCGCTCATGAGCGGCGACACGAGCACGACGCGCCACGAGGCCACGACCCCGGATCCCGAGGACGACCGCAAGCCCGACAGCCCGGCGGACCTCGAGAAGCGCTCGTGGATGTACGTCGCGCGCAAGACGTGGCGCGAGTTCTCCGACGACCAGTGCACGGACCTCGCCGCCGCCCTCACCTACTACGCGGTGCTGTCGATCTTCCCGGCCGCCATCGCCCTGACCTCACTCCTCGGCCTGGTGGGCCAGGCCGAGGAGTCGGTGGACACCGTGCTGGAGGTCCTGGACCCGCTGGTCTCCGCCGAGATGCTCGGCACGATCGAGCCCGCCCTGCGCCAGATCTCGGAGTCCCAGAGCGCCGGGATGGCCCTGCTCCTCGGGCTCGCCGGCGCACTCTGGACGGCCTCCGGCTACGTCGGCGCCTTCGGCCGGGCGATGAACCGGATCTACGAGATCCCCGAGGGCCGACCGTTCTGGAAGCTGCGCCCGGTGATGCTCCTGATCACCGTCGTCGCCCTGGCGCTGATGGCGGCCGTGCTGCTGATGCTCGTCGTGTCCGGCCCGGTGGCCGAGTCGATCGGCAACGTGATCGGGCTCGGTGACGCGGCCCTGACGGTGTGGGGCATCGCGAAGTGGCCGGTGCTGGGACTCACCGTGGTGCTGGTCGTGGCCATGCTCTACTACGCCACTCCCAACGTGAAGCAGCCGAAGTTCCGCTGGATCTCCGTCGGCGCGCTGGTCGCGATCGTCGTGTGGGTGCTCGCCTCAGTGGCGTTCGCCTTCTACGTCGCCAACTTCGCGTCGTACAACAAGACCTATGGCTCCCTGGCCGGCGTCATCGTGGCCCTGCTGTACCTGTGGCTGACCAACCTCGCGCTGCTCTTCGGCGCCGAGGTCGACTCCGAGCTCGAGCGCGGTCGGCAGCTCCAGGCCGGCATCGCCGCCGAGGAGGAGCTCCAGCTCCCGGCCCGGGACACCCGCACCATCCGCAAGGCGGAGAAGAAGGAGGCCGAGGACATCGCCCGCGGCCGCCGGATCCGCGAACAGCACGACGACACTCCCCCGCATGACCCCCACCGAGAGGAAGAACGATGAAGAAGCTGTTGGTACTCGTCGCAGGCGGGATCGGCTACGTGCTCGGCGCGCGAGCAGGCCGTGAGCGCTACGAGCAGATCAAGGGCATGGCCGTGAAGGTCAAGGACGACCCGCGCGTCCAGGACGCCGCCCACCAGGCGGCCGACACCGCCAAGGCCCAGGCACCGGTCGTCAAGGACAAGGTGACCTCCGCGGCCAGCGCCGCCGCCGAGAAGGTCAAGCCCTCGGGCAGCAACGACTCCGACCTCGAGTCGCAGCTCAACCCCGACAACGTGGCCCTGCAGGACAACCCGTACCCCCAGGGCGACCTGCCCTGACGGTCAGCCCACCAGGGTGGCGTGGCGCGACACCGCGCTCGCGTCGGTGAGCGACGCCACCTGGTCGACGACCACGCGGCGGCGGGCGGCATCGTCGTCCGCCGCCGCCCAGTCGTCGGAGAACGGGCGGTCGAGCGCGTCGGCCCCGCGCTCCCACAGCGCCGCGAACAGCTCGGCCAGCAGCAGCCGCTGGCGCTCCATGAGCGTCACCCGGTCGGTGGCCTGCATGACGTAGTGCGCCGCGATCCCCTTGAGGATCCCGATCTCCACCACGGTCGCGTGCGGGACCACGAGCTCGGCCCGGTGGCGGACCAGCGGGCCGTCGGCCGCCGCGAAGGTGGCGGCCTGGACGCTGCCGCAGAACCGGCCGATCAGGTCGCTGGTGAGGTTCTTGATCGCCGCGAGGTCGCGCCGCGTCCCGGCGTACGCCGTCGTGGGCCAGCGCTCCTGGCGCCGCATCGACGCGAGCGCCGCCGGACAGCTCGTCGTCGGTGGAGTCCGGGAGGTACCACGCGCGGACGGTCTCCCAGAGCGCGTCGAGGTCGAGCCGGGTCAGGTCGAGGCGCCCGGCCACGATGCCGTCCTCCACGTCGTGCACGGAGTAGGCCACGTCGTCGGCGAGGTCCATGACCTGGGCCTCGACGCACTGGCGGCGTCCGGCGACGCCCTCGCGCAGCCAGTCGAAGACCGGGGCGTCGTCGTCGTACACGCCGAACTTGACGACGAACCGCGGCGTGCCGTCGGCGTGCACCCCGCCCGGACCGGAGGCCCCGTCACGGGTCCACGGGTACTTGGTGCAGGCGTCGAGGGTGGCCCGGGTGAGGTTGAGCCCCACCGAGGCGCCCGCGGAGTCGAAGGTCTTGGCCTCGAGCCGCGACAGCAACCGCAGCGTCTGGGCATTGCCCTCGAAGCCGCCGCAGTCCTGGCTCAGCTCGGCGAGGACCCGCTCGCCGTTGTGGCCGAACGGCGGGTGGCCCAGGTCGTGGGCCAGCGCCGCCGTCTCGGTGATGTCGGGGTGGCAGCCCAGCGCGCGGGCCAGGTCGCGCGCGACCTGCGCCACCTCGAGGCTGTGGGTGAGCCGGTTGCGCACGAAGTCGTCGGTCTGCGGCCCGACCACCTGGGTCTTGGCCGCGAGCCGGCGCGACGCAGCGGCGTGCACCACCCGGGCGCGGTCGCGCTCGAAGGCGGTGCGCACGGGGGCGTCGACCCGCTTGGGTGGCTCGTCCACCACGCGGGCGCGGTCGTGCTCGTCGTACAGCTCGTCGGGTGTCATCGCCCGCGAGCCTAGTGACAACGACCGACGGGGCCCGACCCTGCTCCACCAGCGGCGCCGGAGCCCCGTCGATCACGCTCGCACCGTTCAGCCGTGCGGCAGCGTGGCGCCGCAGGCGACACGCTCGCACCATTCAGCGTGCGGCAGCGTGGCGCCGGAGGCGACACGCTCGCACCATTCGACTCAGTAGACCGTGACGTGGACGTGGTCGTAGTGGTTGGCGGTCGTCGAGCCACGGTCGGACATGTAGCGCCAGCCCTCGCCGCTCCGCTCGACCGACCACATCTTCTGGGAGTAGATGATGTACTCGATGCCGAGCGCGGAGTAGTTGGCACGCAGGAACTCGGCGATGGCCCAGCCGGTCTCGCCGCTGATCATGATGTCGATCGCGCGGCCCTCGCCGTGCTCACCGTCGCTGCGCCACGTGCCGTACGACGTGATCTCGGGCCAGTTGGCGCAGACCACGTCGTGGATCTCGTACAGCGAGGAGCTGCCGGCGTCGATGGACGAGCCGTTGGCGCACTGGCCGCCGAGGGAGGGGCCGGTCTCGGGCTTCTCGTCGGCGAGGTAGCCGGCGGTCACCCACCGGGACTTCCCACCGACGACGACCTCGACGCGGTCACCGTCCTTGCGTCCGGTCACCAGGACCTTCTCGAGGCCCTCGACGAGGCCGACGTTGCGGGCGTCGCCCTCGGCGCTCGTCCAGAGGTTGAGCTCGGTCGTCGTCCAGAGCCGGGTGTCGGCGCTCCGGACGGCCTTGAGCGTGGCCTTCTGCTCCTGGCGGGCCTCTCGCTGGGCCTCTTGCCGAGCGTCCTCGCGCGCCTCCTGGCGTGCCTCGGCGCGAGCGTCCTGACGGCGCTCGGAACGCGACACGACGTCACCGCGCTGGGCGACGCTCGATGCGGAGATGCCGGCGGCGGCACTGCTCGACGAGGCGAGCAGGTCCTCCGTGCCGGGGATGGAGGGGTCGGAGGTCATGACACCCACGGCGACGGCGGACAGGGTCGCGAGAACGGCGACGGGTCCGGCCACCTGGATGGCTGAGGGCATGGTGCGGCGGGCATTGGCGTCCCGCTTGTGGCGATGCTGAGCCACAGCGTTGATCCTTTGCTGTTGCGTGCAGGGGGATGCTGACCGACTCTCGAGCCTGTGAGGGCCTCGGGGGGAGAGGCGGACAGAACGACGAGTGAAGCACAGGATTTCTGGCCTGTCCCAATTCTCGGTTGAGATTTGTACCGTGTCGCCGGTCACCGGGCCGACACCGCTCCGCCGCCCCACCGACACCACTCCGACACCGGAGCGTTATCCGCCCGTGACCTCGAGCGCGTCCTCGCGGACGTGGAGGTCGCGTCCGTCGGCGTCGTCGAGCCATCCCTCGGGCAGCACGACCCGCTTGCGCGGCGCTCCCTGTCGGCCCCGCGGCGTGCCCAGCTCTCCGACCGGGAACCCCTCGTCGGGGTCGAGGTCGGCGAGCAGGTCGTCGAGGGTGTCGAGCGACTCGACGAGCGCCAGGCGGTGCCGGAGGTCACCGCCGGCCCGGAAGCCCTTGAGGTACCACGTGACGTGCTTGCGGAACTCCTTGCAGCCGCGCTCCTCCCCCATGTGCTCGCTCAGCAGCTCGGCATGGCGGCGCATCATCGCCGACACCTCGCCCAGGGTGGGCAGGGTCGCCACCTGCTGCCCGGTGAAGGCTGCGGCGAGGTCGCGGAAGAGCCACGGTCGTCCGAGGCAGCCGCGGCCGACCACCACGCCGGCCACGCCGGTCTCCTCGACCATGCGCACCGCGTCGGCGGCCTCCCAGATGTCGCCGTTGCCGAGGACCGGGATGTCGACGCTGGCCGCGAGCTCGGCGATGGCGTCCCAGTCGGCCTGGCCGGAGTAGGCCTGCTCGACGGTGCGACCGTGCAGGGCGATCGCCGCGACCCCGGACTCCTGCGCGATGCGGCCGGCGTCGAGGTAGGTGAGGTGGTCGTCGTCGAGGCCCTTGCGGGTCTTCATCGTGACCGGCACGTCGTACGGCGTGGCGGCCGCCACCGCGGAGGCGAGGATGTCGGCGAGCAGGCCGCGCTTCCACGGCAGCGCGCCCCCGCCGCCCTTGCGGGTCACCTTCGGGACCGGGCAGCCGAAGTTGAGGTCGACGTGCGCGACGCCGTACTCCTCGCACAGCACCTGCACGGCCCGGCCGACGTAGTGCGGGTCGGTGCCGTAGAGCTGGACGGAACGGATCGTCTCGAGCTCGTCGAAGACCAGCATCTTGCGCGTCGTCTCGTCGCCCTCGACGAGGCCGCGCGAGGTGATCATCTCGCAGACGTAGAGCCCGGCCCCCTGCTCCGCGCAGAGCCGCCGGTAGGCGGCGTTGGTGATCCCGGCCATCGGCGCGAGCACGACGGGGGTGTCGACGGTACCGCCCCACCGCCCGGGGAGCGCAGGGTCAGGGACGACGGCAGCGACATGGGCCCATTGTCGCGTGTGGGGTCAGGGCCGGCGACGGGAGGGGCGCTCGCGGTCGGCGGGCTCCGGATCACCGGTCCAGGTGATGGCCTCCACGTCGGGGTCGGGCTGGAAGGCCATGGCCTCGTACGTCGACCCGGCGCGCGCGAAGTAGACGAGGCAGGTGGTGGTGGTCTCCCCGGGAGCGAACGCCGCCGGCAGCGGCCGGACCGGCACGGGTCGAAGGGCTCCTCGAAGCCCCACGGCGGTCCCAGGGTGTCGGAGGTGTCGAGCAGGTAGAGCGGCACGTCCGACCCGCCGAGGTCGGTGTCGCCGACGTTGGCGACCGTCACGTCCACGTAGTAGGGCTGCGCCCCCGCGACGGTCGCCGGACGCGACGAGTCCGTCGAAGTCCGCGGTCGCGGCCTCGCGGACGGCGTCCACCCGCAGGTCGAGCACTCCCTCGAGGTCCGCCGAGGGCCTCCACGCGACGGTCGCGTCGTCCCCGAGGGCGAGCACGGCGCCGGGCTCGGTGGTGGCGACGTCGGTGGCGCTCGGGTCGTCGGCCGGGGTCGTGGCCCCGCCGGACGGCGTACCGTCCCCGGACGTCGGGTCGTCGGACGAGCACGCCCCGAGCGCGACCAGCGCGCCGGTGCACGCCACGCGACCAGCCCGAGACGCCCCATGCGGGCATTGTGCACCCGCACGCGGGCCGGCGTCCGGCAACCGCCGCAGGGTCAGCAGCCGATGAGCCGCTCGGCGAACCAGCGCGTGATGCCGTCGAGGCTGACCCGCTCCTGGGTCATGGTGTCCCGCTCACGGACGGTGACCGCGTTGTCGTCGAGGGTCTCGAAGTCGACGGTGACGCAGAACGGCGTGCCGATCTCGTCCTGGCGGCGGTAGCGACGGCCGATCGCGCCGGAGTCGTCGAAGTCGACGTTCCAGTTCTGGCGCAGCTCGGCGGCGAGCGCCTTGGCCTTGGGCGAGAGGTCGGCGTTGCGGCTCAGCGGCAGCACCGCGACCTTGACCGGGGCCAGGCGCGGGTCGAGCTTGAGCACGACGCGCTTGTCGACGCCACCCTTGGTGTTGGGGGCCTCGTCCTCGGTGTAGGCGTCGATGAGGAACGCCATCAGGCTGCGGGTGAGGCCGGCCGCCGGCTCGATGACGTAGGGCATGTAGCGCTCGTTGCTGGCCTGGTCGAAGTAGGACAGGTCCTTGCCGGAGAACTCGCTGTGCTGCTTGAGGTCGAAGTCGGTGCGGTTGGCGACGCCCTCGAGCTCCTCGAAGTCGCCGCCGGAGAAGCCGAAGCGGTACTCGATGTCGACGGTGCGCTTGGAGTAGTGCGAGAGCTTCTCGGCCGGGTGCTCGTAGTGGCGCAGGTTGTCGGGGTCGATGCCCAGGTCGACGTACCACTGCGTGCGCTGGTCGATCCAGTGCTGGTGCCACTCCTCGTCCTCGCCGGGCTTGACGAAGAACTCCATCTCCATCTGCTCGAACTCGCGGGTGCGGAAGATGAAGTTGCCGGGCGTGATCTCGTTGCGGAAGCTCTTGCCCATCTGGGCGATGCCGAACGGCGGCTTCTGGCGGCTGCTCGTGACCACGTTGGCGAAGTTGAGGAAGATGCCCTGGGCGGTCTCGGGGCGCAGGTAGTGCAGGCCCGACTCGTCCTCGATGACGCCGAGGTAGGTCTTGAGCATCATGTTGAAGTTGCGCGACTCGGTCCACGCCCCGCGCGTGCCGCAGTTGGGGCAGGCCACCGACTCGTTGATGTCCACCGTGTCAGGGTCCTCGGTCGTCGGCTGCTCTTCTTGGCGGCGTAGTCCTCCTGGAGGTGGTCCTCGCGGAAGCGCTTGTGGCACGACTGGCACTCGGTCAGCGGGTCGCTGAAGGTGCTCAGGTGGCCCGAGGCCTCCCACGTGCGCGTCGGCAGGATGACGCTCGAGTCGAGGCCGACCACGTCCTCGCGACGGGTGACCATGAACTTCCACCACTGCCGCTTGATGTTCTCCTTGAGCTCCACGCCCAGCGGGCCGTAGTCCCAGGCGGACCGGGTGCCGCCGTAGATCTCACCGCAGGGGTAGACGAAACCGCGACGCTTCGCGAGGGAGACGACGTTGTCCAGGGCGGTGGGGGCGGGCTTGGCCACGATGAGTCCTCAGGGAGCAGGCCGGCTGGCTGCCGGTCGGTGTCACCACCCTAACGACGGCCGCACCCGGGAATTCGTCGGGCTCAGGGCTCGAGCAGGTAGCCCAGTCCGGCGGCTCGTGATGAGGTGGCGCGGGTGCGCGGGATCGGCCTCGAGCTTGCGCCGCAGCTGCGCGGCGTACACCCGCAGGTAGTGGCTCTCGTGGAGGTAGGCCGGACCCCACACCTCGCGCAGGATCTGCTCGCGCGACACCAGCTTGCCCGGGTTGCGGGCCAGCAGCTCGAGGAAGGACCACTCGGTCGGGGTGAGCCGCACCTCCACTCCCGCGCGGCTGACGGCCTTGCGGCCGAGGTCGATGACCAGGTCGCCGACGACCACGGGCTCGACGTCGCGCGCCGGCTCGCTGGACGCGGCGTACGGCGGCACGCAGCCGGGCCATCAGCTCCTTCATCGCGAACGGCTTGGTGACGTAGTCGTCGGCCCCCATGTCCAGGGCGTCCACCTTGTCCTCGCCGTGCTGGCGGGCGGACAGCACCACGATCGGGACCGAGGTCCAGCCGCGGATGCCCTCGATGACCTCCATGCCGTCCATGTCGGGCAGGCCGAGGTCGAGCAGCACGACGTCGGGGTGGGTGGTCGCCACGGCGTCGAGGGCGGACCGCCCGTCGGGCACGGTGGCCACCGTCCCAGCCGTGTGCGCGGCAGGTTGATCTGCAGCGCCCGGGCGAGCGCGGGCTCGTCGTCGACGACCAGCACGTGGGTGGGCACGTCAGGATCCTGCCACCGCGCGGGGGACGGTGAGGACCATCGTGAGCCCGCCGCCGGGGGTGTCCTCGGCGACGAGCGTGGCCCCCGACCGCGTCGGCGAGGCCGCGCGCCACCGCCAGGCCGAGCCCCAGTCCGCCCGGCGTGGCGTCCCCCAGCCGCTGGAAGGGCTCGAACATCCGCTCACGCGCCGCCTCGCGGACCCCGGGCCCGCGGTCGGCGACGCGGACCACCACCTCGTCGGCCCGGCACGTGCGCGTCCACCCGGACCGGGCGTGCCCGCCGGCGTGGCGCACGGCGTTGGAGACGACGTTGGCGACCACCCGCTCGAGCAGCCCGGGGTCGGTGCGCACGAGCGGCGCCGCCTCGTCGAGGTCGAGCTCCACGGCTCCCGGCGGGGTGGCCGACGACCGCGAGGGGCAGCACCTCGTCGAGGCTCGCGTCGCGCACCGTGGGCGTGAGCAGGCCCGGTCTGAGGCGGGACAGGTCGAGCAGGTTGTCGATGAGCCGCTCGAGCTGGTCGGTGGAGCCGTCGAGGCTGGCCACCAGCTCGGCACGGTCGGCCTCGCGAGGCGGGCGTCGCCGACCAGACCGTCGACGGAGGCCCGGATCGTCGGCCAGCGGCGTGCGCAGGTCGTGCGAGACCGCGCGCAGCAGGGCGGTGCGGGTCGCCTCGGCGTGCTCGAGCGCGGCGGCGCGGGCGTCGCGCTCACGCAGCCGGCGGTACTCCAGGACCATCCCGGCCTGCACGGCGAACGCCTCGAGCACCCGCCGGCCTCGGTGGCCCGCAGCGGCCGCCCGCGCAGGGCGAGGACGCGCGTCGTCGTCGACCCGGACCCGGGTGTCCGCCGGACTCGGGGCTCGCGGGGGCGTCGGGGCCGTCGCTGGCCACCAGGTCCCAGCCGCGCCTCGTCGCGCCGGGCGAGCAGCGACACCGACTCCAGCCCGAACGTCTCGCGCAGCCGGGCGACCACCGCCTGCGCGGTGTCCTCGCCGGAGAGCACCGACCGCGACAGCGCGGACATGGCGGTCGCCTCGGCGCGGGCCCGCGCGGCGTCCGCGGCGCGGCGCGAGGCCCGGTCCACCACGGACGCCACCGCGGCCGCGGTCGCGACGAAGACCACGAGCGCGAGCGATGTTCTGCGGCTCGGCGATGGTCAACCGCCCGACGGGTGGGGTGAAGAACCAGTTGAGGAGGAGGAACCCGGCCAGTGCGGTCACCAGGGCGCGGCAGCAGCCCACCGATCAGCGCGACGAGGACGGTCGTCGCGAGGAAGAACATCACCTCCAGCGAGAGGCTCTGCTCCGTGTCGGTCGCCTGCAGCACCAGGGTCAGGAGCAGCGGGCAGGACGCAGCGCCGCGCCCCAGCCGGCGAGCTGTCGCCCGCGGCTCAGGGGTGAGACCGAACGACGCCACCGGCGCGGGGCACCGGCGCTGCTCGTGGGTCACGAGGTGGACGTCGATCGGACCGGACAACCGGGCGATCTCGGTCGCGGTCGAGCCGGTGAAGAGCTGCCTGAGGCTGGTGTGGCGGGAGACCCCGACGACGACCATCGACGCGTTGACGCCGCGGGCGAACTCGAGACGGCCTCGGGCACGTCGTCGCCCACCACGGTGTGGAAGGACCCCGCCGAGCTCCTCGACCAGCTCGCGCGAGGCGTGCAGCTGGCTCGCGCCGGCGCCGGCCAGGCCGTCGGTAGCGCACCACGTGGACCGCGAGGAGCTCGCTGCCCGCCGCGCGCTGACGCGATGCGGGCCGCGCGCCGGATGCAGCGCCTCGCTCTCGGCGCCGCCGGTGATCGCCACGACGACCCGCTCGCGCGCCGGCCAGGGCTGGTCGATGCGGTGCTCGCGCCGGTAGTCGTCCAGGGCGTCGTCCACCCGGTCGGCCACCCAGAGCAGGGCGAGCTCGCGCAGGGCGGTCAGGTTGCCGACCCGGAAGTACGACGTGAGCGAGGCGTCGATCTGCTCGGCCCGGTAGACGTTGCCGTGGGCCATCCGCCGGCGCAGCGCCTGCGGGCTCATGTCGACGAGCTGGATCTGGTCGGCGGCGCGCACCACGTCGTCGGGCACCGTCTCGCGCTGCCGCACGCCGGTGATCCGCTCGACCTCGTCGTTGAGCGACGCGAGGTGCTGGATGTTGACCGTGGTGATGACGTCGATGCCGGCGCGCCGGATCTCCTCGACGTCCTGCCACCGCTTGGCGTGGCGGCTGCCGG
Source organism: uncultured Actinomycetota bacterium (assembly GCA_963776975.1). Taxonomy (GTDB): domain Bacteria; phylum Actinomycetota; class Actinomycetes; order Propionibacteriales; family Nocardioidaceae; genus Nocardioides. The sequence goes on along the minus strand of CAVZOU010000001.1, from coordinate 37,681 downwards.
GCACGTTGGTGTGCGCGAGCTCGTCGACCAGCACCACCGCGGGCGCCCGGGCGAGGACCGCGTCGGCGTCCATCTCGGTGAAGGTCGACCCGCGGTAGGCGACCTCGCGTCGCGGCACGACCTCGAGCCCCTCGAGCTTGGCCGGCTGTTGCGGCGCGGCCGTGGGTCTCGACGCACGCCCACCACCACGTCGGTCCCGCGCGCCCGGCGCCGGTGGGCCTCGTCGAGCATCGCGTAGGTCTTGCCGACGCCGGGCGCGGCGCCGAGGTAGACGAGGAGCCTGCCGCGCCGCGGCGCGTCCTCGGGACCGGTCATGGACTCAGTCTCGCAGGGCGGCGACGGCGCGAGGTTGAGCGCCAGCACGTTCACCCGGGGCTCGCCGAGGAAGCCGAGGTCCGGCCGTCGGTGTGGTCGTCGACGAGGTCGCGCACCTCGTCCTCGGACGAGCCCGTGCTCCCGCGCCACGCGCGGCACCTGGAGTGCCGCGTACGCCGGGCGAGATGTGCGGGTCCAGGCCGGAGGCCGACGCGGTGAGTGCGTCGCCGGGACGTCGGCCGGGTCGACGCCCTCCTCCGCGGCGACGGCCGCCCGCCGCTCCTCGATCGTCGCGACCAGGTCGGCGTTCTGGGGGCCGAGGTTGGAGCCGGCGGTGGCGAGCGGGTCGTAGCCGTCGCCGGCGGCGGACGGGCGCGGGTGGAACCACTCCGGACCGTCGAACGCCTGGCCGATGAGCGCGGAGCCGACGGCGTCGTCGTGCGACGTGGTGCGGCCGCCCGTCGGCGGTGACGAGCGAGCCGTACGCCTGCCAGTGCGAACGCCACCTGCGGCGACGCCGGTGACGGCGAGCGGGTAGGCGACGCCGAGCAGGAGGTGAGCACGAGCAGGACGCGCAGGCCGGCGAGGGTGTGCCGGCCGAGGGTGAACAGGGATTCCATGACTGCCTCAGATTCCGGGGAGGAGGGAGATGACCAGGTCGAGGAGCTTGATGCCGAGGAACGGCGCGACCAGGCCGCCCACCCCGTAGACCAGGAGGTTGCGGCGCAGCAGGACCGCGGCCGACGGCCGGTCGGTACGCGCACGCCGCGCAGGGCCAGCGGGATCAGCGCCACGATGACCAGCGCGTTGAAGACGACGGCCGAGAGGATCGCCGACTGCGGGCTGGACAGGCGCATCACGTTGAGCACGTCGAGCTGCGGGAACGCGACGACGAACATCGCCGGCAGGATCGCGAAGTACTTGGCGACGTCGTTCGCCACCGAGAACGTCGTCAGCGCGCCGCGGGTGATGAGCAGCTGCTTGCCGATCTCGACGATCTCGATGAGCTTGGTCGGGTCGGAGTCGAGGTCGACCATGTTGCCGGCCTCCTTGGCCGCGGACGTCCCGGTGTTCATCGCGACCCCGACGTCGGCCTGGGCCAGCGCGGGGGCGTCGTTCGTGCCGTCGCCGCACATCGCGACCAGCCGTCCGCCCTCCTGCTCCCGGCGGATCAGGGCCAGCTTGTCCTCGGGCGTGGCCTCGGCGAGGAAGTCGTCGACGCCCGCCTCCTCGGCGATGGCCTTGGCGGTGAGCGGCGTTGTCGCCGGTGACCATCACCGTGCGGATGCCCATGGCGCGCATCTCGTCGAACCGCTCGCGCATGCCCTCCTTGACGACGTCCTTGAGGTGGATGACCCCGAGGACGCGCGCCGGCTCGTCGCCGACCTGCTCGGCGACGACGAGGGGCGTGCCGCCCGACGCGGAGATCCGTCTCGACGATCGCCGTCCAGCTCGTCGCGGACGCGCCCGCCGGTGCTGTCGCACCCAGTCGCCACGGCACTGCCGGCGCCCTTGCGGATGCTGCCGGCCGGGCAGGTCGATGCCGCTCATCCGGGTCGTCGCGGTGAACGCCACCAGCTCGGCGCCGTCGGGCACCGGTGGCGTCCTCGGCCAGCCCACGGGCGTGGACCAGGTCGACGATGCTGCGCCCCTCGGGGGTCTCGTCGGCCAGCGAGGACAGCTGCGCCGCCCCGGCCAGCTCCGGCGGCGTCGACCCCGCCACCGGGAGCAGCTCGGCCGCCTGCCGGTTGCCGTAGGTGATGGTGCCGGTCTTGTCGAGCAGCAGCACGTCGACGTCGCCGGCCGCCTCGACCGCACGGCCGGACATGGCGAGCACGTTGCGGCGGACGAGCCGGTCCATGCCCGCGATGCCGATCGCGCGAAGCAGGGCGCCGATCGTCGTCGGGATCAGGCAGACCAGCAGGGCGACGAGCACCAGGACCGACGGCTGGGCGCCGCGAGTAGTCCGCGAACGGCCGCAGCGTGGCCACGACCAGCACGAAGACGGCGGTCAGCGAGAGCAGCAGGACGTTGAGCGCGACCTCGTTGGGCGTCTTCTGGCGCTCCGAGCCCTCGACCAGGGCGATCATCCGGTCCACGAACGTGTGGCCGGGGTCGGCGGTGATCCGCACGACGATCCGGTCGGAGAGGACCACGGTGCCGCCGGTGACGGCGCACCGGTCGCCGCCGGACTCGCGGATGACCGGGGCGGACTCGCCGGTGATCGCGGACTCGTCGACGCTCGCGACGCCCTCGATGACGTCGCCGTCGCCGGGGATGCGCTCGCCGGCCTCGACGACGACGACGTCGCCGGCCCGCAGGCTGCCGCTGGGGACCTCGTCCATGGGCAGCGTCGTCAGCCCGCCGGTGCGCGACCCGGTCGCGGCGCCGGCGACGCGTCGGGCCGTGGTCGCCTGCTGGGGTCGCGCAGGCTCGCGGCCTGCGCCTTGCCCCGGCCCTCGGCCACCGACTCGGCCAGGGTCCCGAAGAGCACCGTGAGCCAGAGCCAGAGCGTGATGGACACGGCGAACAGCGCTGGGTCGAGCGACGGCGCCACGGTGGTGAACACCGCGCCGACCTCGACGACGAGCATGACCGGGGTGTGCCGATCGAGCTCGCGCAGGGCTCGATCTTGGCGAGCGCTGCCGAGACGGAGCGCGGCGACGGTCAGCTGGTGGGCACGCGTGCCGGGGTGCGTCATGACAGGGACTCCACGATCGGGCCGAGGGACAGGACGGGGACGAACGTGAGGCCGACCACGACCAGGGCGACGCCGGTCAGCAGGACGACGAACAGGGGCTTGTGGGTGGGCAGGGTGCCGGCGCCCGCCGGGCACCCTGCCGCTGGCTGGCGAACCGCCCGGCCAGGGCGAGCACGAGCACGATCGGCACGAACCGGCCGGCGAGCATGCAGACGCCCGAGGAGGGTGTTGTAGAACGGCGTGCCGGTGGTGAGGCCGGCGAACGCGCGAGCCGTTGTTGTTCCCGGCGGACGCGACGGCGTAGAGCACCTCCGAGAGCCCGTGCGGGCCGCCTCCTGCAGGCCCGCGAGGCCGGCGTCGGTGCTGATCGCGATGGCGGAGCCGATCAGGACGACCGCGGGCATGGTCAGCACGTACAGCGCGACGAGGGTGATCTCCCGCTGGCCGATCTTCTTGCCGAGGTACTCGGGCGTCCGGCCGACCATCAGCCCGGCGAGGAACACCGCGACGACGGCCAGCACGAGCATCCCGTAGAGGCCGGAGCCGACGCCGCCCGGCGCGATCTCGCCGAGCAGCATGTTGAACAGCGCCACGCCAGCCGCCCGGCGGCGGTCAGCGAGTCGTGCATGGAGTTGACCGCGCCGGTCGACGTGCCCGTCGTGGCGGCGCGCGAACAGCGCCGACGCCGGCCTCGCCGAACCGGACCTCCTTGCCCTCCATGGCGCCGCCCGCCGCGGCCGGGTGCAGAGCCCGGGCCGGCCATCTCGGCCCAGGTGAGCAGGCCGACGGCGGTCGCCGAGCAGGATCGCCATCGCGGCGAGGACCGCCCAGCCCTGGCGGCGGTCGCCGACGATCCGGCCGAACGTCCAGCGCCAGCGCGAACGGGATGAGCAGGAGAGGAAGACCTCGAGCAGGTTGGTCAACGGGCTCGGGTTCTCGAACGGGTGGGCGGAGTTGGCGTTGAAGAAGCCGCCGCCGTTGGTGCCGAGCTCCTTGATGGCCTCCTGGCAGGCCACCGGCCCGCCGAGCGGTCTGGCTGCCGCCGGCGAGCGTCGCGATCACCTGCGGTGCCGTCGAAGTTCTGGACGACGCCGGCGGCGACCAGCGCCAGCGCCGCCGACCACGCGAGATCGGCAGCAGGACGCGCAGCGACGCCGCGGACCAGGTCGGCCCAGAAGTTGCCGACGCGGCCGTGCGGTGCCCGACCGGGCGAACCCGCGCGCGAGGGCGACCGCCACGGCCATGCCGACGGCGGCGGACACGAAGTTCTGCACCGCGAGGCCGGCCATCTGGAAGAGGTGCCCGAGGGCGGCCTCGCCGGAGTACCACTGCCAGTTGGTGTTGGTGACGAAGGAGACGGCGGTGTTCCAGGCGCCGTCGGTCGGAGCGCCGCCATGCCGAGCGACAGCGGCAGGTGCTGCTGGAGCCGGCCGAAGGCGAAGAGCACCAGGACCCCGACCAGCGAGAAGCCGAGGACGGACAGTCAGGTAGGCTGCGCCAGTGCTGCTCGGCGTCGGGGTCGACCCGCAGCACGCGGTACGACGACCCGCTCCGGCGCCAGGTGGCGCGGGGCGTGTAGACGTGGGCGAGGTAGCGCGCGAAGAGAGGCACCGTGAGCGCGAGCAGCGCGAACAGGGCCGCCAGCTGCAGCAGCGCCGGGACGACGGAGCTCACCGGTCGAGCCCCCTGGCGAGGAGGGCGAGGCCGACGAAGAACGCGACCACGAGCAGGGAGAAGAGGAGATCGGGCATGGGTCAGTCCTATGACCGCCCGGTCCCCCGCCAGGACGTCCTTGATGGTTCCCTGATGCCCGTCCCCGCCTCGTTGACGCAGCCCTGACGGCTCAGGCGCGCGGGATGTCCACGTTGAGGTCGCTGCCGGGCTCGACGACCTCGTAGGCGCTGGGCTCGTCGAGCGCGCGGCTCAGCGTCGGCACGGCGTGCAGCTTGACGTCGTACGACGACAGCGCGCGCCGGTAGGCGCCCACGTGCTCCCAGGTGGTGGTGAGCACCCAGAGCTCGGGGTCGTCGACGTTGCGACCGACCGTGCCGGCGAGGTAGCCGGGCCGGGCGGCCAGCGCGCCGTGCGCGGCGTCGATGCCCGCCCGGAAGTCGCCGGACTCGGCAGCGGGGACACGGAACCTCGAGACGACCAGCACGAGCCGATCATAGGGACCCGACCGCGGTCGGACTGCCGAGTTGACAATCATTCTCATGTTGCTGAGAATCGTTCTCATGTTGCTCGTTCGCCACCCGCTCCCGCGTCCTCCCGCTCGTCGCTGCCTCGGCCCTCCTCCTGGCCGGGTGCGGCAGCTCGGACGGCGCGTCGGACGTGGGCGTCCGACCAGCCAGGCGGTGGCCGCGTTCTACCCGCTGGCGTGGGTCACCGAGCGGGTGGCGGGCGACGGCGTGGGAGGTCACCAACCTCACCCAGCCCGGCGGCGAGCCGCACGACCTCGAGCTCGGGCATCGCGCCAGACCGCCGACCTCGACGAGGCCGACCTCGTCGTCTTCGAGCACGAGTTCCAGCCGGCCGTCGACGAGGCCATCGAGCAACGTCGTCGGACGCGGTCGTGGTCGACGCCGCCGAGGCCGTGGAGCTGCGCACGTTCGAGGAGCAGCACGCGAGCGACGAGCACGCCCGGAGGAGGAGCACTCCGAGGGCGACGGGCACGACCACGGCGACGTCGACCCGCACTTCTGGCAGGACCCGCTGCTGATGGCCGACCTCGCCGACGCGGTCGCCGACGGCCTGGCCGAGGTCGACGCCGAGGGCGCGACGACGTACCGCAGCAACGCCGCCGACCTGCGCGCCGACCTCGAGGCCGCTCGACAGCGAGCTCACCGAGGGCCTCGCCTCGTGCGAGCGCGACACCGTGGTCGTCAGCCACGAGGCGTTCGGCTACCTCGAGCGCTACGGGCTGCACTTCGAGGGCATCGCCGGCCTGTCCCCCGACGCCGAGCCGACGCCCGCCGTGCTGGCCGAGCTCGAGGACCTGATCGCCGACGAGGGCATCACCACCGTCTTCTCCGAGCGCCTCGCCTCGCCCGCGATGGCCGAGAGCCTCGCCTCCGACACCGGGTGGAGACCGCGGTGCTCGACCCGATCGAGGGACCGGGCGAGGGTGACGACGCGAGCGACTACGTTGCTCTCATGCAGCAGAACCTCGCCGCGCTCCAGCGAGCCAACGGATGCTGAACGCCGCCGGCACCCCGGTCGTCGAGGCCCGCGACGTCACCGTCGCCATCGGCGGCCGGCCGGTGCTGCGCGGCAACGACCTGATCGTGCGGGAGGGCGAGTTCGTGGCGCTGATGGGCGCCAACGGCTCCGGCAAGAGCACCCTGGTGCGCGCCCTCACCGGCCTGCGCCCCCTGACGCAGGGCTCCGTCCTCCTCTTCGGCACCCCGCTGCGACGACTTCGGGGACCGGCACCGGATCGGCTTCGTGCCGCAGCGCGGCACGGCCACCGGCGGGTGCCGGCCAGCGTCCGCGAGGTCGTCGTCCTCGGGCCGGCTGACCCGCCGCCGGCTGCTGCGTCCCGCGGGCCGCGCCGACCGGCGCGGCCATCGACGACGCCCTCGAGGTCGTCGGGCTCACCGACAAGGCCGGCGACGGCGTCTCCACCCTCTCCGGCGGCCAGCAGCAGCGGGTGCTCATCGCCCGCGCGCTCGCGGGCGAGCCGGAGCTGTTCTTCCTCGACGAGCCGACCGCCGGCGTCGACCTGCCCAACCAGCTCGCCCTCGCCGACGCCCTGCGCACGCTCTCGGAGCGCGGCGCCACCGTCGTCCTGGTCGCCCACGAGCTCGGCCCGCTCGAGCCGCTCGTCGACCGGGCGGTCGTCATGCGCGACGGTCGGATCGCCTACGACGGCCCGCCGCTCTCGCACGAGGACGTGCACGGCCACCACCACCCGGTCGACGCCGGCACGACCACGTGCCGCACGTCGGCTCCCCCTTCGACCTGTCGCACGACCCGCGGGAGGGTGACCGATGAGCCTCGCCGAGCTCCTCGACCTGCTGGGTCGCGACTTCATGCAGCGGGCGCTGCTGGCCGCCCTGCTCACCGGCCTGGCCGCGCCCGCCATCGGCACCTTCCTCGTGCAGCGCCGGCTGGCCCTGCTGGGCGACGGCATCGGCCACGTCGCCGTCACCGGCGTCGCGCTCGGGCTGCTCACCGGGGCCTCCCCGACGTGGACGGCGGTGGTCGTGGCCATCCTCGGCGCCGTGCTCATCGAGGTGATCCGCGAGCAGGGACACACCAACGGCGACGTCGCGCTGGCGCTGCTCTTCTACGGCGGCCTGGCCGGCGGCGTGCTCATCACCGGCCTCGCCGGCGCAGGGCGCCGCCAGCCTGCAGGTCTACCTCTTCGGCTCCGTCACCAGCATCAGCTCCGAGCGAGGTCTGGTACACCGCCGGGCTGGCCGTGGTCGTCCTGACGCTCACCCTCGGCCTGCTCCCCCAGCTGTTCGCGGTCGCCTCCGACCCCGAGTTCGCCCGGGTCGCGGGGCTGCGGGTGCGGTTCTACAACCTGCTGGTCGCCGTGCTGGCCGCCGTCAGCGTCACCGTCGCGATGCGCACGGTCGGGCCTGCTGCTGGTCTCGGCGCTGATGGTCGTCCCGTCGCCACGTCGCAGCAGCTCGCCCGGTCCTTCCGCGCGACGCTGCTGGCCGCGATGGTCCTCGGCGCGATCGCGGCGGTCGGCGGCCTGGTCGTCAGCGCCTGGCTGTCCGCGCGGGCCACCGTGGCGCCCGGCCCCTCGATCGTCCTGCTGGCGCTGGCGATGTTCGCCGCGACCTGGCCGGTCGGCGTGTGGTTGCGCCGCCGCCGGCGCCTCGCCGAGCCGTTCCCGATCCTGGCGGTCGACTCCCCCGACCCGCACCAGGTCGCCGGCCACACCGACGACGAGCACCCGCACGAGCACGGCGACGACTGCGGGCACCCCGCGGTCCGGCACGGCGACCACGTCGACTACGTCCACGACGGCCACCGGCACGCGCCCCACGGAGAGCACTATGACGAGCACTGACCGCCAGCCCCTGCGACCCACCCGGCAGCGGATCGCCGTGACCGAGGCCCTCGCGTCGTTCGACGACTTCCGCAGCGCCCAGGAGATCCACGACCTGCTCGACCGGCGCGGCGCCCGGTCGGGCTCGCGACGGTCTACCGCACCCTCCAGCGCGCTCGTCGAGGCGCGGCGAGGTCGACATGCTGCGGACCGAGGACGGCGAGGCCGTCTACCGCCGCTGCTCCGACACCCACCACCACCACCTCGTGTGCCGCGAGTGCGGCGCCACGGTCGAGATCGAGGGCCCGGCCGTCGAGCGCTGGACCAACGCGATGGCCGCCGAGCACGGCTTCGCCGACGTCTCGCACACGCTGGAGATCTTCGGCACCTGCGCGGCCTGACGCGGGCCGCTCGGCGCGTCGTACTCGTCCTCGGGTGCCGCCCGTGCGGTCAGCCACACTCCGCACCCGGCAGGTGGCCTGCTCACCTCCCACGGCGTGCCCGGGAGTCGCCGCACGGAGGTCGCCCAGCCGCGTTCTGCCGGCGAATGTGGCCTGTTCACCGCTCCCGCGGCGCTCGCGCGACGCCGCGGCGTACGCGCGTCAGGTCGTGGCAGCGCGCCGTAGCGGCGGTCGCGCGGCGTATGCTCGACGCCCGCCACAGGTCGCGCCGGTCGACGTCGGGCCACAGCACGTCGGTGAAGACGAGCTCGCTGTACGCCGCCTGCCAGAGCATGAAGTTGGACAGCCGCTGCTCCCCCGACGTGCGCCAGACCAGGTCGGCGTCGGACAGCTCGGGGACGTAGAGGTGCCGGGCGAACGGTGCGCTCGTCGATCTTGTCGGGGTCGAGCCGACCCTCGGCGACGTCCCGGCGCCATCGAGCGGGCGGCGTCGACGAGCTCGGAGCGGCCGCCGTAGTTGACGCACATCGTCGAGCGTGCAGCACGTCGTTGTCGCGGGTCAGCTCCTCGGCGACCTGGAGCTCCTTGATCACCGACTTCCACAGCCGCGGCGCCCGGCCGGCCCAGCGGACCCGCACGCCGAGCTCGTGCATCTCGTCGCGGCGGCGGCGGATGACGTCGCGGTTGAAGCCCATGAGGAACCGGACCTCGTCGGGCGAGCGCGACCAGTTCTCGGTGGAGAAGGCGTAGGCGGAGATCGCCTTCACGCCGATCTCGATCGCGCCCTCGACGACGTCGAAGAGCGAGCTCTCGCCCTGCTCGTGCCCCTTGGTGCGCGGCAGCCCGCGCTCCTTGGCCCAGCGGCCGTTGCCGTCCATCACGATCGCGACGTGGCGCGGCACGAGGTCGGCGGGCACGGCGGGGGGCCGCGCGCCGCTGGGGTGCGGGGTGGGCGGACGGACGCTTCGCTTCACGGGACGAACCCTAGTCAGGCGCGACGCGTCAGCGCTCGACGTACGCCATCGAGCGCAGCCCGCGCTCGAGGTGCCAGGCGAGGTAGGCCGCGACCAGGGTGCTGGCCTCCTTGAGGTGGCGCGGCTCGGCGGCGTCGCACGCAGCGGCCAGTCGCCGGTGAGCAGGGCCGCGCCGAGGCGCAGCGTCTCCTCGGCCGGGCGTGGCCGACCCGGGCAGCCTGCACGTCGGCACAGCACGCCGCCCGCCGACGGGTTGAAGTAGCGGTGCGGGCCCTCGACGCCGCAGGAGCGCAGTGGTCGAAGGACGGCGCGTAGCCCGCCACCGACAGCGAGCGCAGCAGGTAGGAGTCGAGCACCTGGCCGGCCTCGTGCTCGCCCGCCGCCATCGCGCGCAGGCCGCCGACGAGCAGCAGGAACTGCTGGACCGAGGGCTCCTTCTCCTCGGTGACCAGCCGCTCGGCGGTCTCGAGCATCGCGGTGCCGGCGGTGTAGCGCTCGTAGTCGAGCCCGAGCCGGGCGTGGAACGGGTCGATCGGTCTCGGCCTGGGTGATCGTGTCGAGGTTGCGGCCCTCGGCGAGCTGCAGGTCGACGTGGGTGAAGGGCTCCAGCCGCGAGCCCCAGCGCGACGTCGTACGCCGCACCCCGCGCGCCACCGCACGGACCCGGCCGTGGTGGCGGGTCAGCAGGGTGATGATGCGGTCGGCCTCACCCAGCTTGTGGGTGCGCAGCACGACCGCCTCGTCGCGGTAGAGGGGCACCCGGCCATTCTGCCCCGTCAGGGGGTGACGACGCCGCGCGCGCGCCGCGGGGAGTCCCAGCACGAGCGCGCGAAGCCGGCCGCCAGGGGTTGAGCCGCTCGGGCGCGGCCCGCCACTCCAGGATGCTGCGGGCCCGGACGAACTGGCGCGTTCGGCATCTCGGCGGCCAGCATGGCGGCGTCGGCGGCCGGGTGGATCGGGTCGGCCGGGTGGCCGACCACCAGCGCCGGGACCTGGATGGCACGTCGCTGCGCGCGACGACGGCGCGACCCGTCCGAAGAAGATCCCGTGCACGGCCGCGGCCATCGGCGCCGCCTGCTGGTTGCAGGTGTCGAGCCCGATCCCCACCCAGAACGGCACGAGGCCGCGCGGGACGGGCCGGGTCACCCAGCGCAGCGCCGAGACGGTCAGGGGCAGGAAGCGGGCGGCGAACAGCAGCGGCGCGAAGGCCATGATCCCGGCCTCGAGCGCGTTGTCGAGGACCGGCATCTCCAGCAGCAGCCCGCGGACCCGCTCGGGGGCCAGCACCGCGACCTCGAGCGAGACGTTGGCGCCCAGCGAGGTGCCGCCGATGATCGCCTGCTCGGCACCGAGGTGGTCGAGCAGGGCGACCACCTGCTCGCCGAAGGCGGTCATCGAGTAGGACAGCGGGTCCGCCGGACGGTCGGAGCGGCCGTGCCCGAGCAGGTCGAGGGTCACCACGTGCAGACCCTCGGCCGCCAGGGCGCGCGCGAGCGGCTGGTGCATCCGGCGCGGCATCAGCTGGCCGTGCAGGAGCACCACCCACGCGTCGCCCGAGCCGTACTCGGTGTACTCGAGCCGGTCCCGTCCCCCGGCGTGCTCGAGGAAGAACTGGCCGATCCGCTCGCTGACCAACATGGCGGGCAATCTAGGGCATCGAGTGGACGTCAGGCGCGGTTGACCGCGGAGATGACCGCCTTGAGCGACGCGGTGACGATGTTGGCGTCGAGCCCCACGCCCCACAGGACCTTCTCGCCGACCGCGCACTCGACGTACGCCGCCGCGATGGCGTCGCCGCCCGAGGACAGGGCGTGCTCGTGGTAGTCGAGCACCCGGACGTCCAGCCCCGCTCGGCCGCCTGCGGCAGCCCGTTGATGGCGTCGACGAACGCCGCGATCGGGCCGTTGCCCTCGCCGGAGAGGCTGGTGAGCTCGCCGTCGACGAAGACGTGGACGTTGAGCTGGTCCTTCTCGCCGGCGGCGCTGCTGGTGTGGACGGAGTCGAGCCAGCAGCGGGCGCTCGCGGTCGAGGTACTCGGCTGCGGAACGCCTCCCAGATCTGCGGCGGGCGCGACCTCGCCGCCCTCGGTGTCGGTGCGCTGCTGGATGACGCGGCTGAACTCGATCTGGGCCCGACGCGGCAGGTCGAGCTTGTGCTCGTTCTTGAGGATGTAGGCCACGCCGCCCTTGCCGGACTGGCTGTTGACCCGGATGACCGCCTCGTAGCTGCGGCCCACGTCCTTGGGGTCGATGGGCAGGTAGGGCACCGCCCACGCGTGGTCGTCGACGGGTACGCCGGCCGCGCTCGGCGTCGCGCTCGAGGGCCTCGAAGCCCTTCTTGATGGCGTCCTGGTGGGAGCCGGAGAAGGCGGTGTAGACGAGGTCGCCGCCGTAGGGGTGGCGCTCGGGGACCGGCAGCTGGTTGCAGTACTCGACCGTGCGCCGGATGTCGTCGATGTCGGAGAAGTCGATCTGCGGGTCGATGCCCTGGGTGAGCAGGTTGAGGCCCAGCGTCACCAGGCAGACGTTGCCGGTGCGCTCGCCGTTGCCGAACAGGCAGCCCTCGATCCGGTCCGCGCCGGCCAGGTAGCCGAGCTCGGCGGCGGCGACCGCCGTACCGCGGTCGTTGTGCGGGTGCAGGGAGAGGATGACGTGCTCGCGGTGGTGCAGGTGGCGGCCCATCCACTCGATGGAGTCGGCGTACACGTTGGGCGTGGCCATCTCGACCGTCGCCGGCAGGTTGATGATGACCGGCCGCTCGGCGGTCGGCTCGAAGACGTCGAGGACGGCGTTGCAGACCCGGACGGCGAACTCGAGCTCGGTGCCGGTGTAGGACTCGGGCGAGTACTCGTAGAAGACGTCGGTGCCGGGGACGAGCTCCTCGTACTTCTTGCAGATCTCCGCGCCCCGGACGGCGATGTCCTGGATGCCGTCCTCGTCGAGGCCGAAGACCACGCGGCGCTGCAGGGTCGAGGTCGAGTTGTAGAGGTGCACGATCGCCTGCTTGGCGCCGCGCAGCGACTCGTAGGTGCGCTCGATCAGCTCCTCGCGGGCCTGGGTCAGCACCTGGATGACGACGTCGTCGGGGATCAGGTCCTCCTCGATGAGCATCCGCACGAAGTCGAAGTCGGTCTGGCGACGCGGCCGGGAAGCCGACCTCGATCTCCTTGTAGCCCATCTTCACGAGGAGCTCGAACATCTCGCGCTTGCGGGCCGGGCTCATCGGGTCGATGAGCGCCTGGTTGCCGTCGCGCAGGTCGACCGCGCACCAGCGGGGCGCCTGGGCCATCCGCTGGGTCGGGCCAGGTGCGGTCGGTCAGGTCGACCGGGAGGAACGGCACGTAGCGCTCGTGCTTCATGCCGCTGGGCTGCTGGGGGTTCCGCTCGTGGGGCGGGGTGTTGCCGATCATGAGGTCCTCGATGTCGCTGGTGACGGGCGCCGGTGCACAGCACGCTCTCCGCAGCGAGGAGGCCGGCTGGGTCAGGCCTCGCTGCGGCAGCGAAGAAGGAGGCTGCGCGTCATGATGGGCCCAGCGTAGCCCGGTCCTCCGGCGTGCGCCTCCCGGTCATCCCGTCCTGAGACGCCACGCCCGCGACGTACGACGCTCAGGCGCGCCCGCGGGCGGCGAAGGCGACGGCGGTGAGGTCGAAGGGGCCGGACCCGAGCCGTTCCCGGCAGGTGGCGCGCAGCTGCTCGCGGCGGACCGGACCCAGCGCGGCGACGGACTCGCCCACCGGCCCCACGCCGTGGAGGTAGGGCTCCCACCACTCCTCGAAGCTCGGGTGGGTGACGCTCACCGCCATCTCGGTGCCCTCCACGTCCCGCACGCCGGCATCCTCGAGGATCGCCACCAGCTGGCCCTCGGCACCGCCCGGCATCCCGCGCTCGTCCGGGTGGTCGGGGGCCAGCTCGGCGAGGGCACCCCACAGCGGCGCCATCGGCTCGCGCCGGCCGCGCAGGTCCCACACCGTCGCACCCACCCAGCCGCCCTCCCGGGTGACGCGGGCCATCTCGGAGATGCCGCCGACCGGGTCCTGCATGAAGTGGACGACCAGGCAGCTGCCGGCGACGTCGAACGAGTCGTCGTCGTGCGGCAGCGACTCGGCGCCGGCCAGCCGCACGTCCACGCCCGGGTAACCGCGAGCGGCACACCTCGACGAAGGGCGGCGACGGATCCACCGCCGCCACGTGCCCTGCCCCCAGCCGCTCGACCAGGTGGCCGGTCAGGGCGCCCGGGCCGCAGCCCGACGTCGAGCGCCCGCTGGCCCTCGGAGACCTCGAGCCAGTCGGCGAGCATCCCGGCGAGGGGACGCGAGTAGCGACCCATGAACCGGTCGTACGCCTCGCCCGGCACGTCGAAGCCCATGACGTCGGACGCTACTCCTCGACGAGGCCCGGCGTCGCCCCCCGATCGCCACGTCCTTGCGCGGTCCCCGCGGCCGGCGCCGTAGCCTCGGCGCATGGCTCGCCTGCTCGTCGTCCACCACTCCCCCACACCCCTGGTGCAGGTCGCTGACCGAGGCGGTGCTGGCAGGGACCCGGGACGACGCGATCACCGGCGTCGAGGTCGTCGAGCGGGAGGCGCTGTCGGCCACCGCCGAGGACGTCCTCGCCGCCGACGGCTACCTGCTCGGGACGACCGCCAACTTCGGCTACATGTCGGGGGCGCTCAAGCACTTCTTCGACACGATCTTCCTCGAGGCCGGCGGTGCGCTGACCGACGACGGGTCCGCCTCCGGCGTGACCGGCGGCCGCCGGCCGTTCGGGTTGTGGGTGCACGGCCGCTACGACACGACCGGCGCGGTGCGGTCGGTGGAGTCGATCGTGGGGGCGCTGCCGTGGCAGCAGTCCGCGCCGGTGCTCGAGGTCCTCGGCGAGGTCGGCGACGCCGAGCGCGAGGCGGCGTACGAGCTCGGCGGTACGATCGCCGCGCTGTTGAGCGACTGAACGGACGGACAGGGTATGGCGCACCGCGGGCTCGTCACCGCCCTCCTCGCGACCGCCCTGGTCCTCGCCGCCACGGGGTGCAGCGGCTCGCCGTCCGCCCCCACGTCCTCGCCCTCGTCCTCCCCCTCCTCGACGTCCTCGCCGTCCGCCTCGTCACCGTCGCCGACCGCGGTCGTCCAGCCGGAGCGGCCGACCAAGGACGGCTGCCACTTCCTGACGTACGACGAGGCGATCGCGCCGGTCGTCGCCGGTGCCGACGTGCGCTGCGGGCAGCGGCACACGGCGCAGACCTTCAAGATCGGCCGCCTCGACCTGGTGAGCGACGGGCACCTGCGGGCGGTCGACTCCCCGGACGTCCAGGCGGAGGTCGCCCGGACCTGCACCGGGCTGCTCGGTGAGCACGTGGGCGGCTCGGTCGAGGACCGTCGCCTGAGCATGGTGCAGGCGGTGTGGTTCACCCCGTCCGTCGAGGACGCGGCGGCCGCGGCCGACTGGTTCCGCTGCGACGTCGTCGCCCTCGCCTCGGCCGGGGAGCTGCTCCCCCTCCCGCCGGACTCCCGGGGCCTGGTCGCGTCGTCGGACCGCTTCGCCATGTGCGGCACCGCCGAGCCCGGCGCCGCGTCCTTCGAGCGGGTCGCCTGCAGCGTCGGCGATCCCGCCTGGCGGCGCGATCTCGACCGTGGACCTGCCGGGGTCGGCGTACCCCACCGCCGCCGACGCGGCGTCGCGGATGGAGTCGGCCTGTCGCTCGGCGGCACGCGCCCAGGCCGACGACCCGCTCGACTTCACGTGGTCGGAGGAGCGGCCCACGCAGGAGCAGTGGGACTCGGGTCAGCGGTACGGCATCTGCTGGGTGCCCGTCTGAGCCTCGCCGCTTCCGGTCTCTCGGTGGTTGAGGTGCGAGCGCAGCGAGCCTCGAACCCACGCCACCCCGCGGGTCGGGGCAGTGCTCTCGGTGGTTCAGGTGCGAGCGCAGCGAGCCTCGGAACCCACGCCGAGCGCCGGTCCGGAGCGACCCCGCAAGATCGTCGAAGAACGTGTCCACGATGCGAGCGGATCGACTGTTTTCGGCCTCTGATTGTCGGTGGTCCCTGATTGGCTGGAGCCATGACATCGACCACCGCAACCGCGCTGCCGGACTCCCCGGCCGAGCTGTTGCGTGCGGTGAAGGACTCCCGGGATCGGGCCGCTGTCGAGGACGTGGAGATGATGCGGCTCGCGGTCCACTGGGCCGACCTCCACATCGCCGACCCGGAGTTCGCCGAGGCCTGCTTCACGTCCCCGAAGACGTTCGCCGGCGAGGGGTCCCCGTGCGATCGATGAGTTCTGTGTGCCGGAGTTCGCGACCATGCTGGGTCGCACCAACGACAGTGCGGGGCGGTTCCTGACCGAGTGTGTCGAGGTCGCCTACCGCCTCCCCAGGCTCTGGGGTGCCGTCCTCGGTGGTCTGGTCGGCGGGGTGGCGGGCGCGGATCATCGCGCAGACCACCCTCGCCCTCACCCTGGAGGCCGCGACCCACGTCGACGAGCAGGTCTTCTGGTGCGCCTCCCGGCTGACCCCGTCGCAGCTGGGTCGGGTGGTCGACGAGGCGCGGGTGCGGTTCATGCCCGACCAGGTCACCAAGGAGCTGCAGGACTCGGCCGACAAGCGGCACGTCACCTTCGACACCCAGCAGGTGTCCTTCGACGGGACCATGCACCTCGAGGCCGACCTGGAGGTCCCCGACGCCCTCGCGCTGGCCGAGGCCGTCACGAGCGGGGCCGAGCACCTCGCGAGGCTCGGGTCCACCGACACCGTCGACGGCCGCCGCGCCACCGCGCTGGGCGACCTGGCCCGCCACCAGCTGACGATCGGCTTCGACGAGGCACTGATGACTCTCGGGGGTTGAGGTGCGGGCGCAGCGAGCCTCGAAACCACACCGCCGCGAACCCGGTACCCAGATCATCTTGTACGCCCACCTGTCCGCCGACGCGATCACCCACGTCGACAACCCGGACGCGCCGGACGAGGCGCTGTGCGGGCGCATCGAGCAGGCCGGCAACCGGCTGTTGTCGGTGGACCAGATCCGCGCCTGGTGCGGCCGCCCCGACGTGCAGGTGGTCGTCACCCAGGTCATCGACCTGCGTGAGCGGTTGGAGTGCCAGGGCTACCGGCCCACCCCGCGCGATCCGGGAGCACGTGATCGTCCGGGACGGTACCTGTGTGTTCCCGTGGTGCGGACGCAACGCGAGGCACTGCGACCTCGACCACGTCATCCCGTACGACCACGACCACCCCGAGACAGGGTGGCCCGACGGCGACCGACAACCTGGCACCGTTGTGCAGGCGGCACCACCGGTTGAAGACCCGGGGGCGGTGGCGCTACGAGATGACCGAGCCAGGGGTGTTCCTCTGGACCAGCCCGCTCGGCAACACCTACCTCCGCGACCACACCGGCAGCCAACCCATCGGCCGCGCCTGGCCCGAGCCCGGAGTCGATGAGTCGCGCGCTGACCGCGACGCCAACCCGCCCGACCTCTGACCACCACGCCCCGGACCCCGCCAACGCACCACCGGCGGGGCCACAGGCACGTCCGGGCAAGGGATACGCCCTGGCACACGGACCGGGTCCGCCGGATCCGCGGGCCCGCCCTGCCGGCCAACCGGCCAACCGGCCAACCGGCCAACCGGCCAGCCTGCCCCTTCGCTGCGAAATCGGTGGCCCCGCCACCGCACGTTTGCGAGGCTCGACCCATGGCGACCATCGAGCGGCTCGGACCCGACGACTGGCAGGAGTTCCGGGAGATCCGCCTGCGCGCGCTCACGGATGCACCCACCGCCTTCGGCATGACGCTGGCCGACGCCGAACGGCAGCACGACGATGCCTGGAAGGCCCGGCTCGACCAGGGCGACCCGATCCTGGCGGTGCGCGACGGGGACCGCCTCGTCGCGATGGGGGCCGGCTGGCACCCGCCCGAGGACCCCGACCGGATGATGGTCTGGGGGATGTGGACCGCGCCCGAGGCCCGGGGCCACGGCCATGCCCGCGCCCTGCTCAACTGGCTCGTCGAGCACGCCCACACCCGCGGGGTCACCACCGTCGAGCTGCACGTCACGGACGGCAACGACACCGCCCGCCGGCTCTACGAGGCGAGCGGCTTCGTCCCCACCGGTGAGTGGACGCCGCTGCGCGAGGGCTCCGACCTCCGGATCGAGCTGCTCCGCCGGCAGCGCTGAACACCTGCCGTCGCATCTGGGCGGACGGGCCGCTCAGAAACCGAGCTTGCGGAGCTGGCGCGGGTCGCGCTGCCAGTCCTTGGCGATCTTGACGTGCAGGTCCAGGTAGACCGGCGTGCCGAGCAGCGACTCGATCTGCTTGCGGGCGGCGGTGCCGACCTCGCGCAGGCGGGCGCCCTTGTGGCCGATCATGATCCCCTTCTGCGAGTCGCGCTCGACGTAGAGGTTGGCGTAGATGTCGAGCAGCGGCTTGTCGGCGTCCCGCCCCTCGCGCAGGTTCATCTCCTCGACGACGACGGCGATCGAGTGCGGCAGCTCGTCGCGCACGCCCTCGAGCGCGGCCTCGCGGATCAGCTCGGCGACGAGGATCTCCTCGGGCGCGTCGGTCAGGTCGCCGTCGGGGTAGAGCGGCGGTCCCTCCGGCAGCTGCGCGAGGAGCAGGTCCGCCAGCAGCCCGACCTGGTCGCCGGACACGGCGGAGACCGGCACGATCTCGGCCCACTCGGTGTCGGTCTCGGCGCCCAGCTTGGCGATGTCGAGCAGGTGCTCGCCCAGCTGCTCGGGCGTGACGAGGTCGGTCTTGGTCGCCACCGCGATCTTGATGGTGCGGCGCACCTTGCCGAGCTCCTTGACGATGAACCGGTCGCCGGGACCGATCTTCTCGTTGGCGGGGAAGCACACGGCGACGACGTCGACCTCGGCCCAGGTCGTCTTGACGAGGTCGTTGAGGCGCTCACCGAGCAGCGTCCGCGGACGGTGCAGGCCGGGGGTGTCGACGAGGATCAGCTGGCCGTCGGCCCGGTGCACGATGCCGCGCACCACCGTGCGGGTCGTCTGCGGCTTGGAGGAGGTGATGACGATCTTGCTGCCGACGAGCGCGTTGGTCAGCGTCGACTTGCCGGCGTTGGGGCGTCCGACGAAGCTCGCGAAGCCGCTGCGGAACCCCTCCGGTCGGGTGCCGTAGATCGGCCCGGCCGGCTCGACGCCACTGACGTCGAAGTCCTTGTCGTGCTCGTTGGTCATGCGGTCTTCTCTCGCGCAGCGTCGTAGTCGGCCCAGATCTGGTCGTCACTCTTCCCTGCCGCCTTGCCGGCGCGCCAGATGGGTCCCGGATCGACCGCACGGGGCTGCCGCTGCTGCCCTCCGCCGCGCCAGTAGCCCATCACGTCGTACGCCGCGGTCGGCAGCGCGCCGCTCCCGCATCAGGTGCTTGCGGATCGCCCGCATCTGCGCGGACTCCCCCGCCATCCAGAAGTAGCCCTCACCCTCGGGCCAGTCGATGGAGGTGACGACGTCCGCCGTCGCGGTCTCGACGCCCTCGGGGGGCGTGGTCCAGGTGACGTCGCCGGCCACGTAGTCGCGGATCGGCTCGTCCGGCGTCTCCACCCACGCGGTCACTGGCACGGAGACCGTCTCGACGATCCGGGCGATGGCCGGCAGCGCCGTCAGGTCGCCGACGAGCAGCAGCCAGGCCGCATCGTCCGGCATCGCGAACGACCCCTTGGGCGCGCTCACGGTCACCGTGTCACCGACGCAGTCCGTGGAGGCCCACTCGGTCACCAGGCCGGTCTCGTGCACGACGACGTCGAGCACCAGCTCACCGCCGGACCAGGAGCGCACGGTGTAGTAGCGGGTCTGGAACTGCCCGGGCGCGGTGAGGGCCACCCACTCGTCGGGCACGCCGGTCGACGCGAAGCCGTCGAGTCCGGGCCCGCCGAGCACCAGCCGCACGAAGTGCGACGAGAGCTGCTCGCGGCGCAGGACCTCGGCGGCGTACGTCGCGGCTCGGGTGCTCATCCGGACAGGCTATCGGCGCCGCTCCGACGGGCACGAGACGCCCGGTCACCAGTCCGGGCGCGAGGGAAATCCCGACCGGCCGTCGTCGTGGTTGCGGGTGGCCAGCACGTGGTGGAGCTCGATCTCGTCGCGCTCGAAGGCGACCCTCGACCCGGCCATGTAGATGCCCCACACGCGGGCCACCCCCTCGCCGACCTCGGCGACGCACTCGTCCCAGTGGGCGGCGAGGTTGTGGTTCCAGTCGGCCAGCGTGCGCGCGTAGTGCAGGCGCAGGTTCTCGGTGTGCTGCACCTCGAGCCGGGCGTCCTGCGCCGCGGTCACGATCCTCCCGGAGCCGGTGAGCTCCCCGTCGGGGAAGACGTAGCGGTCGATGAAGGGACCCGTCTCCTGGCGCTTGTTGTGGTTGCGGGTGATGGAGTGGTTGAGCAGCCGTCCCCCCGGTCGCAGCCGGTCGCGCAGGCGCGTGAAGTAGGCCGGGTAGTTGCGCACCCCGACGTGCTCGGTGAGCCCGATGGAGCTCACGGCGTCGAACCCGGTCTCCATGACGTCGCGGTAGTCGAGGTGGCGCACCTCCGCGAGGTCGCCGAGCCCCTCGCGGTCGATCGCCTCCTTGGCCCACTGCGCCTGCTCGAGCGAGAGGGTCACCCCGAGCGCCCGCACCCCGTGCTCGCGCGCGGCGTGCCGCACCATGCCGCCCCACCCGCAGCCGACGTCCAGGAGCCGCTGGCCCGGCCGGAGGCCGAGCTTGCGGCACACCAGGTCGAACTTCTCCGCCTGGGCCTCCTCGAGGGTGCTGTCCGCGCTCGGGTAGACGGCGCACGTGTAGGCCATCGACGGCCCGAGCACCCGCTCGTAGAACCGGTTGGAGACGTCGTAGTGGCGGGCGATGACCTCCGCGTCGCGCGACATCGAGTGCCGCAGTCCCTCCACCGCGCGCCTCCACCGCGGCAGGTGCTCCTGCGGCGGCGGGGCGGGAAGGCGCAGGTGGGAGAGGCCCAGTCCTCGGGCGATCGCGACCACCTCGGTCGGGGGCGGCACCCGGAACCGGGTGTGGTCCTTGAGCAGCACGAGCAGGTCGTAGGGGTCGCCCGGGTGGACGCCGGTGACGTCGAGGTCCCCGCCGACGTACGCCCGCGCCAGGCCGAGGTCCCCGGGTGCCGTCATCAGGTGGGCGAGGCCCCGCTCGGTCCTGAGGTGCAGACCGATGGCGGCGTCCGGCGGCCCGGCGCTGCTCCCGTCGTACGCCGTGAAGCGCACGGGCATGCCGTCGCGCATCAGCCGGTCCACCGCGTCACCGATCGGCATACCGCTCATCGTCGTCCCACCACCTTGTCGAAGAGGTCCGTCATCCGCCCGTCCGGGTCGTGCGCGGCCCGGACCCGCGCCAGGTTGGGCACGTCGTAGAGCCGGTCGAAGTCCGCGCGCGGGTAGAACGCCTCGGAGTAGAGGCTCTTGTGGCCGTCGAGCTCGGCGACCTTCGCCTCGATCGCCCGGTTGCGCGGGGATCGCTGCGCCTCCGGACCGACGGCGACGTTGCCCCAGAAGCCCACGTTGACGTACGTCGTGCCCGCCGTGAGCGGGTAGGTCGGCCACGGCCGGTCACCCGACTCGCGGCCGAAGCCGCTCACCCGACTCGCGGCGAAGCCGCAGTGGGCACAACCACACCGGGCGCATCCCGATCTCCGCGTCGAACCACGCCAGGAACTCCGGCAGCCGCTCCAGCGGCACCTCGACGTCCTGCACGACGCGCTCGCCCTGCGCCCGGCCCGCCAGTCGGTCGAGCCGGTCCCCGACGCCGAACCTCCGGTCCAGGGCGACCAGCCGCCAGTAGACGTCGGAGCGGCGCAGGCGCCGCGGCCACAGTCGGCGTACGACGGGGTGCTGGGCGCCGAAGGCCCGCGAGCACCAGAACCAGTCGGTGTCCCAGCGCCAGAGGTAGTCGTGGACGGTGAGCCGGTCGGACGTCCGCTCCCGGAGGGACCGGTAGAAGACCCGCTGGCCCGTGTAGTCGCTCGTCGGGCCCGGCTCGTCGGTCCAGCGCGCCAGCGTCAGGTAGAGCTCCCCGGGGGTGAAGGCCACGCCGTCGAGCCCGTCGACACGCTCGCCGTCCCACTCCTGGTCGTCCACGATCCGTCCCACCGCGTCCGCGAGCGCAGCGGCGTCGTGGAAGCGCACGTGGCGCAGGGCGACGTACGCCGGGACGCGCTCGAGCTCGATCCTCAGGCGGGTCGCGTAGCCCAGGGAGCCGTAGGAGTTGGGGAAGGCGTCGAAGAGGTCGTCACCCGGCTTGGTCGTCACGACGTCGCCCGACCCGGTGAGGACGTCCATCTCGAGCACCGACTCGTGCGGCAGCCCGTGGCGGAAGCTGGTCGACTCGATGCCGAGGCCCGTCACCGCGCCACCCAGGGTGATGGTGCGCAGCTGGGGTACGACGAGGGGGATGCGGTCGTGCTGCAGGGTCACCTCGACCAGGTGCTCGTAGGTGCACATCCCCTGCACCTCGGCGACGTCACCGTCCACCTCGATGACACCGGTGAGGCCCGAGACGTCGAGGCCGGCCCCGACGGTGGGCCGGCCCCGGAAGAGGTTGGAGGTGCGCTTGGCCAGCCGCACCGGCGCGTCCGCAGGCAGCGCGGCGTACGACTGCCTCAGCCCCGCCACGCCGGCAGAGTGCTCGTCCCATCCGAGCGCCGCGCGCACCCCACCACGGTAGCGATCCCGGCTGCGCCGGCAACAGGTCGCACGGTCCGGCCCGGATGCGGGGCTCAGGTGCGGAGCGTGGCTCCCAGGGTCCCCCGGTGGTCGCCCACGTGCACGACGACGTCGGTGCCGGCGAACTCGCGGGCGGCGGTGAGGTCGGGCGTCCCGTCGGCCGCGGTCAGCACGACGGCGGCCTCGAGACCGCGGGAGCCCGACGCGATCGCCATCGCGACGCAGACCTCGAGCGCGGTCAGGGACAACGACTCCAGCGCCACGGTGGCGGCCGCGTAGGTCCGGCCGTCGAGGTCACGCACCGCCGCGCCCTCCGCGGCACCGGTGCGGGCCCGGGTGGCACGGGCCAGGGTCACGAGCTTGGCGTCCTCGGCGGGCAGCGTGGCGTCAGTCATCGTCGTCGTCCTCGTCGTCGTCCTCGTGGTCGCGCTCGGACACCGGGCTCACCAGCACCGTGCCGATCTTGTTGCGGCGTCCGGACACGCGCTCGGCCTCGAAGCGCAGTCCGTGCGCCTCGACGATCGAGCCGGGGATCGGGACCCGACCCAGCTGCTTGGCCATCAGGCCGCCGACGCTGTCGACGTCCTCGTCGTGCACGGAGATGCCGACCAGCTCGTCGAGGTCGTCGACCGGGTAGCGCGAGGAGACGCGGTAGGTGCCGTCCTCGAGGTACTCGACGTCGGTCTCCTCCTCGTCGTACTCGTCGGTGATCTCGCCGACGATCTCCTCCAGGACGTCCTCGATGGTGATCAGGCCGGCCGTGCCGCCGTACTCGTCGACGACGACCGCGATGTGCTGGCGCCGTGCCTGCAGCTCGGTCAGCAGGGCGTCGACGGGCTTGGACTCGGGGACCCAGTAGACCGGCCGCATGACCTCGTCGACACGCTGGGTGAACTCCACGTCCGGCTGCTCGAAGTCGCGCCGGACCAGGTCCTTGAGGTAGGCGATGCCGACGATGTCGTCGAGGTTCTCCCCCACGACCGGCACCCGGGAGAAGCCGCTGCGCAAGAAGAGCGACATCGTCTGGCGCAGGTTCTTGTAGCGCTCGATGTAGACGACGTCGGTGCGCGGCACCATCACCTCGCGGGCGATGGTGTCGCCGAGCTCGAAGACCGAGTGGATCATCCTGCGCTCGCCCGACTCGATGACCGCCGAGGCCTCGGCGAGGTCGACGAGCTCGCGCAGCTCGGTCTCGGTGGAGAACGGTCCCTCGCGGAACCCCTTGCCCGGGGTGATCGCGTTGCCGAGCTGGATCAGCAGCCTGGGCAACGGGCCGAGCACGGTCGTCACGAAGGACAGCGGACCGGCCGACAGGGTCGCCACCCGCTGGTCGTGCTGGCGACCGACGGTGCGCGGCGCGACGCCGATGACGACGAAGGACACGACCAGCATCGCGCCGACGGCGGTGGCGTAGGCCGGCCAGAAGTCGCCGTCGTACAGGTCGTGGACCCAGAGCGCGACGAGCACGATGGCCGCGGTCTCGCACAGGAGCCGCAGCAGCAGCGCGGTGTTGAGGTAGCGGGCGGGGTCGTCGAGGATCGTCAGCAGGCGCTTGGAGCCCGACGCGCCCTCCGCCACGAGCTCCTCGGCACGAGCGCGCGAGAACCCCCCGATGGCCGCGTCGGCGGCGGAGAAGAGCCCGGCCAGCACGACGAGCGTGGCCGCCACCAGCAGCAGCCAGATGTCACCGATCACCGGGTCTGACCAGGGGCCGAGGCCCGCCACTCCTCGAGGAGCCGGGCCTGGAGCCCGAACATCTCCTCGTGCTCCGCCGGCTCGGCGTGGTCGTAGCCGAGGAGGTGGAGGATGCCGTGCACGGTGAGCAGCTCGATCTCGGCGACGGTGCCGTGCCCGGCCTCCGCCCCCTGCCGCTCCGCCACCGTCGGGCACAGCACGAGGTCGCCGAGGACACCCTCCTCGGGCTCCTCGTTGACCTTGCCGGGTCGCAGCTCGTCCATCGGGAAGGCGAGCACGTCGGTGGGACCGTCCTTGTCCATCCACTGCCGGTTGAGCAGCGCGATGGTGTCCTCGTCGACCGCCTTGATGCACAGCTCGGCCAGGGGGTGGACGCGCATCTCGTCCATCACGAAGCGCGACAGCGTGGAGAGCCGGCGGACGTCGAGCTCCTGCTCGGACTCGTTGAGGACCTCGATGCTCATCGGGTGGTCCCCCGCGGTCGCGAGTCACGCTGGTGGGACGGTCGCTCGGGCTGGGTGGCGTCGAAGGCGTCGTACGCCGCGACGATGCGGCCCACGAGCCGGTGCCGCACCACGTCGCTGGCGGTCAGCCGGTTGAAGACCACGTCCTCGACGCCGTCGAGGATGCCCTCGACCACGCGGAGGCCGGACTGGACGCCGCCGGGGAGGTCGACCTGGGTCACGTCGCCGGTGACGACGATCTTGGAGCCGAAGCCGAGGCGGGTCAGGAACATCTTCATCTGCTCGGGCGAGGTGTTCTGCGCCTCGTCGAGGATGATGAAGGCGTCGTTGAGCGTCCGGCCGCGCATGTAGGCCAGCGGGGCGACCTCGATGGTGCCGGCCGCGAGCAGCTTGGGGATCGTCTCCGGGTCGAGCATGTCGTGCAGCGCGTCGTACAACGGGCGCAGGTAGGGATCGATCTTCTCCGAGAGCGTGCCGGGCAGGAAGCCGAGCCGCTCGCCCGCCTCGACCGCCGGGCGGGTCAGGATGATCCGGCTGACGTCCTTGGCCTGCAGGGCCTGCACGGCCTTGGCCATCGCCAGGTAGGTCTTGCCGGTGCCCGCGGGACCGATCCCGAACGTGATCGTGTGCTTGTCGATCGAGTCGACGTAGCGCTTCTGGTTGAGCGTCTTGGGCCGGATCGTGCGGCCGCGGTTGCTGAGGATGTTGAGGGACAGCACGTCGGCGGGACGCTCGGTGGTCTCGGCGCGCATCATCGAGATGATGCGCTCGACCGTCTCGGTGGTGACCCCCTGACCGGTGCGGATGATGGTCACGATCTCGTCGAGCAGGCGCTCGGCGAGGGCGACCTCCGCCGGCTCCCCGGTCAGGGTGATGCGGTTGCCGCGGACGTGGACGTCGGCCTTGAACGCGCGCTCGATGAGGCCGAGGTGCTCGTCGCCGGGGCCGAGGACGCTGACCATGTCGATGCTGTTGGGCACGACGACGGTGTGGGAGGGGTATGGAGTCTCAGTCATGGGTGGCTCCATGCTACCGAGCAGCGCCGAGACCGCCCACCGAGCAACCCCTCTCGACGTACGGTGTCCCCATGCCGGGTGCCGACCGCGACGTCCACGAGTGGTACGACGAGGACCCCGACGACCACGACGACGACACCGAGCCGATGTGGTTCCCGGGCCAGCACCTCCCCGAGGACGCGCGCCGGATGGGACTGACGCACCACACGGTCGAGGGTGCCCTGCTCGACTTCGGTGGCCGCCTCGACGCCTCCAAGCCGTGGCACCGGGTCACGGCGTGGGCCATGCTCGTGGTGTTCGGGATGCCGGTGCTCTTCGCCGTGCTCCGGCTGCGCTACCTCTTCTGAGGCCGGCGCCGGTCGGTCAGGGCTTGCTGACCTGGAGCATCCCGAGGCACATCTCGTCGGTCGTGCCCTCGCCCCACACGACGTACCGGTCGGGCTGCCCCTCGAAGGACGGCAGCTCGTCGCGCAGCCACTGCACGTGCTTGCACGTGACCTCGACCGTGTCGCCCGGCTGCAGCGAGACCGGCTCGATGTCGCGGGCGCCCTGGTCGTCGAAGTCCCACACCGGGATGTCGAGCACCGTCTCGGCCCGGTCGGTGCCGGGGTTGGTGACGACGCGGATCTCGCGGCCGAGCAGGTGCATGTGGCCGCCGGCGGCGTGGATGGTCATCGGCTCGTGCACGGTGCGGGTGCAGCTCTGCACCTGGCCGGGGTCGGGCTCGCCGCCGCACAGCAGGTAGAGCACGTTGGCGGTCCGCGAGCCCTCGGCGCCGAAACGCTGCATCACGTCCATCATCGCGGCGTCGCGGTCGCACAGCGGCCCGTCGGCGTACGCCGCGCGGCAGGGCAGCTCGACCGGCGCCGGCAGCAGCATGGTGTGCAGCTCCTCGAGGTCACGCTCGCCGGGGGCGAGCCGCAGCTGGGCGGCCGAGGTGTCCGGCTGGGTGCCGGCGAGCAGGTTGTAGTGCACCTGCATGACGATCCGGGAGCCGCGGGCCAGCTTGACGCCGTAGCCGGGCTTGCGCACCGACTCCTCGCCACCGGGCGCCCACGCCCCGATCCACGCGGCGTCGTCGACCTGCTGGAAGGCGTCGAGGCCGGTGCCGCCGAAGCAGGTCCAGCCCTCGCCGTCCTCCTGCGCGTCCTTCTCCTCGGCGGCGGCGACCTGCTCCGCGGGCACCTGGAACAGGATCACGTGGTGGACGACCTCCGGGTTGCCCGGCTGCACCGTCGTGCCGGTCAGCCAGGTGTCGCGCTCGAGACCGGGGTCGAGCAGGAAGCAGCGGTAGTCGTCGGTGCCCGTGCCGTACGGCGCGGAGGGGGTGTACGCCGCCGGCATGCGTGAGGGTCTCGCGACGCTCGCCCTTGCGGAGCGGCACCTCCGCGGCCGGCTCGGCGGACGCGTGGTCGTCGTGGCCCGCCTCCGCCTCGCCCGCGCCGGCCGTGTCGGTCGCCTCGTGGCCGGCGGGGTGCTCGTCGTCGGTGCCCGAGCAGCCCGCCAGGACGAGGACGACGGCGGCGACCAGGGCCGCGATCCGGGTGCTCATCCGGGCGGCCACTGGAGCGAACGCCCGCCGAGGACGTGCAGGTGGGCGTGGAAGACGGTCTGCCCGGCGCCGGCGCCGGTGTTGAAGACGGCGCGGTAGCCCTCGGTCAGTCCCTCGCGCTCGGCGATGTCGGCGGCCGCTCGCAGCACGTCGGCCAGCCCGGCCGGCTCGTGGTGGGCCAGCTCGGCAGCATCGGCGTAGTGGCTGCGCGGGACCACCAGCACGTGGGTGGGGGCCTGCGGGTTGATGTCACGGAAGGCCACCGTCGTCTCGTCGGCCCGCACGATCTCGGCGGGCACGTCACCGGCGACGATCTTGCAGAACAGGCAGTCGTCGGGACGATCGGGGGCACTCATGGCTCCACCCTAGATCTGTGGTCCCCGGCGTGTAACCGAAACGGGTCGCCGTACGTCCCACTAGCGTGAAAAGCATGCGCACCGCTTCCCTGGCCCTGTACGCCGCCCTCACCGTGGGGCTGGCCTCGGGCCTGTCCGCCTGCTCGGAGGACGAGCCGTCCACCGACGACCCCGCACCCGCGGGGGCCACGGCGACCGACACCCCGACGGACGAGCCGACCCAGGAGCCGGGCGAGGAGGGGTCGGAGTCCCCCACCGAGGGCGACGGGGAGGGGTCCGGCGAGTCCGGTGGCGCGGCCGTGCCCGTCTACTACGTCGGCGACACGCCCCAGGGGCCCCGGCTGTTCCGGGAGTTCCAGCAGGTCTCGGGCGACCCGCTGCTCGAGGCGGCCGGCCTGGTCGACGGCGGGACGCCGCTGGACCCCGACTACCGCACCGAGTGGCCCGGCGTGGGCATCGAGAGCGTGCAGGCCACGGACGGCGTGCTCCTCGTGACGATCCCCGGCGACGGGTTCACCGACCGGCCCGACGGCATGTCCAGGCGCTCGGCGCGGCTCGCGGTCCAGCAGCTGGTCTACACGCTCCAGGGGGTCCAGCAGGAGCGGGTGCCGGTGCAGGTCCAGCGCACCGGCAGCGACCCGGTGCTCTTCGGGATCAGCACCGAGGCCCCCTTCACCGCCGCCGACCCCATCACGGTCTCCGGCCTGGTCAACGTCACCACCCCCGAGCAGGGCGCGACCGTCGAGGGCGACACGCTCGAGGCGAGCGGTGTCGCGTCGTCCTTCGAGGCCACCGTGCCGTGGGAGATCCTGCAGCGGCGACGAGGTCGTCCTCGACGGCTTCGCCACGGCGTCGGGCTGGATGGGCAAGCTCTACCCCTGGCAGGCGTCGATCGACGTCTCCAGCCTCGAGCCCGGGGACTACACCTTCGTCGCCCGCACCGACGACCCCTCCGGCGGCACCGAGGGTGCCGGGCCGCACGAGGACACCAAGGACTTCACCCTGAAGTGACGGCGTGGGGCCGCCCGGTCAGCGCCAGCGGTCGGTGCGGGACAGCAGCGCGGCCACGGCGACGACGCCGGCGGTCGACGTCCGCAGCACCTCGTCGCCGAGGCGGACGGTGCGGGCCCCGGCGGCCTCAAGCGCGGCCAGCTCCTCGGGGGCGATGCCGCCCTCGGGGCCGACGACCACGACGACCCGCCCCGTGGCGGGGACCTCCACACCCGACAGCGGGGTCGTCGCGTCCTCGTGGAGCACCACGGCCAGATCGGCGGCCGCCACGAGGTCGCGGACGGCGTCGGTCGACGCGAGCGGGGACACGGTCGGCAGCCACGAGCGTCGCGACTGCTTGCCGGCCTCGCGGGCGGTGGCCTGCCACTTCGCGTGGGACCGGGTGGCCCGCTCGCCCTTCCAGACGGCCACCGACCGGGCGGCGGCCCACGGCACGACCATGTCCACGCCCACCTCGGTCAGCACCTCCACGGCCAGCTCGCCCCGGTCACCCTTGGGCAGCGCCTGCACCACGGTGAACGCCGGCGACGGTCGGTCCGCCGCGGCCGCGGAGGCGACCTCGACGGCGAACACCCGCTTGCCCGTGGAGGTGACCTCACCGGTCACCGAGCGGCCGGCGCCGTCGGTCAGCACCACCCGCTCGCCGACGCGCAGGCGGCGTACGGCGACGGCGTGGTGGGCCTCGTCGCCGGTGACCTCGACGGTCGCGCCGACCGCGACGCCGTCGAGCGACGGGACGAGATGGACCGGGAGGCTCATGCGACCGGGTCCGTCAGTGCTGGTTGAAGGCGTCGCGCAGCCGGCCGAACATCGACTTCGCCGGGGCCTGGACGGCTCCGTCGGGAGACTCCTCGCCCCGGATCGCGGCCAGCTCGCGCAGCAGCTCCTCCTGGCGGGCGTCGAGGCGGGTCGGGGTGTCCACGGACACGTTGACGATCAGGTCTCCGCGGCCACCGCGCAGGCCCGGGACGCCGAAGCCGCGCAGCACCTGCTCGCTGCCGGACTGGGTGCCGGGCCGGATCTCGAGCTCGTAGTCGGTGCGGACGTCGGAGTCGTCGGCGGTCTCGAGGTCGGCCTCGAGCAGCGGCAGCGTCAGCGTCGTGCCGAGCGCGGCAGCGGTCATCGGCAGCGTCACCGTGCAGTGCAGGTCGTTGCCGTGCCGGGTGAACGTCGGGTGGGCGTCGACGTGGATCTCGACGTAGAGGTCTCCGGGCGGGCCGCCACCGGGACCGACCTCGCCCTGGTCGCTGAGCTGGACGCGGGTGCCGTGGTCGACACCGGCCGGGATCTTGACGGTCAGGTTGCGGCGGGAGCGGACGCGGCCCTCGCCGGAGCACTCCCGGCAGGGGTCCGGGATGATCTGGCCGAAGCCGCGGCAGGCCGCGCAGGGGCGCAGGGTGCGGATCTCGCCGAGGAACGAGCGCTGCACCTGGGCCACCTCGCCGGCGCCGCGGCAGGTCTCGCAGGTGATCGGCGTGCTGCCGGGCGAGGCACCGTCGCCGTGGCACGTCGTGCACACGACGGCCGTGTCGACCTTGAGGTCCTTGGTGGTGCCGAACGCCGCCTCGGCCAGCTCGACGTCGAGCCGGATGAGGGCGTCCTGCCCGCGTCGTACGCGCTGGCGGGGACCGCGGCCCTGGGCGCCGCCGCCGGGAGCCCCGCCCCCGAAGAACGCGTCCATGATGTCGGTGAACGAGAAGCCCTGGCCCTGGCCGAAGCCGGCCTGGCCACCGCCGAAGGGGTCGCCGCCCCGGTCGTACGCCGCCCGCTTCTGGGGGTCGGAGAGGACCTCGTAGGCGCGGGAGACCTCCTTGAACTTCTCCTGCGTCGCCGGGTCCGGGTTGACGTCCGGGTGGAACTGACGGGCGAGGCCCCGGTAGGCCTTCTTGATGGCAGCCGCGTCGGCATCGCGGGAAACGCCGAGCAGCTCGTAGAGGTCCTGGGTCACTGGTGTCCTTCGTCGAGGATCCGGGAGACGTACCGTGCGACGGCACGCACGGCAGCCATGGATCCGGGGTAGTCCATGCGGGTGGGGCCGACCACGCCGAGCGTGGCGAAGGCCTGGTCTGCGGGGCCGTAGCCGGTGGCCACGACACTGGTCGAGGAGAGCTCGGAGTAGGGACCCTCGTGGCCGATGCGCACCGTCACCGAGTCTCCGGTGGTGGCCTCGCCGAGCAGCTTGAGCAGCACCACGTGCTCCTCGAGGGCCTCGAGCAGGGGCCGGACGGCGGTGTCGAAGTTGTCGCCGAAGCGGGCCAGGTTGGCGGCCCCGCCGACGGCG
Organism: uncultured Actinomycetota bacterium; assembly: GCA_963776975.1. Classification (GTDB taxonomy): domain Bacteria; phylum Actinomycetota; class Actinomycetes; order Propionibacteriales; family Nocardioidaceae; genus Nocardioides. The sequence continues at coordinate 7,237 of CAVZOU010000001.1, read as the reverse complement.
ACGCGCTCGTCGTTGCGGTGGTCGGACATCGCGTCGGCCAGCGACGTCACGACGTCGCGGGTGATCGCGGCGGTCTCCGGGGTGACCTCGTCGGGGAGCCGGCCGAGCGCCTGGGTGGCGTCGGCGATCCGCTCCCCCGCGGCCGCCTGGTTGACCCGCGCCCGCAGGTCGGCGAGCTGCTCGTCGGTGACCGCGGCGCCGAGCTCGACGAGCCGCTGCTCGACCCGCCCGGTGCTGAGGATCAGGATGAGCATCACCCGGGTGGGCGTCAGCGACACGAACTCGACGTGGCGCACCGTGCTGCGCGACAGGGTCGGGTACTGCACGATCGCGACCTGCCGGGTGAGCTGGCTCAGCAGCCGCACCGAGCGGCGTACGACGTCGTCGAGGTCCACCGCCCCGTCGAGCAGGGTGGTGATCGCCCGACGCTCGGCCGCGCTCATCGGCTTGACGCCGGTGAGCCGGTCGACGAAGAGCCGGTAGCCCTTGTCGGTCGGCACCCGGCCCGCGCTGGTGTGCGGCTGGTGGATGAAGCCCTCGTCCTCCAGCGCCGCCATGTCGTTGCGCACCGTCGCCGGCGAGACGCCGAGGCTGTGGCGCTCCACGAGCGCCTTGGAGCCCACGGGCTCCTCGGTGGCGACGTAGTCCTCGACGATCGCGCGGAGGACGGCGAGCCTGCGGTCCTCGACCATCGCGTCCTCCTCGGGGTGGGTTCGGTGTGCCGGTCTGGCACTCGCTGAGCGTGAGTGCCAAGCCTACTAGGGTCGCTCCCATGACTGACACCAGCGAGCCGTCCTTCGTCGAGGTCGCGCCCCGCGTGTGGGTGGCGCACCACGCGTGGATGCAGGTCAACATCACCCTGGTGGGTGGCTCCGACGGCATGGTGATGATCGACACGCACGGCTCGGCGCACGCGGCGAGCGAGGTCGCGGACGCCGTACGACGCCTCGGCGCCGGCCCCGTGACGGCGCTGGTCAACACCCACGACCACTGGGACCACTGGTTCGGCAACGACGTGCTCGCCGGGACGGGCGACCTGCCGATCCACGCGACCGACTTCGCGCTCGAGCAGATGGTCCGTGCCGGCGCCCGCCCCGACCCCGTGCGGGTCGGCGACAACCCGCGGGCCGCGGAGATCCTCGACACCACGCTGCGACCGGCCACGCACGGCTTCTCCTCGGCGTACGCCCTGGACCTCGGCGACCGCATCGTCGAGCTGATCCACCCCGGGCGCGGCCACACCGCCGGGGACCTGGTGGTGCGGGTGCCGGACGCGGACGTGATGGTCGCCGGCGACCTCGTGGAGGAGTCGGACAAGCCGTTCATCGGCGACGACTCCTTCCCGCTCGAGTGGCCGCTCACCCTCGACCTCGTGCTCGGCCTCACCACCGACGACACCGTCGTGGTCCCCGGCCACGGCCGGCTCGTCGACAAGGACTACGTCCACGAGCAGCGCAACGAGCTCGGCGTCATCGCCGAGACCATCCGCGACCTCGCGAGCCGCGGCGTCCCCGTCGGCCGCGCGCTCGACGAGGGCGAGTGGCCGTGGGACCGGGCGCTGCTCACCTCGGCCGTGCGGCTCGGCTACGAGCACCTGCCCCGGAGCCAGAAGCGGCTGCCGCTCATCTGAGTCCCTAGGGGGGTGTACGCGGGCCCGGCGGTCGCGTAGGAACGAGGCATGAGCGAATCCAGCGACCTGCCCCAGGCCAGCGCGACCACCAGCGAGGCCGACGCCGACCACGAGGGCGGCACCCAGTCCCCCGACGACCAGCAGCTCGCGGGCGTCTCCGACGAGCAGCTCCCCGAGGACCTGCAGCCCGGCGAGGACAACCCGCTCGCCGAGCCGCTCGACCCCGACGACGAGGCCACCAAGGACGCCGACGAGCTCGGCATGCAGGACACGCAGGACGACACCACCGGCACCTACGAGTCCTCCGGCGAGACGCCCAGCACCGGAGGACGGCGACTCCGGGTCGGACTCCGAGACCGACCCCGAGTCCGTCAGCGGCGACGGAGCCCAGGGCGCCGGCATCTCCGGCTGATCGACGACACGAGGCGGCTGACCTCCGACGCCTGGCAGCTGACCTCCGACGCCTGGCGGCGTGGCACCCCCACGCCGCCGGGTGCTCGACCTAGCGTTGTCCGGTGCCTTCCCCCACAGACCGCTACGGCTCCGACGTCCTTGCCACCGACTGGCGCGCCCCCAAGAACGGTCGCGCCACCGAGGCCCCGGCCGACCTCGGACTCGTCGTCGAGGAGGTCACCACCGACTGGTGCGGCGAGATCGTCGCCGTGGACCGCGACCTCGACACCCTGACGCTGGAGGACCGCCGCGGCAAGCGGCGTACCTTCCCCCTCGGACCCGGCTTCCTGCTGGAGGGCCGGCCGGTCGTCCTCGTCCCGCCCGCCCGGGCCGGTGGCCCGGCGAAGCCGACGCGTACGGCGAGCGGCTCGGTCGCCGTCCACGGCGCCAAGGCCCGCGTCGCCCGGGCCAGCCGGATCTTCGTCGAGGGCCGCCACGACGCCGAGCTGGTCGAGAAGGTCTGGGGCGACGACCTGCGCATCGAGGGCGTGGTCGTGGAGTTCCTCGGCGGGGTCGACGACCTGGCCGACCACCTGCGCGACTTCAAGCCCGGACCGCAGCGCCGGGTCGGGGTGCTCGTCGACCACCTCGTCCGCGGCTCCAAGGAGAGCCGGATCGCCGCCAACATCGCGAAGTCCCCGGTCGGCAAGCACGTCCTGATCGTCGGCCACCCCTTCATCGACGTCTGGCAGGCCGTCAAGCCCGCAGCGCCTCGGCTTCGAGCGCTGGCCCGACGTGCCGCGCTCGATCGACTGGAAGACCGGCACCTGCCAGCAGCTCGGCTGGCCGCACCGCAACCAGACCGACATCGCGATGGCCTGGAAGCACATCCTCGGCGGCGTCCGCGGCTTCGAGGACCTCGACCCCGCGCTGCTCGGCCGCGTCGAGGAGCTCATCGACTTCGTGACCGAGCCGACGTCCCTCGACGCGACGCAGTCGCGGTGAAGGACGGAGGCGAAGCCCCGTAGCCGCTTGCGGCAAGGGGAAGATGTAGTCAGGCGGTCAGGTCGCGCACGACCGCGTCGGCGAGCAGCCGGCCGCGCCGGGTCAGGACGAGCCGCTCGGTGAGCAGCTCGACCAGGCCCTCCTCCATCAGCCGGGCCACCTCGCCGCGACCGTGGCGACCCAGCGCCAGCACGGGCAGCCCGTCGCGCAGCCGGATCTCGAGCAGGATCCGCTCGAAGCGACGGTCGGCCTCGGAGAGGTACTCGCGCCCGTGCGCCGGGCTCAGGCCGGCGGCCAGCCGGTCGGCGTACGCCGCGGGGTGCTTGACGTTCCACCACCGCACGCCGCCGACGTGGGAGTGGGCACCCGGGCCGGCGCCCCACCAGTGGCCGCCGGTCCAGTAGAGCATGTTGTGGCGGCACCGGCTCTCGGGCCGCCGCGCCCAGTTGGAGACCTCGTACCACTCCAGCCCGGCGGCGGTGAGCCGCTCGTCGGCGAGGTCGTACTTGTCGGCGGCGTCGTCCTCGTCGGGCATCGGCAGCTCGCCGCGGCGGACCCGCCGGGCCAGGGCGGTGCCCTCCTCGACGATGAGCGAGTACGCCGAGACGTGGTCCGGCTCGCAGGCCAGCGCCGAGTCCAGGCTGGTCTCCCAGTCGGCGAGCGACTCCCCCGGCGTGCCGTAGATGAGGTCGAGGCTGACCTCGTCGAAGCCGGCCGCCCGCGCCCACTGCACGGCGGCCGGCACCCGCAACGGGTCGTGGGTGCGGTCGAGGACGGCGAGCACGTGGTCGACGGCCGACTGCATCCCGAAGCTGATCCGGTTGAAGCCCGCCGAGCGCAGCTCCTCGAGGTCCCAGGCCGCGACGCTGTCGGGGTTGGCCTCGGTGGTGATCTCGACGTCGTCGGCCAGGCCGAACTCGGCGGCGGCGCTCGCGATCACCGCGCCCAGGTCGGCCGGGCGCAGCAGCGTCGGCGTGCCGCCACCGAAGAAGATCGTCTCGATCTTGACGTCGCGGTGGCCGAGCACCCGTCGGGCCAGCCGGATCTCGTCGATGACCGCTCCGGCGTACGTCGAGCGGGAGGCGCCGGGGGTGTCCCCCAGCTCCTCGGCGGTGTAGGTGTTGAAGTCGCAGTAGCCGCAGCGCACCGTGCAGAACGGCACGTGGACGTACAGCCCGAAGGGTCGCCGGCCGAACTCGGCGTAGGCGTCGTCGGGGATCGACCCGTCCTCGGGCGCGGGGTCGCCGACGGGTTGAGCAGGGGGCACCCGGCCATCCTGTCACCACGCCGCCCCCGGCGGGTCGCGGGACCGGACCGCGCGTCGGACGGGAGCTGCTGGATGGGCACCGATCAGATGGGCACCGAGAGGGTGGCGACGAAGCCCTCGTCCACCGATCCGGTCACCTTCGCCATCTGCAGCGAGTAGCCGTCGGCGAAGATCCCGTCGGAGTCCAGGCTGACGCCGGCCAGGTTGGCGACCGAGTCCTCGTAGCCCTCGGTCGCGTAGACCGTCTCGCAGACGTCCTGGGGGAAGGCGAGCTGGGAGGTGCGCAGCTTGGTGGTGGCGCTGGTGGCCGAGTCGAGCGACTCGTAGACCTCGAAGTGCACGTGCGGCCAGCGGCCGGCGTAGCACCCCGGGAAGACGGTGGTGAACTCCACCCAGCCGTCCGCGTCGGTCTCCTGCACGCCGCGCAGGTAGTTCTCCTGCATCGCGTCGCCGTCGTACATCGAGTAGGACCCGTCCCGGTCGCAGTGCCAGGCGTAGAGCGCGGCGCCGGCGAGCACCTCGACGTCGTCGCCGGTCAGGTCGTAGACCTTGAAGCGCAGCGTGAGGGCACGCCCTCGGCCACCCCGGTCGCGGTGCCGAAGCTGCTGGTGATGTCGGAGCGGACGAAGCAAAGACCAAACTTGAGTCGAAGTAGATGTAGTAGTTACGTATTGCTGGCGGTGGTCGTTCATCGCGGCCAGCTCGGTGTCGATCCGGGCGGCGTCGATGCTGTGTGCCTACTGCGTTGAAGCCAGAGCGGCCGAACCGTCTGATGAGGGTCGAAGCAGGCGCCAACCGCATGAAGACAGGCAGCTGGGTAGGCGTGTCGGCGAAGGAGGGCGACGGGCAGCTCCCGAGCATCGCGGTGGTCTACCAGCTGCCGAGCGAGTGGCATGGACGTGGCGTGGTCCATGCTTCTGGCACTGCGGTAGCCCCATAGAACTGGCAGGCGACACCCTGCTCGGCTGTCCACCTGGACTCGTCGGTGCCGGGGACCCATCTTCGACGAATCCTCCAGCATGAGCCGCGGGCCCTCGGAGTCACCGCCGGCAGACACTGAGACGCCAGGCCACCCCGGCCACTCACCACATCGCGCCAACCAATGCGAGGCCACGATCCTCCAACGAGCGGGTTGGGCCAAGGAGGTGGCGCTACCAATTGAGGATTTGGGCTTCGCTACTGTGGATCGGTTTCTGAGAGAATGGCCGGCAGGTCTTGTGCGTCTGCCAACAGCCGTACGACGTCCACGATGTCGGTGCCGACGAAGGAGAACCAGCTGCAAGGCAGCCGGACCCGCAGCGCACGCAGTCCGGGGATGCCGCATGCCTCGCCAACCCGAGGCGACCCGGCACGGGGCAGACGTTCTATCGTTCGCAGGGCCGCTACGGCCGCGTCGAAGAAGCGTTGGCCGACCGTTTCGTCGGCCTCGCGTCGGTAGTACCGGGCACGCTCGATGAGGTCGGCTTCAGCCAGCGGCCGCAGCTTCGCAGTTGTCACGAACCGTCATCGAAGGCTCGACTCCGCAGTTGGTCGACCACCTCGTCGGTGGCCGCCCGAGGCCCGCCGGAGCGCAGGCCGTCGGCGATCAGGTCGCGGGAGGTGTTGCGCTGCTTGAGCCTGCTGGTCCTGGCGGATGAGGTCACGGAGGTACTCGCTGGTGTTGCCATAGCCCCCGGATCGGACACGCTCGTCGATGTACTCACGCAGTGATTCGGGCAACGCGAAACTCATCGTGTTCCGGCTCACCGAGCCAGTCTGCCAGGAACTATCAACAGTTGTCAACCTCGGGGTGCGCATCGCCGCCGCACAAATCTCTTGGGTCGAAGACTTACGACGAGTGGGTGCTGTCAGCTCCCGAAGCGCACCTCGCCTACGTGAACCGGCAGAACGACCGGCTCAACAAGAGGGCAAAGCCGCTGATCCGGCTGAAGGCGTGGAAGCTCCACGCTGCCGCTCCCCGCTCCTCTTTGACCTGGAGATGCGCACCTCCGAGTACCTCTCAGGGGAGAGCTCGATCGTCTTCGACCTCGACCTGCAGAACGTCTTCACTCGCCTGATCCTCCGGGAGCTCGCTGACATGATCGACCCGGAGCACATCATCGGCCGCATCCCGGCGGTGCGTCCGAGGAGAAGCGGCGCACGACGCTGCGCCTCATGTCCACGGCGTGAGACCACGTCGTTGCGGCCCGCGGAACAAGGACAGAAGCGACCGTGGCTCCTACCGGTCCCACATGTGCGGCGTGTTTGGGTACGACTCCCGTATCCGGACTGGTAGCCGTCGTGACCGACTCTCAGGGGCTGGCTGAGCCTGCCTGGCCGGAAGCCGTCACCGAGGAGATAGCGCAGCTCGGCGACGAGATCCTGTACACCGAGAAGACGCACTCGGCGTGCGGCGGCCGAGGCTCCAGAAGCAGTATCTTCGCCTCGGTCTCGCCGCCATGGTGATCTCCGGTGTCGCTGCGGCGACGATCCTCGCGGAGCACCCGCTGCTGGCAGGCGTCGCAGCGCTCCTCGCCACCGTGGCCTCCGGCATCGTCACCTTCACGAAGCCTGAGAGCCGAGCCCAGCAGCACCTCGCTGCCGGCCGACAGCTCGCTGCGATCCGTGTTGAGCTGCGACAGCTGCTGAACCTCCAGCTCCTAACGATGGAGCGCACGGAGGCGATCGAGGACGTCCGCTCCCTCGCCGAGCGCAAGGCTCAGGTCGATCAGGCCGCGCCGGGCACCCTCCAAGGCGACTACAGCGTCGCCGGAACGAAGGTGAAGCGCGGGCTCTTCGACCGGGACCGCTCTAGCCCCAAACCCCACCACGCCCAGGGACGCACACGCTGCGGGCGGTCAGCCTGGCCTGGAATGTCGCTCGTGCCTGGCCGACCAGGAAGCTCGCCGGCCTTGGCCGCGCCACCTATGATGAACACCTGTTGGCCCCCAGCAGCTGAGCTG